>JAXMFB010000038.1:0-2325 GCA_046347945.1 Burkholderiaceae bacterium
CCGGTTCGTCGGAGCGCGTGCTCTTCGGTTCGGACTACCCACACAACATCGGCGACATGGCCGGCTGCCGCGCCCGCGTGGCCGCGTTGCCGCAAGGCACAGCGCGCCAGGTCTTCAGCGGCAACGCGCAGCGCATCTTCGGGTTGTGATCGCGCCCCCAGGGGCCGGGCGCGGGCAGCCGCTGTCGATCAGGCGTAGTCCAGCGGCAGCGCCGTCGTGTACTTGATCTGCTCCATCGCGAAGCTCGAGCTCACGTCGAAGAGGTCGGTGCCGCGGATCAGGCGCTTGTAGACGGCGTCGTAGCCGGCGATGTCGGGCACGACGATGCGCAGCAGGTAGTCGATGTCGCCGCTCATGCGATAGAACTCCACCACCTCGGGGATCGCGCCCACGACCTTGGCGAACTTGTCCAGCCAGGCGGCGTTGTGCTGGTTGGTCTTGATGGCCACGAACACGGTGACGCCGACGTTGAGCCGCGCCGCGTCGAGCAGCGCCACGCGCCCGCGGATGACGCCGGCCGCTTCGAGCTTGTGGATGCGCTTCCAGCACGCGGTAGGCGACAGGTGCACGCGCGCGGCGATGTCGGTCAGGGCCAGCGCGGCGTCGCGCTGCAGCATCTCGAGGATTCGCTTGTCGGTGGTGTCCAACTTTCACCTCGCCTCGGCTAGCCCGGTGGATGATTTTCTCCAATCTACAGGCAAACCCGCAGTGAAAGAGAAGATTCCGTTCATGGGCCGCTCGGCAGAATCGGCGCCATGGAACCGGACGGCGCCGAAGCACTCATCGAGACGATCCGCGCCGCGGTCATCGGCGCCGACGAGGCCGTGCCCGGCCCGTTCGGGCTGCGCCGCGTGACCTACGCCGACTACACGGCCTCGGGCCGCTCGCTCGCGTTCATCGAGGACTACCTGCGCGACGCCGTCCTGCCGCTGTACGCCAACACGCACACCGAATCCTCGGGCACGGGGCTGCAGACGACGCGCTTTCGCGACGACGCGCGCGAGATCATCCGCGAGGCAGTAGGCGCGAACCGCGACGAGCATGTCGTGCTGTTTGCCGGTTCGGGCTCGACCGGCGCGATCGATCGGCTGATCGACTGCCTCGAGATCAGGCTGCCGGCAGGGCTGGACGACCGGCACCGCCTGGCGGCACACATCGCGCCGCACGAGCGCCCGGTGGTCTTCATCGGGCCCTACGAGCATCACTCCAACGAGCTGCCCTGGCGCGAGTCGCTCGCCGAGGTGGTCGTCATCCCCGAAGACGCCGACGGGCGCATCGACCTCGCCCGCCTGCACGCGGAACTCCAGGCAAGGCGCGATCGGCCGCTCAAGATCGGCTCGTTCTCGGCCGCCTCCAACGTCACCGGCGTCATCAGCGACGTGCCGGCGATCGCGACGCTCTTGCACCGCTTCGGCGCGCTGTCGTTCTGGGACTTCGCCGCGGCCGCGCCCTACGTGCGCATCGACATGGGCCAGCGCGACGGCGGCTCGCTCGCCTACCTCGACGCGGCCTTCGTCTCGCCGCACAAGTTCATCGGCGGCCCGGGCACCCCGGGGCTGCTGGTCGCCCGACGAGAGCTCTTCCGCAACCGCGTTCCCAGCGTGCCCGGCGGCGGCACGGTCGCCTACGTCAACCCCGCCGAGCACCGCTACCTGGCCGACATCGAGTCGCGCGAGGAAGGCGGCACGCCGGCGATCGTCGAGTCGATCCGCGCCGGCCTCGTGTTCCAGCTCAAGGAGGCGGTGGGCGTCGAGGCGATCCGCGAGCGCGAGGAGTCGTTCATCCGCCGCGCCATCGAGCGCTGGGGCCGCCACCCGGACATCGAGATCCTCGGCAGCCGTTCGCTGAAGCGGCTGTCGATCGTCTCGTTCGTCGTCCGCACCGGCACGCCCGACGGCCGCCGTCGCTATCTGCACCACAACTACGTCGTCGCGCTGCTGAACGACCTCTTCGGCATCCAGGCGCGCGGCGGCTGCTCGTGCGCGGGGCCGTACGGGCATCGCCTGCTCGGCATCGACCTCGAGCGCTCGCGCGCGTTCGAGCGCGAGATCCGCCGCGGCTGCGAGGGCATCAAGCCCGGGTGGACGCGCGTCAACTTCAACTACTTCATCAGCGAGGCGGTGTTCGAGTTCATTTTGCGTGCCGTCGAGATGGTGGCCAGCGACGGCTGGCGGCTGCTGCCGCGCTACCGCTTCGATCCGATGACGGGGCTATGGAAGCACGCGCAGGGGCCGGGCCGGGTGCCGATGTCGCTGCGCGACATCACATACCGCGACGGCCGCATGAACTGGTCGCAGCAGCGCCACAGCGAACCCGAATCCGCGC
>JAXMFB010000005.1:0-277060 GCA_046347945.1 Burkholderiaceae bacterium
TGACTTCGCCTCTCGATCCCCGTGCGCCGGCGCCCGCCGGCACCGCCCCTTCGCCCAGACAGAAGGGCGCCGACAAGACCTCGCGCATCCCGGTCAAGATCGTCCGGCCGGCCGAGGTGCTCAAGAAGCCCGACTGGATCCGGGTTCGGGCCGGCTCGCACCATACGCGCTTCTACGAGATCAAGAGCATCCTGCGCGAGCACCGGCTGCACACGGTCTGCGAGGAGGCCTCGTGCCCGAACATCGGCGAGTGCTTCGGCCGGGGCACCGCCACCTTCATGATCATGGGCGACACCTGCACGCGGCGCTGCCCGTTCTGCGACGTCGGCCACGGACGTCCGGCGCCCCTCGACGCGGCCGAACCCGAGAACCTCGCGAAGACGATCGCCGCGCTGAAGCTCGCGTACGTCGTCATCACCAGCGTCGATCGCGACGACCTGCGCGACGGCGGCGCCCAGCACTTCGTCGACTGCATCCGCAAGGTGCGCGAGCTGTCGCCGGCGACGCGCATCGAGGTGCTGGTGCCCGACTTCCGCGGCCGCATGGAGCGCGCACTCGCGATCCTCGAGGCGGCGCCGCCTGACGTGATGAACCACAACCTCGAGACCGTGCCGCGCCTGTACCGCGAGGCGCGCCCGGGTTCCGACTACGCGCACTCGCTGAAGCTGCTGGCCGAGTTCAAGCGCCGAGTGCCCGGCGTGCCGACCAAGTCGGGGCTGATGGTCGGCCTGGGCGAAACCGACGACGAGATCCTGGCGGTGATGCGCGACATGCGCGCGCACCAGATCGACATGTTGACCATCGGCCAGTACCTCGCACCGTCGAACGCGCACCTACCGGTGCGTCGCTACGTCCACCCCGACACGTTCCGGATGTTCGAGGCCGAGGCGCGCAGCATGGGGTTCTCGCACGCCGCGGTCGGCGCGCTGGTACGCTCGTCGTATCACGCCGATCAGCAAGCGCACGCGGCCGGCTTGCCGGCCAACACCGGGGCCGGCTGAGCCTGCGGCCGGGGCAGGCCCCACGCGCGGGTCAGTCCCAGCGCGACGGGTCGGCGCAGACCAGCGCCTGCGCCCTCGCCCTGACCGGATCGGGCAGCGACCGCGCCTTGCGGGCGATCGTGTCGAGATGCACGCCGGTCAGCACGGTGGTCGCCGCGAGTTCGCCGTCCTCGTCGCGGCGCATTTCGTGGGCGAAGCGCAGGCTCTTGTCCCGCACCTCGAGGACTTCGGTGCGGATCGTGACCGTGTCGCCGGCGTGCAACTCGCGCCTGTAGACGATGCGTTGCTCGACGGCGGCCATGCCGCGGTGCGAGTCGCGCAGGAACGACGGCGTCATTCCCAGCGCGGCGAAGAACTGCCAGGTCGCCTCGTCGAACTTTCCGACGTACCACATCACGTTCATGTGGCCCATGTGGTCGCAGTGCCAGGGGTAGACGGTGCCGCGATAGGTGATCGGCATTTCGCTCATGGCGCTCCCCGCAGGTCGAGCTCGAGGTACTTCGCGTCGGCGATCGGGTTGGCGTAGTACGGCGCGGTCTCGCGGAAGCCGAGCGACGCGTACAGCGCGCGCGCCGCAGTCATGCTGCCGAGCGTGTCGAGCAGCATCCGCGAATAGCCGAGTTCGCGCGCGGCCGCGATCGCCGCGACCGCGAGCGCTCGCCCGAGTCCGCAGCCGCGCGCCCCGGCCCGGGCGTACAGGCGCTTGATCTCGCAGTCGCCGTCGCCGAGCACGCGCACGCCGACGCAACCGGCGAAATCGCCGCCGTGCCGGGCCAGCAGCAGGCGGCCCGTCGGCGGCCCGTACATCGCGGGCAGGTCGAGGAGCTCGGCGTCGAAGCCCTGGAAGCACAGGTCGATGCCGAGCTGCGCGGCGTACTCCTCGAACAGCGCGCGCGCGGCGGCGAAGTCGGCGTCGCTGCGCGCGATGACGATTGCTGCCGCGGTCATTCGTCGGTGGTCAGCGACCGCCCCCACCGCCCGGGCCGATTCCACCCCCCGGGCCCGCTCCGCCTCCCGGACCGAATCCACCGCCGGGGCCCATGCCGCCGCCCGGACGGATGCCTGCGCCACCGCCCGGGCCCGCTCCGCCCCCCGGGCCGGCGCCGCGGCCCGGGCCGTTGCCGCGCGCGGGCGGCACGTCGGGCAGCGTGACGCCGCGCTCGCGGGCCCGCGCCTGCATCTGCTCGTGATGCTCGTTGCGCAGCCGCTCGCGTTCCTCGACGGTCTTCGCGGCACGCATGCGGCTGCGGTACTCGTTGCGCTCGCGGCGGGTCATCAGCTGGCTGCCGTAGATCTGTTCCTGCGCCTGCGGGCGGCTCTGCGCCTGGGTCCTGGACTGGGTCTGGGTCTGCGCCTGGGACTGAGCCTGTGCCTGGGCCGGACCGGCCAGCGTAGCGAGACCGCCCAGCAGCGCGACGGCGGCTGCAAGCGTGGTCACCATGGGAGTTCGTCTGCGCATCGTGGATGCCTCGTCCTTCGGGTCGTGAAGACCGGTTCATCATACGACTGCCGCCGCGCGACCACGCACCGCAAGCGGCCGGGGCTGGCCGTTCAGCGACCGGCCCGCAGCACGCGAACCCGCTGCTGGCTGTCCGGCGGCCAGAACTCCTGCCATCGATAGAACTCGGGCACGACCGGTACGCCGGCGGGCAGCACGACCCACGGCTGCTTCGACGACGTGTAGATGTGGATGTCCGGCGCGAGCCGGTCGGGCTCGTCGAGCGTGCCCACGCGCACGAAGCGGATCGCGTCGCCGGCGCCCGCGTAGTGGCTCCAGACGGCGACCCGGCACTTCGCGCAGCGCGCGATCTTCTGGCCCTTGCCGCTGTGCGACGGCGTGAGCACGACTTCCGGCTCGTCGGCGAGCACGACGACCCGATCGGCCTCGATCAGCGCATTGAGCGCGAACGAGGCGCCGCTCTCGCGCTGGCACCATCGGCAGTGGCAGCAGTGGACGAACAGCGGCCCGGACTCGAGGCGATAGCGGACCGCCCGGCAGGCGCAGCCGCCTTCGATCGGGAACGCAGCGGACGACGACACGGCGGCCCCCTTCGACACGAGGATCGGGACGGCGTCCCGATCCCCGCATTGTGCCCGGGCGTTGGCTAGAACGGATAGTGCCGCGGCGTCGTCTGCACGGTGATCCAGCGCAGCTCGGTGAACTCGTGGATGCCGGCCTTGCCCCCGAAGCGGCCGATGCCGCTGCCCTTGACGCCGCCGAACGGCATCTGCGCCTCGTCGTGGACGGTCGGGCCGTTCACGTGGCAGATGCCCGACTCGATGCGGCGCGCGACGTTCATCGCGCGCGCGACGTCGCGGCCGAACACCGACGCGCTCAGCCCGTACTCGTTGTCGTTGGCGCAGGCGATCGCCTCCTCGACGCCGTCCACGCGGACGATGCACTTCACCGGCGCGAACGTCTCCTCGTGGTAGATGCGCATGTCGCGCGTGACGCGGTCGAGCACCGTCGCCGGCATCAGCGTGTCGCGGGCCTTGCCGCCGCACAGCAGCTTCGCGCCCTTGGCCAGCGCATCGTCGATCAGCGCGTTACAGTGCTCCACCGTGCCCATGCCGATCACCGAGCCGAGCACCACCGGATCGGGCTTGCGCGGGTCGCCCAGCGGCAGCTTGCCCGCCTTGCCGACGAACTTCGCGATGAAGTCGTCGGCAATCCGCTGGTCGACGACCAGCCGCTCGGTGCTCATGCAGATCTGGCCCGAGTTGGCGAAACAGCCGAAGGCCGCCGCGTTCACCGCCGCGTCGATGTCCGCGTCGTCGAGCACGACCATCGGTGCCTTGCCGCCGAGTTCGAGCAGCACCGGCTTGAGGTACCTCGCGCAGGTCGTCGCGATGATCCTGCCGACCTTCGTGCTGCCGGTGAAGTTGACGCGCCGCACCGCCGGGTGCGCGACCATCGCCTCGACCACCGTGCCGGCGTCGGCCGGCGCATTGGTGACGTAGTTGACCACGCCGGCCGGGAAACCCGCGTCCTGCAACGACTCGATGATCAGCTGGTGCGTGCGCGGGCAGTTCTCGCTGCCCTTGAGCACCACCGTGTTGCCGCAGGCGAGCGGCGTGGCGATCGCGCGCACGCCGAGGATGATCGGCGCGTTCCACGGCGCGATGCCCAGCACGACGCCGGCCGGCTGGCGCACGCCCATCGCGAGCGAACCCGGCACGTCGGAGGGAATCACCTCTCCGGCCACCTGCGTCGTGAGCGCCGCCGCCTCGCGCAGCATGCCGGCGGCCAGGTGCGCGTTGAAGCCGGCCCACATCGCGGTCGCACCGGTCTCGGCGGCCATCGTTTCGACGAACTGCGGCGTCTTCGCTTCCAGCGGGTTGCGGCGCTCGAAGGTCGCACCCTTCTCGGCGCTCACCGCGAGGCCGTTGATCAGCATGGCGAGGTCGAACATGTGCTTCTCCTGGGAAGACGAAGGGGACGCGGTGCCCCGGGCACCGAGATAGGCGGAACGGATCACGGTCGAGCGCGCGAGCAGACCAGCGGGGCCGCTGACCACCAGCTTGCCGCGCTCGAGCACGTAGCCGCGGTCTGCGACAGCGCACCGACGCAGCGCGAGGCGCTGCGCGAGCGCATCAAGCAGCTGGTCGCCCGCCGCCTGGGCGACCCCCAGCTGTCGGTCGACGCGATCGCGGTCGAGCTCGACTGCAGCCGGCGCCAGCTCTACAACGCGTTCTGCGACGAGCCCGACGGCGTGGCCGGCTACGTGCTCGCGCAGCGGCTCGAGGCGTGCCGGCGCGACATCGAAGACCGGCGGCTGGACGCCACCTCGATCACCGGGATCGCGATGCGGCGCGGCTTCAACCACCCGGCGCACTTCAGCCGCGCCTTCAAGGCGCGCTTCGGCGTCACGCCGAGCGAGTGGCGGGCGCAGCGCCGGGTCGCGACGGCCTGAGGTCGCGCGGCCGACCGTCGGCCGCGCCCGGTCACGGCCTCACGACGATGTTGTCGCGAACCGCGACCACCCCCTTGGTCTCGCGAGCGATCGCGGCGGCGCGATCCTTCTCCGCCTGCGACTTCGCGAAACCGCTGAGCTGCACCGTGCCTTTCAGCGTTTCGACGCTGATCGCGGTGGCCGCGACCGTCTTGTCCGCCGCGTAGGCGCTCTTGATGCGGGTCGTGATGGCGGCGTCGTCCACGTAGGCGCCGGTCGTCTCCTGGCCACGCATGACGGAACAGCCCGTCGCGGTGGCGACGATCGCGCTCAGTGCCAGGGCGGCGAGTTTCTTGCTGATCATTGTCCGGTCTCCCTGCTGTTGGCGGGAGTCCACCCTACACCCATTCGCGAGGACACCTCGTGAGCGGGGGATCGGCCCGTTCAGGCGCAAGCATCGTCAGGTCGAACGGGCCTCGCGCTGCGCGCCGCATGCGGGCGTGAACGGATCGGCATCGAGGAGGCCCGGTGCCACGCGCACCGGCATCGAGAGCAGGATCTGCGCCATCGCCTTGCCGAGCGGATCGTTGCGAAGCGAGGCCATGCCGCCGCCGCCGAGCGCACGCTCGCAGACGAAATTCAGCGCATGGATGCCGGGCACCTCGTAACGCGTGACCGGGCCCTGCACCAGGTGGGCGAGCCAGGCGGCGACGCGCGCGGCCGTCACCTGCTCGCGCAGCACCGCGAGGAGTTCGGGCCTGCGCGCGATGAGCCCGATGTTGGAGGTGTCGCCCTTGTCGCCGCTGCGCGCATGGGCGATGCGGATCAGCGGCACCTCGATGCGCTCGCCGTCGGGAGGCTCCCCGCCGGGCGCCGACGTGTCCCGCTGCGACGCCGGCGCATCCGTCGGCGGCGCATCGATCTGCTGCGCATCCGTCGGCGGCGCATGCGGCGCGGCCGGCACGGCGATCCGCTGCTCCCCGATCACGACCGCCGGCGCCACGCGTGCCTTGTCGAGCAGGAACGCATACTGCCGGATCGACGGCGACACCGACGGCCGGCCACTGGCGCCGGTGGTTCCGCAGGCCCATGACGTGCCCGCCGGGGCGATCTCGCGCGCGAACAACTCCAGTGCCTCGCGCATCGGGTGCGTTGCGCTCACGCGCAGCACCGCCTCGCGCGTGGCGAGCGCCCCGTCGCGCGCATGCGGTCCGTAGCAGCTCTCGGCGCCCAGCACTTCGACGAGCGCCGCGCTGTAGTCGGGCCAGCCGAGCCGCCCGAACATCGACCGGGTGCGCGCGAGGATCGCGTCGCCGGTGCGCCGCGCCTTGGCGACCGCGTCGAAGCCTATGATCGTCAGTTGCGCGCTGCTGCGGAAACCTTCGGCGAAGGTCGCGCTGACCTTGTAGGCCGGGCCGGGCGCGCGCCCGCGCGCCCCGCGCACCTGTACCCGGTTCTCGCCGACTGCCGCCATCGTCACCGCGGTGAAGTCGCAGACGACGTCCGGCAGCAGGTAGGCGGCGGGATCGCCGATCTCGTAGAGCATCTGCTCGGCCACGACCGCCGGGCTCACCTTGCCGCCCGTGCCGGCGGGCTTGCCGACGACGAAGCTGCCGTCGGCCTCGCATTCGACGATCGGGTAGCCGATTCCGGGCCAGTCGGGCACCGTCTCCCAGTCGGTGTACAGCCCGCCGGTGGCCTGGCAACCGCATTCGATGACGTGGCCGGCGAGGCTGCCGCCCGCGAGCCGGTCGTAGTCGTCGTCGGCCCAGCCGAACTCGTGCATCAGCACGCCCAGCGTCACCGCCGAGTCGACACAGCGCCCGGTGATCACCACCTGTGCGCCCGCGTCGAGCGCCGCACGGATCGGCGCTGCGCCGAGATACGCGTTGGCGCTCAGCATCTTCTGCGGCAGCGGCGCCCCGCCGTGCATTTCGCACACGCCTTCGTCGCGCAGCGCCGGCAGCAGCGGCATCACGTCGTCGCCTTCGACGACCGCGATGCGCAGCTCGACGCCCTGCTCGGCGGCCAGCGCCGCGAGCGCGCGCGCGCAGCCGTGCGGATTGACGCCGCCGGCGTTGCTGACCACGCGGATGCCGCGCGCCGCGACCTCGCGCAGCACCGACTTCATCGCGACGTCGACGAAGTCGGTGGCATAGCCGGCCTCGGGCCGCTTCAGCCTCGCGCCGGCGAGGATCGACATCGTGAGCTCGGCGAGGTAGTCGAATACCAGGTAGTCGACCGCGCCGCTGGCAACGAGTTGCGGCGCGGCCACCGCGCTGTCGCCCCAGAAGCCCGACGCGCCGCCGATCCTGACGGCGCCGGCCCGGTGGCGTGCCTTCGGTATGTCCTGCGTCCGGGTGTCCATGTCCGCCGAGGGGTCCTGTGCCGGCTGCCTTCGCCGCAAGGTACCCGATCCGCAGCGATGCGGGGAGCCCTGCCGGGCGCTAAGGGATGGCGACCGGCTCCGCTCGCCTCGCGCCGACCTGCTGCCCGGCGCCGCGCGGCACCGGGCAATCGATGGCCGCGGCCACGGCGCGCACGAACGCGTCGTAGTTCGGATCGCCGGGCGTGCGCGCCAGCGTGATCAGCACCTTGAGCAGGATCGGCTTGTCGAGCGGCGGCAGGCCGAGCAAGGTGTCCAGCGCCAGCGCGAGCTCGGTCGTGCCCACCTCGTCCGGCGTCGACGCGGGCGGCGGGATCTCGAGCATCGCGGCGGCCCCGGCCAGCGCGTCGCGCGTCGCACGCGCCGACGCTTCGCCGACGGCGGCGGCCATCGCGAACAGGGCCGCGAGCGCGCGGCTCTGCGACTGTTTCGAGCTCGGCGCCCTGCGCAGGCGCGCCGTGGCCGACGCGTTCGGCGACAGCCGGTGCCGCGCCAGCGTGTAGTAGATCCATTCGGCCGAGTGGACGTGGCCATCGGCCTCGATCGCGCGCCGGCAGCGCTCGAGCAGTTCGCGGCGCCGCCCGCTGCTCCAGCGCCGCACCCGCGCCAGCAGCAGTTCGAGCAAGGGCACGCGCAGCACCGCGCCGGCCGGCGAGACCAGCCAGTCCAGCGACGCGCGCAGCGCTGCGTCGGGCTCGTCGACCGCCCGGCCGGCCACCATCGCGACCAGCCAGCGGCCGGCCATCTCGAAGCCGAGCGACGCGAGCGGATCTGGGTGATCAACGCGGTCGCGGTGGCGGCGGTGTTCTCCGGCTGCTGCATCGAGCCCGGCGCCGAAGCGTCGGTGCGGCCGCCCGGCGGGCCGGCGAGGGCATCGGCGCCGCGAGCGGCAGCGCCACCCTGACGAAGGGAATCGTGTCTGCCAGCGGCGATTCCCCGCGCGTCGCGGACGCGCATCGCCGCACGGCGCGCAACCTGCCCTCCGGCGCCGCCCGGTGCGTGCCCTCCTTCCCCGGTTGCCGTGCGCGCGCCGGCTCGAGCGGCGCCATGTGCCGCCCGTACAGGCGCGCGATCCGCTCGGGCAGCGGCGGGTGCGTGTCGAACCAGTCGCGCGATCCCGCCGGCTGCACCAGCAGGAAGTGACTGACCATCACCGCATATTCGGACTTCAGCGCAGCGGGCCTCTCGCCCGCGATGCGACGCAACGCGCCACCGAGCCCGTCGCGGTCGCGCGTGATCTGCACGGCCAGCGCGTCGGCGAGGAACTCGCGCTGCCGGCTGATGCCGGCCTTGAGCACCTGCGCGGCCAGCACGCCGAGCATGCCCACGCCCGACAACAGCACGCCGCCCACCAGCGCCGCCAGCCGGGGAAGCCCGAATCGCGAGACCGGGCCCGGATCCTGCGAGGTGGCCGATTCGATCAGCTTGAACCCTGCCAGGCGCAGCGAGCACAGTCCGTACAGCGCCGCGGTAAGCCGCACGTTGAACTCGGTGTCGCCGCCGACGATGTGCGCGAGTTCGTGCGCCACCACGCCCTGCAGTTCGGCGCGCTGCAGGCGCTCGAGCGCGCCGCGCGTCACCATCACCGCGGCCAGTCCCGGGCGCTCGCCGGCAGCGAGCGCGTTGATCGAATCCTCGTCGAGGACATGGAGCGCCGGAACCGGCGCCCCTGCGCCGATCGAGACCTCTTCGGCCACGTCGCGCAGCCTGCGGTGAAGCGGCAGCGAGTCGTCGATCGGGCGCGCCCCCAATCGCTCGGCCAGCGCGGTGCCGCCTTCACGCAGGCGATGCAGTTCGACCCAGGCACCGCCGAACACGATCAGCAGCGTGACCAGCGTGTTCGTGGCGAAGAAGAACGGCGGCCAGCGCATTCCGCCGCCCAGCACCAGCCAGCCGAGCGCCGCTGCGCCGTTGACCGCAGCGACGACCGAGGCGAGCGAGAGGACGAACAGCGCGGTGAGCCTGCGCGAGGCCGCCTTCGCCCGATCCTGGTGGGCGTAGAAGTCCATCCGCGAAGCGCCCCGTCAGAGGGCGACTGGAACCGCGTGGCGCTCCTGCGCGGAGGCCGTGGCGCGCAGCGTGTTCGCGCGCCGGAATCCGCACAGCGTGCCCACCAGCGAGGCGGGAAACGACTCGAGCTCGATGTTGTAGCCCATCACCTGGTCGTTGAAAGCCTGGCGGGCGAACGCGATGCGGTTCTCGGTCGTGCGCAGTTCCTCGGTCAGGCGATGCACCGTGTCGTCGGCCTGCAGCGCCGGGTACTGCTCGACGAGCGCCAGCAGCCGCGACAGCGGCGAGGCCAGCGTGGTCTCGGCGGCCTCGAGCGCCACCAGCGCATTGCCATCGTGCGGGCGCCGCCTGGCGACCTCGCTCGCGTCCGAGGCGCGCTGGCGCGCGGCGATCACGGCCTCGAGCGTCTGCCGCTCGTGCGCCAGATAGGCCTTCGTGGCGGCGACGAGGTTCGGGATCAGGTCGTAGCGCCGCTTCAACTGCACGTCGATCTGCGCGTACGCGTTCTGGTAACGATTGCGCAGCGCGACGAAGCGGTTGAACACGACCACGCACCAGGTGCTGGCCGCCAGGAGCACGATCATCGACAGGATCAGTCCACTGGACATGAATCTCACCGGTGCGCACGAGGCGCGAGAAACGATGAGAAATTGTCCGTCGAAACGGGCGATGGGGATGGCCGTTCTCGTGCCGCTCGTCGGACTGGCGACGGCATCTGTCCGCAAGTGCGGCGCGGGCGCCGGTCGAAACGTCCGCGGGCCCGCTGCGAGCGCTCGCAGCGGGCACTGCGCGAGCGCTTACTGCTTCTGCTCCGAAGCCCGCTTCGCTTCCTCTTCGGTGATGTACTCGAAGACGGTGACGACGCGCTGCACGCCGGCGACGCGGCTGGCGACCTGCGCCGCACGGTCTGCTTCGCGGCGCGAGACGAGCCCCATCAGGTAGACGGTTCCCGATTCGGTGATCACCTTGATCACGTTGGCGTGCAGGTCTTGTGCGTCGACGAGCGCGGCCTTCACGCGCGCGGTGATCGAGGTGTCGGCGGCGCTCGTGGCGAGCGACGGCCGCCCCAGCACCTGCAGTTCGTTGTGGATCGAGCGCACGTTCGGCAGCCCCGCCACGGCCGCCTCGGCCGCGCGCTTGTCGTTCTCGCTCGCGACCTGGCCGGTCAGCAGCACCTTGCGGTTGAAGCTGGTCACGCTGACGCCTCCGGGTTGCTTGAGCGCGTCGCGCATCCGGTTGGTGGCCCTCAGCTCGATCTCCTGGTCCTCGGTCTGGGCGCCGAGCGTGCGGCGATCGAGCGCCGCCAGCGTGCCGACGGCCGCGCCGGTGGCGACCAGCGGCAGGCATCCGGAGGTGGCCAGCGCCGAGGCGAGCAGGGCAGCGACAAGGGTCAGGCGCGCGGAAGTCTTCATCGTTTCTCCCTGTTGTGCAGAGTCAGTCGCCGAGCAGCGACGCGTCGATGCCGTCGCAGAGGCAGTGGATGATCAGCAGGTGTACTTCCTGGATGCGCGCCGTGCGGTCGTGCGGCACGCACAGGTGGATGTCCCGGCCTTGCAGCGCAGCGCCGATCGCGCCGCCGCCACGGCCGGTGAGCGCGACGACGGCCAGCCCGCGCTCGTGCGCGGCGTGCACCGCGGCGAGCACGTTGGCCGACTGGCCGCTGGTCGAGATGGCGACCAGCACGTCGCCTTCGCGCCCGAGCGCTCGCACCTGCTTCGCGAACACCTGCTCGAAGCCGTAGTCGTTGGCGACGGCGGTGAGCGCCGAGGTGTCGGTGGACAACGCGATGGCCGCGAGCTCGGGTCGCTCGCGCTCGAAGCGGCCGACCAGTTCGGCCGCCATGTGCTGGCTGTCGGCCGCGGAGCCGCCGTTGCCGCAGACCAGGAGCTTGCGGTCGGCCGCCAGGGCCGCGGTCAGCATCTCGACGGCCTGCGCGATCGGGCCGGCCAGTTGCGCCGCAGCCGCGCGCTTGAGTTCGGCACTGTCTTCGAAGTGCTGGCAGATGCGATCGACGAGGCTCATGAGCGGGCCGCCATGGCACCGACGCCTGCGGCGCAGGCATCGTGTGGCGCTGGGCGCCGATTATACCGGCGGCTCCTGCGGACCACGTTCAGAACGCGTCGCGGATCCAGTCGATCGCGGTGCCGTCGAACGCGCAGACATCGAATCGGCACGCGGGCCAGCGATCGCCGAAGTGCGCGACGAGGTAGCGCTGCGCCTCGCGCCTGAGCCGGCGCTGCTTGGCCGGCCCCACCGAGGCGGCCGCCCCGCCGAAGTCGGTGCGCGAGCGGCTGCGCACCTCGACGAAGACGAGCGTGTCGCCGTCGCGCATCACCAGGTCGATCTCGCCCAGCCGGCTCGCGACGTTGCGCGCGACCAGGCCCAGGCCCCGTCCGACCAGGAAGGACAGCGCCCGATCCTCGGCAGCGTCGCCGCTCGCCTGCGTCGGCGAGCGCCGGGTCATTGCAGCGCCAGCGGCACCAGCACGCCGGCGCGGTACTCGGCGAGCACT
This sequence comes from Burkholderiaceae bacterium, assembly GCA_046347945.1. GTDB lineage: Bacteria > Pseudomonadota > Gammaproteobacteria > Burkholderiales > Burkholderiaceae_E > Zeimonas. The sequence continues at coordinate 11,803 of JAXMFB010000005.1, forward strand.
CCGGCGCGATCGACCGCGCCGCCGTCGCGCACCGTCAGGCGCAGGCGCCCGGTCACGCCGTCGAGATCCACTTCGGTGCCGCCTGCGAGCAATTGAAGCGCGAGGCGCAACGCATCGATGCCCAGCGCGTAGAGCTTCTGCAGCTCCATGTGCAGGTCGGCCGGCTTCGGATAGGCCATGACCGAGACGCTGTCGGGCTGGACCTGCCAGGGCATGTCCACCAGGCGCACGCCGTCCAGGTCGGGCGAGCGGACCAGCGCCGCCGCGGTGCCCGCGCCTCGGCACCCAGCACCGCGCCCGTGTTGAGCATCGACGTGCCGTAGATCGTCGCGCGACCGCCCAGCGCGATTCGCAGCGCGCTCGCCACGGGGGGCGACGCGGCGACGAAGAAGATGTCGGCCTTCAGGCGCGCGACCGCCGAGCGACCGCGCCCGGTGGTGACGTGGGCGATGGTCACCGGCTCGTCGCCGTCGCCGCCGCGGTCGCGCCAGCGCCCGGCGAACGCCGCGGCCGCGCGCCGGCCCAGGGGCGAGGCGTCCTGCACGATCGCCGCGCGCACGCGGCGCGAAGCGCTCGCGACCGACGCCTCGTCCCAGGCGATCGACGCCGCCTGGCGCGCCTCGGTTTCGATCGACAGCCCGAAGGTGACCATGTTGGCCGGCACCTCGCCGGTCTCGGGCTGGTTGAGCGCCAGCGTGAACACCGGCGGCGGCCCGCCCGCCGCGACCAGGCTCACGGCGCTGCGCGTGAGCGGCCCGATCACCAGCGAGAATCCGCGCTGCTTCAATTCGTCGTACAACGCGCGCAGCATCGCCGCGTCTTCGTCGATCTCGATGATCTCGAGCGACACCTGGTCGCCTTCGCGCGCCTGGGCCGCGCGCACGCCCGCGATCAGCGCCTGCGCGGCGCGCCGGTAGATGCCGTTGTCGGGCGGCACCAGCAACGCGACGCCGATCGGGCCCTTGCCGACGGTCTGGCGCTCTTTCGAGGCGGTGCCGCGACTCTCCGGCCCGATCGCGCTTGTCTCGGGCTGGGCGAGCGCGGACAATGCCGGCACCGCACCCAGCACGGCGCCGACCAGCGCGGTCAGGACATTGCGGCGAACGGGCATCGCGAATCGGATGACTGAAGAGCTGTCGGGCATCGGCGAGGTCGGGACATTATATGTAGTGGCCACGCCGATCGGGCACCTCTCCGATCTCGGTGCGCGCGCCGCCGAGGTGCTGCGCAGCGTCGACGTGGTCGCCGCCGAGGATACGCGCACCTCGCGAGTGCTGCTCGAACGCGTCGGCTCGCACGCCCGCCCGCTGGCGGCGCATCGCCACAACGAGCGCGAAGCCGGCGAGAAGATCGTCGCGCTGCTCGCCCAGGGGCGCCACGTCGCGCTGGTCACCGATGCCGGCACGCCCGCGGTGAGCGATCCGGGTTCGCGCATCGTCGCGATGGCGCTGCGCGCGGGCTATCGCGTCGTGCCGATCCCGGGCCCCTCGGCGCCGATCGCATTGCTGTCGGCCTGCGGCCTGGTCGAAGGTCCGTTTCACTTCGAGGGGTTCCTGCCGACGCGCGCCAGGGCTCGCGATGCGCGCCTCGCGGCGCTGGCCCGCATGCCGCACGCGTTCGTCCTGTTCGAGGCGCCGCACCGGATCGCGCAGACCGTTCCGGCGGTCGCGGCCGCCTGCGGCCATGCGCGCTGGATGGCGCTGGGGCGCGAGCTGACCAAGCGCTTCGAGGAAATCCACGTGTGCCGCGCCGGCGAAGCGGCAGCCTGGCTCGCGGCGGACCCGAACCGCGAGCGCGGCGAGTACGTGCTGGTGATCGCCGCGCCCGACCACGATCCCGAGCGCGCCGGCGAGAGCGCCTCGGCCGCGGCGCACCCGGCGGCCGCGCCGGACTCCGAGGCCGACGCACCCGCCACGGCGAACGTCGACGTCGCCGCGCTGCTGGCCGCCCTGCTCGACGAGATGCCGCTCAGCCGCGCGGTGAAGGTCGCCGAGCGGGCGACCGGCCTGCCGCACCGGACGCTGTATCGGCTCGCGCTCGATTCAGCGCAGCGTCGCGAACGGCCTTAGGTCGGTCCGCGCGCGCACGCGCCCGGCCGCGGCGGCCGCGTCCTCGCGGCGCGACCAGGGGCCCGCCTGCACCTTGTACAGCGCCCCCTCCTGCCGGATGTCGAACGCGGCGCCGAGGAAGTCGAGCCGGCGCGCGAGATGCGTCATCGCGCTGCGCGCGTTCTCCAGCGAACTGAAGGCGCCGAACTGCAGCCAGAAGCCGCGCCGGGTCGTAGCGGCCGTCGGCGCGACCGGGCCGCCTGGCGCCTCGGCGCGCGCCGGTGCCGACGCGCTGGCAAGCGCCGGCACGGCCGCGACCGTCTGGGCACTGCGCGGCGACGCGGTCGCATCGGCCGTCGTCGCCGGCGCGGCCGATGCGCGCGGCGCGCCGCCGGCCGCGTAGTCCGTCTCGACGTCCAGCCGGACCGGCTCGGCCTTCGCGGTCGCCGTCGTCGTCGAAGGGGTCGCTGCGGGCATCGCTGCGGGTGTTGCCGCAGGCTGCGCCGCGGGCGTCGGCGCCGGCTGCGTCACCGGCGCCGCATTCGCGGAAGGCGCGGGGACCAGAGCCATCGCCAGCGCGGGAACCGACGGCGCTGCCGCCGGCGCTGCGGTGGCGCCACGCGGGGCGGCATCCGCCGATGCCAGCGTCTTCGCGGCACCGTCGAACTGCGTGATCAGGTCGACTTCGACCTCGGCGCTTCCGGCCTCGACGTAGCCGAGCTTTGCCGCTGCCGTGTACGAGAGGTCGATCACGCGGTTCTGCAGGAACGGTCCGCGGTCGTTCACCCGCACGACCACGCTGCGGCCGTTGGCGACGTTCGTCACCCGCGCGTAGCTGGGGATCGGCAGCGTCGGATGCGCGGCCGTCATCGCGTACATGTCGTAGGGCTCGCCGCTGGAGGTCGGCTGGCCGTGATAGCGCCTGCCGTACCACGAGGCCATGCCGCGCTCGCGATACGGCTCGAGCTGCGACATCGGCGTGTATTGCCGGCCGAACACCGAATAGGGGCGCATCGTCCGCGGCAGCAGGGGCTCCGGGCGCGGCACCGCATCGGGGATCGATGCAAGGTCGACCGGCGGATTCGCGCCCGGCCCGTCGTCGAGGTAATAGCCGCCGCGCCGCGGCGCCGCGGCAGCCGGCGGCGCGCTCGCGCCGGCGGAATCGGCCGACGGTGCGCGCGTGCTGCGCCCGCCCTGCGGCCCGGCGCAGGCGGCCAGCGCCAGCGCGATCGTCACCAGGCCCAGCGCGCGGCCCGCACCGTGCATCGACGTGTTCGTCATCGCCTTCCTCCACCGTCGGCGGGCCGCTCGAGCGCAAGCTCGAGACGCTCGCGGTACCCGAACAGGTAATCGATCCCCTCGATCGCGCGGCTGCCGTACCACGACGCCATCTCGCCGTCGATCGTCGTGCACTTCGGCACCGCGCCGACCATCCGTTCGCCCAGCACCTCACCCAACGCCGTGCAGTGTCGCGCGTCGAACCGGTACGGCTCGGACGACAACAGCACGGCGCGCGCGCCGCTCGCCGCGTTCTGGTCGAGCGTGAGCGCCGGATAGCGCGGCAGCGCGGCGTCGATCACCGAGCCCATCCCGGCCTGCGCCAGCATGCTGGCGATGAACGTCTCGCGCCCGACGCTCATCCACGGATCCTTCCAGATCAGGTAAAGCACCGGCAGCGACTCGAAGCGTCGCGCCTGCGCCCTCGCCAGCGCCTCGCGAAGTCGCTCCGACAAGGCCGCCGCCCGGCCGCGCACGCCGGGCACGGCCGCGAACTCGTCCGCGAAGCGGTCGAACAGCGCGAGGTTGTCCGCGGCGGTGAGCGGGTGCGTGACGATCACGTCGGGCACGAACCCGGCCAGCTGCTCGACCGTCTCGCGGTCGTTCTCGTCGACGTTGACGACGAGGTGCGTCGGGGCCAATGCGCGGACGCGCTCGACGTCGACGTCCTTGGTGCCACCGACCTTCGGCACATCGCGCAGCGACGCCCGCGGGTGGATGCAGAAGCCGGTGCGGCCGACCAGGTGGTCGCGCAGGCCGAGCTCGCACAGCAGCTCGGTCAGGCTCGGCACCAGCGAGACGATGCGCGGGCTCATCGGCTTCGATGGGGCGCGGCGCCGCCGACGCGGCGCTTGCGCGGCGCGCGCTCGAACAGCGCATCGAACAGCCAGTTCGGCAGCGCGCGAAGGGCCAGCGCGACGCCGCGCATCGGCCACGGGATCACCGCGTACGAGCGCCCGCTCGCGATCGTGTCCACGGCGCGTCGCGCGAAGACACCGGGGTCGGTGATGAACGGCATCGGATAGGCATTGCGCTCGGTCATCGGCGTGCGCACGTAGCCGGGCGCGATCGTCACGACGCGCACGCCGCTGCCGCGCAACTCGACGCGCAGGCTCTCGAGGTAGGCGATGGCCGCGGCCTTCGACGCGCTGTAGGCCCCCGCGCCAGGCAGCCCGCGAATGCCGGCCACGCTGGCGATGCCCACCAGCGTGCCGGTGCCGCGTGCCCGCAAGGCGGGCACGAACGGCGCGAAGGTGTCGAACATGCCGGTCACGTTCACGTCGACGATGCGCTTGAACACGTCGGCGTCGGCGGTCTCGCCGGTGATCGTCCCGGCGCTGATGCCGGCGTTCGCGATGACCACGTCCGGCGGCGCGCCGGCCGCTGCCACGAAGTGCGCCGCTGCGCCCGCGAGCGCGCCGCGATCGGTCACGTCGACTGCGTAGCGGTGCACACTGGCCCCGGCGAGCGCGGCGGCGACGCGATCGAGCTCGTCGGCACGGCGCGCCACCAGCGCGATCGTCAGGTCCGGAAACCGCCGGTGGTATTCGCGCGCCAGCGCCTCGCCGATGCCGCTCGAAGCACCGGTGACGAAGACCTTCATGCCGGCGGGCGCGTCACTTGCGGGCCTGTCGCTCCCGGGCGATCAGCCAGTCCATCACGCGCAGCGAAGCCTCGTTCGATCCGGCCATGCTCGGCGAAGTGTAGTACTTGCCGTTGACCGCCATCGCCGGCACGCCGTCGACGCCGTAGGCCTCGGAGACCTGCGCCGCGCGACGCATCTTCGTGCGCACCGCGAACGAATCGAAGGTCTCGGCGAACTGCTTGCGGTCGACCCCGTAGCGAGACAGCATCGCCGTCATCTTGTCGACCGTGTCGAGCCGGTCGTTGTCGACGTGGATCGCGTGGAACACCTTGTCGCCCAGGGCCTCGGCCTTGCCCATCGCCTCGAGCGTGTAGTGCAACTGCTGGTGGCGGCGGTCGCCGAACGGCACGTGCACGCGACGGAAGAACACGTCGGCCGGCTGCTTCCTGATCCAGTCCTGCAGCAGCGGCTCGAGCGAGTTGCAGTGGGGGCAGCCGTACCAGAAGAACTCGATGGCCTCGATCTTGCCCGCCGGCGCTTCGGTGGGTTGCTGCGGCTTGACGAGCCGATAGTCGCGACCTTCGCGCGGCGTGCCCTGCGCGCCAACGGGCCGCGCGAGGGCCGAGGCCGCGGCGGCAGCCGCGGCGGTGAGCATCCAACGTCTGCGTGCTTCGATCATCGTCTCTCCCGACGGAGCCAGCGGCTCCGGTTCAGCGCTGGCGCACGACCGAGGCCTCGATGCCGTTCTCGGCCAGCCGCGCCCGCGCCCGATTCATTGCGTCGAGTTGCGCGTACGGACCTATCCGAACGCGATACATCGTCTGGCCGTTGACGTCGGCCGTGAGCACCCGCGCCTCGAATCCGATCAGCGCCAGCTTGGCCTTCATCGACTCGGCCTCCGACGACGAGCGGAACGCCCCCGCCTGCAGCAGGTAGGTGGCACGATCGTCACCCTTCGCGTCGGGCGCGGCGGCCGGTGGAGCCGTCGGCGGCGCCACCGCGACCGGCGGCGAGCCGGCGGGCGCTGCCGGCGAGGCGGGCTCCGGCCCGGGGCGCGATTTCGAGTACAGCGGCGCGTTCGGATCCGGCGCCTCGGCCTGCGACTTGGGCTCGATCGCCCGCTCCGGCGCGCGATTCGCCTTGTTGACGAATGGCACGGGCGCCCGCGTGACGAAGATCGCCACCACGACCGCGATCGAGAGCCCGACGATCAGGCCGATCATGAATCCGAGCAGCGTGCCGCCGCGCATGCGCCGCGATCTCGCCGTTACGACGGGGTGAGCCATCACATCCTCTCGGGGGCCGACACGCCGATCAGTGCCAGCCCGTTGCGTAGTACCTGACGCGTCGCGAGCAGCAGCGCCAGGCGGGCGGTTCGCGCGGCTTCGTCGTCGACGAGCACACGCTCCGCATTATAGTAAGAGTGAAGTTCCGCCGCTAAGTCCTTGAGATAAAAAGCAACGGCGTGCGGCGCCAGCTCGTCGACCGCGGCTTCGACGGTCTCGGGCCAAGCGGCCAGCCGGGCGGCCAGCGCGAACTCGCGCGGCCCCTGCAGCGCGTCGAGCCCGACGCCGCCCGCCGCGACCGCAGCCGCGAGCGACCCGGCGTCGCCGCCCCACTGCGCCAGCACCGAGCAGATGCGCGCGTGCGCGTACTGGATGTAGTAGACCGGGTTCTCGTCGGTGCGCGCCAGCGCGAGGTCGACGTCGAAGACGAACTCGCTGTCGGCCTTGCGCGAGATCAGGAAGAAGCGCACCGCGTCGCGGCCGCGCTGCTCGTCGATGCGCACGCCATCGTCGTCGCGCACCTCGCCGGTCCAGCCGATCAGGTCGCGCAGCGTCACGTACGAACCGGCGCGCTTGGAGATCTTCACCTCCTCGCCGCCACGCATCACCGTCACCATCTTGTGCAGCACGTAGTCGGGATAGCCGGCCGGGATGCCTGCGCCGATCGCCTGCAGGCCGGCGCGCACCCGCGCAACCGTGCCGTGGTGGTCCGAGCCCTGCACGTTGATCGCACGCTCGAAACCGCGCTGCCACTTGGTGACGTGATAGGCCACGTCGGGCACGAAGTACGTGAACCCGCCGTCGGACTTGCGCATCACGCGGTCCTTGTCGTCGCCGTATTCGGTCGTGCGCAGCCACAGCGCGCCGCCGTCCTCGTAGGTCTTGCCGGCGCGCACCAGCGCATCGACCGTCGCCGCCACGCGCCCGTCTTCGTACAGCGACGACTCGAGGTAGTAGTTGTCGAAGCGCACGCCGAAGGCGCGCAGGTCGATGTCCTGCTCGTGCCGGAGGCAGGCGACCGCGAAGCGGCGGATCGCCGGCAGGTCGTCGGGATCGCCGGCCGCGGTGACTTCGGCGACGCGCTCGGCCGAGACGGTCTTGCGTGCGAGGTAGTCGGCGGCGATCTCGGCGATGTAATCGCCGCGGTAACCGTCGGCCGGGAAGCGCTCGTCGTCGGGCCCGGTGCCGCGTGCGCGCGCCTGCACCGACAGCGCCAGCTTGTCGATCTGGGCGCCCGCGTCGTTGTAGTAGAACTCGCGCGTCACCCGCCACCCGTCGGCCTCGAGCAGCGCGGCCAGCGCGTCGCCGAGCGCGCCCTGGCGGCCGTGGCCGACGTGCAACGGTCCGGTCGGGTTGGCCGACACGAATTCGACCATCACCCGGCGCTGCAGTCCGCGCTCGCCGCGGCCGAACGCGGCGCCGTCGCGCAGCACGCGGCCGATCACGGCGCGCTTGGCATCGGCGCGCAGCCGCAGGTTGATGAAACCGGGGCCGGCGATCTCGAGCGACTCGAGCATCGGGCCGGCGGCCGATTCGCGATCGAGCTCCTCGACGGCGGCCTTCAGCCGCTCGGCAATCTGGCGCGGATTGCCCTTCAGCGGCCGCGCCAGCTGCAGCGCGAGGTTGCAGGCGAGATCGCCGTGACCGGCCTGCTTCGGCCGCTCGAGCTCGACCGACGGCAGCGCGACCTGCGCGCCCGTCGCGGCCATCAGCTGTGCAGCCGCGGCGTCGAAGAGCGCCGCCAACCTGGATTTCTGTTCCGCTAACATGGCCCCGGATTGTACTTGGGGGGGCCGCAGGCCCCTGGAACCCCCGATGCCGCTCCAGATCCGGTCCGCCGTCGAGCTCGACCACCTGGTCGTTGCCTGCGCCACGCTCGTGCAGGGCGACGCGTGGCTGCGCCGGCTCGCCGGCGTGCCCTCCGCACCCGGCGGCAGCCATCCGGGCTGGGGGACGCACAACCGCCTGCTTCGCCTCGACGCCCGCACCTACCTCGAATTGATCGCACCGGACCCGGCCCAGCCCGAGCCGGCGCTGCCGCGGCCCTTCGGGCTGGACGACCCCGAGCTGCGCCGCCGCGTGGCGCAGCGGCCGAGGCTCGTGCACTGCGTGTGCCGGGTGCCGCGCCTGGACGAGGCGACGGCCCGCGAGCACGGCTACGTCCCCGGGGCGATCGTGCCGATGACGCGCGGCATGCTGTCCTGGCGCATCACGATGCCAGGCGACGCGGCGAGCGCGGTGCGCCGCTGGAGCGATGCGGGCCGGCTGCAGCCGACGCTGATCGAGTGGTCGGGGGGCGTGAAACCCGAGCGGCATCCGCTCGACGCACTGGCGCCCTCCGGCGTGACGCTGCTGCGGCTGCGCGTGCAGGCGCCGGAGGATCCGGCCCTTTCCGCGACCCATCCCGCGGCCCTTTCCGCGGCGCTGCGCGACGACCCGCGCGTCGTCATCGCGCGCGCTTCGCAGCCCGCGCTGGGCGCCGAATTGTCGACGCCGCAGGGCTGGCGGCTGATCGACTGACGCGACGACGCGCGCCGGCGCGCGACTCAGCCGATCGCGGACGCCGAACGCGCCTGCGCGCGCAGCAGGTGCTTCTGGATCTTGCCGGTCGAGGTCTTCGGCACGACGCCGAAGCGCACTTCCCGCGGGCACTTGAAGTGCGCGAGCAGCTTTCGGCAGTGCGCGATCAGTTCGTCGGCGAGCGCCTTCGCGGCCTCGGGCGAGCCCGGCTCGCGGTCGGCCTTCAATTCGACGAAAGCGAGCGGCGTCTCGCCCCACTTCGGATCGGGCCGCGCCACCACCGCGCAGGCGAGCACCGCCGGATGCTTGTACAGCGCGTCCTCGACCTCGATCGAGCTGATGTTCTCGCCGCCCGAGATGATGATGTCCTTGGCGCGGTCCTTCAGTTTCACGTAGCCGTCGGGGTGCACGACGCCCAGGTCGCCGGTGTGGAACCAGCCGCCGCGGAACGCGTCGCCGCTCGCCTTCGGGTTCTTCAGGTAGCCCTTCATCACGATGTTGCCGCGGAAGACCACTTCGCCCATCGTCTCGCCATCGCGCGGCACTTCCTGCATCGTCTCGGGATCGACGACGGTCAGCCCCTGCTGCAGCTGGTAGCGCACGCCCTGGCGCCCATTCTTCTCGACGCGTCCGGCCAGGTCGAGCGCCTCCCACTCGTCGCGCTTCACGCAGACCGACGCAGGGCCGTAGACCTCGGTCAGGCCGTAGACGTGCGTCACCTCCCAGCCCATCCGCTCCATGCCCTCGATCATCGACGCCGGCGGCGCCGCGCCGGCCACCATCGCCTTGACTGTCCAGTCGATGCCGGCCTTCGACTCGGCCGGCGCGTTGATCAGCGCGCTGTGCACGATCGGCGCGCCGCAGTAGTGGGTCACCCGATGCTCGCGCACCAGCCCGAGGATCAGCGCCGCGTCGATGCGGCGCAGGCACACGTTGGTGCCGGCCACCGCCGGCAGCGTCCACGGAAAGCACCAGCCGTTGCAGTGGAACAGCGGCAGCGTCCACAGATACACCGGGTGCCGCGGCAGGTTCCACGCGAGCACGTTGCCGACCGCGTTGAGGTAGGCGCCGCGGTGATGCACGACCACGCCTTTCGGGTCGCCCGTGGTGCCCGACGTGTAGTTCAGGCCGATCGCGTCCCACTCGTCCTGCGGCAGGTCGTAGCGATGTAGCGGGTCGCCGCCGGCGATCCAGTCCTCGTACTCGACCGTCCCGATGCGGTCGCCCGGACCGTCATGGACCGGATCGTCGACATCGACCACGAACGGCGGCTCGACGCCCGCCGCGTCGAGCTGCGCCAGCGCCTGCGCGACCACCGGCGAGAACTCGCGGTCGACGATCAGCACCTTCGCGCCCGAGTGGCGCAGCTGGAACGCGATCGTCGACGCATCGAGCCGCGTGTTGATCGTGTTGAGCACCGCGCCGCTCATCGGCACGCCGAAGTGCGCGTCGAGCATTGCCGGGATGTTCGGCAGCACGACCGACACGGTGTCGCCATCGCCGATGTCGCGCGCGGCCAGCACCGACGCGAGGCGCCGCGCGCGCGCCAGCATCTGCGACCAGCTGTAACGCAATGGCCCGTGAATGACCGCGCAGCGGTCGGGGAACACGTCGGCGGCCCACTCGACCAGGCTGATGGGCGACAGCGGCACGTGGTTGGCGGCGTTGCGATCGAGATCCTGGCGGTAGGGGTTGGGCTGGGTGGGCATCGGCGGCAACCTGCGAAATGACGAGGGGGCGGCTCCCGGCGCCCGGAGCGGCGCGCGAGCCTCGTTCGATTGTAGGCAAGGCCCGGCGGCGAATCGACCCGGGAACGATCTGGCGCACCTGGATTTGACGCGCCTGACAGCGGCATTCTCGTCGAACTTGCTCTTGCAATTGTTGCGATGCACCATATCTGCCTGAAATACCCCCTGGAGAATCCATGGCCACCATCGTCCATCCGCTTTCCCCGAGCAGCCGCCCCGGGATCCTCGCGCACCTGCTCGCGCTGGCGCCCGAAGACCGCCGGCTGCGCTTCGGCGTGCCGCTCGCCGACGAGACGATCGCCGGCTACGTCGAGCGGCTCGATTTCGACCGCGACGCCGTGTTCGGCGTGCGCGACGACGACGGCGAACTGGTCGGCGTCACCCACGTAGCCACGCTCGACGACGCGGTCGAGCTCGGCCTGTCGGTGAACGCGACGCAGCGCGGGCGCGGACTGGCGCAGGCGATGTTCCGCCGCGCGACGCTGCATGCGCGCAACCGCGGCTTCGGCGAGCTGTACATGCACTGCCTGTCCGAGAACGCGACCATGATGCACATCGCGCGCAAGGCCGGCATGCGCATCGTGATCGACGGCGCCGACCGCGACGCCACGCTGGCCTTGCCGCCCGCCACGCCGCTGTCGGTGGGCGAGGAGATCTGCGAAGGGCAGCTGGTGCTGCTCGACCTGGCCCTGCGCAACACCTTCGCCGGCGCGCGCGGCGCGCTGGTGTCGTCTTGACGTATTCTTCCCCGTTCCCATCCTGGAGCAGCCCATGGCCGCCGAAGCCCTCAGCACCGACCGGTTCGACAGCACCATCACCGGCAACGACATCGTCGTCATCGACTTCTGGGCGCCGTGGTGCGGCCCGTGCCGCGGCTTCGCGCCGATCTTCGAGGAAGCGGCCGAGGCCAACCCCGACGTGAAGTTCGTCAAGGTGAACACCGACGAGGAACAGTCGCTGGCCGGCCACTTCGCGATCCGCTCGATCCCGACGCTGATGATCTTCCGCGAGCAGGTGATCGTGTTCCAGCAGGCCGGCGCGCTGCCCAAGGGCGCGCTCGAGGACGTGCTGGCGCAGGTTCGCAAGCTCGACATGGCCGAGGTCAAGCGCGGCGCTCGCCCGTACGACCCCGAGCAGGATTCGCGCAACACGCAGTGACCCGGGAGGCCGCATGAACACCGGCAAGGTCGTCTTCGGCTTCTTCATCCTGCTTGCGGCGACGCTGAACTTCGGCTTCGTCTACGGCGACATCTCGAACCCCGAGCACCATCACGTGTTCGAGCTGTTCGCCGCGATCGTGGTCAACCTGGTGGCCACCGTGCTCAAGCTCGGCGACCGCACGCAGCTGGGCGCGATCCACCTGGCGTCCAGCCTGGTGGCCGACGCGCAGCTGCTGATCGCCGCCGGCGTCTGGGCCTGGGCTGCGCACGTCGCGGGGCTCGGGTTCACCGGCGGCGTCACCGCCAGCGTCGTGTCACTGGCGGCTGGCGCGCTGTTCGCGAACGTCGTGTCGGTGTCGATGCTGATCGGCGAGACGCTGATGATGCGGCGCTGAGCGCCCATGAGCGAACGCCGCTCCTCGCACGAACGCGGCGACACGAGACGCGCCCGCGGGCCCGTCTCGCAGGGGCCGGTCGCGCACGGCGGCGTGCTGCACCTGCTGCTGCGGCGCATGCGCGCGCCGCTGATGACGCTGATCGTCATCTACGCGATCTCGGTGGCCGGCTTCACGCTGATCGCCGGCGTCGACGCGACGGGCGCATCCGCGCCCCCGCTGAGCTTCTTCCACGCGTTCTACTTCGTCACCTACACCGCGACGACGATCGGCTTCGGCGAGGTGCCCAGCGCGTTCTCCGACGCGCAGCGGATGTGGGCCACCGTCGTCATCTACCTGTCGGTGACCGGCTGGACCTACACGCTGCTGACGCTGCTCGCGATGTTCCAGGACCGCAACTTCCTGCGCGCGATAGCCTCGATCCGCTTCGAGCGGCGCGTCGCGCACATCGCCGAGCCCTTCCACCTGGTGCTCGGCTGCGGCGACACCGGCCACCGCCTGGCGCGGATGTTCGACCGCCTCGGCATACGCTTCGTCGTCGTCGAGAAGGACGCCGCCCGGCTCGAGGCGCTCGAGCTCGAGGAGTTCCGCGCCGACATGCTGGCGCTGAACGCCGACGCCGGCGAGCCTCAGGTGCTGGTGCGCGCCGGCCTGCGCCATCCGATGTGCCGCGGCGTGCTCGCGCTCACCAACGACGACAAGGCGAACCTGGCGGTGGTCACCGCCGCGCGCCTGCTCAATCCCGCGGTGCCGGTGATCGCGCGCGCCCATGCCGCCGACACCGTCACGCTGATGCAGTCGTTCGGCAAGGCGCAGATCGTCAACCCGTTCGAGGCCTTCGCCGAACAGCTGATGCTCGCGATGCGCGCGCCCGGCTGCTACCGGCTGTTCGACTGGCTCACCGCGCCGCAGGGCGCCGAGCTCGGCAAGGAGCACGAGCCGCCGCGCGGGCCGTGGGTCGTCTGCGGTTACGGACGCTTCGGCCGCGCAGTCGCCGACCGGCTCGGCGCCGAAGGTCTGCAGGTGCGCATCATCGACCCGTCTCCGCCCGCCGCCGACCGCCCCGGACTGATCGCCGGCGACGGCACCGAGCCGGCGGTGCTCGAGCTCGCCGAAGTGCGCTCGGCCGAAGGACTGGTCGTCGGCACCGACGACGACCTTCGCAACCTGGCCATTGCCAGCCTCGCGCGGTCGATCAACCCGAAGCTGTTCACCGTGCTGCGCCAGAACGACGCGTCGAATTCGGTGCTGATCGACAACTTCCCCACCGACCTGGTGATGCGGCCCAGCGAGATCGTCGCCGACGAGTGCGTCGCGCTGCTCACCTCGCCGCTGCTGCTGCGCTTCCTGAACGCCGTGCGCCGCGAGCGCGACGCGTGGGCGGACGAAGTGATCCACCAACTGCGAAAACGCGGTGGCACCCGATCGCCGACGAGCTGGAGCGTGCGGCTCGACGCCGGCGAGGCGCCGGCGATCGTCGAGCGCCTGGCCGGCAGCGAGCACCCGTTCACGATCGGCGACCTGCTCCGCGACCCCGATGACCGCCAGCAAGAGCTGGAGGCGCTCGCGCTGCTGGTGCTGCGCAACGGCCGCGAGACGCTGCTGCCCAACGACGACTTCGCGCTCTCCGAAGGCGACGAGCTGCTGTTCGCCGGCCGCGGCCGGGGGCGCCGCAGGATGGCGATCACGCTGCACAACCCGCGCGCGCTGCATTACGTGTGCACGGGGCGGGAGGCGCCGAGGAGGCTGCGGCGGGCGCGGGCCGGGGCGGATTGACGGATCGGGGCGAACCGAACGCCCTCGACTGCGGTCCGCGGGCGCGAGGCCGAGCGGCGCCTCTCACCCGGTGCTCGTTGGTCGCGGATAGGGCCAGGGCGGCCCAGGCCGTTGCATGAGCGACGGCGCGTCGGGTGACCAGGACGGGCTGCCGACGTGATCGATCGGAACTCGATCCGGTTTGCGCCGGCGGCGGCCGCGAGGCGGTGAGAGAAATGCGTGCGGCTGCCGGCACTTGGCGGTGCGGGGGTGGGCAGCTCATGCCTGCCGCACGCGGGTTATTCGGTAGCATGCTGCGAACCAACGTCAGCCACCATCGAAATGTGGGGGTGATCATGAAGATCACGGTAGAAGCTTCGGTCAGGGCTCCGATCGCGTTGGTGTGGAAGGCCTACACCAGCCCTGACGACATCGTTCAGTGGAACGCAGCATCGGACGATTGGCACACGACCAGGTCCACTGTAGACCTGAGGCCAGGTGGCTCATTCTGTTCGCGCATGGAGGCGAAGGATGGCAGCTTCGGGTTCGACTTTGCGGGAACGTACACAAGGGTCGTGCCGGACAGCCTCATCGAATACTCGTTCGGTGATCGTACGGCTACGGTCGAGTTCAGCGAGGGTGCCGGCGGCGTCTCTGTTCGAGTTTCCTTTGACAGCGAGGAGACGCACTCCATCGAGCAGCAGCGCGAAGGCTGGCAGGCCATACTCGATCGCTTCAGGAAGCATGTCGAAGCAAAAGGGCTGAACGCTGGCGGCTAGCCCTTCGATCTTTGTCCTCGAAGAAGGAGCGTCATGGCCAAGTACCTCGTCTCCTTCCCCAGCAAGGCCATGGTCGTTTCCGAAGGCGAGTGGGGAGCGGTTAGCCGCGACGCGCACGCCGTGATGGACGAGGCGAAAGCCGCCGGTGTCTACGTCTTCGGCGGCGGATTCACTGTGCTTGAACTGCCGTCGCGCGAGGAAGCATTGGCGTGGGCCGCGCGTATCGCAAGGGCCTGCCGTTGTGATCAGGAGCTGCGCGACGCTGGCGTGCTGCTCGCTGTCGACGGCCTCGAGCCATCCTCGCAGGGCTCGAGGACATGGTCGAGGCGGCCGACTTGACCTGAACGACCTGCCGCCAATCCGGCGTCGCAGGAGTGCGGCCTGACGCCTCGCTCGAGCGAACCTCCACCGGCGGCGCGCTCAACTCTCCCGCGCGTGCTCCATCGCCTCGAAGCCTTCCTGCAGGTCCGCGATCAGGTCCTCGGGGTCTTCCAGCCCGATGTGCACCCGCACCAGCGGGCCGCCGGTCCACGGGGTCACCTTGCGCAGGTGCCCGATGCGCGCCGGCATGATCAGGCTCTCGTAGCCGCCCCACGAATAGCCGATGCCGAAGTGGCGGCGGCGTTCGCACAGCGCGGCGAGCGCCACCGGCGTGCGGCGCGCGTCGAACAGGCCCGGCTCGAGCGAGAACGAGAACAGGCCGCTGGCCCCCGAGAAATCGCGCCGCCACAGCGCGTGCTGCGGATGCGAGAACAGCGCCGGGTGCAGCACCGTCTCGACCTCCTCGCGCCGCTGCAGCCAGTGCGCGACCGCCAGCGCATTCTCCTGGTGGCGGCGCATGCGCACGTCGGCGGTACGCAATCCGCGCAGCACGAGGTACGCATCGTCGCCGCTCACGCACTGACCGAGCTGGCGCACGGCGCTCCACACCTTCGGCCACAACGACTCGCGCACGACCGCCGCGCCCATCAGCACGTCGGAGTGGCCGCTCCAGTATTTCGTCAGGGCCACCACCGAGACGTCGACGCCGCAGTCGAACGGCCGCGTGAACACCGGGGAAGCCCAGGTGTTGTCGATGATCGTCAGCACGCCGCGCTCGCGCGCCGCCGCGCAGATCGCCGGCACGTCCTGCACCTCGAAGGTGTAGCTGCCGGGACTCTCGAGCCAGACGAGCTTCGTCTCGGGGCGGATCAGCGCGTCGATGCCGGCACCGACGGTGGGATCGTACCAGGTCGTCTTCACGCCCAGGCGCGCCAGCATCCCGTCGCAGAAGATCCGCGTCGGGCCGTAGGCCGAGTCGGTCACCAGGATGTGATCGCCCGGCTCGAGCACCGCGAGCAGTACCGCCGTGATCGCCGCGAGGCCCGACGGCATCAGTGCTGCGCGCACGTCGTGGCCGCCGCCTTCGATCTCGGCGAGCGCGTCCATCAGCGCCATCGTCGTCGGCGTGCCGGCGGTGCCGTAGGTCGTCGCGTGCCGCTCGGCCTTGCCGACCGCCTCGCCTGCGGCCTCGGCCTGCGCGAGCGTGTCGAACAGGACGGTCGAGGCGCGATGCACCGGCAGGTTCGCGGTGCTGACGGCCACGTCGAGATGGCGGCCCGCTTCGGCGAGGCGGGTGCTGGAGGTCGAAGTGCGATCGGACATGGGCGAGCAGTCTACCTGCCCGCCGGCTCGCGCAGCATCCGCGCAGGCAACTGGCTGCGCAGGCCATTCTCCAGGCGCACGTTGTAGGCGTACTCGGGGCCTGCCGCGCCGCTCACCCGCCGGACGCTGTCCACGCGCGCGCGCACCCAGCCGCTGCCGTAGCGGGCCTCGACCGCCTGCCCGGGCGCGAAGCGCGCCGCGAGCGGCGTCGCCCCCGGCGCGGGCCGAGCGGCCTGCGCGCGCGGCACGGCCGGCGCTGGGGCCGCACCGCCGGCGCCTGCGTGCGCTCCGGCCTCGGGACACAGCACCTCCCACTGTTGCGAGATGCCGAGGCCGCCGCTCGCATTGTCGCGGCCGACGATGTTCCCCGACGCGTCGCGCCAGCGCGTGCGGCCGCCGCCGATGTCGGAGTTGTCCCAGCGGCCGGCCAGCGCGTAGGTCTTGCCGTCCACCGCCGTGATCCGGCCGCGGGTGCAATCGGCCGACGCACGGTACGTCACCTTCGTATCGGGGCTCGCCATTTCGCGCTCGACGCAATCGCGATCGTTCGGCGACCAGTTCTCGCACCAGCCGCGGATCACCTCACGCGTGACGCGCGCCTCGGCGACCGCGTTCGCGGTGCCGATCCGCTCTTCCTGAAGACCGTCGGCGCCCAATGCTTGGCGCCCAACGACAGCCACTCGGCTTCGGCGCGGGCGGCGGTCGCCAGCGCGCTGCCGAGCAGCAGGAGCAACACAGCGATCGTCCGCGTCGGCATGGCGGCCTCCTGCGGCCTGTCGGCGATCGCCACAGGATACGCCGGCGCGCCTCGGCGCGACATCCGGCGGCGCGACATCGGCCGACGCGACATCGGCCGGCACGGCGCCGTTGCGCGCGGTACCGGCCGGCGCGAGATCACCCGCCCGCCCGAGCCTCCTCGACCACGCCAGCCGCGGCCATCGCGTCGATCTGCGCGTCGTCGTAGCCGTGCTCGCGAAGTACCTCGCGCGTGTGCTCGCCCAGCAGCGGCGCGGCCCGATCGATTCGCGCCGGCGTCTCCGACAGGTGCACCGGGCAGCCGAGCGCCTTCGTCGCGCCGGCCTGAGGATGCTGCAGGTCGACCACCATGCCGCGCGCCAGCACCTGCGGATGCGAGAGCGCCTCGCCGATCGAATTCACCGGACCCACCGGCACGCCCGCCGCATCGAACACCTCGATCCAGTGCGCGCGATCGTGGCGCGCGAGCACCGCCTCCATCGCCGCGACCAGCTCGGCCAGGTTGCGCATCCGGTCGGCGTTGGTCGCGAAGCGCGAGTCGCTCTTCCACTCGGGGTGGCCCAGCACATCGGCGATGCGCTCCCAGTTCGACTGGTTGGCGCCGCCGATGTTGATGTAGCCGTCGGCGGTGCGAAACGCCTGGTAAGGCGCGGTGAGCACGTGGCTGGAACCCAGCGCCTGCGGCGACACGCCGGTCGCGAAGAAGATCGCCGCGTGCCAGTAGGTCTGCTGCAGTGCCGCTTCCATCAGCGAGGTGTCGACCATCTGCCCGCGGCCGGTCTTCAGCTTGTGCACGTACGCGGCGAGGATGCCCACCGCGGCCAGGATGCCGCCGTTGATGTCGGCGACCGAATTGCCGGTCTTCACCGGCGGGCGACCCGGCTCGCCGGTGATGCTCATCAGGCCCGCGAAGCCCTGCGCGATCAGGTCGAAGCCGCCCTTGTCGGCCCAGGGCCCGTCGCGGCCGTAGCCCGACACCGCGCAGTAGATCAGCCCCGGATTGAGCTTCGACAACGCGTCGTAGCCGAGCCCGAGCTTCTCGAGCGTGCCGCGCCGGTAGTTCTCGGTGAGCACGTCGGCGCGCGCGACCATCCGGCGCAGCACCTCCTTGCCCTGCTCGTGCTTGAGGTTCAACGCGATGCCGCGCTTGTTGCGGTTCAGGATCATGAACGGCGCCGACACGCCGTTCACGCGCGGCTCGCGATAGCCGCGCGAGTCGTCGCCGCCGGGCAGCTTCTCGACCTTGATCACTTCGGCGCCGAGGTCGGCGAGCATCATGCCGGCGGTTGGCCCGGCCATGATCTGCGCGAGCTCGAGCACGCGCACGCCTGCAAGGGGGCCGGAGTGCGGGGTCGCGGACGCGCTCATCTCACCGCCCCACGAACGCCGGCTTCGCCTTGGCGAGGAACGCCGAATAGCCGATCCGGAAGTCCTCGGTGTCGAAGCAGTCGAAGCACTCGTCGTGCTCGGCCTCGGTGATCGGCCGGCCCTCGGCCAGCCGTCGCGCGAACTTCTTGTGCCAGCGCGCGACCAGCGGCG
The DNA here is from genome assembly GCA_046347945.1 of Burkholderiaceae bacterium. Taxonomy (GTDB): domain Bacteria; phylum Pseudomonadota; class Gammaproteobacteria; order Burkholderiales; family Burkholderiaceae_E; genus Zeimonas. Next base: position 30,296 of record JAXMFB010000005.1, read on the forward strand.
CGCCCTCGGCGATGCGCCCGGCCGCAGCACGCGCCTCGCCCGCCACCTGGTCGTCGGGCACGACGCGCGTGACCAGCCGCTTGTCCTTCGCCTCGCGCGCGTCGAAGATGCGGCCCTCGAGCAGGATCTCCAGCGCGACGTCGGCGCCCGCGAGCCGCACCAGCGGGCTCATCTCGGGATACGCCATCACCAGTCCGAGGTTCTTGATCGGCGCGCCGAAGCGGCTCGATTCGCCGCAGATGCGGATGTCGCACATCGACGCGATCTCCAGCCCGCCGCCGACGCAGATGCCGTGGATCTGCGCAACCAGCGGGTGGCGGCACTCGATCATCGCCTGCGCCGTCGCGTGCATGATGCGGCCGTACTCGATCGCCTGCTGCTTGTTCGAGCGGTCGGTGGCGAACTCGGCGATGTCGTTGCCGGGCGAAAACGACTTCTCTCCGGCGCCACGCACGACGATGCAGCGCAGCGAGTCGTCGGCAGAGAGCGCGCGCATCGCGTCGCCGAGCCCCTGCCACATCGGCTTCGTCATTGCGTTGAGCTTGTCGGCACGGTTGAGCACGACGGTCGCGATCGCGCCGTCGCGCGTCACCTGGATCAGGTCGGTCATGGGTTCGCCTTCTCGCTGGAGGTGGGGGTCTGGGGGGAGACGGGCATCGACGCGGAAGGTGCAGGCGGCGGCGCGGCGCGCCCGATCCTGCTGCGCACCATCTGGATGTGGCTGCGCAACGCGTAGAGCTCGTCGGCATACGACAGCGGCACCGTCAGCCGCTCGACGCGCGCGTCGAGCTGGTCGAGCCGCTCGAGCAGGCGGCCGGCGGCGTCCTCGCGGTCGTCGATGCTCTCCTCGATGTCGCGCAACTGGGCATACCAGCGGAAGATCCGCGAGCGCACCTTGAACTCGTACAGCGGCGGCACGACCCGCGACAGCGGGATCAGCACCGCGATGATCGACACGAGCACGACCCACATCCGGTCGATCAGGTTGGCCAGCCAGAACGGCAGGTAGCGCTGCAGCCACGGCGTGCCGCCGCGCAGCGTGCGCTCGGCCTCGCGCGCCAGCGGCCACTCGAGCGAACGTTCCGACGGGAACTCTCCGCGGCGCTGGAACCAGCCCGCCTCGCCGTGGATCGAGCGCGCCGCCTGCACGAACAGCTGGATCAGCGCCGGATGGATGTCGTCGCGCGCGACCAGCATCGCGGTCGGCGCGATCAGCTGCACGTCGCGCGGCGGCAGGTCGCGCGCCAGGTCGACGACGCCGCGCGGCAGCGTCACCGGGCTGAGGAACGGATAGCGCCGCGAATACGCCTCGGCCTGCGCGAAGTCGAACAGGCGGATGCCGGGCGTCTGCAGCAGCATCTGCACCAGCAGCGATTCGGGCGCCGAGGCGAAGACCACCGCATCCATCTTGCCGTCGAGCATCGCGGCGACCGCCGGCGTTTCGCCCAGCGTGCGCAGACGCACGCTCGCCGGATCGACGCGGTTGGCCTCGAACAGCCGGGTCATCAGGTTCGGCACGCCGCTGCCCGGCGTGCCGATGTTCAGCCGCCAGCCGCGCAGGTCGGCCAGGCCCTCGATCGCGTCGCGGCGAAGCCGCCGGCGCGCGACGTCCTCGCGATAGAACAGCCACACCGGCTCGTAGAAGAGGCTGCCGAGCGCGACCAGGTCGTCGTCCTTCGGCTGCCCGGGCAGCGTCGGCTGCGAGTCGGCGCCGCCCTGGACGAACGCGACCTGGACGCCGGACGCCTCGTCGCGCAGCAGTTCGACGTTCTCGGCGGCGCCCTGCGTGGTGCGCAGCCGCACCTCGATCCCGTAGCGGGCGAGCCAGTCCTTGTAGCGCTTGCCGAACTCGGCGTAGGCGCCCTGCTCCTGGCCGGTGGCCAGCGTCACGACCTTCGGCGGCGTGGGCTGCAGGTACCAGTAGGCGGCCGCGAGCAGCCCGGCCGCGATCAGCGCGAACGGGCCTGCGGTGACCAGCAGGTCACGCAGGTTCTGGAAGGCGACGCGGAGGAAGCGGGGCATCGGGAGTCCGGAAGCGGCGATCGGCGCGCGGGCGGTACCGTCGTTCCTTCAGGCGGCCAGGCCCAGCCACAGGCCGAGCGGCACGAACACGACGGCAGCGAGATTGCCGAGCATCACGATGGCGGCGACCTTGTCGGGCTCCTGGCCGAACTGCTCGGCGACGAGAAAACATAGCACCGCCGGCGGCAGCGCCGCAAAGAGATAGAGCTGTCCGCGCTGCTCCGCGCTGAACGCGAACAGGCCATCGAGCAACCCGGCGACCGCGATGCCCGACAGCGGGCAGACGAGCGCGCCGACCAGGCCGATCCGCCAACTCTTGAAGCTCACGTCCAGCATCCGCACGCCGAGCGCGAAGAGCATCAGCGGGATGCAGGCCTCGCCAAGCATCTGCATCGACTTGAAGAGCCCGCCGGGAATCGCGACACGCGTCGCGGCGAGCAGGATGCCCGCAATCATCGCGAGCATCATCGGGCTGGTGAGGAACTTCCACGACGCATGGCCGCCGGTGCCGCGCCGGCTCTCGATGATCTTGATGCCGGCGGAGAAGTAGACGAGGCTGCCCGCCATGAACAGGGCCACCGCCGCCGGCAGGCCGGCCGAACCGAATGCCAGCGCAGCGAGCGGAAGCCCCATGTTGCCGCAGTTGTTGTACATCATCGGCGGCACGAACGTGCGCGCGTCGTAACCCAGCAGGCGACCGACCGGCCAGGCCAGCAGGCCGGAGCCCAGCGAGACCACCATGCCGGCCACGATCAGGTTGACGTTGGCCGAGAGATCGAAGTCCTTCGAAGCAAAGGAAGTGAGCACCAGCAGCGGACACAGGACGTCGATGCTGATGCGGTTCACCGGAACCATCTCGGTCCGCACGCTCTCGCCGCGCCAGCGGCCATAGCCGTAGCCAAGCGCGATCGTGATGAACACCGGCAGGATGATGGAGAGGATGCGTTCGACGATCATGACAGCAGTGGGGGTGGCGCGCGCCGGGCTGGCCGCCCGGGAACGGCGAGCGAGGGGCTTGGGGAACGGCCTTCGGGTCGAAGGAAGCGAGATTGTGATGGAAACCGGGCGGGAGCGCGGACGGCCATTGCATGAGGCGCGATGTCCATTTAAAATGTCCATCCTGTCTATCTAAAGTAGTCATTCATAGCACGATGGCCTGGAGCATTGCCCAAGCCAAGCAGCACCTCTCGGAGGTCGTTCGCCTGGCAGCCGAGGAGCCGCAGCCGATCTACAACCGCGGTCGGCTGGTCGGAGCGCTCATCGATGCCGATTCGTTCCGGGCGTTCGAGCAATGGCGACGCGAGGCGTCGCGAACGACCGTGGCCACGCAGTTCGACCGGTTGCGCGACGAACTCGCGGCCGCTGCCTCGGCGCAAGAAACCGCCCCCCCGGCCGAGCCGTTGCCGGCCCCGCCCCGCACCGATCGCGAGAACGCCTTCGCGCGGATGCTGGAAGAGGAGTCAGCACCCGCTTCTCCGAAAAGCCGCGATGCAGCTGGTTGACACGAACGTCATCAGCGAGCTCTGCCGCCGCGAACCCGACGCGGGGGTACTCGCTTGGGCGGAGACTCAGTCGGCGCTCACATTGTCGATCGTCACCGTCGAGGAGATCGCATTCGGGCTTGCCTGGCGCCCGAACCCCGTGCTGCTGGCCTGGTTCGAGCGGCTGCTCGCGCAACACACGGTGCTGCCGGTCGATGCGGGCATCGCCCGCCACGCGGGCATGATGCGCGGCCGCTTCGCCGCCCGCGGCCTGACCCGCACCCAGGCCGACATGCTGATCGCCGCGACCGCCCACGCCCATCGGCTGGTGCTGGTCACGCGCAACGTGCGCGACTTCGAAGACTGCGGCGTTGCCCTGCTGAACCCGTTTTCCGGCTCTCAGCCCTTCGCCGGATAGCCGACCGTCTGCGACAGCAGCACCTGCTGATCGTGGGTCAGCCCGAGCGCCTCGGCGATCGCGTCGCGATCGATCCAGGCGCGCATCACCGTCGCCAGCCCGTTGCCGGCGGCGAACAGATAGACGTTCTGCGCAATCGCGCCGGCCGCGAACGACGCGAAGCTCTCGCGCTGCACCGCCGGCACCATCGCCATGCGCCGGTGGTCGGCCACGTAGACCAGGTCGAGCGGCGCCTCGTCGACGAAGTCCTGGTAGCCGGTGACGCGCCGCAGGTCGGCCTTCGCGACCAGGCACAGCGCGTGCCCCTCGGCGTCGTACCGGTAGGCGCCGCCGGGCAGCGCCGCGTAGACGTCGATCTCCTGCGCGTCCAGCGCCGATGGCGCGGTGCGCCCGCCCTCGGGGCGGTTCCTGCCCCAGGCCGCCCAGAGCAGGTTCGACAGCAGCGGCAGCGGCAACTCGTCGCGCGCGAACTCGCGCGACGAACGCCGCAGCGCCAGCGCCTCCATCAGCGGCATGCCGCCGCGCGCCTCGGGCGCCGGCAGCGCGATCGTCACGGCCGCGTCGCCGATCGCCGGGCGGTCACGCAGGCGGCCCATCATGCCCAGCGCGAACTTGGTCACGGTATGACTCATCGGCTACCTCCTGAACGCCAGGACCAGCACGCCGCCGGCCACCATCGCAATGCCGAGCCATTCGCGACCGGACGGCCGCTCGCCGAGAAACGCGAACGCGAACACGGCAACCAGCACGACACTGAACTTGTCCACCGGCGCGACCTTCGATGCGTCGCCAATCTGCAGCGCGCGGAAGTAGCACACCCACGACGCGCCGGTGGCCAGGCCGGACAGGCCGAGAAAGAGCCATGTCCTGGCGGGAAGCTCGAACGGGTTGCTCCACTTTCCCGCGAACCAGATGAACGCCGACAGAACGAACAGGATGACGATCGTGCGAACGAGCGTGGCGAGATCGGAGTCGACGCCCTGGATGCCGATCTTGGCGAAGATCGCGGTCAGCGCGGCGAAGATCGCCGAGAGGACTGCCCAGAAGAACCAGCTGGACGAGGTGGCCATGTTGGATCGCTCGGCACGCTCTACAGAAGACCCGGATTGCGCTGCCATACCCACCAGGTGAGCAGCGAGGCAAACGACACCCAAAGGAGATAGGGTAGCAAGAGCCATGCAGCCATGCGGGAGCGACTCCGGAAGGCCAGCACCGTTGCCGCGATGAGCGCCAGCAGGACCAGCACTTCGACCGCCGCCAGCGCGCCCAGGTGCCACGCGAAGAACAGCCACGACCAGAGTGCGTTGGCCGCCAGCTGTGCAGTGAACAACCAGAGCGCACCCCGCGCGGGACCGGGCGAGCGCCACACGAGCCAGGCGGCAACGCCCATCAGCGTGTAGAGGACCGACCACACGGGACCGAACACCCGGGCAGGCGGCGCCCAGGACGGCTTCGTCAGCTGCGCATAGAACGTCACCGCGTCGGCCGATGCCACGGCACCCACTGCGGCGGCAGCGAACGCAACCAGCAGCCAGCCGGCCAGGCCGAGCGCTCGAGATGCACGGGGACGTGGTGTCATTCGGTGCGAAAAGATCCGGCGTTCGAGCTCGGGGCGCGGACTGTCAGGGCGGTCGCGCCTGAAGCGAACGGCTATGCGCGTGACAGAATCGGCTGCATGAGGTGGGCAACCGCACCAGTCGGGTCTGAAACCGCGCATACCGCGAAGTACGAATGCCAGTACGAACCACTCCCCGGCAACTCTGCCGTCGGATTCATCATCCCGGCGACATCCTTTCCCTCGAGCTGGAAGAGCGTATAGGTTCCGAACGAACCTGCATCCACCGCACGCCGCTCCCACCCGAAGAGTCCGCAGAAGAAGTCTCCGCTGGATCTCTGATCGGACGTGACCAACTCGTGTCATACGAATGGATTCTGTGCAGCCACGAGCACCTCCACACATTCTCGGCGCATGAGGACCTGTTCGGGCTGCGCTCGCAGAGCGTCGGCTCTCGAAGGAGAAGTCGCGCGACTCCACCGTCCCCTTTACGGCAGTGGCCCGATCCTCGAAAGCCAGGACGGCTTACCGACACAGGAAGCGTAGAGCGCATTGCCGCCCAGCACGACCAGAACGATGCCGCCGACGGAGCGCCAATCGACAGGCGTCCCGGCCAACAACGCGTACGCGCCGATGCCCAGCAGAAAAAAACCGAACACTGTTCCGAAGATGCGCTCACCCTTCTTCATCGGATTCACCCGCAGTCTGCGAAGCCCCCTGTAGTTCGACATTAGCGGCAGGAAACACGCGTAGCCGCTTGACTGTCCGCTCGATGCAGCGGTTAGCCCTCAGCCCGCACCGCCTGCTCGAGTGCTTCGGTAGCCCACTGATTCAGGCTCTTGCCCATTGCCTGGGCCTTTATCAGTGCGCGACTGTGCACGTCGGGCGGCACGCGAAGGAGCAACTTGCCCGAGGCCGGCTTCTCGGGCGAAACACCCTGCTCTTCGCAGTCTGCAAGATAGTCCTTGATCGCGGCCGTGAACTCACGCCGCAGCCCGGCCACGGTCTTGCCGTGAAAGCTGATGGTGCTGCGAAGCCCGAGCACCCGGCCGACAAAGATGTCATCGCGCTCGTCGTATTCGACACGAGCGGTGTAGCCTCGAAAAGTCATCGTATTCATGGTCTGACTCCTGCGCGTTCGAGAAGCTCGCGCGCTTCTTCAATCTGGTACCGCTTGGCCTCCTTGCCCGGGTGGGGACGATGGCAGCGCCATTCGTGACCATCGAGCACCAGCTTGACCCTGGACCCTTCGCGTTCGTGGACACTGCCGCCGAGCGCCTTGATCAGAGACTCGATGTCCGAAAAGAGGATCGACGGAGAGGTTGGGCGCACGAAGATGGCGGCCAGCGTCTTCTTCTGCCTGGAGTTCACAAGATGATGATAGCAAAATGTGCTATCATATTCAACCCGCTGATGCCAGCGATCGCGCTTCGCTGATGCCTGAGCTCCGGTTCAGCGGCGGACCCTCCGCTGCAACCGGCGCGTCAGCCCGCCTTCATTGGCGCACATAGCGCAAGTGCGTGGCGGCCGGACCATCGAGAACCCTGTCGATGCGAAACTGCGGCGCGAGCTCGCGCAGGTTCTCGAAGAGACGCCGCCCGCCGCCGAACAAGATGGGGGCCAGGGCGATTTCCAGCTCGTCGACGGCACCCAGATTCAGGTACCGCTGGATCACGTCGGCGCCACCCGCGATGCGAATGTCGCGACTGCCTGCCGATTCCCGAGCCAGCTCCAGGGCACGCTCCGGCCCGTCGTTGACGAAGTGGAAGGTCGTCCCGCCGGGGCGCACCCAGGGTTCGCGTTTCTCGTGGGTCAGAACGTAGACCGGTGTGTGAAACGGAGCCTCCTCTGGCCACGCGACCTCGCCCTGGTCGAACATTCGCTTGCCCATGACGTTGGCACCGATGCGCTCCGTGGTGCTGCGAACCAGGTCATTGACCGGACCGGTCTCTCCCCCTGGTCCGAGCTTGAGGTTCTCGCGGAAGGACTGCTGATTGACGAGCCAAGCCATCAGTGCACCCCACTTGGCGCCCCAGTTCCTGTACTCGGGCTTGCCCATGGTCATGCCTTCCGGGGCCATGTAGCCATCGAGGCTGAGTCCGATGTTGACGAACACTTTGCTCATGATTCGCCTCCCACGTGTTCGGATGTCGGCCTGACCGTTGGAGCCCGGGCCATCACGGCATCGACCTCTTCTTTCGAGCCGACGTCATGCCCCAACGAGAGATCGGTCTGGCTCGGGCCCGAGACCGAGAGGCCCGAGTCGTGAGCCAGGCTCCTCCTGGGCCACAGTGCAAGCCTGAGGCCCGGCTGCATGTCGAAGAATGCGACACCGCCGAATTCGAACTCACGTCCGACGATGCCTTCCGTGGGAAACCCCAGGCCTTCGGAGTAGAACCTCACCGCACGCCTGACGAAGCGTAGCGTCAACCGGGTCAGGGTGGCATACCGCGGAAGCTCCGGTTGACGGAGTGGGCATTCCACTGACTGCGATCATTGTCCATTCATTAGTCACTCTGAGATAGACCTCGGTCCACTTGCCAGCGACGGTGAGCGGCACAGCGTCCGGCGATGCAACCGTCGCCCGGTATGAATAGTGGACCACGCCTACCCTTTGGTCGTAGACGCGCACGCTATGTGGAAGGAGACTGTAGTCTCTCAGGACTGGAGGGTTATCGGTGACTGAGGCGAGCGCGGCATCCTTGTCGTGCGGCAACTCGGCGGAGATGTCCCAACCCACGTACTGTGGATGTATGAGCGCGACGATGTGAGCCCGATCCCGTGTGCGTGAGAGTTCCCAGAGCCGAACAACCTGGTTCCAGAGTTCACGCTCCACCGCGGAGAGGGAATCAACGGACCTAGTCGGTGGCACGGGATGTTCCTGCGTTCCAACGTTCGACATGAGCGGCAGCCGAAGGCTGTCCGCTCGATGGAGGGGTTAGCCGCCTGCGCCACCAGCGGCGGACTTCTTCCAGCTTAGGCTCAGTTTTCGCTGCGAAGCCGCACAGTCACGTAGGTATAGGTTGATCAGACTTTGATAAGGGATGCCAACCTCCTCCGAGATGCCCTTGAAGTACGCAATAGCGTCTTCATCCAGCCGAATCGTGATTTGCTTCTTCAGTTGGGAGGCGTAGGGGTTCTTTCGAGACTTGGAGAAGTCGTATTCCTTGCGCATGCTGCACCTATTACGGGTAAGACTTCGACTCGCGCGCTGTTGCCTTGCGTGCCGAGATGATGCGAATGACGTTGCCTTCGCTGCGGTAGCAATGGCATACCACGAGCAGGCGAAGCGTACTGCTCAGGCCCAGGAGGATGAAGCGCTCTTCGCCTTCCGAGTGATCCGGGTCGTCGATCAAGCGCGCACGTTCATCGAAGAATACCGTGCGCGCATCCTCGAACGAGACGCCATGCCGGTGTTGCTTAGCTGCCGCCTTGCGTTCGTCCCACTCGAACCGAAGTGTGCTCATGTATGGCCAGTGTAACTACATCGTAGTTACATGACAACCTGCGGGTACATTCCGTGCCTCAGGAGGCTAACGTAGAAGTCACCGGCACTGCGCGGCTTTATCGCGCAGCGTCCGTGTGGACTGCCGGGTTGGGCAGCAAAGGGCTCTATGGTTTGAAGGCATCGGCGTTTGCGACCTTCCCACGAAGCATTTTCCGCCACAACTCGGCACGGCGTTCCTCGGGGAGTTTTTTCCACGGAAGGAGAACGATCCCGGCTTGGCGATAATTTCCCTTGGCGCGCATAGCAGCGTAGTTTTCGGCGCGAGTAACGATGTGAACTTGCTCGAACTCAACGAGTGTTTTGATAAACGCATCGGGGGCGTTTAGTTGTTCAGTTCGATGACGCGCAACAAGTGCGGTAAGCGTGGTTTGAATACGTTTGAAATGCTCAAGCATTAGCGGGCCATCGCCGTCTGCGACCGCGGTTTCGGAGACCTTTCCTGTGAAGCGACGCAGTCTACGTTTCACTGCTTCAGCCATGATGTGGGTATACCAAGCACGAGCCCGCCCAGGCGTGACATTGGGACGCACCGAAAGCCACATTAATTCCTCGTAAATCGACTTCAACTCTTCGTGAAGTTGCGGATCAAGGTCAAGCCGCGAGTTCATTTTGATGCCCAACGTTTGAGCTGAGGGGCCGGAACCGGGATGGCGCTTGGCCCGCGAGGCGGAGCATAGACCGCCAGCGCCTCGCGGGCCAAGTGCCATGCCGGTGGAGGCCCACTCGAGCGAAGGGTTAGGCGGCATGCGTGAGGGTGCGCTCTATGCGTCGATCGGGGACGAGCCAAAGCAGCGCAACGCCGACATAGATGAGCTGACCCGCCCAGGGGAGAAAGAACGTCAGCGTGATCGCAAGGAGATACAGCAAGGGCGAGAGCTTGCCCTTCCAGTCACTCCCCACTGCCTGGCGAAGTAGCGAATCATCGCCTTGCGACGCAATGATTGCCTGCTGAAGTATCCAGTAGGCAACGGCTGCGCACAGAAGCACGACACCATACAGGGCCGAAGGGATGGGTGCGAAGTGGTTCTCGCCCATCCACCCAGTAACAAAGGGCAGGAGGGACAGCCAGAAGAGCAGGTGCAGATTGGCCCACAAAATGTTGCCCGTGACGCGTGTGCAAGCGTGGAGCATGTGGTGGTGGTTGTTCCAGTAGATGCCGACGTACACAAAGCTGAGTAGATAGCTGAGGAACACGGGAAGCAGGGCGGCCACCGCGCCGAGCGACGGATCGTGAGGGACCTTCAGTTCGAGGACCATGATGGTGATGACGATAGCGAGTACGCCATCACTAAAGGCTTCAAGTCTGGTCTTGCCCAAGTTAAAACCTCCCGAAGCTGCGCCTTGACCTACACAAACTTCCACCGAGCCAGAAGCGCAGCTCCGGCGGGGACGGCAAACAGTAGGAGCATGATTGGCAACTCCTCGCGGATAGAGTAGCCAGCAAGGGTGACGCCGACCCAGAGGTTGAACGCGGAAGCGACAAGCCAGGCTGCGATGAAGCCGTAGGTGGCCCAAGTCACTGCGCTCGGGAAGTGTTCGAGGAACAGCCGGGAGAACAGGAAAAGGCTAGCAAGTAGCAGTAGGCCAGAACTCAGTATCACCATCGTTCGCATGCGAGGACTCCGTGGGTGGGTGGGCTTCATGCCGCCCAACGTTAGGGGTGAGCGGCGTTTGACGCAGACGGCGGCTTGCGGCAGCAAGCCGGCGGCTGGGTCAAACGTCCGTTCGACCGACCTGTTAGACAGCACCCGTGGATCATGGCCAGTCAGGTGCGGCCCAGGCCCTGCGCGAGGAACGTGAGAACCAGAGCGTTTAGCGATACGCCCTCGGCCTTTGCACGGGTAGCCAACTGCGCGTGCACGGTCTTCGGCACGCGGGCGACGAACTTCCCGGACGCAATGCCGCCGCTGTTTGGAGAAGGAATTGGAAGCTTTTTCGCTTTCAAAGCGGCGATCGTTGCTTTGAGCGCGTCTCTCCCGTTCTCGATGGCCTCTTCGACCGACTCGCCGTCGGAGATGCATTCAGCAAAATCCGGAAACGAGATCAGATACCCGCCACCCTCCGCCTCTGTCAGCGGTCGGACCTCGAACGGATAATCAGTCAGCTTGCTCACGTCTCAGGCTCCTTCAACGAGCTCGACAAACTTCTGGACGTAAATCGGCTTGATCGGCCTGTGCGCCGGTACCGATAGCGTTCGCCCGTCTTCACGCACGAACACGCAATGGCTGCTCTTCTGATGCCGCCAATCCACACCGTTCTGTCGAGCAACAGTCTGAAGGTCGGCGATTGACCAGTCTCGCGGATTGCGCCGCATCGACGCGAGGAGCTTGGCCGCCGTGTTCATGTTGGCGATGATACTACAGGTGATATCGAACGACAAGCGACCCGCTCATCGCCGCATTGCTGTCTAACGTGATTTGGTTCGCAGCGAGATGTCGGATAAACCCACGCCCATCGGCGTAACCTGCCCACATCGGCGCCGGGATGTGGTTGTCGCCGCAGGAGTTTTCTCGATCGCCACTCCTCCAGTCCGACGTAACCCGAAGTCAGTGTCGGCCCCCATCTCCGGGACGCGGTGGCGCCGACTCCAACCGTAGCGGCCCCGACTTGATTTACTTTGAATCGTTCCCTGGTGCGTGACCAGTAGCGCCCGCGAACGACCTCGGGCAACGCGACGTCGACGCCGAACGCCCTCTCAGGCGCGGTGCGAACCCACCGGCATGCCGCTCCGCGCAGTGCCGCTCGACGCGGCCCGCGCAAGCGCCTCGCGCACCACTTCCGACACCACCGGCTCCACCCCGAGCCGCTGCGCCACCGCCGTTTCGCGCCGCTTCGCCTCGCGCAGGTTGCGCAGCTTCACATGCCCGAAGCCCCGTATCGACGCCGGCATGTCTGCAAGCTGCACCGCCAGTTCGAGCCGGTCCGCATCCAGGCTCGGCAGCATCGCCTCGATCGTCGCCGCGTAGTCGGCCGGCAGCGCGCGCTCGATGCGTCGCTCGTGCGTATACCCGAAGACATCGAACGGCGTGCCGCGCACCCGCCGGACCGCGGCGAGCACGCGCAGCACCGGGAAGATCCAGCGGCCGAAGCGCATCTTGCGCGGCAGCCCGTCGGGGCCGCGCCGCGCCAGCAGCGGCGGGGCCATCAGGACGCTCAACGAGTAATCGCCCTCGAACCGCGCTTCGAGCTCACGCCGGAATCGCTTCGACGAATACAGGCGCGCCACCTCGTACTCGTCCTTGTACATGAGCAGCTTCGCGTAGTTGCGCGCCACCGTGGCGGCCAGGTCGAGCGGCGCACCGGCGGGACGCAGGGCGCCTTCGGCGACGGCCACCGCGTCGACCAGACGGCGCAGCCGGGTCGCATGCCCGGCGCCGTGGTAATCGACCAGTTCTGCGCTCAGTCGCTGCACCAGTGCAGGCAGCGCCTCGTCGGTGTCCCCCTTCGCACCGACCGCGCCGCCGGCCGCACCGCCCAGCACCGCTTCGAGCACCCGCGTGTCGTGCGCGGCCAGCCGCCCGATGCGGAACGCCCGCAGGTTCGCCTCGACCGCCACGCCGTTCAGTTCCAGCGCGCGCTCGATCGCCGCGCGCGACAGCGGCACGATGCCCTGCTGCCACGCGTAGCCCAGCATCACGATGTTGGTCGCCATCGTGTCGCCGAGCGCGCGCCCGGCGATCGCGTGCGCATCGCACACCGAGAGCCGGCCTTCGCCCGAAGCGGCCGCGAGCTTCTCCAGCAGCGCGTCCACCGGCAGCGGCGCATCGGGGTCGGTCACCTGCGCCGCCACCGGCAGCACGTGCCGGTTGGCCACGATGCGCGTGCGCCCGTGGCTCACCGATTGCAGCGCGTCGTCGCTCGCGGCGACCACCGCGTCGCAGGCCAGCACCGCGTCGGCCTGCTGCGTGTCGATGCGCGCCTGGTTCAGCGCGTCGGCGCTCGCCGCGAGCCGCACGTGCGAGAGCACGCTGCCGCCCTTCTGCGCGAAGCCCATGAAGTCGAGCACCGACGCGTGCCTGCCCTCCAGGTGCGCGGCCATCGCGATGACCGCGCCGACGGTGACCACGCCGGTGCCGCCCACCCCGGTGACCAGCAGGTCGTACGGCCCGCGCCAGTTCGCCGGCTCGACCTCGGGCACCGACTCGAGCGCATGCGCGAGCCGCTCGGCGTCGAGCGTCGCCGCGGGCCGGCGCAGGCTGCCGCCGGTCACCGACACGAAGCTCGGACAGAAGCCGTCGGCGCAACGGTAGTCCTTGTTGCACGACGACTGGTCGATCTGCCGCTTGCGCCCCTGCGGCGTCTCCACCGGCACGACCGACAGGCAGTTCGACTTCGCGGCGCAGTCGCCGCAGCCGTCGCACACCGCCTCGTTGATGAACAGCCTGCGCGGCGGATCGGCCAGCGTGCCGCGCTTGCGCCGGCGCCGCTTCTCGGCCGCACAGGCCTGGTCGTACAGCAGGACGGTGACGCCCGGCGTCGCGCGCAGCTCGCGCTGCACGGCGTCGAGCTCGTCGCGACCGTGAAAGCTCGTGGCCGGCGGAAACGACGCTTCGCGCCCCGCGTGCCGGCGCGGATCGTCGGCCACCACCGCGATCCGCTGCACGCCCTCGGCGCGTACCTGCCGTGCGATCGAGTCGACGGTGGCCACGCCGTCGGCCGGCTGGCCGCCGGTCATCGCGACCGCGTCGTTGACCAGGATCTTGTAGGTGATCGTCGTGCCTGCAGCGATCGCCTGGCGGATCGCGAGATAGCCGGAGTGGAAGTAGGTGCCGTCGCCGAGGTTCTGGAACACGTGCGGCGCACGCGTGAACTGCGCGTGCGAGATCCAGTCGATGCCCTCGCCGCCCATCTGGATCAGGCCGCTCGTGTCGCGGTCCATCCACATCGCCATCGCGTGGCAGCCGATGCCCGATTGCGCGCGCGAGCCCTCGGGCACGCGGGTCGACGTGTTGTGCGGACAGCCCGAACAGAAGTACGGCACGCGGCGCACGCGGTCGGCCGCGTTCGACGGCAGCGCAGGACGGACGAACTCGACCACGCGGTCGCGCCGGTCGAGCGCCGGCCGGTGGCGCGCCAGCCACTCGGCCAGCACCGGCAGCACGCGTGACGGACGCAGCTCGCCGACGTCGGGCAGCAGCGGCTCGCCGTTCGCATCGGTCTTGCCGACGATGACCGGCCGACAGCCCGGCGGCGCGTTGTAGAGCAGCTCGCGCATCTGCTGCTCGACAACGGCGCCCTTCTCCTCCACCACCAGAACCTCGTCGAGGCCGCGCGCGAACTCACGCATCCGCATCGGCTCGATCGGGTACGCCAGGCCCACCTTGTAGAAGCGGATGCCGGCGCGTTCGAGTTCGGGCAAACCGATGTCGATGCGGCGCAGTGCCTCGAGCAGGTCGTAGTGCGCCTTGCCGCAGGTGACGAGGCCCAGCCGCGCATCGCGCGGCGCGCAGATCGTCCGGTCGATCGAATGCAGGCGCGCGAACTCGCGCACCGCGTCGAGCCGCTGCGCCATCCGCGCCTCGATCGCGGCGCCGGGCACGTCGTCGGGGCGATAGTGCAAGCTCCGGGCACGCCGTGCCTCTCGGGCTGCACCGTCCGTCTGCAGCGACGCAGCGAGACCGGCCGCGCTCGCCGCTTCGGTCGCGACGGCCCCGTCGAAGTGCGTGCCCAACGCGTCGAGATCGACCGTCGCCGCGCTCTCGACGACCTCCGAGATCGCCTTGATACCGACCCAGGCGCCCGAGTAGCGCGACAGCGCCCAGCCGTACAGCCCGAACTCGATCAGCTCGGCGACGTTCGCCGGGCTCAGCACCGGCATGCGCCACGAGATCATCGTGAAGTCGCTCTGGTGCGCCATCGACGAGGACACGCAGCCGTGATCGTCGCCGGCCACCACCAGTACGCCGCCGTGGGGCGAGGCGCCGCGCGCGTGGCCGTGCTTGAGCGCGTCGGCCGCGCGATCGACTCCGGGCCCCTTGCCGTACCAGAGCCCGAACGCGGCGGCGACCGTCCGCTGCGGGTCGCTCTCGACCTGTTGCGAGCCGAGCACCGCGGTGGCGGCGAGTTCCTCGTTGATCGCCGGCAGGAAGCGCACGTTGGCCGCATCGAGCCGCGCCCGCGCACGCCACAACTGCTGGTCGTAGGCGCCGAGCGGCGAGCCGCGATAGCCGCTGACGAAGCCGGCGCTGTCGACCCCGCGAGCGGCGTCGAGCGCGCGCTGCATCAGCGGCAGGCGCACCAGTGCCTGCGTGCCGGTGAGGAAGATCGGCCCCGAAGCTGCGGCGAGGCTGTCCTCGAGCCGGTAATCGACGCGCAGCGGCGCGGGCGGAACGAACAGGCGATCGGGCGCGTTCATGGGCAGGGCGCGACGGCGAGCCGCGAGGGGTTCGATCCGTGCAATGCTAGTCGCGCAGCCGCGCACGTTCCGCGCGACTTCGAGCCCTGATCTGGAGATCCGCGCACGTTTCGTGCATCATCGGACCATTCGGAGGCGCGACCGTGCTCGAACTCGACAGAATCGACATCCAGCTGCTCGCCGCGCTGCAGCACGACGGCCACGCGACCAACCCGGAACTCGGCGAGCGCGTGCACCTGTCGGCCTCGCAGGTCAGCCGCCGCATCCAGCGCCTCGAGGAAGGCGGGCTGATCGATCGGTGCGTGACGCTGCTGCGCCCGGCGAAGGTCGGACTCACGGTGACCGCCTTCACCCGCGTCTCGCTCGAACGCCACGGCGAGGCGCACAACGACGCGTTCGATCGCGCGGTGGCGCAGATGCCCGAGGTGCTCGAGTGCTATTCGGTCACCGGCCCCTACGACTACCAGTTGCGCATCGTCGCCGCCGACCTCGCGGCCTTCGCGCAGTTCATGATGCACCGGCTGATGCGGCTGCCCGGCGTGCGCAGCGTCGAGTCCAGCGTCGTGCTGCAGGAGATCAAGCGCACGACCGAGCTGCCGCTCGAGCAGCTGCAACGCGGGGCCTGACGCGGCGCTTCGTCACGCCGCGCCCGCCCGCAACCCCCATGCCCGGCACGACGCTCACCGTCGCCGCCTCGGTGCGGCGCTCGTACATGTTCCCGGCGAAGCGCGCGCCGGCCTTCGCCTGGCATTGCGACATCGATCGGTTGCTCGGGCTCCTGCCGCACGTCTCGGTCGTGCGCAAGGACGGCGACGCGGCCTACCGCCTGGTCTACAGCGCCCGCGAGGCCGGCCTGTACCGCGTGACCATCCATTGCGACGTGCGCATCGTCTCCGCCCCCGATCGGGGGATCGCCAGCGGGCCGCTGCGCAGCGCGATGCCCGCACAGGCCGGCTGGTACTCGATGAGCGGATCGGGCCGGTTCGAGGAGACGATCGCGTTCGCCGGCGCGGGCGCCCGGACGCGGATCGAGTGCAGCATCGGCCTCGACGCGAAGCTGCCGGTGGCGCTGTCGCTGCGCGTGGTTCCCCGCGCGCGGCTCGACGCCGCCGCCGACCGGATCTTCCGGCGGCGGCTCGACGAGATCATGGACACTTTCGTCGAGCGCTCGATCATGGCTTACTCTCGGTGACCCCGTCATCGCCCCGAACCCCGACATGCCCGCCTACCTGATCGGCCACATCCGCGTCCGCGACGAAACCCGCTGGGCGGAATACCGCAGCCGCGTGCCCGGCACGCTGGCGCCGTGGCGCGGCGAACTGCTGTTCCGCGGGCGGCGCGCCGGGGTCTTCAGCGGCGAACAACCGCATCCCGAAACCGTCGTGCTGCGCTTTCCTGATGTCGCGTCGATCGAGGCCTGGCATCGTTCCGCGGACTACCAGGCACTGATCCCGATCCGCGAAGCGGCGGCCGACGTCGTGCTGGCGAGCTACGCGTCCGACGACTGAGTAACCGGCTTCGAAGTCAAGCGCGTGGAAGTGGTTGTTCCAGGGCTTGTTGGTGCGAACCATGGCGTTAAGCTGGTCAGGAGCTTGCGCATGCAGGCCACCAAGGCGACCTTGGGCAGCTTGCCGGCGGCGATCAGTCGCTCGTAGAAGGCCTTGATGACGGGGTTGCGGCGACTGGCGGTGAGTGCGGCCATGTACAGCACGCGGCGCACGTCGGCGGCCGCCCTGGATGCGTCGTCGCCCCTTGCTGGAGCCGGAGTCGTTGGCCATCGGGCGATGCCGAGGCTGCGATCTCGCGTCGGTTCAGGCGGCCGAGTTCGGGCAACTCGGCGATCAGCGTGGCGCTGGCCACCGGGCCGATGCCGCTGGCCGACTGCAGCAGCCGGTCGAGTTCGCCGAAGTGCTCGCGCACATGGCCGACCATCTGGGCCTCGATGTCATCGAGCTGCGCCTTGATGGCCGCGATGGCCTCGATGCTCGGGTGCAGGCCCGGGCGTGATCTGCAGCCCTGCCGCTCGCTGAGCAGCATGGCCAGCAGCTGGCGCCGGCGCGTGACCAGCGCGGCCAGCCTGCTGCTGCGCATCGGCCAGCGGGCGCAGGAGCGAGCACCTGCGCAGCAGCACCGCGGCGACCTGCCAGCATGGCAGTCCACCGCGTCGGTCTTGGCCAGACGGCCCATCGACTTGGCGAAGTCGCGGGCCTGGCGCGGTGACCACCGCCACCGGCAAGCCGCGCCTTGCAGCGCGCAGGCCAGTTCCTCTCGCCGCCGGTGCCTCCATCACCACCAACGCCACGTCCAGCGGCTTCAATGCCGCCGTCAGCCGAGTGTCCCTCGGTCTGGCTGTCGAACTGCTGGGCATCGAGCTGGGCGCCCAGCACCGAACATCGACATGCTCGGCAACGTCGATGCCACCCCACTGAAGCAGACATGGTCTTCGACAGCTTGTGCATGCGCGCTCGAAGGCGGCGCGTAACCGTTCGGGCTTCAGGAAGACCAGCACGGTGGCCGTGCGCTCTACTCATCCGGGCCGAACACCCAAGCGGGTTGCACGGGCCGTCTGGCCGCCTCAACGACAATCAGACTCTACCTTCTGGCCTGGCCTGAACCAAGCCGTCGCGACGCACCCGGCACCGGGCCGTGCGCCAGATTCAGTCGTGCGCCGCCTTCGGCCTGCAGTACGCGACCACCCGCTTGTCGTGCGTGTAGTGCGCAAGCATCTGCCGGCATGCCGTCGCAGTCGGCAACTCGAGGTGCACCTTCTCGGCACAGAATTGATCGCCCGCGGTGATGCACAACACCAGGACCCAGGTCATCGTCGCCCCCAATAAGCAATAGATGAAATACAGCTTAAAGGGCGCATTCTCGCCGCCCCTGGGCTCAGCAGATGAGCCCGGCGAGACTTGGGGAAATCAGCGGTCGGCGAGCAGGCTGCGAACGAAGGCGCGCGTCTGCGCGCCGTAGTCGGCCAGCCGCGGCGCCAGCGCCCGCACGAGCGCGTCGCGCCCGGCGGGATCGTCGCGCGACAACGACGCGAAGAGGTCGATGCCCGTCTCGGACGCGCCGAACTCGAAGCTCGGGTCGCTGACGTAGCGCGCCGGCAGCGCCGCGACGATCGTGCGGTCGAGCGCGTCGGCCGCGTCGGCCGCGCGCCGCGTGATCACCGCGCGCGGGCTGTCGTCGTCGTACTTCGGGTCGGCACCCGCCCCGGCGCCGCCCAGCGCGTCGAACAGCGCGGCGCTGCGGCCGCGCTCGCGATAGCCGGCGAGCATCGCGGTGCGCTGGAAGTTCTCGAAGGCAAGGTGCCGATTCGACACCAGCGTCACCGCCCGGTTGCGCGCGTCCGGCCAGCCGGCGATCTGCAGCGCGTTGATCCAGAGCATCCGCACGGTGCTCAGGCCCGGCAGCACGCGCGCGTGGTACGGCTGGGCGAGGTCCTGCAGGTAGTGCATCGCCCAGCCCGCGAAGCGCCAGCCCCAGTAGTCGTGGCCGGTACGCAGCGCGTGCAGCGCGAGCGTCTTCCACAGGTGGATCCGGTACTCGGGATAGGTGCGCTTCAGAAAGCCAGCCGCCGCGTAGACGATCGTCGACTCGTGGAAGAAGCCCATGTGGAACGGGGCCTGCGTGCCGAAGTCGAGCGCCGGGTTGCCGAACGGCTGCCGGCCGAAGCCGTAGGCGCGGCCCTGCGCGGTGCCGTTGTCCTCCCACAGGCCGATGTCCAGGCCGTAGTCGGGCTCGTCCGACGCGGTGGCGATCACTGCGAGCGGCGACACGGACTCGCCCTCGCGCAGCGCGACGAATTTCGCCGCCTCGACCGCGTTGTCGCGCAGCAGCGTCGTCACCTCGCGCGCGGCCATGGGCGGGCGCTCGTCGGCCGTCTCGCCGGGCTGGCGCTGAAGGAACAGGCTCAGGCGCGCATCGGGCGAGATGCGCAGCGCCGCGACGAAGCGGCGCCGCAATTCGGCTGCGTCGGCCGCGCCGGCGGCCACGAAGCGCAGCGCGTCGGGCCGCGCCGGATAGGTGGGCACGTGCTCGCGCGCCCAACGCTCCTGCTCGTCGAGCACCTTCTCCAGGCGCGGCGCCTCGGCCGCGAGGAAGGCCTCGAGCGTCTCGACCTTCACCGGCGCCAGGCGAGCCACCTCGGGCATGCCTTCGAGCGCGGGCCGGGTGCTCAGCGCGTGATTGCTCCAGCCGAACGCGGGCAGCGCGGACAGCGCGACGGCAGCGTAGAGCGCCGCGCGCGCGACGCGCGCGGACAGCGGGCGTACGCGCGCGCGGACGACAGGTTCGAGGCCATGGGAAGCGTTCATCGCCACAGGATACCGTGCATCAACCGGGCGACCGCAACCGTTGGGCGAGCCTCAGCGCCAGGGCGACGATGGTCAACGTGGGGTTCGCGAACCCCGCGGTCGGGAAGACCGACGCGCCCGCGACGAACAGGTTCTCGGTGCCGTGCACCCGGCAGTCGCGATCGACGACGCCGAAGCGCGGATCGTCGTGCATCCGCGTCGTGCCGGCGTGATGGTGCGCGCGCGGATCGGGCACCGCCTGCGCCGCCCGCTCGATCCGGCCGATGCCCGCGCCCTCCAGCTCCTTCGCCAGCAGCCCGCGCAGGCGCTCGAGCCGGTCCTGCTCGTCGGGGCGCCACTGCCATCGGACCTGCACGCGGCGCATGCCGAGGCGGTCGCGTCCGTCGACGAGCACGATCCGGTTCTCCGGGTGCGGCGCCTGCTCGAGGTTGACCAGCAACCGGACGAACGCGGGCGCGTCGCGCCGGTGCGGATCGGCCGACCAGCCCGCGCCGCCGCGCGGATAGGCCTGCGCGCCCGTCGCGGCGTGCGCCCCGGGGCCGCTTGCCGCGGCCTCTCGATCGCCGGCCTCTCGCCTTCCCGCAACGCAACCCAGCCAGCGGACGACGCGCTCGCGCCAGCCCGGCGCAGCGCCCGGTCGCGGCGCCCCGGCCGGCAGCAGCGTCACCGACGCGTTGAGCAGCGCGTGCTCGCGCATCGCTTCCTCCCGCAGCGCGAGCCGACCGAGGATCGTCGAGCCGTCGACCGTACGATGCTGGTCGTAGAAGCGCAGCGCGTCGAACCAGTCGCCGCGCGCCGGCACCAGCCGCATCGAGAAGTCGCGCGGATGCTCCATGAAGCAGCGGCCGACCCAGCCGTGCCGATTGCCGAGCCCCTGCGGATCCGCGCCCGAGGACGCCAGCAGCAGCCGCGCGTTCTCGATCGCGCCGGCAGCCAGCACGAAGCGGCTGGCGCGAACCTCGAACTGCGCGCCGCCGGGCCCCGCGACGCGCGCGGCGAGCACGCGGCCGCCGTCCGAACCGGCCACCAGCTCGATCACGGTCGCGCGAGTGAGCAGCGTCACGTTGGGCGCCGCCGCGAGCGCCGCGGGAATGCGCTGCACGAACGGCGCGTCGGTGCCGAACCGGTAAAGCCCGGTCGTCAGCAGCGCGCCGTCGAGCCGCAACGGTTCGCGGCCCTCGCTGCGCCACGCGTCGGCGCGATAGTCGAACGGGCCGATTCCGCACAGCGCATGCGCCTGCTCGTACCAGCGGTCGAGCGCCTCGCGGCCGAAGGGCCAGCCGCCGAGCGGCACATCCGCTCGCTCGACGAAATCGATCGGGTCGAGCGGGACGAACTTCGCCGCCACCTCGCCGTCGACCTCCGAGTTCCACGCATTGGCGGTACCGCCGACCTGGCGCTGGCGCGTCTGCAACAGGTCGCCGTAGGCGCTGCCCACCACCTGCGCCTCGTTCAGCGCCTGCGCCACGCGGTCGAAATCGCGCCCGCCGCTCTCGAGCACCACCACCTGCAGGTCGCTACCGAGCAGCGCATGCGCGAGCGACAGGCCCGCGGGCCCGGCGCCGACGATGCACAGGTCCGCCTCGATCGTGTCTCCCAGCCGCTGCCGGCGCGCATCCGCTTCCAAACGGGCCCTCGTTCCGACCGTCGATGCCGCGCGCCTTGGAATCGCCTGCGCGATGGCATAGAGTCGCGGCGATGTCCGCCCGTCCCCCATCCGGCGCACCCGAGACGGTCAGCGTGATTATGCCGACGCTGGCGCGGCCGCAGCGTGCCGACGCGCTGCGCGCCGCGATCGCCAGCGTGGTCTCGCAGGCTGGCGTGCGAGCGGTGCCGCTGGTCGTCGTCAACGGCGACCAGTTCGACCCGGCACTTGTCGACGAGCTGTCTCGCCGCGCCGACCTCCGGGTGGCCCGGGTCGGTCCGGCCGACCTGCCCGGCGCGCTGCGTGCGGGCCGCGATCTCGTCGACGCGTGCTGGTTCTGCGAGCTCGACGACGACGACCTGCTGCTTCCCGGCACGCTGGCCGAGCGGCTCGCGCTCATCGACGGGCACCCGAAGTTCGACGTCGTGGTGTCCAATGGCATCGTGCGCGGCCGCGCGGGCGACCACCTGCTGCTCGACGGCGTCGATCGGCTCGCGGCCGACCCGCTGTCCGCGCTCGCGCGGATGTCGTGGCTGTCGCCGGGCGGCGCGCTGTTCCGCACCGAGGCGGCGCCGCGCGAACTGTTCGACGACCTTCCGCGCTACCTCGAGTGGACCTCGCTGGCGCTGCGCCTGGCGCGACGCTGCCGCATCGCGTTCCTCGACCGAGCGGGCTTCGTGCACCGCGACGACTCTCCGGATTCGCTGTGGCTGTCGCGCGAATGCGCGCTCGGCCTGCCGGCGGCCATCCGGAGCCTGCTCGACGACGAGCTTCCGTCCGAGCTGCGGCGTGCGCTCGAGCGACGCCTCGCCGGCGCCTGCCACGACGCCGCGCGCGCCGAACTGCAGGGCGGCCGACGCCGCGCCGCGTGGGGCTGGCACCTTCGGTCGCTCGGCGGCCGGCACGGCTGGCGCTACCTGTCGTACACGCGGCGCCTGCTGGCCGCGACGCTCTCGCCCGCCGCCGGCGCGCGATGAAGCCGCGCCTGCTCGTCCTCGGCATCGACGCGGCCGACCCGCTGCTGGTCGAGCGCTGGACCGCCGACGGCACGATGCCGAACCTCGCGCGCCTGATGCGCGAGGGCCTGAGCGGCCGCAGCGGCGGCCTCGAAGGCTTCTGCGTCGGGTCGACCTGGCCGTCGTTCTACACCGGCGTCTCGCCGGCCGGGCATGGCCACCACAGCCTGGTGCAGCTGCGTCCGGGCAGCTACGACTACTACGAGGTGGCGGCCGGCGACGTCACGAAGGCGCCGCCGTTCTGGGAGCACCTCGGGGCGCAAGGGCGCCGCGTCGCGATCCTCGACGTGCCGCTGACCCGGCTGTCCCCGAAGATCAACGGCGTGCAGACCGTCGAGTGGGGCTCGCACGATGCGCTGTACGGCTTTTGCGCGCATCCGCCCGAGTTGCAGCACGACATCGCGCGGCGATTCGGCAGCCACCCGCTCGGGTCGAGCTGCGACGGACAACGTCGCAGCGCCGACGACTACCGCGAGTTCGTGTCGCGCCTGGCGCGCGGCGCGACGCTCAAGGGCGAGATCACGCGCCACGTGCTGTCGCTCGAGCGCTGGGACTTCGCGATGCAGGTCTTCACCGAAGCGCACTGCGCCGGCCACCAGTGCTGGCACGTGCACGACCCGCACCACCCCGCGCACGATCGTGCGATCGCCGCGCAGGTCGAGCCGATGCGCGAGGTCTATGCGGCGGTCGATCGCGAGGTCGGCGCGATCGTCGACGCGCTGGGCGACGCGCCGGTGATCGTGCTTGCCGCGCACGGCATGGCGTGGTGGTTCGGTGCGCAGTTCCTGCTGCGCCGGATCCTGGTGGCGCTCGGCGTCACCGTCGCGCTGCCCGAAGGCGATGCGCAGGGCGCCTCGGGCGGCGTCGTCGATCACGCCGCGCAACGACTGCCAGGCTGGGCGAAGGACCTGCTGCGCCCGGTCCGCGACGCGCTGCGGCCCACGCCCGCCGCGACGCACGGGGCGCCCACGCTCGGCGTCGACGCAGCCGCGAGCCTGTGCTTTCCGGTGCACAACGGGCTGGCCGTGGGCGGCATCCGCCTGAACCTCGCCGGCCGCGAGCCGCAGGACGCCTCGCCGCGGGCCGCGAGGCCGACGAGTTCTGCGCGCGCCTGGCGAAGCAGTTGCTCGCGCTGCGCGACGAGCACAGCGGCCGCGCGCTGGTGCGCTCGGTGCGACGCACCGCCGACCTGTACCAGGGCGCGCACCTGGGCGACCTGCCGGACCTGCTCGTCGAGTGGAACGACGACGCACCCACGGGCAGCGCAATCGTCGGCAACGGCGCCGCCGCGACGATCCGGGCCACTTCGCCCCAACTGGGCATCGTCGAGGGCACGAACACCTACGGGCGCACCGGCGAGCACCGCCCGCGCGGCTTCTTCGTCGCGCGCGCGGGCCCGGCATCGCGCCGGGTCGCCTGGCGCGCGAGGTGTCGCTGCTCGACTTCGCGCCGACCTTCTGCGCGATGCTCGGGGTGGCGCTTCCGGGCGCCGAAGGCGCGCCGATCGCCGAATTGCTGGCGGCGTCGCGCTGAGCGCGGGGCTCAGGCCCGCGCGAACCGCCCGTGCCCGTCCGCCGTCGCGCGCCCCGCGGCGACCAGTTCCTCGAGATGCTGCTCGATCGTGCGTCGCTCGGCGTCGTCGATCCAGACCTCCTCGTAGTCGGGCGGATAGATCAGGCGGATCGCGACCAGTTCGTCGAGCGTCTTCGGGCCATCGGCCAGCATGTCGAGCAGCCGATCGCTGCGTTCGTCGATCTTCGCGGTGAATGCGGCCAGCGCCGCGAGGAACGCGACGCGCTCGGTATGGACGCCGCGATGGTGCGAGGTGACCCAGACGGTGGCGGGCAGGTCGGCCACGCGCGCCAGCGTGCGGCGAAACGCCGGCAGGCTCGACGTCGCGTCGCCGTAATACGGGCCGAAACCGCTCAGGTCGATGTCGCCGAGGAAGGCCACGCCCTCGGGCTCGACCAGCAGCACGCAGTGACCCGAGGTGTGGCCGGGCATGTGGATCGCGCGCACCCGCGAGCCGCCGAGATCCCAGCTCGCGCCGTCGCGGTAGCCGGTCGCATCGGGCCGCGGCGCGTAGAAGAACTCGCGGCGGATCTTGGCCAGCATCGGCCCGGCCGCGGACGCGGACAGCCCGTAGTGCCGCAGCAGGCCCTCCCAGCTGCGCACCGCGTCGAGGTCGCGCTCGTGCACCTGCACCGCGGCTTTCGGCAGCCGGTGCAGTCCGGCCATGTGGTCCTCGTGCGCGTGCCCCAGGATGACCAGCTCTGCGTCATCGAGCTCGGCGCCGATGCGGTTCGCGACCAGCGGCGTGTCGAACGCGGCGCGCGTGTCGCTGCCGCGCACGACCACCTGGTTGCCGTCGGGATACTTGCCCGACTTCTCGCCGAAGAAGACGCTGACGCGGCCGAAATCGAGGCGGCGGACGGGTTCGGTCATCGGGGAAAGCACACGCTGAAGATGGCGCGCCCGGCAGGAATCGAACCTGCAACCCCTGCCTTCGGAGGGCAGTACTCTATCCGTTGAGCTACGGGCGCGAAGCGCCCATTGTAGCGCGGCCGGACCCGGGACGACGGGGCCGGCCGCCCGTCGCAACAGATCCTCAGGCCTTGCGCACGAAGTACCGCAGCACCTTGTCGTGCTCGGACATCGACAGCAGCGTGTTGCCGGAGCGCTCACACCACGACGGAATGTCGCGGCGCGTCCCGACATCGGTCGCGACGATCTCGAGGATATCTCCGGACGCGAGCGCCTTGATCGCCTTCGTCGTCTCGACCATCGGCATCGGGCAGCACTTGCCCGACGTGTCCAACGTCGTCGTCGCCTTGATCTCGGCCATCTGGGGTCTCCTCAGAAGTACTGGTAGTGCTCGGCCTTCGCCGCTTTCTCGTTGAGGAACCACGACGCGCCGACGATGCCTTCGGCCTCGGGCACCAGGTTCTTGTCGTCGACCCCGAAGATCGCGCCGGCCAGGCTGCAGGCGTAGAAGTTCACGTTGCCCGTGCCCTTGAGCGCCTTGATGATGTCGTAGACGTCGGGCGGCAATCCGGCCTTGGCCACGCGCTCGCGCACCCACGCATCCTGCTCCGCGTGGCGGCCGTCGACCTTCAGCGACTCGGCGCCTTCCTTCGTGAGCGCCTTCACGGCCCAGTTCACGAACAGCATGTCGACCTTCGTGCCCTCGGCGGCCGCGAGATAGGCGAACGCCAGCGGCGTGAGGATCTTGTCGTATGCGTCGTCGCGGACGACGATGGCCATGCTCTTCATCTGCTTCCCCTTCGGTTGTGGTGTTCGCGGTCGCGAACGTTCGAGTAACCGGACTTCAGGCCGCCACTGCGCGCCACGAGCTGTCCCAGACCTCGTCGAGGTAGTCGGGCAAGGGCCTGGGCAGGACGCCGTCGAGCCGCGCCGTAATCATCCGCAGCGCGCCGCCGAACAGGCAGGTCGAGGCCACCATCACGTCGATCGAGCGGATCTCGCCGCGGGCGATGCCCTCGAGGACGATCCGCCGCATGGATTCGAACGGTTTCGACGAGCAGACGGGTTTCTCGTCGGGAATGAACTCGCGGTGCTTGACGTGCAGCATGAACGCCATCGAGACCGGGTCGTCTTCGGTGAGGTCGAACAGCGCGGCGACGATCGCCCGGCAGCGCTCCGCGGCGCCCCGATGCCGGGCCGCAATGCCTGAGATCAGCGCGTCCATCCGGGCGGTCTGCTCTGCGTAGAGCGCGCGCGCGATGCCTGCCTTGTCGCCGAAGTGGTGGTAGATCGACCCGATGCTCACGTTCGACGCCCCGACGATGTCGTGCACCGAGGTGCCGAAGTAGCCGCGCTCGACGAACAGCGTCATGGCCGCGGCGAGCACCTCGTCCCGTGCCCGGCGCGGCGCCGGCTTGCGTCTTTGGGTCCCCACCCGAACTCCTAGAACGAACGCTCGTTCTAGTCTAGCCGCCCGCTTCCCCCGAAGTCAACGTGCACCGCCGCCAGCCGCGCACGACGGCACCGCGACCGTCCCGTGCCGGAACGAAACGCGGCGCGGCGCGGTTCAGCCGTAGCGCCGAAAGACGGCGGCCGTCCCGTCGGCCCGCAGCAGCAGCACGTCGTAGGCGTCGCGACGGCCCCGGTACTCCGGCCCGTCCATCCCCGGCGAGCCGACCGGCATGCCGGGCACGGCCAGGCCGATCGCCGCCGGCCGCTCGGCGAGCAACCGACGGATGTCGGCGGCCGGAACGTGGCCCTCGATCGCGTAGCCGCCGACCACCGCCGTGTGGCAGGAGCCGAACCGCTCGGCGATGCCGAGGCGGGCGCGCGCGGCGGTGTTACCGGTTTCGTTGACCTTGACCCCGAACCCGCTGGCCTGGACGTGCGCGATCCAGTCCTTGCAGCAGCCGCAGGTCGGGCTCTTCCAGACCTCGATCAGCGACGCCTGCGCGCGCTGCGCGCCTGCCCAACGCGGCAGGCCGATGGCCAGCGCGCCGAGCACGAAGACCCGGCGCCCGGCCGCGCGCTCAGGTGAGGTCACGCTTCTTCTCCTCGAACTCGGCCTTGCCGATCTCGCCGCTCGCGTAGCGCCGCTTCAGGATCTCGAGCGCCGTCTCCGGGGCGGCGCCCGGCTGCATCGGCGCGCTCGCGGAACTGCGACCGAGCAGGCGCACGAGCACGATGATGCCGAGGATGACCAGCACCCACCAGAGGAGTCCGTGGATCATCCCGAGGCCCCAGCCCCATCCCCAACCATCGTATCCGCCCCACATCATCGAAACCTCCCGACCCGTTCACGCGGGCGCGACGCGACCCCACCGGGCACGCACGCGCCGCGCATCCGTGATGCCGACCCGGCTACTGCACCCCGCCCATCATCCACCACGGGCCGATGCGCCCGAGCTGCTGTCGCTGCTCGGGCGTCAGGACCTTGTCGATCCGGTCCGCTGCATCGAGCGAGCTCTCGAGCTGCTGCTGGCCCAGCTCGGACATGCGCTTGTGCGCCGCCAGGATCGATGCGCGATCACGCTTGCCGGACCAGGCGGCGTCGCGGATCTTCGCCATCTCGTCCTGCATCTGGCCGGCCACGGCCCAGCGCTTCTTGCGCAGCTCGTCGCCGATCTTCACGACCTCGTTGCGCTGGGCCTCGTCGAGGCCGAGCGCCGCGAGCGCGGGGCCGGCCACTCCCATCATGCCGGGGCCCATCATGCCGCCGCCCATCATGCCGGGGCCCATCATGCCGCCGAAGCCCATCCCGGGTCCGTAACCGCAGCCGCCCATCATGCCCCCGCCCATGCCCTGCCAGGGGCCGTAGCCGCCACGAGGACCGGCGCCGGGCCCCCACATCATCGGGCCGCCCGGACCCATCATCGCGGGGCCCCAGGCGGGCGGCTGTGCGGGCGCCGCGGCCGGCTGGGCCAGTGCAACTCCGGAAGTCAGCAACAAGGTCGGCACGATCGACCCGACGAGCAAGCGTTTCACTGCGATCTCCTTGCGTTCGAAGCGACCCGGGAGTCGGGCGCATTCCCACTTCGACGATTATTCGCCTCGTTTCCGACGACGGGCTTGCCGCAAGGTTACATCTCGGTAATCCGCGGCAACCGACGCGGCTCGACGGGCACAATATCGCCACGACGCACCCGAGTCCGGTAGAGGCATGAAGATTCTCATCGTCGAGGACGAACGCAAGACCGGCGACTACCTCAGGCAGGGTCTCTCGGAGGCCGGCTTCGTCGCCGATCTCGTGCGCGACGGCATCGAGGGACGGCATGCCGCGCTGCACGACGACTACGATCTCGTGGTGCTCGACGTGATGCTTCCCGGCCTCGACGGCTGGCAGGTGCTGCGCGGGATTCGTGCGGCCGGCAAGCAGGTGCCGGTCCTGTTCCTCACCGCGCGCGACCAGGTCGAGGACCGCGTCAAGGGGCTCGAGGAAGGGGCGGACGACTATCTCGTGAAGCCGTTCGCGTTCTCCGAACTGCTCGCGCGCGTCCGCACGCTGCTCCGACGCGGCAAGACACGGGAATCGAACCACCTGCGCGTCGCGAACCTGGAACTCGACCTGATCCGTCGCCGCGCGACGCGCGACGGCCGCCGCATCGACCTGACCGCCAAGGAGTTCGCGCTGCTCGAACTGCTGCTGCGTCGGCACGGAGAGATCCTGCCGCGGTCGCTGATCGCCTCGCAGGTCTGGGACATGAACTTCGACAGCGACACCAACGTCGTCGAGGTCGCGGTCCGGCGCCTGCGCGCGAAGATCGACGACGACTTCGAGCCCAAGCTGATCCGCACCGTGCGCGGCATGGGCTACGTCCTCGAGGCGCCCGACGGCTCGTGATGCGGCTCCGCTCGATCACCGCCCGCCTGACGCTGCTCTTCGCGGTCGCATCGGCCCTCGTGCTGCTCGCCTTCGGCCACATCGTCGGCACGCTCGTCGTGACGCACTTCGAGATGCTCGATCGCGACGAGCTCGACGGCAAGCTCCAGCTCGTCCGTCACGTGATCGAGAAGGCCCCCGCGAACGGCGACCTCGCGCCGATGCGAAGCGGGCTGGCCGATGCGCTGGTCGGCCACCGCGGCCTGTCGGTGGTCGTTTCGGCGCCCGGAGCGCCTCCGCTGTTCGATTACGGGGACGCGGGCGTCGGCGCGGTACTGATCGAATCGGCCGCCGCAGACCCGCCCCGGCGACGCCGGTCGCGCGGACGATCGAGCGCGCGCCGGGCGCGTGTTCGGGGAATCGTCGCGCCGGCCGATGTCCGGGCGCAGGGTCAGGGCGCACATTCGTCGGGGTCGCGCTGGACGTCAGCCACCATCGCGACTTCATCGCGCAATTCCGCATCCGGCTGTGGCTCGCGATCGCTGCAGGGGTCGGGCTGGCTGCGCTGTTCGGATGGCTCGCGGCGCGGCGTGGCCTGGAGCCGCTGCGCAGATGGCGCGCGCGGCCGAGGCGTTTCGGCGACGCACCTCGGCAGCCGCCTGCAGGCGGAATCGTTCCTCGACGAGCCTGGTCGACCTCGCCGCCGCATTCAACGACATGCTCGCCCGCCTGGAAGACTCGTTCCGCCGCCTGTCCGAGTTCTCGTCGGATCTCGCGCACGAATTTCGCACGCCGATCAGCAACCTGATGACCGAAACGCAGGTCGCGCTGTCCAGGATGCGCTCGGCGGACGAATACCGGGAGGTGCTGTACTCCAATCTCGGGAGCACGAACGACTCGCGCGCACCATCACCGACATGCTGTACCTGGCGCATGCCGATCACGGCCTGCTCGTGCCCGAGCCGGACGTGATCGACCTCGTCGCTCGAGGTCCGCGAGTTGTTCGCCTTCTACGACGCGCTGGCCGACGAGCGCCACGTCGGGCTCTCGCTTTCGGGCGAGGGCATCGTCGACGGCGACCGCCTGATGATGCGGCGCGCACTGAGCAACCTGCTCTCCAACGCCATTCGACACGCCCTCCGGAGGCGACATCCAGGTGTCGATCGACGCCGGCGTCGATGGCTCGGTTCGCCTGCGCGTCGCGAACCCGGGGCCGACGACGTTGCCGAACATCTTCCGAGGCTGTTCGACCGCTTCTATCGAGTCGATGCGTCGCGCGTCAAGGAAGGCGACGGCTCCGGCCTGGGGCTCGCGATCACGAAGACGATCGTCGAGGCCCATCGAGGAAGATCGGCGTCTCCTCGGCCGACGGCCGGACATGCTTCGAGATCGTCCTGCCCGGGCGATCAGTGACTGAAGGTTGCAACTGACGGCCAGGTGTCGGCGCCGGGGTCGCGATCCTATCTTGCCCGCCATGGGAATCGCACGGCGACCTGGCCTGTACATTGGATGCGCAATCTGGCTCGCCGCGTTCGGCGCCCGGGCGCAGACCCTCGCAAACGCCTTCGAGCAGGCATGGTTCCGCGACCCGATCGCCGCGACCCTCGATGCCCGAGGCGCCGAGGCGTCCGCGCGGGCTGACGCCGCCTCGGCCGCGACGCCGGGGCCCGCCGCCGCGTCGTTCGGCGTCCTGAGCGACCGGATGAACCGGAACGAAGGCGCGCAGAAGTGGGAGGCGGAGCTCAGCGTGCCACTGTGGCTTCCCGGCCAGCAGGCCGCCAGGCAGGCGCACGCGCGCAGCGCGATCGACGAGGTCGAGACGCAACGTGCCGCGCTTCGCCTGTCGCTTGCCGGCGAGGTTCGAGCGCGATGGTGGGCACTCGCCGCGGCGCGCAACGCGCGCGAGCAGGCGCTCCGGCGCGCCGCCAGCGCCGAGTCGCTGGAATCCGACGTGCTGCGTCGCTTCGCCACCGGAGAACTGGCCCGGACCGACGCGAACCTCGCGCGCAACGAGCGCCTGGCCGCCGAGAGCGAAGCGATCGACGCGCAGACCGCCCTGCTCGGCGCGGAGGCTCGGCTACGCGCCCTGACCGGGGCGGCGGCGCCCGCGGTGCTCGCGGCCGAATCGGCGACCCCTGCGAACCCGGCGCTCGATCGCCACCCCCGGGTGCTCGCGGCGACCGCGGCCGCGGAGGTCGCTCGCGCTGCGCTGCGGGTGGCCACCCGGTCGGCCCGCGAGGCGCCCACGGTGGCCGTGCGCGTCGAGCGTGACCGCGGCGCGGCTGCCGAGCCGTTCGCCAGTGCGATCGGGCTGCGGGTGACGATCCCGTTCTCCGCCGGTCCGCAGTTGCGGCAACGGACGGCCGAAGCGATCGCGGCGGCATCGCGCGCCGAAGCCGAACTGGCGTTCGCACGCGCCGAGGTCGCCGGCGAAGTCGACCGCGCGCGTGCCGCGCTCGAAGCAGCAGACCGGCAACTCGATGCAGCACGGCGGCGTCGCGAACTGACGGCCGACAACCTGCAACTGATCGAGAAGGCGTTCGCCCTCGGCGAGGCCGACCTCACCACGCTGCTGCGGGTTCGCGCCGCGGCGCTCGACGCCGAGGCATTCGGCCTGCGTCAGCGCGCTGCCCGCGACGAAGCCGTGTCGCAACTTCGCCAGGCGCTGGGAGTACTGCCATGAAGACACCTGCCTCGTTCCTGGTCGCGCTCGCGTTGGCGCTGCCCGTCATGGCCCACGAGGGCGAGGACCACGGAGCGCCGGCGCAAGCGGCTCCGGCCGATGTCGGCCGGGCCGCGCGCGCGGCCGCGGCCACGGCCACCGAGACGTTCGCGCTGCTCGCCGTCGGCGAACGCGACGGCCTGACCCTGTATCTCGACGACGTCGCCACGAACGCACCGGTGGACGGCGCGCGACTGGAAGTGCAGGGCGATGGCTGGACGGCCGGAGCCGCTCGGGTCGAGGCGGGGGTGTACCGGGTCGCGTCGGACCGCCTTGCCAGCCCGGGATCGCATCCGCTGACGGTCGTCGTGCAGACCGACGACGCGGCCGACCTGATGACGCTCACGCTCGACGTCCCCGACGGCGTGACGGCGCCCCGGCGCACCGCGGAAGCAACGTCGCGCAACGCCCGAGTCGTCTGGGGCGCCTCGGGCGCAGTGGTGCTGGCCGGCGCCGGACTCGTCGCTGCCCGCCGAAGAAGCCGACGACTCCGACAGGGGGGTGAATCGAGATGAATGCGTCATTCCTGCCCCTGCTGCTGGCGGCGGCGCTGTCGTTGCCGAGCGCGCCCGCGACGGCCCACGAGGGCGAGGCGCACGGCACGCCGTCCGACGTACGCGCAGCCCCCGCCGAAGGCACGGCAGCATCCGCGCCGGGACCCGACGAAGGCGCCGCCGCGCAACGGCAGGCCGACGGCAGCGTGTTCGTGCCCAAGCTGGTGCAGTACCGGATCGGCGTGCGAACGCAGCGGGCCAGGCTCGAGCCCCTGTCGGCACCGCTGCAGCTCGCCGGCGTCGTCGTCGCCGATCCGAACGCCGGCGGCCGCGTGCAGGCGAGCCAGGCCGGCCGCGTCGAACCGGGGCCGTCCGGCTTGCCGGTGCTCGGCCAGCGCGTCGCGAAAGGGCAGGTGATCGCCTGGCTGCAGCCGACGATCGGCAACGTCGAGCGCGGCAACCAGCAGGCTGAACTGGCGGCGATCGACGCCCAGCTCGAGATCGCGAAGGGCCGGGTGGCGCGCTACGAGCAACTCGACGGTGCCGTCCCGCGCAAGGATATCGAGGCGGCACGCGTGGAGGCGCGAGCGCTGCAGCGGCGCCGCGCCGCGCTGAGCGCCGGGCTCGGTGCGCGCGAAGCGCTGCGTGCGCCGGTGTCCGGCGTGGTGAGCGTGGCCGCCGCGGTCGCGGGGCAGGTCGTGGAACCCCGCGACATCCTGTTCGAAATCGTCGATCCGTCCCGCCTCGCGATCGAGGCGCTCGCCTACGATCCCGCGCTGGCCGACGGCATCCGGAGCGCCGACGCGGTCACGAGCGGCGGCACGCTGTCGCTGCAATTCGTCGGCGCGGGCCGGCAGCTCCGCGGGCAGGCGCTGCCCCTGCTCTTTCGGGTGAAGACACCCGGCGTCGCATTGGCGGTCGGCCAACCCGTGCAGGTGATCGCCCGAAGCGCACGCATGCTCCGGGGCGTGGCCCTGCCGCAGGAGGCGCTCGTTCGCAACCGCGCCGGCGAATGGGTCGCCTGGGTCCACGTCGCGCCCGAGCGCTTCGCGCCGCGTCGCGTCGTCTCCGAAGCGCTCGACGCGCGGACGGTGGCGGTCGCCTCCGGCATCGCCCCGGGCGACCAGGTCGTCGTCTCGGGCGCCAGCCTGCTGGCGCAGGTGCGCTGAAGTGTTCGAGTTCCTCGTCCGCACGAGTCTGCGTCAGCGGCTGATCGTCCTGGCCGCGTCGCTGCTGCTCGTCGCCTACGGCGTGCTGACGTTGCGCGCGATGCCCGTCGACGTGTTCCCCGACCTGAACAAGCCGACCGTCACGCTGATGACCGAAGCCGGCGGCATGGCACCCGAGGAAGTCGAGCAGCTCGTCACCTTCCCGATCGAGTCGACCATGAACGGCATGCCCGGGGTCACGCGGGTGCGCTCGGTCTCCGGCGTCGGCCTGTCGATCGTCTACGTCGAGTTCGAATGGGGATCGGACATCTACCGCAACCGGCAGCAGATCTCCGAGCGCCTGAACCTGGTTCGCGGGCAGCTGCCGCCCGACGTGCTCCCGCAACTCGGCCCGATCTCGTCGATCATGGGCGAGATCCTGCTGATCGCCCTGCCGGCCGACCCCGCCAGGGCGAGCCCGATGCAGGTCCGCGAGTACGCCGACTGGGTCGTCCGGCCGCGCCTGCTGACGATTCCGGGCATCGCGCAGGTCATCGCCATCGGCGGCGAGGTGCGCCAGTACCGGGTCGAGTTGCGACCCGACCAGCTCCGGGCACTCGGCGTGCCGCGGGAACGCGTCGACGCGGCGCTGAAGGACTTCGGCGCCAACACCAGCGGCGGATTCCTCGAGGCGCGCGGGCGCGAGTACCTGGTGCGCCAGATCGGACGCACCACGCGGATCGAGGATCTTCGCAATCTGGTCGTCTCGGTGAACGACGGCCAGCGGGTGTTGCTAGGCCAGGTCGCGAACGTCGGCGTCGTGCCGGCGATCAAGCGCGGTGACGCCGGGTACGACGGCAAGCCGGCCGTGATCCTTTCGGTGCAGAAGCAGCCGGGCGCCGACAGCGTGACGCTGACGCGCGAAGTCGAGAAGGCGATCGCCGACCTGTCGAAGTCCCGCCCGGCCGGGGTCGAGGCGCCGCAGTTCCTGTTCCGGCAGGCGGACTTCATCGAGCGCTCGGTGGGCAACGTGGGGGAAGCCTTGCGCGACGGCGCGATCCTCGTCGCGGTCGTGCTGTTCCTGTTCCTGCTCAACGTCCGCACGACGCTGATCTCGCTCACCGCGATTCCCGTGTCGCTGCTGGCCAGCGCGCTGGTGTTCCGCTACTTCGGACTGTCCATCAACACGATGACGCTCGGCGGCCTGGCGATCGCCATCGGCGAGCTGGTCGACGATGCAGTCGTCGGCGTGGAGAACGTCCTGCGCCGGCTCAAGCTCGAGCGCGCGTCGGCCCATCCGCGGCCGGTCGCCGAAGTGATCGCGACGGCGACGCTCGAGGTGCGCTCGGCCATCGTCTATGCGACGGTCATCATCGTGCTCGTCTTCGTGCCGCTGTTCGTGCTTCCCGGCATCGAGGGGCGGCTGTTCACGCCGCTCGGCGTGGCCTACATCGTGTCGATCCTCGCCAGCATGGTGGTCTCGGTGACGCTCACCCCGGTGCTGGCGTACTACCTGCTGCCCGGCATGAGGCTGCTCGGGCACGGCGACAGCCCGTTGGTGTCGTGGCTGAAGCGCCAGGACGCACGGCTGCTCGACTGGTCGTTCGATCGCAGCCGGGGTCTGCTCGTCGTCGCGGCGGCCGCGGTGCTGGTCGCCGGCGCGTCCCTCGCGTTCTTCCCGCGGTCGTTCCTTCCGCCCTTCAACGAAGGCACGCTGACGGTGAGCCTGCTGCTCGCGCCGGGCACGTCGCTGCAGGAGTCGAACCGGATCGGCGCGCTGGCCGAGCGGCTCGTCATGAAGGTGCCCGAGGTCACGCAGGTCGGCCGGCGCACCGGGCGCGCGGAACTCGACGAGCACGCCGAGGGCGTGCACTCCACCGAAATGGACGTGGACCTCGCGCCGTCGGAAAGGCCCCGCGATGCGGTCATCGGCGAGATCCGTGCCCGGCTGGCCGGGCTGCCCGCCGTCGCCAACGTGGGCCAGCCGATCTCGCACCGGCTCGACCACCTGCTCTCCGGCGTTCGTGCGCAGATTGCCCTGAAGGTGTACGGCGACGACCTCGACACGCTGCGCGCACTGGCCGAAGACCTGCGCGCGAGGATGGCCCGGATTGCCGGCGTCACCGACCTCCAGATCGAGAAGCAGGTGCTGATTCCGCAGACCAAGATCCGCGTCGACTACGCCGAGGCCGCACGCCACGGCGTGGCGCCCGGCGCGTTGCTGCGCGGCCTGGAGCAGATGATCGCCGGCGAACGCGTCACGCAGCTCGTCGAGGGGAACCGACGCTTCGACCTGGTGACCCGCTTGCCCGAGGACGGCCGCGACATGCACGCACTGTCCCGCCTGCCGATCGAGACGCCGCTCGGATACGTTCCGCTGTCCAGGCTGGCCGACATCGAGGACGGCGACGGGCCGAACCAGATCGTCCGCGAGAACGCGCGCCGACGGATCGTCGTATCCGCCAACACCGACGGCAGCGACATGGCCGGGGTGATCCGCGCGATACGCGCGGAGCTGGCCGCCAGGCCGATGCCCGATGGCTACTTCACCTCGCTCGAGGGGCAGTTCCAGGCCCAGGAGCAGGCGACGCGACTGATCGGAGCGCTGGCGCTGGTGTCGCTGTCGATGATCTTCCTGGTGCTGTACGGCCGCTACCGGTCGACCACGCTCGCGCTGATCATCATGGGCAACATCCCGCTGGCGCTGGTGGGCAGCGTGATCGCGCTATGGGTGTCGGGACAGCCGCTGTCCGTGGCCGCGCTGGTGGGCTTCGTCACGCTGGCCGGCATCGCGACGCGCAACGGCATCCTGAAGGTCTCGCACTACGTGAACCTCTGCGCATTCGAGGGCGAGCGATTCGGCAGGTCGATGATCGTTCGCGGCTCGCTCGAACGCCTGACGCCGGTCCTGATGACCGCGCTGGTGGCGGCGTTCGCGCTGGTGCCGCTGCTGGCGTCGGCCGACGCTCCGGGCAAGGAGGTGCTGCACCCGGTCGCGGTGGTCATCTTCGGCGGACTGATCAGCTCGACGGTGCTCGACACCGTGCTCACGCCGATGATGTTCTGGAGATGGGGCGAGAAACCGTTGCAGCGGCTTCTCGATGCACGAAGTTCCGAAAGCTACTGACGTTCGAACGAAGGAAACCGACATGAAACGCTCACTGACCGGCTCGGCGATCGCGGTCGCGCTCGCCCTCGCAGCCTCGCCCGCGTTCGCCCACGACGACGCGTACCTGGACACGCTGGAGGCGCCGCATGGCGGCCAGTTGCGCATGGCCGGGCCCTGGCACTACGAACTCGTGACGGCAAGCGACGCCGAGGCCTCGGGCGACAGTCCGCTCGTCGTCTACGTCACCGATCACGCCGGCGCGCCGGTCTCGACGGCGGGCGCGACCGGAACGGCCACGATCCTGTCGGGCAAGGTGCCGTCGACCGCCGCGCTGACCCCCGACGGCGGGAACCGGATGAAAGGCGTGTCGCGCCACGCGCGCACGCCCGGCGCGAAGATCGTGGTGTCGATCACGCTGCCGGGCAAGGCGCCCGGGCAGGCGCGATTCACGCCGGGCTCGGCCGCCCATCCGATGCCGATGCAGACCGGCCGCGCGCAATGAAGCGAGCGGGCTCATTCGACGGCGGCCAGCCAGGTACCGATCGCGCGCTTCAGCGGTTCCCGGCCAGCCGTTCGAGTTCGTCGTGCCGGCGCCGGACGTCAGCGGGCCAGGTCGACTTGACGTACGAGAGCACCGCGACGATCTGCTCGTCGCTCAACACGCCGGCATAGGCCGGCATGTCGCTCTGGTAGCCCGGCGGCGCGTACTTCTGCACGCCTTCCTTGACGATCCCGAACAGCACGTCGCCGGGGTGATGCCAGGTGTGGCCGCCGGCGTCGTGCGGCGGTGCCGGCATGCGCCCGTTCGGCCCGCGCGAGCGCCAGTCGGGCTGCCCCTCGAGATTCGCGCCGTGGCAGCTCGCACAGTGCGTCGCGTAGACCTCGCGGCCGAGCGCGACCAGGCGCGCGTCGTCCGGATCGATGCGGCCGGGTTTCGCGTCGCCGAACTGCCACCATGCCAGCGCAAGGATCACCGCCGCCGCCCCTGCCGCGATCAGCCAGCGCGTGATCGACCCCTTCCCGGCCTTCGTATCGGCGAGCTTCATGCGCAGGGTCATGCCGCCTCCGGCGATCGCTCGCGCCGCAGTCGCAGCGCGTTGGACACCACCGACACCGAGCTCAGGCTCATCGCCAGCGCAGCGATCATCGGCGACAGCAGCAGGCCGAATGCCGGGTACAGCACGCCCGCGGCCACGGGCACGCCGAGGGCGTTGTAGACCAGCGCGAAGCCGAGGTTCTGCCGCATGTTCTGCACCGTCTGTCCGGAGATGATCCGCGCGCGCGCGATCGCGCGCAGGTCGCCCTTGACCAGCGTGACGTGGCCCGCGTTCATCGCCACGTCGGTACCCGTGCCCATCGCGATGCCGATGTCCGCCTGCGCGAGCGCCGGCGCATCGTTGATCCCGTCGCCGGCCATCGCGACCTTGCGGCCGCTGGCCTGCAATCGCTGCACGATCGCGACCTTGTCGGCGGGCTTGACCTCGCCGATCACCTCGTCGATGCCGAGCTTCGCGGCGACCGCGCGCGCGGTCGTCCAGCCGTCGCCGGTGGCCATGACGATGTGCATCCCTTCTTCACGCAGGCGGCCGATCGCCTCCGGCGTGCTCGCCTTGATCGGATCGGACACCGCGAGCAGGCCGGCCAGCCGCCCGTCGACCGCAAGGTGCATGACGCTGGCGCCCTGCCCGCGCAGTGCCTCGGCCCGCTCCGACAGCGCCTGCCAGTCGACGCGCTCGGCCTCCATCAGCGCGGTGTTTCCCAAGGCGAGTCGGTGGCCGCCTACGACGCCGCGCACGCCGATTCCGCTGGCCGACTCGAAGGACTCGGCCGCGTCGAGCGGCAGGCCGCGCCGCCGCGCCTCGGCGACGATCGCCTGCGCCAACGGGTGCTCGGAGCCCTGGTCGAGGCGCGCCGCGAGCGAGAGGACCTCGTCCTCGGCGAATGCGGCAGCCGGCACGACGCTGTCGAACGCCGGCTTGCCCTCGGTCAGCGTGCCCGTCTTGTCGACGACCAGCGTGTCGATCCGCCGGAAGGCCTCGATCGCGGCGGCGTCGCGAAACAGGATGCCGTGCGTGGCCGCCTTGCCGGTCGACACCATGATCGACATCGGCGTCGCCAGCCCCAGCGCGCACGGGCACGCGATGATCAGCACGGCCAGCGCATTGATCGTCGCGAAGACCCAGCTCGGCTGCGGCCCGAACAGGCCCCAGGCCACGAAGGTCGCGACCGCGACCCCGATCACCGCGAGCACGAACCAGCCGGCCACCCGGTCGGCCATGCGCTGCATCGGCGCGCGCGAGCGCTGCGCCAGCGCGACCATGTTCACGATCTGCGCCAGCATCGTCTCCGAGCCGACCCGCTCGGCGCGCATCACCAGCGCGCCGCTGGTGTTCAGCGTCGCACCGATCAGCCGGTCGCCGGCGCGCTTGCCGACCGGGATCGGCTCGCCGGTCAGCATCGATTCGTCCACCGGGCTCTCGCCTTCGAGCACGACGCCGTCGACCGGAACCTTCTCGCCGGGGCGCACGCGCAATCGGTCGCCGACGTGCACGTGCGCGAGCGGCACGTCGCCCTCTGTGCCGTCGTCGTTCAATCGGCGGGCCGTCTTCGGAGCGAGCCCCAGCAGTGCCTTGATCGCGGCCGACGTCTGGCCGCGCGCCTTCAGTTCGAGCATCTGCCCGAGCAGCGTGAGCGAGACGATGACGGCCGCGGCCTCGAAGTACACCGCCACGCGGCCGTGGACCATGAACGATTCGGGAAACCACCCCGGCGCGACCGTGGCCGCCACGCTGTAGAGGAACGCCGCGCCGACGCCCAGGCCGATCAGCGTCCACATGTTCGGGCTGGCGTTGCGGATCGACTGCGCCATCCGCACGAAGAACGGCCACCCGCCCCACAACACGACCGGTGCCGTCAGCACGAGCTCGACCCACGACTGCGTGCGCGGCGACAGCCAGCCGAGCAGGTGGCCGCCCATCGCGAGCGCGAGCACGACGACCGTCGGCGGCAGCGTCCACCAGAAGCGTCTCGTGAAGTCGCGCAGTTCGGGGTTCTCGTCGTCGTCGAGGCTGGGCATCAGCGGCTCGAGCGCCATGCCGCAGATCGGGCAGTGGCCGGGCGCGTTCCGGCGGATCTCGGGGTGCATCGGGCAGGTGTAGATCGTGCCCTGCGGAGCCGCCGAAGCGGGCTCGGTCACCGCCGGCGTCGGCGCGTGATGCTCGTGATCCCCGTGACGGTCGTGACGGTCGTGATGGGCGTGATCGGCGTGACGGGCGTCGCTCGCCGGCTGCGACTGGTCGCTGCGCGTGTCCATGATCTCGTCTACTCCTTGCGTTCGCGCTCCGATGGGGCGCCGTGCCGTCCGTGGCCGCCGTGTCCGTGAAACAGGTGCATCAGCGGACACGCGAGCAACAGAAGGTAGATCCAGAGCCCTGCAAGGTGGGCCCAGTGCTCGCGCACCAGGAAGAAGGCGGCGATCAGCCCGACCATCGCAAGCGCGGTACCCCAAGGCCGGCGCGGACCGCGCCGGGTGCGCGGCACCGAGACGTCACGGTGTTCGGTCTCGTCCATGGATTGCCCCTTCTTTCTCGGTCTGATGATGCCATCACCGCGCCGCGACGCCCATCTCGCGGACGAAGGCCGCGGCGCGCCGGCCCATGTAAGCGATGCCGAGCGCGTTGGCCAGCAGCCCGACCCAGAACAGCGCAACCTGATACTGGGCGACGAACGTCACGAGACCGGCCGCGCCCAGCGCCGGCAGGAGGTTGACGAGGTAGTGCGCGCAGCATGAAACCATCGCGACGCCCGATGTCGTGCCGCTCGCCGCGACGACCTTGCCCGATCCGTGTGCCGCGTGAACGGCCCGGTGCAGCCACGAGAACAGGCCCACCTGGATACCGAACCCCGTGGCCAGCGCCACGACATACGGCCAGAACGTCGCGAACTGCTCGAGTGCAAAGGCAGAGCCGGAGACCGCAGTCAACGTCGCGAAATAGATCGCGAGCAGCGCGGCGGTCCCGAGGGCGCCGAACGCGAACGCGCGAGCCAGGCCCGGGGCACGGGAAGCGCGCGCGCGCCCGGCGGAAGGAGTGTCGATTGCCATGGGATGCTCCGATGAGTGGATCAGGATCCTCCGGGTTTCCAGCGCAGGACACGGACGGTCGACTCGCCAGGACGCGACAGACGCAGTTCGAAGCCGCCCGGCACCGGATCGGGCGCGGGAAAGCTCAGCACGCCCTCGCGGTGGTGGCCGCCGGGGCCGGCGCCGGTCCACGCGGAGGGCTTCATCTGCCGGCCGTCGTCCGTGACGAGCGCCGCGGTCTGCGTCAGGTCGTCGGCGAGTTCCTGACTGTGCGTGTCGAGGACGACGACGAAATCCCACCTCGTTGCCCCGGGAGCCAGCGGCTTGGGCGTGACCTTGACGTTAACGCCGCCCTGGCTGCTGGTCTGCGTGGCGCCGCGCGCCTGCGCCTGCGCCGCCGGCGCGGCGGCCAGCGCAGAAAGCGACAGGGTCAGGACGCACGCGGCCGCGCTGACGCGGCGACGCGCGCACGCGCGTCGATCGATGATGCGTGTCATGCTGAGGGCTCCCGTCTACCGGCTCGGCTCGATTTCCGTCACGGCGTAGTGTTCGTCGACCTTCGCGGCCCTGAACTTCACCTTGTCGCCGACCTTCAAGCCGTCGAGCAGCTTCGCATCGCTCGCCTGGAACACCATCGTCATCGGCGGCATGTCCAGGTTACGGATCTCGCCGTGCTTGATCGTCAACTTGCGATTCGCGCGGTCGATCTTGCGCACCTCGCCCTGCGCCAACCCGGCGTCCGGCTGAGCGCCCTGCACGCCCTGGGCGCCCTGGGTGGCCTGCGCGACTTGCGCAACCGCGTGCCCGCTCGGCTCACCGTGATGCGCGAAGATCGGCGCCGCGGCCCCCGCGAGTGCTGCCGCCACTACCCACTTCCCTGTCTTCATCCTCGTTGCTCCTGTCGAAGGTTCAGCGTTTCGGGGCCACGCGCACCTTGCCGACCATGCCGGCCTGGTAGTGCCCCGCGATCAGGCAGGCGAAGTCGAACTCGCCGGCCCGGTTGAACGTCCAGACGATCTCGCCTCGGCGCCCCGGCGCGACGTGGGCCATGTAGGGCTCGTCGTGCTCCATGTCCGGAAACTTCGTCATCAGCGCGGCGTGCTCGTCGAGCACCGGCTTCGTGCCGAGCACCCATTCGTGAAGCGTGGTGCCGGCGTTGTGCAGCACGAGCCGCACGGTCTCGCCCTCGCGCACCTCGATGCGATCGGGAACGAATCGCATCGTGTCGAGCATGCGGATCTCGATCGTCCGCTTCGCGTCGCGCGCGTCGCCGGCGATGCCCCACGGCTTCTGTTCCTTCGGCGTCGCCGCGCGTGGCGCGTCGTGCGCCTCGTTGCCGTGGGCCCATGCGTGCGGTGCGCCGGATGCGAGCGCAAGGACCAGCACGGCCGCCGATCCGACGGCCTGCACGGCCCTGGCGCCGCTTCGCCGCCGCGAAATGCCCGCCGCGTCACCGGCCGGCGCGCATTGCCTCGATTGCTTCATTGCACGAGCTCCGTCAGTGGTCGTCATGTCCGCCGTGCGCGCCGGGCTTGCGCACCTGCACCTCGATCGACGGCGCAGGCTTGTCCAGCGGCATCGACTGGCCCCCCGCCGAGCGCGCCCTCGACGCCTCGGCCAGCGTCCCCGTCCACTCGGTGGCCACCGTCCCCTGCGGGTGCCGGTACCAGCCCGGGTCGCCGTAGTCACCCGGCTTCTGGTCCGCGCGCACCTTCAGCACCGAGAACATCCCGCCCATCTCGACCGAGCCGAACGGGCCCGCGCCGGTCATCATCGGGATCGTGTTGTCGGGCAGCGGCATCTCCATTTCGGCCATGTCGGCCATGCCGCGCTCGCCCATCACCATGTAGTCGGGAATCAGCCGCGTGATCTTCTTCGCCAGTCCGCGATGGTCGACGCCGATCATCGTCGGCACGGCGTGGCCCATCGCGTTCATCGTGTGATGGCTCTTGTGGCAGTGGAACGCCCAGTCGCCCTCCTCGTCGGCGACGAACTCGACCTGCCGCATCTGGCCGACCGCGATGTCGGTGGTGACCTCGGGCCAGCGCGAGCCCTTCGGCGTCGGACCGCCGTCGGTGCCGGTGACGACGAACTCGTGGCCGTGCAGGTGGATCGGGTGGTTGGTCATCGTCAGGTTGCCGACGCGAATGCGCACCTTGTCGTTCTTCCTGACGACCAGCGGGTCGATGCCGGGAAACACGCGGCTGTTCCACGACCACAGGTTGAAGTCGAGCATCGTCATGATCTTCGGCGTGTAGCTGCCCGGGTCGATGTCGTAGGCGTTCAGCAGGAACACGAAGTCGCGGTCGACCTCGTCGATCAGCGGATGCCGGCCCTTCGGGTGCGTGACCCAGAAGCCCATCATCCCCATCGCAATCTGCGTCATCTCGTCGGCGTGCGGGTGGTACATGAACGTGCCGGGGCGGCGCGCGACGAACTCGTAGACGAAGGTCTTGCCCGGAGCGATCCCCGGTTGCGTGAGGCCGGTCACGCCGTCCATCCCGTTGGGCAGTCGCTGGCCGTGCCAGTGGATGCTGGTGTGCTCGGGCAGCCGGTTCGTCACGAAGATGCGCACCCGATCGCCTTCGACCACCTCGATCGTCGGGCCGGGCGACTGGCCGTTGTAGCCCCACAGGTGCGCCTTGAAGCCGGGCGCCATCTCGCGCACGACCGGCTCGGCCACCAGGTGGAACTCCTTGACGCCCTGGTTCATCCGCCACGGCAGCGTCCAGCCGTTCAGCGTCACGACGGGGCGGTAGGGGCGGCCGCTCGGCGGTGCCAGCGGCGGCATCGTGCCGGGATCGCCCTGGATCACCGGCTCGGGCAACGCGGCCAGCGCCGCCCGCGCCACCGAGGCGGCGGTCGCGGCCGCGGTGATCGCGGTCGCACCGCGGAAGAAATCGCGTCGGGAAGCCATGCTCGGGTCTCTCGAAGTCTCCTGGTTGCGCGTCAGTGCCCGCCGCCGGCGGCCACCGGCGGGGCCGCGCCCGCGGCCGGCATCGGCAGGCTCGGCTTGCCGACCATGGCCAGATCGAGGTCGGCCTGCGCGACCCAGAAGTCGCGCAGCGCGTCGATGTAGCCGTTGACCGAGGCGACCTGCGCGCGCGCGTCGGCGAGCAGCTCGAACACGCCGATCAGCATCCCGTTGTAGCGCAGCAGGTTCTCCTCGGCGATGCGTTGCCTGATCGGAACGATCTCGTCGCGCTGGTGCCGTGCGATGTCGAACGTCGAGCGGTAGGCGCGGTAGGCCTCGCGGACCTCCGAGCGGGCGTCGATCGCGATGGCGGCAGCGCGGTTCAGCGACTGCATGTAGATCGCCTCGGCGCGCGCCACGCGCGCGCCCGACCAGTCGAACAGCGGCAACTCGAACGACACCTCCCAGCCGC
This sequence comes from Burkholderiaceae bacterium, assembly GCA_046347945.1. GTDB lineage: Bacteria > Pseudomonadota > Gammaproteobacteria > Burkholderiales > Burkholderiaceae_E > Zeimonas. The sequence goes on from JAXMFB010000005.1 coordinate 73,856, forward strand.
GCTGCGTCGGCGCCTCGTTCGACGAATTGCGCACCGCGCCGAGTTCGAGCACGTCGACGAAGCGGGTCGCCCGCGTCAGGCCGAGGTTCTTCGCGGTCTGCTCCACGCCGAGCCGCGCGGCCTGCACGTCGAGCCGCTGGGCGATCGCTCGGCGTTCGACGTCGGGCATGTCGAGCGGCGCCTCGGGCAGGTCGGGCAGCCGCTCGGGCAACCGGAACTGCGCCCGCTCGCCCCACAGTCCCATCAACCGGGTGAGTCGCTCACGGGTCGCGTCGCGCAAACGTTCGGCGCGCGCCAGTCCGAGTGCGGCATCGGCGTAGAAGCCCTGCTCGCGGGCCTGCTGCAGCCTGTTCCAGTTGCCGGCGCGCGCCATGCGCCGCGCGAGTTCGGCGCTCGCGTCGGCGGCTTCGCGCACCTGGCCCATGTAGCGGACCGACTGCTCGGCCGCCACGGCCGCCACCCAGGCCTTGCGCGTGTCGGCCGCCAGCGCCAGCATCGCCGCCGCCGCTTCGCGCTTGACGCGCTCGAATCGCCGCGACTCCATCTCGCGCACCATCGGCATCGCCAGCAACCGCGCCAGGTCGACGTGCAACGAACGCTCGATCTCGGTTTCGTCGCCGCGCCGCAGCCGCCCGAAGCCGAAGCCGGGGTTCGGCAGGCGGCCGGCCTGCACGAACCCCGCTTCGGCGATGCCCAGTTCGTCGAACGCCGCCTGCAGGCCCCGGTTGTTCAGCAGCGCGACCTGCACCGCGGCGTCGGCCGTCAGCGCCTCGGCGAGCAGCGCATCGACCCGCACATCGAGGGCGGCGCGCTCGGCGTCGGACCTCGCCCAGCGCACGTCCTTGCCGAGCCGTTCGCCCGCTGCCTGCTCGACCGTGCCGAAGCCGCCGTCCGCGCTGAAGCCGGCGCAACCGCCGAGCGCGACGGCCGCGAGCGCCGCGGCCGCGAGTCGCATCGGTCGGGCGCTCATCGTGGGCCTGCGCTGTCGCCGCGCGGTTCGTCGCCCCCGGGCGCAGCGTTGCCGCCGGTGCCGCCCGCAGCGGCTGGCCGCGCCGGCGTGTCCGGTTGCGTCGGGGCGTCCGGTTGCGCGGCCTCGCGCGCGTAGGCCTTCCAGCCACCGATCCGCCCGACGGTGTCGTTGGCCTCCTGCCACGACCCCACCTTCTCGTCGGCCAGGCCGTGGTAGCCGGCGAACGACGAGCGCACCCGCACGGGCGGTACCCCGGCGCTCGCGTCGAGCGGATCGGCTTTCGGGTGGCCCCCTGCGGACTGCGCCGCGGTGAAGGCGGGGACAACGGCGCTACACGCCGCCAGCAGCATCGCCGGCAGGCTCGGTCGGATCCGCGAACGGACGCGCGAGCGATTGCGCGAATCGGGCATGGTCTTCTCGTCGGCTCGAACGGGGAACGGCGGCCGTCGCGGGCCGCCGGTTTCGATCGGGTCTGTCCGGGAGCGCGCGCACCGTCTGGCGCGCGCCCGAACACGGTCAGGCGAAGACGCCCCGGGGTGGATGCTCCAGCCGCTCGACGACGAAGTCGCCGCTGGGCTGCAGCCGCTCCGGAATGGCCTCGGCCGCCTGCCGAAGCGCTGTGACGACGACTGGCGACGCGGGCAGCGCGGTCGTCACGCAGCACGCCGCGCATGCGCTGCACTTGAACGCGCCCGCGGCCGCGAGATGCGCCGAAACGTCCGGGTTCGAGGTGTCGGGCGCCGTCGCCTCGGAGGACGTCGCCTCGGAGGACGTCGCGTCGTGCGCCGTCGCTCGGGCCATCGCTTCCGGTCCCGCGGTGGGATGCGCGCCGTGCGACACGTGAGCAGGCGCGACCTCGACGGCGCCTGCCGTCCGCCCGTGCCCGGGCCCGCACGACAGCATCGCCGCCGCGGCGAAACCCTGCACGGGCAGCGCCACCGCGACGACCCAGGCGAGCACGATCCGGGCGAGGGTCTTCATGCGCGGCAGTCTAACCCAGGCCGGGCGCGACCGCGCCCGCCGCGGTGATTGCGGCACGGTCGCGGTCGGCTACGATCTGGCCCACCACGCAACGAGGAAGAACGACGTGCCAGGGACTCACCCGACATCCGCATCGAGCCGAAGACTGTTCCGCCTGCTCGGCCTCGCCGCAGGCGCGGCCGCCACCGCCGCCTGCGTCTCCACCGCCGCACCACCGCGCCCCCTCGCAACGGGCGAACAGGTCTATCGCCGGGTCTGCGCCGCGTGCCATGCGACCGGCGTCGCGCAGGCGCCGAGGTTCGGCGACCGGGAGGCCTGGAAGCCGCTGATCGAGGAGGGGCAGGACGTGCTGACGGCGCATGCGTGGGTGGGGGTGCGCGGCATGCCGCCGCGTGGCGGCGACGCGGGCCTCGAACTGGAGGAGTTCGCCCGAGCCACTGCGTTCATGGCGCGCGCCGCCGGAGGCGACTGGAAGGGCCCCGACGCCCGGATGCTGCACGAGATCGAGGAAGAGATCGCCGAACGGCTGAAGAGCCTGAACGGGAAGAAGTAGCGGATATAATCCCCAGCTTCGTTTCCCAACCGGCCGCGCCAGAATGAGCGACGAACACCAGGCATTCATCAAGACCCCCCGGCAGCTGATCACCGTGGTCGTGCTGGCCTTCGTGGTGCCGATCCTGATCATCGTGCTGCTCGTGAAGTTCGTCGGCAGCAGCACGCGCACAGGCGCAGGCGCCGACGCGATGACCCCCGAAGCGATCGAGGCGCGCATCCAGCCGGTCGCCGGCTTCGAGCTGCGCGACGCGAGCTCCCCGGGTGCGCTGAAGACCGGTGAGCAGGTCTTCAAGGCACAGTGCTCGGCCTGCCACGCCACCGGCGTCGCCGGCGCGCCCAAGCTCGGCGACGCCGGCGCCTGGGCGCCGCGCATAAGGACCGGCCTGCAGGCGCTGGTGACTGCGGCGCTCAAGGGCAAGGGCGCGATGTCGCCACAGGGCGGCGGCGACTTCAGCGACGTCGAGGTGACGCGCGCGGTCGTCTACATGGCCAACCAGTCGGGCGGCAAGTTCGAGGAGCCGAAGGCCACGGCCGCGAAGCAGGCCGACGCCAGGCCGGCCGCAGCCGCTGCGGCGCCGGCGGCCGCACCTGCTCCTGCCGCGGCACCCGCTCCCGCCGCAGCGCCCGCCGCGACCGCCAGCGCCGCTTCCGACGAAGGCAAGAAGGTCTACGACGCGACCTGCATGGTCTGCCACGCCACCGGCGTCGCCGGCGCGCCGAAGACCGGCGACAAGGCCGCCTGGGCGCCGCGCATCGCGGCCGGCGAGGACACGCTGGTCAAGCACGCGATCGTTGGCCTTCGCGCGATGCCGCCGCGCGGCGGCAACGCGAACTTGTCCGACGCGCAGGTTCGCGCCGCCGTCGAACACATGATGGCGTCGGTGAAGTAGCAGGTCGCCGCGCGCTCGATCCGGCCGCGGCCGGGTCGCGCGCGCACGACAGCATCCCGATCGAGCCCAGCTCGACCCCTTCGGTCAGGATCGTCGCCCGGTCGTCCCGCCGGCGCGCCCCCAGCACCACGAGCATCGGCAGGTAGTGCTCGGGCGTCGGCACCGACAGCCGGGCCGCATTGCCGAACCCCTCGTAGTCGATCAGCGGCGCGACCTCGTCGCGCAGCACGCAGTCGCGGACGTGGGCCTCGAACGCGAGCGCCCAGTCGTGCGGCGGCGCGTCGGGGCGACGCGCAAGTCGACCGAGATGATGCACCGCATTGCCGCTGCCGACGATGCGCACCCCCTCGTCGCGCAGCACGGCCAGCCGTCGTCCCAGCTCATGGTGGAAAGCGGGCCCGCGTCGCGCATCGAGGCTCAGCTGCACGATGGGCACGTCGGCCTGCGGATGGACGTGCGCGAGCACCGACCAGGTGCCGTGGTCGAGCCCCCAGTCGGCGTCGGCGCGCACCGGCAGCGGCGCCAGCAGCGCGCGGACGCGCTCGGCCAGCGCGGGGTCGCCCGGCGCCGGATAGTCGAAGGCGTGCAGCTCGGCGGGAAAGCCGTAGAAATCGTGGATCGTGCGCGGGCGGGCCATTGCCGTCACCGCGGTTTCGCCGACGTACCAGTGTGCCGAGATCGCGAGGATCGCGCGCGGTCGCGGGCCCATGGCGCCGCTGCGCCGCCAGGCCTCGGTGTGCCGGTTCGCCTCGAGCGTGTTCATCGGGCTGCCGTGCCCGTAGAAGACCGCGGGCTGGGTCGTGACCGCTGGCGCGTTCATCGTCGCTCCTCGCGCACCTCGCCGCGGGCGAAGGCGCGCACGCCTCAGCGTAGCAGAGGAGCCGGCCGACGGCCGCGCGCCGCTCGGCACACGGCCGGACCGGTGCACAGACGCGCACGCCGCGCGATACTGGAGCCCCGGGCGCGAGCCGGCCGCACACAGGCTACGCGCCATGCACAGCCCCCTCCTCCGGTTTCCGCCATGCCCGAGCCACACCCCGATACGTCCGCCGGCACCGATCCCTCGCGCGCCAGCGAGCCTGCCTACAAGGCGCTGACCCGGCACCTGCCGGAGCCGCGCTTCGTGCCACTGCCCGGCTACGCCCGCATCGACGAAGCGCAGATGCTGGCGCGGGCCGAGGCGTTCTACCAGACGATGGAGCGGCGCCGCACGACGCGCCACTTCGCCACCGACCCGGTGCCGCGCCGGCTGATCGAGCTGGCGATCCTCACGGCCGGCACCGCGCCCTCGGGCGCCCACCGCCAGCCGTGGCGCTTCGTCGCGATCGACGATGCAGGCCTGAAGGCGAAGATCCGCGCGGCCGCCGAGGAAGAGGAGCTCAAGACCTACAGCGAGCGGATGACCGACGAATGGCGCGAAGCGCTGCACCCTCTGGGCACCGACCACGTGAAGGAGCACCTGACCGACGCGCCGTGGCTGGTCGTGCTGTTCGCCGAGAAGTTCGGCCTGCGCCCCGACGGCTCGCACCGCAAGAACTACTACGTCGACGAGAGCGTCGGCATCGCGGCGGGGCTGTTCGTCGCCGCGATCCAGACGATGGGGCTGGTGACGCTCACGCACACGCCGAACCCGATGGGCTTCCTGCGCGAGCTGCTCGGACGCGGCACCAACGAGAAGGCCGTCCTCGTGATGCCGGTCGGGTACCCGCGGCCCGATGCGAAAGTGCCCGACCTGCAGCGCCTGCCGCTCGAGGCGATCGTGCAGTGGAATGCCTGAGCCGGCGCGCCGCCGGCCTCAGCCGCGGCCACGCTCGAGGTTGCGCACCAGCACCAGCGCCTCGCCGTCGACCAGCAACGCCCCGGTGACGTCGCGCACCGTGCTGCGAAGATTCACCAGCTGCTCGAGCGGCCGCACGCGCACGACCTCGACCGTCGCCTGCAGCGCCTGGCCGGGATGCGCCGGCCTCAGGAAGCGCAGCGACTGCTTCATCCAGCCGGTGCCCCGGCCGGGGAGTTTCGTACCGAGCAGGTCGGAGAACATGCCCGCGAGCAACGGGCCCGGTACGATGCGACCGGGCAGCCCCGCGCGTCGCGCCGCTGCCGTCTCGACGACCAGCGGATTGGCGTCGCCGCAGAGGTCGGCGTACTCGTCGAGCTCGCCGGCTTCGAACCTGCGCGTCGCTTTCGCGCGCTGGCCGGGCTCGATGCCGAACAGCGACGCTTGCGCGGCCGGCCGCGAACCGGCCGGCTCTGCCTGATCGACCGACGGCCGCTCGACGAGCGGAACCGTGTCCGGTCCCGTGCCCAGCGGCAGCGTGTCGGGATCGTCGTCGCCCGCCGCCGGCCCACCGACACCAGCCAGGCCATGGGCCGCGCGCATCACGACGCTCTCGCCGATTGCCGTGTCGGCCGGCCGACCGTCGCGCTCGACCACGATGCCGACGTCGAAGGCGTGCGGCGCCAGGCGCGCGCCCACGCGCACGGTCACCGGGTCGCCCGCGTACGTGGGTGCCGGGAACATCAGCGTCTGCGCGACCGGCAGCCAGGGCACGGCGAGCCGGCGTGTGAGCCCGCCGCAGACCAGCCCGTACAGGAACATGCCGTGCGCCACCGTCGCACCGAAATGCGTGCCGCGCGCGAATTCGGGGTCGCAGTGGATCGGGTTGTCGTCGCGCGACAGCGCCGCGAAGCGGTCGAAGTCGCGCTGGGTCACCACGCGCTGCGTCACGTCGCGGCTCCGTAGCGTTGCCGCAGCGCCGGCTTCTCGACCTTGCCCGCCGGAGTGCGCGGCAGCGCGTCGACGAAGCGCACGTGCCGCGGCACCTTGTAGCCCGCGAGCCGTTCGCGGCACCAGGCCCGCACCGATGCCTCGTCGAGCCAGGCGCCGGGCTCGAGCACGATGACGGCGAGCCCCACCTCGACCCACTTCGGGTCGGGCACGCCGATCACCGCCGCCTCGGCCACGCCCGGCATCCGGTACAGCAGGTTCTCGATCTCCGCCGGATAGACGTTCTCGCCGCCCGAGATGAACATGTCCTTCAGGCGATCGACGATCCAGTAGTCGCCGTCGTCGTCGAAGTACGCGACGTCGCCGGTGTGCAGCCAGCCGTCGCGGATCGCCGACTGCGTCGCCTCGGCGTTGTTCCAGTAACCCGGCGTGACCCCGGGGCCCTTGATCAGGAGTTCCCCGCGCTCGTTCGCCGCGCGGTCGCGGCCCTGCGCGTCGACCACGCGCGTGAGCATCGTGCCCACCGGCTTGCCGACGCTGCCCGGCTTGGTGCGCGCGGTCGCCTCGTCGGGAATGAACACGGTGGGGCCGGTCTCGGTCATCCCGAAGCCGAAGCAGATCGTCACGCCCTTCTTCGCCCAGGCCTCGAGCAACGCCAGCGGCATCGGCGAGCCGCCGGCCGACCAGTGGCGCATCCTCGCGAAGCGCGTGTCGCCGAAGCGCGGGTGCTGTGCGATGAACAGGTAGACCGCGGGCACGCCGAGGAACTGCGTGATCTGCGTTTCGAGCCAGCGCAGCGCCTCGCCCGCGTCGAACTGGCGCATCACCACCACCGTGCCCCCGGCGAACAGGATCGGATTGGCGTACAGGTTCAGCCCGCCGGTGTGGAAGAACGGCAGCGCGGCGAGCAGCACGTCGTCGCCCGAGAGCTTCGTCGCGAGCATCGCGTGCACCGCGTTGAAGAACGCCATGCCGTAGGTCTGGATCACGCCCTTGGGCTTGCCGGTGGTGCCCGAGGTATAGAGCAGGTACCAGGCCTCGCCCATCGGCCGGCACGGCATCTCGACGACGCGCCCGCTCGAGGCCTCGAGCGCCGACTCGTAGTCGGGCCAGTCGGACAGCTCGCGACGTCGCCCGGCCGGCGTGCCGGGGGCCGGACGCGCCTCCTGCCTGGCCTGCGCCCCGCGCACGACGAGGCCGGGCAGCGTGGCGCGACCCGCGAGCGCCGCTGCGGCCACCGCGAGGAACTCATCGCCGCAGACGAAGGCCGACGGCTGCGCGTCGTCGACGATCGGCACAAGCTCGGTCGCCGGCAGCCGCCAGTTCAGGCACACCATGACCACGCCGGCTTTCGCGCAGCCGTAGAGCATCTCGAGGTAATCGGTCGAATTGCCCGCGAGCACGGCCACCCGCGCGCCGGGGGCGAGCCGCCAGCGTGCCGCGAGCAGCTCGGCGAACCGGCTCGCTCGCTCGTCGACCTGCCGGTAGCTGCGCGCCTCGCCGGTGGCGCTGTCGACCAGCGCCGGCTTGTCCGGATGATGCAGCGCCTGCTTGTGCAACCAGTCGACGACGTACATGGCTCGCTCGCTGACCGATCGGGGGCCGTCCGCGCCGCGCCTCAGGCGCGTGGCGCCCGATCCTCGTCGGGGTAGCCGGTGAAGGTGCGCAGGAACCGCGCGACGCCTTCGCGCGCGTCGGCACCGCCGATCGCCGCGACGAACTGCCGCTCGGCCTCGAGCGCGCGCTCGACCGCGGCGAGGTCGCCGGCGAGCAGGCGCTTGCCTTCGCGCATCGTGGCGGGCGGCGCCGCAGCGATGCGCTGCGCCGCATCGCGCGCGGCGACCGCGACCTGCTCGCGCGGCGCGAGTTGCGTCACGATGCCCCAGGCGTGCGCCTCGGCGGCGGGCAGCGTGCGGTTCAGCAGCACGCAGGCCGCCGCGCGCCGGCGGCCGACCAGCGCCGGCAGCAGCGCTGTCCAGCCGCCATCGGGCGTGGAGCCGGCGCTCGCGTAGTGCGCCTTGAACGCCGCGTCGTCGGCCGCGACGACGACGTCGCTCGCGAGCACGAGGCCGATCGAGCCGCCGGTGACCAGGCCGTGCACGGCGGCGACCACCGGCTGCGGCAACTTCAGCAGCGACAGGATCGACTGGTTGAGCAGCCCGACCAGCTCGGCCGAATAGGTCTCGAGCGCGCGCCCCTGCATCTCGATCGCGAAGCGCCGCATGTCCCCGCCGATCGAGAACGCCTCGCCGTCGGCGGCGAGGATCACCGCCCGCGTCTCGGCGCGCCGCGCCGTCTCCTCGAGCGCCACGCACAGGTCGAGCAGCAGGTCGGGCACCAGCGCGTTGTGCATCGCCGGCCGCGCCAGCGTCAGCATCGCCACGGCGCCCGCGTGCGAGACCCGCACCAGCGGCCGGCGCGCGTTCACGCCAGTCTCCGCGCGAGCGCGCGTGCCCGCAGCCTGCCGACCACGCCGGCGGGGAAGTAGTACACCGACAGCACGAACAGCACGCCGAGCCACAGCAGCCAGCGATCGGGAGAGAAGAGCGCCGCCAGCAGCGGCACCGACTCGAACCCGCCGGAGATCCAGCCCATCAGGTCCTGCAGGTAGCTCTGCGCGAACACGAACAGCGCGCTGCCGATCACCGCGCCGTACATCGTGCCCATGCCGCCGATCACCACGATCAGCAGCGTGTCGAGCATGATCTCGAACGACAGCGTGGTGTCGGGCCCGTTGTAGCGCAGCCAGATCGCCAGCAGCGCGCCGGCCAGGGTCGCGAACATCGCCGCGAGCACCGTCGAGAGCGTACGGAACACGACCGTGCGGTAGCCGAGCGCCTCGGCGCGGAAGTCGTTCTCGCGGATCGCCTGCAGCACGCGGCCGAACGGCGAGTTGACGATCCGCAGCAGCACCAGGAACAGTGCCAGCACGACGAAGAACAGCAGGTAGTACGACAGGAAGCGGCCGTCGATCGACACGCCCAGCACCGTGTCCTCGAACAGCTCGAACGAGGGCTGCAGCACCTCGGGCACCTTGAAGGTCAGGCCGTCCTCGCCCCCGGTGAATTCCGACAGTTGAGAGGCCAGCGTCTGGAACGCTGCCGCCACCGCGAGCGTGATCATCGCGAAGAAGATCGCCTTCACGCGCAGGCTGAACAGGCCGATCACCAGCGCGAGCAGTGCCGACAACAGCAGCGCGCAGGCGACGCCGAGCGCCACCGCGTCCCAGCCCGGCCCCATCCGCGTGCTGGCGATCGCGACGCCGTAGGCGCCGATGCCGAAGAACATCGTGTGCGCGAACGACACGATGCCGGTGTAGCCGAGCAGCAGGTCGTAGCTGGCCACGAGCAGGACGAAGACCAGGATCTTCGCGGCGACCGCGAGCGAGCGGGCGCCGGGGAACAGGAACGGCGCCAGCGCGAGCGCGAGCACGATCGCCAGCAGGATCGCGGCGACCAGGCGGCTGCGCGGATAGTCCGCCGACAGCAGGCTGCGGATCATCGCTTCGCCACCGGATACAGGCCCTGCGGGCGCCACAGCAGGATCGCCACCATCAGCAGGATGTTCGAGAACAGCGCCACCTTCGGCGCGAGAAACCCCGTGTAGTTGGCCATCAGCCCGACCAGCAGCGCACCGACGAAGCATCCGCCGGCCGAGCCGAGCCCGCCGATGATGATGACGATGAAGATCAGGATGTTGACCTGCGCGCCCATCTGCGGAACGACGTTCTGCTGGTACAGCCCCCACATCACGCCGCCCAGCCCGGCGAGCGCGGAGCCGGCGACGAACACGCCGACGAAGAGGCGCCGGATCCGGTAGCCGAGGCTCTCGACCATCTCGCGATCCTGCACGCCGGCGCGGATCAGCAGGCCGATCTTGGTGCGGTTGAGCACGAACAGCATCGCGAGGAACACCGCCAGGCCGACGAAGACCGCGACCACGCGATAGCGCTCGATCGCCGCGTCGCCGACGAGATACGCGCCGCGCAGCCCCTCGGGAAGCGGCAGCGGGATCTGCTCGGGGCCCCAGATCACCTTGATCAGCTCCTCGCCGATGATCATCCCGCCCATCGTGATCAGGATCTGCTTCAGGTGCTGGCCGTACACGGGGCGCACGATCAGGCGCTCGAACACGTAGCCGATCGCGCCGGCGACCGCCATCGCCACCAGCATCGCCGCGCCGACCGCGACCAGGTTGGCGGCCATCGACGGCGAGCCGGTCAGGCCGCTCATCGGCGCGAGCACCGACACCGCGACGAAGGCACCCAGCGCGATGAAGACGCCGTGGCCGAAGTTCAGCACGTCCATCAGGCCGAAGACCAGCGTCAGGCCCGACGCGATGATGAAGATGATCATGCCCATCGCGAGCCCGGCGACGGTCAGCGTCGCCCAGCTCGGCAGGTTGCCGACCAGCGGCAGCGCGGCGAGCGCCAGCAGCGGCACCAGCAGCAGCGGCAGGCGCCCGGCCAGGGCGCCCGGGGCCCTGGGCGATGCGCCGCTCGATGCGCTCGTTGGTGCGCTCATTGGTGCGCGCCCAGCGACAGGCCGAGCAGCCGCCCCTGCAGCGCCTCGTCTTCGGCCAGCTCGGCCATCGACCCGCGATGGACGACGCGCCCGTCGTCCATCACCGCGACCGTATCGCCGAGCTGTCGCGCGAACGCGAAGTTCTGCTCGACCAGCAGGATCGTCGCGCCGGCGGCCTTCAGCTGCACGAACGCCGACAGCATGTTGCGGATGATCGACGGCGCGAGCCCCTTGCTCGGCTCGTCGACGAGGATCAGCTTGCGCGGCTCGACGATCGCGCGCGACACCGCGAGCATCTGCTTCTGGCCGCCCGACAGCAGTCCCGCCGGGTGGTCCCAGAATTTCTTCATCGCAGGAAACAGCTCGAAGATCCAGCGCAGCCGTTCGGCGTCGATCGCGTCCGCGTCGCGCGCGCCGCGCGCCGCGAGGACCATGTTCTCGCGCACCGTCAGGTCGGCGAAGACGCCCATGTTCTCGGGCACGTAGGCGATGCCCGCCTGCGAGATCTCGGGCGTCGCGCGCTTCGTGATGTCCTGCCCGTCGAAGCGCACCTGCCCGGCCGAGGCCTTCCACAGGCCCATGATCGTGCGCAGCGTCGTGGTTTTTCCGGCGCCGTTGCGGCCGAGCAGCAGCGTCGTCTGCCCCGCCGGCACCACGAGGTCGACGCCGTGCAGGATGTGATACGCGCCGATGTGCGTGTGCACGCCGGTGAGCGTGAGCAGCGGTGCGCCGCGCTCGCTCATGCCGGCTCCTGCGCTTCGTCGTCGGCCGACAGGCCGAGGTAGGCCTGCTGCACTACCGGCGAGGCGATCACTTCGGCCGGCGGGCCGTCGGCCGTCAGCTTCCCGTTGTGCAGCACGATGATGCGGTCCGACAGCTCGCGCACCACGTCCATCTTGTGCTCGACCAGCAGGATCGTCTTCGTCGTGTCGCGCCTGATCTCGCGGATCAGGTCCAGGATGACCGGCACCTCGTCCACGCTCATGCCCGCCGTGGGCTCGTCGAACATGAACACCGTCGGCTCGAGCGCCAGCAGGATGCCGACCTCGAGCTTGCGCTGGTCGCCGTGCGGCAGGCTGCTCGCCGCCGCGTCGCGACGCGCGCCGAGCGCGATGCGCTCGAGGATCGCCTCGGCCTCGGTGAGCAGCGCGCGGTGGCTCGACCAGATCGACCACAGGTTCAACCCCATCCCGCGCCGCGCCTGGATCGCCAGCCGCACGTTCTCGAGCACGCTCAGGTTCGGGAACAGGTTGGTGAGCTGGAACGCGCGACCCAGGCCGCGCCGGGTGCGCTCGGGCGCCGGCAGCGACGTGATCTCGTCGCCGCCGACGAATACCCGGCCGGCGCTCGCTTTCAACTGCCCGGAGATCAGGTTGAAGTAGGTGGTCTTGCCCGCCCCGTTCGGCCCGACGATCGCGGTCAGCGTACCGGGATGGAACGCGCACGAGACCGAGTCGACGGCCACGTGGCCGCCGAACCGGATCGTCAGCTCGCGCGTTTCGAGCGAAGGGGCCATCGGGCGTCGATCAGCGCTTGTTGCGGATCGGGACCTGCATCTCTTCCGGCTTGATCTCGCGCACGAGTTCGGGCACCGCCCAGGTGAACGCGGGATCGTTCTTGATGCGGAAGTGATACATCGACTGCATCGCCTGGTGGTCTTCCTTGCGGAAGGTCATCTTGCCCTTCGGCGTGTCGAAGCTCATCCCTTCCATCGTCCTGATCAGCGCCTCGGTCTTCGTGTCGCCGCCGGTCTTCTTCAGCGCCTCGACCACCGCCATCGCCGCCGCCATGCCACCGGCCGTGAAGAAGTCGGGCGGGCTCTTGAAGCGCTTGTAGTGCTCGGTGATCAGCCAGTTGTTGGCCGGGTTCTTCGGGATGCCGAAGTAGTAGTAGGTCGCGCCTTCCATGCCGGGGAAGGCCTTGTAGGCCGCCATCGCCGGCAGGATGTTGCCGCCGGTGGAGATCTCGATGCCGTAGCGCTTCGGGTCGAGGTCGGCGATCTTGAACGGGTTGCCCGCGCCGGCCCAGATGATGAAGATGACCTTGCGGCCCGGCTTGTCCTTCAGCGCGTCGAACAGGCGTTGCGCGCCGGCGGTGAAGTCGGTGGTGTTGGTGGGCAGGTATTCCTCGTGGACGATCTTCGCCTTCTTCAGCGCGTCCTTGAAGGCCTTCACGCCGTCGCGTCCGAAGGCATAGTCCTGCGCCAGCGTCGCGATCGACACGCCCTCCTTGTCGAGCGCCACCGCGTTCGAGATCGCGTCCTGCGACGAGTTGCGGCCGGTGCGGAAGACGTAGCGGTTCCACTTGTCGCCGGTGATCGAGTCGGCGACCGCCGGCTCGACCAGCAGGATCTTCCTGTACTCCTCGGCCACCGGCAGCAGCGCGAGCGCCACGCCCGACGAGGTCGGGCCGATCGCGAGGTCGACCTTGTCGTCGGCATACGCGGCCTGCAGCAGCGCCTTGCCCACGTCGGGCTTGCCCTGGTCGTCTTTCTCGATCAGCACGATCTTGCGGCCGTTGACCATCATCGTGCCGCCGGTTGCGTAGTCGAATCCCAGCATCAACCCGGTCTGCGTCTGCGCGCCGTAGGCCTGGAGCGCGCCGGTCTTCGAATAGACGTGGGCGATCCTGATGTCCTTCGCGACCGCGGTGCCGGCCAGCATCGCGCCTGCGACGAGCGGCAGCGCGTAGCGGCCGGCACGCTTCAGAAGCGGGAAAAGCTGCATGGAGTCTCTCCTCGTGGGGGTTCGGGCCCGGTCCGGAAGCCGGGGTCTGGGTGTAGGCGCTGCAAGCCGCATGCCAGGACCGGGTCGCCAGCGAAGGCCTTGATCGGCAAGGGAAAGCTGCTGGCGCGGGGCCGGCGCTTGAACGGAATCCATACACTCGGCCGTCGGTCGATGTCCGTTTTAAGGACATTCCGCCGACGGGATCGGCTACGCTGACGGTTCGCCGGACACCCACGCGATCCACGCCTCGCGGGCCAGTCCGTCTGCGCCGTGAGCGCCGCGAGCATCCACTCTCGAGCCCGGCGATGCTGCGTACCGTGTCGGCTTGCAGCGCCGCCACATCGCGCTTCGTGGCCAGCACTTCGGCATGCAGGCTGCAACGCTCGTCGATCGAGCGATCGAGCAGGTCGCCGACCGCTCGGGCACGCTCGATGGGCACCCCGGCCGACACCAGGGCTTCCAGCAACGCCAGCGAAAACGAACCCATGCCTGGCAGCGGCTCGGCCGCGTCACCATCGACCACACCGCATCGACCGGGTCGCCGAGTGGCCGAGTGGCCGAGTGGCCGCCGACCGGCTCGACGCGGCGAAGCGACCGGGAGCCCGGCCGCGCCCTACAACTGCATCTCGCAGCGCTCGACTTCGATCACCAGCGCGCCGCGCGCCCACGGGAAGGCCGCTTTCGCGCGCGCCGCAAGCGCGCCTTCGGCCTGCACGCTGCCCTTGCCGTGGATGACGCCTCCCTGCCCCGGGCCGCGCGATCCCCGCACCGCCCGCGAAGCCGCCATCAGCTGGATCCGGCTGTCGCGCCTCAGGTTCTGTTCGGTGCGCTCGTAGTGGCCTGCGGGAAGGATGATGCGCTCGTCGTCGATGCCGATTCGCCGCGCGTAGTCGCCCCAGTTGCCGACCAGATGCGGGCCATCCGGCCCCTGCGTGACGATGGCGACGAATTCGGCCTGCTCGAGGAGTTCGCGTGCGGTGGGGTCGAGAGCGGTCATGGCGTTTCCGGTCCTTCGTTCCGAGAGACTGTCGAGCATCGCGCCGAGCCGGCATGGACGACATGATGTGGCTCAACCCGATGCAGCGCATCCGCGGACCCGGCCGGAGTCAGACGCCGCCTGGCCGGCCGCCGGTACCCGAGGATGGCCCGAGCGCCGCGACCAGCGCCTCGAGGCCGCCGATCGGCGCCAGGCATTGCGTCCCACGGCAGACCCACGCCTGCGCAGCCGCGGTGGCTGGCCGTGCGAGCGCTTCGGGCAGGCAGGCGACCCCGCCGGGCAATTGCACGACCACGGCGCCGGGCCGGTAATCGCCCGCAAGCTTCTCGCGCCACCGCGCGAGCGGCGCCTCGGGGCCGGTCAGCACGACCAACGGCGGCGGCAATGCGTGTTCCGACAGCGCGGTCACCAGCGTCGGGAACGCGTGCGGAACGCGCGCGACGTCCGGCGCGAACAGCGCGAGCGCGCGCTCGGCCGCCCGCAGGTAGCGCGCGTCGCCGACCAGGTGCCCCAGGCACTGCAGATGCAGCACGGCCGTCGCGTTGCCCGAGGCGGTCGCGCCGTCGTGCCCCGACTTGGGCCGCAGCACCAGCGCCTCGTGATCGTGGCTGGTGAAGAAGAAGCCGCCGTCGCGCGGGTCTTCGAATTGCGCGAGCAATGCGTCGGCGAGCCCGCGCGCGAAATGCAGGTCGTCGGGGCGCAACGGCCCGGCCTGCGTCAGCTCGAGCACCGCGCCGAGCAGGAACGCGTAGTCGTCCAGATAGGCGTTCAGGTGCGAGCGACCGTCCTTGTGCGTGGCGAGCAGCCGCCCGTCGCGCCACAGCTCGGCGCGCACGAAGTCGAGCGCGCGCCGCGCCGATTGCGCCCAGCGCGGTGCGCCGAACACGCGCGCGGCGAAGGCCATGCCGTCGATCGCCATCGCGTTCCAGCTTGTCAGCGCCTTGTCGTCGCGGCCCGGTCGCACGCGCGCCTCGCGCAGCGTCGACAGCCGGGCCCGCGCGTCGGCGAGCAGCGCGGCCGCCCGATCGGGCGGCAGCCCCGCCTTCGAGGCGGCTTCGTCGAGCGACGCGGACAGGTGCAGGTGCCAGGCACGCCCCTCGAAGTTGGCCGGCTCGTCCAGGCCGTATCGCGCGGCGAAGACGGCGAACTGCGCGTCGTCGAGAAGGCGCCGCACCTCGTCGCGCTGCCAGACGTAGAAGCGCCCCTCCTCGCCCTCGGAGTCGGCATCGAGGCTGCTGTAGTAGCCGCCGGCAGGCGACTGCATCTCGCGGATCAGCCAGGCGGCGGTCTCCTCGCAGACCTGCCGGAACAGGGGATCGCCGGTGAGTTGCCAGGCTTCGGCGTACAGGCGCAGCAACGGGCCGTTGCCGTACAGCATCTTCTCGAAGTGCGGGATCAGCCACTGCGCGTCGGTGCTGTAGCGGCAGAAGCCGCCGCCCAGGTGGTCGTACAGGCCGCCTTCGGCCATGTGCCGCAGCGTCGAGATCACTGCGTCGCGCGCCGGCGCGTCGTCGGCGGCGACGGCGTGGCGAAGCAGCGCGTCGAGGCTCGACGGCTGCGGGAACTTCGGCGCGCCGCCGAAGCCGCCGTGCGTCGCGTCGTACGACGGCATCAAGGCGTCGCGCAGCCCGCGCGGCGCAGCCCGCGCCAGCACCTCGAGCGCGTCGCCCGCGGCGTGTTCGTCGCGGGCCGCGCCGCGGCCGCGATGCGGCACCGTCTCCGAAAGGTGCCGCACCAGTTCGTCGCCCTGCGCGAGCACCTGCTCGCGCTGCCCGGCCCACACCTGGGCCACGCGCTGCAACAGCTCGTCGAAACCCGGCAGGTTGTAGCGCGAGCGCTTCGGGAAGTAGGTGCCGCCGAAGAACGGCTTGCCGTCGGGGGTCAGGAACATCGTCAGCGGCCAGCCGCCCGGTCGCCCGGCGACCAGCTGGTGCGCAACCTGGTAGATCTGGTCGATGTCGGGGCGTTCCTCGCGATCGACCTTGACGTTGACGAACCAGCGGTTCATCAGCGCCGCGGTTTCCTCGTCCTCGAAGCACTCGTGCGCCATCACGTGGCACCAGTGGCAGGCCGAGTAGCCGACCGACAGCAGGATCGGCCGGCCGGTGCTTCGCGCGAGCGCAAGCGCCTCCTCGCCCCACGGGTGCCAGTCGACCGGGTTGCCGGCGTGCTGGAGCAGGTACGGGCTGGTTTCGCCGGCGAGTCGGTTCGGCATGGAGGTCGTCCTCGGGATCGGGCATTGCCGCTCGACGCCGACGCCCGGCGCAGACGCCCTGCGTCGTGAGCCTCGCCAGCGTAGCGCGAATCGGTCGTCCGCCTCACGCCCACCCTGACGCCAATACCTTCATCCGGGATGTGTTTGACAGCGCCGCGGACCTCGCAGTATCAATCGGTGCAACGCATCCGTGGTCGAGCCGATGCCCCGCCTGGTCTTCACGCAGCAACTGCGCCGCTTCACCGAAGTGCCCGAGATCGACTCGGACGCCGGTTCGCTCAGGCTGGCGCTCGAGGACGCGTTCGCGGTGAATCCGCAACTGCGCGGCTACGTGCTCGACGACCAGGCGCACCTGCGCCCGCACCTGGCGGTGTTCATCGACGGGCGCAGGCTGCGCGATCGCACGCAACTCGACGTGCCGCTGCCGGCCGACGGCACCGTCTACGTGCTGCAGGCGCTTTCCGGAGGATGACGATGGGCGCGCGCGCCTGGGTCGCGACCCGCAAGGGGCTGTTCGAGCTTCGCCGCCAGGACGCGCAATGGCGCGTCGCGTCGGTGAGCTTCCTCGGCGATCCGGTCAGCGCGGTGTTGCCGGCCGATCCTTCGGCGCCGGGCCGCCCGATGATCGCAGCGCTCAATCTCGGCCACTTCGGCGTCAAGTGCCATGCGTCCGACGATGGCGGGCGCGGCTGGCGCGAGGTGAGTGCCCCCGCGTTCCCCGCGCAGCCGGCCGACGCGCGCGACGACGTCGAGTGGAAACTGCTGCAGATCTGGTCGCTCGCCGGCCACGGCGACTCGATCTGGGCAGGAACGCTGCCCGGTGGGCTGTTCCGCTCCACCGACGGCGGCGCCACGTGGCGGCTCTGCGAGTCGCTGTGGAACGATCCGCGCCGGCGCGAGTGGTCCGGCGGCGGCTACGATGCGCCCGGCATCCACTCGATCGTGCTCGACCCGCGCGACCGCGACCCCGCCCGCCAGCGCGTGGTGGTCGGCGTCAGCACCGGCGGCGCCTGGGCCAGCCGCGACGGTGGCGCCACCTGGGTCTGCGCCGCGCGCGGGATGCGCGCCGACTACATGCCGCCCGAACGCGCCTTCGACGACACGGCGCAGGACGTGCACCGGATCGTCGCCTGCGCGTCGCGCCCCGAGCACCTCTGGTGCCAGCACCACAACGGCATCTGGCGCTCGACCGACGCGGCGGCATCGTGGCAACAGGTCACCGGTGTGCCGGTGTCCGACTTCGGCTTCACCGTCGCCGTCGACCCGAACGATCCGGCGCGCGCGTGGTTCGTTCCGGCGGTGGCCGACCAGCGTCGCGTGCCGGTCGACGCGGCGCTGTGCGTGCTGCGCACCGACGACGGCGGCGCCACCTTCACCGCGTTGCGCGACGGCTTGCCGCAGAAGCACTGCTACGACCTCGTCTACCGCCACGGCCTCGACGTCGGGGCCGACGGGCGCACGCTGCTGATCGGCTCGACGACCGGCAGCCTGTGGGCGAGCGAGGACGGCGGCGAGCGCTGGCAAGCGGTGTCGACCTCGCTGCCGCCGATCCACGCGGTCGTGCTCGAGCGCTCGTAGGCCCGGCGGGCATCAGGCCGGAATCAGGCGCAGCTGCCGCGGATCGACGCCGACGTGCACCCGCGCGCCGGGCGCGAAGCCCGGGTCGCCGAGCGCGTGCGGCTGGTCGGCGATCAGCTCGACATCGCCGGCGCGGACGCGATAGCGGACGAACTCGCCCAGGAACTCGCGCTCGGACACGGTCGCCGCGACCCAGTGCCGCGACGCGTTGCCGGGCGCCGCGCTCAACGCGACGCTGTGCGGCCGGAACGCGATCTCCACGCGGCCCGTCCGGCCGACCGACCCCGCAGGCAGCCCCACGATACCCAGCGGCGAGGCGACCGTGCCGGCCGACACCTCGCCCGGCACGAGATTGATCGTGCCGACGAACTCGGCGACGAAGCGGTTGACCGGGTCGTCGTAGAGCGCGGTGGGCGCGCCCACCTGCTGGATCACGCCCTGGTGCATCACCGCGATCCGGTCGGCGGTCGTCATCGCCTCCTCCTGGTCGTGCGTGACGAAGATCGTCGTGATCGCCAGCTGCTTCTGCATCGCGACCAGCTCGCGCCGCATGTGGTGGCGCAACTTCGCGTCGAGGTTCGACAGCGGCTCGTCGAGCAGCAGCACGCGGGGCTCGATCGCGAGCGTGCGCGCGAGCGCCACGCGCTGCTGCTGTCCGCCCGAGAGCTGGCCGGGCCGCCGCCCGGCGTACTCGGTGAGTCCCACCAGCTCGAGCGCGCGCGCGGCCTTCTCGCGCACCGTCGCGCGCGGCAGCCGCCGCTCCTCGAGGCCGAACGCGACGTTCTCGCCCACGGTCATGTGCGGCCACAGCGCGTAGCTCTGGAACACCATGCCGACGTTGCGTTTCCACGGCGGCACTCCGGTCACGTCCTCGCCGTCGATCAGGATCGCGCCGCGCTGGGCGCGGTTGAAGCCGGCGATCAGGCGCAGCAGCGTCGACTTGCCGCACCCCGATGGCCCGAGCAGTGCGAAGAACTCGCCGGGCTCGACGACCATGTCGATGTCGCGCAGCACGACGTTCGTGCCGAACGCGAGGTTCACGTCGCGCGCCTCGACCCTGACGGGACCCTTCACGTTCGCCTCCTCATGAGCGTCTCCTCACGCGCCTGTCCTCACGCACCCTTCCTCGCGACGTTGTGCGCCTGCCGTGACGCGACGAAGTGGTGCGACGCATAGGTGCCCAGCGCCACGACGACGACCGCGATCACGCCGAGCGCCGCCCCCGGCCCGCGCCCGACGATCGACTGCATGTACAGGTAGATCCCGTACGACATCGGCGCGAGGCTCTCGCGGCTGGTGAGCAGGATCGTCTCGGAGATCTCGACCGCCGCGGTGATGAAGCTGGTGACGAAGCCGGCGAGGATGCCGCCCGCCATCAGCGGCACGACGATGCGCCGGATCGTCCTTCCGCGCGGCGCGCCGAGGTTCTGCGCCGCCTCCTCCATCGAGATGTGCACCTGCTGCAGCGCGGCCATGCACGAGCGCAGCGCGTACGGCAGGCGCCGCACCGAGTACGCGAGCACGAAGATCAGCCAGCTCGACGTGAGCAGCGTCCCGGTGAACGGCAGCTCGATCTCCCGGAACGTGCGCAGGTAGCCGATCCCCAGCACGACGCCCGGCATCGCCAGCGCGACCGTCGCCATGTGGTCGAGCAGCTGCCGGCCGGGCAGGCGCGTGCGCAGCACCAGGTAAGCGATCGCGGTGCCGATCACGACGTCGATCAGCGCCGCCACGCCGCAGTACAGGAACGTGTTCCAGATCATCCGC
Organism: Burkholderiaceae bacterium; assembly: GCA_046347945.1. Lineage (GTDB taxonomy): Bacteria > Pseudomonadota > Gammaproteobacteria > Burkholderiales > Burkholderiaceae_E > Zeimonas. The sequence goes on from JAXMFB010000005.1 coordinate 93,786, forward strand.
GTCGAGTCGGCGAGCACCGTCGCGTAGTTCTCCAGCGTGTAGACGTCGGGCAGCACGCTGTAGCTCCACACCTTCGAGAACGACAGCAGCAGCACGCCGACGTGCGGCGAGAGCACCAGCAGCAGCACCGCGCCGATCCACCCGTAGGCGAACGCCGACTGCCAAGGGCCCAGCTTGCGGCGCAGCAGCGAAGTGCCGCCGCGCTGCAGCGTCGCGAACTCGCGTCCGCGCAGGAAGAGCGTGGAACCCGCCATCGCCGCCACCGAGAAGCAGACGAGGATGAAGCAGATCACGTAGCCGATCGGGTCTTCGAGGCCGATCGAGGTCACGCGCAGGTAGGCCTGCGGGGCGAGCATGTTGGTGACGTTGAGCACCAGCGGCGTGCCGAGGTCGTCGAACACCTTGATGAAGACCAGCGACGCGCCGGCGACGTAGCCCGGCAGCGCCAGCGGAAAGACGATCCGCCGGAACAGGCGCAGCCCCGACGCGCCCATGTTCTGCGCCGCCTCTTCCATCGCGGTGTCGATGTTGTTCAGCGCGACCGACAGGTTGAGCAGGATGAACGGGAAGTAGTGCAGCGTCTCGACGAAGACGACGCCGTTCAGGCCCTCCATCACCGGGAGGTTGAGGTCGAACCACTCGCCGAGCAGCAGGTTCACCGACCCCGAGCGCCCGAACAGCAGTTGCAGCGACGCGGCGCCGACGAACGCCGGCATGATCAGCGGCAGCACGCCCAGCGTCTGCACGACGATCGCCCCGCGGAACTGGAAGCGCACCGTGAAATAGGCAAGCGGCACTGCGACGATCGTCGCGCACAGCACGGTCATCCCCGCGACGTAGAGGCTGTTGCCGAACGACTCGCGCATCAGCGACAGCGAGAAGAAGCCGGCGAGGTGCGAGAGCGTGAAGTCGCCCTGCGGAGTCGAGAACGCCGACCAGACGACCGTGGCGACCGGGACGATCAGGAAGAGAACGAGGAAGGCGGCGATCGCCAGCGCCACCGCGGCGATCGCCAGCCCGAACCGCGGCACCGGCGCTCCCCTAGCGGGCCATCGAGGCTGCCTTCTTCGCCAGCTCGGCGGCGCGCTCGTAGTTGCGGCGCGCCTCGTTGCCCCAGTGCTCCTCGAGCGCGGTCATCTGCTTCTGCTTGGCCGCATCGCGCTTGGTCTCGCGAAACACCCCGACGAAGCCGTCGTCCCGCATCTTCGCCTCGTCGACGACCGGCGTGAAGGCCAGCGCACGCGCTTCGGCGAGCAGCTTCTCGGCCTCGGCGTCGGGCTTGCGCAGCAGCCGTGCCGACGCCTCGTCGATCGCCTTCGTCGCCGCGACCAGTTCCTTGTGGCGGAACGTGATCGTCTGGTCGAACAGCGACGACACGAGGTAGTAGCGGCGCTCGGAGGCGTCAGAGTCGAAATTGACCTTCGCCTTGATCTTGCCGCCGTACGGATCGGGGAACCCCGCCGGCGCCTTGCGGTAGGTCTCGGGCAGCACCGGCAGGCGACTGATCTTCGGGTCGAGCAGCAACTCCTGCCCCGCCGGCGACAGCGTGTACTGGATGAAACGCTTGCCCATCTCCGGCGACTTCGCGCCGGCGACGAGCCCGATGTTGGCCGGCACGATCGCCGTCACCGACGGATAGACGAAGCCGACCGGAAAGCCCGAGGCCTGCGCGGCCAGCCCGAAGAAGTCGATCACCAGCCCGAGCCCGTACTGGCCATTGGTGACGCCCTCGGGCACGCCGAAGCTGCGCTCGGTGATCGCCGCGCAGTTTCCGGCGATCCGCAGGATCTGCGCCCAGCCCTTCGCCCAGCCCTCGCCCTGCAGGATCGTCTCGACCGTCAGGTGCGTCGTGCCCGAACGCGACGGCGAGGAGATCGCGACGTGACCGAAGTAGACCGGCTTGGCCAGGTCGGCCCACTCGCGCGGCTCGGGCAGCTTGTGGGCCTTCATGTAGCGCGTGTTCCACATGATCCCGTAGCCGGCCAGCGCCTGACCGCGGTAGTAGCCCTGCGGGTCGTTGATCGGGTAGTTGCCGATCCTGTCGGGGATGCCCCGGATGCCGGGGTCGTACTTCTCGAGCAGGCCGTCCTTGGCCAGCACCTCGAACGCGTCGGGCGCCGAGGCCCAGAAGACGTCGGGGCGGCTGCCCGCCGGCGCCTCGCGCGTGTAGGCGACGCCCGCCGAGGTGCCCTTGTTCAGGATCTCGACCTTCGTGCCGGGATTGGCCTTCTCGAACGCGGCCTTGTAGGCGGCGGTGAGTTCCTTCGGAAAGGACGTCACCACGGTGACCGTCTGCGCCCAGGCAAGCCCGGGCGCCAGCGCGGCCAGCGCCAGCGCGAAGGCGAAAGGCGTGCGAATCCGTCCAGTGATCATTGTTGTTCTCCCCCTGTCGCGCCCGAGGCGCTGCGGCATCCGCTCGCACCTGGCGACGCGAGCCAGTCCAGCGTAGCCAGCGGCCGGTCGCCGGTCAATCCGGTGCATTCCGCAGGCCGGCAAGCGCCGGTGCCACGAAACGCCGCAATCGGGACAGGGCCTCGGGTCGGAATCCGGCTTGACGCCGCTCAACTTGCGGCACCGGGGGCCCGGCGAACAATGTTCCCGGCCGCTTCGTCGCTCGACGCAGGGTCGATGCGACGCGAGTCGCGCGGTCGCCCCATCCCTGGAGTACCCGATGTCCACACCCCTTCGCACCCGTGTTCCCGCAGCCCTGGCAGCCGCGATGTTCGTCGCGGCGCTCTCGCCGGCCGTCGCGCAGACCGCGGCCCCCGCCTTGTCGCCGGTCGTGCCCCAGACGCCCGGGTTCACGTCGAAGCCGGTGCTCGTCGCGCCCATCACCGGCGTCGAGGGCAAGGAGGTGGTGCTGATCTCGGTGACGCTCGCCCCCGGCGCCTCGTCGCCCGCCCACACCCACCCGGGCGACTGCTACGGCACGGTGATCGAGGGAACGATGGAGCTGCGAGTCGCGGGCCAGGCGCCGCGACGACTGACGGCCGGTGAGTCGTACAGCACCCTGGCCAACCCGGCGCACCAGTTCACGAACGTCGGAGACACCCCGGTGCGGCTGCTCAACACGCTGGTGGTCGAGAAAGGCAAGCCGAGGACGGTTGCGCAGCCCGAGCCGGTGAAGTAGGGGCCGGCCGCGGAGGTTGCGCCGCGCGCGGGAGGCGCTCGGCGACCGGGACCGTGCCCGGGAGCGCCCCGGGCGCGCCTAACGGAAGTAGGCCTTCCTCACGTACTGGTCGACCATCCGCTCGGTGTTGAAGAACGAGCCGTTCAGCGCGATCGCGTGGCGCATCACGTCGATGTAGCGATCCTGGTCGCGGTAGAACATCGGAAGGATCACCGTCTCGAGCTTGTTGTACAGCGACTCCGCGTCGATCGCCCGCTCGTCGATGCCGCCTCCGTTTCCCGTGTTGCCGTCTCCGATCGCCCAGCCGGTCACGTTCTCGATGCATCCCTCGACCCACCACCCGTCGAGCACCGAGAGTTGCGGCACCCCGTTCATCGCGGCCTTCATCCCGCTCGTGCCCGACGCTTCCAGCGGCGGCTGAGGCGTGTTCAACCACAGGTCGACGCCGGCGACCATGCGCCGGGCCGCCGCGATGTCGTAGTCCTCGACGTAGGCGACTGCAAGCTGACCCTTCAGCCTGGCGATCTGCGCGAAGATCTGCCGGATCAGGTCCTTGCCGCCCCCGTCGCGCGGATGCGCCTTGCCGCCGTAGACGACCTGGATCGGCCCTGCGCTTCGATGCAGCGCGAGCAGGCGCTGCAGGTCGTGGAACAGCAGGTCGGCGCGCTTGTAGGGCGTCGCGCGGCGCGCGAAGCCGATCGTGAAGGTGTTCGAGAACAGGCTCGCGCCGGTGCGCTGGTTGACCCAGGCGACCAGGTCCTGCTTCGCCGACTGGTGCGCCGCCCACAGCTCGTGCCGGGGGATGCCCAGCGCGTAGCGCAGGCTCGCGTTGTCCTCGCGCCAGGCCGCGATGTGCCGGTCGATCACCGCCTGGATCTGCGGTGCGATCCAGGTGCCCGCGTGCACGCCGTTGGTGATCGAGTCGACCTTGTACTGTCCGAACATCTGGCGCGAGATCTCGCCGTGCTTCTTCGCCACGCCGTTGACGTAGTGGCTGTTGTCGAGCGCGAGGTAGGTCATGTTCAGCACGTTGTCGAGGCAGAACTCGACCGCGCGCTGGTTGTACGCGTCGCCGTAGTCGGTGAGCACCCGGCGCAGCATCGAGAGCGGAAACTGGTCGTGCCCCGCGGGCACCGGCGTGTGCGTCGTGAAGACGCACATCGGCTTGACCGCCACCGCGACCTCGCGGGTCACCTCGTCGAGTCCGCGCCGCTTCATCTCCTCGAACCCGAGCTCGAGCACGAGCAGCGCCGCGTGCCCCTCGTTCATGTGGAAGCGGCGGATGCTGTCGTGGCCCAGCGCGCGCAGCATGCGTACGCCGCCGATGCCGAGTACGATCTCCTGGCAAAGCCGGTACCGCTCGTCGCCGCCGTACAGGTGGTCGGTGAGGCGCCGGTCTGACTCGGCATTGCCGGGGAGGTCGCTGTCGAGCAGCAGCACCGGCAGCGTCACCCCGCCGGCGCCGTGCACGTCGTAGCGCCACGCGCGCAGCGCGACCTCGCGGCCTTCGATGCTCACCTTGGCGCGCGCGGGCATCTCGGTCAGCAGCGCCTCGGGCGACCACGGCTGCGGCTCTTCGGTCTGCCTGCCGTCGGCGTCGAGCCGCTGGCGAAAGTAGCCCTTGCGATGCACCAGCGTGACCGCGACCATCGGCACGTCGCCGTCGGCCGCCGAGCGCACCGTGTCGCCGGCGAGCACGCCGAGGCCGCCGCTGTAGGTCGGCATCGCCTCGTCGAGGCCGATCTCCATCGAGAAATACGCGATCGTGTCGGAGCCGGGCATGGTGCGCTGGGGCCCTGCGAGAACTGGCGGGAGGCATGAGGGTACGTCAGGATGGGCTCCCGGCGCGGCGCCGGTCTTGCGCATCGTCAATCGCCCGATTCGCGCCCCGGTGGCCCGCGCTGCTACGATGGGCGCTCGCCATGCGCCCACGCTCTTGCCACCCGATTTCGCGCCGCCGTTTCGCGTGGCTGCTCTGGCTCGCCCTGCTGATGCCGCTCGCGCAGGCCGCTGCAGCCTGGCACGTGGTCGCGCACGAGGGCGCGCGGGCGGCCACCGACGACGGCAAGCACGGCCCCCCGCATTCCCCGTGCGACCTGTGCCTCGCTGCGGCCGCGCTGGGCAGCGGCGCCCCTCCCGGCAAGCCTGCCGCGCTGCCGTGCCCGGCCTGCGCCCAGGAAATGCCCGGCGCCGATTCCGGCGCAGACGCGCTCGCGCCGACCGCAAGCGCCTACCGGAGCCGCGCACCGCCCTCCGTCCGGCCCTGACCGTTGCAGCGTAGCGCCTGGCCCGCCTTGTCCGCCGGCCAGGCGATCCAACGTCCTTCGCCGGAGCCGGATTCCCATGCACAAGCTGTTGCGGGCGAGCGTCGCGCTCGCCCTGGCCGCGCCTGTCGGCGCGATGGCCGACACGCCGTCCGAGATCAGGGCGCTTCGACAGGAACTCGAGGCGATGCGCAGCGCCTACGAGGCGCGACTGCAGGCGATGGAGCAGCGCCTGAAGGCTGCCGAGGCGGCCGCTGCGTCGACCGCTGCGCCGCCGGTGCCGCCACCTCCCGCGCCCGTCGCGGCGGCGCCGGTCGCTTCGGCGCCCTCCGGGGGCGCCAACGCCTTCAATCCTGCGCTGTCGCTGATCCTGTCGGGCGCCTACACGCGCACCTCGCAGGATCCGGCGCGCTACGCGATCACCGGCTTTCCACTGCCGGCCGATGCCGAGATCGGTCCGGACACGCGCGGCTTCGGCCTGGCCGAGTCCGAGCTGCGCTTCTCGGCGAGCATCGACCCATGGCTGCACGGCGCGGCGAGCGTCGCGCTGCACCCCGACGACAGCGTGTCGGTCGAGGAGGCCTGGGTGCAGACCACGCGCCTGGGCCGCGGCTTCTCGCTGAAGGCGGGCCGGTTCTTCTCCGGCATCGGCTACCTGAACCCGAAACACGCGCACACCTGGGACTTCGTCGACAGCCCGCTCGCCTACCAGGCGATGCTCGGCCGCCAGTACGGCGACGACGGCGTGCAGCTGAACTGGGTCGCGCCCACCGACCTGTTCATCGAGCTCGGCGCCGAACTCGGCCGGGGCCGCAGCTTCCCGGGCGGCGGCGACGCGTCGCGCAACGGCGCGGGGATGCGCGCGCTCGCCGCGCACGTCGGCGGCGACGTCGGCGACAGCCACAGCTGGCGCGCCGGGCTGTCGATGCTCGACGCCAAGGCGCGCGACCAGGACCTGGTCGCGACGGATCCGGCGGGCAATCCCGTGGCCAATGCGTTCAGCGGCGACACGCGCGTCTGGATCGCCGACGCGGTCTGGAAGTGGGCGCCGCACGGCGACGCCACGCGCACGAGCTTCAAGCTGCAGGGCGAATTCCTGCGCGGCTCGCGAGACGGAAGCCTCGTCTACGACGTGGGCGGCGCCGGCAGCGCCGGTGCCTACCGCGTCGTGCAATCGGGCTGGTACCTGCAGGGGGTCTACAAGTTCATGCCACGCTGGCGCGTCGGCCTGCGCACCGAGCGGCTCGACCCGGGCACGCCCGACTACGGCATCAACGCTGCGGCCCTCGCGGCCCCCGACTACCGTCCGCGCAAGAACAGCCTGATGCTCGACTACAGCCCGAGCGAATTCTCGCGGGTGCGCCTGCAGTTCGCGCAGGATCGCGCGCGCCAGGGCTTCGTCGACAACCAGCTCTTCCTCCAGTACCAGATGAGCCTCGGCGCGCACGGCGCGCACGGCTACTGAATCCCGCGAAGGAACCGACGATGAACCGCAAGACCCTCGCCACGCTGACAGCCGCGGCGCTGGCCCTGTTCACGCTGCCTGCGCAGGCCGCCCTGCGCGTCCTCGCCTGCGAACCCGAGTGGGCCGCCCTCGCGAAGGAACTCGGCGGCGACCTGGTCGACGCGGCGTCGGCCACCAGTGCGCTGCAGGATCCGCACCGCATCCAGGCCCGGCCGAGCCTGATCGCGCGTGTGCGCAACGCCGACCTGGTGGCGTGCACCGGCGCGGAGCTCGAGATCGGCTGGCTGCCCGCGCTGCTCCAGCAGTCCGGCAACGATCGGGTGCAGCCCGGCCAGCCCGGCAACTTCGCCAGCGCCGACTTCGTGCGCAAGCTCGACGTGCCCGCGCAGGTCGACCGCTCGCAGGGCGACGTGCACGCCGCCGGCAATCCTCACATCCAGACCGACCCACGCAACATCGCGCAGGTGGCCACGGCCCTGTCCGCGCGCCTGCGGCAACTCGACCCGGCGCACGCGGCCGAGTACGCGCGGCGCGAGGCCGACTTCTCGCGGCGCTGGCAGCAGGCGATCATGCGCTGGACCGCGCAGGCCGCGCCGCTGAAGGGCGCACCGGTCGTGTCGCAGCACAAGGCCTTCGTCTACCTGTACGACTGGCTCGGCATGAAGGAACTCGCGGTGCTCGAGCCGAAGCCTGGCGTCGAACCGACGGTCTCGCACCTGCAGTCGGTGCTCGCATCGCTGAAGGCGACGCCGGCGCGCATGGTGCTGTACGCGGCCTACCAGGATCCGCGGCCCTCCGACTGGCTGCAGCGCAATGCCGGTGTCGCCGCCGTGAAGCTGCCGTTCACCGTCGGCGGCACCGACGGCGCGAAGGACCTGTTCGGCCTCTTCGACGACACCGTCGCGCGCCTGCTGGCCGCCGGAGCCGCGCAGTGAACTGGACGGCGCTCGACTGGAGCATCCTCGGCCTGCCGCTGCTCGCCGGGCTGCTGGTGCTGGCCACGCACGTGCCGCTGGGCAGGCAGGTGCTCGACCGCGGCATCGTCTTCGCCGACCTCGCGATCGCGCAGATCGCCGGGCTCGGCGTCATCGCCGCCGATGCGCTCGGACTGCCCGACGGCGGGCTCGCGGTGCAGGCCGCGGCGGTGTCGGCCGCGCTGCTGGGCGCGCTGCTGCTCACCTGGACCGAGCGGCGCGCGCCGCAACAGCAGGAGGCGCTGATCGGCGTGATCTTCGTGCTGGCCGCCTGCGCCGGATTGCTGCTGCTTGCCGGCAACCCGCACGGCGGCGAGCACCTGAAAGACCTGCTGGTCGGGCAGATCCTGTGGGTCGATGCCCGGCAACTGACGTGGCTGGCCGTCGTGTCGGCGCTGCTGATGGCCGCGCTGTCGCTCGGGTGGGTGCAACGCGCGGGCCGCTTCGGCTTCTATGGCGCGTTCGCGCTCGCGGTCACCGCATCGGTGCAGCTCGTCGGCGTCTACCTGGTGTTCTCGAGCCTGATCATCCCGGCGCTCGCGACGCAGCGGCATCGCGGCGCCAGGCGGCATGCCTTCGCCTACGGGATCGGCGCAGCGGGCTACGCGCTGGGGCTGGCGCTGTCCGCGCTGCTCGACGCGCCGTCCGGCGCGGTGATCGTCCTGGCGCTCGCCGGCTGCGCGATCGCCGGTGCAGCGGCGCTGCGCCCGGGGATGGCGGGCTCCGGGCAGGCGGCGGACACCTGATATCTTCGCGGGCCATGGAGTCGCTCCTCGTCTCGACCTCGGTCGTCGCACTCGCCGAGATCGGCGACAAGACCCAGCTGCTCGCGTTCATCCTCGCCGCGCGCTTCCGCAAGCCGGTGCCGATCGTCGCGGGCATCCTGTGCGCGACCCTGGTCAATCATGGGCTCGCCGGCGCGCTGGGTGCGTGGATCACGTCGGTGCTGAGCCCCGACGTGCTGCGCTGGGTGCTCGGCCTGTCGTTCCTCGCGATGGCCGCCTGGACACTGATTCCCGACGAGATCGAGGAGGACGAAACCAGGGTGGCGCGACGCCTCGGCGTGTTCGGGGCGACGCTGGTCACGTTCTTCCTCGCCGAGATGGGCGACAAGACGCAGATCGCGACCATCGCGATGGCGGCGCACTACGCGAACCCGCTGTGGGTCGTGATCGGCACCACGCTCGGCATGCTGATCGCCGACGTGCCGGCGGTGTTCGTCGGCGACCGCTTCGCCGCGAAGATCCCGATGAAGCTGGTCCACTCGATCGCGGCCGCGATCTTCGCGGTGATGGGCCTGCTGGTGCTGTTCCGCGTCGACGCCGCGTTCTAGGATTTCGTCCGGGGCGCCGACGGACTTCCGGGGCCCGGCCGCGCCGGGGCGCTGCCGCGCAGCTCGAAGCGCTGCTCGTTCACTTCGGTGCCCCACTGCCGGCCGCGCTGCTGCTGCGCGAGCCGGAAGCCCGCCTTCTCGTAGAGGTGGCGCGCCGCGTCGAGTCCCTCGAAGGTCCACAGGTAGACGCGTTCGTAGCCGCGCGCGCAGCAGAACTCCATCGCGGCGTCGAGCAGCCGGCCGCCGACGCCGCGGCCGCGCACGGCGTCCGCGACGATGAACCAGCGCAGGTGCGCGCCGTCACGCGCGGCGTGCGAGCCGTCGATCGCGATCGACCCTTCGATCCGGCCGTCGGCGACCGCGAGCCACAGCCCGTCGCGGCCGGCGACGTAGCGCTCGCAGAAGTCGGCCAGTTCGCGCCCGACCTTGCTCTCGAACGCGAGGCCGAAGCCGGCCGTGCGGTGGTAGTACGACGCGTGCAATTCGGCGATGCGGCCGATGCAGCCGGGAACATAGCCTTCGCGGATCGTCGTGCCCATCGGCGGACGAGCTTACACGACGCCGCTCATGGATCGCTGCGCTCCTTCGGCGCGACCCGTGCGGACGCCCCGCCCGAGGCCGAGGCCTGCTCGCAGGCACGGATCCGTTCCCGCAGGTGCTCGCGCTCGCGCGCGTTGCGCACGAACTCCTCGCGCGCCTCGTCGTGGCGATCGAGCTTCGCGAGCAGGTCGCCGCGCACGCTCGGCAGCCACTGATAGCCGCGCAGCGAGGGCTCGTCGCGGATCGCGTCGACGAGCTCGAGCGCCGCGGACGGTCCGAACGCCATGCCGACGGCCACCGCACGGTTCAGTTCGACCACCGGCGACGGCGCCACCTGCGCGAGCGCGTCGTACAGCGCCGCGATGCGCGGCCAGTCGGTATCCTCGGCGCGCGCCGCCCGGGCATGGCAGGCGGCGATCGCCGCCTGCAGCGCGTAGGGCCCGAGCGCGCCGCCGCGCGCCTCGGCATGCCCGAGCGCCTGCAATCCGCGACGGATCAGAAGACCGCCTCGATCGCGCGGTGAACCGCCGCAGTCACGGCCGCTCGGCGATGGCCTTCAGGTTCGCGAGCCCGGCCTCGAAGTCGCGCCCGATCATCCGGTCCATGTCGATGAAGACGCCGACGAGGCGCGCGACGAACGGGCTCGGACCGCGCATCGACCAGGTGACCTCGGTCGCGTCGCCGCGCGAGGCCAGCGCGAACTCGATTAGGTTGTGCGCCTCGAACGGCGCGAGCATGTCGAGCTTCATCGCCACGCGCGTCGGCGGCGTCGATTCGACGATCTCGATGCTGCCCTTGCCGACGTCCTTGTTGCCCTCGAAGTCGTAGCCGGCACCCGGGCCGCTCGACGCGCCGCGGTAGCGCCCCTTCAGGTCGGGGTCCTTCTTCTCGTAGGGATTCCAGGTGTTGAACTGGCGCAGGTCGGCGATCAGCGGATGGATCTTCGCAGCCGGCGCACGGATGCTGGCCGTGCGCTCGACGCGGAACGTGTCGGGGCGGGTCGCCGCGTACAGCAGCACCGCGGCCACCGCCAGGACCGCGAGCAGGAGGATGGCCCGGATCATGACGCCCTCGCCGGCTTGCCGATGCCGATTTCGCGGAAGCGCTCGACCGGGACGTCGGGCTCGAAGTCCTCGAGCTCGTACAGCTGCCTGACCTCGATCTCGCCTGTCGCGAACTCGCCGTGCGGTGCCGGGAAGCGCCGGCTCCATTCGAGCGCCTCGTCGCGCGAGCGCGCCTGGATCAGCGTGTAGCCGGCGACGAGTTCCCTGGTCTCGGCGAACGGGCCGTCGATCATGGTGCGCCGGCCGCCCTCGTAGCGGATCCGCCATCCCTTCGAACTCGGCTGCAGGCCGGACGCGTCGAGCAGCGCCCCCGCCCTCGCCAGCGCCTCGTGGAACTCGGCCATCGCCGCGAACAGCTTCTCCTTGTCTTCCGGAAAGACGCCGGCTTCGGTCCGCGGCGTCGCCTTCACGATGATCATGAATCGCATGGTCGGTTCTCCGTCGTGCGAAGCCGGATCGGCTTCCCTCTGCACGACGAGCGTGGCGACGCGATTTCGACACGCGTCGGATCAGGGAAAACCCTCGATCGGGCGCGCCCGTCCAGGCTCAGGGCGAGTCTTCGTAGCAGGGAGCGAGCGCTCGCACTTCCACGGTGCACCATTCGGCGGCCGGGCAACGGCGCGCGATCGCGATCGCCTGTTCACGGCTGTCGCAATCGAGCAGGAAGAAGCCGCCGACCATCTCCTTCGCTTCGGCGAACGGGCCGTCGAACACCTGGGCACGACCGTCGCGCACCGTGACGCGCGCGGCGCCGGCGTGCGATTCGAGCGACTCGCTGGCCCGCAGCAGCCCCTGCGCCCTCAGTTCTTCGCCGAAGCGCAGCATGCGCGCGTACAACTCGCGGCCTTCGTCCTCGGTGCGGGTGCGCCGCTGGCCGGGCGGCTCGATCATCAGCAGCATGTACGGCATCACGGTCCTCCGACTCGCGCGCGCGGATGGACCGATCTTACGCCGCGCCGGTCTTCGCGGCCTGGCGTCAGACAGGAGGATTCGTGGCGGCAGGGCTGCGGAGATCTTCGAGTCGAAAGCCGAGGCCGCGCACCGTCACGACCCGGAGCGCGGACCCGGCCAGTCGCTCTCGCAGGCGGCGCATGCAGACGTCGACGGACTCGCGATCGGCCTCGAAACCGGACAGGCGACGCGCAAGCTCCTCCGGAGCGACGAGTCCGCCCGCGCGTTCGGCCAGCAGCGCCAGCAGCGCCGACTCCGGAGCGGTAAGTTCGAGGTCGATGCCGTCCAGGCGTGCATAGGCGCCCGCCGGATCACAGACCAGGGGGCCGAATCGTGATGGGCCGGGAGCAGAGGGCGGGGCCCGCGACACCAGGCGATTCACTTTCTGCGCGAATTCGTCGAGGCCGAAGGGCTTGGGCAGGAAGTCGTCGACTGCCAGCCCCTGCCACCTGACGCGTTCCATGGCGTCGTCGAACGCACTGATCAGGAGCACCGGGAGTCCGGAACGCCGCGCGCTGACCTGCTCGAGCACTTGCATTCCGGAGACCACCGGAAGCCCGAGGTCGAGCACCAGGAGATCGAACGCAGGCGCATCGAGCAACCGGACCGCCTCGCGCCCGTCCGCGGCGCACTCGACCGAGATCCCCGCCCCACGAAGGAAGCGCGCGAGCGCGGCGGCGAGAACCGGATCGTCTTCCGCGATCAGGACGCGCAGCGCGGGTCCGCCGCACCCTGGCGCCGGCGCGTCGCCGCCCTCGCCGGGCATCGCGAACCCACGATCGGAGAGGCCGATCCGGAACCCGCGCGCGCCGGCCGGCATCCCGTCCAACCGCGCGCGAACCATCGCTCAATCCTGGTGGATGTCGCGGTCCTTGGTTTCCTTGAGGAACAAGGTGCCGATCACGAGCGACATCAGGGCGACCACGATCGGGTACCAGAGCCCGTAGTAGATGTCGCCCGACGCGGCGACCATCGCCGTCGCGAGCAGCGGCAGCATCCCCCCGAACCAGCCGTTGCCGATGTGATACGGCAACGACATCGAGGTATAGCGGATCCGGGTCGGGAACATCTCGACCAGGAATGCCGCAATCGGGCCGTAGACCATCGTCACGTAGATCAGCATGATGAACAGGACGAGCAGCGTCATCGGGTAGTTGACCTTGCTCTTGTCCGCCGCTCCGGGATAGCCGGTCGCCTTCAACGCCTCGTCGGCCTTCTTCACGTCCCACGGGCCCTTCAACTCCTGGTCGCCGATCTTGACCACCAGCGACTCGCCGGGCGCGCCATCCCTGGACTTGAAGGACAGGCCCTGCTTCGTCAGGAAGTCCTTGGCCTTGTCGCAGTCGCTGAACTTGCTCCAGGGGCCGACGAACATGTGGAAATTGCAGTCGGTGGCCGTCACCGTGATCGGAGTCTTCGCCGCGTACGCCTCGAGCGCGGGATTGACGTAGTGCGTCAGCGCACCGAACAGCGGGAAGTAGGTCAGCGCGGCGATCAGGCAACCCGCCATGATGATCTTGAGTCGCCCGATCTTGTCCGACAGCCATCCGAAGAAGATGAAGAACGGCGTGCCGAGCAACAGGGACACGCCGATCAGGATGTAGGTCGTCAGGTAGTCGAGCTTGAGCGTGATCGAGAGGAAGAACAGCGCGTAGAACTGTCCCGTGTACCACACCACGCCCTGGCCCGCCGTCGCGCCGAGCAACGCGAGCAGCACGTACTTGTTGTTCGGATACTTCAGGAAGCTGTCCCGGAGCGGCGCTTCGGAGCCCTTGCCCTCGGCCTTCATCCGCCGGAACACCGGGGATTCCTCCAGCTTGAGCCGGATGTAGATCGAGAAGGCCAGCAGGACCACGGAGACGACGAACGGAATGCGCCAGCCCCACTCGCTGAATGCAGCGGCGTCCATCATCACGCGCGCGCCGCCGATCACCGCCAGCGCCATGAAGAAGCCGAGAGTCGCGGTCGTCTGGATCCAGCTGGTATCCAGGCCGCGCCGATTGTTGGGCGCATGCTCCGCCACGTAGGTGGCAGCCCCCCCGTACTCGCCGCCGAGCGCCAGGCCCTGAAGCAGGCGCAGCGTCACGAGCAGGATCGGCGCCGCCCAGCCGATGGCCTGGAACGTCGGCAGCAAGCCGACCGCGAACGTCGAGGTGCCCATGACCACGATCGTGACGAGGAAGGTGTACTTGCGGCCCACCAGGTCGCCGATCCTCCCGAAAACCAGCGCCCCGAACGGCCGCACCAGGAACCCGGCCGCGTAGGTCGCAAAGGCGGACAGGAGGGCCGCGGTCTCGTTCCCCTTCGGGAAGAACAGCGAGGCAAAGAACGGCGCGAGGGTGGCGTACAGGTAGAAGTCGTACCACTCGAACACCGTTCCGAGCGACGACGCGAAGATGACCCGCTTCTCCGCCGGCTGGAAATCCGGCGGGTGACCGCCCTTGCTCGCGCCCACGCTCTCCGCACTTGCCGACATCGCCGCCCCCTGTGGTAGTCATCGATGAAACTTCGCGGGCTGCGGGGATATCGGCCCCCGACGAACCTCGCGCTGGACGGCCGCACCGTATCAATCGCCCCGTAAACGGCGCGTAAAGAAGAAACGGGCTAGGGGAAAACCCTAGGTCACGCCCGGAACGACGAGCAGGCGGTATCCGACGCCGGGATCGGTGATCAGGTGGGCGGGTCGGGCCGGATCGGCCTCGAGCTTCTGGCGAAGCTGCCGCACATAGATGCGAAGGTAGTGTCCTTGCCCGGCATGCCCGGGCCCCCAGACCTCGCGCAAGAGGTGCCGGGACGTCACCACTCTCCCGGCGTTGCGGGCCAGCACTTCGAGCAGCCGCCACTGCGTGGCAGTGAGCCGCACCGATTGTCCGGCTCGTTCGACGGTCCTGGCGGAAAGGTCGATCTTCAGATCGCCCATCTGCAGCACCGACCTCCCCGCCAGCGAAGTCTGGGAAGCATGGCGCAGCGCGACGCGCAGCCGCGCGTGCAATTCGGCCACCCCGAACGGCTTCACGAGATAGTCGTCGGCGCCGGCATCGAGCGCGTCCACCTTCTGCTGTTCCTGCGAGCGCGCCGAGACGACCACGATCGGACGCTGTGTCCAGCTGCGGAGCTGCCGGATCAACGCCGCTCCATCGCGGTCGGGCAGGCCGAGGTCGACCAGGAACAGGTCGATCGGCCGGTTGCCGGCGAGCGTCTCCCCCTCACGGGCGCTTGCGGCCGCGAACACACCGTAGCCCGCCGCTTCGAGCGTAGTCGTCAGCAGGTGGCGGATCTGCTCGTCGTCCTCGACGACCAGGACGTTCGTGCCGGATTCGCGCCGCACCATCACGTCGCCTCCTCGATCGCCGGGACGACCGCGGCAGGCTGGGGCAACACCACCCTGAAGCATGCCCCGCTCTCGCCTCGCTCCACGATCGTTCCGCCGTGCATGCGCGCCACCGCCGCACAGATTGCAAGACCCAGGCCGGTGCCCGCACCGGCACCCTTGCTGCGGCCCTGGCAGAACTTCTTGAACAGCTCGTTGCGCTGCCCTGGCTGGAGCCCCGGACCGTCGTCGGCGACCTCGAGGCTCCAGTGGTCCGAGGAAGCCTCGGCGCGGATCTCGATCGAGCTGTCGGGCGGCGTGTGCCGCAGCGCGTTGTCCAGGAGATTGACCAGCAGTTGCTCCAGCAGGCGGGGATCGCACCACACGACGGCATCGGGCTGCACGAAGACACGGACCGAACGCTGCAGCAGTCGCGCCCCGAGCGCCTCGCGGGCCGCGACGATCAATTCGTCGGCCGGGCACCACTCGCAATTCGCCTTCACGGCTCCCTCTTCCATGCGCGCCAGATCGAGCAGGTCGCTCATCGACGCGTGCAACCGCCGCGCCTCGGTGACGATGCTCCGCAGCAGCCCGACTCGTTGCTCGGCACCGAGCTCGTCGTCCTGCTCGAGCAGACTGGTCGCCGATCCGACGATCGTGGTCATCGGTGACCGGAAGTCGTGCGAAATGCCCGAAAGCAGCGTATTGCGAAGACGCTCGGTTTCGGCGTCCACGACCGCCGCCGCGCTTCGCCGCTCGAACAGCGATCGTTCGAGCGCCAGCGCCGCCTGGCTGGCGAAAGCGTCGAGCAATTGGCGATCCTCGATCGACGCGAAACGCCCCGGCGCAGTGCGCACCAGGAGCACGCCCAGCGCACCGCTGGTGCCGCGCAGTGCAACGCACAGCGTGACGAGCCCCGTGGCCGGATCGACGGCGGTTTCGGTACCGCATCCCTGCCCGAACGCGCGTCCCGCGCAGGCCAGTTCGTCATCGCGCATCGGTGCCGCCGGCTCGCGCGGATCCCCGGGCGCGAAGACCGCACGATCGCGCAGCGTCCCCCCTTTGTCGGGAAGCAGCAGCACCGACCTTGCGCCGAAGGTCGACTGCACTGCCGCGCCGAGCCCGATCTCCACGGCCTGCTCCGAGCTCGCCGAGACGAGATGATGCGCAAGCTCATTGAGCGCGAGGGCCCTTCGCGCCCGCCCATCCGCCACCAGCGCCTGGACGCGCGCCTGGGCCACCAGCCGGCTGATCAGGACGCCGACGACCAGCATCACGAGGAAGACAAGGTAGTGCTCCGGGTCGGTCGGCTTCAGCGACCATCGCGGCATGACGAAAACGAGGTCGAAGGCCAGGATGCTCAGCACGACGGTCAACAGGGCCGCCGACTGCCCACTGCGCAGCGCGACGTAGACCACGCCAGCCAGGTACACCGTCGTCGCCCCTGCGATCTGGAGCGACGACAGCAGCATGTCGGAAACGATCGTGCACGACGCGACGATCGCCACCGCCACGAGCCACTCCTGCCACGGCCATCCACGGCGCACGGCGGGAGCTGCCGGAGGCGCCGCCACGGCCGGGTCTTCCGGGAAGTTGACCACGTTGATCGTCACGTGAGGAAGCCGCCTGCCCAGGGCGTCCGCGAGACCGCCCAGCCAGCGGCCACGCAACCCGCCGAGCCAGCCTTCCGCGGCGTGCGCACCGAGCAGGACCATCGAGGCGCGCTCGTTTCGTACCCGCTCGACGACCCCGGAAATCGCGTTGTCGGCCGTGACCGTGGCAGTCGACGCCCCGAGACGCTCGGCGATTTCGAGCGCCTGCAGCGCGTGAATCCGCTCGGACGGCGCCATCCGCAGGCTGGCTCGACTGTCGACGCGGATCGCAGTCCACGAAGCACCGGTCGCGGCGGCCAGCCGCGCCGCGTACCGCACCAGCGCCGCGGCATGCGCGTTGTTCCCGACCCAGACGACCAACCGTCCCGCCGCCTGCGAGCCCTCGCCTCCAGCAGGCTGGGCCTTGGCATCGGACAAGGAGACTGGCATCGGGGAACGGCTCGCGACCTGCGGTACCGCCGCATTCTCGCATCCTTTCTCACCGTGACACCGTGGCAAACCCCGGCCCCGCCGTCAGGCCCATGCCGCCGGGCCCCATGCCCCCGGGCCCTTCTGCAGCCGGCGGCAATGCGCGATGATCGTCGGCGATGGGAGTCGCGGTCATCCTGTTCGGCGCCTTCGACCGACACAACCTCGGCGACATGCTGTTTCCGCACGTCGCCGCCGCCATGCTGCCGGCCCGCGAGTCGATCTTCGCCGGGCTGGTCGAGCGCGACCTGCGCGCCGAGGGCGGCCATCGGGTCGAGGCGCTCTCGGCGGTTGCGACCCGGCTCGGCGAACGCCCGGCCACGCTGGTCCACGTCGGCGGCGAGATCCTCAGCTGCGACGCCTGGCAGGCGGCCGTCATGCTGACGCCGCCGGACGACGCGCAGCGGCTCGTCGCCCGCCTCGATGGACGGCCCCGCGCGCAGCGCGAGTGGGCGGCGCGAATGCTCCGCACCGACGCGCGCGCGCCGTACGCGACGGTCGCGCGCGCCGCGTTTCGCGGGCCGCTGCGCGTCGCCTACCTCGCGGTCGGCGGCGTCGAGCTCGACGCCTGCGACGGCGAGCTGCGCGCCGAGGTGCTCGCCGCGCTCGCCGGCGCCGACGACGTCAGCGTGCGCGACCGGCAGACACAGGCGCAATTGCGGGCCGCCGGCATCGCGGCGCGCCTCGCGCCCGATCCCGCGATCATGGTCGCCGAGCTGTTCGGCGAGCAGGTTCGGGCCCGCGCGGCCCGGGGCGAAGTCGCGCGGCTGCGCGAAGCGTTCCCGCAGGGCTACCTCGCCGTGCAGTTCAGCGCCGATTTCGGCGACGACAAGACCCTGTCCCGGCTGGCCGCGCAGCTCGACCGCGCCTGCGCATCGACGGAGCTCGGCGTTGCGCTGTTTCGCGCCGGCGCGGCGCCGTGGCACGACGAGCTCGATGTTCTGCAGCGCCTCGCGGCGCGGATGCGCGGCGGCACGGCGCAGGTGTTCGCGTCGCTCGACGTCTGGGACATCTGCGCGCTCGTCGCCGCCGCGCGCGGCTACTGCGGCAGCAGCCTTCACGGCCGGATCGTCGCGACGGCGTTCGCGTTGCCGCGCGTGAACCTGCGCCATCCGTCGGCGCGAGCGCGCACCGGCAAGCAGGCCGCATTCGCGTCGACCTGGGATCTCGCCGGGATGCCCGCGGTCGTCGACGTCGACGAAGCGGCGGCCGCAATCGAGCGGGTGCTCGCGACAGACCCCGCACGGCTCGTGCACGCGGCTGCACGACTGGCTGCGCGCTTTCGCGAAGCGTTCGCCGCGATGCGCGAGCGCCTCGGCTGAGCGGGCCACCCGCCCGCGAGTCGCGCCGGCCGCCGGTGCGCGAAGTGCGTCATCATCGCGCATGCCCTCCGCACCGCCGCTTCGCCGAAGCATCGCCCGCCCGCTTCGCTGGCTGCTGCCCGAAGGCGCCGACCCCGCGGCGTTGCCGTTGCTGCTCGCGCGCGCTTCGCGCGTTCGCCGACGGCTACGTTGCGGTGCTGCTGCCGGCCTACCTGCTGGCGCTCGGCCTGGGCACGCTCGAAGTCGGCGTCCTCAGCACCGCGACGATGCTCGGCTCTGCGCTCGCCACGCTGGCGGTCGGTGCCTGGGGTCACCGCTTCGCGCGACCGCGGCTGTTGCGTGCCGCCGCGCTGCTGATGCTCGCCACCGGCATCGGCTTCGCGTCGATGTCCTCGTTCGGGCCGTTGCTGGTCGTGGCGTTCGTCGGCACGCTCAACCCCAGTTCCGGCGACGTCAGCGTGTTCCTGCCGCTGGAGCAGGCGTCGCTCGCCGGCGCCGCCCGCGGCGACGCGCGCACGGCGCTGTTCGCGCGCTACAGCGTGACCGGCGCGCTGTGCGCCGCGGTCGGCGCGCTCGCGTCGGCCGCGCCCGACTGGTTCGCCGGCCATCTCGGCGTGGCGCGCGTCGACGCACTGCGGGCGATGTTCGTCGCCTACGGCGTCATCGGCGCGCTGGTCTGGTGGCTGTACCGGCGCGCGCCGCTGCGCACCGACGAGGCTGCAGCGCCCGCGGCGCCGCTCGGGCCCTCGCGCGCGGTCGTCGTGCGGCTCGCGGCGCTGTTCAGCCTCGACTCGTTCGCCAGCGGGCTCGTCGTGAACGCGCTGCTGTCGCTGTGGCTGTTCCAGCGGTACGGCTTGAGCCTCGCTCAGGCCGGCCAGTTCTTCTTCTGGGCCGGGCTGTTGAGCGCGGCCTCGCAGCTCGCGGCACCGGCGGTCGCGCGCCGCATCGGGCTGCTGAACACCATGGTCTTCACGCACATCCCGGCCAACGTCTGCCTGACGCTGGCCGCGTTCGCCCCGAGCATGCCGGTCGCGCTCGCGCTGCTGCTCACGCGCAGCGCGCTATCGCAGATGGACGTGCCGCCGCGAACCGCCTACGTGATGGCGATCGTGACGCCCGCCGAACGCGCCGCGGCCGCAAGCTTCACCGCAGTGCCGCGCAGCCTGGCCGCGGCGGCCAGTCCGTCGCTGACCGGCGCGCTGATCGCCGCCGGCTGGCTGTCGACGCCGCTGCTCGCGAGCGGGGTGCTGAAGCTGGTCTACGACGTGACCTTGTGGCGCGCGTTTCGCGCGCATCCGCCGCGCGAGCCTTGAGCTTCGCGAGCCCCGGGCCGCGCGGCGTTCAACGCGCGAACATCGTCCCGGGCAGCCACAGCGCGATCTGCGGCCAGATCATGACGACCGCCATCACGGCGATCATCAGCAGCACGTAGGGCGCCGAGCCGCGGACGATCTCGCCGATCGGCGCGCGCGTGATCGCCTTGATCGTGAAGAGGTTCATCCCGACCGGCGGCGTGATCTGCGCGAGCTCCAGGTTGATGACCAGCAGCACGCCGTACCAGATCGGGTCGATGCCCAGGTGAGCCATCGCCGGCATGATCACCGGCGTCGTGATCAGGATGATCGCGATCGATTCGAGGAACATCCCGAGCACGAAGATCAGCGCCATCATCACGATCAGGAACCCGGTCACGCCGATGTCGGCGGCGATGATCGACTCGACGATCTGTTGCGGGATCCGCAACTTGGTCAGCACGTGGCCGAACACCGAGGCGCCGGCGAGGATCATGAACAGCATCGCCGACACGCGGCAGGCATCGACGGCCGAGTTCCAGACGTCGCGCAGCCCGATCGTACGGTAGACGAGCAGCGCGATCAGCAGCGCCAGCCACGCGCCGGCCGCCGCGGCCTCGGTGGCGGTGAACAGGCCCGCGTACATGCCGCCCAGCACGAACACCGGCAGCGAGATCGCCCACAGCGACCGGCGGATCGCGCCCAGCGCCTCGGCCAGCGTCGCGCGCGGCTCGCGCCGCAGGTGCCGGTGCGTGAGCGCCGTGCTCGCCATGCTCCAGCCGATGAAGACGCCGGCCATCAGAAGACCGGGCACGACGCCGGCCATGAACAGGCCGCCGATCGACGTGTCGGTCGAGACGCCGTAGAGCACCATCGGCCCGGACGGCGGGATCAGGATGCCCAGCGTGCCGCCGGCCGCCACCAGCCCGTAGGCGAACCGCGGCCGGTAGCCGAAGCGGATCATTTGCGGGATCGCGACCGCGCCGATCGTGAGCGCCGTCGCGACGCTCGAACCGGAGATCGCCGCGAAGATCGTGCAGGCGACGATCGTCGCCACGCCCACGCCGCCGGACAGGTGCCGCGTCAGCGTGTAGGCGGTGTTGTACAGGTCGTCGACGATCCGCCCGCGGATCATCACGTGAGCCATGAATGCGAACAGCGGAATCGCCACCAGCAGGTAGTGGTTCACCTCGCCGAAGACGATCTCGGTCACCGATCCGAGATCGCCCTGCGTGACGAGCAGCAGCGCGCCGCCGTACAGCGCCAGCCCCGCGAAGATCGGCAGGCCGGTGAACAGCAGCAGCAACAGCCCGGCGAAGATCAGCGTGATCGTCATGCGGCGCCCTCGCCGGACCGGTCGCGCCCCGGGTCTCGCGGCGCTCCGGCGTGCCCGGCACCCGCGGCCTCGCCGTCGTGTGGGCCGCCCGCCGCGTGCGCCGGCGGGACGCCAACCGCCGCGCGCCAGAACGCCTCGATCGACGCCAGCAGCAACAGCACGCCGCCGACCGGCATCAGCAGCATCAGCCACCAGGTCGGCCATTCGAGCGAGCCTTCGGTGACGAGGCCGAGCGTTCTCGCCAGCATCGCGGTGCCCCAGCCGTTGACGATCAGCACGACCGCGAACGCCGCCGCGGCCAACGCGGACCAGGCGTGGACCCAGCGGCGCCGTTGCGCAGGCAGCCGCTCGACCAGCAGGTCGACGCCGATGTGCTCGCCGTCGCGCAGCGCCTGCGCCGCCGAGAGCATCACGACGGCCACCAGCGCGAAGCCGACGACCTCGTCGACCCAGACCGGCGCCGCGTTGAGCGCGTAGCGCTGCACCACCGCCCAGCCGATCAGCACGAGCGACGCCAGCAACGCGAGCGCGGCCAGCGCCATCGCCACGCCGGCAACGGCGCGCACCACGCCGCCCAGCGCGCGCAGCGCCGACCCCTCTGGCGGGGCCTCGCCCTCGCGCGGGGCCGGACCCGCTTCCCCGCTCGCCACGACGGGCCGCGCGTCAGAGCCGGTCGATCAGCTCGAGCAGGCGCACGCCGTCGGGAGCGGTCGCGCGCAGGAACTCCTTCTTGACGGCCGGCTGCATCGCGTCGGCCATCGCCTTCTCCTGCGCCTTCGTGAGCGCCACCGCCTGCATGCCCTTGTCGACGAGCACCTTGATGTCCTCGGGCGGCACGCCGTCGGTGGCGCGGATCGAGCGCTTCACCGCCCGGTCGGCCGCGGCCTGGATCGCGGCGCGCAGGTCGGCGGGCAGGCCGTTCCACCACGCCGGGTTCACGACCAGGTTGTCGAAGGCCAGGATGATGTTCGACGCGGCGCCGTACTTCTGGATCTCGTAGTACTTGCGGCTGTAGGCGGCCTTCACCCCGGTGAGGCCGGCGTCGAGCACGCCGGTCTGCAGCGCCTGGTAGACCTCGGAGCCCGGCATCGCCGACGGCGACGCGCCCATCGCCTCCAGGCCCGCGTCGAACAGCTTGTTCAGGCCGCGGATCTTCAGCCCGGCGAAGTCCGACGGCGCGACCAGCAGCTTCTTGCCCGATGTGAAGATGCCGTCGTTGGTGTCGACGATCCACGCGATGTTCTTCACGCCGCGCGCCTGCATCTTCGCGTCGAGCAGCTTCGACGCCTCCGAGCCGATGAACGCCTTCTGCCTGGCCACCGAGGTCATCAGGTACGGGATGATCGAGACACTCATCTCGGGGATCGTCCCGCCCCACTGGAAGCTCAGGATCACCGCCGCCTCGATCTTGCCGCTGGCCACCGCCGGGTGGTTCTGGTTCGGCTTGTACAGTTGCGCGGCGCCGAAGGTCTGCACCTCGACGCGGCCCTTCGTGGCCTCCCTGACCTCCTTCGCGAACTGCTCCAGGTTGACCGCCGTGTGATGCGTCGGCGGGAACTGGTGGCTGATGCGCATCGTGTAATCGGCGGCGAAGGCGCTGCCGCCGAATCCGAAGGCGGCGGCGGACAGCGCGACGCACTGGCGTGCGAACCGGCGGCGATCGACCATGCTTGTCTCCTGTGGTGTAGGGGCGTGAGGGTGCAGCAACGGTTCAGGCGACGGCCCGGCGCGCGCGCAGCACGTCGATCTCGGCACCGGAGTAGCCGAGGCCTTCGAGCAAGGCCTGCGTGTGCGCGCCGAAACGCGGCGGATCGAGGCGCACCGGCAGGCGCGCGCCCTGCATCGTGATCGGAAAGAGCGTCGTCTTCACGGCCTGCCCGGCCTTGTCGCCGTCGGGCAGCACCACGTCGGCGAGGCCTCCGGTGGCCAGCAGGTGGGGGTCGTCGTACAGGTCTTCGGGCCTGCGGATCGGCGCGAACGGCAACCCCGCTTGCTCGAAGAGCGCCGCCAGCTCGGCCGCCGAGCGCTTCGCGAGCCGCTCCCGCAGTATCGGCATCAGCGCCGGGCGGGCGCGCACGCGGTCGTTGTTGGTCGCATAGGCCGGATCGGCCTTCAGGTCGTCGAAGCCGAGGACGTCGCAGAAGGTCGCGAACTGCGCGTCGCTGACCGCGGCGAGGAAGATCTGCTCGCCGTCCTTCACCGTGAACACGTCGTAGACCGCCCACGGACTCTCGCGCGCCGGCATCGGCGACGGCGGGCGGCCGGTCATCGCATATTGCAGCATGTGCTGGCCGACCAGGAACACGTTGTTCTCGAACAGCGCCGACTGCACCTCCATCCCCCGGCCGGTGATGCCGCGCTGGATCAGCGCGCCGAGCGCCCCGATCGCGCCGAAGAGGCCGCCCATGATGTCGTTGACGCTCGTGCCCGCGCGCAGCGGATCGCCGGGGCGCCCGGTCATGTAGGCGAGCCCGCCCATCATCTGCACCACCTCGTCCAGCGCGGTGCGATGCTCGTAGGGGCCCGGCAGGAAGCCCTTGTGGCTCACGTAGATCAGGCGGTCGTTGCGCCTGGCGAGCGACGCGTAGTCGAGCCCGTACTTCACCAGCGCGCCGGGCTTGAAGTTCTCGACGACGACGTCGGCGCTCGCGGCGAGGCGCCGCGCCGCCTCGGCCCCCTCGGGCCGGCGCAGGTCGATGCCGATGCTCTTCTTGTTCCGGTTGAACATCGGGAAGAAGCCCGCGCCGGCACCGAGCAGCCGGCGCGTGTTCTCGCCCTCGACCGGCTCGACCTTGATGACTTCGGCACCCATGTCGGCGAGCACCATCCCGCAGGTCGGTCCCATCACCATGTGGGTGAACTCGACCACGCGCAGGCCTGCGAGCGGCTGCGGCGCGGTGGAAGCTTCGCCGGGTCGGCTCATCCGGGCCTCGCCTGGGCTCGCGCGTCGCTCATGCGGACTCGCGCGTCGCTCGTGCGGGCTCGCGCGTCGCCCGTGCAGGCCCGCGCAGCGTCTTCGGCAGGCCCGCGCGCCACAGCGTGCCGTGCAGCGTCTCGCCGTCGAGCCATTGCGCGACCTTCGCGCGCAGCGCGAGCAGCGCGTCGATGTCGATCCCGGTCGGCTCGCCCATGCTGGCGAACAGCCAGGCGACGTCCTCGGTGGCGACGTTGCCGCTCGCGCCGGGCGCGTGCGGGCAGCCGCCGATGCCGGCCAGGCACGCGTCGAAGCGCCGGACGCCGACCTGCCAGGCCGCGAAGACGTTGGCCATGCCGAGTCCGCGCGTGTCGTGGAAGTGCCCGCAGGCGAGCCGGTCGCCGGCGATCGCGAGGCTGCGCTCGAACAGCTCGCGCACCGCCATCGGGTCGGCGTAACCGACGGTGTCGGCCAGCCCCACGCGGTCGACCCCCGCATCGAGCACCGCCCGCAACAGGCGCAGCACCTCGTCGGGTTCGACGCGGCCCTGGATCGTGCAGCCGAACGCGGTGCTGATGCCGACCTCGAGCAGGCAGTCCGAGCCGGCCGCATCGCGCTCGGCGCGGATCGCCGCGATCTCGGCCACCACGTCGTGGGGCGACTTGCGCAGGTTGGCCAGGCTGTGCGCGCGACTCGCCGACAGCGGCAGCAGCATCGAATGCGCGCCGCTCCCGATCGCCCGCTGCGCGCCCTTCAGGTTCGGTACCAGCACCGAGACGACGAGCCCCGGGAGCGCGCGCGCGAACGCGACCAGCTCGGCGGTGTCGGCCAGCTGCGGCAGCAGCCGCGGCGGCACGAACGATCCGACCTCGATCTCGCGCAGGCCGGCGGCGTGCGCGTCGCGCAGCCATTCGAGCTTATGCGCGGTGGGCAGCGTTCGCGCGATGCTCTGCAGGCCGTCGCGCAAGCCCACTTCGCGGATCGTCACCGCCGGGTTCGATGCATTCATCCGAAGGATTTTAGGCATTCCGCCGCGGATCGTTGATGATTTGTCGGAACCACCTGCGTTCCCTGGCGTCATGCCACAATGCCGGACTCCCAGCCAGGGCGCGGGCGGATCCGCGCCGGTCGCTGTCATGCCCCGCCACTTCGATCCCGTCACGCTGCGCCTGTTCGTCGCCGTCTGCGAGGAGCGCAACATCGCGCGCGCCGCGGCGCGCGACTCGCTGGTGGCTTCGGCGGTCAGCAAGCGGATCGCGGCGATCGAGCGCGAGATCGGCACCACGCTGCTGGTCAGGGGCCGCCGCGGCATCGAGCCTACCGCGGCCGGCGAGGTGCTGCTGCGGCAGGCGCGCGACGTGCTGGGCGCGATGGAGCGCATGCACGCGGAGATCAGCGAGTTCGCCACCGGCGTGCACGGCAGCGTGCGCGTGACCGCGAGCGTTTCGGCGCTGGCCGAGTGGCTTCCCGACGACATTGCGGCCTTCCTCGCGCGCTATCGCTCGGTGCGGGTCAGCCTCGATGAAGGAGTGAGCCGCGAGATCGTGCACGCGGTGCGCGAGGGGGCGGCCGACCTGGGCGTGCTCTGGGACGCAGGCGCGCTCGGCGGCCTGCGGACGACACCGTACCGGTCGGATCACCTCTGCGTAGTGGTCCACGCCACGCATCCGCTCGCGAGACACCGGCGGCTACGCTACGAGCAGACGCTCGACCACTCGTCGGTGGGCGTCGCGCCCGGCGGCATGGTCGAGGCGATGTTGCGCCGGCAGGCGGCGCTGCTGGGCCGCGCGCCGGCCAACCGGATCCAGGTCTCGGGCCTGGACGCGGCGTGCCGCATCGTGGCCGCCGGCCTCGGCCTGGCGATCCTGCCGCGCGAGGCGATCACGCCGACCGCGAGCGCGACCGGACTGGTCGTCGTGCCGCTCGCCGATCGCTGGGCGCTGCGCCGATTCGCGATCTGCTGGCGCTCGGACGAGACGCTGTCGCCGACGGCACGGGTGCTGGTCGAGCACCTGCGGCAGCGGGCGGCGCAGCCGCGCGCGGACGCAGGCTGAGACCGGTCCTGCCGGTCAGGGCACCGGCGGCGCGAAGTGCAGCGCGCCAGCAATGCGGTTCCACGCGTTGATCGCACCGATCGACGCGGTGAGGAACGCGATCTCGGAGCGCGTGAACTGCGCCTGCACCTGTGCCCAGTTCGCGTCGGACACGCTGTGCCGATCCATCCGCGTCAGCGCCTCGGTCCAGGCAAGCGCCGCGCGCTCGCGCGGCGAATGGACGCCGGCTTCTCGCCACGCCGCGAGCAGGTCGAGTTTCGGCGCCTCGACGCCGAGCTTGCGCGCCACGTTCAGGTGGTACTGGATGCAGAACGCGCAGCCGTTCACCTGCGACGCGCGGACCTTGATCAGCTCCGTCAACGGCTTTTCGAGCCCCGATTCGTCGACGGCCTTGCCCAGGGCGCGCAGCGCGGCGACCGCCGCCGGGGCGATCTCGTCGAACTCCTCGCGGCCGATGCGGGTGGCGTGTGCGGAAGCGGTCATCGGGGGCTCGTGCAGGCAGTTGGCGAACTCCGAGTGTAGACGCGCGACCGGCCGCGGGTCGACCCGGGTGGCCGGTCTGGCTTCCATCGCAGTCAGCGCCATGATCCTCGCGGCCTGCGGAGGCGGCGGCGGCAGCACGTCGGTCGCGACCAGGTCGGGCCGAAGTCCGAGATGGACGACCAGAGCGAGGGCTTCGAGGTCGACGGAACGATCAATGCCATCGACCCGGTCAAGTCGACCTTCGTGGTGCGCGGCGTCACGGTGGACGCCGCGAAGATCGAGTTCCAGCCCTGAGGGCGGGGCCCGTGAGGGTCCGGGCAGCGTCGGCCGCCGAATCTCGCGCGGCGCCGACGCCGCATCGCCTGCATCGGCGAACCGAGCGGCTCAGCGCGAAGTCGTCGGGCGAATGCCCTCCGTCGCGTGCTTCTTCGCCTCCTTGGCGGCCTTCTTCTCCTTCGGGGTCAACAGCGGCTTCTTCTTCGTTTCCTTGTTGCTCTGCCTCAGCTTGCCCATGGCCCTGCTCCCGGAAATCACCGGCGGATGCGCGGTGTCTCCGCAGTATAGGCCGGTGGACCCCGGAGACGAACGCTAGGGGCGACGCGCAGCGATCGTGCGCCCGTCGCCCGCGTGCAGCACCAACGCCCCGCTGGCGTCGATCGAGAACCGCCGCACCTGCGCCAGCAGGTCGAAGAACAGCCGCTCCTGCTGCATCAACGCCGGCGCGCAGGCCATCATCGTCGACGCCGGCTTCCCGATCGTGAGGCCCTCGCCGGTCAGCGCATACGAGGCGGTGTAGCGGTTGCACGAGCCACGGCCCGAGACGCGCCCGTCAGCGTCGAAGGCCAGCGTCGCACGCGAGCGGTCGATGACGCCGCGGCCGGCGAGGTCCTCGACGACCCACTCGGCGCCGTGCAACAGCGTCGCCGGGTCGCCGCCGCAGCCGTTCAACGTGCGACCCGCGAAGGTGACGCTGACCGCATTCGGATGCGGCATCCCGGTCATCGAATCGGCGCAGCGCCGCTCGAAGATCGTCGCCACGAGCCCGACGCCGGCAGCGGGCGCGCGAAAGCGCGTGAAACCTTCGCCGGGCTCGGCGACCGGCGTGGGCGCCTCGATCCGCGTGCGGCCGTCGTCGGCCAGAAGCGTCATCGTGCGCGGGGTGATGTCGAGCCGCCAGCCCGGCTCGTTGCCGGTGGCGCGATACGGCAGGCTCGGCGCGCGCTCGGGCACGCACTCCGGCCACGGTTGGCCGCGCACGACGACGGTCGCCCGGTCGCCCTTGGACCAGAAGCTCGTCGACGGGTCGCCGATCGCCTCGTAGCGCGCACCCGAGGCCGAGCGCACGGGCCGCAGGTCGAAGGTCTCGCCGCCGGCCTCCATCCGCGTCGTGCTGCCGACGTGGCCGAACGTGACGGTGCGGTCGCCGCAGACGAGCGTGCTCGCGAACGCCAGCGGCTGGACGCGGGCAAGCCGCAACGGGCCGACGTCGATCGCCGCGGAGGACGGATCGATCGAGATCGGCTCGGTCGCCCAGGCCGGGCGCCCGCCAACGAAGATCGCGCCCCGCAACGCATGGCGCGCACCGGCCACGAGCTTCGCGCGATCGACGTTCAGTTCGAACGCAACCGGAACCTGCCGGTCCTTCAGCGCCGCCCGCCACTCGGCCACGACGCGGCCCCCGGTGCCGGGGCCTTCGCGCAACTCGACGACGGCGCTCGCGTCGGGCGGCAGCGCGATTCGCTCGCGATAGGCCATCGTGCCCTTGATGACAAGCGGCTGGGCGCGCTCGGCGGGCGGCTGAGAAGGTTCGGGAAGAGGCTGCGTGCGCTCGGGGACGGGCTGCGCGCGTTCGGGGGCCGGGGCCGGGGCCGGGCGCTCCGGACGCGGCGATGGGCGTTCTTCGCGCGACGGCGCGGCGCCCGTGTCGACGCGCGTGCCGACCCCCGTCGCGCAGGCGCCGAGCACGAGCGCCGCCGAGAGCGCAGTGGCGAGCCTGACGTGCATGAACGCTCGGGGTCCGGCGATCCCGGGAAGGCCCTTCGTTGCGGTCGATCGCGCCACCTTACTTCACCGGGATCGGCGTCGCGCGGGCGACCGGCACTGCGGTCACCGAGTTCTGCGGCGAGCCCTCGATCAGACGCTCCGCATACGTCAGGTAGACCAGCGTGTTGCGCTGGCGATCGACCATCCGCACGATGCGCAACTTCTTGAACACCAGGCTGATCCGCTCGCTGAACACCTCTTCCTGCTCGGGCAGCGGCTTCGCGAACGAGATCGGCCCAACCTGCCGGCACGCGATCGCCGCCTCCGAGCGGTCTTCGGCCACGCCGAGCGCGCCCTTGATGCCGCCGGTCTTTGCGCGCGAGGTGTAGCAGGTGATGCCCTGCACCTTCGGGTCGTCGTGCGCCTCGACCACGATCTTGTGGTCGGGGCCGACCCACTTGAAGACGGTGTCGACTTCGCCGATCGGTTCGGCCCGGGCGGTCACGAGGGGGGCGAGGAGCAGGGGGAGAAGGAATCGTCGCATCGGATGCCTGCAGGGGTCAGCGGCTCGCCGCGACTATAGCGCTTTCAGTCCCACGCCTCGACGTCGACCTGCCGAGTGATCCGGCCGCCGGCATAGTGGATGATCACGTGCTCGACGATTCGCCTGCCGTCGCGCAGCGTGACCCAGACGCGAAAGGCGGCGCGATCCGGGCCGATCACCTCGTCCTCGATCTGCAGCGCGACGTTGCTCGCCTTGACCAGGCCGAGGTGGTGGGCGATCTCGCCCTGCCCCTTCATCACGTGCGGCGCGCGTGGCGGATCGCGGTGCCGGTACTCGATCCACTCGCCGTCCTCGGCGAAGCACGCGGTCCAGGCCGCGATGTCCTGCCCGGTGAAGGCCCGCTTGAATCGGTCGAAATCGAACGCCGGCACGGTTGCTGCTTCCATGGCCGCCCTCCTGCTGTCGAGACCGGGATCGATGGACGATCCCGCAAAAGTCTACGCCGCGCGCAGCACGCTGGCAGCCCTGCCGCAGGTGGTAGATTCGCCGGACGCGCCGGCCATTGCGGCCGCGCCCCGCTGCGCCAGGAGTCGAAGATGGGCTGGTTCTCGAAGAGGGACGACGACTTTTTTCTCGCCACCGTCGTGCCGAACGACGGCGGCGCTCGCGTCGCGAAGTACCTCGGCGTCGTCAACGGCGAGGCGATCATCGGCGCCAACATCTTCCGCGACCTGTTCTCGTCGGTGCGCGACGTGGTCGGCGGCCGGGCCGGCGGTTACGAGCGCGCGCTCGCCGGCGCGCGCGACGCGGCGCTCGGGGAGATGGTCGCCGCGGCCCGGGAGCTGGGTGCCGACGGCGTGGTCGGGATCGACTTCGACTACGAGGTACTCGGGGAAGCGAACGGGATGATGATGGTGTCGGTCAGCGGGACGGCAGTGAAGATGGCGGCGAGCACCGCGTCGACATCTTCCCGCACCGCACAGGTGTCCGACGAGGGCCGGGCGATCACGGCCCGATCCAGCGCGCGACAGGCCTGGACAGGAAATCCTCGAGCGATATGCCGTCGCCGCCCACCAAGAGGGCGCGGTGCACCTCGAAGGTCTGCGCGAACGCTTCGGTCCCCGCGTAAGCCTGCGGCGCGCGGCCGCTCTTGACCTCGATCGCGACCAGGCGCCGACCCGCCTTCACCACGAAGTCCACCTCATGGTTGCGCTCGCGCCAGTAGAACAACTCGCAGAGGCCGGCCGTCGCCGCGTTGGCGAGGTGCGCGCCGACGGCCGACTCGACCAGCCGCCCCCGGAACTCGCGGTCTGCGCGCGCCTCGCCGAGGGTCAGCCCGGAAACGGCCGTCATCAGCGCCGTGTCGAGCACCTGAAGCTTCGGGCTGGAGCCGCGACTGCGCGCGACATCGCCCGCGTACTTCGGCAGCCCGCGCACCATTCCCGCGCCCGCGAGCAGGTCGAGGTAGTGGGCGAGCGTGGTGGTGTTCCCCGCGTCCTGCAATTGCCCGAGCATCTTCGTGTACGAGAGCACCTGCCCCGAGTAGCGGCAGGCGAGTTCGAACAGGCGGCGAAGCAAGGCGGGCTTGTCCACGCGCGTGAGCAGCAGCACGTCGCGCGCGATCGAGGTTTCGATCAGGCTGTCGGCTACATACCGCACCCAGCGGTCCGGCTCGGCGATGAGCGGCGCGGCGCCCGGATAGCCGCCGTAGAACAGGTATTGCTCGAGCGACCAGCCGAAAGCCTCGCGCATTTCGAGGAGTGTCCAGTGCGGAAGGTGGAGCACCTCGAAACGGCCGGCGAGGCTCTCGGTCAGGCCCTGCGCAATGAGGAGCGGCGCCGAGCCGAGCAACACCACCTTTAGCGGGCGCCGTGCGCGGGTGTCTTCGTCCCAAAGGCGCTTCACGGTCTCGGACCAGCCGGGGATCTTCTGGATCTCGTCGAGCACGAGCACCGCCCCGGATCGGCCGGCCTCGAGCCGAGCCGCCTCCCACTGCTGGCCGATCCAGCCGGCGCCACGCAGGGTCGGTTCGTCGGCACTGGCGTATCGCACCGGCGCGTCCAGGGCGTCGGTCACCTGCTGCACCAGCGTCGATTTCCCCACCTGCCGCGGACCGGCCACGACCTGCAAGAAACGGCGTGGCTCGGCGAGGCGGCGGGCGAGGACGGCCGCGTGGGGGCGCTGGAAGGGAACCCTCGGTTTACTCACCATATTGAGTAATTTTACTCAATATGGTGAGTGATTCAAGAAGACGAGCGCCCCGGCCCTGACCGGGATCAGCGGGCCTCGCGCTCCTGCGCCCGGATCAGCCGGGAAAGGTGGGTGCTCGCCAGCGTGACGTCTTCCGGGGACAGCAGCTGCGGGGCGTTGTCCAGGAAGGCCGGCAACGCCTTCGGCTCCAGCACCCAGATCTCGCGCGTGGCGCCGGGCCGCAGCTCGACAAACCAGCCCGGAAACAGCACGACCGGACGGACAGGCATCCGCTTGCCGGTGGTTTCGGCGAGCAGATCACGCAGCCACCTTGCCTGCGCCAAGGCCTGCACCACCGTTCCTTGACCACCCGCACGATCCCGTTTAGCGTCGGCGACGATTGCCGGCCGGCCATTACTCGGTGCGGTCTCCCCGCAGTCCGGATTCCTCGAGCCCCGTTACGGAGCCTTCGATGTTCTGGGAACACGAAGACTGGTCCACCCTCGACGCCGGCGAACTCGCCGACGCGCTGGCGTTGGTGCGCGCCGGCCTGCCGAAGCACGAGCGCGGCGCGTTCACGCTCGTAGACCGCGACGATCCGCATGCGATCGACGACGAAGGCCTGCGCGTACGCTCGATTCGGGTGCGCCGATTGAGCTTTTACCGGGACCACTGGCTGTACGAACTGGGGGTGTCGCCCGAGGCGGCCGGCTTTGCGAATCGCTACGAATCGGCGCGAGCCTTCGTCGTGGTGTCGCCGACCGACGGGTCCGAAGCGTCGGCGGCCGAGATCGTCGTCCCGTTGCCGCCGCACCGGCGGCCCGCGCTCGCCGACCGCGAGAACGCTGTCTCCGCCGTGCTGCTCGACTGGTCCAGTGGCGTCATCTACCAGTTGAACGAGCGCGCCCGCATGCGGCTCTCGCGCGATGGGCGAGTCGATCGGCAGCTCGCGCTCGAGTATCTCGACTTCTTCGTCTCGTTCATTGGAGGCGCCGACTCACGCGAGCCGTTCCTGCTGCTGGACGGCGGAACGCTTGCCCAGCCGACCGGCATCCCGCGTCAGCAGGCCAGCCTGTCGCCCTTCGAACAGGCGATCGGCGAGCACTCGCGCGGTGGCGCGGAGATCAGGCGCCGTCCGCGTTGGGACTTTGTCCCCGAGAGCGCGTCGAGCACCGACGATCCGGATTTCGACTGGATCGGGACGCCGGCCGCCGATCCCGGGACGCAGCGGGACGACCCGGTCGCCCAGGCCGCGACCGCGCCGGCGACCGCGAGCGGATCCGGCGCCGCGCCGGCGCGCGACCCCACGACGACCGCGATCCCCCGGATCCAGGTCGGCGAACAGCCGCCCGAGCGCGCTGCCGTCTCGTTCGTGGCCACGGTGCTCTACGAGAGCCGGCTCTTCGCTGCGCGCTTCGAGCTGTCCTGCGAAGCCGACGGCACGACAGCGGTGCGCATGCTCGACGACGAGCCGCTCGCGCAGGCCGATCCGGCGCTGCTCACGTACCAGACCGACCGGCTCGACGCGCGCGGCATTCGCCTGCTGTTGCTGCTCAAGCCGCGCACGGAGATCACCGCCGCCGGCTTCCTCGGCAAGCTGCGCCAGGCCGCAGCCGCCAGCGCGCTGTCGCCGGCCGCGTGGGTCGAGAACGTGCGCGTGTCGGGCGACGTGAACCTGCAGCTGCTGGCCGTGGACGGGCCGCTGCGGGTACGCGATGTCGAGTTCATGGGGCGGGTCGTGCTCGACGAATGCCGGCGCGGCGCGAGCGTGGTGCTCGAACGCTGCCGCATCGCGCGATCGCTGGAGGCGCGCAACTGCGTCATCGACGGCGACCTCGTGTTGCGCAACACAGTGGTGCTGGGTGCCACGGCCGATGTCGACCCGCTGCCGCCGACGGTGTGCCTGGAAGGACTTCGGCTGACCGGAAGTCTCGACGCGCAGCAGATGGCGGTCCTCGGCGAGTTCGCCGCACCGAATGCCGACATCGGCGGCAAGGCCGCGCTGTGCGGCATGCATCAGGCCCGGCGGTTCGACCGGGAACTGGCGGGCGTCACGATGCCCAACGCCAGCGTGAAAGCCGGCGTCGACCTCTCGCCGCACGCGGCCTTCGACGCGGTGGCCCGGCGCGTTTCGCGCACGCGCATCGAGGGCCAGGTCAAGCTCACCGGCCTGCTGGCGCCGCAGGTGGACATGCGCGGCGCTACATGCCTCGAGATCGACCTGTCGTGGGCACGCCTGGACGGCTTGTTCAACCTCGGCACCTTCGACCCGTCGCCGGCCGACCCCCATGCGATCGGCAACCGGCAGATGCGGGCGATCGTCCAATGGGACGTCAGCCTGCGCGGCGCGCATGCCCGGGAGATCGTGCTCGCCGGCGCGCGCGTCATCGCAGGCGACCTGACGATGGTCAACGCCGAAATCGACGGCAGTCTCTTTGCGCGGCCGGCCATGCCGCCCGCCTATCGCACCAGGATCGGCAACGCGGTCACCCTGTCGAGCGCCCGCATCCGCGGTGACGCGGATTTCGACGGCGCCAGCATCGGCGGCGCCCTGGAGATGCGCACCGGCTCGCTCGGGCGCCTGTTCATGTCGATGTATCCGTCGATTCTGGCCCGCGAAGACGAGGTGCGGCTCGACTGGTTTGCGGCCGAAGTGGGACGCGTCGAACTGATCGGCGTCACCGGGCTGGGCACGATCGGCCTGGCCGGCGTCCGCGTCGGTGGCGCAGCCGGGCAGAAGGGCGGAGTGCTCGTCGAACACGTCGAGTCGCGCGGCGACGTCCGCTTCTACTGGGGGCCGCGCGAGCAGGGCGTGTTCGGCCGTGCGCTGAACGAGGCGCGCGCGCACGTCGAGCAGCGCACGGGCAGCGCCGCGGCACGAAGTGACGGCGCAGCGCCTGCGCCACACCGGCCGGACAGGCTGAGCTGGCAGCGCGAGGCGTCGCCGCAAACCTGCTCGGCATGGGTTCGCGGTGACGTGGAGATGCGGCGCATCGCCACCGACGGCTGTGTCGACCTGACCAACCTGAAGGTGGTCGGCGGTGCCGTGCGACTGAACGACGCGCGGATCGGCACCGACCTCTTCGCACGCCGATCCTGGCTTCGCGGGCCCGCGTTCGCGCAGGCCCGGGACGGGTGCGCACCCTGGTCCGGGCCCGGGCCGGATCACTGCACGCTCGCGCTCGAATGCTCGGTGGTCGATGTCGACAACGCGCAGGTCGGCGGCGACGCGTTGCTGTCCGGCATGAACCTGCGCGGCGCCAGCGACGGCGAGGGACGCTTTCTGGGCCGCGGCCTGCAAGTCGGCGGCAAGCTGGAGTTCCACGCGGGCGTCGGATGCATGGCGCAGATCGAAGGCGGCATCGATCTGGCCGGCGCGCGCGCGGCCGAGCTCAGGCTGCCCGATACGGATGCGCTGGGCGCGTCGGCGCCGGCGGACAGCCCCTCGATGACCGGAGCGCATGGACCCGTTACGCTCGAACGAGGCCGTTTCGGCAAGTTGTGCATTGCGCAGCCGATTCCGAGATTGAACCTCGGCGGCACCGACGTGGACAACTGGGAGCTCGGCCCGCATCGCTCGCAGGCCGCAAGCGAAGGAGCCGCTGGGGCCGACGCCGTCGACGGCAGCATCGAGATCCTGAAGAACATGCGGCCGA
The DNA here is from genome assembly GCA_046347945.1 of Burkholderiaceae bacterium. Classification (GTDB taxonomy): domain Bacteria; phylum Pseudomonadota; class Gammaproteobacteria; order Burkholderiales; family Burkholderiaceae_E; genus Zeimonas. Next base: position 128,633 of record JAXMFB010000005.1, read on the forward strand.
TGGACCGATCGGTGTGGATCGGCGTCGAGTCGAGACTTCGCAACGAAGCGCAGGCCCGCGATGCCGACCGGGTCTATCGCGCGATGAGAAACCATGAGCAGGTCAGCCGTCTGCGCGCGATCCCGAAATTCTTCTCCCGCTGGCTGTACGGCTACGGCACGCGGGTCGCGCCGGCGGTCGCGCTGTGGCTGCTGCTGTCGCTGGCGTTGTTCGCGATGCTGCGCCAGCCCGACAACGTGAAGGTGTCCGACAACGTGTTGCTGCAGCTGGGCGGCCAGTGCCGCACGGTACAGGAGCGCGCCGCCACGGCTGGTGGCGCGGCGATCGGCGGTGGCGCGGTCGGAAGCGTCGCAGCGGCCCCCGCCAACGCGTTGCCCGCGAAGTGCGCGGCGTACTTCGCGGCGATCGACGGCGACGCCGCCCCTTCGATCGAGATCACCGCCGCGCAGCTGGTCGCCGCCGGCGCGCAATCGGGCTACGACTTCGGCGACGCCATGCTCCTCAGCCTGCGCTACGCGATCCCGTTCATCGGCGCGTTCGGCGACCCCGACTGGGTGCCGGCCGAGCAGCCGCCGGCGCGCATCGGCACCGCCGCCGCGGTGCCGGTCGACGTCGGGCTCGCGCCGTCGATCCTGGCCGCGGTCGTGCTGCTGGTGAACTCGCTGCTGCTTTCGGTCGCGGCGGCGTTCGTCGCCAAGCGCTGGCTGAGGTGATCAGGCGACGCGATCGGCCGGCACACCTGCCAGCTCGGGAAACTCCGCCAGCTTCTGGTACAGCGTCGCGCGCGCGATGCCGAGCCGGCGCGCGGCCTGCACCCGATTGCCGCCCGTGGCGCGCAGCGCATCGCGGATCGCCGCGCGCTCGAGCGCGGCGATGCGCTCGGGGAGCGTCGCGGCACCGTCGTGAAGTTCGCCGATCGCGGTCGCTCCCGCCGATGGCACCGGGGGCACATCGATCGCACGGCCGCTCGACGGCCGACCCTCGACGCCCGCGCCCGGCGAGGCCCGCAACACCGCAGTGTCCTGCCGCACCGCCATCGCGTCGATTTCCGGCAACACCTCGCGGAACGCCTCCATCGTCAGCCGCATCCCGTCCCACAGCGAACAGGCGCGCTCGAGCACGTTGCGCAGCTCGCGCACGTTGCCCGGCCACGGCATCATGGCCAGCGCCTCGAGCGCCTCGCGGTCGATCTCCTTCGGCAGCATCTCGTGCTCGAGCGCCAGTTGCTCGAGCAGGTGCTCGCACAGCGCTTCGAGGTCTTCGGGCCGCTCGCGCAGCGGCGGCAGCCGGATCGGCAGCACGTTGAGCCGGTAGTACAGGTCGCTGCGGAAGCGCCCGTCGGCGACCAGCGTCGCGAGGTCGACGCTGCTGGCGGCGATGACGCGCACGTCGACGCGCGACACCGCGTTCGAGCCCAGCGGCTCGACCTCGCGCTCCTGCAGCACGCGCAGCAGCTTCGCCTGCAGCGCCAGCGGCATGTCGCCGATCTCGTCGAGGAACAGCGTGCCGCCATCAGCCAGCTTGAACTTGCCGTCGCGTCCGCGCCGGTCGGCGCCGGTGTAGGCGCCGGGAGCCACGCCGAAGAACTCGGCCTCGAGCAGCGTCTCGGGCACCGCAGCGACGTTGACCGCGATGAACGGGTGGCGCGCGCGCGTCGACGCGGCGTGGATCGCCTGCGCGAGCAGCTCCTTGCCGGTGCCGGTCTCGCCGAGCAGCAGCACCGTGGTGTTGAGCACCGCGGCGCGGCGCGCGCGGCTCTTCACTTCGAGCGCGCGTTCGCTGTTGCCGACGAAGTTCGAGAACGTGTAGCGGGTGCGGCGCTGGCGCGCGAGTTCCTTCTGCGCCTGCGCCAGTTCGCTCTGCAGCCGCCCCATCTTGCCGAACAGCGGCTTCAGGCTCTCGATCTGGTCGTAGAGGATGAGGCCCACGGCGCCGATCACCTGCCCCGAGTCGTCGTGCAACGGAAAGCGCGAGACGAGGTAGGTGCCCGCCTTGTTCTCGAGGATGTCGAGCAGGATCGGCTTGCCGGTTTCGACGACGTGACGCATCAGCGTGTTGGGAACCACGTCCTCGACCGGCTTGCCGATGATCTCGTCGGCGTTCGAGAAGCCCAGGCTGGCGATGTTGCGCTGCCAGCGGTCGTTGACCCAGACGATGCGCGCCGACTTGTCGACGACTAGGATGCCTTCGCACATCTCCGACAGGTGGTCGAAGAAGGTCTCGGCCGCGAGCCGCAGCACGCGGTCGGAGTCGTGGAAGGCGTCGAGCGAGCGGGGCATCGGGCGATCATAGCCGAGTCGAGCTATCCTCTGTGGGTCCGCGCAAGACGGAGACCCGGCGATGAAGCCCATGAAGAAGAAGGACTACGAGGCGGCGCTCGAGCCGCTGCAGCTCGAGTTGAACGACCTCGCCCACTGGCTCGCCCACACCGGCACGCGGATGATGGTGCTGCTGGAAGGCCGCGACACCGCGGGCAAGGGCGGCGTGATCCACACGATCGCCGAATACCTGAATCCGCGCCAGGTGCGCATCGTCGCGCTGCCCAGGCCGAGCGAGCGCGAAGCCACCCAGTGGTATTTCCAGCGCTACGCGGCGCACCTGCCCGCGGCGGGCGAGATGGTGCTGTTCGACCGCAGCTGGTACAACCGCGCGGGCGTCGAGCGGGTGATGGGCTTTTGCACCGACGAACAGTACCGGCTGTTCCTGAAGCAGGCGCCGGTGTTCGAGAGGCTGCTGGTCGACGACGGCATCCTGCTCTACAAGTACTGGCTGGCGGTCGACCAGATCCATCAGGAAGAGCGCTTCGCCGAGCGCGCGGACGACCCGCTGAAGCGCTGGAAGCTCTCGCCGATCGACCTGAAGTCGCGCGAGCACTACGCCGACTACGGGCGCGCGCGCGACGCGATGTTCGAGGCCACGCACACGAAGCACGCGCCCTGGCACCTGGTGAACTTCGACGACCAGCGACGCGGGCGGCTGAACCTGATCCGCCACCTGCTCGACCGGGTGCCCGACCGCAAGGTGCCGATCGAGCCGCTCGATTTGCCGCCGCTGCAGGGCAAGCCCGGCACCGAACGCTTCGGCGGGCCGGTCAAGCCGATCAAGGAGAAGTATTGATGCGCCCCCGCATCGCCGTCTGCGACGACTACGAGCGCGCAGCCCTCTCGGCCGCCGACTGGTCGGCGGTGCGCGAGCGCGCCGACGTCGTCGTCTTCGAGCAGCCGTTGGGCAGCGCCGGACACGCGGTCGCGGCGCTCGCCGACTTCGACGCGGTGTGCCTGATGCGCGAGCGCACGCCGTTCCCGGCGTCGGTCATCGACGCGCTGCCGCGGCTGAAGTTCGTCGTCTTCACCGGCGAGCGCAACGCGGCGGTCGACCACGAGGCGGCGGCGCGCCGCGGCATCCCGGTGTCGTTCACGCCCGGCGGACCATCGAAGGCCTCGACCGCGGAGCTGACCTGGGCGCTGATCCTGGCCGCGACGAAGCGCCTCGTGCAGGCCGACACCGGCACGCGGCGCGGACACTGGCGCGGCGACGCCGACGGGCGCGGCTATCCGCTGCCCGCGAACCTGGCGGGCAAACGGCTCGGCCTCGTCGGCCTGGGGCAGATCGGCGCGCGAGTCGCCCGCGTCGGGCAGGCCTTCGGCATGGACGTGGTCGCGTGGAGCCAGAACCTCGACGATGCGCGTGCGGCCGAGGCCGGCGTTCGGCGGGTGTCGAAGGAGGAGCTCTTCGAGACCAGCGCGGCGGTGTCGCTGCACCTCGTGCTGTCCGCGCGCACGCGCGGCATCGTCGGCGCGGCCGATCTTGCGCGGATGCGCTCCGACGCGGTGATCGTCAACACGTCGCGCTCGGGGCTGATGGACGAGCGGGCGCTCGCCGAAGCGCTCGCCGCGGGTCGACCGGGCGGCGCGGCACTCGACGTCTTCGACGTGGAACCGGTCGCGGCCGGCCACCCGCTCTTCGGGCTGCCGAACGTCACGATCTCGCCACACCTGGGCTACGTGAACGCGCAGGTGTTCGCGGCCTTCTTCGGAGGCATCGTCGACGCGCTCGCCGCGTGGCTGGACGGCGCGCCGATCCGCGTGATCAACGCACGTTCATGACGCGCATGCCCTGCAGCGAGCCGCCGGGCCGGTCGAGCACGCGAATGGTCACCTGACGTCCGGTGAAACCGGCCGGCAGCGGCAGGCTCCCGGCGACGTGCTGGTAGCCGGCGAGGTTCACGTCCACCAGGCCCAGCGTGATCGTCTCGTTGCGCCCGGCCCGGTCGCCGGCGACGACCAGTTCCATCACGCCCCTGAACGGCTTGCCGCCCTTGCGCTCGCGGGTGAGCAGCACGTGATACGCGAGCTTCCCGCCGTCGTTGGCGAACTTCGCCCCGCGCACCGCGACCGCACCGCCGCGCGGGTCGGGCGGCATCACCTCGTCGAACAGCGCCAGGTCCTTCTGCAGCCGATCGACCGACTGGCGGGCTTCGGCCAGTTCGGCGCCCAGCCGCTCGCCGTCGGCGCGCGCGGACTTCGCCTCGGCCGTGGCCTGGTCCAGGGCCAGCTTCAGCCGCTGCCGCTCGGCGCTGACCTCGCTCAGGCGCGCCTGCAACTGCTGCGACTCGGCCGGCGTCAGGCGCGGCGGCAGGTACTCCTCCTGCGCATAGAACAGGCCACCCGCCCCGATCGCGATGCCGGCGAGCAGCCACAGCAGCCAGCGCGGCACCGTCCATGACCTGCGCCTGCCATAGGCGTGGCGCTCGAACACCACCGGTCCGCCGCGTCGGAACAGTCCCATCGTGAATTGGTCTCCGCTGGAAGGCTCGGGGAGTTGCGTCCAGCCGAAGGATAGACCGAGAACGGCGGATGCCATACTGCGGCGGTCAGCGGGCCCTCGAACCGGCCCCCGCGGCCAGCAGCTCGCGCAGCCCCGCGAGCTTCGCCTTCGCCGCGTCGGCGCTCACCGTCGCGCCGGCCCCGGGCCGCGCGTCGAGTTGCATCTCGGCGAGAAACCGCGACGGCAGCTGCGCATGTTTCTCGCGCCCACGCTTGCGCTCGCGGCACCAGGTCAGCGTCAGGCTGCGCTGCGCGCGCGTGACGGCGACGTACATCAGACGCCGCTCTTCCTCGACGCGCGCGGCATCGGCCGAGGCCGGCGCCGCGCGAGCGTCGGCGCTCGCGCCCGCGCGGCCCGGCGTAGCGCCCCGACTCTTGCTCGCAGGCCCCTCGGCGTCGGCGCCGTCCTCTTCACCGCCGGATTCCTCCACCGCGCCGCGCCCGCCGTGGTGCGGCAGCAGCCCCTCCTCGCAGCCCACGACGAACACGTGCGGGAACTCCAGCCCCTTCGACGCGTGGATCGTCGTCAGCCGCACGGCATCGACCTCGCCGTCCTTGCGATCGAGCTGCGACAGCAGCGACACGGTCTGCGCGAGCTGCACGAGCGTCGAGCCGTCTTCCTCGGCGCGCTTCTTCAGCCAGTCGACGAAGTCGGACACGTTCTGCCAGCGCGCGGCCGCGACCTTGTCGTCGGCGGTCGCGAACAGGTGCGAGCGGTAGTCGATCGCCTTCAGCAGGTCGTCGAGCACCTGCGCGGCCGGCTCCTTCGCGGCGCGCCAGCCGATGCGGTTGACGAAGTTACCGAACTCGCGCAAAGGCTCGAGCTGGCGCGGCCCGATCCGCTGCTCGGCGCCCGACTCGAACAGCGCCGCGAACATCGACACATGCCGCTCGCCGGCGTAGGTGCCCAGCGCCTGCAGCGTCGTCGTGCCGACGCCGCGCTTCGGGGTGGTGATCGCGCGAATGAACGCGGGGTCGTCGTCGTCGTTGGCGACCAGCCGCAGGTAGGCCATCAGGTCGCGGATCTCGGCGCGCTCGAAGAACGACTGCCCGCCCGACAGCACGTAGGGGATCTTCTCCTTGCGCAGCGCCTGCTCGAAGGTGCGTGCCTGATGGTTGCCTCGATACAGGATCGCGTAGTCCGAGAACTTCGTGCGGCGCTCGAAGCGCTGCGCCTGCAGCCGCATCACCACCGACTCGGCCTCGGCCTCGTCGTGCTCGCAAGGCACGACCTGCACCGGGTCGCCGATGCCGTGCTCGGACCACAGCTTCTTCTCGTGCAGCTTGGGGTTGTGCGCGATCAGCCTGTTCGCGGCGGTCAGGATGCTCACGCTCGAGCGATAGTTCTGCTCGAGCTTGACCACCTTCAGCCCCGGATAGTCGGTCGACAGGCGGGCGAGGTTCTCCAGCGTCGCGCCGCGCCAGCCGTAGATCGACTGGTCGTCGTCGCCCACCGCGGTGAACGCGGCGCGCGGTCCCACCAGCAGTTTCAGCAGTTCGTACTGGCAGGCGTTGGTGTCCTGGTACTCGTCCACGAGCAGGTAACGCAGTGTCTCGCGCCAGGCCTGCGCGACCTCGGCGTGTTCGCGCAGCAACTGCACCGGCAGGCGGATCAGGTCGTCGAAGTCCACCGACTGGTAGGCCGCGAGCGTGGCCGCATAGTCGCGATACGCGCGCGCGACGCCGTGCTCGATGCTGTCCTTCGCGTCGGCCGCCGCGCGGTCGGGATCGACCAGCGCGTTCTTCCACAGCGAGATGCGGTGCTGCGCGACGCGCGCGACCTTGCGGTCCGTGGTGCCCAGCGCCTGCTGCAGGATGTTGGCCGAGTCGTCGCCGTCCAGGATCGAGAAGTTGCGCTTCAGGCCCAGCGAGTGTCCGTCGCGCCGGAGCATCTGCACGCCCAGCGAGTGGAAGGTGCTTACCAATGGACGCTGGCCCTCGGGCAGCTTCACCATCTTGCCCAGCCGCTCCGCCATCTCCTGAGCGGCCTTGTTGGTGAACGTGATCGCGCCGATAGCCTGCGGGCTGAAGCCCGCCGAGATCAGGTGGACGATCTTCTGCGTGATGACGCGCGTCTTGCCGCTTCCGGCGCCGGCGATGACGAGGCAGGGACCATCGAGATAGCGGATCGCTTCGCGCTGCGCGGGATTGAGCTGGGCGGACATCGGGGAGCTGCTGCGGGGGAGCCGGATTCTATCAACATGCTAGCGAGCCGTATTCGCGACCGCGGCGCACTTCGCCTGGCCGAGGTACGCGATCAGGTCGGCGCGCTCGCGTGCGTCGGCGATGCCCGCGTACCCCATCGTCGTGCCCGGCACCGTGCCGAGCGGGTCGGCGAGGAACCGGTCGAGCGTCGCCGCGTTCCACACGATGCCCGAGCGCTTCATCGCCTCCGAGTAGTCGAAGCCCGGAACGCTGCCTGCCTTGCGACCGAACAGCCCGCAGTGCCGCGGACCGGTGCGGTCGTATTGCAGCGCGTGACACGCGAGGCAGCGCCCGTAGATCCGCTCGCCGTTCGCAGGATCGCCGCGCGCGATCGCGCCGGACCTGGCGCCGCTGGCCTCGGCGCCGGCGGCCGCCAGCGCAGGCGGGCAGACCGCCACCGCGAGACCGGCCGCCAGCGCCAGCGCAGCGACGCGCGAACCCACGGCCGCGCTCACGACACGAACGCGGCCGGCACCGGCACCTCGCCCACCGCGTTGCGCAGGATCGCCCAGTGCATCGCCTCGTCGCCGAGGATGCTCGCCGCCGCCTTCGCCAGGTCGCGGTTGCCGAACACCGGCACCGCGCCGAGGTAGGCGCTGACCGCGCCCTTCTCCAGCGCGGCCGCGAAGCGCAGCACATCGGCCTGCGTCTTCAGCGTTTCCGTCGGGAACGGGTACTTCGCCTTCGCCGTCACCGCCTTGCCGCCCAGTTTCGCGACGGTCTTCGCCAGCACGTCGGCGTGCTCCTTGTGATGGCCCTGGAACGCGAGCGCCAGCTCGCGCACCGGCTTCTGCAGCAGCCCGCTGTCCGCGCCCAGCTGGTAGGCGGCGATCGCTTCGAGTTCCGCGCCGAGCGCGGTGTTCAGGATGCGCACGTCCTGCGCGGTCGCGTCGTTGCTGCCGGCGGCCAGCGCCTGGCGGCCCGCGAGCAGGGCGACCGCCGCGCCGGAAAGCAGGCGCGCCGACTGGCCGATCAGCGCGCGGCGACCGGCGGGAACGACGAGACCATCGGATCGAATGATGAACGACATGGCTTTGCTCCGTTTCGTTGGACAAGAGGAGGGCTTTGGCCCGGTGGAGGGGGCCGTGGCGGCGCGATGCGCCGGATTCGGGGAACGGGGGCCGTGGCCGGCCCGAAGTCGTCAGCCGTCGTCGAGTCGCCCGACGGCGGCCGCTTCAGCGACTGCTCCCTCGGCGGCTGCTCCCTCGGCGGCTGGCCTTTCGGCCGCGAGCCGCGCGAGCACGCGCGCGCTGATGCGGTCGCAGCGCGTGCCAGCGAACGAAAACGCGTCGGCGACCGCCAGGTCGATCTCGCGCGCCAGCGCATCGCGCAGCATCGCACGCGCGCGGAAGTGACGCGTGCGCACCGTGGCCTCGGGCAAGCCCAGGCAGGCGGCGACTTCGTCGACGCTCATGTCCTGCACCGCGCGAAGCACGAACACCGAGCGGAACGCTTCGGGCAGGCCGTCGATGCGTTCTTCGAGAATGCGCCGCAGTTCGCCGCGCTCGGCCATCGACTCGGGCCGCGCGGATTCGGGCTGCTGCATGTTCGCCTCCGCGGCGAAAGGTTCGATGCCGTCACCGGTGGTATCGAAGGGAATCACGTCGGCGCTGCGGCGCGCGACGCGCAGACGGCCCAGCGATTCGTTGACCGCGATGCGAACCAGCCACGTCGACAGTCTCGCCTCGGAGCGGAAATCGCCGATCGCGCGCCAGGCGTGCAGCCAGGCGTCCTGGACCGCGTCCTCGGCGTCAGCGTCGTGCTTCAGGACGCTGCGGGCGGTACGGAACAGCAGCGGGTTGTAGCGCTTCATCAGTACGGCGAGCGCGTGCCGATCGCCGGCCGCGACGGCCCGGACGAGCTCGGCGTCGGAGCAGTGGTTCGGGTCGGGCACGGCGGCCCTTGCGAGGTTCATGACGACTCCAGGGAGGCAATGAGCGGAACGATCCGGGTCTCGTGCATTGGATGCGCCGTCGGCGCATTTCGTTCCCGCAGGCACGCCCGCGGGAATTGACCCCGGCCCTTCTCCGTCATAGCCTTCCCTCCATGATCGATCTCGCAGACCTCCACGCGCGGCTCGCGCCGCTGTTTCCGGGCCTGATGGGCGTCGAACTCACCGAGGCCGCTCCCGATCGCGTCGTCGCGCGAATGACGGTACGCCCCGACCTCTGCACGGCCGGGGGTATCCTGCACGGCGGCGCGGTCATGGCCTTCGCCGACACGCTCGGCGCGGTGGGCACCGTGCTGAACCTGCCGCCCGGCGGCCGCACCACGACCACCGACTCGAGCACCAAGTTCATCGCCGGCGCGCCGGCGGGCAGCGTCGTCGTCGGCGAATGCAGCGCGTTCCACCGCGGCCGCTCGACGATGGTCTGGCAGACGCTGGTGCGACTGGATTCCGGCAAGCTGTGCGCGGTCGTCACCCAGACCCAGTTGGTGATGGTCGACCGCTGAGATGGAGTTCCGCGACTACTACCAGAGCCTGGGCGTCGCCCGCGGTGCCTCGGTCGACGAGATCAAGAAGGCCTACCGCAAGCTGGCGCGCAAGTACCACCCGGACGTCAGCAAGGAAGCCGACGCGGAAGCGCGCATGCGCGAAGTCAACGAGGCTTACGCGGTGTTGTCCGACCCGGAGAAGCGCGCCGCCTACGACGAACTGGGCAACCGCTACGGCGCCGGGCAGGAGTTCCAGCCGCCGCCCGACTGGGGTGCGGGCTTCGAGTTCTCGGGCGACGGCAGCGGCGCGGGCGTGCACGACGAAGCGTTCAGCGACTTCTTCTCGAGCCTGTTCGGGCGCGCGGGCCGTGGGCGCGGCCCGGGTGGCGCGGGCGCGCACCGCATGCGCGGCGGCGACCACCACGCGCGCATCCTGATCGACTTGGCCGACGTGTACGAAGGCGCCACGCGCGCGATCACGCTGCGCGGCGCGCGCCTCGACGACGCGGGGCGCGTCGTCACCGACGAGCGCATGCTCAATGTCCGCATCCCGAAGGGCCTGGCCGAAGGCCAGCAGATCCGCCTCGCCGGACAGGGCGCACCGGGCTTCGGCGGCGGCCCGGCCGGAGACCTCTATCTCGAGGTGCAGTTCCGGCCCGATCCGCGCTATCGCGTGCAGGGGCGCGACGTCTACGAGACGGTTCCGGTCGCGCCGTGGGAAGCGGCGCTCGGCGCGACGATCGAGGTGCCGACACCGTCGGGCCGGGTCCAGGTCACGGTGCCGGCCGGCTCGCAGACCGGCCGCAAGCTGCGGTTGAAGGGGCGCGGCATTCCCGGCGATCCGCCGGGGTCGCTGTACCTGCAGCTCGAGGTCGTGCTGCCCCCGGCCGACAGCGAAAAGGCACGCAAGCTCTACGAGACGATGGCGCGCGAACTCGCCTTCGATCCGCGCCGGCACATCTGACAACGAGCGGAGCCCGAGCGATGACACCCGAGGACATCCTGACCGGCGACGTGATCGACGAGGCGATGCTGACTCTGGACGAGCTGGCGCGCGCCTGTTCGGTGGAGCCGCACTGGGTCGAACTGCGTGTCGAGGCCGGCCTGCTCGCCTGCGCGTCGGGCGCGCCCGACGCGCCGGGCGCGAAGGGCCCGTGGCGCTTCGCGAGCGCACAGCTCGCGCGGGCGCGTCGCATGGCGGCGCTCGAGCGCGACTTCGACGCCAACGAGGAGCTCGCTGCGCTGGTGGTCGACCTGATCGAGGAGGTGCAGCAGCTGCGCGCGCGCCTGAAGGCCGCTGGCGCGGATTGAGGCGAGGCCGCCGCGACACGGCCGCCGCGGTGCGTTACTTCCGCTTACAGCGTTTACCACTGCCGGTCTGGCGCCGGCACGGCGGGCGACCTAGAGTGGCTTCACCCTTCACTCCCAGGAGCACGTCATGCTCAGGAAACTCGCCATCGCCGGAATGCTCGCTGCGGCCGGCACCGCCGCTTTCGCGCAAGCCAACACGCCGGGCGTCGACCAGCGCCAGGCCAACCAGGAACGTCGCATCGAGCAAGGCGAGCGCAGCGGCGCGCTAACCGCGCGCGAAGCGAACCGGCTCGAGGCGGGGCAGGCCCGCGTCGGCCGCATGGAAGACCGCGCCAAGTCCGACGGCGCCGTCACTGCACGCGAACGCGCACGCCTTCACCAGGCGCAGGACGTGCAGAGCGCGCGCATTGCGCGGCAGAAGCACGATCGCCAGCGCCGACGCTGAGCCGCCTTCGCAGCCGAACCGTAGCCGGCGGCGCCCGCCGCCGGCTCAGATCTCCAGCGGATCCACGTCGAGCTGCCAGCGCGCCGGCGAACGCAGTTCGCGCAGCGCCGGCAGCCATACACGCAGGAACGCGTGCAACGGGCGACGTGAATTCGCCTCGACCAGCAGCTGCGCGCGCTCGCGCCCCGCGAGCCGGCTCATCGCCATCGGTACCGGATCGAGCAGCGCGACGGCGTCGCCGCTCAGCGCATCGGCCGTCGCGCGCGCGAGTCCCTGCGGCGTCGCCGACGACTGCAGCGCCTCGCCGAGCAGCTTGGCCTGCGCGAGGAAGGCCAGCGCTTCGGCCTGCGTCGCGGCCTCGGCGCGCAACAATACCTGGAAGCGGTACGGAGGCAGGCCCACTTCGCGGCGCTCCGCGAGCTGCGCGTCGGCGAAGCCCGCGAAGTCGTGTCGCGAAAGGTAGTCGAACAACGGGTGGTCCGGGAAGCGCGTCTGCACGATGACGCGGGCGCGCGACGGCACGGCATCGACGGCCGATCCGCCTGCTTCGCCCGATCCGCCTGCTTCGCCCGATCCGCCTGCTTCGCCCGATCCGCCTGCTTCGCCCGATCCGCCTGCTTCGCCCGATCCGGCGCCGCCGCGCAGCGGATCGCGTCCCGCGCGCCCGGCCACCTGCATCAGCGTCGCGAACATCCGCTCGGGCGCGCGGAAGTCCGACGAGAACAGGCCGCCGTCGCTGTCGACCGCGACCACCAGCGTGAGGCGCCGGAAGTCGTGTCCCTTGGCCAGCATCTGCGTGCCCACCAGGATGTCCACGTCGCCGGCGTGCGCGGCGTCGATCACCTTCTGCGCCGCGCCGCGCGTGCGCGCGACGTCGCGATCGAGCCGCGCGATGCGCCGGCCGGGGAACAGCTCGGCCAGCCCCTCTTCGAGCCGCTGGGTCCCGCGGCCGAGCGCGGTCAGGTCGACGTTGCCGCAGTCGGGGCAGGCGCGCGGCACCGGCTGCTCGGCGCTGCAGTGGTGGCAGACCAGCCGATAGCGTGCCGGCCGCGTCGCCGCAATGCGGTGCAGCACACGGTAGGCCGAGCAGTCGCTGCAGCGGCTGAGCCACCCGCAGATCTCGCACGCGAGCACCGGTGCGTAGCCGCGCCGATTGATGAAGACCAGCGCCTGCTCGCCGCGCGCGAGCGCCTCGCCGATGGCGTCGATCGATTCGGGCGCGAGCTCGCAGCGCAGCTTGCGACCGCGCAGGTCCACGCGATCGAGCGTCGGCAACTGCGCGCCGCCGACGCGCTCGGGCAAGGCCAGCAGCCGGTAGCGGCCGCGACGCGCGGCGTGCCAGCTCTCGAGCGAAGGCGTGGCCGAGCCCAGCGCGATCGGCACCTTGCGCTGCGACGCGGCCACGATCGCCAGGTCGCGCGCCGAGTAGCGCACACCCTCCTGCTGCTTGTACGACGCGTCGTGTTCCTCGTCGACGACGATCGCGGCCAGGGCCGGCAACGGCGCGAGCACCGCGAGCCGCGTGCCGATCACGACGCGGGCCCGGCCCTCGACCGCGGCCAGCCAATGCGCGGCGCGATCGCCGTCGGCCAGGTCGCTGTGCAGCACCGCGACACTATGGGCGGGGAAACGCGCAGCCACCTGTGCGCCGAGTTGCGGCGTCAGCGCGATCTCGGGCACGAGCAGCAGCACCTGCCCGCGCGCGTCGCGCGCGAGCACGCCCGCGAGCCAGTGCAGGTAGACCTCGGTCTTGCCGCTGCCGGTGATGCCATGCAGCAGGAAGACCGCGAAGCCGTCGGCCGCGCGCAGCGTGTCGAGTGCCGCGCGCTGCGCGTCGTTCAGCGGCGGCGGCTCCGACGCGGCCTGCGTCGATGCCGCAGGCACGAAGCGCTCGCGCGCACGCACGAACGCCGAGCCGCGAGCGCGCGCCGCCGGCGGCGTTCGCAGCAGTTTCGGGATCGCCGGCAACGCCACCTCGCCGAGGCCCCGGTGGTAGTAGTCGCCGCAGAATCGCACCAGCTCGAACCAGGGCGGCGGCAGCACCGGCGCATCGGCCAGCACGGACAGCAGCGGCTTCACCCGCGCGGGATCGATCTCGCTGCGGCCGGACAACCCCGCCACCAGACCCACGCGGCGCCCGCGCCCCCACGGCACGACGACCCAGCTCCCGGGGACGACTGCGTCGGCCTGCGTCGCCGCGATCGAGTAGTCGAACAGCGACGCGCCGAGTTGCGCCATCGGGACGTCGAGCGCGACGCGGGCGAAGCGATCTGGAGCGGTGTCGGGCACGGGCAATGCGGGGGTCGGGGGTCGATTCTAGCGGTCGCAGACTCGCCCGAACGGATGAGGTTCGTGAGACTTTGGTTTAAGTTCTGACCTTAAGACTCGGCACTCAAAGAGCTTTTGGAAGTCGTTCACAAAAGCTGTGGATAAAATTGTGGGCAAGCCGCCCACATCGACCGCAAGTGCCCGCCAGATCACGACCTGCGGTCGTTTGCCCTTTTTTTGGTCAGGGCTAAGTCTATATAAATCAACGAGTTGCACCGACCCGCCGAATCGGGACAAAAACCCTGCGGGCCGACGGGCGGGAGCATGCGTACTGTGCATAAGTCAGCGGTTGCCCGCTTCGCAAACCACATTTTTCGCGGGTTCGCAAGCCGCGCCGATGCTGCCCGTCGCCTAAAGTGAGGACGCGCTCGCGCCGCGCCGCCGGAGCTGCCGGCTGTAGGTGTGGACCGTCTCGACCAGCACCGCGACGTTGTCGGGCGGGGTGAACTGCGAGATCCCGTGGCCGAGGTTGAAGACGTGTCCGGCACCGGCCTGCGGCGGGCCGAAATCGTCGAGCACCCGGATCGCCTCGGTGCGCACCGCGTCGGGCCCGGCCATGAGCACCATCGGGTCGAGGTTGCCCTGCAGCGCGCAGCGACTTCCGACCTGGGCGCGCGCGCGACCGAGGTTCACGGTCCAGTCGACGCCGACCGCGTCGCAACCGATGCCCGCGATGTCGTCGAGCCACAGCCCGCCGCCCTTCGTGAAGACGATCACCGGCTCGTCGTGCTCGCGCCTGAGCGCCGCGATCACGCGTCGCATCGGCTCGAGCGAGAAGCGCTGGTACGCGGCGTCGGACAGCGCGCCTCCCCACGAGTCGAAGATCATCAGCGCCTGCGCACCCGCCTCGATCTGCGCGTTCAGGTAGGCCGCGACGGCCTCGGCGTTGACCTCGAGCATCCGCGACAGCAGGTCGGGACGCCGGTACAGCATCGTCTTGATCTCGCGGAAGTCGTCGCTGCCGCCGCCTTCGACCATGTAGCACGCGAGCGTCCACGGGCTGCCCGAGAAGCCGATCAGCGGCACGCGGCCGCCGAGCGCGCGGCGAATCGTGCGCACCGCGTCGGTCACGTAGCGCAACTCGACGGACGGGTCGGGCGCCGCGAGTTGCCTGACCGCTGCCTCGTCGCGTACCGGGCGCTCGAACTTCGGGCCTTCGCCTTCGGCAAAGTACAGGCCCAGGCCCATCGCATCCGGAACCGTCAGGATGTCGGAGAACAGGATCGCCGCGTCGAGCGGATAGCGCTCAAGCGGCTGCAGCGTGACTTCGCAGGCGAGCTCGGGCGTCTTGCACAGCGCGAGGAAGCTGCCGGCGCGCTTGCGCGTCGCGTTGTACTCGGGCAGGTAGCGGCCGGCCTGGCGCATCAGCCAGATCGGCGTGTAGTCGGTCGGCTCGCGGCGCAGCGCGCGCAGGAAGGTGTCGTTGACGGGGGTGCTCACGCGGGCGATTCTACCCGGCCCCCAGCGCCCGCACGGTCGCCGAGCGGCACTCCATGTAGTAGAGCACCCCCGTGATCACGAGCGAGCCGCCGAGCAGCAGCCACGCGTTGACCAGCCACAGCAGCATCGGCACCGCGTAATAGTAGTAGGCGCGAAGTCCCTGCGTGAAGTTCAGGCCGGCCAGTTCGTTCAGCCGTCGGTCTCGATCATCCGGTCGTCCTCGACGAGCCGCTCGCGATGCGCCGGAATCCGGCCACCGACGCCATCAGTTTCGGCCGGCGCGCGCCGACGCGCTCCGCGTACAGCGAATAGCCGGGCCACGCGAGCAGTCAGATCGCCAGGCCGGTCCAGTCGAGCGCCGAGAAGGCGTTCACGGTGCGCGGACGCCCGGGTGGCGGGTGCACCCTCGCGGTCCGGCCATCGGGGCACCGATCAGGCCTCTTCGGTCGCCGTCGCCTGCGTGCGCGTGTGCGCCCAGGCCTTCGGCGTCGCGCCGGTGCGCGTGGCGAACACGCGGCCGAGCGCGGCCGGGCTCGCGTAACCGACCTCGCCGGCGACCTCCTTGACGGGGCGTCCCTGCTGCAGCAGGTGCTGCGCCAGGCTGATGCGCCATCGCGTCAGGTACTCGCCCGGCGCGATGCCGACCACCTGCTTGAAGCGCGCGGCGAAGCGCGCCCGCGACATGCCGGCGCGCGCCGCGAGGTCTTCGAGCTTCCAGTCGCGTTCGGGCTGGTCGTGCAGCGAAACGAGCGCCTTCGACAGGCGCGCGTCGGCGAGCCCGGCCAGCATGCCGCTGTTGGCGAGCGAGCGGTCGATCACGTGCCTCAGCACCTGGACCAGCAGCAGGTCGCACAGGCGATCGAGCGCAATGCGACGTCCGCAACGCGCGGCGTCGGCTTCGTCGAACAGCTGCTCGAGCGTCGTGCGCGCGTCGGTCAGCGCCTCGAGCGGCAGCACGAGCAACGGCGGCAGCGCCGCCGCCAGCGGGCCGACCGAGCCGCCGTCGAAGCGGATCGCGGCACTGATGAGGTTGACCGTCGGGCCCGGGTCCGGCTGCAGCCGATGCGCGAACGGCCGCGGATAGAACAGCAGGCTCGGCCGCGACAGCTTCAGCGGCGACCAGCCGGGGTGCAGCGCCTGCGCCGCGCCGCTGCGCAGCAGATGCAGGCGCCCCGCGTCGTGAGCTTCGTCGAACGAAGCCGCCTGGTGCAGCACGCCGGTGCGGTCGACGTGCGCAGCGACGCTGAAACGGGCAAGCAGGTTCGACAGGCGATCCGCCATGCTGAGACGATCCGGGGTTGAATCGGCATTCTATGTCACGGTGCTGCTCGCCCCAAGTTCGTTCGGTGCCGGGCTTGCCGCGGCCGGCGTCGGTGGGCCACGGGACCGCGGCGTGCGAAGCGCAACCGATGCTGCTGCGTACCGGGTCGCGACCGAGCCGTGCCGCAGGCACGTCAGCGTCCAGGGCAACGTCCGTCGACCGCTTCGACTTCGCCCTGTTCGCGCGGCGGAAGCTCGCCGTCGAGCACGAGCAGGTAGCTCTCCTGCGCCTTCGGGCACGCGACGGTATCGCATCGGAGGCGCCGGTGCAGCGCCGCTTGCCTCCCCGTGGCCGACGCGATCCGGTACCAGTGGCCGCTGGACAGCAGATAGACGCGATCACAGCGCGCGCCTCGATCCGGCGTCCACCGATCACGGCACTGCCGCGACGCTCGAAGTAGCTGCCGTCGGGGAGCGACTCGTCGAGCATCGCCGGCGGCAAGGCCCGCCAGCGGATCGGTCGAGCCGACTCGATCGTGCGCCAGTCGCCGTACGAGTGGTACGGACCCTCGGGCTGGATCAGCGAAGCGAGCGCGCCGGCAAGCTCGTCTTCGGCGGGGCGCGCCTGGGCGCTGGCACCCAGGCAGAGCGATCCGAAAAACAGCAGCCCCGGCAGCCCGCCCGGAAAACGCATCGCGCGAATCCCCCGGGGAGGTTTCCCCGGAGGATAGCGCCGGGCGCGCTCAACTGCAGCGCAAATGCCGCTCCCGCACGATCCGCAGCACCTCGTCGGGATCGCGCTGCCACCAGCGGGTGGAGAGAATTTCGACTTCGTGGAAGCCGCGATAGCCGTGCGCCTCGACGAGCGCGCGCAGCGCCGGCAGGTCGATGACGCCGTCGCCCATCATGCCGCGGTCGAGCAGCAGGTCGGTGGTGGGCACCAGCCAGTCGCAGATGTGGTACGCGAGCAGCCGCTCGGGGCGCGCGCGTTCGAGCGCGCGTGCCAGGTTCGGGTCCCACCAGACATGGTAGGCATCGACCGCGACGCCGATGGCGCCGGACGGCGCCGAACCGGCACGCGCCGGATCGAGCGCGTCGCAGATGTCGAGCGCCTGGTCGAGCGTGTTCACGCAGGCGCGATCCGCGCAGTACATCGGGTGCAGCGGCTCGATCGCCAGCGGCACGCCGCTGGCGCGCGCGTGGTCCAGTATCGCGGCGATGCCGTCGACGACCATCTGGCGCGCGCCGGCCAGGTCTTTCGAGCCGGCGGGGATGCCGCCGACCACCAGCACCAGGCAGCGCGCGCCGATCGTCGCGGCGTCGTCGATCGCGCGCCGATTGTCGTCGATCGCCGCCTGGCGCCCGGCTGCGTCGGGGGCCGGAAACATGCCGCCGCGACACAGGCCGGTGACGGTCAGCTCATGCTGCCGGATCAGCCGTGCGGCTTGCTGCGCGCCGAGCTCGTCGAGCTTGTCGCGCCACGGCGAGATGCCGCGGATGCCGTGACGCGCACAGGCTTCGATCATCTGCCGCAGGTTCCACTGCTCGCGCACCGTCGCCGTGTTCAGCGACAGCCGTTCGGCCGGCGGCGGCGCAGTCATGTCGCCGCCCGCGCGTCGATGCCCTGCGTGGCCAGCAGCTGCGTCATCCGCGCGCAGGCCCGATCGGGGTCTTCCAGCAAACCGGCCGCGTCGGCCAACCGGAACAACTCGGCCAGGTGCCGGATGTTGCGCGTCGATTGCTGTCCGCCGACCATCACGAAGTGGTCCTGGTAGCCATTGAGCCAGGCCATGAAGACGACACCGGTCTTGTAGAAGCGCGTGGGCGCGCAGAAGACGTGCCGCGACAAGGGCACGGTGGGGCCGAGGATCTCGTGGAAGCGCGCCGTGTCGCCAGCGGCCAGCGCCGACAGCGCCGCCGACGCGGCCGGCGCGATCGCGTCGAAGATTCCGAGCAGCGCGTCGGAGTGCCCCTGCTCGTCGCCGGCGATCAGCTCGGCGAAGTTGAAGTCGTCGCCGGTGTACATGCGGATGCCGGGCGCAAGGCGCCTGCGCATCGCGATCTCCTTGTCCTTGTCGAGCAGCGAGATCTTCACGCCGTCCACGCGCGCAGCGTTGCGGTTCAGGATGTCGACTGCGACGTCCATCGCGGCCATCGGATCGGCGTGGCCCCAGTAGCCGGCGAGCGCCGGATCGAACATGTCGCCGAGCCAGTGGATGATCACCGGCTCGCGCACCTGCGACAGCAGGCGATCGTAGACGCGCCCGTAGTCGTCGGGTGACTTCGCGCAGGCGGCCAGCGCGCGGCTTGCCATCAGGATCAGCCGCCCGCCGAGCGCCTCGATCGCCTCCATCTGCGCCTCGTAGGCCGCGATCACCGCGTCGATCGTCATCGACGGGTCGGGCGCGACGTGGTCGGTGCCGCAGCCCGACGCGACCAGCGCGCCCGGATGATCACGCGCGGCGTCGATCGAGCGACGGATCAGCTCCAGCGACGTCGGCCAGTCGAGGCCCATGCCGCGCTGCGCCGTGTCCATCGCCTCGGCCACGCCCAGCCCCAACGCCCACAGCCGCTGGCGGTACGCGATCGTCGTGTCCCAGTCGATCGCGCAGCCGATCCACGGATCGACCGGCGACAGCGGATCGGCGACGACGTGCGCGGCCGAGTAGGCGATGCGGTTGAACGCCCGCGACGCCCGCTTCGGGTAACCCTTCGGCGCGGACAGCGTGAACGGCGCGAGCGAACCGTCGGCGGCGGGAAGGATCAGCGTCGGCATCGCAGCCTCCTTCACGCCGGCAGCGTCCCGAGGTCGACCCAGCGCCGCTCGTTCCACGATTGCAGGCCCGCCTCGACCAGTTGCACGCCCTTGGCGCCCTCGCGAAGGTTCCACGGGAACGGCGCGTCCTCGACGACGTGGCGGATGAAGAGCTCCCACTGCGCCTTGAACGCGTTGTCGAACACGACGCTGTCGGGCACCTCCTGCCAGCCTTCGAAGAAGTCGATCGGCTGCGGAAGGTCGGGATTCCACACCGGCTTGGGCGTGTTCACGCGCGGCTGCGTGCGGCAGCCGCGCAGCCCGGCCACCGCCGAGCCGTGCGTGCCGTCGACCTGCAGGGTCAGCAGGTCGTCACGGCGCACGCGCACGCACCACGAGCTGTTGAAATGCGCGATGACGCCCTGGTCGGTCACGAAGGTCGCGTAGGCGGCGTCGTCGGCGGTGGCCGTGTACGGCTTGCCGTTCTCGTCCCAGCGCTGCGGGATGTGCGTCGCGCCCAGGCACGAGACGCTCTTCACCTCGCCGAACAGGTTGTCGACCACGTAACGCCAGTGGCACAGCATGTCCAGGATGATGCCGCCGCCGTCTTCCTTGCGGTAGTTCCACGACGGCCGCTGCGCGGGCTGCAGGTCGCCCTCGAAGACCCAGTAGCCGAACTCGCCGCGTACCGACAGGATGCGACCGAAGTATCCGGAGTCGATCAGCATCTTCAGCTTCAGCAGGCCCGGCAGCCACAGCTTGTCCTGAACGACGCCATGCTTGACGCCCGCCTTGCGCGCCGCTTCGTAGATCTCCATTGCCTCGGCGAGGTTGGTCGCCGAAGGCTTCTCGCAATAGACGTGCTTGCCGGCCGCGATCGCCTTCTTCACCAGCGTGGGGCGCATCTGCGTCGTCGCGGCATCGAAGAACACGGTGTCGTCCGGATCGGCCAACGCGCGGCCGAGGTCCGTGCCCCAGCGCAGCCCGCCGTGCGCCCTGGCCAGCGCCTCCATGCGCTCGGCGCCGCGCCCGATCAGGATCGGATCGGGCATCACGCGGTCGCCATTGGCGAGCTTCACCCCGCCCTGCTCGCGGATCGCCTTGATCGAGCGGATCAGGTGCTGGTTCATGCCCATGCGGCCGGTGACGCCGTGCATCACGATGCCGAGTCGTCGAGTGCTCATGAAAGGCTCCGGTTCGGTCGGCGCTCGCCAGGCTCGCCGTTGTTAACTCGTTGGTTAATTAGTCTACGTCCCGGCATGCGGTCGCGTCAAGGCGGCTTGAAGGGCGTCGACCACCGCGATACCATCGATTTCTCACCATATGGTTAACAACCGATCGCAGACATGCCCAGAATCCGGACCACCGTCGTAGGCTCCTATCCCGTTCCAGACTGGCTCGTGGCGAACCCGTCCGAGCAGGCACTGGCCGACGCCACGCGGGTGGTGATCGGCATCCAGGAGCAGGCCGGCGTCGACGTCGTCTGCGACGGAGAGCTCTCGCGCTTCGACATCAACCATCCCGAAACCAACGGGATGATCGAGTACTTCGTGCGCCCGATGGAAGGCGTCACGCAACGCTTCTCGTTCGACGAGTTGATCGCGTACCGCTCGAAGAGCGGCATGAAGTTCCGCACGCGGCCGCCGGGCACCGTCGTCGGGCCGCTCGGCCACGGCAGCCTCGACCTGCCGCTCGCGTGCTCGCGCGCCAAGGCCCTCGCGACGAAGCCGTTCAAGTTCACCGTCACCGGCCCGCACATGCTCGCCAAGACGCTGATGGACAAGCACTATCGCGACACCCCCGAGCTCGCGCACGCGCTCGCCGACGTGCTGGCCTCGCAGGTCCGGCACCTCGACGCCGACGTGGTGCAGATCGACGAGGCCAACCTGCCCGGCCATCCGGAAGAGTGGGAATGGGCGGCGTCGGCCATCAACCGCGTGCTCGACGCCGTGAAAGGCATCCCGGCGGTGCACCTGTGCTTCGGCAACTACGGTGGCCAGTCGGTGCAGAAGGGCACCTGGGACAAGCTGATCCGCTACCTGAACGCGCTGCACGCCGACCACGTCGTGCTCGAGTGCGCGCACCGCCCGCCCGAGGAACTGAGGGCCTTCGCCGATCTCGATCCGCGGATCGGCTTCGGCCTGGGCGTGATCGACATCAAGGTCACCGACGTCGAGAGCGCCGACGACGTGGCCCGCGCGATCGAGCGGGCCGAGAAGACGCTGGGCCCCGGCCGCGTGCGCTACATTCACCCGGATTGCGGCTTCTGGATGCTCAAGCGCTCGATCGCCGACGCCAAGATCCGCGCGCTGTGCGCCGGGCGCGACCGGTTCGAGGGCATCACGGAGCACAATCGCGCCTGAGCCCCCGGGGGCGCAGCGGGCGCCCCGGCACGACTTCCAGGAGACTTCGATGTCTGCCCTGCCGAAGCGCTTCGACGACGTCGAGGCGCTCGAATCGTTCATGAGCGAGCCCTCCCCGGCGCTGGTCGCCGACCTCGAGAAGGTCGACGGCGACATCATGGTGCTGGGCGTCGGCGGCAAGATGGGTCCGACGCTGGCGCGCATGGCGCGCCGCGCTGCACCCGGTCGCCGCGTGATCGGCGTCGCGCGCTTCTCCGACCCGAGCCTGGTCGCCTCGCTCGAGCGCCACGGTGTCGAATGCATCGCGTGCGACCTGCTCGACCGCGCGGCCCTCGAGCGCCTGCCCAACGTCGGCGACGGCGTGCGCAACCTGGTCTTCATGGCCGGACACAAGTTCGGCGCCGCCGACAACGCGTCGCTCACGTGGATGATGAACGTCGGCGTACCGATGATGGTCGCCGAGACGTTCCGCGACCTGCGCATCGTGGCGTTCTCGACCGCTTGCGTCTATCCGTTCGTGCCCGTCGACGGCCCGGGGGCCGACGAGCGCACGCCGGCCACGCCGCCGTCCGGCGACTACGCGAACTCGTGCGTGGGCCGCGAGCGGATGTTCGAGTACGGGTCGCGCAAGTACGGCACGCCGGGTCGCCTCGTGCGGCTCTCGTACGCGATCGACATGCGCTACGGGGTGCTGTTCGACGTGGCCAGCGCAGTGTTCGGCGGCGTGCCGCTCGACCTGACGATGGGACACGCCGACGTGATCTGGCAGGGCGACGCGAACGAGCAATCGCTGCGCCTGCTCGCGCACTGCACGACGCCCACGTCGCCGATCAACATCACGGGCCCCGCGCACACCAGCATCCGCTGGCTCGCCGCCGAGTTCGGCAAGCGCTTCAGGCGCAAGCCCGTGCTGGCCAGCCAGGAAGCCCCGACCGCGTGGCTCGAGGACACCCGCGAATCACAGCGGCTGTTCGGCAAGCCGCGCGTGCCGCTCGACCAGATGATCGACTGGGTCGCCGACTGGATCGAGCGCGGTCAGCCGAGCCTGGGCAAGCCGACGCACTTCTCGACCCGCGATGGCAAGTACTGAGCATCGCGCGCGAGCGCAGGGCGCGCCCCGCCTCCGGCGCGACGGGCGACGGCGGCGCGGCGGGCAGAGGTCACCCGACGGGCAGCGATCGCGAGCCGGCGGCCGCGGCGGCGCCGATCGTGCCGCTCGGCGTCGCCGACCTCGCCGACGCGATCGCGCTCTCGGCATCGGCCTCATGGAACCAGAACGAGGCCGACTGGCGCCTGATGCTCACGCTTGGACGCGCCTGGGGAATCCGCGCCCCCGACGCGCAGGGGCGCGAGCGCGTCGCGGCCTCGGTGGTCGCGCTGCCCTACGGCAGCGAGTTCGCCTGGGTCAGCATGGTGCTGGTGCTGCCCGAGTTTCGCGGCCGCGGCTATGCGTCGCGACTGCTCGCCCATGCGCTGAACGAACTGGCCTGGCGCGGTATTGCAGCCATTCTCGATGCGACGCCCGCCGGCCACCCGATCTACGTGCCGATGGGCTTCGTCGACAGCTGGGAGTTTCGCCGCTACCGCCGCGAAGCGACGGCACCGACAGAGCCGGCCCGCCACGCACCGGGCGAACGCATCGACGCCGACGCACGAGGGCTCGACGTGCGGCCGCTGCGCGACGCGGATTGGCCGTCGATCCTCGGCATCGACCGCCCCGCCTTCGGCGCCGATCGCGAGGCGCTGCTGCGCTCGCTGGCGGCGCGCCTGCCGAGCGCCGCGCACGTCGCCGAGCGCAACGGCCGCATCGTCGGCTTCGTCCTCGGCCGCGACGGGCGCGAAGCGACCCAGATCGGCCCGCTGCTCGCAAGCGACTCCGCCACCACCCGCGCGCTGCTCGACGCCGCCCTGGCGGCCGTCGAAGGCCCGGTCTACCTCGACCTCGCCGATCGCTACGCGGAACTGGTTCCGTGGCTGCAATCGCGCGGCTTCGCCTGCCAGCGCCCGTTCACGCGAATGCTGCGCGGCCTGAAGGCCGCCCCGGGCGACCCGTCCCGCATCGTCCTCGTCGCCGGCCCCGAGCTCGGCTGATTCCGCGGCGCGCAGATCGCCTCGCGGCGCATGCGATGACCCATCGCGGCCATCACGTCCCGCCCCTTCAGCGCGTCGGAGCCTCGTGCGTTTCGAGCGCCCCGGCGGGTCGCGCCGTCGGCTCGGGCGCCTCGGGCGCTACGCCCGCTGCGCGCCGTGCGGCCGCCCGCTGCGCCCCGGCCGGCTCGGCGCCGGCCGGGTCTCGCAAGCCGAGCGCTTCCGAAAGAAAGTCCGCGGGACCCGTCGCCGTCACGCGCGCAGCGCGTGTCGGCAGCGGGTGCGGAATTTCGAGGAAGGCGAGGGAAGCCCCGCGCAGCGGGGCCGCAGCACCGGCCCGGCCGGCGCCGAGCCGGCCGGGGCGCAGCGGGGCGGCCGCACGGCGCGCAGCGGGCGTAGCGCCCGAGGCGCCCAAGCCGACGACGGCGCGATCCGCCGGGGCGCTCGAAACGCCCGCGAGCGGAGACTACTTCGGCATCTTGATCGAACGATCCAGAAACTCGTTCGTGTACACCGTCTTCACGTCGAACGGCTTGTCCAGCCCGATGTACTCGCGCACCAGCTCGTAGTCGGCCTTCATCCGCGCATCGTCATGGATGCCCAGCGCCACTTCACGCGAGTACTTGTCGCTCATCAGCACCTCGACCAGCTTCCAGTTCGTGAGTTCGTTGTCGAACTTCAGCGCTCCGTTGGCGTCGACCAGCGCCTGCACGCAGGGCTCGGGCTCCTTCACGCAGGCCGCGAACGCGCGCTGCGTCACCTTCACGAACTTGTCGATCGTCGTGCGGTTCGCCTCGAGGAACTTTGCATTGACGATGATGGAGTTGCCATACGGGTTCAGGCCGGCGTCACGCCACGCCAGGAAGCCCATGTCGTCGCCGAGCTCGCGCTGGAAGACGTGGTGGATGTTGTAGAACGAGGTCGTCACGTCGATCGACTTCGCCTTCAGCGCCGCCAGCTTCGCGTTGGCGTCGATGTTCACCCAGGTGACCGACTTCGGGTCGATGCCGTTGGCCTTGGCCAGCGCCGGCCACATCACGCGCGCGCCGTCGGCCGCCGGGTTGCCGATCTTCTTGCCGACGAAGTCCTTCACGCCCTTGATGCCCGAGCTCTTGAGCCAGTACATCCCCTGCGGCGAGTTCGCGTACACGTTGTACACCGCGACGGTGTCGGCGCCCTTGCCCTTCGCGACCAGCACGCCGCCCATGTCGGCCAGGCCGATCGGGTTGGCGCCTGCGCCGACCTTCTGGGTGGCCAGCGCCGAGCCCTTGCCGGGCTCGATGTTCAGGTCGATGCCCTCCTTGGCATACCAGCCCAGCTTCTTCGCGTAGTAATAGGGGGCGTGGTCGCCGCCGGGCACCCAGTTGAGGATGAAGTCGAGCTTCTGCTGGGCCTGGACGGGCGCCGAAGCGAAGGCGATGGCCGCGGCAGCGGCCCCGAGAATGATTCGCGCGAACATGGTGTCTCCTCGAGTCGAACGCGGCACGGTCAGGGCGATGTTATCGGCGTGCTCGAAGCATCGTCAACGCGCCGCAGACATTGACGCTGGAGGGCCGCTGCGTTACAGTAAATTAACTGTCTGGTTACATCTCCGTCAAGTATAGCCGAAGCCCCGGTCCGATAGAGTCTCTTCCCGTCATGTCCCTTCACCGGTCGGACCTGCCCGCCGAGGTGCTCGCGCTGCTGCGGCGCGGCACCGTGATTCCCGCGCATCCGCTCGCGCTCGACGCCGCGCGACGGCTCGATCCGGTGCGACAGCGCGCGCTCACCCGCTACTACATCGACGCGGGCGCGGGCGGCCTGGCGGTGGGCGTGCATTCGACCCAGTTCGCGATCCGCGACGTCGGCCTGTACGAGCCGGTGCTCGAACTCGCCGCCCGCACCGCCCGCGAAGCCACCGACCGTCCGCTGGTGATGATCGCCGGGCTCGCCGGCCGCACCGGGCAGGCCTGCCGCGAAGCGCAGGTGGCACTCGATCACGGCTACCACGCGGGCCTGCTGTCGCTGGCCGCGATGAAGGGAGCCTCGATCGACGAGCTGATCGAGCACTGCGCCGCGGTGGCGCAGGTCATTCCGCTGGTAGGCTTCTACCTGCAGACCGCGGTGGGCGGCATCGCGCTGCCCGCCGGGTTCTGGCGCCGCTTCGCGTCGATCGACAACGTCGTCGCGATCAAGATGGCGCCGTTCGACCGATACCGCACGCTCGACGTGGTGCGCGGCGTGGTCGCGGCCCGTGCCGAGGACAGGGTGACGCTCTACACCGGCAACGACGACCACATCGTGCTCGACCTGCTCGCGCCGTTCACGGTGCGCCGCGACGACGAGCCGGTCACGGTGCGCATCCGCGGCGGGCTGCTCGGCCACTGGAGCGTCTGGACGAAGGGCGCGGTCGCTCTGCTCGAGCGCGTCCATGCCGCGATCGCGGCGGGACGCGTCGACGACGAGTTGCTCGCACTCGATTCGCGCGTCACCGACTGCAACAGCGCGTTCTTCGACGTCGCGCACGACTTCGCCGGATGCATTCCGGGCTGCCACGAAGTGCTTCGGCGGCAAGGCCTGATGGCCGGCACCTGGTGCCTCGATCCGCACGAGGCGCTGTCGCCGGGACAAGCCGACGAGATCGATCGCGTCTGCCGCGAGCACGCCGACCTCTCGGACGACGCGTTCGTGGCCGCCAACCTGGCGAAGTGGCTCGCCTGACCGGGGCCCGCACGCAATGGACCGCATCAACACCTCGATCGGACGCTACGCGCTGGCAGTGCTCGCGCACCTCGCGCTGCTGGTGATCTGGTACCTGTTCGTCCGGCTCGGCGACGTGCCGAAGTTCGTCATGCCTTCGCCCGGCGCCACCTTCGAGGCGCTGCTGTCGCCGAGCTACGACTGGTGGGCCAACGTCGCGGTCACCGCCACCGAGATCTTCGGCGGCTACTTCCTCGCGCTGGTCGTCGGCGTCCTGCTGGCGCTGGTGTTCACCTGGTCGACGACCCTCGAATCGCTGTTCCTGCCGATCCTCGTCACGCTGAACATGATCCCGAAAGTGGCGCTCGGCCCGCTGATCATCGTCTGGTTCAAGTACGGGGTGTTCCCGAACACCATCATGGCGTTCTCGATCGCGGTGTTTCCGATCCTGCTCACCACCGCGCGGGGCTTGCGCGAGATCGAGCCCGACCTGCTCGACCTGGTGCGTTCGCTGCGCGGCTCGCGCTGGCAGCTGTTCACGAAGATCCAGCTGCCAGGCTCGCTGCCCTACATCTTCGCCGGCATGAAGGTGGCGGCGATCCTCGCGGTCGCGGGCGCGATCGTCGGCGAGTTCCTCGGTTCGGACAAGGGCCTCGGCTACCTGATGCTGCAGGTGCAGGTGACGCTGGATACGCCGGCGATGTTCATGGCGGTCATGCTGATCACGCTGCTCGGCATGATTCTCTACGGCCTGGTGCTCGGCATGGAGCGCCTGTTGGTGCCAAAGGACGCGCGCGTCGCATGAGTGTCGAACCGTTCATCCACCTGGCCGGCGTCACCAAGGTCTATCGCACCGGGCGCAAGGAACACCTCGCGATCTCCGACGCGAGCTTCGACGTGATGCCGGGCGAGCTGGTCTCGCTGGTCGGACCCTCGGGCTGCGGCAAGTCGACGCTGCTGAAGATCCTGGCCGGCCTGCATCCGCACGACGGCGGCGAGGTGCGCATCGGCTCGGCCACCCATCCGTTCGATCCGGCGCGCGACATCGGCATGGTGTTCCAGGCGCCGCTGCTGCTGAAGTGGCGGCGCGTGCTCGACAACGTTCTGCACCGCGGCCGAGTTGCTCGGCCTGCCGATGGCCGAGGCCAGGCAGCGGACGCGAACTGCTCGAGTTGGTCGGCCTGAAGGGCTACGAGGACAAGTACCCGTACGAGCTCTCGGGCGGCATGCAGCAGCGCGCGGCCATCGCCCGCCTTCGCACTGGTCCACGACCCGAAGCTGGTGCTGATGGACGACGCCGTTCGGGGCGCTCGACGCGCTCACCCGCGAGAAGATGAACCTCGGTTGCTGCGCATCCTGGAAGGAGTCGGGCAAGACGATCATCTTCGTCACGCACGGCATCTCGAGGCGGTGCGTGTTCCTCGGCACCCGCGTGGTCGTCTTCACCCGCCGGCCCCGCGCGGATGGCCGACAACTTCGAGATCGACCTGCCGCATCCGCGCACGCTCGACATGAAGACAAGCGAGCGCTTCGGCGCCTACACGCGGCGCATCTACAAGCTGCTCGGCATGGAGTGAGCGCCCCTCAGTCGCGCACCAGGTAGCCCAGCACCAGGTCGGTCATGTGCGACAGCCGCTCGACCTTCGCCTTCGGCGACATCAGGTCGCGGTCGAAGATCGTCGACAGCGTGCAGTTGTTGCTCAGGTAGAAGTACGACAGCCCCGCGATCGAGATGTACAGCTGCACCGGGTCGACGCCGGCGCGGAACACACCGGCCTTGCGACCGCGCTCGAGCACCTCGGCGACGGTCGCGACGAACGGCGAGTGCATCGTGCGCACCTTGGCCGAATTCTTCAGGTGCATCGCGCGGTGCAGGTTCTCGGTGTTCAGCAGCGTGATGAACTCGGGGTGCGCGATGTAGTAGTTCCAGGTGAACGCGACCAGCCGGCGGATCGCCTCGGTGGGCTCGACCTGCGTCAGGTTGAGCTGGCGCTCTTCCTCCCGGATGCGCCGGTAGGCGCCCTCGAGCACGGCCAGGAACAGGCCTTCCTTCTGGCCGAAGTAGTAGTACAGCATCCGCTTGTTGATCCCGGCGCGCTCCGCGATGCGGTCGACGCGCGCGCCCGCAAGGCCGTGCTGGGCGAACTCGTCGGTGGCAGCGGAGAGGATGGCGTCGCGGGTGGCTTCGGGATCGCGGGTGACCGGACGGTCCCGGACGGAAGTGGGCTTGGCCATGGCCGGGATGCTACCCGATCCTCTGCGAGCGTCCAGTAGACTGCCGGATCACCACCTCGCGAGGCGATACAGCATGGACGAACCCGCCGACGATCGACCTTTCAACCGCTCCGACTGGCGGCGGCTGTTGCGCAGCCTGCACGAGGATCCCGACCGGCCGGGGCTGCGCGAAACCCCCGCGCGCGTCGAGCGAGCCTGGGCGCACTGGACCTCCGGCTACGCGCAGGATCCGGCCGAGATCCTGAAGGTCTTCGAGGACGGCGCCGAGCAGTACAGCGAGCTGATCGTCGTTCGCGGCATCCCGGTCTACAGCCATTGCGAGCACCACCTCGCGCCGTTCTTCGGCACGGCCACGGTCGGCTACGTGCCCAAGGGCGCCATCGTCGGGCTGTCGAAGCTCACGCGCCTGGTGGACTGCTTCGCCAAGCGCCTGCAGGTGCAGGAGCGCCTGACGCGCCAGATCGCCGACGCACTGATGACGCACCTGGAGCCGACCGCGGTGGGCGTGGTGATCCGTTGCCGCCACCTGTGCATGGAGAGCCGGGGCATCCGCGCGATCGGCGAGGAGACCGTCACGTCGGCGATGCTCGGCGAACTGCTCACCAACCTGGGCATGCGCACCGAATTGCTGTCGCTGGAGCGGGGCCGCTGAGCCGGCCATGAGCCCGTCGCGCGCCGAGAACCAGGACATCGCGCAGCGGCTGCGCGAAGGCGCCGACCTGCTCGAGGCGCAGGGCGCGAACCCGTTCAGGGTCGGTGCGTACCGCAAGGCCGCCGATGCGATCGCCGCGCATCCGCGCGCGCTGCGGGAGATCTTCGAGGCCGAAGGACTGCCCGGGCTCGACGCGATTGCGCACGTCGGGCCGGGTATCGCCGCCGCGATCGCCGAGATGCTGGTGAGCGGCAGCTGGAGCCAGCTCGACCGGCTGCGTGGCACGATCGACGCAGTGCGCCTGTTCCGGACGATTCCCGGCGTTGGCGCGCAACTCGCCGAGCGGCTGCACGAGTCCCTCGGCGTCGACACGCTGGAAGCACTCGAGGTCGCCGGGCACGAAGGGCGGCTCGCCGACGTCCCGGGCGTCGGCCCGCGACGCGCCGCCGCGATCCGCGACTCGCTGACCGCGATGCTCGACCGCTCGCGCAGGCGCCGGCGCGGCCCGGTGTCGCCGGCCGGCGTCGAGCCGCCGGTGTCGGTACTGCTGGAGGTCGACCGTCGGTATCGCGACGAGGCCGGCGCGGGCAAGCTGCCGACCATCGCGCCGAAGCGCTTCAACCCCGAGGGCAAGGCCTGGCTGCCCGTGCTGCACGCGACGTTCGACGACTGGCACGTCACCGCGCTGTATTCGAACACCGCTCGGGCCCACGAACTCGGCCGCGTGTTCGACTGGGTGGTGATCTACTTTCATCGCGACGCGCAACCGGAACTGCAGCGCACCGTGGTGACCGAGGCGCGCGGCACGCTCGCGGGCCGGCGCGTCGTGCGCGGTCGCGAGACCGAATGCCGCGACTGGTACGAGGGCGCGCCGAAGCGCTGACCCTCAGGCCGCAGGCGGTTGCGCGATGAACCCGGCGCGCATCAGCGCGTCCGTCGCGCCGCGTGCCGCGGCGATCGACTGCGCGGCGCGTGCGAGCAACTGCTCCCGGGTGAGGCGCAACCGCGCAACGCCTTCTTGCTGCGCGGCCAGCGCGGTCGCCGCGGCCACCCTCGGATAGAGATCGGGATCGTCCATCCGCGGCACGATGCGCCCGGCGGACAGCCCGCGCTCGCGTGCCACCTCCGCCACCTCGCGCGCCGCGGCGATCGCCATCGAATCGGTGATCGTCGTCGCACGAACGTCGAGCACGCCGCGGAACACGGCAGGAAAGCACAGCGAGTTGTTCACCTGGTTCGGGAAGTCGCCACGACCGGTCGCCACGATCCGGGCGCCGGCCTCGAGCGCCGCCGATGGCTAGATCTCCGGCACCGGGTTCGCGCACGCGAACACGATCGCGTCTCGCGCCATCGCCCCGATCCAGCCGGGGTCGATCGTGCCCGGCCCCGGCGTCGAGAATGCGAGGCAGACGTCGGCGCCGCGCAACGCGTCGGCGACACCGCCCACGACGCCGTCGGCGTTCGATTCGCGGCAGATCGCCCACTTCGCGGCGAGCGCCGGTTGCTGCGCCTCGATGTCGCCGCGCCCGCGGTGCAGGGTACCGCGCGTGTCGCAAGCGACGATCCGCGCCGGGTCGACCCCACAGGCCTTCAGCAGCCGGTAGCTGGCCGTGTTGGCCGCGCCGATGCCGACCATCGCGATGCGCACCCGATCGAGCGGCTTGCCGACCACGTCGAGCGCGTTGAGCAGCCCCGCGAGCACCACCACCGCCGTGCCCTGCTGGTCGTCGTGCCAGACCGGGATGTTCATCCGCGCGCGCAGCGCCTCGAGGATGCGGAAGCACCTGGGCTGCGCGATGTCCTCGAGGTTGATCGCGCCGAACGAGGGCTCGAGCATTTCGACCGCCCGGATGAAGTCGTCCTCGCTGCGGCTGCGCAGGCACAGCGCCACTGCGTCGACGCCGCCCAGGTACTTGAACAGCAGCGCCTTGCCTTCCATCACCGGCAGGCCGGCCTCGGGACCGATGTCGCCGAGCCCCAGCACGCGGCTTCCGTCGGACACCACCGCCACCAGGTTGCCGCGATTCGTGTGCTCGAACACGAGGTCGGGCTCGCGTTCGATCGCCTTGCACGGCGCGGCCACACCCGGCGTGTACCAGACCGAGAAGTCGGCGAACGAGCGGATCGCGCACTTGGGCAGTGTCTGCATCTTGCCGCCGTAGAACGGGTGCAGCCGCATGGCCTCGTCGGCGGGCTGGCTTGCCTTCGGCGGCTCCGATCGTGCCTCGCTCATCCGGTCCTCCATCGGCGGGCGCACGGGCCCGCACCGGACGATACCGCGCGGGCGCGACGCACGCCAGGCGCTCGATGCAGTGTCCGTCGCGAACGCCGCCGCGTGCGTGTTTCAGCCGGGCAACAGCACGGACGACAGTGTCGCCGCGACGATGCCGGCCGGCGCGACATAGCGCAGCGCCAGGCGCAGCGCCCGCGCGGCGCGCGTGCCCAGGCGCAGTTCTTCGACGAGCATCCGCGTCGGCACCGCCCAGCCGGCGAAGCTCGCGATCGCCAGGCCGCCGAGCGGCAGCAACAGGTTCGAGGTCAGCTGGTCGATCAGGTCGAAGACGGTCGCCGAGGATGCGATGCCCAGGCCGGCAAGCGGGTACCAGTTCGACCAGAGGTTGAACGACAGCGCGGTGGCGATCCCCGCGACGAAGGTGCAGGCCGCGGCGACCCAGGTGGAAGTGGGCCGGCGCCACCCGAGTCGTCGCATCAGCAACGCCACCATCAGTTCGAGCAGCGAGATCGCCGAGGCGAGCGCCGCGACGAACAGCAGCACGAAGAATGCGACCGCCGCGAGCGTCCCGAAGGGCATCCGGGCGAACGCGATCGGCAGGGTCACGAACACCAGTCCGGGCCCGCTGGCGGGATCGAGCCCGTGCGCGAACACGATCGGGAAGACCGCGAGCCCGGCGAGCAGCGAGATCAGCGTGTCGGCCACCACCGAAACCACCGCCACCTGCTTCAGGTCGATCGCCGCGCCGCTGTAGGCCGCGTAGGTGATCATCAGGCCGAGCCCGACGCCGATCGAGAAGAAGCCGAGGCCGAGCGCCTCGAGTGCAGTGCGCGCATTCAGGTGCGAGCGATCGGGCTCGAGCAGGAAGCGCAGCGTCGCAGCGAGGTCGCCCTCGACGATCGAGTAGGCGGCGAGCGCCAGCATCAGCGCGACGAGCATGGGCATCAGCACCATCGACGCCGTCTCGATGCCGCGGGCCACGCCCCGCGCGACCACCGCCGCCGCGGCCGACAGGAACACCCCGTGCCACGCGAGCATCTCCCACGGCGACGCGAGGAAGGCCTCGAAGCGCGCGCGCACCGCCTGCGCGTCGGCGCCCGGCAGTCCGTGGCGCGCGGTCTCCACGGCGTAGCCGATCGTCCAGCCACCGATGACCGAGTAGAAACTCAGGATGAGAAAGCCGGTCAGCACCCCCATCGCCCCGGCAATCGCCCAGCGGCGACTCGCGCGTTCGGCCAGCGCGACCGCGGCCATGCTGCCCGACGGATCGGCGCGACCGCGCCGCCCGATCGCGAACTCCGCCAGCATCAGCGGAACGACGATCAGCACGAGGCCGGCGACGTAGAACACCACGAAGGTACTGCCGCCGTTGGCGCCGACCTCGTAGGGAAACTTCCAGATGCTGCCGATGCCGACGGCCGAGCCGACCGTGGCGAGGATGAAGCCGGCCCGTCCGGACCAGGTGTCGGAGTGTGCGGTCATGCGGACGCGGCCCGAAGCTGTGCCCGGGCACTTTACCCCAGGCGCCCGAGCCTTTCGCCCGCGCCCCGACCTGCCGACTCAGCCCCGCCAGTAGCCGTTCGCCGCCGCGATGGTCTGGAAATTGATCGCGATCACCTGCGAGGCCGCAGTGAGGCTGTCGGCGTTGTCGGCGTAGTCGGCGCGCAGTCGGTCACGCACCTCGCCGGAGGGCTGCGTGTACTTCACACCCATCCGCGAGAGCTTGATCGCAAGTTCGAAGCCTTCCTGGGGGCCGCTGGTCAGCAGGCTGGTCAACCACTTCTCGGACATGTCGTCTCCCGTTGCCAGCGGTGAGTCTAGGGCGCGGCCGCTCCGCCGCGCCGATAACACCTATCCTCGATATTGGTTTGAGAGGCCGGCGTGGCGCTCAGGCAAGCTCCGCCTCGAGCGTGATCGCCAGTCCGCTGCGCAGCAGGTTCGATACCGGGCATTTCTTCTCGGCCTCCTCGGCGAGCCGCCGGAAGTCCGCGGCGCCCAGTCCGCTCACGCGGCCGCGCGTGCGCAGGCGCATCCGGTCGATCGTGCCGTTCTCGAGCGAGATCGTCGCATGTGTCTCGATCGACTCGGGGACGTGGCCCTGCTGGCTCAGGTAGTTGGCGAACGCCATGCTGAAGCAGGCCGCGTGCGCGGCCGCGATCAGCTCTTCGGGATTGGTGCCCTTCGCGTTCTCGAACCGGGTCGCGAACGTGTACGGCGTCGCGTTCAGGACGCCGCTGGTCGCGTCCATCCGGCCGGTCCCGCCCTTCAGGCCGCCTTTCCAGGTTGCCGATGCGCTGCGTTCGATCGCCGCCATGATGCGCGCTCCTCTTGGGTGAAAGGCGCCCGATCGCGAGCGGGCGCCGGACTCGGATTCATCGTGTACCGCCGCCATCGGGGCGTGGGCGATCCGCAACTCGATGCCGGGCAGTCGTCGAAGCGTCATGCGCGCCTGCCGGTCGCCCATGCCGGGCAGGTTACTCCGCCAGCGCCGCGGCTCGCAAAGCTTGACCTTTGCGGCATCCGGGATTCACACGCGCACCGCAGGTCGTGCAGCAGCGGTCCGCCATGCGCTATCGTTGGCGCCCATGCACAGCAGCCACGCCCGAGCGATTGGCCCCTTCCTGCGCGATCGCGACACGCCAGCCCCGGTCCCGGCCGCGGTCCCCGGCCGATGAGCGCATTGCACGCGCTTCGCCTGCTCGGAAGACAGGCGCGTTGGGCGCTGCCGGCGGGTGCGCTCATCGGCGTTGCGCTTCCCGACCTGGCAACGGCACTTCGTCCGCTGCTGACCGCGGCGGTCATCGGCACACTGACCGCCACGCTGCTGCGGCTCGACTGGGACCAGCTCGCCGATCGGGCCCGCAGGCCGGCCCTGCCTGCCGCGATCACGAGCTGGCAACTCGTCGCCTCTCCGCTGCTGGTCTGGTTCGGCACGGCGCTCGCCGGCCTGCCTCCCGAGCCGAGACTGGCGCTGGTGCTGCAGGCGGCCGCGCCGCCGATCGGATCGGCCGCGGTGTTCGCGCTGATCCTGGGTCTCGACGGCATCCTTGCGGTGGTCGGAACCGTCTCGACGACGCTGCTGCTGCCCTTCACGCTGACGCCCCTGGTCGGGCTGCTGTTCCCGCAGGCCGGCGTCCAGGTCGATCTCGTCGCCTTCTTCGCACGCGTCGCGCTGCTGGTCGCGGTTCCGTTCGCGCTCGCCTGGGCGCTGCGGCGCGCCATCGGCACCGGGCGGCTCGCGCGCCACGACGAGGCGATCGGGGGCCTGAACGTGGCGCTGCTGGTCGTGTTCGCGATTGCCGTCATGGACGGCGTGACCGCGCGCCTGTTGCGCGACCCCGCTTTCGTCATGGGTCTCCTGCTCATGGCCTGCGCGTCCACCGCTGCGCTGCACGCCGCCGGCTACGCGCTGTTCCGGCGCGCGGGCGTGGCCTCGGCCTACAGCGCGGCGCTGATGAGCGGCAACCGCAACATGGGGCTGATGCTCGTGATCACGGCGGGCACCGCGGGCGAGGTCTTTTCGCTGTACGTGGGCCTCACGCAGATCCCGATGTACTTCGCGCCGTTGGCGCTGACGCCGTTCCTGCGGCGCAGCCTGCGCCCGCGCTGAGCGCCGAGCGCCAGGCGCCACCCGCCGCCCGGGGTGCCCGCGCCGCCACTCGTCGGGGTCCGTTGCAGCCCATCGTCGGAAGCGTGTCCGATTCCTTGGCGCCGCGCAACGCGGTGCCTACCATGGGCGGAGACCAAACCGTCCCGAATCGATGCTCGCCCAGTCTCCATCGCCATCGCGTGTCCGTCTCGCCGTCGACAAGCTCGACTACGGCATGTTCGTCGCCGAACTCGACCGCCCATGGCTCGATACGCCGTTCCTGCTCGAAGGCCTGCTCGTGCAGAACGAGGCTGAACTGGAGGCGCTGCGCCAGTACTGTCAGTTCGTCTACGTCGACCTCGAACGCTCGACCGGGGCGGCGGCCGAGGCGATTCGCGACGCGCTCGCGCAGCGCGCCGCGAAGTCCCGGCCACCGCTCGCACCGATCGCCCGCCCGCGTGCGCTCGACGACGCTGCGGGCTGCGACGGCGACGCGCCCTCCGCGCTCGGCCGCCTGTTCGGGTGGCTGCGCGGGCGCGGCGGACGCGACGACGCGGCGGGCGGCCGCCACGACGATCATCGGAAGGCGGTCAGCGCCGCCGAACTGCAACTGCCGCCCGGGATCGCGCTGCAGCCGTATTCCGAACCCGGGCCGATCGAGGCCGAGCTGCCACGCGCGACCCAGTCCTGGTCACGCGGTGCGGAAACCCTGCGCGCCCTGATGGAAGACCTGCGGGACGACGCCCGCTCCGACCTGCGACACATCGACAAGGTCGCCGAGGGGCTGGTCGAGAGCATGGTCGAGACGCCCGATGCGATGCTGTGGGTCGCGCGCCTGCGCGACCAGGACAGGAACACCTACCATCACTGCCTGAAGGTCGGGATCTACCTGATCGCGCTCGGACGCCACATGGGCTTTCCACGCCACGAGCTGGTGCGCCTCGGGCAGATCGGCATGCTCGCCGACGTCGGCAAGATCCGCCTGCCGCGCGCGCTGCTCGAGAAGCCGGGAATGCTGACGCCCGCCGAGCACGCCGTCGTCCGGCGCCACGTGCAGTTCGGCATCGAAGCGCTGCACAGGAGCATGACGCTGGACCGCATCGTCGAGCAAGGCATCATGCAGCACCACGAACGGATCGACGGCTCCGGGTATCCGCAGCGGCTCAAGGGCAAGGACATCTCGATTTTCGGACGCATGGCCGCGATCGCCGACTGCTTCGCGGCGCTGATCTCCGACCGGCCGTACGCGAAGGCCGTGTCGCCGCAGGAAGCGCTGATGCAGATGTACCAATGGTGCGGCACCTCGTTCCACGAGCCGCTGCTCGAACAGTTCGTTCAGGCGATCGGCGTGTTCCCGGTGGGCAGCCTGGTCGAGCTGTCCAACGGAGAAGCGGCGATCGTGCTGGCGCACAACCGCGTGCGTCGCCTCGAGCCACGCGTGCTGGTGCTGGCCGACGGCGGCGGCGCACTGCTGGACAAGCCCTTCGAGCGCGACCTGCTGAGTGGACCGGCCGACGATGCCGGCCGCCCGATCCGCATCACCCGCGGCCTTCCTGCCGGGGCTCGCGGGCTGCGACCCCGCGAATACTATGCGGACGAGATCGCCTCGACGGAGGACGGCGTCCTTGCACCCGCCTGAGCGCGACTCGCCGCGGCTGCAGCCGGCCGAACTGCTGCAGCGCCTCGGCGAGCGGATGGCACGCGCGGACGGCACCCGCACCGCGCTGCTGGCGATCGAGCTGAGCCCCTCGGACCGGCGGCTGGCAATCGGCCACGGTCGCGCCGAGCGCGCCGCTCTCGCAGAGGTGGGGCGCCGGGTGGAAGCCGTGCTGCGTGCCGCCGATCGCTACGCGTTCGCGTCGCGCGAGGAGCTCTGGGTCCTGCTGGCCGACCTCCCGAGCGAGTCGCTCGCCGAACTGGCCGGCCGCACGCTGCTCGAGCGGCTGCGCAGGCCGATCCGCGCGCCTGGTTCACAGGATCCGCATGCGTCGATCCGCCTCCAACCCGCGGTCGGGATCGCCTGGATCGCTGCAAAGGGCGAGATCGACGCGCTTTCGGTGCTCGCGGTCGCCACCGAGGCGGCCGCGGCGCGCCGCGGCGCGGGCGGACACGGAATCCAGCTGCGCCGGGTGCGCGCGACCCGCGACAACGTACCGATGCAGCGGCAGGTCGAGCACGACCTCACCCGCGCCCTCGAAGACAACGAGCTCGAGGTGCACTTCCAGCCGCAGATCGACCTGCGCGGCGGCCAGTGTCGGTCGGCCGAGGCCCTGATCCGCTGGCGGCATCCGGACGGCCGCACGGTCAACCCGGAAGCAATCGTCGCGATCTGCGAGAAGCGCGACCTGATCCTTCAACTGACCCGCTTCACGCTGAACACCACGCTGCGACAGGCATCGGGGTGGGACACGCTGGGACTGCGCGTCTCGGTGGCGGTCAACCTCTCCGCAGCCACGCTGTCGGACCCGAGCCTGCCGCTGATGGTGTCGCAGGCGCTCGACACCTGGGACCTCCCGGCCGACCGACTTACGCTCGAGCTGACCGAAAGCGCACTGATCCGCAACCAGCAGGTTGCCCGCGAGACGATGAGGCAGCTCAAGCGGCTCGGTTGCCGGCTTTCGATCGACGACTTCGGTACCGGCTACTCGCCGTACACCTACCTGCGCCAGTTCTCGTTCGACGAACTGAAGATCGACCAGTCGTTCGTGCGACGCGTGAACTCCGAGGCGGCCGACCTGCGCATCGTGCAGTCGCTGGTCGACCTCGCGCACGCCTTCGGGATGCACGCCGTCGCCGAGGGCGTCGAGGACGAGCAATCGGAGCGTGCGCTGCGCGCGCTGGGGTGCGACCTCGCGCAGGGCTGGTTCGTCTCGGCGGCGCTGCCCGCCGACGACTTCGCGGCCTGGTGCCTCGCGCGGGGCGCCAGGGACGCCGCGCGGCATCGCGAGACGGTCGGTTCCTGATCGCGGCGCCGCTAGCGGGCGGCCCGCTTCGGCGAGCGCGCCAGACCGATCTGGTAGATGCCGTGGCAGGCGTTGCACTTGCCGAGCATCTCGCCCACCTGTCCCATCGTGTGCTTCGGGTCACCGAGCGACTCGGCGTCGAGTGCGATCGCGTCGAAGCTGCCGTGGACCGCGCCGGCCAGCTGCTTGAACGTGTCGGGCAGCTTGGCCACGGTTTCCGGCGGGATCTCGTTCGCCGCGCCGCTGCCCATCTTGCGCGCAGCGGCCGCCACGGCCTTCATGTCCTCGCCCGGCAGGGCCTCGCTGATCGTCTGCAGCACGGCCAGGAAGTTGCGCATCTCCTCGAGAACCAGGTGGCGCTCGGGATCGGTGAGCACCAGCACGGCGCGGCGGTCGGCCCCGGAGGCGGGCGCCGACGGGTGGGTGGGCCCCGCCGCGGGAGCGACCGCCGCGGCGAGCAGGCCGCCGAACACCACCAGCAGCACGGAACGAATGGAATGCTTCACGACGGTCCTTCCCCGGTTCAGGCGATCGTCGCCTCGGCGCGGTCCTTCTCGCCCTTGTTGTCCTCCCACGCGACCACCAGCCTGTCGCCAGCCTTCGCGCCGCGGACGCGAAACGCGAACAGCGGGTTCTTCGAGATCGCTGGGCCCCATTGCGCCGCCACCACCTGCCTGTCGTTGATCGTCGCCGTGACGCTGTGGATGAAATGCGCGGGATAGGCCTGGCCGGTGGCCGGATCCTTGCGCTGGCCCGTTTCCATCGGGTGCATGATCAGCACCGCGACGTGTGCCGACCCGTCGACGATCCGCGCACGGATCTTCATGCTCGCTGCCATGGGATGCTCCTTGCTGCCGTGGATCCGTTCAGCCGCCGCAGCCGCCGATCGTGACCTTGACCTCGCGGCTGGCGAACCAGGTCTTGCCGCCCGCCCTGACGACCGCCCTCACGGTCGAGCTCTGCCCGGCCTTGAATCGCGTGTTCACATACGCCTCGGCACCGTTCGAAAGGTCGAAGTGCGCGAGCAGCGGGAAGGGGTTCTTCTCGACCAGCAGCGAGATCGACTCGGCGCCCGCGATGCGGGTGCTGACCTCGATCGGGATCAGCACGCCGTTCTCCGCGATGTCCGGCGTGGCGATCACGATGTCGGCACTCTGGATCGCATCGGTCGCGCCGAGGCTCGCCAACGCCTCGGCGAGCGTCCTGGCGGCAAACC
This sequence comes from Burkholderiaceae bacterium, assembly GCA_046347945.1. GTDB lineage: Bacteria > Pseudomonadota > Gammaproteobacteria > Burkholderiales > Burkholderiaceae_E > Zeimonas. The sequence continues at coordinate 167,657 of JAXMFB010000005.1, forward strand.
CGTGCGCGTTGCGCGGCGCGGCCGTTGCGCGCGGCGCATGCAGCAGGCCGGCGGCGGCGGCGAGCGCCAGTGCGCCGCCGGCGCCGCATTCCTTCAGTATCGATCTGCGAATCTGGTCCACTCGGTTCGACTCCTGCGAAAGATCGACCCGCGCTAGCGGGCCGAGGGCACCGACACCGGATACCCGTTGGACAGCACGGTCATGAACACTTCGAGGTCGACATAGGCCGGGTCGCCGGGGGCGAGCGCCTGCGTGCGCATCTGCCCATGGCAGCGCGCGAAGCGCTGCTGGATCGACTCGAGCATGCCGATGGGCGTGCGATAGGTCGGGTAGTGCGCCGCGTCGCCGAAGGGCGACGTCGGCGTCTCGCCGCGCAACTTGTGTCCCATGATGCTGCCGGGCACGTGGCACGACGCGCAGGCGAAGTTGAGTTGCCCGGTCTTCGCGTAGAACAGTTCCTCGCCGCGGCGATACGCCGCCATCAGGCGCGCGTCGCCGATGTCGACCCGGATCGGCACGCCGGCCGATCGCGACTTGAACCAGACCGACAGCTCGTTGTTCGGCGCCGAACCCTGTGCGATCCGCTCCCCGAGCACGCTGGCAGCGCAGTGCTCGATGCGATCCTCGACCGTCACCACGCGGCCGAGCGCGGCGTCGTGCTTCGGATATGCCGCCGCCAGGCCGGCCAGGTCCGCGCCGCCTTCCCCCAGGCAGGTCGCGAAGCGCCGGTCTCGCGCGGCGAGCGCGTTGAAGCGCGCCTCGCCCACATCGACCGCGAAGTGACCCGGGTGCAGGTCGATGCGATCGAGGTCCATGAATTTCCAGTTGAGCTTCCACTGCTGCTGCGCATCGCCGACCCATCCGGCGTGGCGCGCGAGCGCCTGCGGCGTTCTCCAGTAGCCGATCGTGTCGCTGAAGCCGACGTCGCCTTCGACGCCGCGCGCCGGATCGATCTGCGCGCGCGGGTACGTCTCGCGATACGGCTCGCCGGCCGCAGCGACCCCGATGGCCGCGACGCCGGCCGCCAGCGCGAGGCCCGCCGCAGCGAAGGCGATGCGCCGATGCCGGGTCATCGCGAAGCCTGCAGGTAGGCGACCACGTCGCGGATCTCCTGGTCGCGCAGGATCTCGTTGGTGCCGAACGGCGGCATCAGCGTGTCGGCGTGGCGAGTGCGCATGTCGTAGACCGCCGCATAGATGTCTGCGTCGCTGCGCCCCGTGCTGCCGTAACGGGTCAGGTCGGGTCCGCGCGTCCCCGGCTGCGTGCCGCCCTGCATCGCGTGGCAAGCCAGGCAGTTGCCCTTGTCGCGCGCGTGTGCGATCCGCCTGCCCCGCTCGGCGTCACCGGCCAGGGGCCCGTCGAGCGACTTCGCCACCGGCCTTCGCGTCGCGATGCGGCCGCAGGGCAGCGTGCGGCCCAGGCAGGGGAACGCGGCGTGGTCGCCCGGTGGCGGCGCGAGCTTCGGCGACGGCGACGGCGACGGCGACGGCGCAGGCGCCTGCGCGCAGGCGACGAGCGCGAGGAGCGCGACCGCCGCAGCGCAACCGGTTCCCGCGAACCTCACCGGCACCCCGCTAGAACGCGTACGTCAGCTGCACGCCGAAGCGGGCGCCGACCGAGTCCGACACGATGCGCGCGTTGCTCGTCTGGATGTCGCGCAGCGCAGCGGTGCCGCCGAGGTAGACCGCGTTCGGCGACTGGACGTCGCGCAGCTCGAGGTTCACCGTCAAGCGGGTCCGCGGATTGAAGCGGTAGTTCACGCCGAACGTCAGGCTCTGGATCTTGCGGTAGTCGGCGCGGTTCCAGGTGGGCGTGCCCAGCGTCCGGTAGAGCTCGTCGTTGAGCGCGTAGCGGACGTCGAACTGCCAGTGGGTGTCGAGGTAGTAGCCGTAGTCGAGCGTGAAGCCGCGTGCCTTGTTGCCCTTCTCGGCGGCGATCTGCAGCTGGCCGCCGAAGGCTTCGTCGATCACGTTGCCGGTGGGCGTGTAGAAGATCATGCCGTCGGCGTACATCAGCTCGGCGCCCAGCCGGTGCCGGCCGCGGCCAGCGCCGAAGATCTCGCCGAGCGCCTTGAACCCGAAGCCGTGGCGGGTGAAGCCGAAGTCCTCGCTCAGGTCGCCGGCCGGGGTGATCTCGAAGTTGCGCGTGCCCTTCTGGCGATACGCGTAGAACTTCACGCCGTGCTTGTTCGGCCCCATGCCGCCCGGCAGGTCGTACTCGGACGAGAAGTACAGGTTCAGGTCCTTCGCGCCGTTGTAGTCGCGCAGGTCGTGCACGCCGCTGCCCTGCCCGACCATCACGGCGTACGTGTGGGTCCACTTGCCGGTCTTGAACGCGTCGAAGAACTGCACGCCCCAGTCGCGCCCGAGGTCGCTGTCGTAGCCGGTGAACGACGCGGTGCCGTCGCTCTGGCCGGGGATCGGCCGCGTGCCCTTGGTGTTGGTGCGCACGAAGCGCTCGAGCTGCACACGCGTGATGTAGTCGGTGGGCCAGATGTAGTTGACCGCGTCGAGGCTCTGGTAGATCTCCTCGGGGCCCGGCTTCTTCATCAGGCCGACGCGCATCCGCACGCCGGGCACGTAGCTGAAGGTCATCGTCGCGTCGGTGAGGCCGATCAGCCGGGCCCGCTTCGTGTCGAGCGGATCGTAGGTCGCGCCGTTCATGCCGGCATTGGCCATCAGGAAATAGTTGATCCGCGACGGGATCAGGTTGCCGCGCAGGCCGACGCCGAGGTTGTCCAGGTTGAAGTCGGACTGGCGGTCGTGCAGCTCCGGGCCGACGCGGCAGTTGCCGTTGTAGCTGCCGTTGAGCAGCGAGAACCGGTTCGTGCCGACGTCGCGCAGCCCGGCGAGCTTGTCGCAGCCGTAGAAGTTCGTGTACGAGGCCTGCACGACGCCGAACACCTTGTGCGTCGTCGTCGGCGGCTCCATCGCCTGCAGCATCACCCAGTCGGCAGCCGCGGCCGCCCCGGCGGCCGACAGCGCGGCCACCGCAGCCGCGCGGCAGGCGGCCTTCATCCACTCGACGCTCATCTGTCTCCCCCTTGCGCGATCGTCGTCGCGTGCCGTTGACCAGGCGCGTTCGCGCCGCTTCGTGCAGCCGGCGCGTTCGCGCCTAGGGCGCCCGCAACCGCGGCGACGTGCCCGGCTGCCCCCTGAAGTGCGCGTGGCAGGCCACGCAGCCGGACGTGACGGTGCCGAAGTGCTGCGCGGCGGCAACCATGTCTCCCTTCTCGGCCGCCGCGGCCAGCTGCCGCGCGCCGCCTTCGACCGCCTCCTCCATCGCCGGAAGCACCGACAGCGCCTGCGTCGTCACCATCTCGATCGGCAGGTAGGGCAGCATCCCGCCGCGCGGCAGCCGGTGATTGGCGATCCGGCGCGCGGCGTCCGCGGCGAGTTCGCCGTTGTCGACCGCGATCGCCGCGCCGACCGCCTGGTAGTCGGCGAGGATCTCCTGCATGACCTGCCTGAGCGTCAGCCGGTCGCTCTGGCGCGGATGCTTCAGCGCCACCTTCATCAGGAACTGCTTGATCTGCGGCGACAGCGCGTTGGCCTTCTCGACCAGGTCGGGCGTCATCAGCGCCATCTGCTTCTGCATCAGCTCCATGCCGCGCCGCATCTCGGCCATGTCGGCCGCCGGTGGGTTCGCCTGCGCGCGGGCAGGGCCCGCCGATCCCGGCACCAGGCCGGCCAGCACCGCGGCCGCGCAGGCGGCGACCGCGGACAGGAGGAGGAAGCGATGTCTCATCGTCGTGTTTCCTTCGCGAGAGGTGTTCAATCGTCGATCGCGACCGTGACGCTCATCAGCCCGATCAGGTCGCCGGCGTCGAGGCCGTCGCGGGCGTAGCCGAGCATGTCCGGCTCGCCCTTGGGCTTGCCGTGGCAGGACAGGCACGCGTCCATCAGGCGGATGGGCTCCATGTGGCGGTAGACCGCCTGCTTGCCCATCGTGGCGAATGCCGTCTGCGGGCGGTTCTCGTCGCGGCCCGCGTTCACGTAGTGCTGCATCGCGCTGCGCTCGACCTCGTCGGGCACGTTGACCGGACTGCGGTAGTTGCGGCCGGGCTGCTTGATGATGATGCCGGTGCGCGCGGTGAACACCTGGCCCATCTCGCGCTCCCACTTGGCCGGCAGGAAGTTCTTCCAGGCGATGCCCTTGACGTTCAGGCGGTCCTGGTTGTTGTCGATCACCTGGCGGCCGGCCCAGAAGAGCTTCTCCAGCATCCGCCGCTGGCTCGGCGTCGCGTCGATCAATTCGCCCTCGAGGGCGGCTCGCCACTGCCCCTCGAAGAATTCCCCGGTGAAGCCCTTGTCGCCGATCGCGGGGTCGGTGAGCTTCCGGCTGTACGCGAAGATGATCATCCGGCCGGCGATCACCGCGCGTGCCAGCTTCTGCGCGGTGGCCGGCGCCTCGGACCGGGGCGCCTTCTCGAGGAACAGGTACTCGGGGTAGCCGCCCTTCGCGCGCACGCCGACCGGGTCGGCCGCGGCGGACATCGCCGCCGAAATGATCGAGATCATGACAATCGCATGCCGGATCATCCGTCCCTCCGTGGCTGTGCTAGTTTCGAGACAGGCTAGGCCGCGGTCGTTTCCGGGGTGTTGCCGCAAGCCGGTGTTTGTTACGAGTTGTTTCGAGAGGCTGGGCGAGACGATGGCCGGCGAGCGCGGTCGGATCCTGGTGGTGGACGACGACGACGGATTGCGCGAGTTGCTGGTGCGCTACCTGTCCGAGAACGGCTACGAGGCGACCGGCGTGCCAGACGGCGCGGCGATGAAGCGCCACCTCGCCACCGAGCACGTCGACCTGCTGCTGCTCGACGTGATGCTGCCCGGCGAGGACGGCCTCACCCTCGCTCGCGCGCTGAGCGCGCAGGGGGCGCCGCCGATCATCATGCTGTCGGCGCGCGGCGAGGAAATCGATCGCATCGTGGGCCTCGAGGTCGGCGCCGACGACTACCTCCCGAAGCCGTTCAGCCATCGCGAGTTGCTTGCGCGCGTGGCAGCCGTGCTGCGTCGACGCGGCGCGGCCCCCGCGACCGGGCGGTTGCGCCGCTTCGGGCCCTTCGAGGTCGACCTCGAGTCGCGACGACTCACCCGCAACGGCGAAGAGATCGAGATCTCGGGCGCGGAGTTCAAGCTGCTCGAGGTGCTGCTCGAGCATCCCGACCGTGTGTTGAGCCGCGATGCGCTGGTCGACCTGCTGAAGGGCTACGAGCGCGCGCCGTTCGACCGGATGGTCGACGTGCGCGTGACCCGCCTGCGGCGGCGGATCGAGCCCGATCCCGCACGCCCGGTCTACCTGCGCACCGTCTGGGGCGAGGGTTACCTGTTCTCGCCGGGGGCGACGCGCGCGCGCGCCTGATGCTGCCGCGCACGCTGTTCGGCCGCACGGCGCTGGTGATCGCATCGGCCTCGTTCGCGTTCCAGCTCTTCACCATCGCCGTGGTCACCTGGTTCGCACTGATGCCGCTCGGCCAGCGCGCGACGAGCGACTTCGCCGCGCTGATGGTCGACACGGCACGGTCGTGGGCCGCCGAGCCGGCCGCCGAGCGGCCGTGGATCCAGGAGCGCATCCACCGCGAGCACCGGCTGCAGGTCCAGGATCCCCCCGGCGAGGTGCAGGGGTTCACCCGCCGCCTGCCGTACTTCGGCCTGCTCGAGACGGCGCTGGGCGCGCGCGTCGGCCGGCGCGTCGAGTTGCGCGCGAGCCATGCCGACGACGGCGAGCAGTGGTACTGGGCCGACGTGCCGACCGACGGCCAGACGGTCCGTATCGGCTTCCCGGCCAGCCGCGTCGACGTCCAGCCGTGGCTGGCGATGCTGCTCATCCTGTCGGTGGGCACGGTGGTGGCCCTGGTGACCTCCGCGTGGCTCGCGCACCGGCTCATCGGCCCGCTGACGCGAATGGCCGGCGCGGCGCAGGGGATCGGCCAGGGCCGCCGTCCGGACCCCCTGCCTGAAACCGGCCCGACCGAGATCGCCACGCTCGCCCGCGAGTTCAACCGGATGGGCGAACAGGTGCAGGAGCTGCTCGCCAACCGCACCACGCTGCTCGCGGGGATCTCGCACGACCTGCGCACGCCGCTGGCCCGCATCTCGCTGGCCCTCGGCATGCTGTCGGAGAAGCCCGAGCGCGAGCTGTTCGACCGCGTGATGCGCGACGTCGACGGCATGAACGAGCTGATCGGGCGCTGCCTCGAAGTCGGGCGGGACTTCGCCGAGCAGGATTCCGTGGACTTCGACCTGTGCGACCTGCTCGCCGAGGTCGCGGGCGAGCATGCGCACGCCGGCGCGACGATCCACGGCCGCAAGGGGCCGCAGTGCCGGGTGCGCGCACGGCCGCTCGCGCTCAAGCGCATCCTGTCGAACCTGGTCGACAACGCGCTGCGCTACGGCGGCGGCCAGCCGGTCGAGCTCGAATACCGGCTCGTCGACGGCCGTGTCGACATCTGCGTGCTCGACCGCGGCCCGGGGCTGCCCGACGAGGAGCGCGAAGCCGTGTTCCGCCCGTTCTATCGGCTCGAACCCTCGCGCAGCAGCAGCACCGGGGGCAGCGGCCTGGGCCTCGCGATCGTGCGCCAGCTGGCCAACGCCAATGGCTGGAGCGTCGACCTCACGCCGCGCGAAGGCGGCGGAACGGCGGCCTGCGTGCGCGTGCCGCTCGCCGATCGCAACGCCGAAGCGGGCGGCCTCGTGCACTTCACACCCGCCGACGCATCCACTACCATGCAGCCAGACGATCGCCCCTCCCGATGACTGCGCATGCGCCGTTCTGGGGGCGCAACGACAACCAGGAGGGGACCATGGCCGGCAGCGCGCCCGGCGTGCCCGTCGTCGCCGATCTCGGCGCGATCATCAAGACGCTCGACCGCCGTGGGCGGCTGGTGCGCGTGCGCTCCGAGGTCGACCCCGCCTGGCAACTCGCGTCGATTGCCGCGCATTTCGAGGGCCGGCCGCAGGCGGTGCTGTTCGAGAAGGTCAAGGGCAGCCGTTACCCGGTCTTCACCGGTCTGTACTGGTCGCGCGAGCTGCTCGCCGACCTGTTCGGGCGCCCCGAGCACGCGCTGCCGCAGCACGTCTCGCAGTGCATCCGCAACTGGCAGCAGCGCCCGGTCGATCCGGTCGTGGTCGACACCGGGCCGGTGCTGCAGGTCACCGAGCAGGGCGTCGATCTGTCGAAGCTGCCGGTGCCGATCCACGCGGAGCGCGACGGGGGACCGTATTTCGATGCGGCGGTGGTCATCGCTCGCGACCCCGAAACGGGCGTGCGCAACGCGTCGATCCAGCGCTTCATGGTGGTCGGCAAGGACCGGCTGGCCGTCAACATCGACGCAGGCCGGCACCTCGAGACCTACCTCGAAAAGGCGGCGCGGCTCGGGCAGTCGCTGCCGTTCACGCTGAACGTCGGTGTCGGGCCGGGGCTGCACTTCTCGGCCGCCACGCCGGCCGAAGCCGCACCGATCGACACCGACGAGTTGGGCATTGCCAGCGAGTTCCATGGCCAGCCGCTTCAGCTGGTGCGCGGCACCACGTCGCCGGTCGAGATGGTGGCGCACGCGATGTTCGCGCTCGAGTGCGAGATGGTGCCGGGCGAACTGCACGACGAAGGGCCGTTCGCGGAGGTCACCGGCTATTACGCCACCGTCGCGCCGCGCCCGCTGGTGCGCGTGCACCGCATCCACCGGCGCCGGCAACCGGTATTCCAGACCATCCTGTCCGGCGTCGAAGTCTTCAACTCGGTCGGGCTGCTCGGCGAGGCGAACGTGCTGGCGCTGCTGCAGAAGCAGGTGCCGGGCGTGAAGGACGTCTACTTCTCGCACGGCGGCTGCGGTTTCTACCACGCGGTGGTGCAGATCGCGCAGAAGCGTGCCGGCTGGGCGAGGCAGGCGCTGATGGCAGCGTTCGCCGCGTTTCCGCCGCTGAAGATGGTCACCGTCGTCGACGACGACGTCGACATCCGCGATCCTGCCGACATCGAGTGGGCGATGGCGACCCGGCTCGACCCGGCGAAGGGAATCATGGTGATCGACAACGTGTTCGGGCATGGACTGAATCCGTCGTTCCCGAACTACCTGGGCGCCAAGGTCGGCTTCGACGCCACGCGCCCGTTCCCGCACACGCCCAACTACGACCGCGCGAAAGTGCGGCCGACGAGCCTCGATGGGCTCGACCTGGTGATCCCGCCAACCGCTTCGACCCGACAACAGTGAGGTGAGACCATGACCCGAATGCTTTCGCTGCCGCTTCCCGCCCCCGGCTCGCTGGCCCGGCGCCTGGCCGCGTTGCTGATCGCCGGGGCCGCGGCGCTGGCCGCGCCGCTGGCGGCCGGGGCCGCCGAGATCAATCTCACGTACGCGTTCTTCGCGCCGGCCGGCACCTTCCCCGGCAAGCAGATGGCGCACTGGGCCGAGGAGATCGCAAAGCGCACGAACGGCAAGGTCGTGGTGAAGACCTTCCCGGCCGGCACGCTGCTCGGCGCGCGCGAGATGTACGACGGCGTCACCAAGGGCGTCGCCGACATCGGCCTGGGCGCGCCGTCGTACGACCCGGGGCGCTTCCCGCTGACCTCCGGCGTCTCGCTGCCGGTCGGCTTCCCGAACGCGACGGTGGCCAGCCGCGTGCTGTGGGAGATCACGAAGGAGTTCCAGCCCAGGGAGTTCGAGAACTTCAAGGTGATCGCGATGTTCACCACCGAGCCGGGCTACATCCAGTCGCGCAAGCCGGCAGGCACCGCGGCCGAACTGGCCGGCATGAAGCTGCGCGCCGCGGGCACCGGCGTGCCGGTGCTCAAGGCGCTCGGCGCGGCGCCAGTCGGCATGCCGATGCCCGAGGTGCCGCAGTCGGTTCAGACCGGCGTCATCGACGGCACGATGACCTCGCGCGAAGTGCTGCAGGACTTCAAGCTCGCCGAGACGCTGAAGTACGTGACCGACTACCCGACGGTCGTCGTCACCTTCGCCGCGGTGATGGACCGCAAGCGCTTCGACGCGCTGCCGGCCGACGTGAAGAAGGTGATCGACGAGCTCGGCCCCGAAATGGCCGTCTGGACCGGCCAGTACCACGACAAGCAGAACGTCGGCGGCGCGCTCGAGTGGGCGAAGAAGACGCACAACCTGCAGATCGTTCCCGTCTCGGCGCAGGAGCGCGCGGCCTGGGACGCCAGGCTCGAGCCGATGCAATCCGAGTGGGTCAAGGAGATGACCGCCAAGGGCCTGCCCGCGGCGAAGTACCTCGCCCGGATGCGCGAGCTGCGCGACCAGTACATGAAGCAGTAAGCCGGCGCGCCCGCAGATGTCCTGGCTCGAGAGGTTCGACGCGTTCGTGAACCGGGCGCTGGCCTGGGCGGCCGGCCTCGCGCTGATCGCGATGATGGTGTTCACCGTCGCCGACATGGTGCTGCGCGCGCTCGGGCGACCGGTGGCCGGATCCTACGAGATCATCGGCTGGCTGTCGGCGGCGGCGATGGCGCTGGCGCTCGGCTACACCCAGCAGCATCGTGGGCACGTCGCGATCGACCTGCTGACCACCCGCCTGCAGGGCCGCGTGCGCGCCGCCGTCGAGCTGCTGATGAGCCTGCTCGCGCTGCTGCTGTTCGTGGCCCTCGCCTGGTACCTCGCGCGCTACGGCCGGGTGCTACACGAGACGGGCTCGCTGTCCGAGACGCTGAAGGCGGTCGTCTATCCGTGGGTCTACGTCGTGGCCGCCGGCGCCGCCGGGCTCGCGCTCGCGCTGCTCGTCGACTTCCTGCGGTCGGCGGCGCGGCTGCGGGCTGCGCAGCGGCAGAGCTGGTAGGCGGCGTCGGGGCCGCGACGAGGAGAACGATGGACCCGATCACGATCGCCGTCATCGGCCTGCTGGTGATGTTCGCGCTGATGCTGTTCGGGATGCCGATCGGCTTCGCGATGCTGCTGGCCGGCGTGCTCGGCAACGCCTACCTGCTGTCGGTGCCGGCCGCGACGCACCTGCTGTCGACCAACGTCTGGGAGCAGTTCTCGTCGTACGGGCTCAGCGTCGTGCCGCTGTTCGTGCTGATGGGCCAGTTCGCCTATCGGGCCGGCATCACCGAGCGGCTCTACGACGCGGCCTACAAGTGGTTCGGGCGCATGCCGGGGGGGCTCGCCTGCACGACGATCACCGCCTGTGCCGGGTTCTCGGCGATCTGCGGCTCGAATTCGGCCACCGCCGCCACGATGGGCACCATCGCGCTGCCGTCGATGCGTCGCTACGGCTACGACCGCGCGCTGGCCACCGGCGCGGTCGCGGTCGGCGGCACGCTCGGCGTCGTGATCCCGCCCAGCGTCGTGATGATCGTGATCGCGGTGCAGACCGAACAGTCGCTGCTGAAGCTGTTCCTCGCCGGAATCATCCCCGGCCTGATCCTCACCGCGCTGTTCCTCGCGACCGTGCTGTGGATGTGCATGCGCCGCCCCGAGCTCGGCCCGCCGGGACCGGCGACGTCGATGCGCGAGAAGCTCGCCTCGCTGTCCGGCGTCGTCGAGACGCTGATCCTGTTCGTGCTGGTGATCGGCGGGCTCTACGTCGGCTGGTTCACGCCGACCGAAGCGGGCGCCGCCGGCGCCTTCGGCGCACTGGTGATCGGCGTGGTGCGGCGCCGGCTGTCGCTGAAGGAGATCGTGCTGTCGGCGTCGGAGACGCTGCGCATCTCGTCGATGGTGGTCCTGATGATCACCGGCGCGGTGCTGTTCGGCCGCTTCCTGACCGTCTCGCGGCTGCCGTTCGAGCTGGCCGACTGGGCGGCGGCGCTGCCGGTCCCGCCGCTGGCGATCATGATGGTGGTCGTAGCCATCTACCTGGTCGGCGGCTGCCTGATGGACGCGCTGGGGTTCCTCGTCGTGACCGTGCCGATCTTCTTTCCGATGGCGGCGGCACTCGGCTACGACCCGACCTGGTTCACGATCGTGCTCACCGTGGTCACGACGATGGGCGCGGTCACGCCGCCGGTCGGCGTCAACGTGTTCATCGTCAACGGCCTGGCGCCCGACGTGCCGATCCACACGATCTTCCTCGGGGTCGCCTACTTCATGCTGGCCTACGTCGCGTGCCTGGCGCTGATGTGGGTCTTTCCCGAGACGGTGCTGTTCCTTCCGAAGGCGCTGCTGTAGCAGCCGTCCGCGCACTTCGGCGCCCGCTCACACGCGCCGGTGGCGCGCCACCTTCTGCAGCAGTTCGACGAGGATGCCGCGCTCGGCCTCGGTGAGGTGGCGCAGCACGTCGAGCTCCATCGTGCGCGACACCTCGGTCGCCTTGCGCGCCAGCGCGCTGCCCTTGCGCGTGAGGTGGATCTCCTGCGCGCGCCGGTCGGTCTCGCTGCGCACGCGCGTCAGCAGCTCGCGCTGCTCGAGCCGGTCGAGCAGCGTGGTGATGTTCGGCGCCGACACCGCGAGCGCCTGCGACAGCTGCTTCGGCGTGACGCCGCTGTTGTGCGCAACCAGCGACAACACGGTGAACTCGACCGTGCTCAGCTGCAGCGGCTCGCCGATGTGCTTGAGGAACACCTTGCGGATCGGGACGTTCGCCTGCGCGAGCTGGTAACCCAGCACGTGCTCCAGGCACGACTGGTCGAGTCCCTGCTTCGCGTCGGGCGACTCGGCGGCGCCGGCGCGGCGGGCGGTCATGCCGGCCCCCAGGGAGGCGGCGCGTCGGCGGCCTGCACGCGCGCCCACTGCGCCGGGGCATCGAGCAGTCCCTCGATGACGAACTGCATCTCGCGCAGCGGAGGCTCGTAGCGCCACATCGGCTCGTCACCCGGCGCGCGCGGCGCCGGCCCCCAGGTAGGTTTCGACGATCCGCGCATCGCGCGCGAGCTCGACCGCGGGCCCCTCGAGCACGATCTCGCCGGTCTCGAGCACGTAGCCGTAATCGGCCACCTCGAGCGCGGCACGCGCGTTCTGCTCGACCATGAGGATCGTCACGCCGGTCTCGCGCAACCGGCCGATCGCCTCGAAGATGTCGCGCACGACCAGCGGCGCGAGCCCCAGGCTCGGCTCGTCGAGCATCAGCAGACGCGGCTCGCCGATCAGCGCGCGCGCGATCGCCAGCATCTGGCGCTCGCCGCCCGACAGCGTGCCGGCCAGCTGTGCGCGACGCTCCTTCAGGCGCGGGAACAATCCGTAGGCGCGCGCCAGGCCTTCGTCCGGGCGGCGCCGGCGTCCGCGCAGCCGCCAGCCGCCGAGCAGCAGGTTGTCCTCGACCGGCATCGAGCCGAACAGCGCGCGCGTCTCGGGCACCAGCGCCATGCCCAGCGCCACCCGCTCCTCGAGCGAAGCGTCGCCGAGATCGCGCCCGTCGTATGCGATCCGCCCGCTCGAAGGCAGCACGCCCATCATCGCCTCGAGCAGCGTCGACTTGCCCGCGCCATTGGGCCCGATCACCGTGACGACGCTGCCCGGCGCCGCCCGCAACGATAGCCCGAGCAGCACCTCGGCCTTGCCGTAGCCGGCATGCAGGGCTTCGACGCGCAGCAGGTCCTGGCTCATCGCGCGCCCTCAGTGCTCGGTGCCGAGGTACGCGGCGCGCACCGCGGGGCTGGCCTGCACCTCGGCGGGCGTGCCCTCCATCAGCTTCGTGCCGAACTCCATCACGACGATCCGGTCGGTCAGGTTCATCACGAAGTCCATGTCGTGCTCGACCAGCAGCAGGCTCATGCCCTCGGCCTTGAGCTGTCGCAGGACCTCGGCGAGCGCCTGCTTTTCGAGGTGCCGCAGGCCGGCGGCCGGTTCGTCGAGCAGCAGCAGCACCGGGTCGGTGCACAGCGCGCGCGCGATCTCCATCAGCCGCTGCCGGCCGAGCGCGAGGTTGCCGGCCAGCTCGTGCATCTGCCCGGCCATGCCGATGCGGGCGAGCTGGCGCTCGGCTTCGCGAAACAGCCGCCGCTCCTCGGCACGGTCCAGGCGCAGCATCGCCCGGATCGCGCCGCTGCGGCCACGCTGGTGCCCGCCGAGCGCGACGTTCTCGAGCACCGTCATGCCGGGCATCATCCTCACGTGCTGGAACGTGCGCGAGAGGCCGCGCCGCGCGATCTCGCGCGAGCGCAGCGCGGTGATGTCCTCGCCGCGGAAGCGCACCGCCCCGCCGGTCTTGGCGAGCACCCCGGTGACCAGGTTGAAGGTCGTCGACTTGCCGGCCCCGTTGGGGCCGATCAGCCCGACGATCTCGCCGGCGCGGATCGCGAAACTCACGTCGTTGACCGCGACCAGCCCGCCGAACTGCTTGCGCACCGCGTCGACCTCGAGCAGCGCCTCGCCCGGTGCCGGCTTCGCGCGCTCGGCCAGCAGCGGCGCCTCGGCCCAGTCGCGCGCGCGCCGCGGCGTCGGCACCCAGCCCGACAGGTACGGCCACAGGCCTTGCGGCGCGTACTTCAGCACCAGCACGAGCGCGATGCCGAAAACGACGATCTCGAAGTTGCCGGCGGTGCCGATCAGGCTGGGCAGCAGCACCTGCAGCTGGTCCTCGATCAGCTTGACCACCGCCGCGCCGGCAAATGCGCCCCAGACGCTGCCCACGCCGCCGATCACGGCCATGATCAGGTACTCGATCCCCCACTTGATGCCGTACGGCGACGGGTTCACGGTGCGCTGGAAGTGCGCGAACAGCCAGCCCGAGACGGCCGCCAGCAGCGCGGCGATCACGAAGATCTGCACCTTGTAGCGGAACGTCGAGACGCCCATCGCCTCGGCCATCACGACGCCGCCGTTGAGCGCGCGGATCGCGCGCCCGGCTCGCGAGTCGAGCAGGTTCACCAGCGCCACCGCCGCGGCGAGCGCCGCGCCCCAGATCAGGTAGAAGATGTTGCGGCCCTCGGTGAAGTCGAGCGCGCCCAGCGTGATCGGCGGCACGCCCAGGATGCCGTCGAACTTGCCCAGCCACTCCATGTTGGCCATCGTGTAGTTCAGCGCGAGGCACCAGGCGATCGTCGCCAGCGGCAGGTAGTGTCCGCTCATGCGCAGCGTGATCCAGCCCAGCACCAGCGCGCTCAGGCAGGTCAGCGCCAGGCCGACCAACAGGTTCAGCCACGGCGACAGGCCGAGCGACGTCGACAGGTACGCGGTCGCGTAGGAGCCGATGCCGACGAAGGCGGCCTGCCCGAACGAGGTCAGGCCGGCCACGCCGGTGAGCAGCACCAGCCCCATCGCGACCAGCGCATACAGGCCGATGTAGTTCGCCTGCGTGATCCAGAAGTCTGGCACCGGCAGTTGCGGCAGCGCGATCGCCAGCGCGACGAAGGCGCCGAGGATCGCGGTGCGCAGCGGCAGCCGTGCCGCCCGCGCGACGCCGGGCGCCGGCGCTGCCGGGTCCACGCCGTCACTCCTCATCGGCGTGCGGGTCGCGCATCGAGCGCCACAACAGCACCGGCACGATGAAGGTGAAGACGATCACTTCCTTGAACGCGCTGGCCCAGAACGAGCTGAACGCCTCGAGGATGCCGACCAGCAGCGCGCCGGCCATCGCGGCCGGGTAGCTGGCCAGTCCGGCGAACACCGCGGCGACGAAGCCCTTCAGGCCGATCAGGAAGCCGCTGTCGTAGAAGATGGTCGTGGTCGGCCCGATCAGCAGGCCCGAGAGCGCGCCGATGAAGGCAGCCATCGTGAACGACAGTCGCCCCGCCGTCTCGGTCGAGATGCCCATCAGCCGTGCGCCGAGCTGGTTCACCGCCGTGGCCCGCAGCGCCTTGCCGTGCAGCGTGCGCTCGAAGAACAGCCACAGCATCACGATCAGCGCGGCCGTCGCGGCGAAGATGATCAGCGCCTGCCCCGACACCGACAGCGCGCCCAGCGCGAAGCGCGCGTCCCAGAAGCTCGGATTGCGGAATCCTTCGGCGCCGAAGAAGAACAACCCGAGGCCGGTGAGCGCGAAGTGCACGCCGACCGAGACGATCAGCAGCACCAGCACGCTGGCCTCGGCCAGCGACCGGTAGGCCAGCCGGTACACCAGCGGCCCGAACGGCGTCACCAGCGCGAGCGTGAGCAGGGCCTGCACCAGCAGCGGCGGCTTCTGCGGCGCCAGCCAGATCGCCAGCGCCGATGCCGCCACCGGCACGGCCAGCGTGCGCAGAACGCGCCCGGCCGCTCGCGCGGGCGAGCGGCGTGCCCGCAGGTCGGCGACCAGGTCGAGCAGCGCCGCGACGCCGGCCATGCACAGCAGGAACCAGACCGTGCCCGGCACCTGCCCCGCCTGGAACAGCCCGACGGTGAGCGCCCCGAACGCGACGTACTCGCCCTGCGGAATAAAGATCACCCGCGTGACCGCGAACAGCAGCACGATCGCCATGGCCAACAGCGCGTAGATCGCGCCGTTGGTCACGCCGTCGAGCAGCAGGATGCTGGCGATCGAGAGGTCCATGCTTCGGGCCGCTCGCGGGGCCGGGGCGCGTGCCGCCCTACTGCTGGACCTCCCAGTCGCCGTTGACCACCTTCAGCACCACGGCACTGTCTTTGGTGTAGCCCCAGTGATCGGTCTTCGTGAAATTGATCACGCCCTGCGAGATCGGCAGCGGACCGAAGTTCTCCAGCGCGTCGCGCAGCGCAGCGCGGAACTCCTTCGTGCCGGGCCTGGCCTTCTGCAGCGCCATCGGCACCACCTTCTGCAGCACCAGCAGCGTGTCGTACGAATGCGCCGCGAACTGGTTGCGCATGCCGGCTCCGTACATCTTGTCGTACTTCTGCACGTAGTCGAGCGCCGCCCTCTTCGACGGATTGCTGTCGGGCAACTGCTCGGCCACCGTCGCCGGGCCCGAGACGACGTAACCGCCTTCGACGTCCTTGCCGCCGACCCGCATCAGGTCGCGCGAGGCGGCCGCGTGCGTCTGGTAGATCTTGCCCTTGTAGCCGCGCTCGACCAGCGCGCGGTGCGGCATCGCGGCGCCCGACCCCGAGGCCACGACCAGGATCGCGTCGGGGTTCGCCGCGACCAGCTTCAGCGCCTGGCCGGTGACGCTGGTGTCGGTGCGCTGGAAGCGCTCGACCGTCGTGATCTTCAGGCCGGCCGCTTCGGCGACCGCGCCGAACTCCTTCAGCCAGCTCTCGCCGTAGGCGTCGATGTAGCCGAGGAAGCCGACGGTCTTCACGCCCTGCTTCTTCATGTGCGCGACCATCGGGTGCGCGATCACCGTGGCCGAGTGCGCCATCCGGAAGGTCCAGGTGTCCTTGCCGGGCGGCAGCGGCGGCGGCGAGAGCGCGATCTGCGGGGTGCCCGATTCCGTGGCCACTTCGGCCATCGCGACCGAGATCGGCGTCGTCGACGAGCCGAGGATCATGTCGACCTTCTCGTCGGTGACCAGGCGGCGCGCGTTCTTCACACCAGTGGATGGGTCGGTGGCGTCGTCGAGGACGATCATCTTCACCTTCTCCCCGCCGATCGTGTCGGGCCACAGCTTGAACCCGTTGTTGACCGGAATGCCGAGCCCGGACGCCGGGCCGGTCAGGGACAGGACGACGCCGATCGTGAGCTCGGCGCGCGCGCTCAGCGCGACGCTGGCCACCAGGCCGGCGGCGAGCAGCTTCAGTGCGGTTTTCATGCCTCGTCTACCTCCGTGTTGCGGGTCTCGCGACCCTTCGTGATTCATCCGGTCCGCGGCAGCAGGATGCCGTCGTCGGCTCCGGCGTCGCGGTACAGCGCCTCGACCAGCGCGGCGCGTTGGCGCAGCACCGCCTGCTGGTTGATCGAGCCCTTGTCGGTGACCTCGTCGCGGTCGATCGAAGGCGGCACCGACATCACGTGCGCGCGGGCGACGCGGCTCGCGCTGCCCGTCCCCTCGCGCCACATCCGGTCGACCAGCGACTGGAAGTGCGCGCGCACCGCCGGGTGGCGCAGCACCTCGTCGGCGCCGACGTCGTCGCCGAGCCCGGCGAGCTTGCGGCACTCGTCGAGGCGCGGAAACACCAGCATGCCGACGTCGTCGCGGTCGATGCCGGTGATCACCGCGTCCTGCACGCAGGGCGCGCCGGCGGCGATGATGCGCGCGCGCAGCGGCCCGACGCTGACGAAAGTGCCGGTGGAGAGCTTGAAGTCTTCCGCGATGCGCCCGTCGAACATCAGGCCCTTGCGCGGATCGGCCGGATCGATCCACTTCACCGCGTCGCCGGTCCGATAGAAGCCCTCTTCGTCGAACGCGTGCGCGGTGGCCTCGGGCAGGCGCCAGTAGCCGGGCATCACGTTCGGGCCGCGGAAGCGGATCTCGGTCTTGCCGCCGGCGGGCACCAGCTTGACTTCGACGCCGGGGCACGGCAGCCCGATGTGGCCCGAGCGCACCTCGCCCGCGCGCAACGCGAACGTGCACGACGGCGCGGTCTCGGTCATGCCCAGGCCGGTGATCATCGGGACGCGCTCGCCGATCGTCTGCCCGGCGATGCGGTCGAGCTCGTCCCAGACCGGCTGCGACAGGCCGGCGCCGGCGAACATGAACGCCTTCACCCGCGCGAACAGCGATCGGCGCAGCACCTCGTCGGTGCGCATCGCCGCGACGATCTCCTCGAAGCCCTTGGGCACGTTGAAGTAGACGGTCGGGGAGATCTCGCGCAGGTTGCGCAGCGTCTCGCCGATGCCCTGCGCGGTCGGCTTGCCGTCGTCGATGTAGAGCGTGCCGCCGTTGTAGATCGTGATGCCGGTGTTGTGGTTGCCGCCGAACGTGTGGTTCCACGGCAGCCAGTCGACCAGCACCGGCGGCTCGTCGGCGAGGAATGCCATCGCCTGGCACAGCATCTGCTGGTTCGAGCAGAGCATCCGGTGCGTATTGATCACGCCCTTGGGAACCCGCGTCGATCCGGAGGTGAACAGGAACTTGGCGATCGTGTCGGGACCCACTTTCGCGTGCGCGGCGTCGACCCCGGCGCCCGGGGCGGTGCCCAGCAGCGCGCCGAACGGCGTAACCGCCCGGCCCTCGACACGGCCCTCGGTCATCACCAGCTCAATGTCCGGATCGGCCACCGCGCGGATCGCCTTCGCGTATTCGGGGCCCGACGCGAACAGCAGGCCCGGCGTGATCGAGTTCAGGACGTGGCGCAGCTTGCCGTGGTCCTGCGAAAGCAGCGAATACGCGGGCGATACCGGCGCATAGGGTACGCCGGCCCACATCGCGCCGAGCGCGAGCGACAGGTGCTCGAGGTCGTTGCCCGAGAGGATCGCGACCGGCCGCTCGGGGCCGAGCCCGCGCTCGACCAGCGCCTGCCCGATCGCACGCGCGCGCTCGAGCATCTGCGCGTAGTCGATCCGCCGCCAGTCGCCGCCGCGCTCGCGCCGCGCCACCAGCGTGCGATCGGGCGCCACGCGGGCCCAGTGCTCGAGCCGGTCGGTGAGCCGATCGGGGTAAGGCCCGAGCGCGACGGTCGAGCGCAGCCGCTCGACGCCGTCGGCGCTGCGCCGATACTCGACGTCGAGACAGGCCGCGACCCGCGCGTCGCGATAGGCGCTCATGCCTTGCGCACCTTGCGCGCCCGGCCTTCGAGGAACGCGCGCATGCGGTCCTTGGCGGCAGGCTCGGCCTGCGCGATCGCCGCCATCAGCGACTCGACGAACAGGCCGTCGGACTGCGGCATGTCGGCAATGCGCGGCAGCGCGTGCATCACGGCGAAATTGGACATCGGCGCGTTCTCGGCGATGCGGCGTGCGAGCTCCGTCGCCCTGGCCATCCCCTGCCCCTCGGCGACCCGGTATTGCGAGAGCCCCGCCTGCTGTCCCTCGTCGGCATCGAGTACGCGACCGGTGAGCATCATGTCGGCCATCCGCGAGAAGCCGATCAGCCGCGGCACGCGCGCCGAACCGCCGCCGCCGACGAACAGACCCCGCTGGCCCTCGGGCAGCGCGTAGATCGCGCTGTCCTCGGCGACGCGGATGTGCGCGGCGCTGGCCAGCTCGAGGCCGCCGCCCACCACCGCGCCGCGCATCACGGCGACGACCGGCGCGCGCCCGAACTGCACCTGGTCGAACGCGGCGTGCCAGAAGCGCGAATGCGCGATGCCGCCGGCCACGCTGTGCTCGGAGAGCTCGGACAGGTCGAGGCCGGCGCAGAAGTGCTCGCCCTCGCCGCTGAGCACGACCGCGCGCACGCTGTCGGGCAGGTTGACGAAGCAGGTGTGCAGTTGCGCGATCATCGGGTCGCTGAGCGCGTTGCGCTTGGCCGGCCGGTTCAGCCGCACCGACGCGATCGCGCCGTCGATCTCCACCCTCAGCAGGTCGAGGCGCTGCAACAGGTCTGGGGAAGCGGGTCTCGGGGCATTCATGATGGGCGCGCGGCAGCGGGGGAGCGGCGATCCGCGGAAGTCGGCGATTCAGTTATGAGTATTAACTATTTCCGCCGAATCAGAACTGGGGTTTTCCCGAACCCTGGCCAGCAGCGGGACGCAGATTCTTCCAGTGCAGTGCATCATCGGGGCGTGACCGGGCGAGCCGACGGCCCGTCCCGCCGATGCTTATTGTTTGTAACCATTGACACGCCGCTCGAGCGGCGGCCGGGAGCCTGCCTTGAACACCGCCGAGCTGATCGCGATCGACATCCACACGCACGCCGAGGTGTCGTGCTGGAACCCGTTCGACGCCTACGGCGAGGAATACGATCGCGCGGCCGACAAGTACTTCCGCTCCAACCGCCGCCCGACCATCGCCGAGACGGTGGCGTACTACCGCGAGCGCAGGGTCGGGCTGGTCATGTTCACCGTCGACGCCGAATCGCACCTGGGCCGGCGACGCATCCCGAACGAGGAGATCGCCGAGGCCGCCAGGCAGAACGCCGACATGATGATCGCCTTCGCCAGCATCGATCCGCACAAGGGGAAGATGGGCGCCCGCGAGGCGCGCCGGCTGATCGCCGAGCACGGCGTGCGCGGCTTCAAGTTCCATCCGACCGTGCAGGGCTTCCACCCCAACGACCGGATGGCGTGGCCGATCTACGAGGTCGTCGCCGAGCACCGGATGCCGGCGATCTTCCACAGCGGCCATTCGGGGATCGGCTCGGGGATGCGCTGCGGCGGCGGGCTGCGCCTGGAGTACTCCAACCCGATGCACCTGGACGACGTGGCGATCGCGTTCCCCGACATGCAGATCGTCATCGCCCACCCTTCGTGGCCCTGGCAGGACGAAGCGCTGTCGGTGGCGATGCACAAGCCGAACGTCTGGATCGACCTGTCCGGCTGGAGCCCGAAGTACTTCCCGCCGCAGCTGGTGCAGTACGCCAACACGCTGCTGCGCGACCGGATGCTGTTCGGCTCGGATTTCCCGCTGATCACGCCGGAGCGCTGGATGAAGGACTTCGACGAGGCCGGTTTCCGCGACGAAGTGAAGCCGCTGATCCTCAAGCGCAACGCGATGTGCCTGCTGGGGCTCGACACCTAGCGCCGGCCGCGCAGCAGCAGCACCAGCGGCAGCGCCGCGAGCGTCACCCAGGTCATCATCCGGAAGTCCTGCAGGTAGGCGAGCGTGGCAGCCTGCCGCGTGACCTCGGCGTCGAGCAGCGACAGGCCCAGCGGCGTGCCGGGATCGACCGCGCCGCTCGCGGCGGCCTGCCGCAGCGCGAAACTGAACGGCTCGATGAACTGCGCGAGGCCGGCGTGGTTGGCCTGCATGTTGCTCGACAGCTTCGTGATCACGATCGAGACGCCGATGCTCATGCCGATGTTGCGCACCAGGCTGAACAGTGCGGTGCCCTCGGTGCGCAGCCGCGGCGCCAGCGTCGAGAACGCGATCGTCGACAACGGCACGAACAGGAAGCCGAGCCCCAGGCCCTGGACGATGCCGGTGCGCACGACGTCCCAGCCGGTGATGTCGAGGTCGAACTGCGTCATCTCCCATTGCGAGAACGAGGCGAGCAGCAGCCCGAGCACCAGTTGCAGGCGCGTATCGACGCGCCCCGAAAGACGGCCGACGATGAACATCGAGATCATCGTCCCGATGCCGCGCGGCGCGAGAAGCAGCCCGACGTCGACCACCGGGTAGCCCAGCAGGCTCTGCAGGAACGGCGGCAGCAGCGTCATCGTGGTGAGCAGGATCATCCCGACCACGAAAATGAACAGCAGGCCGACGCTGAAGTTGCGGTCGCGAAACAGCGCCGGCTCGATGAACGGATGCTCGTGCGTGAAGATGTGCGCGACGAACAGGTAGAGCCCGAGCCCCGCGAGCATCGCCTCGACGACGATCTCGGTGCTCGCGAACCAGTCGAGCGTGCCGCCGCGGTCGAGCATCATCTGCAGCGCGCCGATGCCGAGGCTCAGCATCGCGAAGCCCATCAGGTCGAAGCGCCGCGTCGCGTCGATCTCGGTCTCGCGGACATACAACGCGAGCCCGAACCACGCGAGCAGCCCGAACGGCAGGTTGATGTAGAAGACCCAGCGCCAGTCGTAGTACTCGGTGAGCCAGCCGCCGAGCGTCGGGCCGAGGATCGGGCCGACCATCACGCCGAGTCCCCACAGCGCCATCGCCGGACCGTGCCGCTCGCGCGGATAGGTGTCGAGCAGCACCGCCTGCGACAGCGGCACGAGGCTCGCGCCGAAGACGCCCTGCAGCAGCCGGAACAGCACGATCTGCGTGAGGTTCATCGCGGCGCCGCACAGCATCGAGGTGATCGTGAAGCCGACGATCGACGCCATGAAGACGCGCTTGCGCCCGAAGCGCGCGGACAGGAACCCGGTGAGGGGCATGACGATCGCCGCGGCGACGATATAGGAGGTCAGCACCCACGAGATCTGGTCGTAGGTGGCGCCCAGCGAGCCCTGCATGTGCGGCAGCGCGACGTTGGCGATCGTCGTGTCGAGCGCCTGCATGATCGTGGCCAGCATCACCGAGACGGTGATCGGGCCGCGATGGGCCGGCGCGTGCGACGCGGCGCCCGCCGATGCGACGGCGCTCATCGGGCTTCCCTCATCCGGCTTCCCTCAGCCGGCGGAGAAGCCGAACAGCGTCCGGCGGTGGCCGGTGTCGATGCGCACGATCGCGCTCAGGCCGGCGCGCAGCCGCGGCATGTCGGGCTGCGGGTCGAGCCGGATCCGCAGCGGCAGGCGTTGCGTGATCTTGACCCAGTTGCCGGTAGCGTTCTGCGCCGGGATCAGCGAGAACTCGGCCCCGGTGGCCGGGCTCAGGCTTTCGACCTCGCCGCGCCAGACGCGCCCCGGATAGGTATCGATGCGCACCTCGGCGCGCTGCCCCGGATGCACCCAGGTGAGGTCGGTCTCGGGGAAGTTGGCCTCGATCCACGGCGCTTCGTCGGCGACCAATGCGGCCGCCGTGGCCCCGGCCGCCACGTACTGGCCGGGCTTGGGAAGGCGGCTCACGGTGCCCGCCAGCGATGCCCGGACTTCGATGCGCGACAGGTCGAGCTCGGCCTGGCGCAGTTCGGCCAGCGCGCCGAGATAGGCCGGGTGGCGCTCGACCGGCACGTTGGGGCCTCCGCCCAGCGCGGTCGCGATGCGTGCGAGGTCCTGCTCGTCGGCCACGACCTGCTCGGCTGCGAGCTGGCTGCTCTGTCGCGCATCGTCGAGCTTCGAGGCCGAGATGAAGTTGCGCGACGCCAGGTCGGCCTGCCGATTCTGCTCCTTCTGGGCGAACGCCAGCTTCGTGCGCGCCAGCGCGATCTGCGCCTGCCGCTCGCGGTAGCTCGCCTTCATCGCCGCGAGGTCGGTGCGCGCCTGCGCGAGCTTCGCTTCGGCCTTGGCGACGGCGACCCGGAACGGCGCCGGATCGAGCCGGAACAGCGGCTGGCCGGCGGTCACCGGCTGGTTCTCCTGGACGAGGACCTCGGCGATCGCGCCGGACACCTGGGCGCTGACCGGGACCTTGTCCGCCTTCACGTACGCGTTGTCGGTCTCGACGTAGCGCCCGCCCTGGAGCCAGACGATCGTGACGACCAGCGCGGCGATCGCGGGGACGACGACGAGCAGCAGGATGCGCAGCGCGCGCCGCCGGCCGCTTGGGCCGCTTGGGCTGTCCGGGCCGTCCAGGCCGACCGGACCGCGCGGTGCCGGAGTCGGCGCGGGCGCCGACGTCTGGCCGGGAGAGATCGCGAGATCGGGCACCTCGCTCATCGCGCGTCGGCGCGCACGGCGTCGCCCCCATTGATCGCGAGGTTGCCGCGGATCCGCGCGAGCGTGGCAGACAGTGCTGCGGCCTGCGCGGCATCGATGCCCCGAAGCGCGTCGACGCGCACGGACGCCGCGACCTCCCGGATTGCGTCCAGGTGCGGTCGCGCCGCCGGCGTCAGGAAGAGCCGGTGCGCGCGGCGGTCGTCCGGATCGGCGCGTCGCTCGACGAGCCCGCGGGCGTCGAGCTGGTCGATCAGGCGCGCCAGCGTGATCGGCTGCACCTCGAGCAGGTTCGCCAGTTCGACCTGGCGCAGGCCCTCGCTGCGCGCAAGGTGCACGAGCGCGCGCGCCTGCGCGAAAGTGAGGACGGAGAGCCTGCCGTCCATGCGTCGGGCGAACTCGCGCCGCATCAGGCGCGAGACGTCGGCAAGGAGGAAGCCGAGGCCGTCGCGTAGGGATTGCATCGTCGGAGAATGCCGGATTTAGTAAGCAATGCTTATTATAGTCCCGCACCCGCAGGGGGCCGACCTGCGGCACGGCGCCCGCCGGCGTGGGCGCGGCCGGGACGGTCGAGGCACGCCCGGCGGCGCGGGCCGACCGTTCGGCATGCCGCGCCAACCCCGGTCATCCGCGCGCGCCGCGCAGCGTTCGACAATGGACGATCCACACGGACGGAGCACGCCCGCATGAAACGAATGCTGTTCGCCTCGGCGCTGGTCGCGCTGGCGGCCCCGACGCTTGCCGCCGATGTCGGCGTGTCGGTGTCGATCGGGCAGCCCGGCTTCTACGGCCAGATCGACATCGGCAACTACCCGCGCCCGCAGGTGATCTACGCGGAGCCGGTGATCATCCAGCGCGTGCCGGTCGGCGTCGTTCGCCAGCCCGTCTACCTGCACGTCCCACCGGGCCACGCGAAGAACTGGAGCAAGCACTGCTACCGCTACGACGCCTGCGGACGCCCGGTGTATTTCGTCCAGGATCGCTGGTACGACGAGGTGTACGTGCCACGCTACCGCAGCAGCCAGGTCGTCTACCGCGACGATGACCGCCGCGGCGACTGGGACGACGACCGCGGCGGGCGCCGCGGCGACGACCACGGTCGCGGCCGGGGCCACGGCCGGGGCAAGCACCGCGACTGAGCGCCGGTCGCGCCCGCTCGGTGAAGCCCGCTCGGTGAAGCCCACTCAGCGCGGGCCGTCGGCAGGGTCGTCCGCTCGCGGCGGCGCAGTCGCCCGCCGGCGCAGGCGCCACGCTCGCCACAGCAGCGCGGCGGCGCTCCAGCCCGCCAGCACCGCGATCGGCCAGGACAGGATCGGCGGCCACAGCGCGGCGATCACCGCGACGACGGCCAAGCCGATTCCGGCGAACGCCATCGTCTTCGCTTCCGCGGCACCGAGCACGCGCCGGTTGGCGATCGCCGCGCCGAACGTGTTGCCGACGCGGATCGCCCCCGCCGCCAGTTGCCCGGCGCTGCCACGCGCCCCGCGTGCGCCCGATGCCCGCCCCGGCCCGTCGCGGAGTCTTCGCGCAGGCGCGCCGCCCGGCCCCGCACACCGCACGCGATTGCGTTCGACGAGCACGATTTCGGTGGACCGATCCAGGTCCGTCAGATAGGCGTCCTGCATCCGCGCGGCGAACGCCGTGTCCTCGGTGGCGACGTCGAGCTCCCAGTTGCCGAGCCAGCTCGCCACGTTCAGGTTGCTCGACCCGACCCGCGCCCAGCGTCCGTCGGCCACCGCCGTTTTCGCGTGCAGCATCGGGCCGTTCCACTCGAACACGCGCACGCCGGCCTCGAGCAGCGGGCGGTAGCCGCTGCGCGTGATCGGCGAGACGATCGGCACGTCGCTCGCGCCGGGAACGAGCAGACGCACGTCCACGCCGTCCATCGCGGCCTCGCGCAGCGCCTGCACGTAACTCGCGGTGCCGACGAAGTAGGCGTCGGTCAGCCACAGACTCTCGCGCGCGAGCGCCGCGATCAACTGGTCGAGCCGGTACAGGCCGGCGACGGCGGGCATCGTCGCGAGCACGCGCAACTCCGCCGCGCCCGCCACCGGGATCGCCGCCGCGTCGGGCAGTTCGCCGGCGGGGATCGTCGCGCCCGTCTCGGCCCACGCACGCGCGAACGCCTGCGCGACGTCGGCCACGGCGGGGCCGCGCACCTCGACGCCGGTGTCGCGCCACGGCGCGATGCCGCGTTGCGGGTCGCCGACCCAGCGCTGCCCGACGCACAGGCCGCTGACGAACGCAACGCGATCGTCGACGCACAGCGACTTGCGGTGATTGCGGCTGAGCCAGCCGAGCGGGGCGTCGAAGCGTGGGGGATTGAAGCTGCGCACCTCGGCGCCGGCGTCGCGCAGCCGGCCCCAGAAGGCGCGCGAGGCGGTGCCGAGGCAGCCGAACCAGTCGTAGATCACCCGCACGCGCACGCCCTCGCGCGCCTTCGCCGCCAACGCGTCGGCGAAGCGACGACCCGCGGCGTCGTTGTGCACGATGTAGTTCTCGAACAGCACGGACCGTCGCGCCGAGCCGATCGCATCGAGCCATGCCGGATAGTTCTCGCCCGCGTCCCTGAGGAGACGGATCGCGTTGCCGGGCACCAGGGGCGCGCCGGCGGTCCGCGAGAACGCCTGTTCGGCGATCGCGCGCAGCGCCGGCGCGTCGGGTCGGACCGTGGTCATGGGAGCGGCCTGGGGGCGGACGGAAGCGTCGCTGACCGGGACGATAGCCCAAAGCCGCGCACCGCGGGCCGGCGATCCGGTATCCTGCGGCGCCGATCGCCACCGGGAAGCCCTCGTTGACCTACCTCGCCCGACTGCTGACTCGTAGCCGCCGCCTGTTCGTCGCGCTGATCAAGGTCATGCTGCCCGTCATGGTCGCGGTGGAGATCGGCAGGCAGCTCGGCTGGATCGATGCACTGGGGCGCACGATCGCACCGGCCATGGCCTGGATCGGGTTGCCGCCGGAGGCCGGGATCATCTGGATCACCGGCGTGTTCGTGGGCGTCTACGGTGCGATCGCGGCCTTGATCGGGCTCGCGCCCGGGCTGGAGATCAGCGTCGGCCAGTTCAGCGCGCTGTGCGCGATGATCCTGTTCGCGCACGCGCTTCCGGTCGAGCAGGCAATCGTGCGTCGCGCCGGCAGCAGCTTCTGGGCGACCGCTGCGCTGCGGATCGGCGTCGCGCTCGCGTACGGCGCAGCGGTCGCCTGGGGCTGCAGGCTGACGGGGACCCTGGCCGAGCCGCTCGCGCTCGGCTGGCTGCAGGGTTCGGCGTTCGCCGACGACGGCGGCAGCGCGGGGATCGTGGGCTGGATCGAGAGCACCGCGTTCTCGCTCGCCGTCACCTTCGCGATCATCGTCGGCCTGCTGGTGCTGCTCGACGCGCTGGAGCGCAGCGGCGCCACGCGGCGCATCACCGCGGCGCTCGCGCCGCTGCTGCGCGTGTCGGGGCTCGACGCGAGCGCGGCGCCCGTCACTACGGTCGGCGTACTGCTCGGGCTCACCTACGGCGGCGCGCTGATCATCGAGGAGGCCGAGCGCCAGCGGTTCGCTGCGAGAACGCGCTTCCTCGCGCTGGCGTGGCTGTCGCTGTCGCACGCGCTGATCGAGGACACCGCGCTGATCGTCGCGCTCGGCGCGAACATCTGGATCGTGCTGGTGGGGCGCGTCGCGCTCACGCTCGCGGTCATCGCGCTGCTGGCGCGCCTGCTCGATCCCGACGATCGTCGCGATGCGGCGCTCGGACCGAACGCCGGCTGAAACGCGCGAGGCGACCCCCGGTTACTCAGCCCCGCGGCGCCTCGCCGCCGATGTGCGCCACCAGCGCACTGGTATCCATGGCGCCGAAACCGGCGCGGCGCGCGGCCTGGAACTGGCTGCGCACCAGCGAAGCCATCGGCGCCGGCCGATCGACCTGCTGGGCCAGCGCCAGGAAATAGCGCAGATCCTTGTCCATCAGCGCCAGCTGGAATTGCGCGGAGAAGTCGCGCCCGAGCATCTTCGGCAGCTTGGTGCGCAGCAGCCTCGACGCGACCGGCCCTTCGGCCAGAATCGCCTGCGTCGCCGCGGGATCGACGCCGGCCGCCTGCGCAATCGACACCGCCTCGGCCATTGCCGCCGTCATCGTGCCCGACAGCATGTTGTTCACCAGCTTGATCGTCGCGCCCGCGCCGCTCGCGCCGACGTGCACGGTCATCCGCCCCATCGCGTCGAACAGCGGGCGCGCCGACTCGATTGCGGCCGCTTCGCCGCCCACCATGAACACCAGCTCGCGATTGCGCGCCTGCGGCACGCTCCCCGACACCGGCGCGTCGAGGTACGCGAGCCCGCGCGCCGCGGCAGCCTGCGCGACCTCGCGGGCCATCGCTGGCGTGTTGGTGCTGCAGTCGACGATCACCGTGCCGGGCGCGGCGCTGGCCACGACGCCGCGCTCGCCCAACATGACCGCGCGGGTCGCGTCGTCGTCGGAGACGATCGAGACCACGAATCGCGCGCTCCGCACCGCTTCGGCGATCGACGCGCAGGCGGTCGCGCCACGCTCGGCGAACGGACGCGCGCGATCGGCGTTGCGGTTCCAGGCGCGCAGCGCGAAGCCTGCCGCCTGCAGGTTGGACGCCATCGGCGCGCCCATCGCGCCCAGGCCGATGAAGGCGACGGTGTCGGGCATCGGAATCTCCGCTCCTGATCGGGAACGCCGATTCTAGGCGCGCAGCGGCATGCCCACGCACCGTGCGCGGGCATGCCGCTCGCAGGGCCGCGACGTCGTCGTCACGGCGTCAGTTGCGCGCGCACTTCCCCGCCCGGGTGCTGCGCGCTGTGCACGTTCACGTACAGCTTTCCGGCCTTGAAGGCCGCGTATTGCGCGTCGTTGAGCTTCGCGCTGGCCGGCACGGCCCACTTGCCGTCGCCGTCCTGGACCAGCGGAATGGCCACCGGTCCGTTCGCGCCCGCCGCGCCCTCGTGGATGTGCGCCATCGTGCCCTTCATGCCGGTCGTGGTCACGGAGCCGCTGATCGACTTGTCGGCGCCAACGGTGATGGTTCCGGAGCCGGCGGCGGCCGTCGTGACCGGCGGAACTTCGGCGGCGCCGCCGAGCTTCAGGTTCATCTGCTGCGCCAGCGCGCCGGTCGAAAGCGCGAGCGCGGCGGCCGCGGCGATAATCGGGAATCCGGACCTGCGGAGTATCGCGAGTGTGCTCATGACGAATCCCTCAACTGATCGAGGTTGATCGAACGACCGCCGGCGCAGGCGACGCCGCGCGAGCGGCCAGTCCGATTCTGCGCTTGTTCCCGGAGTGGGGTCGGCGGACCGGCCACCCTCGGCGACCCCGCGGGCAAGGCGATCGGGAAAATGCGCGTCGCGCATGGTTTCGCCTTGCCGATGCCGATGTCCGGATTCGGGAGGGCGGGCCTCGAGCGAACGGCCGACAAGAGAGAAACACCCGCTCGAGGCGGGTGTCCGTTTGCTGCCGGCGCCCGGCCCCGGGCGCGCTCGACCACTGCTACTTCCGCTGCCTGAACTTCCTCAGCGCCGCGATCTGCGCGATCGCCGCTGCCAGCTCGGCCTGCGCCTTCGCGTAGTCGATCGCGCCGGTGCGGTTGGTCAGTGCCTCCTCGGCGGCGCGCTTGGCCTCCTCGGCCTTCGCCTCGTCCAGGTCGTGGCCGCGGATGGCCGTGTCGGCCAGCACGGTCACGCGGTTTGGCTGCACCTCGAGGATGCCACCGGCCACGAACACGAACTCCTCCTCGGCCTGGCCGGCGACCTTGATGCGCACCGCGCCAGGCTTGATGCGGGTGATCAGCGGCGTGTGCTGCGGGTAGATGCCCAGCTCGCCCGCTTCGCCGGGCAGCGCGACGAACTCGGCCTGCCCCTCGAAGATCGAGCGCTCGGCGCTGACCACGTCGACGTGAATCGTGTGCATGATGGCCGCCTTACTGGAGCGTCTTGGCCTTCTCGAACGCTTCCTCGATCGTGCCGACCATGTAGAACGCCTGCTCGGGCAGGTGGTCGCATTCGCCGTTGACGATCATCTGGAAGCCGCGGATCGTGTCCTTCAGCGCGACGATCTTGCCGGGCGAGCCGGTGAACACCTCGGCCACGTTGAACGGCTGCGACAGGAAGCGCTGGATCTTGCGCGCGCGCGCCACGGCCAGCTTGTCTTCCGGCGACAGCTCGTCCATGCCGAGAATGGCGATGATGTCGCGCAGTTCCTTGTAGCGCTGCAGCGTCGCCTGCACCTTGCGCGTCGTGTTGTAGTGCTCTTCGCCGATCACGTGCGGGTCGAGCTGGCGCGACGTGGAATCGAGCGGGTCGACCGCCGGGTAGATGCCCAGCGCCGCGATGTCGCGCGACAGAACGACCGTGGCGTCGAGGTGGCCGAAGGTGGTGGCCGGCGACGGGTCGGTCAGGTCGTCCGCGGGCACGTAGACGGCCTGGATCGACGTGATCGAGCCGGTCTTGGTCGACGTGATGCGCTCCTGCAGGCGGCCCATCTCTTCGGCCAGCGTCGGCTGGTAACCGACCGCGGACGGCATCCGGCCGAGCAGCGCCGACACTTCGGTTCCCGCCAGCGTGTAGCGGTAGATGTTGTCGATGAACAGCAGGATGTCGCGGCCCTCGTCGCGGAACTTCTCGGCCATGGTCAGGCCGGTCAGCGCGACGCGCAGGCGGTTGCCCGGGGGCTCGTTCATCTGCCCGAACACCATCGCAACCTTGTCGAGCACCTTCGACTCTTCCATCTCGTGGTAGAAGTCGTTGCCCTCGCGGGTGCGCTCGCCGACGCCGGCGAACACCGAGTAGCCGCCGTAGCTCTTCGCGATGTTGTTGATCAGCTCCATCATGTTGACGGTCTTGCCGACGCCGGCGCCGCCGAACAGGCCGATCTTGCCGCCCTTGGCGAACGGGCAGATCAGGTCGATGACCTTGATGCCGGTGGGCAGCAGTTCGACCGAGGGCTTGAGCTCCTCGAAGGTCGGCGCCTTCTGGTGGATCGCGCGTCGCTCTTCGGTGGCGATCGGGCCGGCTTCGTCGATCGGGCGACCCAGCACGTCCATGATGCGGCCCAGCGTCGCGGTGCCGACGGGCACCGAGATCGGCGCGCCGGTGTTGCCCACCTTCATGCCGCGGCGCAGGCCGTCGGACGAGCCCAGCGCGATCGTGCGCACGACGCCGTCGCCGAGTTGCTGCTGCACTTCGAACGTGAGTCCTTTCTCGGCCAGGCTGGTGCCGGTGTCTTCGAGCACCAGCGCGTCGTAGATCCGCGGCATCGATTCGCGCGGGAACTGGATGTCGACGACGGCGCCGATGCACTGAACGATTTGACCTTGTGCCATTGCTCGTATCCCTGTTTGCCTGATGTGTTCCGCTTCGCTGCTCAGACGGCCGCGGCGCCGCCGACGATCTCGGACAGCTCCTTGGTGATCGCGGCCTGGCGCGCCTTGTTGTACGACAGCTGGAGTTCGTCGATGACCTTCTTGGCGTTGTCGGAGGCGGCCTTCATCGCGACCATCCGCGCGCTCTGCTCGCTCGCCATGTTCTCGGCCACCGCCTGGTACACCAGCGACTCGATGTAGCGCAATAGCAGCTCGTCGAGCACGCTCTGCGCATCGGGTTCGTAGATGTAGTCCCACGAGTACTCGCGCGAGTCTTCCTGCAGCCGCTCGGCCGACAGCGGCAGCAGCTGCTCGAGCACCGGCTCCTGCTTCATCGTGTTGATGAAGCGCGTGTAGGCGAGGTAGACCGCGTCGACCTCGCCGGCCGCGTACGCGTCGAGTTGGATCTTGACCGGGCCGATCAGCTTCTCGAGGTGCGGCGTGTCGCCGAGCTGCACGATGTGCGAGACGATCTTCGCGCCGATCCGCTGCAGGAAGCCGAAGCCCTTGTTCCCGATGGCCGTGGCCTGCACGCCGACGCCGCCGCGCTCGAGCTCGCGCAGCTTGTTGGTGACCGCGCGCAGCACGTTGGTGTTCAGGCCGCCGCACAGGCCCTTGTCGGTGGTGACGACGATCACGCCGGCGTTCTTCACCGTCTCGCGCGGCACCAGGTAGGGGTGGCGATACTCCGGGTTGGCGTCGGCCAGGTGCGCGGCAATGTTGCGCACCTTGTCGGCGTACGGGCGGGCCTGCCGCATCCGGTCCTGCGCCTTGCGCATCTTGGATGCGGCGACCATCTCCATAGCCTTGGTGATCTTGCGCGTGTTCTGCACGCTCTTGATCTTGGTGCGGATCTCTTTGCTGCCCGCCATGTCGTTTCCCGTTTGAGCCCAGCCGCCGGCGAACGGTCAGTACGCGCCGGTCTTCTTGAAGTCTTTCAGCGCTTCGTGCAGCTGCGCTTCGACTTCCTTGCTGAACTTGGCGTCGCGGGCGATCGTGTCGACCAGCGACGCGTACTTCGTCTTGACGAATTCACGCAGCGCGCGCTCGGCGTCGAGCACCTTGGCGACTTCGATGTCGTCGAAGTAGCCGTTGTTCACGCCGAACAGCGTCAGCGCCATTTCCCAGACCTGCAGCGGCTGGTACTGCGGCTGCTTCATCAGCTCGGTGACCAGGCGGCCGCGCTCGAGCTGCTTGCGGGTGGCTTCGTCGAGGTCGGACGCGAACTGCGCAAACGCGGCCAGCTCGCGGTACTGCGCGAGCGCGAGGCGCACGCCGCCGCCCAGCTTCTTGATGATGTCGGTCTGCGCGGCACCGCCCACTCGCGACACCGAGATGCCGGCGTTGATCGCGGGACGGATGCCGGCGTTGAAGAGGTCGGTTTCCAGGAAGATCTGGCCGTCGGTGATCGAGATCACGTTGGTCGGCACGAACGCCGACACGTCGCCGGCCTGCGTCTCGATGATCGGCAGCGCGGTCAGCGAGCCGGTCTTGCCCTTGACTGCGCCCTTGGTGAATTTCTCGACGTATTCCTCGTTCACGCGCGCAGCGCGCTCGAGCAGGCGGCTGTGCAGGTAGAAGACGTCGCCGGGATACGCTTCGCGGCCCGGCGGGCGGCGCAGCAGCAGCGAGATCTGGCGATACGCCCAGGCCTGCTTGGTGAGGTCGTCGTAGATGATGAGCGCGTCCTGGCCGCGGTCGCGGAAGTACTCGCCCATCGTGCAGCCCGCGTAGGCCGCGAGGTACTGCATGGCCGCGGAATCGGAAGCGGCGGCGGCGACGACGATGGTGTAGTCCATCGCGCCGGTTTCCTGCAGCTTGCGCACCACGTTGGCGATCGTCGAGGCCTTCTGGCCGATCGCGACGTAGACGCAGATCAGGTCCTTGCCCTTCTGGTTGATGATCGTGTCGACGGCCACCGCGGTCTTGCCGGTCTGGCGGTCGCCGATGATCAGCTCGCGCTGGCCGCGGCCGATCGGCACCATCGCGTCGACCGACTTGAGACCCGTCTGCACCGGCTGCGACACCGACTTGCGCGCGATGACGCCGGGGGCGACCTTCTCGATGATGTCGGTCATCTTCGCGTTGATCGGGCCCTTGCCGTCGATCGGCGTGCCCAGCGCGTCGACGACGCGGCCGATCAGCTCGGGGCCGACCGGCACTTCCAGGATGCGGCCGGTGGCCTTGACCGTCATGCCCTCGGAGATGTGCTCGTACGAGCCCAGCACGACGGCGCCGACCGAGTCGCGCTCGAGGTTCAGCGCCAGCCCGAAGGTGTCGCCGGGGAACTCGATCATCTCGCCCTGCATCACGTCGGACAGGCCGTGGATGCGGCAGATGCCGTCGGTGACCGTGACGACCGTCCCCTGGTTGCGGGTGTCGGCCGCGACGTTCAGGTTCTGGATCTTGCTCTTGAGGAGTTCGCTGATCTCAGCCGGATTCAGTTGCATGGGGTTCCCCGTATTCCTTAAAGCTTCAACGCGCCGGCCATCTGGGCCAGCTTGCCGCGCACCGAGGCGTCGATCACCTCGTCGCCGATCCGGATCGACACGCCGCCGATGAGGTCGGCATCGACGTGGACCGTGGCCTTGACCTGCTTGCCGTATTTCTGCTTCAGCGTCGCGACGATGTCGGCGACCTGCCGCTCGTCGAGCGGGTACGCCGAAGCGATCTGCGCGTCGAGCACGCCCTCGTGGCCGTTGCGCAGCTCGTCGAACAGCGCCGAGATCTCGGGCAGCACCGAGAGGCGCTCGTTGTCGGCCAGCACCTGCACGAAGTTCTTCTGTTCGGCGGCGAGCTGCCCGGCGGCGTCCGCGACGACGGCGGCGACCTGCGTGCTCGACAGTTGCGGATTGCCGATCAGGTCGTGCGCGACGTCGGTGCCGGCCACGACGGCCAGCCGCGACAGCGCGTCGGACCACGACGGCAGCGCGTTCTGCTCGAGCGCGAGCTTGAACGCGGCTTCGGCGTACGGCCGGGCGATCGTCAGCGACTCGGCCATGGTCTTACTTCAGCTCGTTCTTCAGGTTGGCCAGCAGGTCGGCGTGCTTCGTCGCGTCGACTTCCTTGCGCAGGATGCGCTCGGCGCCGGCCACGGCCAGCTGGGCGACCTGGTCGCGCAACTGGTCGCGCGCCTTCTGCGCGGCGAGCACGGCCTCGTCCTCGGCCGACTTGCGCGCGGCGGCGATGATCGCCGCAGCCTCGGCGCGGGCCTTCTCGACGATGCCGGCGGCCTGCTTCTCGGCGCCGGAACGCACTTCGGCGGCGCCGGCGCGGGCCTGCTGCAGCTCCTGCTCGACGCGGCGCTCGGCGGCAGCGAGGTCGGAGCGCGCCTTGTCGGCGGCGGCCAGCCCGTCGGCGATCTTCTTCGAGCGCTCGTCGAGCGCCTTGGTGATCGGCGGCCAGACGAACCGGGCGGTGAACCACCAGAGCGCCAGGAAGACGATGATCTGGACGATGAGCGTCGCGTTGAGATACACGCTTTGCCCCCTTCTAACGGAGTGTCAACTGACTGGAACGGCCCGCTGGCCCCGATGGAACCACCGCGGCCGCGCGGACGTCGGCGTGGCTCAGCCCTGGAACGGGTTGGCGAACGCGAACATCATCGCGATGCCGACGCCGATCAGGAACGCCGCGTCGATCAGGCCGGCCAGCAGGAACATCTTGGTCTGCAGCTTGTCCATCAGCTCGGGCTGGCGCGCCGCGCCTTCGATGTACTTGCCGCCCATCATGCCGATGCCGACGCAGGCACCGAGGGCGCCCAGGCCGATGATCAAACCGCAGGCAATGGCGACGAGAGCAACGTTGGTCATGATTGTTCGACTCCTGGTGAAAAGTGCTCGAAGCGAGTTGTGAAGAGCTGGTTGAAAGAGGACGCGTTCAGTGGTGCTCGTGCGCCTGGCCGATGTAGACCAGCGTGAGCATCATGAAGATGAAGGCCTGCAACGTGATGATCAGGATGTGGAAGATCGCCCAGCCCAGGCCGGTGAGGAAGTGCAGCCCGTAGCCCCACCACATGGCGGTGCCACCGAGCAACGCGATCAGCAGGAACACCAGTTCACCGGCGAACATGTTGCCGAACAACCGCATGCCGAGCGAGACGGTCTTGGCGGCGTACTCGATGATCTGCAACAACAGGTTGAACGGCGCGAGGAACCACTGCGCGCCGAACGGCGCGGTGAAGAGCTCGTGGACGAAGCCGCCGCCGCCCTTGATCTTGATGCCGTAATAGATCGACGCGCCCAGCACGACGATCGACAGCGACAGCGTGCCGTTCAGGTCGGCGGTGGGCACGGCGCGCATGTAGTGAAGACCGAAGATCTGGCCGATGCGCGGGAACAGGTCGACCGGGATCAGGTCGATCGCGTTCATCAGGAAGATCCAGATGAACGTCGCGAGCGCCAGCGGAGCGATGTAGCTGAGGTCGCCCTTGACGATCGAGCGCGCCTGCTCGTGGACGAACTCGACCAGCGATTCGATCGCGCCGACGAAGCGGTTGGGCACGCCGGCGTGGATCATCCGCGCCGCGCGGTACATCAGCCAGGCGGTGAGCGCCGCCGTGAGCACGGAGTAGAAGACCGTGTCCCAGTTGACGATCGAGAAATCGACGATGTTCTTCTGCTGCGCCCCGGAGGAATTCAGGTGCGCCAGATGGTGAACGATGTATTCGGAAGCGGTCGGAGCGTGCGAGCCGGCGGCCATGGTTTCCCGATTCTGTCGCGTTGGCGGTTCGTGTCAGTGCGGCTTCAAAGCGTATTGCCGTTGGCCTCGCCCTTCGCCACGGTCACGGAGCGCACGAAGGCCAGTGCGAACAGCGGCGCCTTCAGTGCGACGATCAGCCCGATCAGCAGCGGCAGCCACCGGATGTCCGGCACCGACTTCACGATCCAGGCCAGCAGGCCGACCGTGAGGCCGAGCTTGGCGAACTCGCCCAGGAAGAAGACCACCGGGTAGGATTCCGGGGGTCGCTTCCGATGCAGCGACAAGCGCAGCGCGAACAACGCATTCGGGACGATCGCCACGGCGCCGCCCAGCAACAGGAACCGGGCGCTTTCCATGCCTGTCGTCAACCCGGCAACGAGTGCCAGGACGGCGACGGCGGCGATCTGCAGTCCGACGGCGGCCAACATGTTTCGAGCGTATCGGCGGTGCCATCGGCCCGCAATGGGCAAAGACGCAGGATTCTAGCGTCCGGTCAAAGGTGGGTCAAACGATGCGTTGCAACGCAACATCGCAGTGGCCGGCCGCTCGCCCGAACCGGCGGCATCTGTGGTGAAAGCATGATCTGCGTCAAGAGGGCCGAGTGAGCGACATGTCCCGCCTGGCGATCCGTTCCTCGACTTGCCACGCGTTCGCCGTGGCCGGGACGCTGCTTGCGGGAATTCTCCTTGCTGCGGGCGCACATGCGGCGCCGGATCCCGATCCGGCCCGCTTGAACGGTGCCGTTGCGGGTGCTCCAGGGCGCCGAGGTTCGCGAGGTGCCGGTGCACTCGATCGATCGCACGCAGGTTCTTCGCGCGCCGCGCGGCATCTGGGGCTGCGCGCCACTCGGAGGGGTGGCGGTGGGCGCCGCCACCGCTTGTATGTTCAGGCCAGGCCAGAACGGTAGAGTCTGATTGTCGTTGAGGCGGCCAGACCGGCCCGTGCAGCTTGGTACCCGCTTGGGTGTTCGAGCCCGTGACTGAGTAGAGAGCGCACGGCCACCGTGCTGGTCTTCCTGAAGCCCGAACGGTTACGCGCGCCGCCTTCGAGCGCGCATGCACAAGCAAGGGATCCGAAGACCATGTCTGCTTCCTCAGTGGTGGTGGGCATCGACGTTGCCAAGGCACATGTCGATGTCTCGGTGCTGGGCGCCCAGCTCGATGCCCAGCGGTTCGACAACCAGACCGAGGGACACTCGGCGCTGACGGCGGCATTGAAGCCGCTGGACGTGGCGTTGGTGGTGATGGAGGCCACCGGCGGCTACGAGACGGAACTGGCCTGCGCGCTGCAAGCCGCCGGCTTGCCGGTGGCGGTGGTCAACCCGCGCCAGGCCCGCGACTTCGCCAAGTCGATGGGCCGTCTGGCCAAGACCGACGCGGTGGACGCTCGCATGCTGGCGGAGTTCGCCGCGGTGCTGCTGCGCCGCGAGGACCTGGCTCGCTTCCTGCGCCCGCTGGCCGATGCGCAGCAGCAGTGGCTGGCCGCGCTGGTCACGCGCCGGCGCCAGCTGCTGGCCATGCTGCTCAGCGAGCGGCAGCGGCTGCAGATCACGCCCAAGGGCCTGCACCCGAGCATCGAGGCCATCGTGGCGGCCATCAAGGCGCAGCTCGATGACATCGAGGCCCAGATGGTCGGCCATGTGCGCGAGCACTTCGGCGAACTCGACCGGCTGCTGCAGTCGGCCAGCGGCATCGGCCCGGTGGCCAGCGCCACGCTGATCGCCGAGTTGCCCGAACTCGGCCGCCTGAACCGACGCGAGATCGCAGCCCTCGTGGGCATCGCTCCGATGGCCAACGACTCCGGCTCCAGCAAGGGGCGACGACGCATCCAGGGCGGCCGCTTCGACGTGCGCCGCGTGCTGTACATGGCCGCACTCACCGCCAGTCGCCGCAACCCCGTCATCAAGGCCTTCTACGAGCGACTGATCGCCGCCGGCAAGCTGCCCAAGGTCGCCTTGGTGGCCTGCATGCGCAAGCTCCTGACCACGCTTAACGCCATGGTTCGCACCAACAAGCCCTGGAACAACCCGCTTCACGGCGCTTGACTTCGAAGACGGTTACTCAGTCTTCGGTGGCGATGCGCAGCCGGTCGAGCAGGCCCTGGAACTGCTCATGACCCGAGAACGAAATGACGAGCTTGCCGCGCCCCTTGGCATTGGCCCGAATCGTGACGGGCGCCGCGAGGGCATCGGCGATGCGCTCCTGCAGCCGCAGCAGGTCGCGGTGCGGCGCAGCCTGGCGCCGCGCCGGTGGCGTGGTCGCGTCGGCCGCCGCCCGCTGCACCAGCTTCTCGGTTTCGCGCACGGTCAGGCGCTTCTCGGCCACCCGGTGCGCCAGCATGATCTGCTCGGCGCGGTCCAGAGGCAACAGCGCGCGCGCGTGCCCCATGTCGAGGTCACCGGCCAGCAGCATGGTCTGCACCGGCGCGGCCAGATTGAGCAGGCGCAGCAGGTTCGACGTGGCGCTGCGCGAGCGCCCGATCGCGTCGGCCGCCTGCTCGTGCGAATAGCCGAACTCGTCGATCAGGCGCCGGATCGCCTGCGCCTGCTCCAGCGGATTCAGGTCCTCGCGCTGGATGTTCTCGATCAGCGCGAGCGCGAGGGCCTGCTCGTCGGGCACTTCGCGCACGACGACCGGCACCTCCGCGAGGCCGGCGATCTGCGCCGCGCGGTAGCGCCGCTCGCCCGCGATGATTTCCCAGCGACCCGGGCCCACCGGACGGACGACCAGCGGCTGCATCACGCCGTAGGTGCGGATCGATGCGGCGAGATCGCGCAGCGACGACTCGTCCATCCGCGTGCGCGGCTGGTAGCGGCCGGGCTGCAGGTCGGCCAGCGGCAGCGCGGTGAGGGCGTCGCGGTCGCGCGCCGCGCGCTCGTCGCTGCCGCCGAGCAGCGCCTCGAGGCCGCGGCCGAGTCCTTTGGGGCGGGGCTTGCTCATCGGGGTCGTTCGTCCTGGGGAGTCGGTCGGGGGGCAGCGCGGCGGGCTTCGTCGATCGCGCGGACGCGTTCGATCAGCTCGGCGCCGAATTCGAGATAGGCGCGGGCGCCCTTGGCCTGCGGATCGAACACCAGCCCGGGCAAGCCGTAGCTGGGTGCCTCGGCCAGGCGCACGTTGCGCGGGATCACCGTGCGGAATACCTTGTCGCCGAAGTGCTGCTCGAGCTGCGCCGAGACCTGCTGGCCGAGCGTGACCCGCGGATCGAACATCACGCGCAGCAGTCCGATGATCTGCAGGTCGGTATTGAAGTTGGCGTGCACTTTCTTGATCGTGTTGACCAGGTCGGACAGGCCTTCGAGCGCGAAGTACTCGCACTGCATCGGGATGATCACGCCGTGCGCGGCGCAGAAGCCGTTCAGGGTCAGCAGCGACAGCGACGGTGGACAGTCGATCAGGATGAAGTCGTACTGCGCGTCGACCAGCTTCAGCGCGTCCTTCAGGCGCGTCTCGCGTTCTTCGAAGTCGACCAGTTCGACCTCCGCACCGGCCAGCTCGCGGTTGGCCGGCAGGACCGAATAGCGCCCGCCTTCGGACCACTGGGTCGCCTCGACGACGTCGGACAGGCCGATCAGCACCTGGTAGATCGAGCGCTTAAGACTGCGCTTGTCGATGCCGCTGCCCATCGTCGCGTTGCCCTGCGGGTCGAGGTCGACCAGCAGCGTGCGCTGGCCGTGGCGCGCCAGCGCGGCGGCGAGATTCACCGTGGTGGTGGTCTTGCCGACTCCGCCTTTCTGGTTGGCTACGACGAAGATCTTGGCCATGGGGATGGGCTCGGGTCGTTGGGGCAGTCGGTCGGTCAGGGACGGCGCCGCATCAGCACCAGGTGGCGGGCCGCGTCGAGGTCCGGCACCCGCAGTGGCAGCACCTCGGTGACGGCCCAGTCGGCGGGCAGCGCCGCGATCTCGTCGTCGGGCGCCGCGCCCTTCATCGCCGCGATCAGCGTGTGCGGGCCGACGAGCCGGTCGATCGCCGTGGCGAAGTCGGCCAGCGACGCGAACGCCCGGCAGACGACGAGATCCGGCGCCTGCCCCGCTTCGGGTGCGCCCAGCGATTCGACGCGGGTGGCTTCCACACGCAAGTTGGTGAGCGCAAGCTCTCCCTGACACTGGCGCAGGAAGGCGGCCTTCTTGCCGACTGGCTCGACCAGCACGACGTCGGCGCGTGACCAGGCGAGCGCGAGCACGATGCCGGGCAAGCCGGCGCCGCTGCCGACGTCGACGATGCGCCCGGCAGGCGCGCCGTCGCGCTGCGCCAGGCGGGCAGCCAGCGGCGCGACGATCGACAGGCTGTCGAGCAGGTGCTGTCGAAGCATCGCGGCCGGCTCGCGCACGGCGGTGAGGTTGTAGACGCCGTTCCACTTGACCAGCAGCGCGAGGTAGTCGAGGAGCCGGTCAGCGAGCGTCGCGTCCAGGCCGAGCTCGGCCAGGCCGGCAAGCAGTCGCTCGCGCAGCGCAGCGCGGTCGAACCCGGTCGCGCGCGCGCCGCCTGGCGAGGCGAGCGCACGCTTCGCCCCATGCGCCTGGGTTGGCGGGCCGCCCGGGCTCATCGGCGCGGTGGCGCTGCGTGGCGAACGACGGTTCACGGGCGAATCAGGCAGCACGCTGGCCGTCGCCCCCGTTGGGCGGCGAAGTGCTGCGCCGCTTCTTCAGGTACACGAGCAGCAGCGAGATCGCCGCGGGCGTCACGCCCGACACACGCGCGGCCTGGCCCACGGTCTCGGGGCGAAGCTGCGCCAGGCGCTGACGAACTTCGATCGACAGGCCTCGCACCTGGGCGTAGTCGAAATCCGCCGGAATCGCGAGCGCCTCGTTGTGCTCGTGCCGCGCGATTTCGGCCTGTTGCCGGGCGATGTAGCCGGCGTACTTCAACTGGATCGCGACCTGCTCGCGCACCTGCGGGTCTTCCGGGGCCGGACCGCCGATCTCGATGATTGCCGGGTATTCGACGTCGGGGCGGCGCAGCAGGTCGGCAAGCGAATGTTCGCGCTCGATCGGCTGGCCGATCAGTGCGACGGCGCGCTCTGGCGGAAATGTACGAGGATTGACCCAGTTGTCGCGCAAACGCTGCAGTTCCAGATCGATCGCATCGCGTTTACGCGAGAAAGCATCCCACCGGACATCGTCCACGCACCCGAGCTCGCGTCCGATCGGCGTCAGCCGCAGGTCGGCGTTGTCTTCGCGAAGGCTCAGCCGGTACTCGGCCCGGCTGGTGAACATCCGGTAGGGCTCCGACACGCCGCGCGTGACCAGGTCGTCGACCAGCACGCCGAGGTAGGCCTCGTCGCGACGCGGGCACCAGGGCTCGCGACCCCGCACCTGCAACGCGGCATTGATCCCGGCCAGCAGGCCCTGGGCGGCCGCCTCCTCGTAACCGGTCGTACCGTTGATCTGGCCCGCGAAGAAAAGTCCTGCAATGGCCCGCGTCTCGAGCGAGCGCTTCAGGCCCCGCGGGTCGAAGTAGTCGTACTCGATCGCATAGCCCGGGCGCAGCACGTGCGCATGCTCGAGGCCGGGGATCGAATGGATCAGGTCGAGCTGGACGTCGAACGGCAGGCTGGTCGAGATGCCGTTCGGATAGAACTCGTGCGTGCCCAGGCCTTCCGGTTCGAGGAAGATCTGGTGCGAGGCCTTGTGGGCGAAGCGGTGGATCTTGTCTTCGATCGATGGGCAGTAGCGAGGGCCCACTCCTTCGATGACGCCCGTGTACAGCGGGCTGCGATCGAGGCCGGCGCGGATGATGTCGTGGGTGTGGGGCTGTGTATGAGTGATCCAGCACGGCAGCTGTCGCGGGTGCTGGTCGGCGCGGCCCAGGAACGAAAACACCGGCACCGGGTCGAGATCGCCGGGTTGTTCCTCGCACCGCGAGAAGTCGATCGTGCGCCCGTCGATGCGCGGCGGCGTGCCGGTCTTCAGCCGACCCTGCGGCAGCTTCATCTCACGCAATCGCTGTGCCAGCGAGATCGACGGCGGGTCGCCCGCACGGCCGGCCGGATAGTGGGACAGGCCGACGTGGACCAGGCCGTTCAGGAAGGTTCCCGCAGTCAGCACGACGGTGCGCGATCGGAAGCGCAGGCCGAGCTGGGTCACCGCGCCGACCACGCGGTCACCTTCCAGGATCAGGTCGTCGACTGCCTGCTGGAAGAGCCAGAGGTTCGGCTGGTTCTCGAGGCGCGTGCGGATCGCTTGCCGGTAGAGCACGCGGTCGGCCTGCGCGCGGGTGGCGCGCACCGCGGGGCCCTTGCTGGAGTTCAGGATCCGGAACTGGATGCCCGCCTCGTCGGTGGCCGCCGCCATGGCTCCGCCGAGCGCGTCGACTTCCTTGACGAGGTGGCCCTTGCCGATCCCGCCGATCGACGGGTTGCACGACATCTGGCCGAGCGTCTCGATGCTGTGCGTCAGCAGCAGCGTGCGACTGCCCATGCGCGCGGCCGCCAGCGCCGCCTCGGTGCCGGCATGGCCGCCGCCGACGACGATGACGTCGAACTGCTGCGGGAAGTCCATGCTTGCCATGGTATGCGTGATCCAGTCGGAAATGGGGGCGTTCGTCCCCGGCGCGCAGGTGCGGCGCTGAATGCGGAATGCGGGTCCGGGCGCATCGGCAGCACGGAAGCAGCGCGGCGCGGGCCGGCGGATTATAGGCCTTGCCGCGCCTGAACTGAAGGGCGACGGCGGTCCGGATGTTCCACGTGAAACAGCGCGCCGGGGTACCGGATGCGTGGCCGAGGACACTCCTGCCGCTTTGCCCTACGATGGGCGGATGACCGACACCGCCGAGCGGCTCCTCGCCGCATACCCTTCCCTGGCCAGCATCCCGGCACCGCGTTTCGCGGAGACTGCAGTCCGCCTGTCGGTGGTCAGCGTCGAGGCCGGCACCGAACTGTTCGCCGAGGGGCAGGCCTGCCAGGGCTTTCCTTGCGTGCTGTCCGGGCAGGTTCGCGTGGCGCGCGGCTCCGCCGACGGCCGGGAACTCGAGCTCTATCGCGTCGGCCCCGGCGAGGTCTGCGTCGTATCGGCCGGATGCCTGTTCGGCGGGTCGGCCATGACTGCACACGGCCACGCATCGGCCCCGACACGTCTCGTGCTGGTCGATCGCGATACGCTGCTCGAATGGAGCGACGCGCGGCCTTGGCGGCTGTTCCTGCTCGGACTGATGGCCGAGCGGTTGGCCGAGCTGACGACCCTCGTCGAGGCGGTCGCTTTCCAGCGCCTGGACCAGCGGCTGGCCCGCAGCCTGCTCGGTCATGGCCCCGCGGTTCAGACCACTCACCAGAGGCTGGCGGACGAACTCGGCACCGCGCGCGAGATCGTGTCCAGGCTGCTGGGCCGCTTCGAAGATCAGGGGATCGTGCGTCTGGGGCGTGAGCGGATCGAGATCGTGGACCTGGCCGCACTGCGCCAATTCGCCGGCGGTCTGTAACCGCGGTCACAGACCGCGACAGGGTCGCCGCGTTCGAATAGCGCACGAACGCATTCGGGCACGCACGCCCATTCAACCGGAGAGCCAGGATGAAAGTGAACGTCGGAGGTCTGGATCGCGCAGTGCGCATCGTTGCCGGCCTCGTTCTGATCGGGCTGACGCTGAGCCACACGATCGGCGTCTGGGGCTGGATCGGGATCGTGCCGCTGGCGACCGGACTTTTCAGGACCTGCCCGCTCTACTCGATCGTCGGGCTCAACACCTGCCCGATGACCAAGAAGACCACCTGACGAGCACCGATTCCGGGTCGGCGTCCGGCGGCGCCGCCCGTCGCGCTCGGGCGCCGAAGAGG
Source organism: Burkholderiaceae bacterium (assembly GCA_046347945.1). Classification (GTDB taxonomy): domain Bacteria; phylum Pseudomonadota; class Gammaproteobacteria; order Burkholderiales; family Burkholderiaceae_E; genus Zeimonas. The sequence continues at coordinate 210,517 of JAXMFB010000005.1, forward strand.
TCCAGGTGGCCCGGGACCCGACTCGTCGGAGGGGAATGGGTCTGCCGAACGGCATTCGCCGCGCGAAGTCGATGGGCGGCCGATCGCGCGCCGGCCGGCTGCGGCAAGAGCCCCTGTTTCACGTGAAACAACGGGTTCGCCAGCACCGGATCAGCCGCCCCAGCGCCCCGGGAGGGTCCAACGCGTGGGCGCCGGCTCGCACACGCCCCCGCCGTCGCGTCTCATGGCGCCTGGCCGAGTGCCCCGATCCCACCCCCACGCGCCCCCGGCCCTCACTGCCCGGCGGGCCCTCACCCGGCGGGCCTTCGCCGCGCCGATGCCTCTCAGCGCGCTGCCTCGAGCTCCCCCCGAACGCGCGCGGCAATCGCCAGGCAGCCGGTCAGCCCCGGTGACTCGATCCCGAACAGGTTGACCAGCCCCGGAATGCCGTGCACCGACGCGCCGTCGATCCGGAAATCCGCGGCCGGCGCGCCCGGGCCGACCAGCTTCGGGCGCATGCCGGCATAGGCCGGCTGCAGCGCGCCGTCGGGAAGGTCCGGCCAGTAGGTGCGGATCTCCGCGTAGAAGCGGTCGCCGCGCCGCCGATCGACGTCGTAGCCGATGTCCGACACCCACTCGACGTCCGGACCGAACCGCCCCTGCCCACCCAGGTCGAGCGTCAGGTGCACGCCCAGCCCCGCCTCGTTCGGGATCGGATAGATCAAGCGCGAGAAGGGGCATCGCCCCGCCAGCGAAAAGTAGTTGCCCTTGGCCAGGTGCAGCGGCGGCACGCAATCCTGCGCAAGACCCTCGATGCCCGAAGCGACGCGCTGCGCGCCGAGTCCTGCAGCGTTGACCACCTCGCGGCAACCGAGCCGCATCGACCCGTCCGCGCCAGCGACTTCGAGCTCGAAGCCGTCGCCGCGCAGCTCGGCGCGCGTCACCTCGCTGAGCAGGCCCAGCATCGCACCGTGATCCTCGGCCTCGCCCAGCAGCGCCAACATCAGGCCGTGGCTGTCGATGACGCCGGTCTCGGGCGAGATCAGCGCGTGGCTGCAGCGCAATGCCGGCTCCAGCGCGCGGGCCTCGTCGCCGCTCATCCAGCGCAGCGTGTCGACTCCTGCCGCCCGCGCCCGACCTTCGATCTGCTCGAGCCCGGCCCGCTCGGCGTCGCTGGCCGCCACGATCAGCTTGCCGCAGAGGCGATGGTCCACGCCGTGGCTGCGGCAGAACTCGACCAGCTTCTGCCGCCCCTCGACGCACAGCCGCGCCTTCAGCGACCCGGGCTCGTAGTAGATGCCGGCGTGAATGACCTCGCTGTTGCGCGCGCTGGTGACGGTGCCGAACGCGTTCTCGCGCTCCAGGATGACCACCTCGCGGCCGGACAACGCGAGTTCGCGCGCGATCGCCAGCCCGACCACGCCGGCGCCGATCACCACTGTCTGCACGGTCTCCATCGGCGTCGCCTCAGTGCTGCCGCCGGTCGGCGAGCATCATCTCGGCCGCCTTCTCGGCGATCATCAGCGTCGGGGAATTCGTGTTGCCCGACGTGATCGTCGGCATGACCGAGGCATCGACGATCCTCAGCCCCGGCACCCGATGACAGCGCAGCCGGGCATCGACGACCGCCATCGGGTCGCTCGACGGCCCCATCTTGCAGGTGCCGACCGGGTGGAAGATCGTCGTGCCGACATCGCCGGCCGCCCGCGCAAGCTCTTCCTCGGTCTGGTACGCCGGGCCGGGCTTGATCTCCTTCGGCTCGAAGCGGCGCATCGCGTCGGTGCCGACGATGCGGCGGGTGAGCTGCAGCGCGCGCGCCGCCACCCGCCGATCCTGCTCGGTCGACAGGTAGTTCGGTGCGATCCGCGGCGCCGCGAACGGATCGGGTGAAGTGATCCGCACCTCGCCCCGCGACGACGGGCGCAGATGGCAGACCGACGCGGTGAACGCGGGGAAATCGTGCAGCGGCTCGCCGAAACGGTCGAGCGACAGCGGCTGCACGTGGTACTCCAGGTCAGGGCTCGGCTCGCGGTCGCTCGACCGCGCGAAGGCCCCCAGCTGGCTCGGCGACATCGACATCGGTCCGCTGCGAAAGAGCAGGTACTCGAGCCCGATCCCTGCCTTGCCGATCAGGCTGCCGGCCTGCTGGTTCAGCGTCCGGACGTTGCGGACCTTGTAGATCATCCTCAGCTGCAGGTGGTCCTGCAGGTTCCCGCCGACCCCGGGCAGCTCGGTGACCGGCGTCACGCCCGCTTCGCGCAGCGTGGCGCCCGCCCCGATGCCCGCGCACTGCAGGATCTGCGGCGACCCGATCGCACCCGCCGACAGAACCACCTCGCCATCGCACAGTGTGCGCTTGCTTTTGCCCGAAGCCCCGCCGATTCGATATTCGACCCCCTCGACCCGGCCCGACCCGTCCGTGCGCCGGACCAGTCCAGTGACATGAGTGTGAGTGACCACCTTCAGATTCGGCCGGTGCAGCACAGGGCGCAGGAAGGCCTTCGACGCATTCCAGCGCACCCCCCGCTTCTGGTTCACCTCGAAGTAGCCGCAGCCGAAGTTGTCGCCGCGATTGAAGTCGTCGTTCGGCGGAATGCCCGCCTGCGCAGCCGCGTCGCGGAACGCGTCCAGAATCTCCCAGGTCACGCGCGCGCGCTCCACCCGCCACTCGCCGCCGTGGCCGTGCAGGGGGTCGCTGCCGCCGGCGTCGAGCGTGTGATGGTCCTCGTGACGCACGAAGTACGGCAGCACTTCGTCCCAGCTCCAGCCGGGGTTCCCGTCGACGGCCCAGCGATCGTAGTCGCCCCGCTGGCCGCGCATGTAGATCATCCCGTTGATCGACGACGATCCGCCGAACACCTTGCCGCGCGGATAGCCGATCGAACGCCCGCCCAGGCCAGGCTCCTCGGCCGTCCGGAACAGCCAGTCGGTCCGCGGATTGCCGATACAGTACAGGTAGCCCACCGGGATGTGGATCCACAGGTACCGATCTTCCCCGCCCGCCTCGAGCAGCAGCACCCGGGTCGACGGATCGGCCGACAGCCGGTTGGCGAGCAGGCAGCCCGCGGTGCCCGCCCCCACGACGATGTAATCGAAGCGTTCCTCGTTCATCCGCTGCCTCGTGCGGCCGGCCTGAGTGCCCGCCCTCGTGGGTGTCGTCGGTCCGCCGCTCAATCCATCAGGATGACTTGCCGGATCGATTCGCCGCGCGCGAGACGGTCCAGCGCCGGGTTGATCTCGTCGAGGGTGATCCGCTCCGACAGCAGCCTGTTCACCGGCAACGCGCCGCCGCGATACATCGCGATGAAGCGCGGAATGTCGCGCGAAGGCACACACGAGCCGACGTAGCTGCCCTTGATCGTGCGCTCCTCGGCGATCAGCGACACGGCCTGCAACGCCCACTTTGCATTCGGATTCGGCAGGCCCGCCGTCACCGTCGTGCCTCCGCGCGCAGTGATGCGGTAGGCGAGCTCGAGCGCGTTGACGTTGCCGGCCATCTCGAACGCATAATCGACGCCGCCGCCGGTGGCGTCCTTCACCTTCGCGATCACGTCCGGGTCGGCGGCGTTGAAGCACTGCGTCGCGCCGAGCTCGCGCGCCCTGGCGAGCTTCGACTCGAGCATGTCCACCGCGACGATCTCGCGCGCGCCGATCGCGTGCGCGGCGAGCAGCGACGAGAAGCCGACTCCGCCGAGCCCCACCACCGCCACCTTCGACCCCGCCTCCGCCTTCGCGGTGTTGACCACCGCGCCCGCGCCGGTGATCACCGCGCACCCGAACAGCGCCGCCTCGTCCCAGGGCAGCGCCGGATCGATTCTCACGGCCGAGCGACGCGACACGGTCGCGTACTCGGCGAACGCCGCGCAGCCGAGGTGATGGTGCAGCGGCGACCCCGGCTTGCCGTCGATGCCGGGCCCGGCCACCGAGCGCAGCCGCTTGTAGCCGCCGAGCAGCGAGCCGCTCGCATTCGACGCGCCCCCCGGCTCGCACAGCGCCGGCCGCCCCACTGCGCAGCTCGGGCAGGTGCCGCAGTTCGGACGGAAGATCAGCGCGACGTGATCGCCGACGGCCAGGTCGTCGACGCCGTCGCCCAGCTCGATCACCTCGGCGGCCGCCTCGTGGCCGACCACGATCGGCATCGGCCACGGCCGGTCGCCGTTGATCGCCGACAGGTCGGAATGACACAGGCCCGCGGCGCGGATCTTCACCATGATCTCGCCGCGGCCCGGCGACTCGAGTGCCACCTGCTCGATCGACAGCGGCCGGCTCTGTGCATACGGTGCCGGCAACCCGATCTCGCGCAGCACCGCCGCGCGCATCGTTCTCGTCATCGTCTCCCCCTTCGGGCCTGCGCGCCCGCGCGCGTCAGAGCCCCGCGAGGCACAGGTACTTCACTTCCAGGTACTCGTCGATCCCGTACTTCGACCCTTCGCGTCCGAGGCCCGATTGCTTGACGCCACCGAACGGCGCCTCGGCGGTCGAGATCAGGCCGGTGTTCACCCCGATCATGCCCGACTCGATGCCCTCGGCGGCGCGGAAAATGCGGCCGACGTCGCGCGAATAGAAATACGCGGCCAATCCGAACTCGGTGTCGTTGGCCATCGCGATCGCCTCGTCGTCGGTCCTGAAGCGGAACAGCGGCGCCACCGGGCCGAAGGTCTCCTCGCGCGCGACGCGCATCTGCGGCGTCACGTCGGTGAGGATCGTCGGCTCGAAGAAGAGTCCGCCGCGCGCGTGACGCTTGCCGCCGAGCGCAAGCTTCGCACCCTTCGCGAGCGCGTCGGCCACGTGCTCCTCGACCTTGGCGATCGCCGCCGGCTCGATCAGCGGGCCGATCGTCACGCCCTCTTCGGTGCCCGCGCCCACCTTGAACTGGGCGACGCGCGCCGCGAGCTTGTTCGCGAACGCGTCGTAGACGCCGTCCTGCACGTAGAGCCGGTTCGCGCAGACGCAGGTCTGGCCCGCGTTGCGGTACTTCGACGCGAGCGCCCCCTCGACCGCCGCGTCGAGGTCGGCGTCGTCGAACACGATGAACGGCGCGTTGCCGCCCAGCTCCAGCGAGAGCTTCTTCACGGTGTCGGCGCACTGGCGCAGCAGGATGCGCCCGACCTCGGTGGAGCCGGTGAACGACACCTTGCGCACTACCGGGTTGGTGCACATCTCGAGGCCGATCTCGGGCGACTTGTCGCCGTTGCCGACGATGACGTTGAACACGCCCGACGGGAAGCCCGCCTGCTCGGCGAGCTCCATCAGCGCCAGCGCCGACAGCGGCGTCGCCTCGGCGGGCTTGGCGACGACGGTGCAGCCCGCCGCGAACGCCGGCGCCACCTTGCGCGTGATCATCGCGATCGGGAAGTTCCACGGCGTGATCGCCGCGCACACGCCAATGGGCTGCTTGATCGCCAGCAGCCGGCGATCGGGCGCGATGGTCGGGATCACGTCGCCGTATGCGCGTCGGCCCTCCTCGGCAAACCACTCGACGAACGACGCGCCGTAGACGACCTCGCCGCGCGCCTCGGCCAGCGGCTTGCCCTGCTCGGTGGTCATCAGCAGCGCGAGATCGTCGGCATGCCCGAGGATGAGCTCGTACCACTTGCGCAGCACCGCGGCGCGCTCCTTCGCCGGCTTCGCGCGCCAGGCCGGCAGCGCGCGCTGCGCGGCGTCGATCGCGCGCCGCGTCTCGGCCGCACCCATGTCGGTCACCTCGACGATCTTCTCGCCGGTGGCCGGATCGGTCACCGCGAAGCTGCCGCCCGCATCGGCGTCGACCCACTTGCCGTCGATGTAGCCCTTGCGCTTGAGCAGTCGCATGTCCTTCAGTTGCAGCGTCATCGCATTGTCCTCGATCGATTCGCCAAGGCCGGCTCAGGCTGCGTTGCCGGCGAACTTCAGTCCCAGCACACCCAGCACGATCAGCGCGATGCAGGCCAGCCGCATCGCGCTGGCCGACTCGCCGAGCAGCGCAATTCCCAGCAACGCCGTTCCCGCCGCGCCGATGCCGGTCCAGACCGCATAGGCGGTCCCGGCCGGCAGCACCCGCATCGCGAGCGCCAGCAGCCAGAAACTCGCCGCCGCCGCGACCACGACCACGACCGACGGCCACAGTCTCGAGAACCCGTCGCTGTACTTCAGCCCCAGCGCCCAGACGATCTCGAACAGCCCCGCCACCACCAGCACCGCCCACGCCTGGCCCACCGACAAGTTCATCGCCCGCTCCCCGTCCCCGAAAGCGGCGCCCGAACGGCGCCCACGACCCCACGACTCGCCGACCCGCCCCCGAACCGGGCGCCCCCCTGCCGACCGCGCCGCGCCCCGATCGCTGCGCTCGGTCGGCAATCCGCCAGGACATCGGCGCAGCCCCGAATCCTCCCAGTCACTCCAACCGTCTTCGTTCATCTCAGCGTAGCGAGCGTGCGAAGCGCGGGGCTCACTTCATCGTGGGCATCACGAACTCGGCCCCGGCCCGGATGCCCGCCGGCCACCGCTGCGTCACCGCCTTCAGCCGCGTATAGAACCGCACCCCCTCGGGCCCGTGCATGTGGTGGTCGCCGAACAGCGACGACTTCCACCCACCGAACGAGTGGAACGCCATCGGCACCGGGATCGGCACGTTCACGCCGACCATGCCGACCTGCACGCGATGGGCAAACTCGCGCGCCGCGTCGCCGTCGCGCGTGAAGATCGCGCAGCCGTTGCCGTACTCGTGCTCGTTGACGAGCCGAAGCGCGGCGTCGAACGAATCGGCGCGCACGATCGACAGCACCGGCCCGAAGATCTCCTCGCCGTAGATCCGCATGCCCGGCTTCACGTGGTCGAACAGGCAGCCGCCCAGGAAGAACCCCTGCTCGTGGCCCTCGACCTTCAGGCCGCGGCCGTCGACGACCAGCTTCGCGCCCTCTGCCACCCCGGCGTCGACGTAGCCGCGCACCTTGTCCAGGTGCGCGCGCGTGACCAGCGGACCCATCTCGGCCGTGCGGTCCATGCCCTGCGTGACGCGGATCTTCGGCACGCGCTCGGCGAGCCGCGCGACGAGCCGGTCGGCGATGTCGCCGACCGCGACCGCCACCGAGATCGCCATGCAGCGCTCGCCGGCCGAGCCGTAGGCGGCGCCGATCAGCGCGTCGACCGCCTGGTCGAGGTCCGCATCGGGCATCACCACCATGTGGTTCTTCGCGCCGCCCAGCGCCTGCACCCGCTTGCCGTGGCGCGACGCGGTCTCGTGGATGTACCTGGCGATCGGCGTGGAGCCGACGAAGCTGACCGCCGCGACCGACGGATGCGTGAGCAGCGCGTCGACCGCGACCTTGTCGCCCTGCACGACGTTGAACACGCCGTCGGGCAGGCCCGCCTCGCGCAGCAGCCGCGCGATCAGCAGCGACGCGGAAGGGTCGCGCTCGGAGGGCTTGAGCACGAAGCTGTTGCCGCAGGCCAGCGCGACCGGGAACATCCACATCGGGACCATCACCGGGAAGTTGAACGGCGTGATGCCGACGCACACGCCCAGCGGCTGGCGGATCGAGTACATGTCGATCCCGGTGCCGACCTGCTCGCTGAACTCGCCCTTCAGCAGTTGCGGGATGCCGCAGGCGAACTCGACCACTTCCAGCCCGCGCGTGACCTCGCCCATCGCGTCGCTGAACACCTTGCCGTGCTCGGCGACGATGCACGCGGCCATTTCGTCGGCGTGCTGCTCGACCAGTTCGCGGAAGCGGAACATCACGCGCGCGCGGCGCAGCGGCGACGTGGCCGCCCAGCCGGGGAACGCCCTCGCCGCGGCACCCACCGCGGCGTCGACCTCGCTCGCCGAGGCCAGCGCCACCTGGCCGCTCACGGCCCCGGTGGCGGGGTCGAACACCGGCGAGTGGCGGGCGCCGGCAGACGGCGCGGACACCTGCCCGCCGATCCAGTGCCCGATCCCGGTCGGTTCGCCGCCGACGGCGGCCGGATCGGCTCCCCTGGCCAGGGTCGTCTCGAAGCTGCCCACTTGCGCCTCCTGCATATCTGGTGGACAATCGATTGTTCAGCCGGCTGAATGGCTGTTCACCGTGAAGAACATGAGTGTAGCCCACGACGCAGCAATGTCAACCCGATCGCCGCGAGCAACGAACCCGGCCGCCGCCGCGAGAGAGGCGTCGCCCGCACTGGTGCCGGCGGTCGAGCGGGCGGTGCGGCTGCTCGATCATCTCGCCGGACTGCGCAGGCCGCAACCGCTGGCCGAGCTGTCGAAGGCGCTCGGCATGCCCAAGAGCAGCCTGCACGGGCTGCTGCACACGCTGGTCGCACTGGGGCTGGCGACGCGCAGCGAGCGCGGCGACTACGCGCTCGGCGCAAAACCGGTGCAGTGGGCCGGCGCGTTCGGCCAGCAATCGGGGGTCGTCGACGCCTTCGACGCGGTCGCCGAGCAGCTCCCCGCCCTGCGCGAGGAGGCGATCATGCTGGCGGTGCTCGACGGCGCCGAGGTGCTCTACCTCGCCTGCCGGCCGGGCACGCGCGCGCTCGCGGTGAACTTCCGCGTCGGCGGCCGGTTCCCGGCCAGTTGCACCTCGTCGGGCAAGGCGCTGCTGGCCACGCTGCCACCCGCGCGGGTCCGCGCGCTGCTCGGCGGCCGCCCGCTGCCTCGGCTCACGCGGCACAGCGTCGGCAGCATCGCATCGCTGCTGCGGCAGCTCGAGCAGTTCCGCGCGCAGGGCCACGCGGTCGACGACGAGGAAACCGCCGAGGGCATGCACTGCTTCGGCGCGCCGGTGTTCGCCGCCGGCCGCAGCGAAGCGGTGGCCGCCGTCGCGGTCAGCCTGATCAAGGCCTCCACCAGCGTGCGGCGCCGCGACGAAGTGGTGGCGGCGATCCGCGAGCTGGCCGCGCGCGTGTCGCAGCGCCTGGGAGCCTGAGGTCCCGCGAGTCCGACGCGGATCGCCCGCCGGGCCATGTCGAAGGCAGGGCGCCTGCGCAGCGGAGCACTAGAATCGATATCGGTCGCGATCGAACGCGACCGCGACAGCGCACGAGACCCCATGGCCGCCCACTCGCCTCACCGTGCCGCACCCGGCACCGAAGCCGCAGCCCGCGATCCGCGACCGATCGCGGTCACGCTCGGCGACCCTTGCGGAATCGGCCCGGAGATCGTGCTCAAGGCCTGCGCCGAGCCCTCGCTCGCGCTGCCGCTGCGGGTGATCGGCGACGCCGGCCTGCTGCGGCGCGAAGCCGCGCGGCTCGGGCTGCCGATGCCGGCGCAGGTCGACTCGATCGTCGAGCTCGGTGACGACCTGCCCATCGGCCGCATCGACGCGCGCGCCGGCGACGCTGCCTGGCGCTTCATCGTCCACGCCGCGCACCTGGCGCTGCGCAGCGAGGTGCGCGCGATCGTCACCGCACCAATCGCCAAGGAGGCGATGCACGCGGCCGGACACCACTTCCCCGGCCACACCGAGTTGCTGGCCGAACTCGCCGGCGGCGTCGACGTGCGGATGATGCTGGCCAACCCCGAGTTGCGCACGGTGCTGGTCTCGATCCACCTGTCGCTGCGCGACGCCCTCGGCAAGGTCACGCTCGACAACGTGCTTCAGACGATAGTGATTACTGACACCGCGCTTCGGCAGGCCGGCATCGCGCGCCCGCGGATCGCGGTGGCGGGCCTCAATCCACATGCGGGCGAGGCCGGCATGTTCGGCCGCGAGGAGATCGACACGATCGCCCCCGCCGTCGCGGCAGCGCGCGCCCGGGGAATCGAAGCGAGCGGCCCCTTCCCGCCGGACACCGTGTTCATGCGGGCTCGCGGACTGCGCGACTTCGACGTCGTGGTCGCGATGTACCACGACCAAGGCCTGATCCCGGTGAAGTACCTGGGGATCGACGACGGGGTCAACGTCACGCTGGGCCTGCCGTTCGTGCGCACGAGCCCCGACCACGGCACAGCCTTCGATATCGCGGGTCGGCCGGGCCCCGACGGGCGCGGGCTCGCCAGCGCACACAGCCTGCTCGCGGCGATCCGCGAGGCCGACGCGCTCAGCGCCGCCGCCTCGGACGGCCTCTAGGAAAGCGGGCGCTCACATGCATGTGGAAGGCCTGCCCGCAGGGGTCGGCTGGCTGGCGATCCTGCTCACGACGCTGCTCGTCCTCGATGCCGCCCGACGTGCCGATTGGTCGGACCCGACCCGAGAGCATGCAATGTGGGCGCTCGCTACTGCGGGCATCTTCCTTGCCCGGCAGATGACGGTCACGATGCCGGGCGGCCTGTCGCTGCAGTACATCGGGTCGGCCTGGCTGGCGCTGCTGCTCGGCTATCCGCGGGCCGTGCTGTCGATGTCGCTGATCGCCGTCGCGCACGCGGCGCAGTTCGACCTGTCGGTCGCCGATCAGGCGCTACCCCTGCTGGTGCTGGGCGTCGCCCCCGCGTGGCTCATCTGGCTGATCACGCGAGGGCTGCGCCGCTGGCTGCCGCCGAACCCGTTCGTGTTCCTGCTGGGCGCCGGGTTTTTGGGGCTGTTCGCCGCCTATGCGCTGCCGCTGCTGGCAGCCGCCGGGCTCGGTGCCTGGGCGCTGGCCGGCGGCTCGGGCCCTCCGCTACGCACGCAAGCGCTTACCGACTATTGGGCGATGATGCTTCCATACGCGTTGCTGCTCGCCGGCGGCGAGGCGTGGCTCGAGGGGATGCTGACCACGCTGCTGGTCGTTTTCGCCCCAGGCAGCGTGCGACTCTTCGACGAGCGCCACTACCTGAGGCGTCGATGACGCGTCGGCGGGCCCTCAGGCCGCCAGCCGCTTCTCCAGTTCGGCCTTCGCGAGCTTCAGCGCTTTCGGCAGCCGCGCCGCCAGCTTGTCGAACAGCCCGGCGTGCAGCGCGAACTCCTTCTCCCACGAGGCGCGGTCGATCGAGGTGATCTTCGCGTAGTCGCCGGCGCTGAACTCGAGGCCGCTCCAGTTCAGGTCTTCGTAGCGCGGCGTCGTGCCGAACACGTGCTCGACGCCCCCCGCGCGGCCTTCGATCCGGTCGATCATCCACTTGAGCACGCGCATGTTCTCGCCGAAGCCCGGCCAGACGAACTTGCCGTTCTCGTCGGTGCGGAACCAGTTGACGCAGTAGATCTTCGGCAGTTTCGCGCCGCCGGCCTGCAGCCGGTGACCGAGATCGAGCCAGTGTGCGAAGTAGTCGGCCATGTTGTAGCCGCAGAACGGCAGCATCGCGAACGGGTCGCGCCGCACGACGCCCTGCTGGCCGGCGGCGGCGGCGGTCGTCTCCGAACCCATCGTCGCCGCCATGTAGACGCCCTCGACCCAGTCGCGGGCCTCGGTGACCAGCGGCACCGTCGTCGAGCGGCGGCCCCCGAAGATGAACGCGTCGATCGCCACGCCGTCGACGCTGTCCCAGTGCGGATCGATCGACGGGCACTGGGCCGCCGACACCGTGAACCGCGAGTTCGGGTGCGCGGCCTTGCGACCGGCCTTGCCGTCGGCCGGCGTCCAGTCGCGGCCCTGCCAGTCGATCAGGTGCGCCGGCGGCTCGGACAGCCCCTCCCACCAGACGTCGCCGTCGTCGGTCAGCGCGACGTTGGTGAAGATCGTGTTCTCGCGCAGCGACGCCAGGCAGTTCGGGTTGGTCTTCTGGCTGGTGCCCGGCGCGACGCCGAAGAAGCCCGCCTCGGGATTGATCGCGTACAGGCGGCCGTCCGAGTGGGGCTTGATCCACGCGATGTCGTCGCCGATCGTCGTGACCTTCCAGCCCTCGAAGCCCTTGGGCGGGATCAGCATCGCGAAGTTGGTCTTGCCGCAGGCCGACGGGAACGCAGCCGCGACGTGGTACTTCCGGCCCTCGGGCGAAGTGACGCCGAGGATCAGCATGTGCTCGGCGAGCCAGCCGATGCCGCCGGCCTGCACGTCCTGGCGGCCCATGTTCGACGCGATGCGCAGCGCGAAGCACTTCTTGCCGAGCAGCGCATTGCCGCCGTAGCCCGAGCCGAACGACCAGATCTCGCGCGTCTCGGGATAGTGGACGATGTACTTGGTAGGGTTGCACGGCCAGGACACGTCGGCCTCGCCCGGCGCCAGCGGCTTGCCCACCGAATGCACGCAGGGAACGAAGCCGCCGTCCTCGCCCAGGATCTCGTACACCGCGCGACCCATGCGCGTCATGATGCGCATGCTCGCGACCACGTACGGGCTGTCGGTGATCTCGATGCCGATGTGCGAGATGTGGCTGCCGATCGGGCCCATCGAGAACGGGACGACGTACATCGTGCGCCCGCGCATCGCGCCGTCGAACAGCTGGCCCAGCGTCACGCGCATCTCGTCGGGATTGACCCAGTTGTTCGTCGGCCCGGCGTCGTCACGGTGCTCCGAGCAGATGAAGGTGCGGTCTTCGACGCGCGCAACGTCGGTCGGATCGGACAGCGCCAGGAACGACCCGGGGCGCCTGGCCGGGTCGAGCTTGCGCAGCGTGCCCGCGGCGACCATCTGGTCGCACAGCCGGTCGTATTCTTCCTGCGAGCCGTCGCACCAGTGGATCCGGTCGGGCTTCACCAGCGCGGCGATCGAGCCGACCCACTCGATCAGTCGCGGATGCCGGACCCATTCGGGAGCCTGCAGCGGCGCGGCGCCGAACCCGGCAACGCGCGAAGCGGCACCCTGGCCCCCGGTTGCGGTCATGGCCGCCTCGGCACGAGCGTGGGACATGGAAAGACCTCCGTGATTGGGAACCGGCTGCATCGGCGCGGACCCGGCCGCGCGCGCGCCCGATGCCTGCGGCAACCGGGCTGCTGTGCGAATTCGTGCGACTGCTTCGGCATCTCTTCCCCGCCGGTCCTGTGTCGGTTCGCGCGACGGGGGCCTGTCGCCGGCCAGACGGCCGGCCGATGCGGGTCGCGGCCACGGCGGGGGGTCGAGTGTACACCCAGCCCGGGAGGGCCGGACGTGACAAAGGGCGTGTTCAGCGGCCGTGCGGCGCCGCGAAGATCCGCTCGAGCGCGGCCATCGGCAGACGCCCTCGCAGCCCGATCGCGACGACGGCGGCGCCGCCCCGGGGCTCGGCCGCGGCCCGACGCAGCGAGCCGTGCCGGCCGGCGAACTGGATTTCCGACCAGCCGAGTTCGTCGGTGCGCACCAGGCCCTTCAGTCGCAGCACCCCTGCCGGGCGCGAGCGCAGCCACTCGCGCAGCGCCTGTGCCGGCAGGAGCCGGTCCGGACGGCTGGCCCAGGTATCGAACAGGCCGGCGTGGTCGGGATGGTCGTCGTGGCCGGTGCGCCCTTCGGCGCCGTGCCCGCCGCAGCATCCGGCCGGTCCGCCGCTGCGCGCCCTCTGGGCCGGCGCGGCCGGCATCGCCGCACCGGTGACGAGCGCCAGCGGCACGGCCGCCTGCACCGCGTCGAACGCGGGCGTGCCGGGCGCGACCGTCGCGACCCATTCGCGCACCTGCCGGCGCCGCGCCGCATCGACCAGGTCGACCTTGTTGACGACGATCAGGTCGGCCGCGCGAAGCTGCCGCAGCAACGAGTCGGCCAGCAGCGGATCGGCAGCCTGCTCGAGCACCGCCGCCGCGTCGACCAGCACGACCACGCCGTCGAGCGCGAGACCGGGGTCGGCCAGCCCGACCTGCGCGATGCGCCACGGGTCGGAGACCCCGCTGGCCTCGATGATGACCGCGTCGAACGGCGCGGGCGAGGACAGCACCCGGATCAGCGCATCGCTCAGGTCGTCGCCGATCGAGCAGCAGACGCAGCCGTTGGTCAGCGCGATCGTGTCGGCGGAACTCGCGGCGACGAGTTCGGCGTCGATGTTCAGCGCGCCGAAGTCGTTGACCAGCACCGCGAGCCGGCGGCCCTGCGACTGGCGCAGCATCCGCTCGACAAGCGTGGTCTTGCCCGCGCCGAGGAAGCCGCCGATGACCGTCAGCGGCAGGCGGGCGCGCGTCGCGCCCGACCCGCGCCCGGCGAAGTCGGCCGTCGACTCGGAGCGGTTCACGTCGCGACGGGCAGCGGCATCACGCGCCCGCCCAGGACGGTGCTGGCGATGCGCACGTCCTTCAGCGCCTCGGGAGCGACCGCCAGCGGGTCGTCGTGCAGCACGCAGAAGTCGGCGAACTTGCCGACCTCGATCGAGCCGATCCGGTCGTCCATCCGAAGCGTATAGGCCGCGCCCATCGTGATCGCGTGCAGCGCCTGCGGCACGCCGATCCGCTCGTTCTCGCCCAGCACCTGTCCGGACGACGTCGTCCGGTTCACCGCGCACCACGCGGTGAACAGCGGCCCGAGCGGCGTGATCGGAGCGTCGGAGTGGATCGCCAGCGGCACGCCGTGGTCGAGCGCGCTCCCGCAGGCGTCCATCCGGCAGGCGCGGTCGGGCCCCATCGTCAGCGTGTAGTGCGCGTCGCCCCAGTAGTACAGGTGGTTGGCAAACAGGTTCGCGCAGATGCCCAGCCGCGCCATGCGCCGGAACTGGGCTGCGTCGGCCATCTGGCAGTGCTGCAGCGTGTGGCGATGATCGGGCCGCGGCCACTTCGCGAGCGCCGCCTCGATCGAGTCAATCGCGAGTTCGGTCGCCTCGTCGCCGTTGGTGTGGATGTGCAGCTGGAACCCTTCGCGGTGGAAGAACTCGATCGTTGCGCGCATCTCGGCCGGCGGCAGGATCCAGATTCCGTTGTCGTGGCCGTTGAAGTAGCCCGGCCAGCGCAGCCGCGCCGAGAAGCCCTGGATCGAGCCATCGACGACCAGCTTGATCGCGCCGAAGTGCAGCCTGGCCGTGTTGCCGGCCATCCGGGCGCGCACCCGCTCGGCGCCTGCCTCGCGCGGAATCGACCCGTCCAGCGACACGTACGCCGGCACGATGCGCACCGGAAAGCCGGGCTCGGCGGTCAGGCGGTGCAGCGTCGCCACGGCATCGTCGGACAGGTCGTTGACCAGGTCGGTCGCGGTCGTCACGCCGGCGAACTGCGCGATGCGGCCGAAGTTGCGCAGGCCGGCCTCGCTGGTGCCGGCGAGCCGGAACACGTTGCCGGTGAAGCGCATGATCGGGAACATCGCCGCGAACTCCTGCAACTCGCCGGTCGGCGCGCCACGGTGCGGTCCGGCATCGAACTTCACCACGCCCTCGGCTTCGGTGTCGCGGTCGATGCCGGCGCGCGCGAGCGCCGCCGAGTTCACGTTCATCAGGTGCTGGCTGGCGTGCAGGATCACCACCGGCCGCGACACCGACACCCGGTCGAGGTGCTCGATCGTCATCCGCTCGGCGCCGAAGAAGATCGGGTCGAAGCCCCAGGCCAGAAGCGGCTGCTGCGGGTCGGTCATCGCCGCTTCGACCGCAACCAGGCGCTCGACGACTTCGCCGAAGCTGCGGCAACCCTGCCAGACGGTGCCGTCCGGCGCGGTGCGCGCGTGAAAGCCCACGAACGGGAATTGCCAGAGGCCGCCCGCCATCAGGTGCGAATGCCCTTCGACCAGGCCCGGCATCAGCACCTTGTCTGCGAAGCGCGCGTCCAGGTCGAACGAGCCCCACTCGCGCATCCGCTCGAGCGACCCCACCGCGAGGATGCGTCCGTCGCGCACGGCCACGTGCGTCGCCTCGGGCTGCATCGGGTTCATCGTGATGATCTTGCGCGCCTGGAAGACGATGGTGCGCGCGGGATCGGCGGAATGGGTCATCGGTGTGGCTCCGAAGGCTCGAGGAAAGGAAGACCAGGAACGCGCGGCTCCGGCGGCACGCTCAGGCCGACTGCGGATCGAGGATCGGCCGCGCCCGCCCGTCGATCACTTCGACGCGCCGGCAGCGCACCCAGTGCCCGGGCGCCACTTCACGCAGCGGCGGCAACTCGGCGCCGCAGGCCGGCTCGGCCACCGGGCAGCGGCCCGCGAATCTGCAGCCCGGCGGCGGCGAGATCGGGCTCGGCGGATCGCCGCTCAACCGGATGCGCTTCGCCGCGCGCGCGCGCCCGCCCTTGACGGTGGGCACCGCCGACATCAGCGCGACACTGTACGGATGCAGCGGCTCGGCGAAGAATGCCGCACGCGGCGCGCGTTCGACGATCTGGCCGAGGTACATCACGGCGATCTCGTCGCAGAGGTGCTCGACCACCGCCATGTCGTGCGAAATGAACAGATAGGTCAACCCCAGCTCGCGCTGCAGCCGCGCGAGCAGGTTCAGGATCTGCGCGCGGATCGCTACGTCGAGCGCCGAGACTGGCTCGTCGCAGACGACGAGCTCGGGATGCGTGGCCAGCGCCCGTGCGATGTTGATGCGCTGGCGCTGGCCGCCCGAGAACTGGTGCGGAAACAGTCGCTGCTGCTCGGGGCGCAAGCCCACCTGCGTGAACAGCTCGGCGACCCGCTCGGTGCGCTGCGCGGGGGTGCCGATGCCCATCAGGTCGAGCGGCGCGCGCACCGCGTCGCCGGCGCGCTGGCGCGGATTGAGCGACGAGAACGGGTCCTGGAAGATGATCTGCAACCGTCGACGCGCCTCGCGCAGCGCCTCGCCTTCGAGCGTCCCGAGGTCGAGTTCACCGAGCCGGATCGATCCTGCAGTCACTGGCGCGAGACGCATCACGGCCAGCGCGGTGGTCGTCTTGCCCGAGCCGGATTCGCCGACCACGGCCAGCGTCGTGCCGCGCGCGATCTCGAGCGAGACGCCGTCGACCGCCCTGACGACTTCGGGCGGCTTGAACCAGCCGGACTTCGCGCGCGGGAAGTGCACCTTCAGGTCGCTGACCGACAGCAGCGCGGGCGCGCCGCCCGCGCTGCCCGGCGTGGTACTCGAGCTCACGCGGTGGCCTCCTCGCGCAACAGCCAGCAGGCCGCGCCGTGGCCGCCGCCGGCCTCGAAGAGTGGCGGCACGTCGTGCGCACACTGCGGCACCGCGCGCACGCAACGCTCGCGAAACGCGCAGCCGCTGCCCAGCTCCCAGATCGACGGCACGACCCCGGGAATCTCGGCCAGTTCGGGCCGGCCGCCCTCCCGGCTGCTGCCGAGCTCGGGCAGGCACTCGATCAGCCCCTGCGTGTAAGGATGGCGCGGCGTACCGAGCACCTGCGCGGTCGTCCCCTGCTCGATCACGCGCCCGGCGTACATCACGATGACCCGGTCGGCCATCTCGGCGACCGCGCCCATGTCGTGCGTGATCAGCATGATCGCGGTGTTGTTCTCGCGCTGCAGCTCGCGCAGCAGGTCGAAGATCTGCGCCTGCACGGTGACGTCGAGCGCGGTGGTCGGCTCGTCGGCGATGAGGATGTCGGGCCGGCAGGCGAGCGCCATCGCGATCATCACGCGCTGGCGCATGCCGCCGGACAACTGGTGCGGGTACTCGTCGACGCGTCGCTCCGGCGCGGGGATGCCGACCTGCCGCAGCATCTCGATCGAGCGCGCGCGCGCCTGCGCGGCATCCATGCCCGCGTGCAGGCGCAGCGACTCGCCGATCTGGTCGCCGACGGTGAACACCGGATTGAGCGAAGTCATCGGCTCCTGGAAGATCATCGAGATCCGGTTGCCTCGCACGTCGCGCATCCGCGCTTCGGTGGCCTTCAGCAGGTCTTCGCCGAGGAAGCTCACGCGCCCGCCGCTGATACGTCCCGGCGGCGACGGAATCAGCCGCAGCAGCGCCAGCGCCGTCATGCTCTTGCCGCAGCCCGACTCGCCGACCACGCACAGCGTCTCGCCCGGATCGACTTGGAAGTCGACCCCGTTCAACACCATCGCCGCGCCGCGCCGCGTGCGGAACTCGACCCGCAGGTCCTCGACCTGCAACAGCGGCTCGCCCATCAGCGCTCCCTCAGCTTCGGGTTCAGCGCGTCGTTCAGCCCGTCGCCGATCAGGCTGACCGCGAGCACGGTGACGAAGATCGCGGCACCGGGAAAGGTGACTGCCCACCAGCTGGTCAGCACGTACTGCCGGCTCGAGCCGATCATCAGCCCCCAACTCATCTGGTTCGGGTCGCCCAGCCCGAGGAAAGACAGCCCGGCCTCGAACAGGATCGCCGAGCCGACCGCGAGCGTCGCCGATACGACCAGCGGAGGAAACGCGTTGGGCAGGATCACCTTCCAGATGATCCGGCCGTCGCCGGCGCCGATCGCGCGCTCGGCGCGCACGAACACCAGGCTGCGCCCCTTCAGGAACTCGGCGCGCGTCAGCCTCGCGGTGGCCGGCCAGATCACGATGCCGATCGCGATCGTCACCGTCACCAGCGTCGGCGAGAAGAGCGTGACCACCACCATCGCGAACAGCAGCGCCGGCAGCACCTGGAAGAACTCGGTGACGCGCATCAGCAGCGCGTCGATCCGACCGCCGTAGTAGCCGGCCACCGCGCCGATCGTGATGCCGATGATCACCGACAGCAGCGCCGCCACCGCACCGACCAGCAGCGTCGCACGGCCGCCGTAGACCAGCGTGGTCAGCACGTCGCGCCCGAGGTAGTCGGTGCCGAGCCACGCCTCCTCGGTGAAGGGCGGCGTCATCGGCGCGGCACGGATCTCGAACGGATCGGCCACGTGGACCAGCGGGCCGAAGATCGCCACCAGCAGCACGAGGCCGAGGATCAGCATGCCCGCAATCGCCGAAGGGTTGCGCAGGAACATGCGCAAAGCCTCGACGGTCGGATGTTCGACGCGGGGCAGCTTCGCCGCCACGGCCATGGGAGTCGCCGCGCTCATGACACCTTGATCCTCGGGTCGACCAGCCGGTAGGCGAGATCGGTCAGCTGGTTCATGACCACCACCACGATCGACGAGAAGAGCAGTACGCCGAGGATGGTCGGATAGTCGCGCCGGAGTACCGACTCGAAGGCGAGCCGGCCGAGCCCCGGCCAGTTGAACACCGTCTCGACGAGAATCGCGCCGGCCATCACGTTGCCGAATTGCAGGCCGAGGATCGTGATCACCGGCAGCACGGCGTTGCGCAGCGCGTGCTTGTACAGCACCACGCCTTCGGCCAGCCCCTTGGCGCGAGCGGTGCGGATGAAGTCGCTCCCCAGCACGTCGAGCATGCTGGCGCGCGCGAGCCGGCTGTATTGCGCGAGGTAGACGAGCGCGAGCGTCAGCGTCGGCAGGACCAGGTGGTGCAGCACGTCGACGAGCCCCGCGAGGCTCTCTGCGCTGGAAAGCGACTCGACGTCGCGCATCCCCGAGACCGGGAACAGCGGGACGACCGATGCGAACAGGATCACCAGCATGATGCCGGTCCAGAACACCGGCGCAGCGAACCCGACCAGCGAGAGCACCGTGATCGCCTGCGACAGCGGCCCGTTGGGCTTGCGCGAGGACAGCACGCCCAGCGCCGTGCCGGCCAGGAACGCCACCAGCACCGAAGCCAGCACCAGCAGCAGCGTGGCCGGCACCCGCTCGGCGATCAGTCCGGAGACCGGCACGTTGAAGAAGTACGAGTGCCCGAGGTCCCCGCGCACGACCTTGCCCAGGTAGACCGCGAGCTGCACCGGCATCGGGCGGTCGAGCCCGTATTGCGCGCGAAGCTCGGCCTTCAGCTCCTCGGACATCCCGCCGCTGGCGCCGGCGATCGTCTCGACCGGGTCGCCCGGCGCCGCGTGAACCAGCACGAAGTTCAGCACGATCACCGCCACGACGAGCGCGATCCCCTGCAGCAGGCGCGAAATCAGGTATCGGCTCGTGCTCATGGTTTGGCCAACGAAAGACTGCGCGGGGCAAACTGGTCGACGGTCCGGCCGGCCCAGTCGCGCCGCGGGATGTCGCAGGCCGCGCGGCGCTGCGCCTCGTCCAGGCGGGCCGAAGCGGCCTCCTGGTCGAGCGTCAGCACCTTGCGATCGGCGACGACCTTGCGCCCATCGACGTAGACGTCGCGCACCGCACGGTCGGCCGCGACGTAGACCAGGCTGCGCAGCGGATCGCGCACCGGGTGCATCGCCGGATGGTCGAGGTCCACGAGCACCAGATCGGCCTTGGCGCCCGTCGCCAGGCGGCCGAGGTCGTCGCGTCGAAGCGCGTCTGCGCCCCCCACGGTCGCCGCGTGGAACACGTCGCCGGTGCCGACCGCATGCACGTCGCGGGCCGCGATGTGCGAGACCATCAGTGCCGTTCGCATCTCTTCGAGCATGTTCAGCGGCAGCGTATCGGTGCCCAGGCCAACGCCTACGCCGCGCCGCAGGTAGCTGCCCAGGTCCTCGAGCATCGCCCCGTAGCGCGCGAACGGCAGCGGACAGTGCGCGACGTGCGTGCCGCTGTCGGCCAGCAGGTCGAGATCCTTGCGCGTGTGCCAGCGCAGCCACGAGTGGGTGTCGATGAAGATCGCGTGCGCCAGCAGCGTGTGCGGGCCGAGAAGGCCGATCGAACCGGCCCATTGCAGCGGCGTCGCGCCGTGCCGGCGCACCATCTCGTGGAACTCGACGACGCTCTGGGACGCGTGCGTCGTGAAAGTCAACCCGCGTTCGACGGCCGCTGCGAGGCTGTCGCGCAGCAAGGACTCGGAGCAGGTGTCGATCTGGCCCGGCGCCACGACGCCCCCCAGGCGCCCGCAGGGGT
This sequence comes from Burkholderiaceae bacterium, assembly GCA_046347945.1. Lineage (GTDB taxonomy): Bacteria > Pseudomonadota > Gammaproteobacteria > Burkholderiales > Burkholderiaceae_E > Zeimonas. The sequence goes on from JAXMFB010000005.1 coordinate 230,955, forward strand.
GGCACCGTGCCGCCTCGATCAGCGACAGCGCCTGCTCGAAGCCGCGCCGCCCCGCCGCCTCGTCCCAGTCGTAGCCGAGCGCATGGCGATTCGTCACCACCCAGCGCGCCGAGGCGTAGGCAGGTCCCAGGTACACGCGCAGCCCGCTGCGGGCTGCCAGGTCGAGCCAGCCGGGGGTTGCCGAATTCAGGTCGACGACGGTCGTCACGCCCGACAGCAGCAGTTCGCAGTACCCGTACTCGGAAGCGGCGAGTTGCCCGTCGCCGTCGATCCGGAACGCCGCCAGCCGTTCGTACAGGCCGGTCATGTACATCTCCGGCACGCCGTGTTCTTCGCGCAGCCCCTTGCCTGCCGGCTCCGAGCCCGAGTGCGCGTGGATGTCCACCAGCCCGGGCATCACGAATCGCGCACGCCCGTCCACGACCTCGTCCGCGGCGCCGCGGTAGTCCGGGCCCACGTGCACGATGCGGTCGCCGCGGAAGGCCACGTCGACGTCGCGCCGGTACTCGTGGCGCCCCTCGCCGGCGTTCCACACGGCGGCCCAGGCCGCGCCGCGAATCAGCGTCGTCGCGCTCATGGCCGCCCCATCTGCAGCAGGGCCACGCGCACGGCGGCGCCCACCGCGACGGCCGTCGCGACGAGTGCAGGCGTGCTGCTGCTCATGAAAGCCGTTGCCCCGCGCATGCGTGCCCGAACGGTCTGCCCGGCCGCACTACTTCAGGTAGACCTCGTCGTACGGCGACATCGGACCCCAGATCGAGGTCGGCACGTTGCCCACCGTCTTCAGGGCCGACGTGTGGTACGGGACCACGTTGATGAAATCGATCGGCAACTCGTCGGTGACGATCTTCTGGAACGTCGCGTAATAGGCCTTGCGCTTGGTCGGGTCGAGCACGCCGCCCGCGGTGTTCAGGAGTTCGTCGACCTGCGGATTGCGGTACGACTGCGTGTTGGTCCAGATGATCGGGCGGATGTTGCTCGACAGGTAGGTGCGATGCACGCCGATGATCGGGTCGCCCCAGTTGAACACGAGGTCCATCGTCATGTCGAAATCGTGGGCGGCGATCCGCTTCGCCCAGGCCGGGAAGTCGGCCGACGCGCGCACGTCGACCGCGATGCCGACCTTCTTCAGCTGCCCCCGCACGTACTCGGCGACGGTCTTCTGCTGGTCGTCGACGCCGGGCAGGTAGTCGATCGTCAGCTTGAATCGCTCGCCGTTGGCGCCCGGCTTGTAGCCGGCCTCGTCGAGCAGCGCCGCCGCCTTCTTCAGGTCGAGCGGATACCGGACCACGTCGGTGACCGCGAACGGGCTCGTGGGCACGATCGGGCCGTCGGCGGGGACTGCGAAGCCCCCCATCAGCGCCTTGGTGATGAAGTTCTTGTCGACCGCGTGCGCGATGGCCTTGCGCACCTTGACGTCGCTCAGCGGCTTGCGCTCGAGGTTGAACGCCAGCCAGTTGAGCGGACCGATCCCCTCGTAGCCCTTCGGCGTCAGCGTGAGCTTCGCGTTGTCCTTGAGCCGGCGCAAGTCGGTGGGTACCGAGACGAACGGCAGCATCTGGATATCGCCGCGCTCGAGGCCGAGCATCAGGCTCGACGCGTCCGGGCTCAGGTTGACGACCACCTTGTCGAGGTAGGGCTTGCCCGGCAGGAAGAACTTGTCGAAGCGCTCCATCACGATCCGCTGGCCGGCCTTGAATTCGACCAGCCGGAACGGTCCGGAGCCCACGACGTCGGCGCTGTTGCGCGGGTGCGTCTTCAGGTCCTGGCCGTCTCCATAGACGTGCTTCGGCAGGATCGGACACAGCGCGGGCGACATCGCCAGCACGATCGCCGGGTGCGGCGTGTTCATCCGGATGATCGCCGTGTGCGCGTCGGGCGTGTCGACCTTCTCGACCGGCCCGAGCATCGTCTGGAACGGATGGTTCGCCTTGATCGCCATGATCGAGAACGCGACGTCGGCGCTCGTCACCGGCTTGCCGTCGTGGAACACCGCGTTCTTGCGCAGGTTCAGCGTCAGCGACATCCCGTCTTCGGCGAGCTTCCACGACTCGGCCAGGTAGGGCTGCGGATTCCACTTGTCGTCGAAGCGCAGCGGGCTGGCGAACAGCTGCGTCGAAGGCACCGCGGTCGCGATGCCGGATTGCACGGCGCCATTCAGGTGCCGCGGCGTCTGCGTGGTGCCGACCACCAGCGTGCCGCCCCGCTTGGGCTGCTCCTGGGCGACGACGGGAAGCGCCAGCGTCGAGCAGGCTGCGAAGCAGGCGCCGGCCATCAGGCGGCGTCGGGCGACAGAGAAGTCGGTCATGGTGGTCTCCGGATCGGGTAAGCCGCGCGTGGCGCGCGTTGGATGCACGATAAGGAAGATCACCGATCGGCCATAGAACCAGTCCGGCGGCATGAATAGGGCCAGCGGCTCGGGGAATGCCCGGAGGGAACGCCCGCAGGAAGCGCCCCGGGCCACGAGGCCCGAGGCCGGCTCAGCGCGCCGCGCCGCCGCGCGCGATGCTGCCTGCCCTCGCCAGCATCGCGCGCGCGAGCACGCGGCACCCCGCGGCGAGATCGTCCGGCGACGCGCTCTCTGCTTCGTTGTGACTGATGCCGCCAGCGCAGGGCACGAAGACCATCGCCGTCGGCGCGATGCGCGCCATCGCGATCGCGTCGTGCGCGGCCCCGCTCACCATCTCGAGGTGCGCGAGGCCCTCGGTACGCGCGGCCTCGCGCACCGCCGCCACGCAGCCGGCATCGAATGGCGTGGCCGGCTGGTCGAGCACCTTCTGCAGCGTCGCCTCGAGCCTGCCGCGCGACGCCGCGTCGGCGACCGCCTCGCGCACCGCCGCGTCCATGGCCGCGCGCCGCGCATCGTCCGGATGCCGAATCTCGATGCTCATCGACACCCGGCCGGGGATCACGTTGCGGCTGTCGGGCGACACCGACAGGTGCCCGACGGTGGCCACGCCGCCGGGCGGAAATGCGGTGCCGATCCGGTTCACCGCCTCGACGACCCGCGCGGCACCCAGCAGTGCGTCGCGCCGCCGGTCCATCGGCGTGCTGCCGGCGTGCGCCGCCTGGCCGTCGAGCACCAGGTCGTACCAGCACTGGCCCTGCCCGCCGGTGACGACGCCGATCGTGTGGCCGGTCTCCTCGAGCACCGGCCCCTGCTCGATGTGCGCCTCGAAGTACGCGCCCATCGCGTGCTCTCCGAGCCCTTCGCCGCGATAGCCGATGCGCGCGAGCTCGTCGCCGAACGCCAGGCCCTGCGCGTCGCGGCTGCCGAGCACCGCCTCGAGCGGTAAGAGGCCCGCGAACGCCATCGAGCCCATCATCGACGGGGCGAAGCGCGTGCCTTCCTCGTTGGTCCAGGCGACGACTTCGACCGACGCCTCGGTTTCGATCCTCGCGTCGTTCAGCGCGCGCACGACCTCGAGCCCGGCCATGACCCCGTACGCACCGTCGAAGCGCCCGCCGTTGGGCTGGGTGTCGAGGTGGCTGCCGGTGACGACCGGCGGCCGCGACGCGTCACGACCGGGACGCCGCGCGAACAGGTTCCCGACCGCGTCGAAGCGGACGGTGCAACCGGCCTCGCGGCACCAGCGCACGAACAGGTCGCGCCCGCGCCGGTCCTCGTCGGTGAGCGCGAGCCGGCGCACCCCGCCGCCGGCGATCGCGCCGACTTCGGCGAGGTCCATCAGCGAGCGCCAGAGGCGCTCGCCGTCGATCGGCAGGCTGGCGTGCAGGCTCAGACGTAGTCCTTGTACTTGTCGAGGAAGCGCACCGGCCTGGACAGCGCGTCGCGGCGGAACGGGTCGCCGAGCTCGCGGGTGCACATGATCTCGAGCACGCAGGTCTTGCGCCCGTTCATCTGCAGGTCGACTGCCTTCTTCAGCGACGGACCGACGTCCTCGAGCCGGTCGACGACGATGCCCTCGGCGCCCATCGCCTTCGCGATGCCCGCGAAGCTCGGGCTCTCGAGCTCGCCGGCGACGAAGCGGCGGTTGTAGAAGTCGACCTGGTTCTTCTTCTCGGCGCCCCACTGCCGGTTGTGGAACACGACTGCGGTCACCGGGATGTCGTGGCGCACGCAGGTGAGGATCTCGCCCATGCTCATCGCCCAGGCCCCATCGCCGGCGTACGAGATTGCCGGCCGGTGCGGCGCGGCGACCTTCGCGCCGACGATCGTCGGGAACGCGTAGCCGCAGTTGCCGAAGCTCATCGCGGCGAACATGCTGCGCGGCTCCTCGAAGCGCAGGTAGCTGTTGGCCACCGAATTGATGTTGCCGATGTCGGTCGACACCATCACGTGCGCCGGCATGGCCTTCTCGAGCTCACGCAGCACCTGGCGCGGATGCAGCCACTTGCCGCCCTCGCGCCTGGCCTCCTCGATCATCTCGAGGCTGAACGGGTCGCGCTCGTGCGTCCACTCGGCGAGCTCCTTCTCCCAGGCGGCCTTCTCGCTGGCGACCTGCTTCGCGCGCTCGGCCTTGGTCGCATCGCAGGCGAGCGTCTTGCCGGCCAGCCGCTGCACCAGCGCCGCGGCGGCGGCCTTCGCGTCGCCGCAGATGCCGACCGAGATCTTCTTCACCAGCCCGAGCATCTTGTGGTCGGCGTCGATCTGGATGATCTTCGCGTCCTTCGGCCAGTAGTCCATCCCGTGCTGCGGCAGCGTGCCGAACGGCCCGAGCCGCGAGCCGAGCGCCACGACGACGTCGGCGCGCGACATCAGCTTCATTGCCGCCTTCGACCCCTGGTAGCCGAGCGGGCCGCACCACAGCGGGTGGCTGGCCGGGAACGAGTCGTTGTGCAGGTAGCTGTTGACCACCGGCGCGCCGAGCCGCTCGGCCAGCGCCTTGCACTCGTCGACACCGTCGGCCATCACCACGCCGCCGCCCGAGATGATGACCGGGAACTTCGCCTTCGCCAGCAGCTCGGCCGCCTCGTTCAGGCTCTGCTCGCCACCGGGCCCGCGATCGAGGCGCTGCGGCTTCGGGATCTCGCACTGGATCTCGCCGTAGAAGTAGTCGCGCGGGATGTTCAGCTGCGTCGGGCCGATCTCGGACATCGCGCGGTCGAAGCAGCGCGCGGTGTATTCGGCCATCCGCTTCGGGTTGTTCACGTGGCCCTGGTACTTGGTGAACTCCTGGAACATCGGCAGCTGGTTGCACTCCTGGAAGCCGCCCAGCCCCATCCCCATCGTGCCGGTCTCCGGCGTGACGATGACCACCGGGCTGTGCGCCCAGTAGGCGGCCGCGATCGCCGTCACGCAGTTGCTGATGCCGGGGCCGTTCTGGCCGATGACCACGCCGTGGCGGCCGGACACGCGCGCGTAGCCGTCGGCCATGTGGGCAGCGCCCTGTTCGTGAACGACCGGGATCAGCCGGATGCCGGCGGGCGCGAAGATGTCCATCGCGTCCATGAAGGCCGAGCCCATGATGCCGAAGATGTCGGTCACGCCGTTGGCGACCAGGGTCTCGACGAAGGCCTCGGACGGGGTCATTTTCTGGACGCCGCTCACGACGGTGCGGGCGGCGATGGGGGGTTGCTTGCTCATGGCATCGGTCTCCCGGAGTGGATGGGGTACGCCCGAATCGTAGCCGAAGGTTCCGGAATCCGGTACGCAATACACCAATAATCGGAACAACGGCTATGATGGGGCCCATGAAGCTCGTCGCCGCACCCCGGCCCCAGCCCGTCGAAGTCAATGGCGACACCCCGGCGATGCGGCTGTTCGCGCTGCTCGAGGTGATCGCCGAGCGCGACCAGCTGGTTTCGCTGCAGGGGCTCGTCGAGGAAACCGGGCTGCCGAAGCCCACGCTGCACCGGATGCTGCAGCAGCTCGAGGCAGGCGGCCTGCTGCAGCGCGAAGGCGACGGCCGCCACTACAGCACCGGCGTGCGGCTGCGCCGCCTGGCCGAGAACCTGCTGCTGAACAACACCTGGCACGGGGCGCGCCACGTCGTGCTACGCGCGCTGGTCGACGAGATCGGCGAGAGCTGCAACCTGACCGCGCTGTCGGGCAGCGAGGTGGTCTACCTCGATCGGGTCGAGACGCCCGCCCCGCTGCGCTTCTACCTGCACCCCGGCTCGCGGGTGCCGGTGCATTGCTCGGCCAGCGGCAAGATGATCCTGTCGCAGATGACGGCGGCGCAGCGCCGGCGACTGCTGGCGCACGCGCCGCTCGAGCGGTTCACGCCCGCCACGCTGACCGACCCCGCGCGCATCGACGGCGAACTCGAGCGCGTGCGCCGCGACGGCTACGCGATCGACAACGAGGAATTCCTGCCCGGCCTGCTGTGCCTCGCGGTGCTGGTGCCGGCGCCGTCGGGCCGCTCGAACCTGTGCGTGGCCGTGCAGGCACCCAGCATCCGCCTGACGCCGAAAAAGGCGCTCGGCCTGCTGCCGGCGTTGCGACGCGCGGCCAGCGCGATCGCCGACATCGACGACGCCACGCCGCCGGCGGCGGCGAAGGCGCGCGCCTGAACGGCGACGCCGCGCCGCCGCGCGCGAGCGTCGCCCCGACGAAGCCCCGCCCGAAGGACATCGCCTTGACCGACATCTCCACGATCCAGCCCGACCGGACGGTCGCCGTGCGCGAAGTCTTCGGCATCGACACCGACCTGCGCGTCCCGGCATTCGCCGACCGCGACGACCACGTGCCCGAGATCGACGAGGCCTACCGCTTCAACCGCGACGTCACGCTGGCGCTGCTGGCCGGCTTCGCGCACAACCGCCGCGTGATGGTCCAGGGTCTGCACGGCACCGGCAAGTCGACGCACGTCGAGCAGGTCGCCGCGCGCCTGAACTGGCCCTGCGTACGCATCAACCTCGACGGCCACATCAGCCGCCTCGACCTGGTCGGTCGCGACGCGGTCGTGCTGCGCGACGGCCAACAGGTCACCGAGTTCCAGGAAGGCATCGTGCCGTGGGCGCTGCAGCGGCCGGTCGCGCTGATCTTCGACGAGTACGACGCCGGGCGCCCCGACGTGATGTTCGTGATCCAGCGCATCCTCGAGCGCGACGGCAAGTTCACGCTGCTCGACCAGAACCGCGTGCTGCGCCCGCATCCGTACTTCCGGCTGTTCGCGACGACCAACACGGTGGGTCTGGGCAACCTGAACGGGCTCTACCACGGCGCGCAACGCCTCAACCACGCGCAGATCGACCGCTGGAACATCGTCGCGACGCTGAACTACCTGCCGCGCGACGAGGAGATCGCGATCGTGCAGGCGCGCGTGCCGCAGCTGGCGGGCGCGGCGCAGCGGCCGCTGCTCGAGTCGATGGTCGCGGTGGCCGAGCTCACGCGCAACGGCTTCGCAGCCGGCGACCTCTCCACGCTGATGTCGCCGCGCACCGTCATCACCTGGGCCGAGAACATCGGCATCTTCGGCGACCCCGCGCTGGCGTTCCGGCTGTCGTTCGTCAACAAGTGCGACGAGGCCGAGCGGTCGATCGTCGCCGAGTACTTCCAGCGCTGCTTCGACCGCGAGCTCGACGAGTCGCATCGTGGGTGAGGCGCAGGCGCTGGCCCGCCACCAGCAGCGGATCGAGGAACTCTGCGCGGCCGCCATCCGCGCACTGGCCGGCGAGGCCGACCTGCACTTTCGCGGCCGCCGGCTGCACCGCGGCCGGCGCGCGCTGCCGCTCTTCGCGCCGCACCTGCACCCGTCGCTCGAGGCCGACGACTTCGCGTCGTTTCGCGGCGCCGCCGACGGGCTGGCGCTGCGCGTCGCGCGCTCGGACGAGGCGCTGCACCGGCGCCTCGCGCCGGCCGATCCGGTCGAGCGGCTGGTGTTCGACCTGCTCGAACAGATCCGCGTCGAGGCGCGCCCGCCCGCCGGCATGCCCGGCGTCGCGCGCAACCTGCGCCACCGCTTCGAGCAGTGGTCGCTGGCGTTCCACCGCTCGGGACTCACCGAAACCTCGCGCGGCATCCTGCTCTACACGGTCGCGCAGATCTGCCGCGCGCGCGTCACCGGCGAGCCGGTGCTGGAGGAGACCGAGGACCTGCTCGAGACGACGCGCGGCTCGATCGTGCCGGTGCTGGGCCACGACCTCGCGGCGCTGCGTCGGCATCGCGACGACCAGGCCGCCTACGCGCAGCACGCGCTGTCGATCGCCCGCATCGTCGGCGAGATGGTCCACAGCGCCGACGACGAGCGCGGCGAGGGCCAGCAGGGCGACGAGGCCGAAGACCGCACTGCGCTCGCGCGGTTCATGGAGCCCGACGACGCCGCGGGCGACGGCGAGATCGCCATCGCCGCATCGGGTCGCAGCCGCGTGCTGGAAGCGTCCGACGACGGCTATCGCGTCTTCACCCGCGCGTACGACCGTCAAGTCGCCGCGACGGAACTGGTGGGCCGGCCTCGGCTGGCCGAATACCGCGAGCGGCTCGATCGGCGCATTGCGGCCCAGGGCGTGAACCTGGCGCGGCTGGCGCGCGAACTGAAGGCGCTGCTCGCGGTGCCGGTGCGCGACGACTGGAACGCCGGGCAGGAGGAGGGGCACGTCGACGGCCGCCGGCTGGCGCAGCTGATCGCGTCGCCGGCCGAGCGCCGCCTGTTCCGCACCGAACGGCTCGAACCGGCCGCGCAGTGCACGGTCGGCTTCCTGGTCGACTGCTCGGGCTCGATGAAGCAGCACGTCGAATCGGTGGCGATGCTGGTCGACGTGCTCGCGCGCGCGCTCGAAATGGCGGGCGCCGCCACCGAGGTGCTCGGCTTCACCACTGGATCGTGGAACGGCGGGCGCGCGCTGCGCGACTGGCGGCGCGCCGGGCAGCCGCCACACCCGGGGCGGCTGAACGAGGCCTGCCACGTCGTCTTCAAGGACGCCGACACGACATGGCGGCGCGCGCGCCCGGCCATCGCCGCCCTGCTCGAACCGGTGCTGTTTCGCGAGGGCATCGACGGCGAGGCGGTCGACTGGGCCTGCGCGCGGCTGCGCGGCCGCCCGGACGAGCGCCGCCTGCTGCTGGTGATCTCCGACGGTTGTCCGATGGACACGGCCACGAATCTCGCCAACGATCCGCACTACCTCGATCATCACCTGCGCGAGGTCGTGCAGCGACACGAGCAGGCCGGCGACGTCTCGATCCTCGGGGTCGGCGTCGGGCTCGACCTCAGCCCGTTCTACGGCCGCAGCCAGGCGCTGGACCTGTCGGCCCCACCCGGCAACGGTGTGTTTCGCGAGCTCGTCGCACTGATCGGCGGACACGCGCGCCGCTGACCGCCGCGCGCCGCCCGGGGCCGGGCGTCCGAGGTCGCCTTCCGAGGCTGGCGTCCGAGGCCGGTGCTCAGAGCTTCTCGTCGCGCAGCCAGTACCAGCGGTAGAGGGCGCGCTGCCCGAAGCGCCGGAACGGCGCGAACGCGCGCGACTCGAGCGCGCCGAACGCCATCGGGTACGGCAGCGGCGAGTCGTAGATCGGCAGTTCGGACGCGCGGCCGGACTTGCCGGCGATGCGCTCTGCCATCCGCCGCCCGGCGTGCGCCGAGAACGACACGCCGTTGCCGCCGTAGCCCAGCGCGTAGAACACCGTCTCGCGCGGGTCGGGCTGCCTCACGCGGGGCATCATGTCGTGGCTGACGTCGACCCAGCCCCACCACGAGTAGTCGATGCGGATGCCAGTGAGCGCCGGGAACTTGCGGTGCAGGCCCTCGACCAGCACCGCCATGTGGCGCGGGTTCGGCGCGTCGGCGCCGGTGATCGAGCTGCGGCTGCCGATCTGCACCCGGTTGTCGGGCAGCCTGCGGTAGTAGAAGCGCAGCGTGCGCGTGTCGGTGATGACCTCGGTCGTCACGAAGTTGGTCGCCTCGATCTCGGCCTCGGTCAGCGGCCGCGTGACCAGCGAGTTCGACAGGATCGGCATGATCTTCGAGTCGAGGCTGCGGTGCAGGCCGTTGCTCGTGTAGCCGCCGGTCGCGAAACCGACCGCGCGGGCGCGCACGGTGCCCCCGGGCGTCCTGAGCAGGTGCACGCCGTTGCGCGTCTCGAAGCCTACGACCGGGCTCGCGGGATGCACTTTCACGCCGAGCTCGCGCGCCTTGCGCAGGTAGCCGTAGGCGAGCTTCAGCGGATGCACGCCGATGCCGTCGGGCTCGTGCAGCGCGCCGAAGGTCTCGGCGTCCCTCACGTAGTCGCGCTGGACCTCGTCGCGGCCGAGGATCCGCGCGTCGTAGCCGAAGACCTCGCGCATCACCTTCGCTTCGTTGCGCAGGAATGCCATCTTCTTGTCGCGGTGCGCGATGTACAGGTGGCCGCCCGGCTGCGGATCGCAGTCGATCTCGCCGACGAGCCCCTTGAACGTCTCGAACCCCTGGCGGATCTCGGCGTCGAGCTTGAGCGCAACGTCCTTGCCCCAGCGCTCGATCCACTGCGAGCGATACAGCCGCCCGCTCGCGTTCTGCCCCTGGCCACCGTTGCGGCTGGTGCAGCCCCAGACCGTGCGGTTCGCCTCGAGCACCGTGGCGCGGATGCCGTGCTCGCGCGCGAGGAACAGCGCGGTCGCCAGGCCGGTGAAGCCCGAGCCGACGATCGCCACGTCGACGTCGACGTCGCCGTCGATCGGGCCGTCGTCGGCTGGCGGCGCGCCGGCGCTGGCCACCCAGTAGGTCGGCGCGTAATCGGTACCGTGGCCCGGATTCGGCGCAACCAGCGGGTCGTAGCGCGGATCGTAGGGCGAGGAGGGCGCGGGGCGTCCGGCAGTCATGTCCATCGGTTGCAGCTCCGGATCTGGCTCAACCCGCCTTGACCGGCGGGCGGTCCTTGCGGAACGCGTTCTTCACCGCGATACGGCCGTCGCGGAACGTGAAGACGTCGCAGCCGCGCGCCTCGATCCGCGTGCCGTCGGGCTTCGTACCCTTGAAGGTCCACTCGGAGACGCCGCGATCGCCGCAGACGAAGTGGCTGCCGTCGGCCCACTGCGCGTCGGGGAAGTTGATCCACGCCGATTCGAAGGCCTTGCGCACGGCCTCGCGGCCGACGTGACGCGCGCCGCAGGCGTCGGGGCCGGCCACGGCCTCGAACACGCAATCGTCGGTCATGAACGACATCAGGGCGTCGAGGTCGTGACGGTTCCATGCGTCGGCGAACTCCTGCAGGAATCGGACGTCGATCGGGCGGGTCGGGGCGGACATGCGCAGTGCTCTCCTGGCTCAACGAGGGGCGATCCGCGCAGCCTATGCGCGGGCGGCGCCGCGCCGTAGCACCAGATGCCCGCTTTCGATGAGGCCAGCGCCGCGCTCAGCGCGACTTCTGCATCTGCGCGACGACGCCGGCCAGCTCGCGAATCCCGGCCTCGATCGACCGTGCCGGAATCGACTGGTAGCCCAGGCGAAAGCACGAATGCGGCGGCGGCTGCGCCACGAAGAACACGTCGCCCGGCTCGATCAGCACCCCCCGCTCCGCGGCGCGCCGGGCGAGCTCGTTCGCGTCGACGCCCGCGGGCAGCTGCACCCAGCACGACCCGCCGCCGTCGACCGGCACCGCCCCGCACTGCGGTGCGTAGCGGGCGATCGCGTCGAGCGCGATCGCGCAGCGCTCGCGCTGCGCCTGCGCGAGCCGGCGCAGTTGCGCGTCGTAGTGGCCCAGCGACAGGAACAGCGCGAACGCGCGCTGGATGAACGCCGAGGGGTGGCGCAGCATCAGCCGGCGCAGCGCGCGCAACTCGGCGACCAGCCCCGGCGCGGCGACCACGTACCCGACGCGCAGGCCCGGCGCGAGGCTCTTCGACAGGCTGCCCACGTAGATCACGCGCCCGCTTCGGTCGAGGCTCTTGAGCGCCGGCGTCGGCTCGCCGTCGAAGCGGTTCTCGCTCTCGAAATCGTCCTCGATGACGATGAAGTCGTGCTCGTCGGCCATGCGAAGCAGGGCCTGGCGGCGCGCCAGCGGCATCGTCACGCCGGTCGGGCACTGGTGGCTCGGCGTGGCGTAGACGTAGTCGACGCCGTCGAGCCGCTCGTCCACCGGCAGGCCGTCCCGGTCCACCGGAATCGGCTCGAGGCGCGAGGTGCGGCTGGAGAAGATGTTGCGCGCGTCCGGATAGCCCGGCTCCTCCATCGCCACCCGCGTGCCCTCGCGCATCAGCAGGTCGGCCACCAGGTACAGCGCGTGCTGCGCGCCGACGGTCACGATCAGCTCGTCGGCCGAGGCCCAGACGCCGCGCCGCGGCAGCACGCGGGTGCGGATCTGCTGCACCAGCGCCTCGTCGTCGCGCGCGATCTGGTCGGGCGCCCAGTCGCGGGTGTCGAGCACGCTCAGCGTCTTGATGCAGCACTCGCGCCAGGCCGCAGTGGGGAACAGCGTCGGGTCGAACTGGCCGTACAGGAACGGATACGGATACGACTGCCAGTCGGCCGGCTTCACGATCGAGCGCTGCGTGGTGAAGCGCTCGCGGAATCGCCGCTGCCAGTCGGGCTGGGCGCGCCCCGACCTTGCCGCGCCCTCGAGGGCCGCGCCGTTGACGCGACCCGACAGGATGTCGCCATTGACGAAGTGGCCGCTGCGCTGGCGCGAGACCAGGTAGCCCTCGTCGGCCAGCTGCTGGTAGGCCAGCACGACGGTGTTGCGCGCCACGCCGAGCTGGTCGGCCATTTCGCGGCTCGACGGTACCGGCGCGCCCGGAGGCAGCTGGCCGTCGAGAATCGCCGAGACCAGCATCTCGCGGATCTGGCCCTGCAGGTTCATGTTCTCGCGCGCGGAACGCTGGAACAGCTGCTTCCAGAGTGCGGCGTTCGGGACTTGCGGCATGCGACATCATCGCACCGTCGCCACGCGGCGTCGCGCGCTGCAGGATAATCGCCGGCATGTCCGCGCCCCTGACCTCGGCGACGATCCTCGATGCCTGCGACCATGCCCGCAGCCTCGACCGCTCGCGCTACGAGACGCTCGACGACCTGGCCAGCGCCGAAGCGATCCAGGCCAGCATCTCGATTGCCCGTTTGGCGCGCGGCGAGCGACCCGTGGGCTACAAGATCGGGTTCACGAACCGCTCGATCTGGCCGCTGTACGGCGTGTACCACCCGATCTGGGCGCCGGTCTGGAATGCCACGCTGATTCGTGCCGCGGCCGGCACGCCGACGGCGGCCACCGGTGCCGACGCGCTGCCGGTCGGCGGGGCGATACCCTTGCCGGTCGCGCTCGCCGCCGCGCGCTTCGTCGAGCCGCGGATCGAGCCGGAGATCGTCGTCGGGCTGCGCGAGGCGCCAGCCGCCGACACGCCGGAGGCCGTGCTCGCGGCCGCCGACTGGATCGCGCACGGCCTGGAGATCGTCCAGAGCCCGTTCCCCGGCTGGCGCTTCAGCGCCGCCGAGGCCGTCGCCGCGCAGGCCCTGCACGGGGCGCTGGTGCTCGGCCCTGCGCACCCGGTGTCGGTGCTCGGGGCGCCCGCCGCGCAGGCGCTCGCGCGGCTCGGCGAGCTCGAGGTCGAGCTGCTCTGCGATGGCCGGCTGGTCGAGCGCGGTCGTGGCGCCAATGCCCTCGACGGGCCGATGCACGCGATCGCTCACTTGTCGCGCGAGCTGCGCCGGCGTGGCCGCTCGATCGAGCCCGGGTCGCTGATCAGTACCGGCACGCTGACCGACGCCCAGCCGGTCCGGCCCGGCCAGCGCTGGGAGACCGGGCTGCGCGGCCTGGACCTGCCAGGGCTGGTGCTCGACGTCCGCTGAACGCGATGCCCACCGATCGTCCCGCGGATGTCCGGCGCCTGCGCACCCGATTTCCGGCGCTTGCCCCCGGTTTCCACACCGCCTTCGCACCGGATGTCCAGCGCCTGTCCCCAGACCTGTCCCCAAGGCCGTCCACGCGGTTGTTCCGCCGTTGTCCACCGCTTGCCCACCGACCATGACCTCCTTCCAGCCGTCCGCCGGCGATCCGGCTGCGTTCTTCCAGCCCTCCTACCGCGTCTCGCGCGAGCGCCTGCTCGAGGCCGCGCACGCGCTGTCGACGCGCCTGCCGGTACTGGTCGACTCGCGCTCGATCGCGCCGCGCGGACCAGGCGGCGAGACGCTGGCCCTCGACTGGGTTTCTTTCGGCGCCCGCCGTCCGCGTCACGCGCTGGTGCTGTCCAGCGGCACCCACGGCGTCGAGGGCTACACCGGCAGCGCGATCCAGCACCACGCGCTCGCCACCGTGCTGCCGCGGCTGAAGCTCGCCCCCGACGCCGCGCTCGTGATCCAGCACGCGAACAACCCGTACGGCTTCGCCTGGCACCGTCGCGTCAACGAAGACAACGTCGATTTCAACCGCAACGTCCGCGACCGCTTCGACCCGACGCAGTGTTCGGCCGACTACGAGGCGCTGTACGACTGCCTGAATCCCACCGACCTCGACCCGGCGCGCGAGGCCGCACGCTGGGCGCACATCGACGCCTTCGTCGCCGCGCACGGCCTGCGCCGCTTCCAGCAGGCAGCGGTCGAAGGCCAGTACCGCTACCCCGAGGGCCTGCAGTTCGGCGGGCACGCGCAGGCCGAGGGCACCCGCCACCTGCTGGCGCTGGTGCGCGAGCACCTGCGCGATGCGCAGACCGTGATCTGGCTCGATTTCCACACCGGGCTCGGCGACTTCGCCGCCTGCGAGCTGATCACCGGCGCGCCGGTCGTCGACGCCGGCTATGCGTTCTCGCAGCAGGTGTGGCCGGCAGGCGTGAAGTCCGCGGCGGGTGGCGAGTCGGTGTCGACGCCGCTCAACGGACTGCTCGACCGCGGGCTGGCGGCCGCGCTGCCCGCCGGCGCGCGCTTCGCGTTCGCCTATCCGGAGTACGGCACCTGGGAGCCGATGCGGGTGATCCGCGCGATGCGGCTGGACAACTGGCTCGCCCATCACGGCGACCGGCACGACGCGACCGGGCGCGCGATCGAAGCCGAAATGCTCGAAGCGTTCCGCCCCGACAGCCGCGACTGGGAACGACGCGTCGTCGCATCGGGCGCCGAACTGGTCGCCCAGGCACTAGCGCGCCTGCCCGGCGCGAGTCTCTGAGGCACTGGCGATGCCGAAGCTTCTGACCGTCAGCGCCGGGCGCGCGGCGCCGCTGCTCGCGCAAGCCGGCGACGGCGGCATGCGGCGGGTGGCGAGTGCGATCCGCAAGTCGCCGGTGAGCGGAGCGGTCGCCGTCGGCGTCCTCGGGCTGGACGGTGACGAGCAGGCCGACCTGACGGTGCACGGCGGGCAGGACAAGGCGGTCTACGTCTATCCGGCCGAGCACTACGCGTTCTGGGAGACGGTGCGCGGCCAGGCCGGCGTCGGCGGCGCGCTGCCGCACGGCGCGCTCGGCGAGAACCTGACGGTGTCCGGCCTGCTCGAGCCGCAGGTCTGGGTCGGCGACCGGCTGCGCGTCGGCGAGGTCGAGCTGGTCGTCACGCAACCGCGCTCGCCCTGCTACAAGTTCAACGCGCATTTCGGCTTCGCGTGGGCAGCGAAGATGATGGTGCAGTCCGGCTACACGGGCTTCTACTGCGCCGTCGTTCGTCACGGGAAGCTCGCCGCCGGTGACCAAATCGATGTCGTCGCCGGCGAGCGTGCGGTTAGCATCGAACAAGCCCATCGACTGAAGAGCCGTGGGACGGCATCCCGATCCTTTCTGGGGTAGATTAGTGCCATGGCCGAACTCAGCCCAGCGCAGCGCACCGCCGGTACCGCGCGCATCGTGCTCACCGCCGGCATCCTGTTCGCCGCCGAGGCGCTGTGGCGCGGCTCGGTCGCGCGCACGCTGATGGCCGCCGCGCTGATGGTGTTCGGCGGCGGGCTGCTCTTCCTCGCCAAGCGGGCCGATTGAAGGACGTCGAGTTCCTCGCCGTCGACGGCGTCCCGATCGACGGAGAGCTGCAGGACGCCGGCACGGTCGGCCCCGAACTCGCCTACCTGGCGCGCAGCTACCGGCACAGCCCCCGCGCGCTCGTCTTCCGCAACCCGTCGTCCGACTGGCGCCTGTTCGTGGTGCTGTTGCCGCTCGCGTCGCGGCTGTCGCTGATGACCAATCCGATCTTCGCGCAGCTCACGCGCGCCTGGGGACTGAACGTCCGCTTCGTGGGCGTCGATCGCGACCAGCTCGTCTACGACTTCCGCGCGCTGCTGTCGGACCGTACGCTGAAGCTGCTGGTCGACCTGCTCGCGCGCAGCGAAGGCGCCGACCAAACGCTCGACCTGCTGTTCGAGTCGCTCGCCGACGAGATGCTCACCGTGCTCGACCGCCGCCGCGGCGACTGGGGCCGACACCTCGACCGTGAGCACCGACTCGAGCCGCGTGCGCCGGCCTCGCTGTTCGATCGCGCCGGGCGCTGCCCGGACTTCCTCGCGCAGTTGCGTGCCGCGCTGCGCGACGAGATCGTCGACGTCGGCTTCTACGGGCGCGCCCTGCGCTCGATCGACCTGCGCGAAGACGCGATCGACGCGCGCATCGCGGCCATCGTCGAATCGAGCCTCGACGCGGTGACGATCGCCAAGCTCGCGCGCAGCGGGGCCGGCAAGCACCTGGGCTGCTACAACTGGCTGCGGCTCGACCCGCGCCACGCGGCGCCGCGCGCGCACCTGCTGGCGCGGCTGCCGGCGTTCGCGACGTTCTTCGCCGAGACGCTGGTGCCGCTCGACGCCTGGGCCACGCCGCTCGGTGCCGGCGACGCCGATGGCGATACGGGATCCGACGCCGAGGCGCTCGACACCGCGGCCGACGCGGCGCGTCGGCACGCGCGACGACGCCAGGCCCCTACCTTCGACCTGCGGCCGCTGGCCGCGCGACAGGACAGCGCGCACAGCCTGCGCTGGGCGGGCGTGCTCAAGCGCGCGATCGACGCCGGCCAGGACCGCGCGGTCATCGAGGCGATCGCACAACGTTTCGCCATCGACGACAACGCCGTGCGGCGCCTCTGGCGCGACAAGCCCGCAGCGCTCGGCCAGCCGCCGACCTGGCAACTCGCGCAGATCCTGCGCCGGCTCGGCGGGCGCGGCGAGCGCGACTGGCCGGCCGACGCGGCGGCCTGGGAGTCGCTGATCGCCAGCGCGGTGCCGATCGAGGCGGCGTAGCTACAGCACGACCAGGTGCGAGGCGGTCGCTCCGGCCAGGACGCGCATCAGGCGCCATCCTGATCGCGAAGGCGATCGATCGTCGTGTCGATGACGGCCCGGCGGGCCGGGAACGACTGGAAGCCTCAGAACGACGGCGCGGGTTCGCGGGGCACCACGGCGTCGGAGCCGCTCACCAATGTCTGGCGAGCCAATTCCGACAGCACGCGGCCAATCGGAACCCCGCGACGGCCTGCAAGTTCTCGGGCGGCGGCGAGCACGTCCGGGTCGATGTCGAGGGTGGTGGGCAATGGGCGTCAAGCGCCCGCTCCCTGGTTCGTCACGATGGTTCGACGATGCGATGATCGTATCGGATCTTCGACGATGATGGACTCTCTGCCACAGGCTCACCCCATGAGCCCAAGGGTCGCCTATCCTTCAAAGCTGTCGGGTATCCGCAAGAAATCTCGCGCAGATCGCCGTTGGTGGGAGAAATCGATGCTGCGGAACCTATGCAGCTCGGCGTGTTCGCGCAGTCGTTCGATCTTGCAGACCTTATCCCAAGCAGCCTGCGACTGAAACCTAGCGCGTTCGTCTGTCGTACCAGATCATCATCGCGGCCTCCGCACCCGCCCTTCCAGCCGCTCCATCACCTCGTCCATGCAAGTCGCATGCACGCGCCCGGCGTCGTAGTCGGCGAGTCTCCGCGCCACCTCGTCCCGCCACGAAGCACTGAGTTCCTCGACCGCGAGGCTCGCAATCAGGCGGCCAGCAAGCTCCGCGCGATCCTCGCTCGACAGCCCCATCGCCCGCGCTTCGATCCGCTCGATTCGTCGGTTCATGATGTCGCGCCGCCCCTCCAACTGATGCCCTCGAGATTGGACATGGTAGCTCGCGACCCTCCGATTTGCCCTCGCGCCCCGCCTGGTCTAACCTTCGCGCCACCCCACCCCGCCGCCCGCTGCCGCGCCCGGAGCCCGCCATCAAGAACATCGACCGGCTCCGCCTCCAGCGAGGCGTCCAGCGTAACGTGCGCCGCGGCCTGCGCCAGCTCGGCCCCGGCCTGATCACCGGCGCGGCCGACGACGACCCCAGCGGCATCGCCACCTACTCGCAGGCGGGCGCGCAGTTCGGCTACTCGATGCTGTGGACCGTCGTGTTCACGCTGCCGCTGATGGCCGCGATCCAGGTCGTCAGCGCGCGCATCGGCTACGTCACCGGCCGCGGGCTGTCGGCCAACATCCGCGAGCGCTTCCCGCGCCCGGTGCTGTTCGCGGTCGTCGGCATGCTGCTGGTGGCCAACACGCTGAACATCGCGGCCGACCTCGCGGCGATGGCCGAAGCGCTTCGCCTGCTGCTCGGCGGCTCGGCGCACGTCTACGCGGTCACCTTCGGGCTGCTGTGCCTGGTGCTGCAGGTGTTCCTGCCGTACCGGCGCTACGTGCGCGTGCTGAAGTGGCTCACGCTCGCGCTGCTCGCGTACGTCGCAGTCGCATTCTCGATCCGCATCGACTGGTGGCAGGTCGCGCGCGAGACCGCGTGGCCGAAGCTCACACACACGAACGAGGTGTTGCTGATGATCGTCGCGGTGTTCGGCACGACGATCAGCCCCTACCTGTTCTTCTGGCAGGCCAGCCAGGAAGTCGAGGACGCGGACGTGCGCGGCGGGCCTCCGCACACGCCGGCGCAGGTGCGCCGGCATCTGCGCCGCATCAAGGTCGACACGATGGTCGGCATGACGTTCTCGAACGTAATCGCGTTCTTCATCATCCTGAGCACCGCGGCGACGCTGCACGCGGCCGGCGTGCGCGACATCCAGACCTCGGCGCAGGCGGCCGAGGCGCTGCGTCCGGTGGCCGGCCACCTCACGTTCCTGTTGTTCAGCCTCGGCATCATCGGCACCGGCATGCTCGCGGTGCCGGTGCTCGCGGGGTCGGCGGCCTACGCGGTCGCAGGCTCGGCGGGCTGGCGCGGCAGCCTCGACCTGCGGCTCGAGCAGGGCGAGGGACGGGGCTTCTACGGGGTGATCGCGGTGGCGACCGTCGGCGGCGTGGCGCTGTGCTTCGCGCCGATCGATCCGGTCAAGGCGCTGTTCTGGGCCGCGGTGCTCAACGGCGTGATCGCGGTGCCGATCATGGCGGTCATGATGCTGCTCGCGAGTCGCCGGGACGTGATGGGCGAGAACGCGATCGGGCCGCGGCTGCGCTGGCTCGGCTGGCTCGCCACCGCGGCGATGGCGGGCACCGTGGCGGCGATGTTCGCGACGCTCTGAGGCCCGCGGGTCAGCCGATCTGCAGCGACGTACCGGACAGGAACCGGTACTCGGGGATCTCGAGGTTGGCCGGCGCCGGCACGTTCTTCACGACGCGACCGGCCAGGTCGAAGCGCGAGCCGTGGCACGGGCACAGGAAGCCGCCGGGCGCGTGCAGTTCGGCGTTGATCGCCGGGTCGTCCAGCCGCAGCA
The DNA here is from genome assembly GCA_046347945.1 of Burkholderiaceae bacterium. Classification (GTDB taxonomy): domain Bacteria; phylum Pseudomonadota; class Gammaproteobacteria; order Burkholderiales; family Burkholderiaceae_E; genus Zeimonas. The sequence continues at coordinate 250,405 of JAXMFB010000005.1, forward strand.
CCGGCGTGCAGCCCAGGTGCGTGCAGACGCCCACCGCGACGAAGAGGTCGGGCCGTTCCGAGCGCGTGGCGTTGGCGCAGGCCGGCGGCTGCTCGGAGGCCTTCGACATCGGGTCGGCCAGCCCCGGGTTCGGCTGCTGCAGCGCACGCACCATCTCGGGCGTGCGGCGCATCACCCAGACCGGCTTGCCGCGCCACGGGACGGTGCGCAATTGCCCAGGCGCCAGGTCCGACACGTCGACGACGACCGGCCCACCGACGGCCAGCGCGCGCGCCGAGAGCTCCATGCTGTCGACGAACGGCCACGCGGTCGCCAGCAGGCCGACGCCGCCGACCGTGCCGGTCGCGGCGATCAGCCACTGGCGGCGGGCGCCTTCGGAGCCCGCCTGCTGCATGTCCCGGCCCCCCGTGCCGCCCGGGCCGCCCCCGGCTCCGAGCGGTGCATCGATCGCACTCATCGCTGCGTCTCGCTTCGCGGGCCGGCCTCAGCCGACCCGCACCGGCACGAAGATCCGGTTGCCGTCACGCATGATCAGCAGCGCCACCGACTTGTCGGACTTCGCCAGCGCGGCGCGCAGCTGCTCGACGCTCTTCACCGGCGTGCCGTTCACCGCGACGAGCACGTCGCCGGGCTGCACGCCGGCCATCGCCGCCGGGCCGCCCGCGCCCTCGACCAGCAGGCCGCCGTCGACGCCCGCCGCGCGCCGCTCCTGCGGCTCGAGCGGGCGCAATGCGAGGCCGATCCGGCCCTTGGCGACCTGCTCCTCGGCCTTCGCGGCGCCCGCGACCTTCTCGGCTGCGTCGCCGAGCTTCGCGGTGAGCTCCTCGGGCTTGCCCTGGCGCCAGATTTCGAGCGTGACCTTCTCGCCCGGCATCGCCTGGCCGATCAGCGCCGGCAGGTCGCCCGAGGCGACGATCGGCGTACCGTTCACCTTGCGGATCACGTCGCCGGGCTGCAGGCCGGCCTTGTCCGCGGGCCCGCCCTTCTCGACGTTCGCGACGAGCGCGCCCTCCGGCTTGTCGAGCTTGAACGAATCGGCCAGCGTCTGGTTCACTTCCTGGATCGAGACGCCCAGTCGCGCGTGGCTGACCTTGCCGGTGGCGGCGATCTGGTCGCGCACGTGCGTGGCGACGTCGATCGGGATCGCGAACGACAGCCCCTGGTAGCCGCCGGTGCGGCTGAAGATCTGCGAGTTGATGCCGACCACCTCGCCGCGCGTGTTGAACAGCGGCCCGCCCGAGTTGCCCGGGTTCACCGCGACGTCGGTCTGGATGAACGGCACGAACCCGTCGTCGGGCAGCGAGCGGCCCTTGGCGCTCACCACGCCCGCGGTCACCGAATTCTCGAAGCCGAACGGCGAGCCGATCGCGAGCACCCATTCGCCGACCTTCAGGTCGCGAGCGCTGCCCAGCGGAACGACCGGCAGGTTCTTCGCGTCGATCTTCAGCACGGCGACGTCGGTCTTCGGATCCGAGCCGAGCACCTTCGCGCGGAACTCGCGACGATCGATGAGCTTGACCGTGACCTCCTTCGCGTCGCGCACCACGTGCGCGTTGGTGAGGATGACGCCGTCGGGATCGACGATGAAGCCCGAGCCCTCGCCGCGAACCGGCATCTCGCGCGTTCCGCCGCCGTTGGGTCCCTGGAAGCGCTTGAAGAATTCGTAGAACGGGTCGTTCGGGTCCAAGCCCGGCACCTCGACGTCGGCCATCTTCTTCATGCCGCTCACGCTGATGTTGACGACGGCCGGGCCGTAGCGCTGCACGATCTGCGAGAAGTCCGACGTCGCGACCGGGGCCGCCGGCGCGATGGCCGGCGCCGTCGCGACCGCGGCCGGCGCTGCGGCCCGCGCGAGACTGCCGGAGGCGAAGGTCGCGCCCGCGCCGCCGATCACTCCGGCGGCGACCAGCGCGACCACGAGGCGGGAAGGCGTCATCGAACGGATGCTCATGGATGCTCCTTTGCAGGGGTCTGCGTGATGGATGCGGGCGACTATCGACCGCGAGTCTTAGGCGGCTCTTAAGGCCCGGCCGGCGCTCCGGGCCATGGCCATGAGCGCATCGCGGTCAATGCGCGAACTCACCCGGCCCGCGGCCCTCGCACGGCCTGCAGCGCGCCGGGCATCGCGCGCACGGTGACCGCGCGCGCGCCTGCGAGCGGCTCGCCGTCCGCCGCCAGCGGCATCTCGTCTTCGCACTCGACGCGCAGTTGCGTGAAAGGCGCCGTGCGCACCTGCGGATGGCCGAGGTGGCGGCCCGCCAGCAGGCGCGGCAGCATCAGCAGCGTTCCGGGCCGCGCGAACCGCCCGGCGATCAGCAGGTCGAGCCGGCCGTCGTCGATGCGCGCGCCGGGCACGGCCGGCATCCCGGCGCCGTAGGTCGGCGTGTTCAGGCACGACGCGAACAGCGCTTCGCCGTCGTGCACGAGCTTGCCGTCGGCGATCACGCGCAGGTGCCGGCGCCGCAACGCGGCGAGCTCGCGAAGCGTGGCCCACAGATAGCGCGGCAGGCCGCGCAGCCACTGCGGCCCTTCGGCCGCGCGGCGCGCGATCGCGGCGTCGAATCCGGCTTCGACGCTCGACGCAAACGGCCACGCGCCGTGCTCGGTGACGAGCTCGCCGAGGTCGCAGCCGGAGGCCGGGTCGCGCAGCGCCCGCGCGAGCGCATCGGGCCAGGCCAGCCCGCGAAGCCCCAACGCGCGCGCCAGGTCGTTGCCGCTGCCCACCGGCACCAGACCCAGGCTCAGCCGTCGCTCGACGAGCGCCGGCAACAGGCGATGCACGGTGCCGTCGCCCCCGACCAGCACGGCTCGCGAGCCTGCCGGGCGCCCGAGCAGCAGCGCCCGCGCGCGCTCGACGTCGTCGACGACGGCGAACGCGGCCTCGGGCGCCTGCGACGCCAGCCACTGCCGCAACGGATCGGCCAGGCGCCGGGCGCGGCCGCCGGCCGCGCAAGGGTTGAGCAACACGAGGGCGAGGCCCGCCGGCGCTGCCACGGGCCCGCCCGCCATGGGCCTACTTCTTGCGCCCGTACTTGCCGACCAGCGTCGCCTTGCCGATCGCGTTGGCGTTGACCATGAAGCCGACCAGCGACGCGCTGGCGCCTTCCGGGATGTCGAGCTTCTCCACCTTCAACGCGTACACGGTGAACACGTAGCGGTGCGGCTTGTCGCCGACCGGCGGGCACGGCCCGCCCCAGCCGGGTGTGCCGAAGTCGGTCTTCTGCTGGACGGCGCCGGCCGGCAGCTTGCTGCCGTCGGCCGAACCCGCGCCCTGCGGCAGCGAGGTCGTGCCGGCCGGCAGGTTGTAGACCACCCAGTGCCACCACCCCGCGCCGCCGGTCGGCGCATCGGGGTCGTGCACGAGCACGGCGTAACTCTTCGTGGCCGCGGGCGGGACCTTCCAGCTGAGCGCCGGCGAGACGTTCTCGCCTTCGCAGCCGAAGCCCTTGAACACGTGCCTGTTGCCGATCATCGCGCGCGCGCCGATGTCGGGGCTGCCCAACTGGAACGCGAACGCGCTGCCGCACGCCAGCGCGAGCGAGCCGGCGACGAGGGTTCGGGACATGACGCTCATGGGGATCCTCCGGTGGCTGCGGATCCGCCATGCTGGGCCGAACCGCGCGGCTCCGCAAGATCGGCCCGACCGGGATCGCCCCGACCCGCGGCCGCGCCCGAGGCGAGGCGGCGATTGCAGTACGATTCACGAGCCGCGAGCGCTGCGACGAGCCGCACGCGCTGCGGCCCCCGCCCCCATTCCCGGAGAACCGAACTTGGCCGACCCCCACGGATACGGACGCTTCGGCAGCGGCCAGGCAGTCCGGCGCATCGAGGACTCGACGCTGGTCAGCGGCCGTGGCGCCTTCGTCGACGACTTCGACGCCGACGGGCAGGCGCACCTGTGCTTCCTGCGCTCGCCGCATGCGCACGCGCGCATCGTCTCGATCGACACGTCGGCTGCGCGCGAGCTGCCCGGCGTGGTGGCCATCCTGACCGGCGACGACCTCGTGCGCGCCGGCGTCGGCGCGTTCCCGGGCCCGGCTGGCTTCAGGCGTCCGGACGGCTCGCCCGGCATCGCGCCGCCGCGACGGCCCCTCGCGCACGAGCGCGTGCGCTTCGTCGGCGAGGCCGTGGCCGCGATCGTCGCCGAGTCGCGCCAGGCCGCGATCGACGCGCGCGACGCGATCTTCGTCGACTACGAAGACCTGCCCGCCGTCGTCGAGCTCGACGACGCGACGGCGCCCGGCGCGCCGCTGGTGTTCGACGAGGCGCCGGGCAACCTCGCGGCGGCGATGCGGCATGGCGATGCCGGTGCCGCCGAGGCCGCGTTCCGCGCCGCCGCGCACGTGGTGTCGCTCGACCTGGTCAACCAGCGGCTCGCGCCGTCGGCGATGGAGCCGCGCGCGGTGCTCGCCACGTACGACGCGGCCAGCGACCGGCTCACGCTGCGGATGAGCACGCAGATGCCCTCGGGCGCGCGCGACACCGTGGCGCAGGACCTGCTGAAGATGCCCAGGGAGAAGGTCCGCGTCGTCGTCGGCGACGTCGGCGGGGGCTTCGGCATGAAGACCGGCCTGTACCCCGAGGACGCCGCGGTTGCCTTCGCCGCGCGGCACCTGAAGCGGCCGGTCAAGTGGTGCGCCGAGCGCAGCGACGAGTTCCTCGGCGCCGTGCACGGCCGCGACGTGCGCAGCCACGCCGAGCTCGCGCTCGACGCGAACGGCCGCATCCTCGCGATGCGCATCCGCTCGCTGGCCAACGTCGGCGCCTACGCGACGCCCACCGGGGTGGCGATCCAGCTGCTGATCGGGCCGTGGGTGCAGACCAGCATCTACGACATTCCGGTGATCGACTTCGAGTTCCGCGCGATCCTCACGCACACGACGACCACCGGCGCCTATCGCGGCGCCGGCCGCCCCGAGGCGATCTACCTGACCGAGCGGCTGATGGACGCCGCGGCGCGCCGGCTCGGCATCGAGCAGGCCGAGCTGCGCCGGCGCAACATGATCCGGCCGGAGCAGATGCCCTACCGCAACGCGATGGGCCAGACCTACGACAGCGGCCGTTTCGAGTCGATCATGGACCAGGCGCTGGCACTGGCCGACTGGAACGGCTTCGACGCGCGGCTGGCCGACTCGAAGGCGCGCGAGCGGCTGCGCGGCCGCGGCATTGCGACCTTCCTCGAATGGACCGGCGGCAACGTGTTCGAGGAGCGCGTCACCGTCGACGTCGCCGCCGACGGCTTCATCGAGATCTTCTCGGCCACGCAGGCGATGGGCCAGGGCATCGCGACCACCTATGCGCAACTGGCGGTCGACGTGTTCCAGGTGCCGATCGAGCGGATCCGCATCGTGCAGGGCGACACCGACCGCGGCAGCGGCTTCGGCAGCGCCGGCTCGCGATCGCTGTTCACCGGCGGCTCGGCGGTGCGCGTCGCCTCCGAGCGCACCGTGCGCAAGGCGCAAGACCTCGCCGCCGACGCGCTCGAGGCCCCGGCCGCCGATGTCGAGTACGTCGACGGCGCGTTCCGCATCGTCGGCACCGACCGCTCGATCGACCTGTTCGAGCTCGCCGCGCGCCAGCCCGAGCGGCGCATCTGGATGGACTCGACCAGCTCGGTCGAGGGACCCAGCTGGCCCAACGGCTGCCACCTGTGCGAAGTCGAGATCGACCCCGACACCGGCGTGATCGAGGTGCTCTCGTACGCGTCGGTCAACGACGTCGGTCGGGTCGTGAACCCCGACATCGTGCGCGGCCAGCTCGACGGCGGCGCGGTCCAGGGCCTGGGCCAGGCGCTGTGCGAGCAGGTGATCCACGACCGCGCGAGCGGCCAGCTGCTGTCGGCCAGCTTCCTCGACTACGCGATGCCGCGAGCCGACCTGGCCGGGCGCTTTCGCACCGAAATGGACGAGTCGATCCCGTGCCTGACCAATCCGCTGGGCGTCAAGGGCGTCGGCGAGCTGGGCACGATCGGTGCGACGCCGTGCGTGGTCAACGCGGTCGTCGACGCGCTGTGGCGGGCCGGCAAAGGTGAGCGCGCACTGTCGCTGCAGATGCCGCTGACGCCCGAGCGCGTCTGGGCGGTGCTGAACGGGTAGCCAGATGCCGCTGACGCCCGAGCGCGTCTGGGCGGTGCTGAACGGGTAGCCGCCGGGCGGCCCCCCGCGCGGGGCCGCGGGTTCACCCGTCCAGGGCGGCAAGGCGGGCGCGTCGACCGCTTCCGGTTACGCCTGGCCCGCTGCTTTACATCTGCTTACCCGCCCGAGCACCCCGCCGCGTCGGCGCGCGCTACGCTGGAGGCGTTGTTCGTTCATGGGAAATCCCTCGAATCGGAGCGAACGATGAGAGCACGCGGCCCGGCCGCCTGGCTGGCCTGCGCAGCCGCGGCGGCGACGATCACGCTGGCGCCGGCTGGGCCGACGCAGGCGCAACAGCAGTACGACCCGTCGTATGCGCAGGCGGCGTACGCGCAGGAAGAGCTCGACCAGATGCTCGCCCCGATCGCGCTGTACCCCGACGCCATGCTCGCGCAGGTGCTGATGGCGGCCACCTACCCGCTCGACGTCGTCGAAGCCGACCGGTTCGTGCGGCAGAACCCGGGCCTGACGGGCGAGGCGCTGGCCGACGCGGTCGAGGGCATGCCCTGGGATCCGAGCGTGCGCGCCCTGACGCAGTTCCCGTCGGTGCTGGCGATGATGAGCGAACGGCTCGACTGGACCGAGCGGCTCGGCGACGCCTTCCTCGCGCAGCGCGACCAGGTGATGGACACCGTCCAGTCGCTGCGCGCGCGTGCCTGGGCCGCCGGCAACCTCTACTCGAACGACCAGCAGCAGGTGATCGTGCAGGACCAGGTCATCGAGATCGAGCCGGCACGGCCTGGGTACCTGTGGGTGCCGTACTACAACCCGGTCGTCGTGTTCGGCACCTGGTGGTGGCCCGACTACCAGCCGTTCTTCTGGGTGCCGCCGGTGGCGTACCGGCCGCCGCACTTCGCCCGGGTCTACTCGTCGGGGATCGCCTGGAGCCCGTACGTGCCGCTGCGCCCGCGGCTCTGGCACGACCCGCGGCCGGTCTGGCGCGACCGCTACGTGGTCGTCGACAACCACCGCATCAACAACGTGATCGTCACGCGACCCGGCACGCCCCGGCCGATCATCTGGCGGCACGACCCCGAGCGTGGACGCGGCGCCGAGTGGCGCGCGCCCGACCGCCGCGGGCCACGACCCCATGGCCCCGACGTGTGGAACAGCGCGGCGCCGGACCCGCGCTGGAACCGCCCGCCGCACCCCGCCGGCCGGTGGCAGGGCGTGGCGCCCGAGGCGCCGCGCGACTACCGCAATGGTCGGGGACCCGCCAACGGCGAGTTCGGCCAGCGCCGCGACTCCGGACAGCCGCGCGGCGAACCGCCCGCGCAACGACCGGGCGGGTCGTACCCGCAGCGCGTCCAGAAGCCGATGCCGACCGCGCGCGGCGAGATGCCGCAGCCGCAGTCCGCCCCGGCGCCCCATCCCTGGGCCAACGGGCGGCCGCCGCGGATGGATCCCCCCGCGCCTCGCGCCGCGCCAGTGGCCCCGCCGCCGCATCCGTGGACGAACCGGCCGCAACAGCGCATCGAGCCGCCCGCGCCGCGCGTGCAGCCGGCACCGGTCGCCCCGCCGCCGCATCCGTGGACCAATCCGCGCCAGCCGCGAATGGACGCGCCGCAGCGTGCGCCGGTCACCGCCCCGCCACCACCGCCGCAAAGGGCTGCCCCCGCGCAGCCGCAGGCCCGCCCCTCGGCGCGGCCCGAAGGGCGCGGGCCGCACCCCGGCGAGCGTCGCGAGCGTTGACCGCGGTCGACGCCACGGGGCGCCGGCTCAGGCGAGGCCAGGCGCCGCCTCGGGCAGCGACGCGAGCCCCGCGCGCAACGACGGAAACCCGTGCAGGAACGCCTCGCCGTCTTCGCGCCCCTGCCGCCAGGTCTGCTCGTACGCGTCCGGCGACGTGTAGTCCCAGCTCGACGCGGCCACCTTGCGCGATGGCTGCACGTAGACCCGCCCCGCGCGCATGAATACCGGCGCGTGCTCCGGATAGCGCCGCGTGGTGAGCACCAGCGTGGCGCCGCCGTCCGGATCGACCGCATCGACCGGTACGTTGTCGACCAGCCCGCCGTCCATCGTCGGCCTGCCGTCGCGGTACTCAATCGGCGTGAAGGGCGGCGTGCAGCTCGACGCGATGATCAGCGAGACCAGCTCGTCGTCGCTGCGGCAGTCCTGCACGCGAACGATCTCGCTGCGAAAACCGACCGCGCGGCCGAACCCCGGATGCAGCGAGCGCCGCAGGTACTTCTCGATGTTGTAGCCCACGATGCCCAGCGCGACCGCGCTGCGCGGCCCGAGCCAGCGCGGAATGCGCGCGAACTGCACGCGGATCTCGGGCGCGCTGCGCATCAGCTGGCCGAAGTGCTCGCCGCCGAGCAGCGCCTTCAGCGCGCCGCGATAGATCTCGTTGTGCGGAAACACGCGCCGGCCGCGGCGGATCAGGTTCAGCGGATACGCGTTGCGCGGATTGCCCTTCAGCACCTCGCGGTAGTACGCCAGCGCGGTCTGCGAGTCGTTGGCGAACAGCAGGCACGCGGTCGCCGCGCCGGCCGACACGCCGGCGATCAGGCGCGGGCGCAGATCGATCGCCGGCGCGACCACTTCCCAGAACCCCGCCTGCCACCAGCAGCGATGCCCGCCGCCGGCAAAGACCACCTGTTCGAACATCGTCGATGCACCTGCTGCGGGCCGACGGTACACTGCGGCGCGATGGAGGCCGCCGGCCCGCTCCCGGCGATTCTAATCATGAACCTGCGCATCCTCGCCACCGGCGGCACGTTCGACAAGCGCTACGACCCGATCACCGGCGTGCTCGGCTTCGGCGACACGCACCTGCACGAGATCGTCGCCCGCGCGCGCATCGCCGGCCCGCTTCAGGTCGAAGTCGTGATGATGATCGACAGCCTCGACATGGTCGACGAGCACCGCCAGCGCGTGCTGGCGGCGTGCCGCGCCGCGCCCGAACCGGCGCTGGTGGTCGTCCACGGCACCGACACGATGGTCGAGACGGCGCGCGTGCTCGGCCAGGCGGGACTCGCGAAGACGATCGTCCTCACCGGCGCGATGGTGCCGTTCGCGCTGGCCGATTCCGACGCGAGCTTCAACCTCGGCGCGGCGATCGGCTTCGCGCGCAGCCTGCCGCAGGGCACCTGGGTGGCGATGAACGGCATGGCGCGCCCGTGGTCGAACGTGCGCAAGAACCGGGAACTGGGCGTCTTCGAGCCGCTCGACGAGTGAGCGCGTCGCAGGCCGACTCCGGCCGCCGCGTAGCGCGCGGACCCGGCCACCGCGCGGTGCGTGGACCCGGCCCCGCGTAGCGCGTAGACCCGGCGCCGCTCAGCGCGCCGCGCCGACCAGCTTCGCCGCCGCCTCGACGATCTTCGCCGCGGTGACGCGCGCCTGCGCCTCGAGCGGCGGCGAATACCCGACCGGCGCGCGCGGCGCGCCCAGCCGCGCCAGCTTCGCGACGCCGCGCTCGGCCAGCGTCGCGACGATCTCGGCGCCGAACCCCGCCACCTGCACCGCCTCATGCACCACCAGCACACGCCCGGTGCGCCGCGCCGAGGCCTCGACCGTCTCGCGGTCCCACGGCCAGATCGTGCGCAGGTCGATCACCTCGGCCTCGATGCCCTGCCCGGCCAGCGTGCCCGCGGCCTGCATCGCCTCGTGCACCGCGCGGCTCCAGGCGACGATCGTGAGGTCGCGCCCGGCCCGCACGATGCGCGCGCGGCCGATCTCGACCGCCTGCGACGCGTCGACCTCGCCTTCGAGCCCCCACAGTTCCTTATGCTCGAAGTACGCCACCGGATCGCCGCTGGCCACCGCCGCCTTCAGCAGCGCATAGTTGTCCTGCGGCGTGGCCGGGCACACCACCGCGAGCCCGGGCACGTGCGCGAACCACGCCTCGAGCGACTGCGAGTGCTGCGCGGCCGATGCGCTCCAGATGCCGATCGGCATGCGCACCACCATCGGCACGCGGCCCTGTCCGCCGAACATGAAGCGGTTCTTCGCGGCCTGGTTGACGATCTCGTCCATCGCGCACAGCGCGAAATCGACGACCCGCATTTCGACCACCGGCTTCAGGCCGGTCAGCGCCATGCCGACCGCCGAGCCGGCGATCGTCGCCTCGGAGATCGGCGTGTCGATCACGCGCGCCGCGCCGAACGCCTCGAGCAGCCCGCGATACTGGCCGAAGATGCCGCCGCGCCCGAGGTCTTCGCCGAGCGCGACGACCGACTCGTCGGCGCGCATCAGGTCGGCGAGCGCAGCGGCCGCCGCTGCGGCGTAGCTCATCGTCCGCACGCCGCCCGACGCCCCCGCGCGGCCGGATGCGCCCGCGTCGCCTGGTTGCGTCAGCTGAACCATCGGCCGCTCCCGGTGTCCTGCACGTCCTCGAACGCGGCCTGCTCGGCCGGCCAGGCCGCGGCATCGGCCGAGGCCAGCGCCGCGGCAACCTCGTCGCGCGCCGCGCGCATCCGCGCCTCGATCGCTTCGTTGGCGACGCCGCGCTCGACCAGCCTGCGCTGCGCGAGCAGCAGCGGGTCGTCGCTCATCGCCGCCGCGAGCTCGCGCGGATCGCGATACGCGGCCGGGTCGACCGACACGTGCCCCTTGAACCGGTACGTCTTCGCGTGCAGCAGCCGTGGGCCATGGCCGCCGCGCACCTGCGCGACCAGTTCGCGCGACGCCTGCCACACTGCCTCGACGTCCATTCCGTCGACTTCCAGCGCCGGCACGCCGAAGCCGCGCGCGCGCGCGGCCGCGCCCTCGCCGGCCGACATCGCCTCGGTGCGCGTGGTGGCCGACCAGCGGTTGTCCTCGCAGACGAAGAGCACGGGCAACCGGAACGCCGCGGCCCAGTTCAGGCTCTCGGCGAACGGCCCGCGATTGAGCGCGCCGTCGCCGAAGAACGTCACCGCGATCGCGGCGCGCCCCTGCACGCGCATCGACTGCGCCGCACCCACCGCGATCGGAATGCCGGCGGCGACCACGCCGTTGGCGCCCAGCATGCCGACCGAGAAGTCGGCAATGTGCATCGAGCCGCCCTTGCCACCGCAGAAGCCGCTCGCGCGCCCGAACAGCTCGTGCATCATCCGCTCGAGGTTCGCGCCCTTGGCGATCGTGTGCCCGTGGCCGCGGTGCGTCGAGGTCAGCCAGTCGCTCGCGTGCAGGTGCGCGCAGACGCCGGTGGCCACCGCTTCCTGGCCGGTCGACAGGTGCAGCGGCCCGCGCACCTGCGCGCGCGCGCCGCTCGCCTGCCCGAACGCGGCGACGCCGCCGCGGCTGGCCTCTTCCGCCGCGTCCTCGAACGCGCGGATGCGGCACATCGTGTGATAGAGCCCGAGCAGCCGGTCGGCGTCGAGCGCGGAATCGGTCATCGGCAGGTGCAATCCAGAACAAGGTCCAGCGCGAAATCGTACACGCTCGCGTGGCGCTGCCACGACCTTGCGCACGGCGGCACTACGGTGACGCCTGCGCGCGCCGCCGCCGCAACGCACGGAGGATCCCGAATGAGCGATCGCACGTCGAACACCAGCGGACCAGCGGCTGGCGCTCCTCCGGACCATGATGCTGATCCGCGCCGTCGAGCAGGCCTGGGCCGACGCGTACTTCGCCGAGGAGATCGGCGGAATCCCGCCATCGCTGTCCACCGGACAGGAGGCGGTGTCCGCGGGCGCCTGTGCGGCCACCGAGCCCGGCGACTGTGTTCACCACGCACCGCGGCCAGGCGCCGCAGGTCGCGCGCGGGCTCGACCCGCGCGCATCCTGGCCGAGCTCTACTGTCGTCAGCCGGCACAGCAAGGGCAAGTCGTATCACCGTGACCGATGTCTCGCGGGCGTCATCGGCATGGGCGGCGTCGTGCCCGCGCAGTGCCCGTGGCTGGCGGCATGGCGCTGGCGCAGAAGCTCAAGGGCACCGACCGGGTGAGCCTGGTGTTCTTCGGCGACGGCGCGAGCAACGAGGCGCAGTGCACGAGACCGCGAACCTCGCCGCGATGTGGACCCTGCCGCTGGTCCTGCTCTGCGAGAACAACGGCTACTGCGCCTCCGCAGCCGGTTGCCGAGGCGGTGAAGGCGCCCTCGATCGCGAGCCGCGCGGCGGCTACGGCCTGCCGGGCGTGCTGGTCGACGGCAACGACGCCATCGCCGTCTGCGACGCGGTCGCGCAGGCGGTCGCACGCCGCGCACGGGCGGCGGCACAGCAACGGTGATCGAAGGCACGGACCGTGCGCCTGGCCGAGCATCTCGCGCACGACCGGCAGGGATACCGCCGGACCGAGGGCATCGAGGCCGGCATGGACGCGCTGCCCGATCAGCGGCTGCGCAGCGAACTCGCCGCGCTCGGCCACCTCGACGATGCCGGCTTCGAACGGATTGATCGTGGTCGATGCCGAAGTCGCCGCAGCGGTGGCCTTCGCGCGCGCGAGCCGTTTCCGGAACCGCACGAGGCGTTCGAAGACCTCTGGGCATGACGGAGAAACCGATGTTCGACACGCGCCTGTTCAGGCCCGGCGCCGGCGTGGGCCGAAGGCGCGAATGGCAGAGCTTCAGGGCGCGCTCGGAGGGCGATGCGCGAGGAGATGCGCAGGGGGACCCGCTCGTCTTCCAGATGGGCGAGGACATCGCGCTCGCGTCGCCATTCGGCGTGACGACCGGCCTGGCCGATGAGTTCGGCCGCGACCGCGTCCGCGACGCCCCCTGCTCGGAGGTAGCCGTCGTCGGCGCCGCAGTCGGGGCGGCGATCGGCGGCATGAGGCCGTCGAGCTGCAATTCTCGGCGACTTCATGTCGGTCGCGATCGACCAGCGGCCCACCAGGCCGCCATGCGCGCTACCTGACCGGCGGGCAGGTCAAGGTGCCTGGTCATCCTTGCCCTGCGGTGCGGGCCGGTGCCGGATCGCAGCACTCGCAGTCGTTGTACTCGTGGTTCGTGCACGCCCGGCATCAAGGTTGTACCTGCCACGGCGATGGACGCGAAGGGGCTGATGAAGACGGCGATCCGCGACGACAACCCGGTGCTGGTGTTCGAGCACAAGCAGCTGTACCGGACGCGTTGGCCCGTGCCGGCCGAGTACGCGGACCCGGATCACCTGGAAGTCCCCTTCGGGCAGGCGGTCGTGCGCCGCCCGGGCAGCGACATCACCGTCGTGGCGCTGACGATGCTCACCATGCGCTGGCGAGCGCCGAGGCACTCGCCGCCGAAGGCATCTCGTGGGTGATCGATCCGCGAACACCTGGTGCCGTTCGACGCGCAGACGGTGGTCGCTTCGGTGCGCCGCACGGGGCGGCTGCTGGTCGTCGACGAGGCCTACCTGCCGTGCAGGATCCAGGCCGAAGGTGATGCAGCCGATCGTCGAAGAAGGCGTTCGACGCCCTGAAGAGCAGCGCGCCGCGGCGGCCAGCAGCCCGGGCGTGCCAGTCCGTTTGCGCCGCCACTCGAGGCCGAGGTCATCCCCGACCGGCACCGGATCGCCGCGGCGATCCGCGCAATCGTGGGCGCCTGAGGTGTCGATGCGCGTGCTCGTCACGGGCGCCGCGGGCTTCGTCGGCGCGCACGTCGCGAAGGCGCTGGTCGATCGCGGATACCTGGTCGACGGCGCGGGCCGGGCGCGCGCCATCGAGCTGAACCTGGCCGATGCCGGCGCTGCCGCCGCCTTCGCCCTGCCGCGAGCCGGTGCCCTCCGCGTGCGCGCCACGAACCGGCGACATCCGCGACCCGGCGTTCCTGAAGCGGCTCGTCGGCGACGGCCTCGACAGCGTCTTCCACCTCGCCGCCACAGCAGCGATGGAGGCCGAGACCGACTTCGCGCGCGGACTCGGGGTCAACGTCCACCGCGCTGATCGCGACCGCTCGAGTCGTGTCGGGCGCAGGCTCGCGTTGCCCAGGCTGGTGTATCGAAGCAGATCGCCGCTTTCGGCGGCGAGTTGCCGGATACCGTCGACGACCAGGTCGCGCAGACGCCCCAGACCTCGTACGGCACCCACAAGTCGATCGCCGAGTTGCTGATCAGCGACTGTTGCGCCACGGCTTCGTCGACGGCCGCGCGCTGCGCGGCTTCCAGTGGTGCTGATCCGTCCGGGCGCGCCCGTGCCAGCCAGCCGGATTGCCGCAATCGTCCGCGAGCCTCTCCGCGGCCGCGACGTCGCGTGCCCGCTCGCGGCCGGAACGAGGATCGGTGGCCTCGGCGTCGGAGACCTTGCGGCGCTGCTGGCGATCCACATGCCGGCCACGGCGTTCGGCGTGACGCGCGCGCGATGAACCGCGTCGCTGACGGTCAGCGTCGGCGACATGATCCTCGCGCCGCTGCGCCGCCGGGCGCCGCATCGGCGGCGTGCGGATCGACCCCGAACCGAGGCTCCAGGCGGTCGTGGATGGCTGGCCGAAGGCGTTCGTGTCCAGGCGTGCCTCGCGCAACGGGATCGCCGGACGCCGGCTTCGACGAGATCATCCGCAGCTCTGATGACTCGAGGAATGAAGGGGTGCTACGCGAACCGCGCGGTGGGACGCACGTCACTTCCCGATGCAAAACCTGCTGAAGATCACCCCCAGCAGATCTTCCGCCGTGAACTCCCCGGTGATCTCGTTCAGCCGCTCCTGCGCCAGCCGCAGCTCCTCGGCGAACAAATCGAGTTGCTGCGCCCGCTCGCGCGCATGCGCCCCGGCCGCCTCGACGTGCGCCTGCGCCGCGCGCAGCGCGATCAGGTGCCGCTCGCGGGCGATGAAGGTCGATTCCCCACTCGCCTGCCAGCCTGCCAGCTCGAGCAGCCGTGCACGCAGCAGGTCGACCCCCGCCCCCGTCTTCGCCGAGAGCCAGACCGACGACACCGATTGGTCACGTTCCGGCCAGCTTTCATCTCCGATCGTCTCGCCCCCGGCCACCGCCCGATCGACGACTGTACCGGCACTGTCCGCCCGCTCGACCCGCGGTGCCACCCCCACCAGGTCGATCTTGTTGTAGACCCGCACCATCGGCACCGGCTCGGCGAGCCGATGGTCGAGCTCGTGCTCGATCGCCTCCGCCGCCGCGGTATCGGTCTCGCGGGCATCCAGCAGGTGCAGCACCACGTCGGCCTGCGCCGCCTCCGCCCAGGTCCGGGCGATGCCGAGCCGCTCCACCTGGTCGCTCGTCTCGCGCAGCCCCGCCGTGTCGACGATGTTCAGCGGCACCCCCTCGATCTGGATCGCCTGCGCGATCCGGTCGCGGGTCGTGCCCGGAATCTCGGTGACGATCGCCACCTCGGCGCCGGCCAGTGCGTTCAGCAGCGAGCTCTTGCCGACGTTGGGTTCGCCGAGCAGCACCACGTTCAGCCCGTCGCGTAGCAAGGCGCCACGCCGCGCATTGGCCAGCAGAGCATGCAGATCGTCTCGAATCGTCGCCAGGCGGCCGCGCGCGTCGGACGCCTCCAGAAAGTCGATTTCTTCCTCGGGGAAGTCCAGCGTCGCCTCGACCAGCGTGCGCAGTTCGATCAATCGCTCGACCAGCCCGTGCACGGCCGCCGAGAATTCGCCCGACAGCGAGCGGGTCGCCGAGCGCGCCGCCTGCTCGGTGCTCGCGTCGATCAGGTCGGCAACCGCCTCGGCCTGCGCCAGGTCGAGCTTGTCGTTCAGGAACGCGCGCTGGGTGAACTCGCCGGGCTCGGCCAGCCGCAGGCCGAGCTCGCGGCCGGCTTCCAGCACCCGGCGCAGCAGCAGCTGCAGCACGACCGGCCCGCCGTGCCCCTGCAGCTCCAGCACGTCCTCGCCGGTGTACGAGTGCGGCGCCGGGAAGTGAATCGCGATCCCCTGGTCGATCGCCCCGCCGTCGGCCGCCAGGAAGGGCCCGTAGGTTGCGTGCCGCGGCGCGAGCGTCCGGCCCAGCACTGCGGCCACGATCGGCGACAGGTCGCGCCCGGAGACCCGGACGACCCCGATGCCGCCCCGGCCGGGCGCCGTCGCGATCGCCGCAATCGGAGGAAGGGAAGGGAGAAGGGAGAAGGGAGAAGGGGACCAGCGCCGCGGCTCTCCTTCCCTTCTCCCTTCTCCCTTCTCCCTTCTCTCCCCCGCTCACCCCGTCCCTTCCGTCATCCCCTGGCCTTCGCCGCCGCCGCCTGCTGCGTGATCTTGCGCGTGATCACCCATTGCTGCGCGATCGAGTAGACGTTGTTCACCAGCCAGTACAGCACCAGGCCCGCCGGGAAGAAGAAGAACATCACCGAGAACACCAGCGGCATGATCATCATCATCTTCGCCTGCACCGGGTCGGGCGGCGTCGGGTTCAGCTTGGTCTGGATGAACATCGTCCCCGCCATCACCAGCGGCAGGATGTAGTAGGGGTCCGGTGCCGCCAGGTCGGTGATCCAGCCGATCCACGGCGCGTCGCGCATCTCCACCGACGCGAGCAGCACCCAGTACAGCGCGATGAACACCGGGATCTGCACCACGATCGGCAGGCAGCCGCCGAGCGGGTTGATCTTCTCGGTCTTGTACAGCTCCATCATCGCCTGGTTCATCTTCACGCGATCGTTGCCGTAGCGCTCGCGAATCGCGGTGAGCCGCGGCGTGACGGCCTTCATCCGCGCCATCGACTTGTAGCTCGCGGCCTGCAGCGGGAAGAAGATCGTCTTCACGACGATCGTCAGCAGCACGATCGCCCAGCCCCAGTTGCCCACCAGCCCGTGCAGCTTCTGCAGCAGCCAGTGGATCGGCTGCGCGACCGCGGTGAGCCAGCCGTAGTCGACGGTCAGGTCGAGGCCGGGCGCGATGCTCTCGAGCATGCGCTGGTCCTGCGGACCGACCAGCAGCCGCGACTGGACGGTCGTGCTCGCCTGCGGCGCCAGCTCGGCCAGCGGCTCCTTGATGCCCACCGAGTACAGGTTCGTGTCGACCTTGCGCGTGTAGAACTCGCGATTGACCTTGGCGGCCGGAATCCACGCCGAGACGAAGTAGTGCTGGATGATGCCGACCCAGCCGTTGTCGGCGCTCGCGACGTGCTTCGCCTTGTCCTTCTCGATGTCGCCGAAGGCCACCTTCTGGAACTTGTCGGCGTCGGTGTACACCACCGGGCCCGTGTAGGTGCTGTAGAACTTCGACTCCCCGGGCGGCGGGTTGCCGTCGCGGGTGAGCTGCAGGTAGAGCACCGGCCGCGCCGGCGCCGTGCCGACGTTGGTGATCTCGTCCTTCACGTCGACGACGTAGGCGCCGCGCGCCAGCGTGTAGGTGCGCACCAGCCGCACGCCGCCGCTCTCGGCGGCCAGCGTCAGCTTCACCGCGTCGCCGCCCGCTGCCAGCACGTGCGGCCCCGCATTGCCGTCCACCGGCGTCATCGGCGTCCGGTGGTTAGGGTAGCCGGGACCGTCGGCGGCGCCGATCAGGCCGCTCTGCGCGAGGTACACCTTGCCGGGCTGGCTCTCGAGCAGCACCAGGTTGTGCGCCCGATCGTTCAGGTCACGGTGATGCAGCAGTTCGGCCCGCTGGATCTGGCCGCCGACCGGGTTCACGTCGAGCGCCAGCACGTCGTTGGCCAGGCGGATCGCCTGGCCCGTGCCTGCGGCGGCCCCCGGGCGCGCCCGACGGCGCGCCCTCCGCCCGCTTGCCCAGCGGCCGCTCCACTGGCCTGCGCGGCAGGCGCGGCGCCCGGCACCTCGGCCGTGGCGGTGCCCGCCGGCGGAATGCTGGCATCGGTGCGCGGCGTGCCGTTGCCGGACGCCGCCGGCGTGGTGGCCTGCGGCGTCGCGCCGCCGAACAGCGACGGATGGCCCTGGTGGCGCTGCCACGAATCCCACAGGAACAACAGCGACATCGAGAAGACGATCCAGAGGATCATTCGTTGGGTCTGCATGGTCTATCGTTCAGTGGGTTCGTTGCCGCGCAGCGCCGCCGGCCACCGGCAGCGGCACAGCGCAGGCGGGTGGTCCGGGACTTCGTCCAGGCCGCCGGGATTGAAGGGATGACAGCGCGCCAGCCGCCTGATCGCGAGCCAGCCGCCGGTCACCGCGCCGTGCCGCTCGATGGCCTGCAGCGCGTAGTCCGAACACGTGGGCAGGAAACGGCAGCGTGGCGTCGTCATCGGGCTGATCGCCACCCGATAGAAACGAATCAACGCCGCCAGCACCCGCTTCACCCCTGCTTCTCCTGTTCAGCGACCGGCCAGGCGCCGGCTCATCGCCCGGAACGCCTCGTCGAGCTCGGCGCGGACGAGCGCCTTGCGGTGCCGTGCACCGCGCGCCGGCGGCAGCCCCGTCATGCGCAGCAACGCGGCCACGGGCGCCCGCGCGACGTCCGCCGCGCGCCAGGCCTCGCGCGCGACGCGGCGCACCGCGTTGCGATCGACCGCCCTGGCCAGCAGACGTTTCGGAATCGCCATGAACAATACGCCGGGTGGACCGTCGAGCACCCGCCAGTGCAGGCTGAAGTGCTCGCCCCGGACGCCGGGTCGCGTGCGCAGCAGCGCGGCCACGGTGCCGCGCGGCAGGCGCGCGGGCTCAGACGGCGAGACGCTTGCGGCCTTTGGCGCGGCGCGCGCGGATGACGTCACGACCGCCACGGGTTTTCATGCGGGCAAGAAAGCCGTGCGTGCGCTTTCGCCGCACGACGGAGGGTTGATAGGTGCGCTTCATCGGGAAAGTCCTCGGCCGGGGAGGGAAAAGCCTTTCATTACAACGCATTAGATGCCCGGCTGTCAATTTCGGGTTGGCGTCGCGGCCCCATGAAGGAGTAAAATAGGCAGTTTCGCCCCTCGCCCAAAACTCGTTCGCCCGCCACGCTTGCCCGAATCGATCGACACTATGTTGGACCGTTGGCTCGCCTGCGTGGCTCGGCTCGAAAGCGAGATCCCTGCCCAACAGTTCAAGCCCTGGATCAAGCCGCTGGTCTTCCTCGGCTATGACGAGGGCGAGCATCTGCTTCGGCTGGGCGTCCCGAACCACTTCAAGCTGAACTGGGTGAAGTCGCAGTTCGAGTCGCGCATCGAGACGATCGCGCGCGAGACCATCGAGCCCGAGCTGCGCGTGAGCTTCGAGATCCATCGCGCGGCCGCCGCCGCGAACGACACGCTGCAGCCCGACGCGCTGCGCGGCGCGTCCCCCGAGGCCCGCGCGGGCATCGACGCCGCGGCGCTCGACGAGATCGACGTCGACGCGTTCGACGCCGTCGAGCCGGCCGTCCCCGCGGCGCCGGCCGCGCACGCGGCACCGGATGCGCAGACGCGCTTGCGCCCCGAGCTCACCTTCGACACCTTCGTCCACGGCAAGGCCAACCAGATCGCCTGGTCGGCGGCGCTGCAGGTGGTCGAGCGGCCCGGCACCGCCTACAACCCGCTCTTCCTGTACGGCGGGGTGGGGCTGGGCAAGACCCACCTGCTGCACGCGGTGGGCAACGCCATCCTCGAGCGCAAGCCCGACGCGCGCGTGCGCTACATCCACGCACAAGACTACTTCGACGAGATGGTGCGCGGCATCCAGCGCAAGTCGCTGCACGAGTTCAAGAAGAAATACCAGTCGCTCGACCTGCTGCTGATCGACGACATCCAGTTCCTCGGCGGCAAGGAACGCACGCAGGAAGAGTTCTTCTACACCTTCGAGGCGCTGCTCACCGCGCGCAAGCAGCTGATCATCACCAGCGACACCTATCCGAAGGAGTTGTCGGCCTTCGAAGACCGGCTGGTGTCGCGCTTCGGCTCGGGCCTCATCGTCGAGATCGAGCCGCCCGAGCTCGAGATGCGCGTCGCGATCCTGCTGAAGAAGGCCGAGCAGTCCGGCGAGAAGCTGCCCGAAGAGGTCGCGTTCTTCGTCGCGAAGAACCTGCGCTCGAACGTGCGCGAGCTCGAGGGTGCGCTGCTGCGCGTCATCGCGTTCGCGCGCTTCCGCAACAAGGCGGTCACCGCCGACCTCGCCAAGGAAGCGCTGAAAGACCTGCTCGAGCTGAACCGGCCGCCGATCTCGATCGAGTCGATCCAGAAGACGGTGGCCGACTTCTTCAAGATCAAGGTCGCCGACATGTACAGCAAGCGCCGGCCCGCGCACATCGCCCGCGCGCGCCAGGTCGCGATGTACTTCGCCAAGGAGCTCACGCAGAAGAGCTTCCCCGAGATCGGCGAAGCCTTCGGCGGCCGCGACCACACCACGGTCATGCACGCGGTCAAGCGCATCGCCGAACTGCGCCAGCACGACCAGGAATGGAACCGCCAGTTGCACGTGCTCGACCAGACGCTGCGCGGATGAGGGCCGGCATGCACAGCGTGGGCAAGGGCTGGACAAGCGCGGGATCGAATGTGGACAACCCGCCTCTTTTCCGGGCAGGCGCAAGTTGTTCGACCGGGTCCACAGGCCCGGGTGCCGATCTTCCACACCCCCGAAACGCCCGCAAACCCAATGCCCGCGCAGGCCAGGGCGGGTTGTCCCCAGAGTTGCGCCTCGTACATCCAACAACAGCAACAGGAATCTAAAGCAATGCAGTTCATCAAAGCCAACCGCGATGCGATCCTGAAGCCCCTGCAGACCGTGGCCGGAATCGTCGAGCGCCGGCACACGCTGCCGATCCTGGCCAACGTGCTGCTGCGCAAGACCGGCGACGACGTCTCGTTCCTCGCCACCGACGTCGAGATCCAGATCCAGACCACCGCGCAACTCGGCGCCGGCAAGGAAGACGGCGGCACGACCGTCTCGGCGCGCAAGCTGCTCGACATCCTGCGCTCGCTGCCCGACGGCGCCGACGTCTCGATCAAGGTCGAGAACAAGCGCGCCACCATCCAGGCCGGCAAGAGCCGCTTCGCGCTGCAGACGCTGGCGGCCGAGGAGTACCCGACGGTCGCGGTCAACGAGCAGTTCGTCGCGTCGTTCTCGTTGCCGCAGAAGCAGCTCAAGCACCTGTTCCAGATGGTGCACTTCGCGATGGCGCAGCAGGACATCCGTTACTACCTGAACGGCCTGCTGCTGGTCACCGACGGCTCGCAGGTCAAGGTGGTGGCCACCGACGGCCACCGGCTGGCGTTCTGCGAGGCCGCGATCGACAGCGCGCAGCTCGCGAAGCAGGAAGTGATCATCCCGCGCAAAACCGTGCTCGAACTGCAGCGGCTGCTCGCCGACAGCGACGAGCCGGTGCTGATCGACGTGTCGGGCAACCAGGTGCGCTTCCGCTTCGGCGAGGTCGAGATGATCTCCAAGCTCGTCGAGGGCAAGTTCCCCGACTTCCAGCGCGTCATCCCGCAGGGCTACACGCGGCGCGTGACGGTCGCGCGCGACGTGCTCGCCGCGTCGCTCGCGCGCGCGTCCATCCTCACCAGCGACAAGTTCAAGGGCGTGCGGCTGAGCCTGTCGCCCGGAGCCATGAAGATCCAGACCAGCAACGCCGAGCAGGAAGAGGCGGTCGAGGAGATCGAGGTCGACTACGCCGGAGACGGCCTGGAGATCGGCTTCAACGTCGGCTACCTGCAGGACGTGCTGGGCAACCTGAAGAACGAGTCGATCCGGATGGACTTCGGCGACGCCAACACCAGCGCGTTGCTGACGGTGCCCGACGACGAGCAGTTCAAGTACGTCGTGATGCCGATGCGCATCTGAGGAACACGATGACCGACGCGGAAAAGCAGTACGACTCCTCCTCGATCCAGATCCTCGAGGGGCTGGAGGCGGTTCGCAAGCGCCCGGGCATGTACATCGGGGACACCTCCGACGGCACCGGCCTGCACCACATGGTGTTCGAGGTGGTCGACAACTCGATCGACGAGGCGCTGGCCGGGCATTGCGACGAGATCGTCGTCACGATCCACACCGACAACTCGATCTCGGTGGTCGACAACGGCCGCGGCATTCCCACCGGCATCAAGTGGGACGACAAGCACGAGCCCAAGCGCAGCGCGGCCGAGATCGCGATGACCGAACTGCACGCCGGGGGCAAGTTCAACCAGAACAGCTACAAGGTGTCGGGCGGCCTGCACGGCGTGGGCGTGTCCTGCGTGAACGCGTTGTCGAAGTGGCTGCGCCTCACCATCCGGCGCGAAGGCAAGGTGCACTTCACCGAGTTCCATCATGGCGTCGTCCACGAGCGCGTCGTCGAGACACGCGACGGCGTCGAGGTGTCGCCGATGCGCGTCACCGGCGACACGCAGCTGCGCGGCACCGAGGTGCACTTCCTGGCCGACGAGTCGATCTTCGGCAACGTCGAGTTCCACTACGAGATCCTCAGCAAGCGGCTGCGCGAACTCAGCTTCCTGAACAACGGCGTGCGCATCAAGCTGGTCGACCAGCGCCAGGGCAAGGAAGAAGACTTCGCGTTCTCGGGCGGCGTGCGCGGCTTCGTCGAGTACATCAACAAGACCAAGGACACGATCCACCCGCACATCTTCCACACCTCGGGCGAGCTCGAGGTCGAGGTCGGCGGCGAGCACAAGCGCGTGTACGTCGAGGTCGCGATGCAGTGGAACGACGGCTACACCGAGCAGGTGCTCTGCTTCACCAACAACATCCCGCAGAAGGACGGCGGCACGCACCTCACCGGGCTGCGCGCCGCGATGACGCGCGTCATCAACAAGTACATCGAGCAGAACGAGCTCGCGAAGAAGGCCAAGGTCGAGACCGGCGGCGACGACATGCGCGAGGGCCTGGCCTGCGTGCTGTCGATCAAGATGGCCGATCCGAAGTTCTCCAGCCAGACCAAGGAGAAGCTCGTCTCCTCCGAGGCGCGCCCGGCGGTCGAGGAAGTCGTCGCGAAGGCGCTCGACGAGTTCCTGCTCGAGAAGCCGGTCGACGCGAAGATCATCTGCAGCAAGATCGTCGACGCGGCGCGCGCGCGCGAAGCCGCGCGCAAGGCGCGCGAGATGACCCGCCGCAAGGGGCTGCTCGACGGGGTCGGGCTGCCCGGCAAGCTCGCCGATTGCCAGGAGAAGGACCCGGCGCTCTCCGAAATCTTCATCGTCGAGGGCGACTCGGCCGGCGGCTCGGCCAAGCAGGGCCGCGACCGCAAGTTCCAGGCGATCCTGCCGCTGCGCGGCAAGGTGCTCAACGTCGAGAAGGCGCGCTTCGACAAGCTGATCTCGTCCGAGCAGATCGCCACGCTGATCACCGCGCTGGGCACCAACATCGGCCCCGACTACGACGTCGGCAAGCTGCGCTACCACCGCATCATCGTGATGACCGACGCCGACGTCGACGGCAGCCACATCCGCACGCTTCTGCTCACGTTCTTCTATCGGCAGATGCCCGACCTCGTCGAGCGCGGCCACGTCTACATCGCGCAGCCGCCGCTGTACAAGGTCAAGCACGGCAAGGACGAGCGCTACCTGAAGGACGACCACGAGCTCAACCAGTACATGCTGCGGCACGCGCTGGACGGCGCCGTGCTGATGCCCGCCGGGGGCGCCGAGCCGATCCGCGGCGAGGCGCTGGGCGAGCTGGCGCGCAAGTACCTGCTGGCCGAAGCGGTCATCGAGCGATTGGCGCGCATCATCGACGCCGACGCGCTGCGCGCGATCCTAGACGGCTGCGCGATCGACCTCGCCAACGAGCAGAGCACGATGGCCTCGGCCGGCCGGCTGGCGCAAGCGATGCTGAAGTACGCGCCGCTCACCAACGGCGACGCGCCGTCGGTGCGGCCGCGCTTCGACGACAAGCACGAGAAGTGGCTGCTGGTCATCGAGCGCAAGCACCACGGCAACGTGAAGGCCAGCGCGATCGACGCCGACTTCCTCGTCTCGGCCGACTATCGCGCGCTGGCCGACTGCGCGCAGACCGTGTCCGGGCTGATCGGCGCCGGCGCCGAGATCCGCCGCGGCGAGGGCGACAAGCAGAAGAGCCAGCCGGTGGCCGACTTCCGCGCCGCGATGCGCTGGCTGCTCGCCGAGGCCGAGCGCGGCGTCGGGCGCCAGCGCTACAAGGGCCTGGGCGAAATGAACGCCGAGCAGTTGTGGGAGACCACGATGGACCCGGCCGCGCGCCGGCTGCTGCGCGTGCAGATCGAGGACGCGCTCGCCGCCGACCAGATCTTCGCGACGCTGATGGGCGACGAGGTCGAGCCTCGGCGCGCGTTCATCGAGCAGAACGCGCTGGTGGCACGCAACATCGACGTGTAGCGAGCCGCGGCAGGCATGAACAACGGCCCGACGCTGCCGATTCGCCGCGTCGCGATCGACACCTGGCGCGAGAACGTGGTGTTCCTGCACCGCGACTGCCCGGTGGTGCGCGCGTCGGGCTTCCAGGCGCTGGCGAAGGTCCGCGTGCAGGCCAACGGCAAGTCGCTGATCGCCGTGCTCAACGTCGTCGATGACGACTGCATCTGCGCGCCGCGCGAGCTCGGTCTGAGCGAGGACGCCTTCAGGCGGCTGGGCGCCGAGGCGGGCGAGCAGGCCCGGATCGAGCAGGCCGAGCCGGCGCCGTCGATCGCCGCGCTTCACCGCAAGATCGCCGGAGAGCGGCTGGGGCGCGAAGACCTGCACGCGATCGTGCAGGACATCGCGGCGGCGCGCTATTCCAGGATCGAGTTGGCTGCCTTCGTCGTCGCCACGAACCAGTTCGAGCTCGACCGCGACGAGGTGCTCAACCTGACCGAGGCGATGATCGCCTGCGGCCAGCGCATCGACTGGCAGCGCGAGGTCGGCGCGGGCCCGGTCGTCGACAAGCACTGCATCGGCGGCATTCCGGGCAACCGCACCTCGATGGTCGTCGTGCCCATCGTCGCCGCGCACGGCATGCTGTGCCCGAAGACCTCGTCGCGCGCGATCACTTCGCCGGCCGGAACGGCCGACACGATGGAGGTGCTGGCCGAGGTCGAGTTGCCGCTCGATCGCCTGAAGGAAATCGTCCGGGAGACGCACGGCTGCCTCGCCTGGGGCGGGACGGCCGACCTCAGCCCCGCTGACGACATCCTGATCTCGGTGGAGCGGCCGCTGGCGATCGATTCGCCGGGGCAGATGGTCGCGTCGATCCTGTCCAAGAAGATCAGCGCCGGGGCCACGCACCTGGTGCTCGACATCCCCGTCGGCCCGACCGCCAAGGTGCGCAACATGCCGGCGGCGCAGCGCCTGAAGCGGCTGTTCGAGTACGTGGCGGCGCGGCTCGGCCTGGAACTCGACGCGGTCATCACCGACGGACGCCAGCCGATCGGCCGCGGCATCGGGCCGGTGCTCGAAGCGCGCGACGTGATGCAGGTGCTCTCCAACGACCCCGAGGCGCCGCAAGACCTGCGCCAGAAGGCGTTGCGCCTGGCAGGCCGGGTGATCGAGTTCGATCCGGACGTGCGCGGCGGCGACGGCTACCGGATCGCGCGCAACATCCTCGAATCGGGTCGCGCGCTCGCGAAGATGAACGCGATCATCGATGCGCAGGGCCGGCGCGCCGAGCCGCTGGGTGTAGGCAAGCTGGGCTTCGATGTGACGGCGCCGAACGACGGCACCGTGATCGGCGTCGACAATCATCGGCTCGCCCGCATTGCGCGGCTCAGCGGCGCGCCGCAGGTGCGCGGCGCCGGCATCGACCTGAAGGCGAAGCTGGGCGACGAGGTCCGCGCGGGGCAGACGCTGTACCGCGTGCACGCTCAGTTCGACGCCGATCTCGAGTTCGCGCGCCGCATGGTCGCCAGCGGCGGCGGCTTCACGCTGGGCGCGGCCGACCAGGTGCCGCGCGACTACGCGACGTCGCCGGCCGACGCGAAGTGAGCCTGCTGCTGGCGTTCGACGACGAGGCGGCGCTCGCGCAGCGCCTCGCGCAGGCCACCGGCTCGCGGCTGACGTTCGTCGACCGGCACGACTTTCCCGACGGCGAGACGCGGCTGCGGCTGCCGGCCTCGCTGCCCGGGCACGTCGTGCTGCTGCGCGGCCTGCAGCAGCCCAACGACAAGCTCACCGAGCTGATGCTGGCTGCGGCCGGCGCGCGCGAGCTCGGCGCGCGGCGGCTGACGCTGGTGAGCCCCTATCTCGCCTACATGCGACAGGACACGGCCTTCACGCCCGGAGAGGTCGTGAGCCAGCGCCACGTCGGGCGCGCGCTCGCCGCCTGGTTCGACGACGTCGTCACCGTCGATCCGCACCTGCACCGGGTCGCGACGATGGACGAGGTCGTGCCCGGGCGCCGCGCCGTCGCGCTCACCGCCGCACCGCTGCTCGGCGCCTGGGTGGCGCAACGACTGCCCGATGCGCTGCTGCTCGGCCCCGACCAGGAGTCGCTGCAGTGGGTGCGTGCGGCGGCCGCGGCGCACGGGCTGGAGCACGCCGTGTGCCGCAAGCAGCGGCGCGCCGACCGCGCGGTCGAGGTCGAGCTGCCGGACGGCGTCGACCTGCGCGGCCGCGCGGTCGTGCTGCTCGACGACGTGGCCAGCACCGGCAGCACGCTCGTCGAGGCGGCGCGCGGCGCGCTCGCCCGCGGCGCTGCGACGGTGGACGTGGCCGTCACGCACGCGCTGCTGGTGGGCGATGCGATGGAGCAGCTGCGCGCGGCCGGCGTGCGCGAGGTCTGGAGCACCGACAGCGTGCCGCATGCGAGCAACGTGGTTTCGATCGCGCCGCTGGTGGCGCAGGCGTTGTCGTCGATCGCCGCGCCGCCGCCATGACCTTCCCCGGCGCGCTCGGCTAGCCCTTGCGCGCCTTCTCCGGCGACCCCTCGAGCCCCGCCAGC
>JAXMFB010000006.1:0-244893 GCA_046347945.1 Burkholderiaceae bacterium
TTACCGTCAAACTGAAGGGCATCCTCCCGATAGATGTCGATAGATCTCGACAGACGTTCTCTATACGGGACAATAACTTAGCAGCGATTTCCGATAGACATCGATAGACGCTGAAGGACGCCGAATCATTCCCACTCGATCGTCGCCGGCGGCTTCCCGCTCACGTCGTACACCACCCGGTTGATCCCGCGCACCTCGTTGATGATGCGGTTCGACACCCGCCCGAGCAGCTCGTGCGGCAGGTGCGCCCAGTGCGCGGTCATGAAGTCCTGCGTCTGCACCGCGCGCAGCGCGACGACCCATTCGTAGGTGCGCCCGTCGCCCATCACGCCCACCGACTTCACCGGCAGGAACACGGCGAACGCCTGCGACGTGAGGTCGTACCAGTTGCGCCCGTCGGCATCCTTCGTGTTGCGCAGCTCCTCGATGAAGATCGCGTCCGCGCGGCGCAGCAGGTCGGCGTATTCGCGGCGCACTTCGCCCAGGATGCGCACGCCGAGCCCCGGCCCCGGGAACGGGTGTCGGTAGACCATCTCGCGCGGCAGGCCGAGCGCGACGCCGAGCTCACGGACCTCGTCCTTGAACAGGTCGCGCAGCGGCTCGAGCAGCTTCAGGTGCAGCGTCTCGGGCAGACCGCCGACGTTGTGGTGCGACTTGATCTTGGTGGCCTTGCCCGACTTGCCGCCGGCCGACTCGATCACGTCGGGGTAGATCGTGCCCTGCGCGAGCCACTTCGCGTCGGCGAGCCTGGCCGCCTCTTCCTGGAACACATGGACGAACTCGCGGCCGATGATGCGGCGCTTCTCTTCGGGGTCGGCCACGCTGGCGAGTTGCGCCATGAAGCGTTCGCTGGCATCGACATGCACCAGTTTCATGCCCATGTGGCGCTGGAAGGTCTCGATTACCTGCGCGCCCTCGTCCTGCCGCAGCAGGCCGGTGTCGACGAACACGCAGGTGAGCTGGTCGCCGATCGCCCGGTGGATCAGCACCGCGGCCACGCTGGAATCGACGCCGCCCGACAGCCCCAGGATGACGTGCTCGCGGCCCACCTGCGCGCGGATCGCCTCGACCGCCTCGCCGATGTGGTCGCGCATCACCCAGTCGGGGCGGCAGCCGCAGATATCGATGACGAAGCGCTCGAGCAGCTTCGCGCCCTGCGGCGTGTGCGTGACCTCGGGGTGGAACTGCACGCCGTAGAAGCGGCGCGCCTCGTCGGCCATCCCGGCGATCGGGCACGAGTCGGTGGAGGCCATCAGCCGGAAGCCGGCCGGCATCTCGACGACCTTGTCGCCGTGGCTCATCCAGACCTTCAGCAGGCCGTGGCCCTCGGCGTTGCGCGCGTCCTCGATGCCTTCGAGCAGCCGTGTATGGCCGCGCGCGCGCACCTCGGCGTAGCCGAACTCGCGCTTGGCGCCCGACTCGACACGCCCGCCGAGCTGCTGCGCCATCGTCTGCATGCCGTAGCAGATGCCCAGCACCGGAACGCCGAGCGCGAACACGGCGTCGGGCGCGCGCTCGGTAGACTCGGCGTGCGCCGACATGTGACTGCCCGACAAAATGACGCCTCTGGGTTCGAACGCGCGCACGAACGCCTCGTCGACGTCGCACGGATGGATTTCGCAGTAGACGTGCGCTTCGCGTATCCGGCGGGCAATGAGCTGCGTGACCTGCGAGCCGAAGTCGAGGATCAGGATCCTGTCGTGCATCGCCCGGTCACTCGGCGCGGTAGTTGGGCGCTTCCTTGGTCATCTGCACGTCGTGGACGTGCGACTCGCGCATGCCGGCGACGGTGACCTCGACGAACTTCGGGCGCGTGCGCATGTCGGCGATGGTCGGGCAGCCGCAGTAGCCCATGCTGGCGCGCAGGCCGCCGCACAGCTGGTAGATGATCGCGACCACCGAGCCCTTGTACGCGACCCGCCCCTCGATGCCCTCGGGCACCAGCTTGTCGATGTTGCCGGTGGGGTCCTGGAAGTAGCGGTCCGCCGCGCCCTGCTGCATCGCGCCCAGCGAGCCCATGCCGCGATAGGTTTTGTACGAGCGGCCCTGGTACAGGATGACTTCGCCGGGCGCCTCCTCGGTGCCGGCGAACATCGAGCCGAGCATCACGGCATCGGCGCCGGCCGCGATCGCCTTGGCGA
Organism: Burkholderiaceae bacterium; assembly: GCA_046347945.1. Lineage (GTDB taxonomy): Bacteria > Pseudomonadota > Gammaproteobacteria > Burkholderiales > Burkholderiaceae_E > Zeimonas. Next base: position 2,142 of record JAXMFB010000006.1, read on the forward strand.
CATCGCCCGAGTAGCGGATGCCGCCGTCGGCGATCAGCGGCACACCGGTACCCTCGAGCGCCGCGGCGACGTCGCTGATCGCGGTGATCTGCGGCACGCCGACGCCGGCGACGATGCGGGTCGTGCAGATCGAGCCGGGCCCGATGCCGACCTTGACCGCGTCGGCGCCCGCATCGATCAGCGCGCGCGCCGCCTCGGCGGTGGCGACGTTGCCCGCGACGATCTCGACCGACGGGTACTGGCGCTTGATCGTGCGCACCCGCTCGATGACGCCCTGGCTGTGGCCGTGCGCGGTGTCGACGACGATCAGGTCGGCGCCGGCGCGCGTGAGCAGTTCGGCGCGCTCCTCGGAGTCGCCGCCGACGCCGATCGCGGCGCCGACGCGCAACTTGCCCTGCTCGTCCTTGCAGGCATCGGGGTGCTCGGTGGCCTTGAGGATGTCCTTGACGGTGATCAGCCCGCGCAGCTCGAACGCGTCGTTGACGACCAGCACACGCTCGAGCCGGTGGCGATGCATCAGTGCCTTGGCTTCCTCGAGCGAGGCGCCCTCGCGCACCGTGACCAGCCGCTCGCGCGGCGTCATGATGCGGCTCGCCGGCTCGTCGAGCCGGGTCTCGAAGCGCAGGTCGCGGTTGGTGACGATGCCGACCACCTTGCCGTTCTCGACGACCGGCAGCCCCGAGATGCGGTGCTGCTGGGTGAGGTTGATGACGTCGAGCACCTTCATCTGAGGCGCGATCGTGATCGGGTCGGCGACGATGCCGGCCTCGTGCCGCTTGACGCGGGCGACTTCGGCCGCCTGCTGCGTCGGCCCGAGGTTCTTGTGGACGATGCCGATGCCGCCTTCCTGGGCGATCGCGATCGCCAGGCGGGCCTCGGTGACGGTGTCCATGGCCGCGGACACCAGCGGGATGTTCAGGGCGATCCGCCGGGTCAGGCGGGTCTTGAGGGAGGTGTCGCGGGGAAGGATTTCGGAGAACGCTGGAACCAGCAGGACGTCGTCGAACGTCAGCGCCTTTTTCGCCAGTCGCATGGGACCCTCGGCACAAAAGTCAATTATACAGGTGCGCCCGCGGCTGTCCGTCGGGCCGCGCGTGCCCGCCTTCCGTTGGCGCGCGCCGACCGGGGCTCGGCGCGACGCGGAGAATCGGGAGACCGGAATCTCCTCGACGCGCCGCCATGCCCAAGCCCCGTCCGTTGCTTTGCCTGTTCGCCGTCGCCGGCCTGATGCTCGCCGCGCCCGCCTTCGCAGGCACCTGGCAGTGGCGCGACGCTTCCGGGCGGATGGTCTACTCGGACCTGCCGCCGCCGCCGAGCGTGCCCGCCTCGCAGATCCTGCGTGCGCCCACGCCGGCGACCCCCATTGAGCAGTCCTCCGCCGCACCGGCGCAGGCCACGGCCAGCCTGCGGCTGCTGCGCGCGCTGCAGACGGCCGCCGCCTCGCCGGGGCGGCGTCGCGCAGCTGGGCCGAGAAAGAGCAGGATCTTCGCAAGCGCGCGGCCGATCGCGAGGAAGCCGAGCGCAAGCAGCGCGAAGAGCGCGAGCAGACCCGCCCGCGCGGGGCGCGCCTGCCAGGACGCCCCGGAGCGCGCTGCGAGCGCTCCAGAGCGGCATGCGCGTCTCGACGATCGACGCGCAGGGCGGAGCGCCAGATGATCGACGAGGCCGAGCGTGCGCGGCGCATCGACGCCGCCCGCCAGGAAATCGCGCGCAGCTGCGCAAAGTCCGGTTGAGCCGCCGCGGCGCTGCGTCCTAGTCGCCGCGCCACTTGCTGCGCGGCTCGAGCGCGCGACGCTTCTCCACGCGCCTGCGGCGCGCCACCTTCGGGTCGACGCTCAGGCTGGCCACCAGCTCGATCCGGTCGCCGGCGGCCAGCAGCTCGCCCGGCTCGCATCGCTCGCCGAAGATCGCGGCCTGCAGTTCGTCGCGGGCGAGCCGCCCGAGCAGATCGGCGCCGCGCTCGTCGGCCCGCAACGCGGCGAACGCATCAGCGACGCGCGAGCCCACCGGCAGGTCGAAGGTGCAGCGGCCGATCGAGCCGTCGGCCTCGACCCAGACCACCTCGACCGGCATGGACGGCGGCGGCCGGTCATCGGCTTCGGCGTCAGCGTCCATGGATCTCGTCGGCCCGGCGCACGAACGCGTCGACGAACGAGCGGGCGATCTGGTCGAACACCGGCGCGAGCGCGCGCCCCAGCAGGCCGCGGGCGAACGCGTATTCCAGCGCGAACTCGACCTTGCATGCGTCCTCGCGCAGCATCAGGAAGCGCCATTCGCCTTCCAGCCGGGCGAACGGCCCGTCGCGCAGCCGCATCGAGATCGCCTCGTGCGGCCGGTTGACGTTCAGCGTGGTGAAGCGCTGCCGGATCCCGCGGTAGTCGATTACCACCGTCGCGAGTACCCCGGCGTCGTCGCGGGCGACCTCGGTGCCCCCGCACCACGGCAGGAAGCGCGGATAGTCCTCGACGCGATCCACCAGCTCGAACATCTGCCGGGCGCTGTAGGGAAGCAGAACGGACTTGCGGACGGCGTGCACGGGGCGGCGGGTCGGTTGACGGGTTCCTGAAGGGCATTCCGGGGCACAATGCGGCCTTGCCCGCGCCCCGGGGCGGATTTTAGACATGAGCATCGTTCAGAACAAAAAAGCGACCCACGACTTCTTCATCGAAGAGCGCATCGAGGCGGGCATCGCACTCGAGGGATGGGAAGTGAAGGCGATCCGCGCCGGGCGCGCGCAGCTCAAGGAGGGCTACGTGATCGTGCGCGGTGCCGAGCTGTACCTGATCGGCGCGCACATCACGCCGTTGCCCGAGGCCTCGACCCATATCAAGCCCGACCCGACCCGCACCCGCAAGCTGCTGCTGCACGCGGCGCAGATCGCCAAGCTGATCGGCAAGGTCGAGCGTGCCGGCTACACGCTGGTGCCGCTCGACCTGCACTACACGCGCGGGCGGGTCAAGGTGGAGATCGGCCTGGCCAAGGGCAAGAAGCAGCACGACAAGCGCGAGACCGAGCGCGAGCGCGAATGGCAGCGCGAGCGCCAGCGCCTGCTCAAGCAGGGCAACAAGGCCTGAGCGGGGCTCGTTCCGGGGCGGGCCCCGATCAGCGCGCGAGCCAGCGCGCGTGGGCGGCGATCCGCTGCAACTGGCGCGGTCGCCGGTCGGCGGGCGGCACCGAACCGAGCAGGCGCAGGAACAGCATCGCCGTGGCGAAGGCGTCGCCCGCGGCGTTGTGGCGCTGGTCGACCGGAATGTCGAAGTGCGCCAGCCAGTCGTCGAGCGCGCGCGCGCCCGTGCCCGGGTGCAGCGCCGGCGCGAGGTCGGCGAGATCGATCCACGCGTTGCCGATCGGGACGCCGACGAAGGCCTTCGCCGCGCGCATCAGGAACGCCCGGTCGAACGACGCGTGGAAGGCGAGCAGCGGCGAGCGGCCGACGTAGTCGAGGAACACCTCGCAGGCTTGCCTGGGGTCGAGCCCCGAGAGCTGCGCCTCGGCGCCGATGCCGTGCACCAGGATGTTCTGGCGCGTGCTGGCGCTCGGCTGCCGGATCGTGAGCTCGAGGCTGTCCGCGACGACGATGCGGCGATCGTGGATGGCCACCGCGCCGATCGACATCAGCCGGTCGCTGGCCTGGTCCAGGCCGCTGGTTTCGACGTCGAGCACCACCCAGCGCTGCCCGGCCTGCGCCGCAGCCTCGTCGGGCGCGGCGCGCCCGAGCAGCCGATCGAGCCAGCGCATCGGCGTCAACCGGGGTAATCGAGCGCCAGCCGCTGCTGCAGCCGGCGCGCCTCGCGAAACGCCTCCTTCAGGATGCGCCGGTCCAGCCCGGACAGCGTGCGCGTGTCGAGCGAGTTCGGGTTGCCCTCGGGCCCCGGCTCGCCCATGTGCTGGGCGCGCAGCCGCAGGCTCTGGAAGAACTGGAACGAGTCGACCCAGCCCCGGACCTCGGCGGCGGGCACCACGCCCATCGTGGCCAGCGTCTCGAAGCGCTCGACGGTGCCGGTCGCGCGGATGCCGTTGGCCAGCGCGAGCAGCCGCGCCGCGTCGACGAACGGCACGGTGCCGTTCAGCTTCAGGTCGACCACCGCCGCCTCGCGGCTGAACAGCGTCTCGAGGACGCCGGCGGTCCAGGACTGCGGGGGGCCGTTGCGCAGCGCGTTGTCGCTCATCTGCTTGAGAAAGCGCGGCACCGCGGCCGCGCGCGGCGTCACGTGGTCGCGCAGCGCCTGCGCCAGCGACGAGTCGCCCGCCAGCGCCCGGAAATCGAAGAAGATGTTGGCGTTGAGCAGGCTCTGGGGGTCGCCGCGCTCGATCCAGCCGTCGAACAGCGCCTTCCACTGCGACAGGCTCAGGCACCACTTCGGGTTGCCGGCCATGATGCCGCCCTTGCACAGCGGATAGCCGCAGGCGTCGAGCGCCTGGTTCACCGCCTGGGCGAACACGAGCAGCATGTCGAGCGAGGAGGTGAACTCGTCGGCGACGATCAGGCCGTTGTCCTGGTCCGATGCGATCGTCTGCTCCTCGCGCCCCTCGCTGCCCAGCGCGAGCCAACAGACGCGGTCGAGCGGCACGCCGTGCTCGGCGGCCTTCAGCTCGATCAGCCGCACCGAGAGCTGGTCGTTCAGGCGGCTGATCAGTCGCGTGATGAAGCCCGCCGACACGCCCTGCGCCACCAGGCTGCGCGACCAGTGCCGGATGTCGGCGGCGGGCAGCTTCAGGTCGTCGACGCTCGCCGCCCGGCTGATCGCGTCGCCGATCTGGTTCATGCTGCGCCGCTGCAGCACGAACAGGTCGCGCTCGGCCACCACGCCGGCGAGCCGTCCGTCGTGCATCACCGGGATGTGCCGGATCGTCCGGTCGGCCATGACCAGCATGGCCTCGCCGACCGTGTCGCTGGCCTTCAGCGTGACCACCGGTGCACTCATCACGCTGCTGACCGGCTCGTCGAGCGAGCGACCCGGCAGCACGACCCTGCCGAGCACGTCCTTGCGCGTGAAGATCCCGACGACCTGGTCGCTTTCGGCCGCGGGCGAGCGCACGACGATCACCGCCCCGACCCGCTCGTGCTCCATGCGCTCGAAGACGGTCCGAAGGCCTTCCTCGGGTGCGCAGGTGACCGGCGTGCGACCGAGCATCGACTCGAGCGGCGCGTTGATCGAGCGCCAGTGGGTCGTGCCGGCCGCGTAGCTCGCCTGCAGCGCCTGGTGCGACAGGTCGAGCAGGCTCGCCATCCGGCGCTTGCAGAAGTCGAGGAAGATCGGGCTGCGCTGCAGCAGTTCGTCGAATCGGGCCTTGGGCAACAACCAGCAGAACACGTCGCCGGCGGCGCGGTAGGTGGACATGACCGGGCGCTGCGCCATCAGCGCGCTGATCGGCAGCATCTCGCCGGGCACCCGCTGCACCGTGGGCTCGAGCTCGGCCTCGGGCCGATCCGGGCGCCGGCGCAGTCCCTCGACGAGGCCCTGCTTGATGATGAAGCACGCAGCCGGCGCACCGTCGTCGGGGCCGATCAGCACCTCTCCGCGCGCGTAGTAGGCCACCTCGACACTGCGCGCGACGACCTCGACGTCGGCATCGTCCATCAGCGAGAACGGCGGGTGTTCCTTCAGGAACTGGACGACCCCGGCCAGCAGCGTGTTCGATGCCATCGTGCGCGCGGTCGGCGACGAGCCCGGACCAGCCGCGATGCGCTCAGCCCGCCGCGCGGCCGGCGCCGCCCGGCAGGTCGCCCTGCCGGCGCACGACGCTGGTCGCCGTGGCCACCAGCGTCGACAGGTCGGCGAGGTTGGCCGGCACGATCATCGTGTTGTTTTCCTTGGCCATCGTGCGCAGCGCATCGACGAACTTCTCGGCCACCTGCAGGTTCACGGCCTCCATGCCGCCGGGCTGGCGGATCGCGCCTCCGATCCGCTCGATCGCGCGCGCGGTGGCATCGGCCACCGCCTGGATCGCGGCCGCCTCGCCCATCGCCCGGTTGACCTCGGCCTGCCGCTCGCCCTCCGAGCGCTGGATGAACGACTCGCGCTCGCCGGTCGCGAGGTTGATCTGCTCCTGCTTGCGCCCCTCCGACTCGGCGATGCGCGCGCGCTTCTCGCGCTCGGCGGTGATCTGCGCCTGCATCGAGCGCAGGATCTCGTTGGGCGGGGTGAGGTCCTTGATCTCGTAGCGCAGCACCTTCACCCCCCAGTTCAGCGCCGCCTCGTCGAGCGAGGCCACGACGCTCGAATTGATGAAGTCGCGCTCCTCGAAGGTCTTGTCGAGCTCGAGGCGGCCGATCACCGAGCGCAGCGTCGTCTGCGCGAGCTGCGTGATCGCGGAGATGTAGTTGCTCGACCCGTACGACGCGCGCATCGGGTCGGTGACCTGGAAGTAGAGCACGCCGTCGACGGTGAGCTGCGTGTTGTCCTTCGTGATGCAGACCTGGCTCGGCACGTCGAGCGGGATTTCCTTCAGCGAGTGCTTGTACGCGACCCGGTCGACGAACGGGATCACGAAGTTCAGGCCCGGCCCGAGGGTGCGGTCGTACTTGCCGAGCCGCTCGACGATCCACGCGTGCTGGTGCGGCACGATGCGCAGCGCGCGCGTGACGAACACGATCGCAAGGACCAGCACGATCGCGGCGACCGCGAAGTTTCCTCCGGCCATGGGTATCTCCTGGGGGGTTCGGGATTCAGGCTGCGCGCTGCACGACCAGGCGGTTGCCGACCACCCGCCGGATGACGAATCGGCCGGGCACGGCCGACGCGGCGGGCTCTTGCGCATCGAGCTCGACCGTCCACGAGGCGCCCCGGTAACGCACCTGGGCGCGCCGGTCGGCGCCCCATTCCTCGACGTCGAGCCGCTCGCCGACGTCGAGCAGCATGCTGGAATCGGCGACCGCGTCGCCCGGGGCCACCCGCGCCGGGCCGCGGCGCCATAGCCACGCCCACCCCGCGATGGTCACGGCGGCCGTCACGAGCACCTGGGCGGTGAGCCCCGCACCCGCCCAGGCCGCGAGCCCGCCCGCCGCGCAGCCGACTGCGAAGACGAGCAGGTAGAACGTGCCGGAGAGGATCTCGAGTACGCCCAACCCCACGGCGAGGATCCACCACCAGTAGTGCAGCTGCATCGGACGCCTCCTGGCGGCATCCTAGCATCCCCGGTCGACCGCCGATCGATTGCCCGCCCACGCGATTCCGGCTAGCATCCGCCCCGTTGTCCACGGTCGGGTCGAGACCGGCCCCGGGCCGCCATTCGTCGTACATCCTGCAGGAGACGCCCTGATGAAGCACAGGCTGGTGGGACTCGCAATCGCCTCTGTTTTCGCGGCCACGATGGCGCCGGCCACGGCACAGACCGTCGTCAAGATCGGCCACGTCGCCCCGCTGACCGGCGGCATCGCGCACCTCGGCAAGGACAACGAACTCGGCGCCAAGCTCGCCATCGAGGAGCTCAATGCGAAGAAGCTCTCGATCGGCGGCAAGCCGGTGACCTTCGAGCTGCTCTCCGAGGACGACGCGGGCGATCCCAAGCAGGGTACGGCCGCCGCGCAGAAGCTCGTCGACGCCGGCGTGGTCGGCGTGGTCGGGCACCTGAACTCGGGCACCTCGATTCCGGCTTCGCGCATCTACAGCGACGCGGGGATTCCGCAGATCTCGCCGTCGTCGACCGCCCCGAAATATACGCAGCAGGGCTTTAAGACGACGTTCCGTGTGGTGGCCAACGACGGTCAGCTCGGCGGCGTGCTCGGTCGGTACGCGGTGAAGGACATCAAGGCGAAGTCGATCGCGATCATCGACGACCGCACCGCCTACGGCCAGGGCGTGGCCGACGAGTTCATGAAGTCGGCGAAGGCCGCCGGCGGCAAGGTCGTCGGGCGCGAGTACACCAACGACAAGGCCACCGACTTCAACGCCATCCTGACGAAGCTCAAGGGCGCGAAGCCCGACCTGATCTTCTACGGCGGCATGGATGCGGTCGGCGGCCCGATGATGCGCCAGATGAAGCAGCTCGGGATCGACGCGCGCTTCATGGGCGGCGACGGCATCTGCACTACCGAGATGGCCAAGCTGGCCGGCGACGCGCTCGGCGACGGCAAGGTCGTGTGTGCCGAGGCCGGCGGCGTGACCGCCGACAAGGCCGCGGCGATGGACGCCTTCAGGAAGAAGTTCAAGGAGAAGACCGGCCTGGAGGTGCAGCTGTACGCGCCCTACGTCTACGACGCGGTCAACGTGATGGTCGCGGCGATGCAGAAGGCGAACTCGACCGACCCGAAGAAGTACCTGCCCGAGCTGGCGAAGATCCAGTACGACGGCGTGACCGGACGGATCTCGTTCGACAAGCACGGCGACGTCAGGGACGGTACGCTGACGCTCTACACGTTCAAGAACGGTGCGAAGACTCAGATGATAGTCACCAAGTGACCGCGTGACCGGGGCGCCGCCCGGCGCCACCGGGGGTACGCCAGGTACACCCTCCGCGGCGCGCCGCGGAGGCTCGAAGAGGGGTCCTGCGGGGGCCCGCTTCCGTTTGCGCGCTCCGCCCCGCGCCGGCGAGTTGCTGCCAGGTCGAGATGACCGTGTCCGGGTTCAGCGAGATCGAGCTGATTCCCTGCTGCATCAGCCACTGCGCCAGGTCGGGGTGATCCGACGGGCCCTGGCCGCAGATGCCGACGTATTTCCCGGCGGCACGGCAGGCGGTGATCGCGCGCTCGAGCAGCATCTTCACCGCCGGGTCGCGCTCGTCGAAGCTCTCGGCGACCAGTCCCGAATCGCGGTCGAGCCCCAGCGTGAGCTGGGTGAGGTCGTTCGAGCCGATCGAGAAGCCGTCGAAGTACTGCAGGAACTCCCCGGCGAGCAGCGCGTTCGACGGCAGCTCGCACATCATGATGAGCCGCAGCCCGGCCTCGCCGCGGCGCAGGCCGTGGCGTGCGAGCAGATCGACCACCGAGGCCGCCTCCTTCGTCGTGCGAACGAACGGCACCATCAGCTCGACGTTGGTGAGCCCCATCTGCTCGCGCACCCTGCGCATCGCCTGGCACTCGAGCTCGAAGCAGTCACGGAAACCGTCGGCGATGTAGCGCGAGGCGCCGCGGAAGCCGAGCATCGGGTTCTCTTCGTCGGGCTCGTAGCGCGAGCCGCCGATCAGCTTGCGGTACTCGTTCGACTTGAAGTCGGACAGGCGCACGATGACGGGCTTCGGCCAGAAGGCCGCGGCGATCGTCGCCACGCCTTCGGCGAGGCGCTCGACGTAGAACGCGCGCGGCGTCGCGTGCCCGCGCGCCACGCTCTCGACGGCCTTCTTCAGGTCGGTGTCGACGTTCGGATAGTCGAGGATCGCCTTCGGGTGGATGCCGATGTTGTTGTTGATGATGAACTCGAGCCGCGCCAAGCCGACGCCGTCGTTGGGCAGCTGCGCGAACTCGAAGGCCAGCGTCGGGTTGCCGACGTTGACCATCACCTTGACCGGCACCTCGGGCATCGTGCCCGCGTCGAACTCGGTGATCTCGGTCTCGAGCAGGCCGTCGTAGATGTAGCCGGTGTCGCCTTCGGCGCACGACACGGTGACCAGCGACTCGTCGCGCAGTCGGCGAGTCGCGTCGCCGCAGCCGACGACCGCCGGAATGCCCAGTTCGCGCGCGATGATCGCCGCATGGCAGGTGCGGCCGCCCCGATCGGTGACGATTGCCGCCGCGCGCTTCATCACGGGCTCCCAGTTCGGGTCGGTCATGTCGGTGACGAGGACGTCGCCCGGCTGCACGCGGTCCATGTCGGTGGCATCGGCCACCACCCGCACCCTGCCCGCCCCGACCTTCTGGCCGATCGCGCGGCCCGACGCGAGCACGTCCGAGCTGCCCTTGAGCCGGTAGCGCTGCTGGCGCGTCTCGCTGGCGAGCGATTTCACGGTCTCGGGACGCGCCTGCAGGATGTAGAGCTTGCCGTCGCGGCCGTCCTTGCCCCACTCGATGTCCATCGGGCGGCCGTAGTGCTTCTCGATGATCACCGCGTAGCGCGCGAGCTCGATCACGTCGTCGTCCGACAGCGAGTACCGGTTGCGCATGTCCGGCGGCGTGTCGACCGTGCGCACGGTGCGCCCGGCGCCCGCGTCGCCGCTGCCGTTCTCGGCGAAGCCCATGCGGATCAGCTTCGAGCCCATCTCGCGGCGGATGATCGGAAACTTGCCTGCGGCGAGCATCGGCTTGTGCACGAAGAACTCGTCCGGATTCACCGCGCCCTGCACCACGGTCTCGCCCAGGCCGTACGAGCTGGTGATGAACACCGCATCGGGAAATCCCGATTCGGTGTCGATGGTGAACATGACGCCGGAGCTGGCCAGGTCGCTGCGCACCATCCGCTGGATGCCGGCCGACAGCGCGACGCCGCCGTGCGCGAAGCCCTTGTGCACGCGGTACGAAATCGCGCGGTCGTTGTACAGCGACGCGAACACGTGACGGATGCGCTCGAGTACGGCGTCGATGCCGTTCACGTTCAGGTAGGTCTCCTGCTGTCCGGCGAACGACGCGTCGGGCAGGTCTTCGGCGGTGGCCGAGGACCGCACCGCGACCGAGATCGGCCCTCCCGCCTCGTCGACCATCCGCTGGTAGTGGCGGCGGATCTCCTGCTCGAGCTCGGCGGGCAGCGGCGCGGCGACGATCCAGCTGCGGATCTCGGCGCCGCACTCGGCCAGCGCCTTGACGTCTTCGGTGTTCAGCTCGTGCAGGCGGGCGTCGATGCGCTCGGTGAGCCCGTTGTGGCGCAGGAATTCACGGAACGCGTGGGCCGTCGTCGCGAAGCCGCCCGGCACGCGCACCCCGGACGCCTCGAGCTGGCTGATCATTTCGCCCAGCGACGCGTTCTTGCCGCCGACCGAATCGACATCGGTCATGCGCAAGTCGTCGAAGGGAACGACGTATCGTCCTTCGTGTTGGCTCATGGGAAGATCCTGACATGGTTGAAGATTCGTCTGCGTCAAAGCGCTCCAGGCGGCCGGCCCGACGCCGGTACGGGCCGTCTGCAGCGTTCTGCAGGAACCGGCGGACGGGAAACCGACCGCCGGTCGCGGAGATCGGGTAATTTTACTGCTCGCGAGGCCCGCGCGCCGCGGGCGCCATGCACGGTGGGCGCCCGGAGGGCGTCGCCATTCCCGGGAAGCCAGACATGCCGGACTCAGGCAGCCAGAACTACGACCGGACGGTCTTCTACGTCTCCGACGGTACCGGGGTGACCGCCGAGACCTTCGGGCACTCGCTGCTCACCCAGTTCGAGCACGTGCGCCTGCGCGAAGTGCGCCTGCCGTTCGTCGACTCGGTGGACAAGGCGCGCCAAGCGGTCGAGCGCATCGACCGGCAGGCGCTGCTCGACCGGCACCGCCCGATCGTGTTCAGCACCCTGGTCGACGCGTCGATCAACGACGTCGTGCGGCTGGCCAACTGCCGCTTCCTCGATCTCTTCGCGACCTTCGTGGAGCCGCTCGAGAACGAATTCGGCGTGCGCTCGACGCACACCATCGGCCGCTCGCACACCGCCACCGACACCGAGGCCTACCAGCGCCGGATCGCGGCGATCAACTATTCGCTGGCGCACGACGACGGGCAGTTGCACGCCGACCTCGAGCACGCCGAGGTCATCCTGATCGGCGTCTCGCGCAGCGGCAAGACGCCGACCAGCCTGTACCTGGCGATGCAGCACGGAATCCGCGCCGCGAATTACCCGCTGATCCCCGACGATTTCGAGCGTCGCCGCCTGCCGGCGGTGCTGTACCGCTACAAGCCGAAGCTGTTCGGCCTGTCGATCGCCCCCGAGCGGCTGGCCGAGATCCGTCACGAGCGGCGCCCGGGCAGCCGTTACGCGTCGATCGAGAACTGCCGCTACGAGGTCGGCGAGGCCGAGGCGATGATGCGCCGCGAAGGAATCCGCTGGCTCTCGTCGACCACCAAGTCGATCGAGGAGATCGCGGCGACGATCCTGCAGGCGCTGCAGATCGAGTGACGCGTCCGGCTGGCCCGCGCTCTAGCGGGACGGCGCGCCCTGCGGCGGCGGCGCCTCCGCGGCCGCCAGGCGCTGGCGCAACTGCTCGTACAGGCACACGGCGGCGGCCACGCCGACGTTGAGCGACTCGATCGCCGGCCGCTGCGGAATGCCCACCGGAACGATCGCCGGCCAGGCGCGCAGCCCGGCATCGAGCCCCTGCCCCTCGTTGCCGAACAGCCAGACCGAGGCGGCGCGCAGGTCGGCGCAGAACAGCGACGTGGGTGCGCCGGCCTCGGTCGCGTGCACCGCGACCGCGACGTGCTCGCGCAGCCAGGCCGCCTCGACGCCTTCGTGGATGTCCAGGTGGAAATGCGCGCCCATGCCGGCGCGCAGCACCTTCGGCGACCAGCAGAACGCCGTCCCGGGCGACGTGAGCACGCGTCGCACGCCGACCGCCGCGCAGGTGCGCAGGATGCTGCCGACGTTGCCGGGGTCCTGGATCCGGTCGAGGTAGACGGCGTCGTCGTCGAGGCGCGGCGGCATGGCCGGGCGTGGCGTCGGTACGATCGCCAGCGGCCCGCTACCGTGCTCGACCTGGCTGGCACGCGCGTACAGGCGCTCGTCGAGCACGGTCGGGGGCGCCGGAAAGCCCCCGACCAGCGCGCGGACCTCGTCCGAGGCGAGTCCGCGCCGGGACACGAACACCTGTGCGCCTCCCGCCTGGTCGCCGAAGCGCTCGAGCCAGGCCTGCACCAGGTGCGCGCCCTCGATCACCGACAGGCCCTGGCGCTTGCGCTCGCGGGCCGACCCGGCCAGATCCAGCAGGCGCCGGAAGCGCTCGTTGGCGGCCGATGCGATGTCGATCTCGCCGGCCATCGGCGTCACCCGATGAGCAGCGCCCGCACCGGCGCGAAACTGCGCCGGTGCTCGGGCACGGCCCGTGCTGGCGCAGCAACGCGAGGTGCTCGGCCGTGGGGTAGCCCTTGTGGCGGTCGAACCGGTAGGACGGGAAGCGCTCGTGCAGCGCCAGCATCGCCTCGTCGCGCGCGCACTTCGCGAGGATCGACGCTGCCGAGATCGCCGGGTCGATCGCGTCGCCGCCGACCAGCGTCTGGACCGGACAACGCAGCCGTGGTGGACGATTGCCGTCGACCCGCGCGAGCGCCGGCTCGATCGACAGCGCATCGACCGCCCGTTGCATCGCCAGCAGGGTCGCCTGCAGGATGTTCAGTCCGTCGATTTCCGCTGCGCTCGCGCTGGCGACCGCCCAGGCCAGCGCGCGCTCGCGGATCTCGCGCGACAAGGCTTCACGACGCGCCGCCGTCAGCAGCTTCGAGTCGCGCACCCCGTCGATCGGAGCCTGCGGGTCGAGGATCACCGCTGCCGCATAGACCGGCCCGGCGAGCGGCCCGCGGCCGGCCTCGTCGACGCCGCACACCGGTCCGTCGGGCGCGGGCAGCACCCGTGCGAGCTGGGCAGCGGTGATCTCGCGCTCAGCCACCGGCCACCTCCAGCACGACCGACGCCGCGCGCGCGGCACAACCCCTGCGCAGCGATTCGTGCAGCGCGCCGAACTGCGCGACGATACCGTCCCGGTGCGCGTCGTCGTCGAGCTGGCGCAGCAGCGCCTCGCCCATCTGGGGCGCGCGCACCGCCGACTGCAGGAACTCGGGCACGACGAAGCGCCCGGACAGGATGTTGGGCAGCCCGACGTAAGGCAGGTAACCCATCCGCCGCATGATCCGGTAGCTGAGCCAGCTCATCCGGTACGCGATCACCATCGGCTTGCGAAACAGCGCCGTCTCGAGGGTCGCCGTTCCGCTCGCCACCAGCACGGCATCGGAGGCGGCCAGCGCGTCATGCGAACGGCCGGACACCAGTGTCAGCGACAGGTTCGCCGGCAGGCGCGCGTCGGCGGCGATCGCCTTGAGCCGCTCGAACAGCGCCGGCGACGCGGCCGGCAGCACGAAGTGCAGGTCGCCGCGCCGCTCGTGCAGCCACGCCGCGGTGCCCAGGAACGCCGGCGCCAGATGCTCGACCTCGGACGCGCGGCTGCCCGGCAACAGCGCGATCACCGCGCCCGTCGCCGGCAAGCCCAGCGCACGCCGCGCGGACGCCGCATCGACCTGCGCGGGAATCGCGTCGGCGAGCGGGTGGCCGACGTAGGTCGCCGGGATTCCCGCCTCGCGGTAGATGGCCTCCTCGAACGGAAACACCAGCAGCATGTGGTCGACGCTGCGGCGGATCTTGTCGATGCGCTCGCGCCGCCACGCCCAGATCGACGGGCTGATGAAGTGCACGATGCGGATCCCGCGCCCGCGCAGCCGCACCTCGAGGTCGAGGTTGAAGTCGGGAGCGTCGACCCCGACGAATACCTGCGGACGCCAGGCCGCGAGGCGCTCGGCCAGCGCATCGCGCATGCGTCGCAACCGCGGATACTCGCGCAGCACCTCCAGGTAGCCGTTCACCGACAGGGCTTCGATCGTCCACCAGGCGTCGAAGCCGTGGCGCGCCATCGCCGGCCCGCCGATGCCCGCGGCGTGCAATGGCCCGACGCGCGCCGCCACGCCTTCGAGCAGCGCGGCAGCCAGCAGGTCGCCGGAGGCCTCGCCGGCGACCATGCCGAGCGACAGCGATCCGACGGCACTGGCCTCGCCCGACATCAGCGCACGATGCCGCGCGTGACGCCGTCGAGAAAGTCGGCGAGCAACGCCAGGTCGGCACGCGACTCGGCGCTCAGGCCCTCGTCGGCCGCCATGCCGGGCGCGGCCCCCTGGGTCAGCGCCGCCGACTGCCCGATCGACGCGCGCAGGGCTTCGCGCGCCTGCTGCATCGTCGCGCCGCTCTTGTAGAGCGTCTTGTAGGCGCGCCGGATGGCATTGATCCGCCCGGCGTCGAAGCCGCGCCGGCGCAGCCCCTCCGCGTTGATGCCGTGCGCCGCGGCCGTGTTGCCCGACGCCATCACGTAGGGGGGAATGTCGTGCAGCACCACCGTGGCGACGCCCGTCATCGCGTGGGCCCCGATCTTGCAGAACTGGTGCACCTGGGTCGCTCCGCCGAGGATGACCCAGTCGCCGATCTCGACGTGGCCGGCCAGGTTCGTGCTGTTGGCCATGATCACGTGGTCGCCGACGATGCAGTCGTGCGCGACATGCACGTAGGCCATGATCCAGGCGTCGCTGCCCACCCGCGTCACCCCGCGGTGCTGAACGGTTCCGCGGTTGATCGTGACGCATTCGCGGATCGTGGTGCCGTCGCCGATCTCGAGCGACGTCGGCTCGCCACGGTACTTCTTGTCCTGCGGATCGCCGCCGATCGAGGCGAACTGGAAGATGCGGTTGTCGCGCCCGATCGTCGTGCGTCCCTCGACGACCACGTGCGGCCCGATCTTCGTGCCGGCGCCGATGCGCACCTGCGCGCCGATCACCGAGTACGCGCCGACCTCGACGTCGGCGTCGAGCTCGGCGCGCGGATCGACGATCGCGCTCGGATGAATGACCGGCATGGGGCTCGACCGCTCAGGCCGCGCCCGGCGCGGCGCCACCGCCGTTGCCGTTGACCGGCTCGATCTCGCGCAGCGTGCACATCAACTCGGCCTCGGCAGCGACCTGCCCGTCGACGGTGGCCTTGCCGGCATACTTCCAGATCGAGCGCGAGATGCGCACGATCTCGACTTCGAGTCGCAGCTGGTCGCCGGGGACGACCGGACGCTTGAAGCGCGCGCTGTCGATGCCGACGAAGTAGTAGACGGTGCTCGCATCGGACATGCGCCCCATGGTCTGGAAGGACAGGATGCCCGCGGCCTGCGCCAGCGCCTCGACCTGCAGCACGCCCGGCATCACCGGCAGGTAGGGGAAGTGCCCCGTGAAGAACGGCTCGTTGATCGAGACGTTCTTCACCGCGACGATGCGTTTGCCCTTCTCGAGCTCGAGCACCCGGTCGACGAGCAGCATCGGGTAGCGATGCGGCAGATGTTCGAGAATCGCGCGGATGTCGAGCACGGTCATTGCTGTTCCCTGTCGGTTCGTTCGAGCCGGCGCAGCCGCAGTCTCCACTGCGGGAGCTGCCTGAGCAGCGCCGCCGACCTTTCCCAGTCCGCATTGTCCATCAGCGGGAACACGCCCGAGTAGAACCCGGGCTGCCTGATCGATCGCGTGACGAGGCTCATCGCCGAGATCGTGACGTCGTCGCAGATCTCGAGATGGCCGAGGATGCCGGCGCCGCCGCCGATGCGGCAGCGCTTGCCCAGCACCGCGCTTCCGGCGATGCCGACGCAGCCGGCGATCGCGGTGTGCTCGCCGATGCGGACGTTGTGCGCGACCTGGATCAGGTTGTCGAGCTTGCAGCCGTTGCCGATCACGGTGTCCTCGAGCGCGCCGCGGTCGATCGTGCAGTTGGCGCCGATCTCGACCGCGTCGCCGATGACGACGCCGCCGAGCTGCGGGATCTTCTCCCAGCCCTGCGGGCCGGCGGCGAAGCCGAAGCCGTCGGCGCCGATCACGGTGCCTGCGAAGACGGTGCAGCCGGTGCCGAGCACGCAATCGTGCTCGACCGTGACCTGCGGATGCAGCCGGCTGCCGGCGCCGACCACGCTGCCGGCGCCGATCGATACGCCGGCGCCGAGCACCGTGCCGTCGCCGATCCGGACGCCTTCGCCGATCGCCACGAACGGACCGATGCTGACGTCGCGGCCCAGGCTCGCGCCCGGCGCGACGGCCGCACTCGGGTGCACGCCGGGCGCGATCGGGCGCGCCAGCAGCACCGCCATGTCGCGCGCGATCGCGCCGAATGCGCGATGCGCGTCGTCGACCTCGATCAGCGCGCTGGTCGGGGAACATCGCCGGCCAGCGCCGGCGGGGCCAGCACCGCGCCGGCGCGCGTGCGGCGGGCTTGTGCCGCGTGGCGCGACGAGGCAAGGAAGCCCAGCTCGTCGGGACCCGCCGTTGCGAGGCTCGCCAGCGCGTGAATCCTCCGTTCGGGGTCGCCGCGGCGCAACGGCGCCCCGAGCCGGCGAGCCAGGTCTGCAATCGTCAGTCCTTCGGCGAGGCGGCGCATCCTGGGCGCCCCGTCAAGGTGTCGCCGCCACCGGGATCCGGGGGCGCGCGGACACTACTGCTTGCCGTTGCCGAGCGCGCGCAGCACCTTGTCGGTGATGTCGATGCGCGGGCTCGCGAACACCGCTTCCTGCAGGATCACGTCGTACTTCTCCTGCTCGGCGATCTGCTTGATCACGCGGTTCGCCTTGTCGATGACCTGCGAGAGCTCCTCGTTGCGCCGCTGGTTCAGGTCTTCGCGGAACTCGCGTTGCTTGCGCTGGTAGTCTTTCTCGGATTCAGCGAACTCGCGCTGGCGCCGCTGGCGCTCGGACTCGGAGGTCACCGCGGCGTCGCGGTCGAGCCGCTCGCCGAGCGACTTGAGCTTGGCGGCCATGTCCTGGAGTTCCTTGTCGCGCCGGCTGAACTCCTGCTCGAGCTTCTGC
This sequence comes from Burkholderiaceae bacterium, assembly GCA_046347945.1. Classification (GTDB taxonomy): domain Bacteria; phylum Pseudomonadota; class Gammaproteobacteria; order Burkholderiales; family Burkholderiaceae_E; genus Zeimonas. The sequence continues at coordinate 19,569 of JAXMFB010000006.1, forward strand.
TGCGCGGCCTTCGCCGGCGCGGCATCGCGCAGGATGCGCTCGGTGTTGACAAAGCCAATCTTCGGCGCCTCTTGCGCGCTGGCCATGGCGCAGGTTGCCGCCAGGCAGCACGCCGCGAAAACCCTGACAAACTTCATCCAGCCCTTCCTGCTCGTCGCATGGATTCGAGGCGAGGATTGTCGCACAGTTGCAACGACGGGCAAGCCGCGCGCGCCATCAGAAGCCGGTGCCGACCTGGAACTGGAAGCGCTGCGTGCGATCGCCTACCTGCTTGCGGATCGGGAAGGCGATGCTGAGCTTCAGCGGCCCGATCGGCGAGAGCCAGGTCAGGCCGATGCCGGTGGAGTAGCGCAGGTCGCTGGTGCTGAACGACTGGCCGTCGCCCAGCACGGTGCCTGCGTCGAGAAACACGAACGAGCGGATCGTGCGGTCGCTGCCCGTGCCCGGCAGCGGGAACAGGAACTCCGCGCTGCCGACGATCTTGGTGAGGCCGCCCAGCGGGATCTCGCGGGTGCCGCCGAGGACCGTGTCGACCTCGCGCGGGCCGATCGAACTCGGGTAGTAGCCGCGCACCGAGCCGATGCCGCCGACGTAGAAATTCTTGAACAGCGGGTAGGCCATCCCGCCGAAGCCTCGTCCGACGCCGAGGTCGCCGTTGAGCGCGAGCGTGAGGTCGCGCGTCATCGGGTAGTACCACTGGTGGTTGTAGGTGGCGCGCCAGTACCTCAGCTCGGCCACCGGCAGCGTCACCTCGAGGCCTGCGGTCTGCAGCCGCCCGCGGGTGGGAACGATCGCGCTGTCGCGGCTGTCGCGGCTCCAGCCCAGCGTGCCGAGCAGCGCGGTCGTCGAGCTGCCGAAGTCGTTGACGAAGTCGACATAGCGCTGCGGCGGCGCGGCGCCGAGCTTGACGTCGTTGCGCTCGTAGATCATGCCGAAGCTGACCCGGTCGTACTCGGTGTACGGCACGCCGAAGCGCAGGCCCACGCCGGTGGAGCGGGTCCGGTAGTCGCCGAGGTTCAGCTCTGCCGCGTTGAACGAGCGCGTGTAGAGGTCGAAGCTGCGGCTGACGCCGTCGGGCGTGAAATACGGATCGGTCTGCGAGAGCACGATCGACCGCGACAGCCGGCTGGTGTTGAGCTGCAGCGCGACCGACTTGCCGGTGCCCAGGAAGTTCGGCTGCACGATCGAGCCGGAAAGGATCAGCTTCTCCGTACTGGAGACGCCGATGCCCAGCGAGATGTTGCCGGTCGGCCGCTCGGTGACCCTGACGGTCAGGTCGACCTGGTCGGGCGCATCGGGCACCGGCCGGTTGTCGACCTTCACGTCGGTGAAATAGCCCAGGCGCTCGAGCCGCTCGCGCGACAGGCGGATCTTGTCGGCGTCGTACCAGGCGTCCTCGTACTGGCGGAACTCGCGCCGGATGACCTCGTCGCGCGTGCGCACGTTGCCGGCGATGTCGATGCGCCGGACGTAGACGCGCCGGCCCGGGTCGACCAGGATGTCGAACGCGACCTCGCGCTTCTCGCGGTCGATCTGCGGCACCGCGTTGACGTTCGCAAAGGCGTAGCCGAGCGTGCCGAGCTTGTCGGAGATGCGCTTGTTCGTCTCGGTGAGCTTGCTGCCCGAGAACACGTCGCCCGGCTCGAGCTGGACAAGGGGCTCGAGTTCGGCCTGGCGCCCGAGCAGCTCGCCGCCGAAGCGCACTTCCGATACGCGGTACTGCTCACCCTCGTTGATGTCGATCGTGATCTCGACGCCTTCCTTGTCCGGCGAGATCGACACCTGCGTCGACTCGACGTTGAACTCGAGGTAGCCCCGATCGAGGTAGAACGAGCGCAATGCCTCGAGGTCGCCGGCGAGCTTCTCGCGCGCGTACTGGTCGGCCCTGGAGTACCAGGTGAACCAGGTGGGCGTGGACAGGCGCATCTCGTCGAGCAGGCGCTTGGCCGTGAACGCCTTGTTGCCGACGAAGCGGATCGCGGTGATCTTCGCGGTGTCGCCCTCCTCGATGGCGATCGCGATGCCGACCCGGTTGCGCTCGAGCGGCGTGATCGTCGAGGTGACGCGCGCCGCATAGCGGCCGCGCGCGAGGTACTGGCGCTTGATCTCCTGTTCGGCCCGCTCGAGGATCGCGCGGTCGAAGATGCGCGACTCCGCCAGCCCCTGCTCGCGCAGCACCTTCTTGAGCGTGTCCTTGTCGAATTCCTTCGCGCCGGTGATGTCCACCGACGCGATGGCCGGCCGCTCCTCGACGTACACCACCAGCACGTCGCCCTCGACTTCGAGGCGCACGTCGCGGAAGAACCCGGTGGCGAACAGCGCCTTGACCGCCTCGCTCGCCTTCTCGTCGGTGATGCGCTCGCCCACGCGCACCGGCAGGTAGCTGAACACCGTGCCCGGCTCGGTACGCTGGACGCCCTCGACGCGGATGTCGCGGATCACGAAGGGTTCGAAGGCGAAAGCCGGCGGCGTCCCGGAGATCAGGGCCGCGGCGATGACGGCCAGCGCAAGGCGCGCCGATCCCGGTTTGCGCCCCGGTCGGCGTCGGTCGAATGCCATGCGTCAGGAACCGATCAGGCGGGTGATGTCGTTGAACAGGGCGAGTGCCATCATCATCATGATGATTGCCAGGCCGGCTTTTTGTGTGATCACCACGAAGCGCTCGGACAGTGGCCTGCCGCGCGCCGCTTCGAGCGCGTAATATACCAAATGCCCTCCGTCGAGCACGGGTATCGGCAGCAGGTTGAGCACTCCCAGGCTGATGCTGATCAGCGCCAGGAAGCTCAGGTAGGCGAGCCAGCCCACGCGCACCGATTGCCCTGCGAGATCGGCGATCGTCACCGGCCCGCTCAGGTTGCGCAGCGACAGCTCGCCCATCAGCATCTTGCCCAGCATGCGCAGCGAGAACAGCGACATGTCCCAGGTCTGGCGCACGCCCTGCCCGAGCGACTCCAGCGGGCCGTAGCGCACCGTCTCCATCAGGATCCGGTCCTGCAGTCCGGCGCCAATGCGCCCGATCGCCGCAGCGCCGGTCGCGTCGGGCGGGCTGATCGACTCGGGTGTCACGCTGAGCGCGATCTCGTCGCGCCCGCGCAGCACCGTGAACGCGAGCGGCTTGCCCGGGCTGGCCTGTACCCGCTCGATCACGTCGGACGCGCGGCGCACCGGGCTGCCTCCCACGCTCAGCAGTTCGTCGCCGGCGCGAAGGCCGTCGCGCTCGGCCGCTGCCCCGCCGACGAGGTTGCCGATCATCACCTTGCCCGGCGCCAGCCGCAGGCCGAGCGAACGCAGGAAGTCGCGCTCGGCCTCGTCCGGCGGCAGGCCGCGGGTGTCGATCCGCGCAAGACTCGACGCGCCCTGCCGCTGCACGAGGAGCGCGCCCTCGCGCCGCTCGATCACCGGTTCGAGGAGCTTCAGCCGCACGTCGTTCCAGGAGCGCACCGCGGCGCCGTCGACGGCCAGCACGCGGTCGCCGCCCTGCAACTGCGCCGCGGCGGCCGGCGTGCCCGCGGCCGGCTGGTCGATGACCGGCGCGGGCTCCTGGGTGCCGATCCAGCCCATCGCCGCGTACAGGGCGATCGCCAGCAGGAAATTGGCCAGCGGGCCGGCGACGACGATCGCCGAGCGCTGGGCGAGGCTCTTGCGCGTGAACGCGCGGTGCAACTCCTCGGGCGGTATCTGGCCCGGCCCGGCGTCGCGCTCGTCGAGCATGCGCACGTAGCCGCCGAGCGGCACGGCGGCGATGGTCCATTCGGTGCGGTCGGGGCCGACGCGCCAGGTGAACAGCGGCTTGCCGAAGCCGATCGAGAAGCGCAACACCTTGACGTCGCACCAGCGCGCGACCAGGTAGTGGCCGAGCTCGTGGACGAAGATCAGCAGCGTCAGCGCCGCGAGAAACGCCACCAGCGTCTGCAGCGTGCTCATGCCGCGCACCTCGACAGCTGGCCGCGGGCGACCGAGCGGGCCTCGCGGTCGATCTCGAGCACCTCGTCGACGTCGGCACCCGCGGCGTGCGAGCCCACCGCCTGCAGCGCCGCCTCCGCGACGCAGGCAATGTCGGTGAAGCGCAGCCCGCGATCGAGGAACGCGGCGACCGCGACCTCGTTGGCGGCATTGAGCGCGCACGGCGCCGCGCCGCCCGCACGCAGCGCCTCGTGGGCCAGTCGAAGACAGGGAAAGCGCTGCATGTCGGGCTCTTCGAACTCGAGTCGGCCGATCGTCGCGAGGCTGAGCGGCGCGACGCCGCTGTCGATGCGCTCCGGGTGCGCCAGCGCGTGCGCGATCGGCGTGCGCATGTCGGGGTTTCCGAGCTGGGCCAGCGTCGACCCGTCTTCGTATTCGACCATCGAGTGGACGATGCTCTGCGGGTGCACGATCACGTCGAGCCTGGACTCGGGCAGTCCGAACAGGTACGACGCCTCGATCAGCTCGAGCCCCTTGTTCATCATGGTCGCCGAGTCGACCGAGATCTTGCGGCCCATCGACCAGTTCGGGTGCGCGCAGGCCTGCTCGGGCGTCGCCCGCGCCATCTCGGCCGCGCTCGCGCGCCGGAACGGCCCGCCCGAGGCGGTCAGCAGGATGCGACGCACGCCCGGCGCGGCGCTGCCCGTGCCCTGGCCCGGCGGCAGGCACTGGAAGATCGCGTTGTGCTCGCTGTCGATCGGCAGCACGATGGCGCTGCCGTCGCGGCAGGCGCGCAGGAACACCTCGCCGGCCATGACCAGCGATTCCTTGTTGGCCAGCAGGATCCGCTTGCCGGCGCGCGCCGCAGCGATCGCCGGAGCGAGGCCGGCCGCGCCGACGATCGCCGCCATCACCGTGTCGACCTGCGGATGCGCCGCGACCTCGGCGAGCGCCGCCTCGCCGCACAGCACCTCGGTGAGGCAGCCGGCCGCGGCCAGCCGCGCGCGCACCGCGTCGGCGGCCGCCGCATCGCCGAGCACCGCGTAGCGCGGCGCGTGGCGCAGGCACAGCTGCGCGAGCGCGTCGGCCTGCCGATGCGCCGACAGTGCGAACACGCGATAGCGCCCGCGGTGGCGCGCGACGACATCGAGCGTGCTCAGGCCGATCGAGCCGGTGGCGCCGAGGATCGTGAGCGTGCGGAGATCGGGCTGCATCGGCGGATTATCCCAGCAGGCGATGCAGAAGCATCGCCGCCGGCATCGTCGGAATCAGCGCGTCGATGCGATCGAGCACGCCGCCGTGGCCGGGCAGCAGCGTTCCGCTGTCCTTGACCCCGGCCTGGCGCTTGAGCAACGACTCGTGCAGGTCGCCGACGATCGACAGCGCCGCCAGCGCCACCAGCGCGAGCACCGCGCCCGGCGGCGACCAGCCCGCCACCCGCCGCGCCGGCAGCGCTTGCGCGAGCGCCGGTGCGGCCGCCGCCGCCAGCCCGAGGACAGCGACGGCGAAGCACCCGCCGATCGCACCTTCCCAGCTCTTTCCGGGACTGATCGCCGGCGCGAGCTTGCGCCGGCCCAGCGCGCGGCCGGCGAAATAGGCCGCGATGTCGGCCACCCAGATGATCGCCATGGCTACCAGCAGCGCGGCGGGCCCGATGTCGCGCAGGGCGACGAGCGCGATCCAGCATGCGAGCAGCAGCGAGGCCGCCAGCGGCCAGCCGCCGCCACGCGCGTCGTGGCGGCGCAGCCGCTGCGGGCCGAGCCCGACCCACAGCAGCGTCGACGCGGCGCAGACCAGCAGGACGAACCACGACGGCCAGCCGGCGCGCTCGCGCCACCCAAGCAGCGCGGCGCCGATCGCCGCCAGCGTCGCCGCCGCGACGAGCGCCGAGCGGCGATGCCCGAGCAGCAGGCTCCACTCGTGCGCGGCGACGGCGAGGAACGCCAGCGTCACCGCGCCCCAGACCCAGGGCGGAAAGACGAAGATCGACGGCAGCAGGATTGCCAGCAGGACCAGGGCCGTGACGACGCGCTTGCCGAGCATCGGCGGCCGCTCAGCCTGGCGTGGCCGCGGTGACTTGCGCGCTGGTTCGGCCGAAGCGCCGCTCGCGCGATGCGAAGGATTCGATCGCGCGGTCGAGCGCGGCCGCGTCGAAATCGGGCCAGTAGGCGTCGGTGAAGTAGAGCTCGGTGTAGGCGAGCTGCCACAGGAGGAAATTGCTGATCCGCTGCTCGCCGCCGGTGCGGATGAACAGGTCGGGCTCGGGCGCGTAGGCCATCGCGAGGTGGCGCGAGATCGCCTGCTCGCCGAGCAGTTCCGGGTGCCGCGCGACCTCGGGCTGCTCGCGCAGCGCTGCCTGGACGGCCTGCAGGATGTCCCAGCGGCCCCCGTAGTTGGCCGCGATCGTCAGCGTCATGCCCCGGTTGTCGGCGGTGTGCTCCTCGGCCTGCGCGATCAGTTCGCGCAGCCGCGGCTCGAATGCGGAGAGCTCGCCCACCACGCGCAGCCGGATGCCGTTGCGGTGCAGCTTGGACACCTCGCGCTCGAGCGCCGAGATGAACAGCCGCATCAGCACCGACACCTCGTCGGCCGGCCGGCGCCAGTTCTCGGAGCTGAACGCAAACAGGGTCAGGAAATCGACGCCCCGGCGGGCGCAGGCCTCGACCGTCGCGCGCACCGCCTCGACGCCCTTGGCGTGGCCGGCCACCCGCGGCAGGTGCCGCGACGTGGCCCAGCGGCCGTTGCCGTCCATGATGATCGCGACGTGGCGCGGGACCGCGCGGTACTCGGGCACCGCGATCGTGGAGCTGGCGAACGTCGACATCGTCGTGGGCATGGGCGTCCGGGCGCTGCGCTCAGACGGTCATGATCTCCTGTTCCTTGACCGCCAGCATACGGTCGATCTCGACCACGAAGCGGTCGGTGAGCTTCTGCACGTCTTCCTGCGCCCGCCGCTCGTCGTCTTCCGAGATTTCCTTGTCCTTGATGAGCTTCTTCAGGTGCTCGTTGGCGTCGCGGCGCAGGTTGCGCACCGCCACCTTGGCCTGCTCGCCCTCGTGCTTGACCACCTTGGTGAGCTCGCGACGGCGCTCCTCGGACAGCGGCGGCATCGGCACGCGGATCACGTCGCCGGCGGTGGCCGGATTGAGCCCGAGGTCGGATTCGCGGATCGCCTTGTCGACGACCTGCACCATCTTCTTCTCCCAGGGCTGCACCGTGATCGTCCGCGCGTCCTGCACCGCGACGTTGGCGACCTGGCCGATCGGCACCATGCTGCCGTAGTAGTCGACCATGATGTGGTCGAGCAACCCCGCATGCGCGCGCCCGGTGCGGATCTTGGCGAGGCTCGTCTTGAGCGACTCGATCGATCGCTGCATCTTCTGTTCGGCCGATTGCCTGACCTCGGCGATGCTCATGCTACCTCCGGAAAAGTTCTCGGGACGCGCCCCGGTTTCGCGCGCGAGCGCGCTCAGACATGGACCAGCGTGCCCTCGTCGTCGGTGCTCAGCGCGCGGCGCAGCGCGCCCTCCTCGAGGATGGAGAACACCTTGATCGGGAGCTTCTGGTCGCGGCACAGCGCGAACGCGGTCGCGTCCATCACCTTCAGGTGGCGCGCGATCGCCTCGTCGAAGCTGATGCGGTGGAAGCGCTTGGCCGAGGGGTCGGTCATCGGGTCGGAACTGTAGACGCCGTCGACCTTGGTCGCCTTGAGCACCACCTCGACGCCCATCTCGGCGCCGCGCAGCGCCGCCGCCGTGTCGGTGGTGAAGAACGGGTTGCCGGTGCCGGCGGCGAAGATGACGACCTTGCCTTCCTCCAGGTAGCGCAACGCCTTGGGCCGGATGTAGGGCTCGACCACCTGCTCGATCTTGAGCGCCGACTGCACGCGGGCGGCCACGCCGCGCTGGCGCAGCGCATCCTGCAGGGCCAGCGAGTTCATGACGGTGGCGAGCATGCCCATGTAGTCGGCGGTCGCGCGATCCATGCCCGCCGCGCCTCCTGCGACCCCGCGAAAGATGTTGCCGCCGCCGATCACGATCGCCAGCTCGACCCCCATCGCGACCACGTCGGCGATCTCGCGGGCCATCCGCTCGATCGTCGAGCGGTCGATGCCGTAGGCCTCGTCGCCCATCAGCGATTCGCCGGAGAGCTTGAGCAACACGCGCCGGTAGGCCAGCGCGGGCGTCGGCGCGGCGCTCGCGCGCGCCAGGCTGTCGTTCGAACTCACTCACCCTCCTCCTGACCGGCGCAGCCGCCCTTTGCCGGGCCCGGGCCGCGCCGCCCGGAATTATGGGGCTTTTTCGGGTCGAATGCTGTCACCGAGCCGCCGCGGCAGCCGCCTGCGCGGCAACCTCGGCGGCGAAGTCGGACTGCTTCTTCTCGATCCCCTCGCCGACCACGTACAGCTCGAAACGCGCGACGCGGGCGCCGCGCTGCTTGAGCAGTTGCTCGACGGTGAGCTTGTCGTCCTTCACGAAGGGCTGGCCGAGCAGCGTGACCTCTTTCAGGTACTTCTGGACCGCCCCCTCGACCATCTTCGCGACGATCTCGGCCGGCTTGCCGGACTCGGCCGCCTTCTGCTGCGCGATCGAGCGCTCGCGCTGGACGTCGTCGGCCGGCACGCCTTCCTTCGACAGCGCCTTGGGCTTGCCCGCCGCGATGTGCATCGCCAGGTCTTTCGCCAGCGCCTCGTCGCCGCCGTCGACGTCGATCAGCACGCCGATCTTCGAGCCGCCGTGCACGTAGCTGGCCAGCCGGCCCTGGGCGGCCACCCGGGCGAAGCGCCGGATGCTCATGTTCTCGCCGATGCGCCCGACCAGCGCGGTGCGCACCGACTCGACGGTGCCCGCGCCCATCGGCAACGCCGACAGCGCGGCCACGTCGGCCGGGTTGGCGCTGGCCACCAGCGCCGCGACGTCGCGGGTGAACGCGAGGAAGTCGTCGTTCTTCGCGACGAAGTCGGTTTCGCAGTTCACCTCGACGATCGCGCCGAGCTTGCGGTCGTCGGAGAGCCAGATTCCGACGACACCCTCGGCCGTGACGCGCGCCGCGGCCTTGCTCGCCTTGTTGCCGAGCTTGACCCGCAGGATCTCCTCGGCGCGGCCCATGTCGCCGCCGGCCTCGGTGAGCGCCTTCTTGCACTCCATCATCGGCGCGTCGGTCTTCTCGCGCAGTTCCTTCACCATGCTCGCGGTGATTTCCGCCATCGTGCTGCTCCTGTGTTCGCCTTGGCCGTGCCGGTCGTTCAGGCTTCCTCGCCGTCGACTTCGACGAATTCCTCGTCGTCGCCGGCCGCCTTGACCACCTCCTGCAGCGAGGCGGCGCGTCCCTCGAGGATCGCGTCGGCCGCGCCGCGCGCGTACAGGCGGATCGCCTTGCCCGAGTCGTCGTTGCCGGGAATGACGTGGTCGATGCCTTCTGGCGAGTGGTTGGTGTCGACCACCGCGACGATCGGAATCCCGAGCTTGTTGGCCTCGGTGACCGCGATCTTGTGGAAGCCGACGTCGATCACGAACAGCGCGTCGGGCAGCCCGCCCATTTCCTTGATGCCGCCGAGGCTGGTGTGCAGCTTGTCGAGCTCGCGCTGGAACATCAGCGACTCCTTCTTCGACATGCGCTCGACGCCGCCCTCGGACATCGTGGTCTCCATGTCCTTCAGGCGCTTGATCGACGACTTGACCGTCTTGAAGTTGGTGAGCATGCCGCCGAGCCAGCGCTGGTCGACGTACGGCATGCCTGCGCGCGCCGCTTCCTCGGCGACGATCTCGCGCGCCTGGCGCTTGGTGCCGACGAAGAGCACCGTGCCGCGATTGGCCGCGAGCTGGCGCAGGTACTTCATCGCGTCCTGGTACATGACCAGGCTCTTTTCGAGGTTGAAGATGTGGATCTTGTTGCGGTGGCCGTAGATGTACGGGGCCATCCGCGGGTTCCAGAAGCGCGTCTGGTGGCCGAAATGAACGCCGGCCTCGAGCATTTGCCGCATGGTGACGGACATGACAAACTCCTATCGGGTTGAGCCTGACGCACCGCCTGCGGCGCCGCGCCGCAGTGTCCGGGTCCCTGCTGCAGCAAGGGCCGGTTGCGGCGCGCGTTTCGCCAACCTCCGATCGCGGCCTGGGCATCCGGATTCGGGCCTCGGCGGCCCGGCCGGCGCCCGGGGGCGCGATCGGCGGCACCCAACTGGGGCGGTGCGCGCGATTTCGGCCGGACGCCGGTGGGTGCAGCCGCTGCGGAAGAGCCCGCGGCACGCTGACCTCATGGACATCCAGCCAAGCTTATAATCATAGCATGTCCATCGTCATCAAGTCCGCCCCCGAGATCGAAGCGATGCGCGTGGCGGGCCGCCTCGCCAGCGAGGTGCTCGACTACGTCACGCCGTTCGTCCGCGCCGGGGTCACCACCGGCGAACTCGACCGGCTCTGCCACGACTACATGGTCAACGTGCAGAAGACCGTCCCGGCGCCGCTCAATTACGCGCCGCCGGGCTACCGGCCGTACCCGCGCTCGATCTGCACCTCGGTGAACCACCAGGTCTGCCACGGCATCCCCGGCGACCGGGTGCTCAAGAACGGCGACATCCTGAACATCGACGTCACCGTCATCAAGGACGGCTTCCACGGCGACACCAGCCGGATGTTCATGGTCGGCGAGCCTGCGGTCGGCGCGCGGCGGCTGTGCCAGGTCACCTACGAGTGCATGTGGATCGGCATCGACCAGGTGCGCCCGGGCGCCACGTTCGGCGACATCGGCCACGCGATCCAGCGCCACGCCGAGGCGAGCGGCTACTCGGTGGTGCGCGAGTTCTGCGGCCACGGCATCGGGCGGCGCTTCCACGAGGAGCCGCAGGTGCTGCACTACGGCCGCCCCGGCACCGGCGAGCGGCTCGAGCCCGGCATGATCTTCACCGTCGAGCCGATGATCAACGCCGGGCGGCGGGAGGTGCGCGAGATGGCCGACGGCTGGACGATCGTCACCAAGGACCACAGCCTGTCGGCCCAGTGGGAGCACACGGTACTCGTGACCGAGTCCGGCCACGAAGTGCTGACCGTTTCGGCCGGCACGCCCGCCCGCCCGGAGCTGCTGCGCGCGGTCGCGTGAACCCGGTCGCCGAACTGCCTGCCCTGCGCCAGCAGTACCAGCAGGCGCGCAGCGCGGCGATCGAGCGCTTCCGGACCACGCAGGATCCCGACGCGCTGGCGCGCGCACTCGGGCGAGCGACCGACCGTGCGCTGCGCGGACTGTGGCGCATCGCCCGCCCCGGCCGCCAGACGACGCTGCTGGCCGTCGGCGGCTACGGTCGCGGCGACCAGTTCCCGCAGTCCGACGTCGACCTGCTGATCCTGCACGCCGACCGGCCCGACGCGGAACAGCTGCAGCGGCTGGAAGCCTTCGTCGGCGCCTGCTGGGACTTCGGCCTGCCGATCGGCCACAGCGTGCGCACGCTGGCGCAGTGCCTCGAGGAGGCTCGCGCCGACATCACGGTGCAGACGGCGATGCTCGAGATGCGCTGGCTGGCGGGTGCACGCAACCAGGCGACCGAGCTGGCCGAGCGGCTGCGCGGCGAGCTCGACGTGCGCAGCTTCTTCTCGGCCAAGCTGCTCGAGATGCGGCAGCGCCACGCGAAGTACGAGGACACGCCGTACAGCCTGGAGCCGAACACCAAGGAAAGCCCCGGCGGCCTGCGCGACCTGCACGTGATCCTCTGGATCGCGCGGGCGGCGGGCTTCGGGAGCAGCTGGCCGGAGCTGCAGCGACGCGACCTGATCACCGCCAGCGAGGCCGGGCAGCTGCGCCGCAACGACCGGCAGATCCGGCGCATCCGCGCCTGGCTGCACATCCTGTCGGGCCGGCGCGAGGACCGCATCGTGTTCGACCTGCAGGCGTCGGTGGCCGCTGCGCTCGGGCTGGCGCGCGCCGACGCGCGAGCCTCGTCCGAAGAGCTGATGCAGCGCTACTACTGGGCGGCCAAGGCGGTCACGCAACTCAACACGATCGTGCTGCAGAACCTGCGCGCCGAGCTGTTCCCGGTCCCCGATGCGCGGCCCGAGCCGATCGACGCCGAGTTCCGCAACCTGCAGGGCATGCTCGACGTCGTCGACCCCCGGCTGTTCGAGCACGAGCCTGCGGCGATGCTGCGCGCGTTCCTGACGATGGAACGGCACTCCGAGCTCTCGGGCATGACGACGCGCACGCTGCGCGCGCTCTGGCACGCGCGCGCGCGTATCGACGGCGGCTTTCGCCGCGATCGCGGCAATCGCGAGCTGTTCCTGCGGATCCTGCAGGCGCCGCGCGGCGTGACGCACGAACTGCGGCGGATGAACCAGTGGTCGATCCTCGGCCGCTACCTACCGGTGTTCCGCCGCATCGTCGGGCGCATGCAGCACGACCTGTTCCACGTATACACGGTCGACCAGCACATCCTGATGGTGGTGCGCAACCTGCGCCGCTTCACGATCGCCGCGCACGCGCACGAGTATCCGTTCTGCTCCGAACTGATGGCCGGCTTCGAACGGCCCTGGCTGCTGGTCGTCGCTGCGCTGTTCCACGACATCGCCAAGGGCCGGGGCGGCGACCACTCGAAGCTCGGCCGGCTCGACGCGCGCCGCTTCTGCCGCCAGCACGGGATTTCGGCAGCCGACACGGCGCTGGTCGAGTTCCTCGTGGAGCACCACCTGACGATGTCCTCGGTGGCCCAGAAACAGGACCTCAGCGATCCCGACGTGGTCGCGCGCTTCGCCGCGCTGGTGGGCAGCGAGGAACGCCTGAACGCGCTGTACCTGCTCACTGTGGCCGACATCCGCGGCACGAGCCCGAAGGTCTGGAACGCGTGGAAGGGCAAGCTGCTCGAGGACCTGTACTGGCTGACGCGCCGCGTGCTGGCCGGGGAGGCGCCGTCGGCGCAGGTGCGCCTGGACGCGCGGCGCGCCGAGGCGGTGCGGCTGCTGAACCTCTACGCGATCGCGCCCGAGCGCTACGCGCACTTCTGGCGCCAGCTCGACGCACCCTACTTCCTGCGCAACGACCCGCAGGACATCGCGTGGCACGCCCGGGTGCTGCACCTGTTCGCCGACACGGCGACGCCGGTGGTGCGTGCCCGGCTCGCACCGATCGGCGAAGGCTTCCAGGTCGTGGTCTACCAACCCGACCAGCCCGACCTGTTCGCGCGGATCTGCGGCTACTTCGACAGCAAGAACCTGTCGGTGCTCGACGCGAAGATCCACACGACCGAGCACGGCTACGCGCTCGACAGCTTCGTGCTGGTCGACCCCGGCGGACCCTCGCACTACCGCGACATCCTCGTGCTCGTCGAGACCGAACTGGCCCAGCGCCTGGCCCGCCCCGGGGAACTGCCGCCGCCGGTGCGCGGGCGGGCATCGCGGCGATCGCGGTACTTTCCGATCGAGCCGTCGGTGGACCTGCGGCCCGGAGAGCGCGGTCGCCAGTTCATGCTGTCGGTGGTGGCCAACGATCGCACCGGGCTGCTGTACAGCATTGCACGCGTGCTGGGGCGCTATCGGATCAGCCTGCACACGGCGCGGATCACGACGCTGGGCGAACGAGTCGAGGACGTGTTCCTGATCGACGGAGAGGCGCTGCGCAACGAGCGACAGCAACTCCAGTTCGAGACCGACCTGCTGTCCGCGCTGCGCGCCTGAGCGTCTCGCCCTGCGGCCGCTCAACCGCGCGCGACTTCGGCGACCAGCCGCCTGACGCGACCCATCGTCGCGTCGAGCACCCTTGCGATGTCGGGCAGGGAGATGCCGGCACGGCTGACGCCCCGTCCGGCGGCCTGGTTGGCGACGACGCACAGCGAGGCGTACGCGAGCCCCGCCTCGCGCGCGAGCGCGGCCTCGGGCATTCCGGTCATCCCGACCAGGTCGCAACCGTCGCGGGCCAGCCGCTCGATCTCGGCGGCGGTCTCGAGTCGTGGCCCCTGCGTGCAGCCGTAGACGGCCCCGTCGATCACCGGCTCGCCGCAGCGCCGCGCCGCGTCGAGCACCCGCTGCCGGACGCTCGCGTCGTACGGCCAGGTGAAATCGATGTGCGTGACCGGCTGGTCGACGCCCTCGAAAAAGGTGTGTGCCCGCCCCGAGGTGTAGTCGATCAGCTGGTCGGGCACGACCAGCGTGCCCGCGACGCAGTCGGCGCGGATGCCGCCGACAGTGGCCACGGCGACCACCTGCTCGACGCCGATGCGCTCGAGGGCGTGGACGTTGGCGCGGTAGTTGATCTCGTGCGGGGCGATCGTGTGGCCGTAACCGTGGCGAGCCAGGAAGACGATCGGGTGGCCGTCGAGCTCACCGTGCGTCAACGCACAGGAAGGGTCTCCGTAGGGCGTGCGCACCACCTCGCGCCGCGCGTTGCCGAGTCCGGCCAGCTTCGCGAAGCCGCTGCCGCCGATGATTGCCAGCATGTCCTTGCCCCTCGTGCTCAGTCGCGTCCGCCGCCCTGGAGCGCGCCCAGGCCGGCCAGGTAGCTGGCGAATCGCTCGCCGACCTCGGGGTGCCCGAGCGCCAGTTCGACCGTCGCCTGCAGGTAGCCCAGCTTGGTGCCGCAGTCGAACCGCTTGCCGAGGTATCGCCAGGCGAGCATCCGCTCGGCCGCGCACAACTCGTTGAGCGCGTCGGTGAGCTGCAGCTCGCCGCTCGCGCCCGGTTGCAGCGCGTCGAGGAACTCGAACGCGCGCGCGCTCAGCACGTACCGGCCGACCACCGCCAGCGTCGAGGGCGCCCGATCGGGCTCGGGCTTCTCGACGATGCCGACGATCCGCTCGCTGCCCTCGACCGGCCCGGCGCCGTCGGTCGAGACGATGCCGTACGAGGCCGTCTCCTCGCGCGGGACGTCCTGCACCGCGACCACGCTCGAGCCGGTGCGCTCGTAGAGGTCGATCATCTGCGCCATCACGCCGACGCCTCCGGGCGGCGGCTGCATCAGGTCGTCGGCGAGCAGGACCGCGAAGGGTTCGTCCCCGATCAGGTCGCGCGCGCAGCGCACCGCGTGGCCCAGGCCGAGTGGCGCGGGCTGCCGCACGTAGACGCAGTGGATGTCCTTCGGCGTCGTCGACCAGACCTGCTCGAGCAGGTCGGTCTTGCCCTTGAGCGCCAGCTCGGACTCGAGCTCGTAGGCCTTGTCGAAGTGGTCCTCGATCGAACGCTTGCCGCGACCGGTGATGAAGATCATGTCGGTGATGCCGGCCGCCGCGGCCTCCTCGACCGCATACTGGATCAGCGGCTTGTCGACCACCGGCAGCATCTCCTTGGGCTGCGCCTTGGTCGCCGGCAGGAACCTCGTGCCCAGGCCGGCGACCGGGAAGACGGCCTTCCTGATGCGGCGTCGGATCGGTGTGCTCATCGTCGTTCGCTTCCGTGGATGGATCACAGGGGCCGCAGGCTCAGCCTGCGGCCATCTTCAGCAGCGCGTCCTCGTCGATCACCGTGACGCCGAGCTCGCGCGCGCGCTCGAGCTTGGAACCGGCCGCCTCGCCGGCCACGACGAAGTCGGTCTTGCGCGACACCGACGACGCGACCGTCCCGCCGTGCCGGCGGATCAGCTCGTGCGCCTGCTCGCGCGACATCGTCGGCAGCGTGCCCGTGACCACGAAGGTGCGCCCCGCCAGCGCGTCGCCGACGCGGGGCGCCTCGCGCGCGAACTCGATGCCGGCCCCGCGCAACGCGGCGATGACCTGGCGGTTGTGCGGCTCGGCGAAGAAGCGCTGCAGGCTCGCGACGATCTCGGGCCCGATGCCTTCGAGCGGCACCGGCTCGAGCGGCTCGCCGCGCGCGCGGCGCCGCGCGTTGTCCTTCTGCACCGCGGCCTTCGCCTCGGCGATCGCCGACCAGTCTTCGTGCATCAACGCGTCGGTATCGCGGTAGCGCTGTGCGAGCACCCGGGCGACCTCTTCGCCGACGTGCCGGATCCCGAGCGCGAACAGGAAGCGCGCAAAGCTCGCGCGGCGCGAGGCGTCGATCGCTGCCACCAGGTTGGCTGCCGACTTCTCGCCCATGCGCTCGAGTCCGGCGAGGGTCGCGACGTCGAGCCGGTACAGGTCGGCCGGCGTGCGCACGAGCCCGGCGTCGACGAGCTGATCGACGAGCTTCTCGCCCAGGCCCTCGATGTCCATCGCCCGGCGCTGCGCGTAGTGCAGCAGCGCCTGCTTGCGCTGGGCCGCGCAGTACAGACCCCCGACACAGCGCCAGTCGGCCTCGCCCTCTTCGCGCGCCACCGCCGAGCCGCACACCGGGCAGGTGCGAGGCATCGCGAACGCGCGCCGGCGCGGCGACCCGTCGCGGCGCTCGGGCAGCGCACGCACGACCTCCGGGATCACGTCGCCGGCCCGGCGCACGACCACCGTGTCGCCGATCAGCAGGTCCTTGCGGGCGATCTCGTCCTCGTTGTGCAGCGTCGCATTGGTCACCGTGACGCCGCCCACGAAGACCGGCCGCAGGCGCGCGACCGGGGTCAGCTTGCCGGTGCGCCCGACCTGCACCTCGATGTCGAGCAGTTCGGTGAGCGCCTCCTCGGCGGGGAACTTGTGCGCAAGCGCGAAGCGCGGCGCGCGCGCGACGAAACCGATCGCATCGTGCCAGTCGCGGCGATCGACCTTGTAGACGACGCCATCGATGTCGTACGCCAGCGTCGGTCGCAATGACTGCATGCGCCGGTAGAACGCGAGCAGCCCCTCGGGGCCGTCGGCCACCGTGCGCTCGGCGCCCACCGGCAGGCCTGCCCGGGCGAGCCAGTCGAGCAGTGCCGAGTGCGCGTCGGGCAGGTCGACGCCCGACGCTTCGCCGATCCCGTAGGCGAAGAAGCGCAACGGTCGGGAGGCGGTGACCGCGGGATCGAGCTGCCGCAGGCTGCCGGCCGCCGCGTTGCGCGGATTGACGAACTCGCGCTCTCCCGCGCTGCGCTGGCGCTCGTTGAGCCGCTCGAAGTCGCGCCGGTACATCAGCACCTCGCCGCGCACCTCGAGCACCGGCGGCGCGGCGCCGAGCAGCCGCAGCGGGATCGCGCGAACCGTCCGGATGTTCGCGGTGACGTCCTCGCCGGCGGCGCCGTCGCCGCGGGTCGCGGCCTGCGCGAGCAGCCCGTTCTCGTAGCGCAGGCTCACCGCGACGCCGTCGTACTTCAGCTCGGCGCTGTAGCGCAGCCCAGCGACCGGCAGTCCCTCCTCGGCCAGCCGCTCGCGCACCCGCCGATCGAAGGCGAGCACCTCGTCGTCGTCGAACGCGTTGTTCAGCGACAGCATGGGCATCGCGTAGCGCACGGAGGCGAACGCCCCCGAGACGGCCCCGCCCACGCGCTGGGTCGGCGAGCCCGCGACGGCGAGCGAGGGGTCGGCGCGCTCGAGTTCCTGCAGCTCGCGGAACAACCGGTCGTACTCGGCATCGGGCACGCTCGGCGCGTCGAGCACGTAGTACTCGTAGTCGTAGCGGGCGAGCAGGTCGCGCAGCTTCCCGGCGCGCTTCTTCGCGGTGTCCACCGGATTCGCCAGCGTGTCGGACGGCGGCGATCCGCCGGCGTCAGTTGAAGACCCTGAGCGCGAGGGCCGAGCCGGCCGGAAGGCCGATCGCCTCGAGCGACTCGTAGCGCTGCGCGAGTTGGCGGCCGATCTGCGTCAGCGCGGACTCGGCCAGCGGGCGCCCGCCGTCGTCGACCAGCCGCCCGCCCACGCGCCGCGCGCAGGCGTTCGCCGCCTCGAGCATCTGCCCCCATGCGTCGGCATCGGGCATCGTGCGCGGCACGTCGAGCAGGAACGTGAGACGATTGGGCACGTCGGCCAGCGCGACCGAGAACACCACGTCGCCCTGCGCGCCGACCCGCGCGTAGCGGTTGCTGCCGCGCTCGATCACCGACAGGGCGCCGGCCAGCGCCGCCAGCTGCGCCGGGCCGAGCGCCTCGGGCGTCTCGACGTTGACGCCGACCTGCGCGTCGAGCTGCGCGCAGGTGGCGTCGAGGTCGCGCGCACGCGCGAGCACCGCCACCATGTCGGGCGTGTCGGCCAGCGCGGCCAGCGACTCGGCGATCGCCTGCACGCCGGCCACGAACTCGGAGAACTCCATCGCGTTCAGCGGCCCGTGGCGATTGGCGATCAGGATGCCGACGCGCAGCGCGCCGTAGTGCCGCGCGGCCGACAACGCCTCCCATCCGCCCGGCTGTGCATCGACTGGAAGCCCTTCGATCGTGACGGGCTTGCTGCCGGCGCGCCTGAAGCGCTGGGCGATCGCGGCAAGGCGCTCGCCGGCGCAGGCCGAGGGCAGCGGCATCTCGACGATGCAGTCGCAGATCTCCGACAGGCGCGGCGCCGGCGCGCGTGCAGCGGGAGCGCGCGGGCCGGCGGGCGTTGCCGCCTGCTCGGCGACCGCGGCGACCGCGGCGATCGCAGCGGCGGCTGGCGGCTCCGGCGCCGGCCCGGCAGTCGTCCGGTCGGTCACCCCGTCGGTCGTCCCGGGACCCGTCGCGGGCGCCGCCCCGTGCCCGGCGCGATCCCGTGCCCGGGCGCGATCCGTGCCACCCGCCGGCGCCCCGGACGCCGTGGCTGCGCCGACCGGGAGTCCGGCCGCCTCGCCCTCTGCCGGTACGCGGCGGGGCGCCGGCGCGACGTCGCGTGCCGGCACCGCGGGCCAGTCGTGCGCATCGGGCGGGGCGACGCCCACCGGGGCGTCGGGCGCATCGGCGCCCAGCCGCGGCTCGCCGCGTTGGCCGCTCGCGTCGCCGGCCTCGCGAACCGGCTGCGGCTCCACCCGCCGGGTCGTGGGCCGAGCCTCGGCCTTGCCGGACTTGCCGTGGCGAAGCGCCGGCCAGCGCAGTTCGCCGGGCCAGCGCAGGCGCGGCCTGGCCTGGCGCAGGTTGTAGACCAGCGCGACGGCGACCGCCAGCGCCACCAGCAGCAGCAGGCTCAGTCCGAGGCTGCTCACGCCGCCTCCGCCATCCGGGCGGCCGCCTCGAGGTCGACCGCGACGATGCGCGAGACGCCGCGCTCCTGCATCGTCACGCCGACCAGCTGCTGCGCCAGTTCCATCGCGATCTTGTTGTGCGTGATGAACAGGAACTGCGTCTGGTCGGACATGCGCCGGACCATGTCGCAATAACGCTCGGTATTGGCGTCGTCCAGCGGCGCATCGACCTCGTCGAGCAGGCAGAACGGTGCCGGATTGAGCTGGAACAGCGCGAAGACCAGCGCGATGGCGGTCAGCGCCTTCTCGCCGCCCGAGAGCAGGTGGATCGACGTGTTGCGCTTGCCCGGCGGCTGCGCCATCACCTGGATGCCGGCGTCGAGGATCTCGTCGCCGGTGAGGATGAGCTTCGCCTCGCCGCCGCCGAACAGCTGCGGGAACAGCTGGCCGAAGTGGCGGTTGACCGTGTCGTAGGTCTCCTGCAGCAGCTCGCGCGTCTCGCGGTCGATGCGCCGGATCGCGTCCTCGAGCGTCGCGATCGCCTCGTTCAGGTCGGCCGACTGCGAATCGAGGAAGGCCTTGCGCTCGCCGGACTGGGCGAGCTCTTCGAGCGCAGCCAGGTTGACGGGGCCGAGCGCCGCGACCGCATTGGCCAGACGCGTGACCTCGCCCTGCAGCCACGACGGGCGCGGCGCGTCGGGAAACGCCGCCCGCAGCGCCGCGATGCCGTCCTCGTCGACCTGCGCGTCGGCAAGCTGCTGCGCGTACTGCTCGGCGTTCATCCGCGCCGCCTGCTCCTTGAGCTGCAGGTCGGTGAGCCGCTGGCGCAGCGGCTCCTGGGCGCGCTCGGCGGCGAGCCGCTGCTCCTCCCGGCTGCGCAGGGTCTGCGTGAGTTCCTCCAGCCTCTGGCGCGCCGCGCCGAGCGCCTGCTCGGCGGCGGTGCGTGCAGCCAGGGCGTCCTGGAGCGCCTGGCGCGCCGCGGCGTCGGACAGCTGCTGCAGCTTCTCGAGCACCGCGGCGCGCTCCGACGCTGCCTGCTCGGCCATCACCTGCCCCTGCGCGAGCAGCGCATCGAAGCGCTCGATGTCGGCCTCGATCGCGCGCACCGAGAACGATGCTTCCTGGGCGTCGCGCTCCTGCTGGCGCAACGCGTCGCGCCGACCGGCCAGTTCACGTTCGGCCTGCTCGAGCGCGAGCTGAAGGTCTTCGGCGCGCTGCTGCTGCTCGCCGAGCTCGACGTCGAGCTGCTCGAAACGCGCGGTCTCCTCGGCGATCGTGCCTTCGAACCCGGCGATCTGCGCAGCGAGCTCCTCGAGCTCGCCCTCGATGCGCTCGCGGCTCTCGGCCACGCGCGCGCGTTCCTGCTCGAGGCGCTGCGCATCGAGCCGCAGCGCGGCCATCTGCTTGAGCGCGCGGTTGTGCTCGTCGCGCAGCGCCATCAGCGCCGCGAGCTGCTCGGACGCCCCGGCCTCGACGCGAGCCGCCCGGCCACGCGCGTCGTCGACCATCAGCTGCTGGGCACGCTGCTCGCGGGTGAGGTTCTCGAGCTCGTGGCGTCGCGCGAGCACGCCCTCCTGCTCGGAATCGGCGGCGTACATCAGCACCGACTGGCGCCCGACCAGATGGCCCGCGCCGACCACGAACTGCGCGCCCGGCGGCAGGCTTGCCCGCTGTGCCATCGCGGCCTCGAGCGACTCCGCCGCGTAGTAGCCCGCGAGCCATTCGGCCAGCAGGGTCTGCACGCCTGCCTCGCCGGTCTGCACCACCGACAGCAGCGACCGCAGGCCGGCCGGCGCGGCCGCAGCACCCGCGACGGGCGTGGCAGCGAAGAAGCCCACCTTCGACGGCGGTGCGTCCGCGACCAGCCCGGCCACGTGTTCGAGCCGCCCGACTTCGAGCGCGTTGACGCGCTCGCGCAGCACCGACTCGATGGCGTTCTCCCAGCCTTCGTCGATGCGCACCTTGTGGTAAAGCCTCGAGAGCCGCTCCAGCCCGTGCCGCGCCAGCCACGGCTGGACCTTCGCCTGGCTCTCGACGCGCTCCTGCAGCTGGCGCAACGCGCCGATGCGGGCGTCGATCTGCGCGAGCCTCGCTTCGGCCTCACGCAGCGCCTGCTGCGAAGGCTGCCGCTGCGCTTCGAGCTCGGTCCATCTCGCCTCGATCGTGGCCAGCTTGTCGGTCGTCAGGCGATCGGCCTCCTCGGAGGCGGCCAGCGCCTCGAGCGCCTGCGCCAGCTCCTCGGGACGAAACGCGTGCAGGTCGCCCGCCTCGGCCTGCAAGCGATCGCGCCGCCGTGTCGCCACGTCGAGCCCCTCGCTCGCCTTGCGCTCGTGCAGCGCACAGACCTCGATCGCCTGCCTGGTGCCGGCGACCTTCGCACGCGCCTCGTCGACGCGCGCGCGCGCCTCGCGGGCGCTGCTCTCGAGCGCCGGGACTTCGTCGGCGTGCGCGGCGACCTGCGCGGCGAGCTCGTCGGCCAGCAGCCTGGCTTCGGCCAGGCGGGCATCCGCACCGGCGCGGTCGCTGCGTGCGCGTTCCTGCTGCTCGTGGGCGCGCTGCGCCTGCTGCTCGACGCCATCGAGCCGCTCGCGCAGCTGGCCCTGAGTCTCGGAGACGATGCGGATCTCGGACTCGATCCGGCTCACTTCCGCATTGCATTCGTAGTAGCGCCCCTGTGCCGCGTGCATCGCGTCGCCGGCCTCGTAGTGCGCGTTGCGGACGGTCTCGATGCCCGCCTCGATCGCGCGCTGCTCGGCGACGTGCGATTCGACCGCCAACGCCGCCTCGGCGGCCAGGCGTGCCAGGCGCTGCTCTTCGGCCTGCGCCTCGTCGCGTCGCAAGAGCCACAGCATGCGCTGCTTGCGCTCGCGCTCGGCCTCGAGCTCGCGGTAGCGGTGCGCAACCTCGGCCTGCCGCTCGAGCTTCTCGATCTGCGCGTCGAGTTCGCGAAGGATGTCCTCGACACGCGTGAGGTTCTCGCGCGTGTCGGCCAGCCGGTTCTCGGTTTCGCGGCGCCGCTCCTTGTACTTGGAGACGCCCGCGGCTTCCTCGAGGAACACCCGCAGGTCTTCGGGGCGAGCCTCGATGATGCGCGAGATCATGCCCTGCCCGATGATCGCGTAGGCGCGCGGCCCCAGCCCGGTGCCCAGGAACATGTCGTGGACGTCGCGCCGCCGCACCGGCTGGTTGTTGATGAAGTACGTCGACTGCCCGTCGCGCGTGAGCACGCGCTTGACCGAGATCTCGGCGTACTGGCCCCAGTTGCCGGCGATGCGGCCGAGCGAATTGTCGAAGACCAGTTCGACCGAGGCGCGCGCGGCGGGCTTGCGCTCGGACGAGCCGCTGAAGATGACGTCCTGCATCGACTCGCCGCGCAGTTCGGATGCCTTCGATTCGCCCAGCACCCAGCGAACCGCGTCGATGATGTTCGACTTGCCGCAGCCGTTCGGGCCGACCACGCCGACCAGTTGCCCCGGAACCTCGAACGCAGTCGGGTCGACGAAGGACTTGAAGCCGGCGAGTTTGATCTGTTTCAGTCGCACCGAAGATTCCTGCCGCAAGCGCCGGCGTCGGGCAGCGCGCCTGGCCGCCCGGCAAAAGGCAAAAGCCGCACAGGGCGGCCTTTGGGCAAAAGCCGCGCGGGGCGGCCTCTGACGCTCCGTATAATAGCAGCCGCCCTGTCCGCCTCCCGGGACTGCAAGCGCATCGATTCCGGGGCACGCTCGCCGCCGATCCCGATCATGCCGTCACGACCCTCCAGGAATCTCGAGACCTTCCCGAATCCGGCGCCCGGGCGCGACTACCTCGTGCACATCGAAGTGCCCGAGTTCACCTGCCTGTGCCCGCTCACCGGGCAGCCCGACTTCGCGCACCTCGTGATCGACTACGTGCCCGATCGGCGCAACGTCGAACTCAAGGCGCTCAAGCTGTACATGTGGAGCTTCCGCGACGAGGGTGCCTTCCACGAGGCGGTCACCAATCGCATCCTCGACGAACTGGTCGCCGCCACCGCGCCGCGCTTCCTGCGACTGACGGCCCGCTGGTTCGTGCGCGGCGGCATCTTCACCACCGTGGTAGCCGAGCACCGCAAGAAGGGCTGGAAACCGGCCCCGCGGGTCGAACTCGGCGAGTTCCCCGTCGAGTCGAACATTCGCGGCCAGGAAGGTATCATATGAAACATGAACTTATGAGAGTTACTTGAACTCACTTCTCAACAAGCTCCACCCCTATCCGTTCGAGCGCCTGCGCACGCTGCTGGCCGGCGTCACCGCGTCCGCGGCGCACCCGGCGCTGAACCTGTCGATCGGCGAGCCCAAGCACCCGACGCCGGCACTGATCCGCGATGCACTGACGGGAAGCCTCGACGGACTGGCGACCTATCCGGCCACTGCCGGCACCCCGGCGCTGCGCGAGTCGATCGCCGGCTGGCTGCGGCGCCGCTACGGATTGCACGCGCTCGATGCGGCCACCGAGGTGCTGCCGGTCAATGGATCGCGCGAGGCACTGTTCGCGTTCGCCCAGGCCGTCGTCGACCCGGCCGGTGCCCCGCGAGTGGTATGCCCGAATCCGTTCTACCAGATCTACGAGGGCGCGGCCCTGCTCGCCGGCGCCGAGCCGTATTTCGTCGAGCAATGGCCTCGGACGCGGTTCCGCTGCGACTGGTCGGCGGTCCCCGAGGCAGTCTGGGCCGATACCCGGCTGCTCTACGCCTGCTCGCCTGGCAACCCGACGGGCGCAGTGATGTCGCTGGACGACTGGCGACTGCTGTTCGATCTGTCCGACCAGTACGGCTTCACGATCGCGTCGGACGAGTGCTATTCGGAGATCCACTTCGACGAGGCGGCGCCGCCGCTCGGGGCGCTGCAGGCCGCCCAGGCGCTGGGTCGGCCGGACTGGCGGCGCCTGGTCGTGTTCTCGAGCCTGTCCAAGCGCTCCAACGCACCCGGGCTGCGCTCCGGATTCGTTGCCGGCGACGCGACGATCCTCAAGCGCTTCCTGCTGTATCGCACCTATCACGGCAGCGCGATGAGCCTGCCCGTGCAGGCCGCCTCGATCGCCGCCTGGGGCGACGAGGCCCACGTGGTCGAGAACCGGACCCAGTACCGGCACAAGTTCGACGCAGTCACCCCGGTGCTGGCTCGCGTCCTCGAGACGAGCCGGCCCGAGGCCGGGTTCTACCTGTGGGCGCGAGTCCCCGGCGGGGACGACCAGGCGTTCTGCCGCGATCTGTACGCCCAATATAATGTCCTCGTGCTCCCTGGCAGCTTCCTCGCCCGCGACCAGGACGGCCGCAACCCCGGCCGCGGCTTCGTTCGCATCGCGCTGGTCGACACGCTCGCCAGCTGCGTCGAGGCAGCGGCCCGGATCGAACGCTTCCTCTCCTCCTGACACGACGAGCCCCCATGACGCAGTTGCAGCAGACCATCGACCAGGCGTGGGAACGCCGCAACGAACTGTCCCCCAGGAGCGCCCCGGTGGAGGTTCGCGACGCGGTCGCGGCCGTGATCGCCCAACTCAACGACGGCAGCCTGCGGGTCGCCGAGAAGCGCGACGGCGACTGGATCGTCCACCAGTGGGTGAAGAAGGCCGTGCTGCTGTCGTTCCGGCTCGAGGACAACGCGCCGATGCAGGCTGGCGCGCTGCAGTTCTACGACAAGGTGCCGACCAAGTTCGAAGGCTGGCGACCCGCCGACTTCCAGGCCGGCGGCTTCCGCGTGGTCCCGCCAGCCGTCGCGCGGCGCGGTGCCTTCGTCGGAAAGAACGTCGTGCTGATGCCCTCGTACGTGAACATCGGCGCGTACGTCGACGAGGGCACGATGGTCGACACCTGGGCCACCGTCGGCTCGTGCGCGCAGATCGGTCGCAACGTCCACCTGTCGGGTGGCGTGGGAATCGGCGGGGTGCTCGAGCCGCTGCAGGCCAACCCGACGATCATCGAGGACAACTGCTTCATCGGCGCGCGCTCCGAGGTCGTCGAGGGCGTCATCGTCGAGGAGAACTCGGTGCTGTCGATGGGCGTCTACATCGGCCAGAGCACCAAGATCTACGACCGCGAGTCCGGCAAGGTGCTGTACGGGCGCGTGCCCGCCGGGTCGGTGGTGGTGCCGGGCTCGCTTCCTTCGTCCGACGGCAAGGTGAGCCTGTATTGCGCGGTGATCGTCAAGCGCGTGGACGCGCAGACACGCGCGAAGACCGGTATCAACGAACTGCTGCGCGGCGACTGAGGGCGTGACGATCCGCCCCGACCCGCTCCGGAGGGGCGTCGCGCGGCGCGAAGACATCGGGAGACCCGGATGATGATGGATCGCTTGCTGCAGCTGATGTCCGAGAAGAAGGCGTCGGATCTGTTCCTGGCGCCCGGCGCGCCGGTGCAGCTGAAGATCAACGGCGCGATGGTGCCGGTCAATCAGCAGCGGCTCACCCCCGAGAACGTCGTGTCGCTGATCCGCGAGATCATCGAGGACCGCCACTGGGAGATGTTCGAGAAGCAGCACGAACTCAACCTCGGCTACGGCGTGCGCAACGTCGGCAGCTTCCGCGTCAACGTGTTTCGCCAGCGCGGCTCGGCCGCCTGCGTGATCCGCTTCATCCCGCACGACATCCCGAAGCTCTCGACGCTGCACCTGCCGGCGATCCTCGGCGACCTCGTGATGGACAAGCGCGGCCTGCTGCTGGTGGTCGGCGCGACCGGCTCGGGCAAGTCGACCACGCTCGCGTCGATGATCGACCACCGCAACGAGCAGAAGGCAGGCCACATCCTGACGCTCGAAGACCCGATCGAGTTCACGTTCCAGAACAAGCGCTCGATCGTCAACCAGCGACAGATCGGCACCGACACCCACTCGCTCGAAGTCGCGCTGAAGAACGCGATGCGACAGGCACCCGACTGCATCCTGATCGGCGAGATCCGCGACACGGCGACGATGTCGAACGCGATCGCCTACGCGCAGTCGGGCCACCTCGTGCTGGCGACGCTGCACGCGAACAACGCCAACCATGCGCTGAACCGCATCGTCAGTTTCTATCCGCCCGACAACCGGCCGGTGCTGCTGGCCGACCTCGCGGCGACGCTGAAGGCGGTGGTGTCGCAGCGCCTGGTCCGCGCCTTCGACGGCAGCCGCCTGCCGGCGGTCGAAGTGCTGCTGAACACCCGCCACATCGCCGAGCTGATCGAGCAGGGGCGCCTCACCGAGATCAAGGACGCGATGAGTCAGAGCCTGGCGGCCGGCTCGCGCACCTTCGACCATGCGCTCGCCGAACTGGTGCGCGCGCGCCGGATCGCCAAGGAAGACGCCATGGCGCATGCCGACTCGCCCACTAACCTGCTGTGGATGCTCGAGAACGAGACCGAGGACGCGGCAGCCGCGCCGGCGCCCGCCGCGCAGCCCGGCAACCTGGTCTCCCCCGCGATGGCGTCGGCCGCGCTGGGCCAGCCGCAGGGGCGCCGGCCGTCGAGCGGCGACGACGCGGAAGGGCCGTCGTTCTCCGAGTTCCTGCTCAACATCTGAGATGGCCGAGGTCGTCGTCTTCGGCATCGAGACTTGCGACCAGGTTCGCAAGGCGCGCGCCTGGCTGCGCGCCCATGAAATCGCGTTCCGCTTCCACGACTTCCGCAAGGAAGGGCTCGACGCGCAGCGCCTGTCGGCGTGGCTCGGCCGGGTGCCCTGGGATTCGCTGCTGAACCGTCGCGGCCTGGCCTGGCGCAAGCTCGATCCGCAGCGCCGGGCCGCCATCACCGACCAGACGAGCGCCGCCGAACTGATGCTTTCGGACCCCACGCTGGTCAAGCGCCCGGTGCTGCAGGCCGGCGACCGCATCATCGTCGGCTTCTCCGAGCCCTTGTACGCCGGCGTGTTCGGCGCCACGGCCGATGCCGGCCCGGCGGCGCGATGAGCCGCGTGCGCGCGCTCGCCGAGGCACTGATCCGGCAGCGGTCGGTCACCCCCGACGACCACGGCTGCCAGAAGCTGCTGGCCGAGCGCCTGGCTCCGCTCGGCTTCTCCTGCGAGACGATCGAGGGCAACGGCGTCGCCAACCTCTGGGCCGTGCGGCGCGGCAGCGCGCCGGGGCCGACGCTGGCATTCGCAGGCCACACCGACGTGGTCCCGACCGGTCCGCTCGACCAGTGGACCAGCGACCCGTTCGTGCCCACCGTGCGCGACGGCCGCCTCTACGGGCGGGGCGCGGCCGACATGAAGACGTCGATCGCGGCCTTCGTCGTGGCGGTCGAGGAACTGCTGGAGTCCGGCGCCGACCACGCGGGGCGAATCGCCCTGCTGCTCACGTCCGACGAGGAAGGCCCGGCCACCGACGGCACGGTCAAGGTGGTCGAGCGGCTCGAGGGGCGCGGTGAGCGGCTCGATTTCTGCATCGTCGGCGAGCCCACCTCGGTCGAGCGCCTCGGCGACATGGTGAAGAACGGCCGCCGCGGGTCGCTGTCGGGACGGCTGGTCGTCGCCGGCGTGCAGGGGCACATCGCGTATCCGCATCTCGCGCGCAACCCGATCCACCTGCTCGCGCCGGCATTGGCCGAACTAGTTGCCACCGAATGGGACCGCGGCAACGAGTACTTCCCGCCGACCTCGTGGCAGGTGTCGAACATCCAGGCGGGCGCCGGCGCCACCAACATGATCCCGGGGCGGATCACGCTCGACTTCAACTTCCGCTTCTCCACGGCCAGCACCGTGGAGAGCCTGAAGCAGCGGCTCACCGCCGTTCTCGACGCCCACGGGCTGGACTACACGCTCGACTGGTCGCTGTCCGGGATGCCCTTCCTCACCGCCCGCGGAGCGCTCTCCGAGGCGCTGTCGACGGCGATCCGCGCGGAGACCGGCCTGGACACCGAACTGTCGACGACCGGCGGCACCTCGGACGGCCGCTTCATCGCGCGCATCTGCCCGCAGGTCATCGAGTTCGGGCCGCCCAATGCCAGCATCCACAAGATCGACGAGCACGTGGAGCTGGCCGCACTCGAGCCGCTGAAGAACATCTACCGGCGCACGATCGCCAGCCTGCTGCGCGCATGAGCACCGCCTTCGAACGGCGCCTGGCCGACGCCGATTCGGCGGTGCGCGAGCTGCGAACCGTGCGCGACCTGCTGCGCTGGGCGACCTCGCGCTTCACGGCAGCCGGCCTGGCCTACGGGCACGGCACGGGCAATGCCTGGGACGAGGCCGTCGCGCTGCTGCTGTGGTCGCTGCACCTGCCGCCCGAGCCGCTCGACCCCTGGCTCGACGCGCGACTGCCCCGGGCGGAGCGACGCGCCGCGGTCGACCTGTTCGAGCGCCGCATCGACTCGCGCCTGCCGGCGGCCTACCTGACCGGCGAGGCGTGGCTGCGCGGCATGAGTTTCGCCTGCGACGCGCGCGCGCTGGTGCCGCGCTCGCCGATCGCCGAGGCGCTGGACGAGGCGCTGTCGCAGTGGCTCGACCTGCACCCGCGCGCGCCGTCGTGGCCGGCGTCCATCCTCGACCTGTGCACGGGCGGAGGCAGCCTGGCGATCGTCGCCGCCGACCGCTTTCCCGATGCGCAGGTCGTCGGCGCCGACCTCTCGCCGGACGCGCTGGCGCTGGCCGCCGGGAACCGCGACCGCTACGGCCTGCAGCAGCGCATCGAACTCGTCCAGGGCGACCTCTTCGCGCCCGTGCGCGCGCGCCGCTTCGACCTCGTGCTGTGCAATCCGCCCTACGTCAACGACGCGTCGATGCAGGCGCTGCCGCCCGAGTTCCGCGCCGAGCCGCGCGCCGCGCTGGCCGGAGGCCGCGACGGGATGGACATCGTGCGCCGGCTGCTCGCCGACGCGCCGGCGCACCTGCGCGACGACGGTCTCCTGCTCCTCGAGATCGGCCACGAGGCCGCGCACTTCGAGGCGGCGTTTCCGTCGCTGGAATTCCACTACCTGCCGGTGGCCGCCGGCGAACGCATGCTGGTCCTGATCGAGGCTGCGCAACTCGCCGCCGCCGCGGCGCGCCGCGCCCCGGCCCGCAGGCGGACCTCGCGAAACTCCGCGACGCGCGTCCGGGCCCGCCGCCCGTGATCCGCCTGCAAGGACTGACGCTGTCGCGCGGCGGCAGGGTGCTGCTCGATCACGCCGATGCGAACATCGGCCCGGGCGAGCGCATCGCGCTGGTCGGCCAGAACGGGACCGGCAAGACCACCCTGCTGTCGGCGCTGGCCGGCGACCTGCCCGCCGACGCCGGCGACATCGTCCAGCCCTGGCGCGACGTGATCCGGCTCGAGCAGGGCCTGCCCTCGAGCGCCCTGCCCGCCTGGCGCTTCATCGTCGCCGGCGATGCGCACCTCGCACAGGCACGCAGCGCACTCGAGCAGGCCGAGCGCGACGGCGACGGCACCGCACTC
Organism: Burkholderiaceae bacterium; assembly: GCA_046347945.1. GTDB lineage: Bacteria > Pseudomonadota > Gammaproteobacteria > Burkholderiales > Burkholderiaceae_E > Zeimonas. Next base: position 48,725 of record JAXMFB010000006.1, read on the forward strand.
GCGCATGCGCACGACCACTGGCAGGAGGCCGGCGGACTGACCGCCGAGGCCCGCAGCCGCAGCCTGCTCGCAGGACTCGGCTTCGACGCCGCGCAGGCCGAGCGGCCCGTCGATGCGCTGTCCGGCGGCTGGCGGATGCGGCTGAACCTCGCGCGAGCGCTGTTCGCGCCCGGCGACCTGCTGCTGCTCGACGAGCCGACCAACCACCTCGACCTGGACGCGATCCTGTGGCTGGAGCGCTGGCTGCTGCGCTACCCCGGCACCGCGGTCATCGTCTCGCACGACCGCGATTTCCTCGACCGCGTCGCCACGGCGACGCTTCATCTGGACGGCGGCAAGCTGGTGCGCTACGCCGGCGGCTACAGCGAGTTCGAGCGGCTGCGCGCGCAGCGGCAGATGCAGGCCGAGCGCGAGCGCGCCGCCTGGGACGCCCGCGTCGCGCACCTGAACGCGTTCATCACGCGCTTTCGCGCCAAGGCGAGCAAGGCGCGGCAGGCGCAGAGCCGGATCAAGGCGCTCGAGCGGATGGCCGTCGTGGCGCCGATCCGGGCGTTGCGCGGCATCGATTTCGTGCTGCACGAGGTCGGCGACTGCCCCGATCCGCTGCTGCAGGCGCAGGCCGTCGACGCCGGCTATCCGGGGCACCCGCCAGTGCTGCGCGACGTCTCGGTGTCGGTCCGGCGCGGCGCGCGCATCGGCATCCTCGGGCGCAACGGCGCCGGCAAGAGCACGCTGATCCGGACGCTGGTGGGCGAACTCGCGCCGCTGGCCGGCGAGGTGCGGGTGTCGCGCTCGGTGCGCATCGGCTATTTCGCGCAGCAGGGAATCGACCGGCTGCGCGGCGACGAATCCGCGCTCGCCCAGTTGCAGCGCATCGCCCCTGCACAGCGCGAGCAGGCGCTGCGCGACTATCTCGGCCGCTTCGGGTTCTCCGGCGACGCCGCGACGCGGCCGGTCGGGCCGATGTCGGGCGGCGAGAAGGCCCGCCTGTCGCTGGCCCTGATGCTGCACGACCGCCCGCAACTGCTGGTGCTCGACGAGCCGACCAACCACCTCGACGCGCAGGCGCGTGATGCGCTGGCCGACGCGCTGGCCGACTTCGACGGCGCCGTGCTGCTCGTCTCGCACGATCGCTACCTGCTGCGCGCCACGGCCGACACCCTGATGCTGGTGAGCGACGGCAGCCTGCGCGAGTTCGACGGCGACCTCGACGACTACGCCGACTGGCTGTTGCAGCGTCCCGCAGGCGGTGCCGCCGCCACACGGGGCCCCGCGGCCGGCGCGGCGGCCGGGTCAGGCAACGCCATGCCGAAGGCGCGCGAGGACGCGATGGGGGCGGCCAGCGCGAGCCGGCGAGACGATCGGCGCCTGGCCGCGCAGCGGCGCGCGCAGCTGGCCGAGCGGCTTCGACCGCTCGATCGCGAGATCGGCGAGATCGAGCAGCGGCTGGCGGCGATCGAGGCGCGACTCGCGGCGATCGAGGCGCGCCTGGCCGACCCCGCGGTGTATCGCGATCCGGCCGAGGCCGGGGCGCTGGGCCGCGAGCGGGCGTCGCTGGAGCGCGAGCAGGGCGAACTCGAGGAGCGCTGGCTCGAGCGCAGCACGGCGCGCGACGCCGAGCGCGAAGCCTTCGGGCGCGACCCGGCCTGAACACCGCGGCGCGCGGCGAACGCCGCGCTACTTCGCGCGGGCCTTCGCCATCAATTCGGTGTGCGCCTTGCGGCCGGCGCTCACCGCCTGCACGGTCGGCCGCTCGCCCAGCCGCTTGACGTAGTCGCGCACCGGCAGCGACGCCAACAGATCCTCGCCCCAGATCGCCTTGGTGGCGAGCGAAATCACCGGCAGGTGCACAGCCCCCGCGCAGTCGGCCAGCGTGAAGCGATCACCGGCGAGGTAGGGCGCGAACTTCGCGAGCCGCGCGAAGCCGGCGATGCCGCGATCGAGCTCGCGTCGCGTCGCGTCGATGTTGCCCTGCGAAACGGTGCCGCCGAAGAACGCCTGCGGATAGACGCGGCGCGCCACCAGTTCGACGTGCAATTCGAGGAACGCCACCAGCTCGCGCACCTTGGCGCGCTCGAACGGGTCGGCGGGCAGCAGCGGCACCTGCGGATACGCGTCCTCGAGGTACTCGAGGATGACCTGCGACTCGCACAGCGTGCCCTGCTCCGTGCGCAGGAACGGCACCTTGCCGAGCGGGCTGGCCCCGAGCGTCGGCTCGTCCTTGCTGGCCCAGTTCAGCTCCTCGGTGAACTCGATGCCCTTCTCCAGCATCGCGAGCTTGACCTTGTTGTAGTAGTTGCTGACGGCGAAGCCGGCAAGCACCAGCATGGCAGTTTCTCCCGGGGAACGGATCGCAGGCGCCAGTGTAGCGCGGCGCTCCAGTAGAATCCCCCGGATGAACACCTCCACCTTCCAGCAGATCGGTGTCGTCGGCAGCGGCGCCATGGGCCGGGGCATCGCCCAGCTGTTCGCGCAAAGCGGCAGCGCGGTGCGCCTGTACGACAGCAACCCCGCAGCGCTCGACTCGGCGATCGCCAGCGTGGCCGACACCTTCGCGAAGCTCGTCGAGAAGGGGCGGATGAGCGCCGACGCGGCAGCGGCCGCGCGCTCGCGCCTCGAGCCGGCCGCGTCGCTGTCGGCCTTGTCCGATTGCGACCTCGTCGTCGAGGCGATCGTCGAGCGGCTCGACGCCAAGCGCGAGCTGTTCGTGCAGCTCGAATCGATCGTCACCGACGACGCGGTGCTCGCCACCAACACGTCGTCGCTGTCGGTGACCGCGATCGCCGCGGCCTGCCGCCGCCCGCAGCGGGTGGCCGGGCTGCACTTCTTCAATCCGGTGCCGCTGATGAAGGTGGTCGAGGTGGTCGACGGCCTGCGTACCGACGCCGCGATCGTCGAGCGCCTCGTCGCCCTCACCCGGCTCACGGGCCACGTGCCGGTGGTGGCACGGGACACGCCCGGGTTCATCGTCAACCACGCCGGCCGCGGCTTCGGCACCGAGGCGCTGAAGGCGCTCGGCGAGGGAGCGGCCGACGTCCCCACAATCGACCGGATCCTGCGCGAGCAGGTGTCCTTCGACGGCCAGGGCTTCAAGCTCGGCCCATTCGAGCTGCTCGACCTCACCGCCCTGGACGTCTCGCAGCCGGTGATGGAGTCGATCTATCGACAGTTCTACGACGAGCCGCGTTTCCGCCCGTCGGTGATCGCGGCGCAGCGCCTTGCCGCCGGTCTGTACGGGCGCAAGACCGGCGAAGGCTTCTATGTGTACGAGGGCGGACGCCAGCAGGCTCCGTCCGAGCCGCCCCCGCCGACGGTCGCGGTGCGTCCGCCGGTCTGGGTCGCGCCCGGCCCGCGCGCGCAGGCGCTGCGCGAGGCGGTCGCCGCCCTCCAGGGCGTCGTGCAGCAGACCGGGCAACCGGGCGAGCACGCGCTGGTCCTGGTGGCGCCGCTGGGGCTCGACGCCACCGCGGCCGCCGCGGGGCTTCCCGCGCAACGGACGGTGGCCGTCGACACGCTGTTCCCGATCGCCCCGGGCACCTGCCGTCGGCGCGTCCTGATGCCCACCCCCGCGACGCGCGCCGACTACCGCGACGCCGCGCACGCCCTGTTCGCGACCGACGGCGTGCCGGTGTCGATGCTGCGCGACAGCCCGGGCTTCGTCGCGCAGCGCGTGCTGGCGATGATCGTGTCGATCGGCACCGAGATCGCTCAACAGCGCATCGCGTCACCCGCCGACATCGACGCCGCGGTGCGCATCGGCCTGGGCTATCCGCTCGGTCCCCTGGCAATGGGCGACGCGCTGGGGGCCTCGACCGTGCTCGAGATCCTCGAGAACATGCACCGTCTCACCGGCGATCCGCGCTATCGCCCGGGCGGCTGGCTGCGGCGGCGCGCGCAGCTGGGGCTGTCGCTGCTCCACGAGGATTGAGCCGATGGGCGCGCGGCTGCTGTCCGAACGCCACGGCGCGGTGCTGCTGCTGCGCATCGCGAACCCCGAGGCGCGCAACGCGCTGCACCCTGACGTCTACCGCGACGGCGCGGCAGCCTTGCGCGCGGCTGCCGAGGACCACGGCGTGCGCGCGGTCGTGCTCGCCGGCGAGGGCGAGCACTTCTGCGCCGGCGGCAACCTCCACCGGCTGCGCGAGAACCGCGCGCAAGACCCCTCGGTGCAGGCCGCCTCGATCGACCTGCTGGGCGAGTGGGTCGCAGCGATCCGCGACTGCCCGAAGCCCGTGATCGCCGCAGTCGAGGGCGCGGCCGCCGGCGCCGGCTTCTCGCTGGTGCTCGCCTGCGACCTGGTGTTCGCCGCCGAGGACGCGCGCTTCGTCATGTCCTACGTGAAGGTCGGGTTGTCCTGCGACGGCGGTGCCAGCCACTTCCTCGCCACGCGCCTGCCCTATCCGCTCGCCTACGAGCTGCTGGCCGGCGGGCAGCCGGTCGGCGCGCCGCGGTTGCACGGGCTGGGACTGGTGAACGCACTCGCGCCGCGCGGCGAGGCGCTGGCGGCGGCGCTCGCGCGCGCATCCGAACTCGCCGACGGCCCGGCGTTCGCGCTGGGCCGCATCAAGTCGCTGCTGGCTTCACACGAGCGTGAAGCCCTCGTGCACCAGCTCGTGCGCGAGCGCGACAACTTCGTCGCGGCGCTGTTTCACGACGACGGCGGCGAAGGCATCGAGGCCTTCCTCGCCAGGCGCCCGCCGCGCTTCAACCGCGACGCGGGCGGCCGCTGAATGCACTGCCCGATTGCACGGAGGACCCGTGGCTGATCCGTCCACCGCCGACGCTGCCGACAACGACACCGCCTACAGCGGCACCGTCGCGGTTCCCGAACGCCATCGCGTCGACGCCGTTCCAGTGCCAACTGACGTGTCTCATTGCCTTCGTAGGCACGATCCATGATCAAGTGAACCGGTCGATTCGTTGGCCCCTGCGCTTGAAGCAATCGCCCGCCCTCGGGCGCATCGTGGGCTTGGGCGGGCGACAGGTCAGGACGGCTTCCCTGCGAAAGACAACCGACGGCTTCCTTATCGCGAATCCCGAGCACACCGGCTTGTCTGCTAACCTTTTCCCTTGTGGACCACGGCCGCCACCTGCGCAATTGGTGTCTGGTCGATATCGATCAAGGTCTGCTCGTCTATTCGGGAAGTTGCGATGAACAAGGAGCGTTCACGGCAATTCATGCAGAAGGTGGTCGGCGATGTCGGCACCGCAATGGCCGCGGCGCTGGTCTTCGTCGGCGACCACGCGGGGCTGTTCGAGGCGATGGCAGGCGCTGGCCCCCTGGGCGCTGCCGAACTGGTCCGGCGAACCGGAATTCACTCACGGTACATTGAGGAGTGGCTCTCGGCGATGGTATGCGCCGGATACATCGAGCACGACTCCGCTCGTAACCAGTTCGAGTTGCCCGACGAGCACGCTATGTTCCTGACCAACCGCTCCTCCGAGTATTACCTCGGCGGGATGTTCGCAGGCGTGCTCAGCGCGGTGACAATCGCGCCGAAATTGGTCGCAGCATTCGAGCGAGGCGAGGGTATCTCGTTCACCGAGTTTGGCGAGAATCTGCCGCTTGCGTTCGAAAGGATGAACCGCGCGGTCTACGAGAAGCGGCTCGTCCAGTCCTGGCTCCCGACAATGCCCGAGGTCGTTCGGCGGCTTCATGCCGGCGGCCGCGCGATCGACGTCGGCTGTGGTACCGGCGTCGTTCCGGTGATCCTTGCGAAGGCGTTCCCAATGGCGCAGATCGAAGGACTTGATCTCGATGCGCTATCGATCGAAATGGCCCGCCGCCACGCGCGCGAAGCAAGTGTCGCCCAGCGCGTTCGCTTCATCCATGCGCCTGCCGACGTGTTGGCCAGGCAGGGAACTTACGATCTGATCACCACATTCGATGTCGTCCATGATCTGCCCGACCCCCAGGGAGTGCTGGCGCTGATCCGCAGTGCGCTGAACGAAGGTGGTAGCTACCTGATGGTGGAACCAAAGATGGACGATCGCCTTGAGCGCAATCGCGAGAATCCGTTCGGCCGGATGCTTTACTCGATCAGCTGTCTGCACTGCATTCCGCAGTCGCTCGCACAGGGCGGGCCAGGATTGGGCGCGTGCTGGGGACCATCGCAGGCGCGCCGCCTCGCCGCGGACGTCGGATTCAGTCATTTCGATGTACTACCGATACACAGCCCCGCGCTAGCATTCTACGAACTTCGTGTCTGAACTGGCGTGGCAGTTGCGCAGGCACATGAGGGACCCGGAGTCCATCGGGTAGTTGGTGAGCAGCCCCTCGATCGCGAGAACGGCGCGCTTGAGCGACAGCTTGCGGCCATCGACGCGCGCGTGGCGCAGGTCGCAAGCTTCCTGGCCGATCTGGCCACCTACCGCGACACGACCGACGCGGCGCCACTGGGCCACGAGAAGGAGGATCTGGAGGAGCGCTGGCTCAAGCGCAGCCGCGCGCGACGCCGAGCGCGAAGCCTTCGCCCGCGATGTGCAGTGCCCCAAAAATTCATCGGTCCTGCGAGATTGATGCCGCCGCTCAAGGGCTCGGCTCGAGCCCACCCCGGACAAAGTTCATGTAGATCTCCACGATCCTGTCGGGGATCTCACCATTCCTGTCGCACAGAGCCAGGTACTGCTGCCCGTAGTAGTGTTTCGCCGCAATCAAGAAGAGCGCAACACCGTCGAGCTCGACGCCCTTCATTGTCCGGATCTCGCCCTTCTTGCTCGCCTTGAGCAGCACTCTTCGGTAGCCGTTTATGATCTCCCTCTTGATACCCTCGTAAGCGTCCGGAAGGAACGCCTCAGCCTCGTTCTGGAGACGGATGAAGGAGGGATTGCTTCGAACAAATCGAAAATATTGCCGGAACGAACGCTCCTCGCGGACGAAGAAAGGCGCCTCCACCATCACCGCCGCAGTGATCTGTCGCCTCAGTTCGTGACTCTGGGCCGTGATGATCGCCTGAAGCAAGGCCTCCCGTGACTCGAAATAAGTGTAGAAGGACCCTGTGGCTACCTGGGCCTTCTTCGCAATGATCGCGACACTTGCACCCGCAAAGCCACGGTCCGAGATGGCTTCCGCTGCTGCACGCAGCAGTCGGTTGATGGTGAGACTGGCCTTCTCTTCCCGCGTGAGTTTGATATTTTTTGTCACATTGCTGAACCGCTTGTTGCGCTCGTATCGACCCAATCCCCAATCTGCACTCAAACCGCAGTCATGCCGCCATCGATCGCCAGGATCTGTCCCGTGATGTGCTTACCAGCGTCCGAGCAGAACAGCACCGCGGCGCCCTTCAGGTCCTCGTCGTCCCCCAGGCGCTTCAGCGGTGTGCAAGCCTTGACCTCCTTCTCGAACGCCGCCAACGTGGCACGGGCCATCTTCGAAGGGAAGAAGCCCGGAGCTAGCGCGTTGACGGTGATTCCGTGCTCGCCCCACTCGCCCGCGAGCGCGCGCGTGAAGTTCACCAGCCCACCCTTGGTCGTGTTGTAAGCGATTGTATGGTAGGTGCCAAGCGGATTAGCACGTAGGCCGGCGACCGACGCCACGATCAGGATTCGCCCGTACTTGCGAGGAATCATTGATCGCTTGCCGATCTCCTGCGTCAGCAGGAACACGCCGGTCAGGTTCAGGTTCACCAGCTTCTGCCACGCGTCGAGGGGATATTCGACCGTAGGGGCGCCCCAAGCCGCACCCGCGTTGTTCACCAGAACGTCGCAATGCCCCAGTTTCGCCAGCGCCGCATCGACGAATGCGTGCACCGCCTCGGGCTTGCCCAGGTCGGCCGAAACGGCGTGTGCCTTCACCCCCATCTTTGTGACGTGCACGACGGCGGCGTCGACTTCGTCCTGATTGCGCGCGGTGAGCAGCACCTCGGCACCCATCTCGCCGAGTGCCTCAGCGATCTGCAGCCCGAGCCCCCGCGAGCCTCCCGTGACGATCGCCTTGCGGCCGCTTAGATCGAGCGCTTGTTTCAACAGCATAAAGTGTAGTGGCTACGCCTTGGTGTGTCCGTCTACGGAACAGGATCCCCAGTACAACTGCACTTTCGATACGGCCCGCAGTCAACCCTTCGCGCTCTGAAGGGAAGATCCTGTCGGTTCGTCGGCCTTCTTCCGGGGCTCCCGTTTGGCGAGATAGGCTTTCATCACGACTTGCCCCCAGCCGCCAGCGCGGACGCCACAGTCGCCGCAGGTAAAGTGGTTGTAGACCATCTCCGTGTCATGCTGTCCGGCGACAAACCGGTCCTGCGCCATACTCGCCAACTGCGGAACCGGGAGCATTGCATGCGCGCACCAGTTCCGCGTACTCTGCTCGAAGTCCAGCAGCGATAGCGCCTTGAAGACGAGCTTGTCTCCGGGCTTCAGGCGGGCGCTGCAACCATGCGAATGCGTAACCTCGACGACCAGGTCGTTCTCGAGAACCTCCTTCGAGAACATCTTTCTCGCTGCCGCAGCGCGCTTCGGATCGTTCCTAAAGATCTCGAGTTCCTCGTCGGTGTACTTCAGCGTCTTCTGGAATGCTTGCCAGTCAAAATCGTCTTGAGTCATGAGTCATCTCCTTCGATGAAATAGTCGGCCAGTGCCTGTGTCGATCTAAACGACTTCGACATCCAGGGCCATCGCCTCGAGCAAGAGACCTGCCACGTCCCTCACGGTAATCTGGTCGGACAAATCTTCCGATCGCGATGCGTCCTCCAGCATGTTGTTGCAATTCGGGCACGCGACCGCCAGGATCCGAGCGCCCGACCCCTGTGCCTCGCGAATGCGGTTACGGCCCGGGCTTCGCGGCCCCAACCCGACAAGGCCCGTGAAGAAATTGCCACCGCCACCGCCGCAGCACATGCCATTCTCGCCAGACCGCTCCATCTCGATCCGCTTGACGCCGGGGATCGCGTCGAGCACCTCGCGCGGCGAATCGAACTCTCCGTTATGACGGCCCAGGAAGCAAGGGTCGTGATAGGTAAGTGGGACCGGCATCGCTTTCTTCGGAACGAGTTTTTCTTCGCGAAGCAGTTGCGTGAGCAGTTGGGTGTAGTGCAGAACCTCGAACTCGGCCCCGAACCGTCGGTAGGTGACCTTCATCGCGTTAAACGCGTGAGGGCATAGCGTGACGATCCGTTTCACGCCGAAGGCGCGGAACTGCTCGATGTTCTGCTGCGCCAGATATTCGAACAACTCCTGCTCGCCAACCTTCTCGACCTCGTTGCCGTCGGAGCGTTCCTCTTCCGCCAGGATTCCGAACGACACGCCCGCCATCCGCAGTAGCTTCGCGACGTTGCGCGCCAGCTTGATACCTCGTTCGTCGTACGACCCGACGTCTCCAACATAGTAGAGATAGTCATGACCTGCGTATTTCTCGATACTCATACCGTCAGCCCACTGGCCGCGCTCCTCCTGAGGAAGTCGGTACGGATTTCCGTAGACACTGACACTCTTCAGAAAGTCTCTGAGCTCCGGCGGCAACGCGCCCGCTCGAAACCCTTCTTGCTTAAGCGCCTCGATTACCCGCAAGGGCTCCACGCCAACTGCAGGATTGCACTGTATGTCGCAGGCGCCACAGCTTGTGCAACTCAATACTGTGCGCATCGCGTCGCCCGTGAGCACCGCACTGTCCGCCAACGCCGCCCTTGCCAGCGAGACGCGTCCGATCGCGTAGTGCGAGTCGAAACCAAACTGCATCCCCGATGGACAGATCGGTTCGCTAGTCTTCCAGTCGAGTCGGCAGGCCCCGCACTTCAGGCAACTGGCAATATTGCTCCTAACTTCGCTCAACATGGGGGCTTACTCCGGTACGCTACGTGATTCGACCTGGTAGTTTCGGGATCGCGCCTACTCTAGGGAGTAGGCTCCCCCTTGCAGAATGCCGGCCCGATCGACGACGTGTTTGAGCGCGCCGAGGATCTCGGCATAGACCGGATTTATCCGCTTGAGCAAGCTTCGATTGGGAATCGTGTGCACGGCACCAAACTCCGAAGTCGCACGGCTGTATGCTTCCCGGATACAGTTGCCCGCGCGTTCGACGCTGCGCTGATCCTGCCGATTGAACAAGAACTCCTGCTCGACATAGACCGTGGAGCAGCGATCGTAGGGAATAACGATGACCTCGGGGTCCAGCGGACCGCCATCGACCGGATCGAGCAACTCATACTTCTTCGCAAGATCCGCGCCCAAACGCCGGACTCCGGCGGCATGCCTAGGCGGAACACAGGCGATGAGTGGCATGAAACCAGTGTACGGGGTGAACATGCGGAGGACTTTCTGGCTTCCGCCCTCCGACACCTCATGAGCGATCGACATCAAGTCGGCATCCAGTGCAAGCCTCCTCCCTCCTTCGCTTGTGAGAACGCCGTCGGTCAACTCACGGTTGAGTTCGAACTGTCGCGCCATGCCTCCGAGCCCAACCGACATCAGAAAGGCCGGCAGTTGTGCCTCGATTCGCCCTCGCTCGACCGGATCGAGAATCGCCTTGGGGCTCAGAAAGACGTGCTTCCAGGTGCTCGCGCTGAAGAAGAACGCGTATCGAGTGATATCGAGCCTCTCAAGATGCTTGAGAGCACCCATCGCCTGATCGAAGTCGTCGAACCCATAGATGACGACATCCTCATGCTGCATCTTGGGCCGAAGCATCGTGACCATTTTGCTGACAACGCCGAAGTTCCCCAAGCTCCCCCTGAACAGACCGGTCAGGTCTGGCCCATAGGCGTAGCGGAAGTAACGGTTCAAATCGCCGCGCTCCCCTGCCCATGAACCGGTGCGCAACAACTCCCCATTGGGCATGACCACCTCCAGCGTCACCGCGCGATCGGCCATACGCTTGCTTGAGTAGGCGGTGACGTTGGTCAGCAGGAAGTTTCCGACCGGGCCACCCTGGTAGGGACCGAGGATCGGCATGGTGTCCAGTCCGACGCGATTCGCCTCTTTGCGCAGCTTGCCCCAACTCACGCCGGGCTCGACGGTCGCCGTCATGGTGTCCTCGTCGATTTCCCAGATTCGCGTCATCCGCTTCAAATCCAAGACAATTCCGCCCCGGTACGGAATCGCCGATGCCGCAATATTGACCCCGAAGCTGCGCGGATACACGGGGATGCCACACGAGTTGGCCAGCCTCATCAGCGCCTGAATCTGGCCGGTCTCCTCGGGCATTACCACACATTCCGGAAGCGGAACCTCGCGGCGCATCAGTAGCGAGTAAGAGTCGCTCATGTAGGTGAGCAGATCCTCCGGGCGGCGCGAGGCATTCCCGACGCCGACGATATCTTGCAACTTGGCAAACGCGCTGCCATCCAATCGGGGCACTTCATCGCGAATCATCACGGAATCCTTGAGAGGCTCGGCAACGTTCCTGCCGAAAGCTTGACTGTCGGGCCATTCGTGTTCCATCGCCGCCTTTTCAAACGGCAAGCATGTTCAATGGCGAATTCGTCTAGGCGATTTCCGCCCGACCGGTAGATATCGCGCTTGCCCGAGAGAACTATAGGATCAGTCAAGTTATCGTGTCAACAGACTTGAATCTCTGTTCGACTTTTCAATCTTCCATCATTAAATCTGATTCGTGCTTCGTCGATCTTCAGACGAGAACTCAACACTATGAGCCTTCCTATTCCTTCTGATACGAGATCAACAGTCGCTCATTGACACGGCAAAAACCATCCTTGTAGAATTGTTGAACAACGAATCGGCCTTCAATTATTTGAAGCGCAAGACAACTCAGGAACTTTTTCCGCGAACGAGGCATACGCCGCTACGCGGCATTCTTAGGAGATGGAGATGGGCGGCCATGACTGGAAGACGATCGTCGCCGAACTCGACCGGCTACTGAAGCTGAGGTCGGTGCCGTTCGGGATGAAGCTGTTCGAGCGCCGAGAGGAGATGGAGGCGATTCCGAAGATCCGGCGTCCAAATGCGGTTCATACCCTCGACCAGCTCGTTGCGCAGACTGCACGTCTGGGGTGGACGGTGGGCGTGACCTCGGACGATCTCATCGGTCCTCAATGCCGGGCGGTGGTCGGCCTAGGCGAGGCGAAGGACGACGAGTGGAAATCGGGTCGGCACATGACTGGCGTCTGGTATGCGACACAGACCGATGCGGCAGCCCATCAGCAGGCGATGCACTGTGTGCCGGACGGTCGATACGAGGCGTTGGCAACTTCTCCGATCGCCTCCGGACGCATTCCCGATCCGGACATTGTCCTTTTCTACGCGACACCCGGGGCGATGATGTACTTCATAAACGGGCTTCAATGGTCGGGCTACCGCCGGTTCGACTGGAGTGTTGTGGGCGAGTCCGCCTGTGCGGACTCTTGGGGCCGGGCCTTGGCGACCGGTCAACCCAGCCTGTCGATCCCCTGTTTTGCCGAGCGTCGCTATGGCGGCGTGAGCGATGAGGAAATGCTCATGGCACTGCCACCCAAGTTCTTGGAGTCGGCAATCGCCGGGATGGGCGCGCTCTCCCGGAACGGGCTCCGCTATCCGTTCCCCCCCTACGGAATTCAGATGGACGTGCGTGCTGGCATGAGCGCGAGCTATAAGAGCTGACGTGCGCATGGCCGGCCACCGCTGGGAAGGCAGGCCCGTTCGACGATGTGGAAGCGTCGCAAATAGCGATCGATCTCACAGACGAGAGCCGTTCGATCGCACGATCAGTGTTTCCGCGGCCAAAGGAGACGTATGAGTTCGGGTCGTGTAATGAGCAATTCGGGAGAGTCGCATCCACTTTTTGGCCCCCTGAGGGAGATCGTGGGTGTGCAGCACGTAGCCGACGCGGACTTCGTGCGCAGGTCGTATACGCGCGGTCCGTTTCAGACGCTGGGCGGTGGAGTTAGGGGTAGAGTCCCCGGCATTGTCGTAAGACCGGGAGATACCGACCAGGTCGCGCAGATCATGAACCTGGCGAACGAGTCGCGCACACCCGTCGTGCCCAAAGGCGGAGGCGGAAGTTGTGTGGCTTTCCCGCCTCTTCATGTAGGTCACGACGGAAATATCCTGCTCGATACCACCCGGCTCAACCGCATCGACATCGACCGCGAGTCGATGACGGTCACCGCGCAGTCAGGTGCAATCCTCGCGAACGTGCAGGCAGAAGCCCGGCGAAGCGGTTTGCATTTCTTCGCGGTGGACGTACCGGTTCACATGGACACGATCGGCGGCGTCTGCAGTGGCTTCCTCGGGGGCGGAGAGCCGTCGGACGTCGCTAGCTCCGGGCCGATGAACGCTTATTTGCTGGGCCTGACAGTCGTTCTGCCCACCGGCGCGGTGGTCCGAACCGGTGGGGGGCCGGGCACCAACGTCCGGCAGCCGAAGACTCTGCACCGCGAAGCCGGCAGTCCCGACATGACTGGGCTGTTCGTGGGTGACGGAGGAGCCTTCGGTGTCAAGACTGAGGCGACCTACTCCCTGCATCCGGCGCCTACCAGCTACTTTCAGAGCGTCTACGAGATCGGCTCCTCGGAACGTATGTGGGCGGCGTATACCCGGCTGGTCGAGACCGCACCGTTTCCCTATACGCGACTTCTGGCGTTTCGCGAGCCCAGCGGGGCCTGGCATTTCTTCGTCGTGATCAGGGGGCATAGCGATGAGGAAGTTGCGCTGAAGCGTTCGATCACCGACGGCGTCATCGCCGAATACGGTGGGTGCGCCGCTAACGATAGCGCCAACATCACTCGGATCGCCAAGATGTTCTCGGCGCGGCGTCTCGGCCAGCAAGTGCTCCGGAACGGCTCCGCGATGACCTATTTCGGAGAAGGACTGATTCCTCGGTCCAACACCTTGGCGTACCTGGCAACACTCAACAGGCTGATCGATACCGAGCTTCAGGAACTCCACATCGTAAAGCGGGTCGAGTTCACAGTCCCCTTCCTTCGGTCCACGACAATCACTGGTGTGCTGCTGTACTTTGGCGACGGGACAACGCGGGACGCGGTCAGCGAAGTCCTCTATAAGAAGACCTTCCACAAACTGCACGACACCCTGTCAAAGGAATTCGGCGGGTTCACCGAAGCGTGTCAAGGCGAGCTGGCGGCGCTGAACGCTTCGATGTGGTCCCCCTCGTACAAGGAGTTCATGAAGACCATCAAGATGGCGCTAGACCCGAACGACATCTTGATGCCATCGCTCTGGAGGATCTGACTCATGCTCATGAATCTTCTCGCGCTCCGTGAGAACGTCTACAAATGCGTCGGATGTGGAGTCTGTCGCGGCATCTGGGAGCGCGACGAAGAGGCGATGTGCCCGATCTTCGCAACTGGGATCGGGTTCGAGAGTGGCATGCCACGCGGCATGGTGACCGTGGCTCAAGATCTCCTCGAAGGCCACGTCAGTCCCTCTCGTGCGATGGCCGATGCACTCTACCGCTGCACGGATTGCGGGGCCTGCGCGACGAACTGCGATGCGCTATCGCGAACCGGCGAGCACATCATCGACGTGCCACGGATCGCGCGTGCGCTCCGGGCCGATCTGGTCGAGAATTCGCTCGCACCGCCTGCAGCTCGCGATGTCTTCAAGGCGCTCATTGCCACCGGTAACGCGTTCGGGCAGCCGCGGGAACGGCGCGGCGCCTGGGCTTGGGAATCGGGGGTCGAGCCGTTTGGGCCGGGGCATGAGTTCCTGCTGTATGTCGGCGACGCCGGATCGTACGATGAAAGAGGCCAGGCGATGGCGCGCTCGGTCGCCCGACTGTTGCGCGCAGCAGGCATCTCCTTCGGCATCCTCGGAGAGCGCGAGGTCAGCGACGGCAACGACGTGAAGGCGATGGGCGAGTTGGCCTTGTTCGAGCATCTGGCGAGAACCAACATCGACACTTTTCTGGACGCCGGCGTGCGCAAGATCATCTGCCTGGACCCTCACAGCTACAATTGCTTAACCAACGATTACCCTTCGCTCGGCGGCAGGTTCGAGGTCTGGCACTACACGCAGTTCACGAAGGATCTCGCCCCCCTGGTCGACAGACACGATTCGGCCGATCGGTCGTCAGGCCCGGCAGGCGCAGGCCCGCGGTCGCAGAAAGCGCGAGTCACCTACCATGATCCGTGCTATCTCGGCCGGCGGAACGGCGAGTTCGAGGCACCCAGACGGAGCCTGTCCGCCGCCGACGCAGATCTGGTCGAGATGCCGAGAAGCCGCCGGAACTCGTTCTGTTGCGGCGGAGGATCGGGAAACTTCTATACCGACCTACTCGGAGGCGGCGTGAACAGCGCAGCCCGGGTAAGAGTGCGTGAGGCGGTCGAGACAGGAGCGGATGCCATCGCCGTAGCCTGCCCGATGTGCTCGAAGATGCTCGACGATGCCATCAAGAGCGAGAGCCTCGACGGACGTCTGGAGGTGATGGACATCGCACAGTTCATCCTGGATGCATCTGAAGGCGGTCCACGCCATGCCCCATAAGCCTTGGCTCCATACCGATCGCCGCGTTGGCAGCGTTCAACCTCTTACCAACTGTTTGTGGTCATGACGAAGATCGTCGACATCGCAATCAACGGCCTCGTTTTCGGCGGGGTGTATGCGATTCTCAGTGTCGGATTCGCATTGATCTTCGGCGTGACGCGAATGCTCAACATGGCCCATACCGCGCTGTACATGCTGGCCGCGTTCCTGATCCTTGCGGGGATTTCGGTCTTCCAACTGCCGCTCCCGCTGTCGATCATCGGAGCTGTGATCGTCACCACCGGGTTCGGCATGCTCGTCTTCAAGCTCTTTTACGACAGAGTGAAGGAGCACCAGAATGCAGTGATGATCATCTCAGTTGCCGTGGCTCTGGTTCTCCAAGAGGTGTTACTCCTGACGGTCGGCGGCCACTATCGCGGAATCCCGCCCTTCAGCAAGGGATTCGTCACCGTGTTCGGTTCCAGGGTGACGCACCAGCATCTGATAGCGATTCTGATGAGCGGGCTGGTGCTGTTGGGCCTCTGGCTGCTGCTGACGCGCACTTCGTTGGGCCAAGCCATCCGCGCAGTAGCCCAGGACCGGGAAGTCGCGACGCTGATGGGCATCGACATCAGCAGGATCCTGCTCGTCGTCATGGGGATCTCAACGGCCCTGGCAGCGCTGGCTGCCGCAGTGGTGGCGCCGATTCAGGTCCTCAGCCCGTTGATGTGGATTCAGCCGCTCACCATCGTGCTCGCAGCCGTGGTAATCGGCGGGCTCGGAAGCATCGGCGGGAGTGTCGTCGGCGCCTTCATTCTAGGTTACACCCAGGCAATCGTGGTGAACCTTCTGCCAAGCGGCGGCTACTTGGCCGCACCGGCCGCCATGCTGATTCTGATCATCGTGCTGCTCATTCGACCCGAAGGGCTGCGTGGCGTGGTGTTCGAAGAGGAACGCATTTCATGAAGGGCAATCTCGCTCTCCTCGTCTCCTGGATAAGAGGCGAAGTGATCGACATACCAGGGCGCGTCATCGCGGTGCTGTTCCTCGGAGCGCTCCTACTGGTGCCGTTCGTGGCGCCGAATCCGTACTACATCCGGATCATCGCGCTCACGGCGATCTTCGCGATCTATGCCGCCAGCTGGGACGTGCTCTCCGGCGTGACGGGACAGCTCAACCTGGGCCACGGGCTGTTCTTCGGCGTGGCTGCCTACTTGGCCGCGCTGCTGAACATCCATGCCAACATCGGGCCGTGGCTCGGCATTCCGCTCGGCGCGCTCGGTGCAATGGCCATCGGCGTCACCGCTGGATTGCCAGCGCTCCGATTGCGCGGCATCTACCTGGCGCTCGTGACGCTGGCTTTTCCGGTCATTGCGAGCGCGTTCGTGTTCGTGTTTCCGAACCTCACCGGAGGCGAGGTCGGATTGTCAGGTGTTCAGCCGCTGGCGGAATCCCGAGTCACGGCGTACTACATCGTCATTGCGGTGTTCGTGGTCTCGGTCCTCGTCATGTGGAAGTTTACCGACCCAAAGAGCAAGATCATCCGCATCGGCGTGATTCTGCACGCGATCCGGCAGGATGAGATCACTGCCAAGGCATCTGGGATCAACAGCGTCCGGTACAAGCTTCTCGCGTTCGCGGTCAGTGGTTTCATTGCTGGCATCGCAGGTGGGCTGTACGTGCACTTCATCCGGGTTGCCGGCCCTGGCATGTTCGATCTCTTCTTCTCGTTTCAGGTCGTGCTCTGGAGCATCTTCGGTGGAATCGGGACGATCTATGGCGCCGTCGCCGGCGTCTTCATCCTGTATCCGGCGATCGAATTCATGAGTTTGAGCGAGCACGCGGAACCCTACAAGATCATTGCGTTCAGCGGTGTTCTGATCGTGACCCTGCTGTTCATGCCGGAGGGACTTGCCGTCTGGATCCTTGACAAGATCGAAACGAAGTGTCTGCGCTGCAAGGTGATCAACTTCTCGGCCCGAAAGCACTGCAGGGCGTGCGGAGCCTCCCTGGTTCGTGAGCTGGAACAGGCGGATGCCGATCCCGCCGGACCTACGTGAACGGCGGCGGTACAGGCGACTGCACGACCAAGGACTTATATCAAGATACAGGAGACAGTATGGGAGACAGCATGAACGATCCACGCCTTGCGATCGAGCGTTCGCGCGCCCTGATCGTCGAGGGGCCGGCGATGTCCTTTCCCGTGACGACGGTCGGCGACCTATTCGACACCGTGGCGGCAAAGTGGGCGAATCGAACCGCTGTCGTCTTCTATGGACGCAAGTTCTCGTTCCAGGAGCTGCGCGAGAAAGTCGATAGGTTGGCTGGCGCCCTTGTGGGACTGGGGGTTCGCAAGGGCGACAGGATCGCCATGATGCTGCTGAATTCGCCGGAATACGCGATCACATTCTTCGCAGCGGCGAAGATCGGCGCGGTAGTGACGCCGATCAGCCCGGTCTACGTCTCCTCGGAGGTAAAGCACCAACTCGAAGACAGCGGTGCCAAGGTGGCCGTATGTATGGACATGCTCTACGAGACGATCGAGAAGTCCGGAGTTGCACTCGATGACGTGATCCTCGTTGATGTCACCGAATCCCTACCACTTTCGCGCAAGCTCTTCGGCAAGAGCATCCTGAGAAGCGCCTACACGAACAAGGCGAAGAACCCGGCAGGCCGCCGCAACGACCGGCGCATTCACCGGCTCGGTGAACTCATCTCGAGGCCGCATGCGGCGCCGCCACGAGTCGACATCGATCCTGAACGCGACCTGATCGCCTTGCCGTACACGGGCGGGACGACCGGCGCTCCAAAGGGTGTCCGGATCACGCACCACAACGTCGTTTCGAACCTCCTTCAGCTGAACGCGTCACTTCCGGTTCTCGCAGAGGGTAAGGAGACCAGCGTCTCGTACATGCCTTTCTACCACGCCGCGGGGCAGAGCCTGAGCCTGATCCTGTGCACGCTGAACGGCTACACGCAAGTCGTCCTCACGACCCCCGACCTGGACGAGGTCGTGCACGCGATCATCCGGTACGGTGCTACGTTCTTCGTCGGCGCGCCGGCGGTCTACGAATCCCTGAAGGACTTCGAAAAATCGGCGCGAATCGACTGGCGACGTCTCAAGGTCCTCATCTGCGGTGCCGACGCGCTGCACGAGCACACGGCCAATGAGTGGAAGACGCGCTGGGGCGTCACGCTGACCGAGGGGTACGGGATGACCGAAACGACCGGCGGCACTCACATGAATCCGCTTGGTGAGCAGCGTGTCGGCTCCATCGGGAAGCCGATGGCAGGTGTTTCGGCCGTCCTTCTGGATCCAGACGTCGATGCGTACGCGGAACCCGGGGAAAAAGGCGAGCTCGGGATACGAGGTCCGCAGGTCGGACTCGGGTACTGGAATCGACCGGAAGCCACCCGGGAGTGCCAGGCCGTCATCGAAGGCGTCACCTGGTGGCGAACAGGCGACATTGCCCGGGTCGACAACGACGGATACTTCTACTTCTACGAAAGGAAGCGGGACCTGATCAAGTACAAGGGCCTGCGGGTGTTCGCCCGCGAGGTCGAAGAGGTGCTGATGGCGCACCCGATGATCAAAAGCGTCGGCGTGGTCGGCGTGCCCGATCAGAAGGTCGGCGAGAACGTCAAGGCGGTGATCGTCCTCGAGACTGACGCGCACGGACTCCTGACCGAGGGGCAGATCCTCGAATTCTGCGAAGACAAGCTGGCTCACTACAAGATTCCGAAGATTATTGAGTTCGTCGGGGAGATCCCTAGGACGGATATCGGCAAGGTCTCTCGTCGAGAGATCCGGGAGGAGGTCCAATGATGCGCGAGCCCCTCCTGGAAGTTCGGAATCTTACGAAGGCATACGGCGGGATCCTCCCCGCTAATAACCTGAACTTCGAGATCTATCACGACGAAATCGTAGGGATCATCGGGCCGAACGGCGCCGGGAAGTCGACGTTGATGCGGCTCATTGCCGGTGTCCTCAAACCAACCTCCGGACAGATCCTCTTCAAGGGAGTCGACATCACGGGGCAGGAGATTTCCAAGACGGTCAACATGGGGCTCGCCTCCACGTTCCAGATCGTGCGACCGTTCCGGCATCTTCCGGTGATCGCCAACGTCATGGTCGGATGCCTGTCACCTCGTTCAAAGCGGAAGGGCGAATGGGTGAAGACCGTCGAGCAGCGCGCGGCCAATGCTCTCGAGTTTTGCGGCATCGCCGATCTTGCCAAGGAGTCGGCCTCGGTGCTGTCGCACGGCGACCTGAAGCGACTCGAGCTCGCACGGGCGATTGCGACCGAACCCGATCTGCTTCTTCTCGACGAGCCGCTGGGCGGGCTGAATCCGACCGAGGCAAAACTGGTCGCGCGCTCGCTCAAGCGACTCCACAAGGGAGGTCGATTCGGTCGTCTCCATAGTGAAGGGCCGGCGATGATGATCGTCGAGCACAAGCTTTCCGAACTGATGTCGATCGTCGACAGGGTGATCGTCATCAACCTCGGCAAGATCATCGCGATAGGCTCGCCGGAAGAGATCGTCAAGAACGATGCCGTAATCGAGGCCTATCTCGGAAAGGACAACACCCTTGCCGCTTAGAGTTCAGGGGCTGTCGGTTCGTTACGACCAGGCGACAGTCCTCAACAACGTCGGACTTGAGGTCGGCAAGGGCGAGGTCGTCGGCATCATCGGCCCGAACGGTGCCGGGAAGACCACGTTGCTCCGAGCCATCGTCGGTCTTGTTGCTTGGGAGCGTGAGTCGCTAAAGGGAACCGTCGGCGGGAAGATCACTCTGCGCGGGAGCGTGCTACTGAACGGGGAGGAGATCTCGCATCTGCCTCCGAATGCCATCGTCCGTCGCGGACTCGTACTCTGCCCCGAGCGCGGGCGTCCGTTCCGAGAGATGACCGTCCGGGAGAACCTTGAGGTTGGAGCCTATCTCGCCAAGAGCAAGGCGACGGTCGAGGAGCGGCTCGCGCGCGTCTTCGAGCTCTTCCCGATTCTCAAGGAGCGCCAGAGCCAGATTTCCGGGATCCTCTCAGGCGGTGAACGGACGATGTTGGCAATCGGCAGGTCATTGATGTCGGACGTGCAACTCCTCGTGATCGACGAGCCGTCGGTGGGACTTGCACCGCTGGTCAAGGATCTTCTCTGCGAGCGGATAAAGGACATCCACCGAATGGGCATCACGGTCCTGGTCACGGAGCAGGATATCGGTTTTGCGTTCAAGCTGGTCCAGCGGAGCTACGTGCTCTCGCAAGGTCAGATGATCGCCTCAGGTACCCCGGAAGCGTTGCTCGCGGACGACATGATTCGGAAGACGTATCTGGGGTTGTAAGTCAATCAACGACACAGAGAGGAGACTCGATTATGAGTTGGAAGATCAGTCGACGCCGTTTGCTGGGATACGCGGCCGCGACGGCAGCCGGCGTAGGTGGAGCGCATGGATCGGCACGCGCGACCGGAAAGCCCATCAAGATCGGAATCGTGGGGCCAATGAAGTACGTGCAGGGCGAGCACTCCTGGTACGGCGCGGAGATCGCCGCCGAAGAGGTCAATGCGGGCGGCGGCATCAACGTCAATGGCACGAAGCGCCCGATCGAGCTCGTCCGGGTGGATACGAACGAAATTCTCAGCACCGTCGATGCAACCTCGGCAGTCGAGCGCGCCATCACGGTCTCCAAGGTGAACTTCCTCGTCGGTGGGGCGAGTTCTTCGGCGATCATGGCGATGCAGGAAGTCGCCATGGACTACAAGACCGTCTTTCTGCTCGGAGGATCAGGCTCCCATCCCGAGATCACCGCGCGAGTGGGCCGGAACTATGCGCGATACAAGTACTTCTTCCGTCCGTCGCCGATGTCGGCGACTTATATCGTCGACATGGTCATTGAGAGCGCGCTGGAGCTTGGCCGCATCATCAGACGTGATCTCGGTATCGCGCGACCGAAAGTGGCACTGCTTTTCGAAGAGGCCAAATGGCTCGATTCCCAGATCCCCGTCTACCAGAAGGTCTTCCCCGAAAAGGGGTTGGATGTGATCGGTCTATGGAGGATGTCGATCAAGGATCTCGACGTATCCGCCCAGCTCGGTGCGATCCGCGCCGCAGGGGCGCAGATCCTAATCCCGATGACGTCCGGCCCCGTGGCGATCCCGGTCTACCGGCAGATCGGAGAGCTCCAGATCCCGGTCGCCGTGACGGGCGTCAATGTCGAAGCGGAGGGCGCAAAGTTCTGGGAAGCAACTGGAGGTTCGGCGGCTTACCTCGGCGTGAACCTGACGTCATCGTCGGCCGCGTTCACGAAGCGCAGCGTGCCGTTCGTCGAGAAATTCAAGAAGAAACACAGTCTGAATCCAATCTTGACCGCCGCGGGAAGCTATAACGCGATCCTGCCGCTTGCCGAAGCCATCGAGCGCGCAAAGACGATCGAGGCAGACGCTGTCGTGACGGAACTCGAGAAGACGGACTTCGAGGGCACCTCAGGCCGGCTCGTCTTCGACAAGAACCACGACGTGCGATACGGGTCGGGCTACACTGGCGCAGCGGCAGGACAATGGCTGCCGCCGAACGGTGAGTCGGTCCTATGGTGGGCAACGAAGCGGTCGGACGGTAGCGCTGTCCCGGGCTTGGTCGAATACAAGTTGCCGCCCTGGATGGTCAAGCACTGGAAGCAGGCGGGCTAGCCATGCTCGGTCACGGGGCTTGCGCCGCGTGACCGAGCATCCGTAGAACGATATCGGGCGGTGCGCGACATGTCGTGTTCCGTCAGAAGAACATGCACTTGCGTATGGCTCGGTACAGAATTCCTGTAGCCAAGGCTCATCCGGAGGAAGAATGAAATATCGGTCCGTGTTTCGGCCAGGTTTGTTCGAGGACAGCGTTTTCATCGTGACGGGCGGGGGAAGCGGCATCGGGCGCTGCATCGCACACGAACTCGCTTCGCTCGGGGCCAGGATCGCGCTGATCGGCAGAACCTCAGAGAAGCTGGAACGTGTGCGCGAGGAACTCGGCACCAACGAACGCCTTGTCATGACGCACGTTTGCGATCTGCGGAGCGAGGAGGCCGTAGTCGCGGCTGTCTCGGCCGTACTCCGATGGGCCGGGAAGATCGACGGTTTGGTGAACAACGCGGGCGGGCAGTTTCCTTCACAGCTGAATAATCTCAGCCTCAACGGCTGGAACGCGGTGATCGCCAACAACATGACCGCAACGTTCCTCATGTCGCGGGAAGGATACCGACAGTGGATGTGTGAGCACGGCGGTGCAATCGTGAACATCGGGGCGGACTGGGAACTCGGGATGCCAGGGATGGGCCACAACGGAGCGGCTCGCGCTGGGCAATGCAACTTCACGATGACGGCCTCGGTCGAATGGGCACATGCCGGGGTCCGTGTGAATCATGTTGTTCCCGGCTTTATCGCGTCGTCGGGCCTCGACACGTACCCCGAGCACGCACATGCCGTGCTACGAGATGTCCGAAGTCACGTACCCTTGAAGCGGCACGGAAACGAATCCGAGGTATCGGCTGCAGTTGCTTTCTTACTGTCTGAGGCCGCCAGCTACATTACCGGCGCCAGCATCCGCATCGATGGCGGGCTCCACAACAACAGCCGCTCCTCCTTCTATGAGGTGCCGGATCATTCGCGATCGATCCCGTATTCCGGCTTCCCGTTGTATCGCCCCCCCAGCGTGCTCGCGTCGAACCATTCGACTGAATGATGGTCATGCCGGGACGGGGAATAGAGCGACACCTCCAAGCACACTGAAGTACTTAAACGCACCGAATTGGGTACGCCGCTCAATAATGGGCACGATGAATTATCTTGAACGAGGGCTCACCTGCGACGGCGGCGCCAGCCACTTCCTCGCCATGCGCCTGCCCTACCCGCTCGCCTACGAGCTGCTGGCCGGCGGGCAGCCGGTCGACGCACCGCGGTTGCACGGGCCGGGGCTGGTGAACGCACTTGCACCACGCGGCGAAGCGCTGGCGGCGGCGCTGTCGCGCGCATCCGAACTCGCCGACGGCCCGGCGTTCGCGCTGGGCCGCATCAAGTCGCTGCTGGCGGCGCACGAGCGCGACGCGGGCGGCCGCTGAATGCACTGCCCGATTGCACGGAGGACCCGTGGCTGATCCGTCCACCGCCGGCGCTGCCGACAACGACGCCGCCTACAGCGGCACCGTCGCGGTTCCCGAACGCCATCGCGTCGACGCCGATGCATTGTCGGCCTGGCTGCGCGAACACGTGCCCGACTTCGCCGGACCCCTGACGATCGAACTCTTCAAGGGCGGGCAGTCGAACCCCACCTACCGGCTGTCCACGCCCGGCGCGGCCTACGTGATGCGCGCGAAACCCGGCCCCGTCGCGAAACTGCTGCCCTCCGCCCACGCGATCGAACGCGAGTACCGCGTGCTCGCGGCGCTCGCCGGAACCGGCATTCCGGTGGCGCGCGTGCACGCGCTGTGCGAAGACGAATCGGTGATCGGGCGCGCGTTCTACATCATGGAGTACGTCGAAGGCCGCGTGTTCTGGGAGCAGTCGCTGCCCGGGCTGCCGAATTCCGAGCGCAGCGCGATCTACGACGAGATGAACCGGGTGATCGCCGCGCTGCACACGGTCGACTACGAGGCGATCGGGCTGGGCGACTTCGGCAAGCCAGGCAACTACTTCGCGCGCCAGATCGGCCGCTGGAGCAGGCAGTACCAGACCTCGGAGACCGAGCCGATCGACGCGATGAACCGGCTGATCGAATGGCTGCCGCAGCACGTTCCGCCGGGCGACGAGACCTCGATCGTGCACGGCGACTTCCGGCTGGACAACCTGATCTTCGACCGCGCGCAGCCTCGCATCCGCGCGATCCTCGACTGGGAGCTGTCCACGCTGGGCCACCCGCTCGCCGACTTCTCGTACCACTGCATGGCCTGGCACATCGCCCCGGGTCAGTTCCGCGGCATCGCCGGGCTCGATCACGCCGCGCTCGGCATCCCCTCGGAGCGCGAGTACGTGCAGGCCTACTGCCGGCGCACCGGGCGCGACCCGGCGCAGACGCTCGCGAACTGGGATTTCTTCCTCGCCTACAACATGTTCCGGCTCGCGGCGATCCTGCAGGGAATCATGAAGCGCGCGGTCGACGGCACGGCCTCGAGCGCGCAGGCGCTCGAGGCGGGGCGCCGCGCGCGGCCGCTGGCCGAAATGGGCTGGGAGATTGCGCAGCGCGTGCGCTGAGCGCGCGGCGCGTGCACCGACACAGGAGAACGCAATGGAATTCGAATACTCGGCACGATGCACCGAACTGCGCAAACGCCTGCTGGCGTTCATGGACGAGCACATCTACCCGAACGAGCGCCGCTTCTACGAAGAGGTGTCGGCGAACCGCCGCGCCGGCAACGCGTGGATCCCGACGACGATCGTCGAGGAACTCAAGCCCAGGGCACGCGCGGCAGGCCTGTGGAACCTGTTCCTGCCCAAGTCGACGCGCGTGCCCGAGGGACTGTCCAACCTCGACTACGCGCCGCTCTGCGAGATCATGGGGCGCGTGACCTGGGCGCCCGAGGTGTTCAACTGCAACGCGCCCGACACCGGCAACATGGAGACGCTCGAGCGCTACGCGAGCGAGCCGATCAAGCGCGCCTGGCTCGACCCGCTGCTCGCCGGCGAGATCCGCTCGGCGTTCGCGATGACCGAGCCGGCAGTCGCCTCGTCCGACGCGACCAACATCCAGGCGCGCATCGAGCGCCAGGGCGACCACTACCTGATCAACGGCCGCAAGTGGTGGACTTCGGGCGCGGGCGATCCGCGCTGCAAGGTCTACATCTTCATGGGCAAGACCAATCCCGACGCAGGCCGCCACGAGCAGCAGTCGATGATCGTCGTGCCGGCCGACACCCCCGGGATCACCGTGGTCCGGCCGCTCAACGTGTTCGGCTACGACGACGCGCCGCACGGCCACTGCGAGGTGTCGTTCGAGAACGTCCGGGTGCCGGTCGACAACGTCCTGCTCGGCGAGGGGCGCGGCTTCGAGATCGCGCAGGGCCGCCTCGGCCCGGGGCGCATCCACCACTGCATGCGCTCGATCGGCGTGGCCGAGCGGGCGCTGGAGTACATGTGCAAGCGGCTGTCCTCGCGCGTCGCGTTCGGCAAGCCGATCTCCGCGCACAACGTCTGGCACGAGCGCATCGCCGACGCGCGCTGCCTGATCGACCAGGCGCGGCTGCTCACGCTGAAGGCCGCCTACATGATGGACACGGTCGGCAACAAGGTCGCCAAGGCCGAGATCGCGATGATCAAGGTCGTCGCGCCCAACATCGCCTGCCAGATCCTCGACTGGGCGATCCAGGCGCACGGCGGCGCGGGCGTCAGCGACGACTTTCCGCTCGCGTCGCTCTATGCGCACCAGCGCACGCTGCGCCTGGCCGACGGCCCGGACGAGGTCCACCGCAACGCGATCGCCAAGCTCGAGCTCGCCAGGCACCTGCCCGTTCCCGGCGGCGTCGACAAGGTGCAGATGCCGATCACCCGCGGCGCCTGAACGGAGGCACCGTGATCGACGTCTACTCGTGGCCCACGCCGAACGGCCACAAGGTTCACATCATGCTGGAGGAGTGCGGCCTTCCCTACGCCGTGCACCCGATCGACATCCGTGCCGGAGACCAGTTCGACCCCGCGTTCCTCGCGATCAGCCCGAACAACAAGATCCCGGCGATCGTCGACAGCGACGGCCCGGACGGCAAGCCGATCTCGCTGTTCGAGTCCGGCGCGATCCTCGTCTACCTCGCGGCGAAGACCGGCAAGTTCATGCCGCGCAGCACGCGAGGCAAGTACGAGGTGCTGCAGTGGCTGATGTTCCAGATGGGCGGCGTCGGCCCGATGCTGGGCCAGACGCATCACTTCCGCATGTACGCGCCCGAAACCATCGCCTACGCGATCGACCGCTACACCAACGAGGCCAGGCGCCTGTATCGCGTGCTCGACCGGCGGCTCGAGGCCACCGGCGCGTACCTGGGCGGGCGCCAGTACTCGATCGCCGACATCGCGACCTGGCCCTGGATTCGCTCGCACGCCAACCAGGGCGTCGACCTCGCCGACTACCCGCAGGTGAAGCGGTGGTTCGAGACGATCGCGGCGCGCCCGGCGGTGGCCCGCGCGATCACCGTGCTCGCGGACCAGCGCAAGCCGATCGACGACAAGGCACGCGAGATCCTGTTCGGCGCCACGCAGTACGCGCGACGCTGAGCGCGCCCGCTGCGGCAGCGTTCGTGCTGCGGCGGCTGCTTACTGCAGCGGCTCTTTCGCGGCCGCCGGCAGCGGAAACGAGAGCACCTCGATGCCCTCGTCCTCGAGCTCGGCCCGCTGCTCGGGCGTGGCCACGCCGCGGATGCCGCGCTCGGGCGCCTCGTTGTAGTGGATGCGCCGCGCCTCGTCTGCGAAGCGCTCACCGACGTTCTCGGTGTGCTCGGCGAGGTGGCGCGCCATCTTCATCCACAGCGCCTGCAGCTGTTGCGGCGTCGGCATCGCCGCTGCCAGCTGGTCGCCGCCCGGCTGGGCAGCCTCGGGCGCAGGCTGCTGATTCGAGGAGAGGTTCAGGCGCGGCGCGCTCAGCATCTTGCGCACCGATTTGCTGGCGCACACCGGGCACTCGACGAGCCCGCGCTCGCGCTGCTCGTCGAAGGCCTGCGCGGATCCGAACCAGCCTTCGAACCT
Source organism: Burkholderiaceae bacterium (assembly GCA_046347945.1). Taxonomy (GTDB): domain Bacteria; phylum Pseudomonadota; class Gammaproteobacteria; order Burkholderiales; family Burkholderiaceae_E; genus Zeimonas. Next base: position 75,773 of record JAXMFB010000006.1, read on the forward strand.
GTGGTCGTGCTCGCAGGCGAGATTGAATACTTTCATCGTTGCGTTCCCCGTCCTTCATTGTACGTGCTGGCGCGCGCCTTCGCGCCCCTTTCTCGCCACCCTCGCCCCCGCATCGGCGCTGATAGAATCGGGCCGGAGCCGCCGCCACCGGCCGAGGCCTGCCTCGGACATCCGTGTTGCCCCCATGAAAGACCCCCTGGTGATCCCGATCGACGAGGCCGTCGCACGGCTCGACGCCTTCGACGCGATCGTCGACGCGCGCAGTCCGTCCGAGTTCGCCGAAGACCACCTGCCCGGTGCGATCAGCGCGCCGGTGCTCGACGACGTCGAGCGCGCGCTGGTGGGCACGATTCACAAGCAGCAATCGGCGTTCGAGGCTCGTCGCACCGGCGCGGCAATCGTCGCCCGCAACGTCGGCACGCTGATCGATCGGCTGTTCGGCGAGCGGCCGCACGACTGGCGGCCGCTCGTCTACTGCTGGCGCGGCGGGAACCGTTCCGGGGCGCTCGCCACCGTGTTCGCGCGGATCGGCTGGCGCACGTCGGTGATCGAAGGCGGCTATCGCGCATTTCGCCGCCGAGCGCTCGAGGATCTCGCCCGCTGGCCAGCAGACCTTCGTCTGCATGTGCTCGCCGGACGCACCGGGACCGGCAAGAGCCTGATCCTGCAGCAGCTCGCAGACGACGGCGCGCAGGTCCTCGACCTCGAGGCGATCGCCTGTCATCGGGGCTCGGTGCTCGGCCTGATGCCGCAGTCGCAGCAACCGTCGCAGAAAGGCTTCGAGACCGGCCTGTGGAACGCGATGCGGCGCTTCGATCCCGCGCGCCCGGTGTTCGTCGAGTCCGAAAGCCGTCGCGTCGGGCGCTGCCACGTACCCGACGCGCTGATCGCGGCGATGCGCGCGGCCCCGTGCACGCGGGTCGAGGCCAGCGTGCCGGTGCGCGCCGCACTGCTGCTTCGCGAATACCGTCACTTCACGGCCGACCCGGAGTTGCTCGGCGAGCGCCTCGAGCGCCTGGTGCCGCTGCACGGCCACCGGCAAGTCGACGCGTGGCGCGCGATGGCGGCGGCCGGCCAGTGGGAGGCGTTCGTCGAGTCGATGCTGGCGCTGCACTACGACCCGGCCTACGATCGGTCGATGAGCCGCAACTACCTTCGGGTCGACGAGGCGCCCGTCGTCGAGTTGCGCGCCGCCGATTTCCGCGCGGTGACCGACGCCGCACGACGGATCGCGGCGTGAAGGGGACGACCCGGTAGCGGCCTGCAATCCGGCGGTCCCGGCTCGCGCTCCCGCGCTGCCGGCTCGACCGGCCGAGGCGCGATAGTCTCCGGATGCCGAGACGCTGCGAGGAGGCGCGAATGGACGGCCGCAAGGTTTCATCGGGCGAGCCGCACCCGCCCGTGACGGAAGCGCCCGCTGGCGCACCCGCGACGGTGCGCGAGCAGCTCGACGCGATCTACCGCACCGAGTCGCGCCGGATGTTCGCGACGCTGATTCGACTGCTCGGCGACTTCGACATCGCCGAGGAGGCGTTGCACGATGCCTTTCGCGCCGCGCTCGAGCAATGGCCGCACGCTGGCATGCCGGCCAATCCGCGCGCCTGGCTGGTGTCGACCGGCCGCTTCAAGGCGATCGACGGCCTGCGGCGGCGGGCACGTTTCGATCTCGTCGACGACCTCGACGATCGGCCCGACCCGGCGAGCGAGGGCGAGGCGACATGGGCCGCCGACGTCGACAGCGTCGAGGACGACCGCCTGCGGCTGATCTTCACTTGCTGCCATCCGGTGCTCTCGCCCGAGGCGCAGGTGGCGCTCACGCTGCGCGAGGTGTGCGGCCTCACCACCGAGGAGATCGCGCACGCGTTCCTCGTCGCGCCCCCCGCGCTCGCGCAGCGCATCGTACGCGCCAAGGGCAAGATCCGCGACGCGCGCGTGCCCTACGAAGTGCCGTCGCCGGTCGAGCTGCCGGCCCGGCTCGAGAGCGTTCTGCGCGTGATCTACCTGGTGTTCAACGAGGGCTACTCGGCATCGGCCGGCCAGTCGCTGACGCGCGCCGAGCTGTCGGGCGAGGCGATCCGGCTCGGCCGACTGCTCGCCCGACTGCTCCCCGAACCGGAGTCGATGGGCCTGCTTGCGCTGATGCTGCTGCAGGAGTCGCGCCGCGAAACGCGCACGACCCCGGAAGGCGAACTGGTGCTGCTCGACGAGCAGGATCGCTCGCAGTGGAACCGGGCCCTGATCGCCGAAGGCACGGCGTTGGTCGAGCGCGCACTGGTTTCGGGGCGCGCCGGCCCCTATGCGCTGCAAGCGGCGATCGCGGCCGTGCATGCCGGGGCGCCCACCGCTGCCGCGACCGATTGGGCCCAGATCGTCGCCCTCTACGACGTGTTGCTGCGGCTCGAACCGTCGCCGGTGGTGGCACTGAACCGCGCCGTGGCGGTGGCGATGCACGACGGGCCCGCGGCCGGGCTGGCCGCGGTCGATGCGATCCTCGCGCGCGGCGAGCTTGCAGGCTACCACCTCGCGCACGCCGCCCGCGCCGATCTGTGCCGGCGACTGGGCCGAACCGGGGAGGCGCGGGTGGCCTACCGCCGCGCGCTGGAGTTGGCCCGGCAGGCACCGGAGCGTCGCTTCCTCGAGCGGCGCCTGGCGGAACTGCCGGCCTGATGTCGATTCTGCGAACCGCTGTTCGACCAGGGACGAGGACCCTGCAACCGGACCCACTGCGGAGGAGCCAAGCGATGAAGTACCTGTGCCTCGTCTACCTCGATGAGCGACGCCTCGACGAACTGCCGGACGAGGAATGCGTCGCCTGCGACACGGCGATCCGGCAAAGCGGCCATTACCTCGACTGCAACCGCCTGCTGCCGCCCGATACGGCCAGCACCGTCCGGGTGCGCAACGGACGGGTTTCGGCGACCGACGGACCGTGGACCGAGACCAGGGACCAGCTCGGCGGCTACTACCTGATCGACGCCCGCGACCTGAACGAAGCGATCCAGGTCGCGTCGCGCATTCCCGCGGCCAGGTTCGGCTGCGTCGAGGTACGGCCGGTCGCCGAGGATCGACAGACGCTGCAGGCGCCGGGTGTCGGCGCAGCGCAGGCCGTCCGCTGAACCGGCGAGCCGATGTCGATCCGGCCACCGCCCGATCGACCATGGGGTACACGCAGCCCTCTCACCCCTGCCAGGGAGTCATGCCATGAGCGACGTACCGCACCCCCTCGACCCCGCCGTGATGAACGGCGTGATCCCCTACATGACCATGGCCGGCCGCGCGGCCGAGGCCTGCGACTTCTACGCCCGCGCCTTCGGTGCGAAGGACCTGGGCCGCATGCCCTTCGCCGACGGCCGACCGGGACTGGTCCACGCACAGGTCGAGATCAATCGCGGCACTCTGATGATGACCGATCACGCCGGATACCCAGACGGTAGCGACCCACCCGCGCAGCGAGGCCACTTCGGGCACCTGCAACTCGTGGTGGCCGACGGTCACGCCTGGTGGGATCGCGCGGTCGCCGCCGGCTGCACGGTGCTCGCCCCATACGAACGCCAGTTCTGGGGCGACGACTGGGGGCTGCTGCAGGATCCGTTCGGCCTCGCCTGGGCGATCCTGCAACCCGCCGCGCAGGCTTGAGCGGCTGCCCCACGCGTACCGATCCGCAACGCAAGGAGAGACCATGCACAAGAACACGATCTGCCTCTGGTTCGACAAGGATGCCGAGGAGGCCGCCCGCTTCTACGCCTCGACCTTCCCCGACAGCCGGGTCACTGCGGTCCACCGCGCGCCCGCCGATTACCCGTCCGGCCGGGCCGGCGACGTACTGACCGTGCAGTTCACGGTCGCCGGCATCCCTTGCCTCGGACTCAACGGTGGCCCGGCGTACCCGCACACCTCGGCCTTCTCGTTCCAGATCGCGACCGACGACCAGGAAGAGACCGACCGCTACTGGAACGCCATCGTCGGCAACGGCGGGGCGGAAAACGCCTGCGGCTGGTGTCGGGATCGGTGGGGCGTGTCCTGGCAGATCACCCCCCGGGTGCTGACCGAGGCGATGGCCGCGGGGGGCGACGAGGCCAAGCGTGCCTTCGCAGCCATGATGACGATGTGCAGGATCGATGTCGCCGCCATCGAAGCGGCTCGGCGCGGCTCGCATCGACAGGCCGCATCGACACCCGACTCGGGTTCATGAAACCGGATCGGCCGTCGCGAGTGTCCCTGTTGCGCCGCGCGTTCGAGGGACAAGGCCCGGGGATCGCGGTCGATCGAAACGGCATCGGGATCGATCTGGTGCAGCGGGCGGGGGCATGACCGCCCGCGACACCGCGTCCGTGGCGGCTGCACCTGCGAACTCCGACAGCGCCTGCGCGGCGCTGCGGGCCGACCTGCGCGCCGCGCTGCGCGGCACGAATGCCGACTACACGCGCATTCCCCTGAAACGCGCGGTGTTCCTGCTCGCCGTGCCGATGATGCTGGAGCTGGTGCTCGAATCGACCTTTGCGGTGGTCGACATCTTCTTCGTCGCCAGGCTCGGATCGTCGGCGGTGGCCACCGTGGGCCTGACCGAAACCTATCTGTTCCTGCTGTATTCGGTCGCGATGGGGCTGGCGATGGCGGTCACCGCGATCGTCGCCCGGCGCATCGGCGAGCAGCGCGGCGAGGAGGCTGCGCTGTCGGCGGTGCAGGCCATCGTGGTGGCGCTGCTCGTGTCGCTACCCTTCGCGATCGGCGGCATCGTCTGGGCCCGGGACCTGCTTCGCCTGATGGGTGCGGACGCCTGGGCCATCGAACACGGCTACCGCTACACCCGGTGGATGCTCGGCGGCAACGCGGTGATCCTGCTGCTGTTCGTCATCAATGCCATCTTTCGCGGCGCCGGCGACGCGGCGGCGGCGATGCGCGTGCTGTGGGTCGCCAATGCGCTGAACATCGTGCTCGACCCGATCCTGATCTTCGGCCTGGGACCGATTCCGGCGCTCGGCATCGAGGGCGCGGCGATCGCGACCAACATCGGGCGCGGCGCGGGGGTGCTGATGCAGCTCGCGATCCTCGTGCGCGGCAGCGAACACCTGCGCATCCGCAGCGCCAGCCTGCGCTGGCATGGCACGACCCTTTGGCAGATCGTGCGCACCTCGCTCGGCGGCATCGGCCAGATGATCGTGTCGATGACCGCCTGGGTCTTCCTGATGCGCGTCCTCGCCAGCGTGTCGACCGAAGCCGTGGCCGGCGCGACGATCACGCTACGCATCATGATGTTCACGCTGATGCCGGCCTGGGGCATGTCCAACGCCGCTGCCACGCTGGTCGGGCAGAACCTCGGCGCGGGCCAGCCCGAGCGCGCCGAGGCCGCCGTCTGGCGCATCGGCTGGATGAACATGGCCTTCACGCTCGCCGTGTCGGTGGCGTTCTTCTTCCTGCACGACGAACTGGTCGCGCTGTTCACCGACGACGCGCAGGTGATCGCCATCGGCGGCGAATGGCTCGCGATCCTGTCGTATTCCTACTTCGTCTACGGCTGGTGGATGGTGTCGGTGCAGGCCTTCAACGGCGCCGGGGACACGATGACGCCGACCTGGATCAATCTGGTGTTCTTCTGGCTCATCCAGATCCCGCTTGCCTGGACGCTTGCGCTGCCCTTGGACTGGGCGCACTCGGGCGTGTTCTGGGGCGTGTTCGTCTCCGAGACCTCGGTCGGCCTGTTCACGCTGTGGTTGTTCAGCCGTGGCCGCTGGAAGACCGCACGGGTCTGACGGCGGCGATCCGTGCTCGAAGTCCCTGCGATGGCAAGCCGCCAGGCCTACCGCCCGTCGCCCCCGGCCAGGCCCGCGGGGTAGCGCACGATCTTCGAGCGCGCCTTCACCGATTCGAGGTAGTCGCTGAGCGCCTGCTGCGCGTAGACCTGCTGCAGCTGCTGGCGATAGGTGGGACGCCGTTCCTCGACGCGCCTGGCGTCCGGCAGGGTCACCTTCGTCACCTGGTAGATCGCGTAGCCCTGGGGGCCGAGGTCGGCGCCGACGAAAGCCGGCAGCGGCTCCGACGGCGCTCCGAACACGGCCTCGATGGCCGGGGCCGGCATCTGCGGCCCCGGCGCGCGCGTCACGGTCCGCGGCGCCGACAGTGCGCCCGCGGCCTCGCCGCCGCGCAGCGCCTTCAGCCTCGCCTCGCCGGCCTGCACTGCGAGCTTGTGCGACTCCTCGCGCACGACCAGCTGCCGCACCTGCTCCTTCACCGTGTCGAACGGCTTGCGCTGCGCCGGCCGGTGCTCGACGATTCGTGCCGAGACCAGCGTGTTGTTGCCGACGTCGATGGCCTCGGTATTGCGCTTGCTGGCAATCGAGTCGGCGCTGAACAGCGCCGCCAGCACGCGCGGGTTGTTCAGCGGATGCTCGCGCGGCAGATTCGGCGTGTTGGCGCGGCCGACTTCGTCGGCCGTCTGCACCTGCAGGCCGAAGCGCTGTGCGGCCGGGGCCAACGAGTCGGCCTGCTCGTAGACCAGGTTGCTGAACGTTTCGGCCGCCTCGGCGAAGCGTGAGCTGACCTGCTGCGCGCGGATCTCCGCCTCGATCGAGGCGCGCACCGCTTCGAAATCGCGCTGCGTGGCCGGCCGGATCTCGGCGACCCGGATGACGTGGTAGCCGAACTCGGACTCGACCACGCCGCTCGTCTCGCCCTGGCCGAGCGCGAACGCCGCGTCGGCGAACGGCTTGACCATCGTGTCGCGCGTGAAGAACCCGAGGTCGCCTCCCGACGCCGCCGAGCCCGGGTCCTGCGATTCGGCCTTCGCCAGCGCGGCGAAATCGGCGCCCGCCTTCAGCCTGGACAGGATGTCCTCGGCCTTCGCACGGGCCGCCTTCTTCTGCGCGTCGCTCGCGCCCGGCTCGACCTTGACCAGGATGTGGCTCGCGCGTCGCTGCTCGGGCGTGGTGTAGCGCGCCTTGTTCTGCTCGTAGTACGCGCGCGCATCCTGCTCGGAGACCTTGATCTGCTTCGCGACCGCGTCGCCCGACAGCACCAGGTACTCGACGCGGGCGTTCTCGGGAACCTCGAACGCCTGCGCGTTGCGCTCGTAGAAGGCCGTGAGTTGCGCGTCGGTCGGGGTCACCTTCGCCGCGAAGTCTTCCGCCTTGAACAGCAGCTCGCGAACCTCGCGCGTCTGCTCGCCCAGCGCGATCATGCGGTCGACCAGCGAGGCGGGCACGAAGGCCGTCTGCGAAATCGCCTCGGGCAGCGTCTGCAGCGCCAGGTCGTTGCGCATCTCGGCCTCGAAGACCTGCTCGTTCTTGCCCTGCGCCCGCAGCAGCTGGCGGTAGCGCTCGATGTCGAACTTGCCGTCGGTGCCGGTGAGGCCCGGGATCGCCGCGATCGCGCGGCGCAACTGCTCGTCGGGCACGACAATGTGCTTGTCGAGCGCCTCGGCGAGCAGCGCCCGCTGCGCGATCAGCCCGTCGAGCACCTGCCCGCGGGCGGCGTCGTTGTCGACCAGCGACGAGTCGAAGCGCTCGCCCAGCATCTGGCGCAGTTGCTCGATCTGCCGCCGATGCGCGAACTCGAACTCCTGACGGCTGATCTTGCTCGAACCCACCTTGGCCACCGTCCCCTCGTCCGAGAAGAACTTCTCGTAGCCCTGGATCCCGAAGAACGCGAATGCCGGGAAGATCAGCACGAGCAGCACGAACTGCATCAGCCGTTGGTGTTTCCTGACCGTATCGAACATGCGACCCTGCCAGATGGAAGCCGGATGGAAAAAAAAGGGCGAACTCTCGTTCGCCCTTCGGGTGTTGGCGGAGTGGACGGGACTCGAACCCGCGACCCCCGGCGTGACAGGCCGGTATTCTAACCGACTGAACTACCACTCCTTCGATGCACAGTCTGCACTTCTTCTTCGCCCGCTCGCCTCGCGCCGCCCGGCGGCTGGTGGGTGCTGAGAGGTTCGAACTCCCGACCTACGCCTTGTAAGGGCGCCGCTCTACCAGCTGAGCTAAGCACCCCCGATCAGGGCACCGTGCGGGCCTTCGCGCCCCGACGTACCCGAGGTTTGGCGACCCGCACCGCGCGATGCGCAGCGAAGTCGGCGATTATATATGAACCGCCGGCGGCCGATCAACTCGCCGCCGTTTCGACGCCTAGTTGATCGCGTCCTTCAGCGCCTTGCCGGGGCGGAACTTCGGCACCTTGGCGGCCTTGATCTTGATCGTTGCGCCGGTGCGCGGGTTGCGTCCGCTGCGCGCTGCGCGCTTGCCGACCGCGAAGGTACCGAACCCGACCAGCGTCACCGTGCCGCCCTTGCGCAGCGTCGTGCGAACCGCGCCGACCAGCGCTTCGAGCGCCCGACCCGCGGCGGCCTTCGAGATGTCGGCCTGCTTCGCGATGTGGTCGATCAATTCGGTCTTGTTCACTGAAAACCCCCTCACTCCGGAATCGTGGTGGACGAGCGCTCGTGGCACTGCGCGCTTCGAGATGACGCTGCGTCGGGCAGCGGATGACGCGGGAAAGCGGAGCCGTATTAAATCGCCCCGGCCCGGCCAGTGTCAAGCCGAGCCGGGGCGATGAAACGGGCCCCTTTCCCTCTGTAATGTCGCCCCGGCGCTCAGTGCGTGACGACGTCTCCGCCGGTTCCCGTCGGCGTTGCCGGGACCGCCGCGCCGCTCGAGGCCGGAGCCTCTTCGGGAAGCGGCTGCGGCTGCCGCTCCAGCGCGATTTCGAGCACGCGATCGATCCACTTCACCGGCACGATCTCGAGCCTGTTCTTCACGTTGTCGGGGATCTCGGCGAGGTCCTTCACGTTCTCCTCGGGAATCAGCACCGTGCGGATGCCGCCGCGATGCGCCGCGAGCAGCTTCTCCTTCAGACCGCCGATCGCGAGCACCTCGCCACGCAGCGTGATCTCGCCGGTCATCGCGACGTCGGCACGCACGGCGATGCCGCTGAGCACCGACACCAGCGCCGTCGTCATCGCGATGCCCGCGCTCGGCCCGTCCTTGGGCGTCGCGCCCTCGGGCACGTGGATGTGGATGTCGCTCTTCTCGTAGAAGTCGTCCTTGATCCCCAGCCGCCGGGCGCGCCGGCGCACCACCGTCATCGCCGCCTTGATCGACTCCTGCATCACGTCGCCGAGCTTGCCCGTGAAAGTAGTCTTGCCCTTGCCGGGGATCGCAACCGCCTCGATCGTCAGCAACTCGCCCCCGACCTCGGTCCAGGCGAGCCCGGTGACCTGCCCGACCTGGTTCTCCTTCTCGGCGATGCCGAAGCTGTAGCGCCGCACGCCCAGGAACTTGTCGAGGTTCTTGTTCGTGACGCTGATCTTCTTCTCCTGCTTCTTCAGCAGCAGCATCTTGACGACCTTGCGGCAGATCTTGCTGATCTCGCGCTCGAGCGAGCGCACGCCGGCCTCGCGCGTGTAGTAGCGAACGATGTCGCGCAGCGCGCTCTCGGCGATCGAGACCTCGGTCGCCTTCAGGCCCGTGTTCTTCATCTGCTTGGGCAGCAGGTAGCGCTGGGCGATGTTGACCTTCTCGTCCTCGGTGTAGCCGGACAGGCGGATGACTTCCATCCGGTCGAGCAGCGCCGGCGGGATGTTCAGCGTGTTGGCCGTGGCAACGAACATCACGTCGGACAGGTCGTACTCGACCTCGACGTAGTGGTCGACGAAGGTCGAGTTCTGCTCAGGGTCGAGCACCTCGAGCAGCGCCGACGAAGGATCGCCGCGGAAGTCCATTCCCATCTTGTCGACTTCGTCGAGCAGGTAGAGCGGATTGCGCACGCCGATCTTCGCGAGGTTCTGCAGGATCTTGCCCGGCATCGACCCGATGTAGGTGCGGCGGTGGCCGCGGATCTCGGCCTCGTCGCGCACGCCGCCCAGCGCCATGCGCACGAACTTGCGGTTCGTGGCGCGCGCGATCGACTGCCCGAGCGAGGTCTTGCCGACCCCCGGGGGCCCCACCAGGCACAGGATCGGAGCCTTGACCTTCTCGACCCGCTGTTGCACCGCGAGATACTCGAGGATGCGATCCTTGACCCGCTCGAGGCCCCAGTGGTCCTCGTTGAGCACCTTCTCGGCATTGGCCAGGTCGTTGTTGATCTTGCTCTTCTTGCGCCACGGCAGCCCGACCAGCGTGTCGATGTAGTTGCGCACGACGGTCGCCTCGGCCGACATCGGCGACATCAGCTTGAGCTTCTTGAGCTCGGCCTCGGCCTTCTTCAGCGCCTCCTTGGGCATCCGCGCGGCCTTGACCTTCTTCTCGAGCTCGTCCATGTCGGCGCCTTCCTCGCCCTCGCCGAGCTCCTTCTGGATCGCCTTGACCTGCTCGTTCAGGTAGTACTCGCGCTGGCTCTTCTCCATCTGGCGCTTGACGCGCCCGCGGATGCGCTTCTCGACCTGCAGGATGTCGAGTTCGGTCTCGATCTGCGTGAGCAGTTTCTCGAGCCGCTCGGACACCTCGTTGGTCTCGAGGATGTTCTGCTTCTGCTCGATCTTGATCGGAAGGTGGGCGGCGATCGTGTCGGCCAGCCTGCCGGCGTCGTCGATGCCGGCCAGCGACGCCAGGATCTCCGGCGGCACCTTCTTGTTCAGCTTCACGTACTGGTCGAACTGCGCGAGGATCGCGCGACGCAGCGCCTCGGTTTCGGGGCTCTCGGCCGTGGGCGGCTCGATCGGCGCCAGCTCGCAGGTGAAGTGCGCGCCGCTGTCATCGATGCCCAGGATCCGCGCGCGACGCACGCCTTCGACCAGCACCTTCACGGTGCCGTCGGGCAGCTTGAGCATCTGCAGGATGTTCGAGACGCAGCCGATCTCGTAGATGTCGTCGGCGACCGGCTCGTCCTTCGAGGCGTTGCGCTGGGCGACCAGCATGATGCTCTTGCCGACCTCCATCGCGGCCTCGAGCGCCTTGATGGACTTGGGCCGGCCGACGAACAGCGGGATCACCATGTGGGGAAACACCACCACGTCGCGCAGCGGCAGCAGCGGCAGCGACTGGATGGCGGGGACCTGCTCTTCGGACATTGGGTTCTCCATGTGGACCTCCCGGGCGATGTGGCGTCGCCGGCGGAGATTTCAAGCATGCGCGGTCGAGGATACGACGATTCGACCCGCCGGCCCCCTGCGGGGGCACCCCGATGGGGTCAATTCGCAACGGTCGGCGGAACCGGCTGCGCCTTTCGCCGCCCGAAGCCTGGGGCCGCTGGCGCCGAAAGGGGCCGAAAGGGGCCGAAACGCGACGATGGGCGCCGATCGGGCCCGTAGCGGGGCGATGGCGGTCAGTTCGACCCGGATACCCTCGGGGTGTCCGCGTAGATCACCAGCGGCTTGCCGTCGCCGTCGATGGCGTTCTCGTCGACGACCACCTTCTGCACGTTCTGCAGGCTGGGCAGGTCGAACATGATGTCGAGCAGCGTCTGCTCGAGAATGGAGCGAAGGCCGCGCGCCCCGGTCTTGCGCTTGAGCGCCCTGCGGGCGATCGCCTGCAGCGCAGCAGGCCGCACTTCGAGGTCGACGCCCTCCATCGAGAACAGCCGCTGGTACTGCTTGACCAGCGCGTTCTTCGGCTCGATGAGGATCTGCACCAGCGCGTCGGCGTTGAGTTCGTCGAGCGTGGCCACCACCGGCAGCCGGCCGACCAGTTCGGGAATGAGGCCGAACTTGACCAGGTCTTCGGGCTCGACCTCGCGCAGCACCTCGCCGACGGCGCGCTCGTTGGCGCTGCGAACTTCGGCGCCGAAACCGATCCCCGAGCGCTCGGAGCGGCTGCGGATGACCTTCTCGAGCCCGTCGAACGCGCCACCGCAGATGAAGAGGATGTTCGTCGTGTCGATCTGGACGAAGTCCTGGTTGGGGTGCTTGCGCCCTCCCTGCGGCGGCACCGACGCCACCGTGCCCTCGATCAGCTTGAGCAGTGCCTGCTGCACGCCTTCGCCCGACACGTCGCGGGTGATCGACGGGTTGTCGGACTTGCGCGAGATCTTGTCGATCTCGTCGATGTAGACGATGCCGCTCTGCGCCTTCTCGACCTCGTAGTTGCAGTTCTGCAGCAGCTTCTGGATGATGTTCTCGACGTCCTCGCCGACGTAGCCGGCTTCGGTGAGCGTCGTCGCGTCGGCGATCACGAAGGGCACGTTGAGCAGGCGCGCCAGCGTCTGCGCCAGCAGCGTCTTGCCCGAGCCGGTGGGGCCTACCAGCAGGATGTTGCTCTTGGCGAGTTCGACCTCGTCCTTCTTGCCCTTGTGGCGCAGCCGCTTGTAGTGGTTGTAGACCGCGACCGAGAGGATCTTCTTGGCGCTCTCCTGGCCGATCACGTACTGGTCGAGGATGCCGCAGATCTCGGCCGGCGTCGGCAGCCCGCCCTTCTGGGCGCCCGCGGCGCCCTCGGCCTGCGTCTCGTCACGGATGATGTCGTTGCACAGCTCGATGCATTCGTCGCAGATGAACACCGACGGGCCCGCGATCAGCTTGCGCACCTCATGCTGGCTCTTGCCGCAGAAGGAGCAGTACAGCAGTTTCTCGGTTGATCCCTTCTTGTCCGTCATGTTCGCTCCGGCCTGCCGGACGGCCGGGCGCGCCGCGACGCGCCGTGCCCGGATGGGTGCCCCGGATCAGGCACCCTCGCCTCGACTTGACAAAACCTTGTCGATCAGCCCGTAGCTTACCGCATCTTCCGAGGACATGAAGTTGTCCCGGTCGGTGTCGGCCGCGATGCGCTCGATCGGCTGCCCGGTCTTCTCGGCGAGGATGCGATTGAGCCGCTCGCGCGTGTAGAGGATCTCGCGCGCGTGGATCTCGATGTCGGAGGCCTGCCCCTGCGCACCACCCGAGGGCTGGTGGATCATGATTCGCGCGTTCGGGAGCGCGAAGCGCTTGCCCTGGGTGCCGGCGGCGAGCAGGAAGGCGCCCATGCTCGCGGCGATCCCCAGGCACAGCGTGCTGACCGCCGGCTTGACGAACTGCATCGTGTCGTAGATGGCCAGCCCCGCCGACACCGACCCGCCGGGCGAGTTGATATAGAAGGAGATGTCCTTGTCGGGGTTCTCCGACTCCAGGAACAGCAACTGCGCGACGATCAGGTTCGCCGACTGGTCCATCACCGGCCCGACCAGGAAGATCACGTGCTCGCGCAGCAGCCGCGAGTAGATGTCGTAGGCGCGCTCGCCCCGGCCGCTCTGCTCGATGACGATCGGGACCATGCCCAGCCCCTGCGTCTCCTGGCGCTGCGCCAGGTGCGCATTGACCAGGTCCTCGACCATGCTGTTGAAGGTCATCTCTCGCTCCGTTGAAGTTCCGTGTCCGCCGCGCCTCAGCCTGCCGACATCAGTTCGTCGAAAGGCAGCGCGCGGTCGGTGACGCGCGCCTTCGACAGCGCCCAGTCGACGACGTTCTGCTCGACGACGATCGCCTCGACCTCGGCCAGGCGATTGCGGTCGCTGAAGTAGTGCCGCACCACTTCGCCCGGGTTCTCGTAGGCCTGTGCGAATTCCTCGATCTGCTTGCGCATCTGGTCGGGCTTGGCCTGCAGCCCGTGCTCGCGCACGATCTCGGCGACGATCAGGCCCAGGCGCACTCGCCGTTCGGCCTGCTCGCGGAAGGTGTCGGGCGGAATCGGCGGCATGTTCTTCGGATCGATCCCGCGCTGACGCAGGTCTTCGATCGCGCGCTCGCCGAGTGCCCTGCTCTCGGCCTCGACCAGCGCCTTGGGCAGCTCGAACGCGGCGAGCTTCGTCAGCGCCTCCATGACCGCAGCCTTGTTGCGCGAGCGCACGCGCTGGCCGACCTCGCGTTCGAGGTTCGCCCGGATGTCGGCGCGCATCCGCGCCAGGTCGCCGTCGGGGACGCCGAGCTGGCGCGCGAACGCGTCATCGACCTGCGGCAGCTGCGGCGCCTCGACCTTGCGGATCGTGACCTCGAACTGCGCGGTCTTGCCCGCCAGGTCCACCGAGCCGTACTCCGCCGGGAAGGCGACCGGGAAGGTCTTCTTCTCGCCGGTCCCGGCGCCGCGCACGCCCGCCTCGAAGTCGGGCAGCATGCGCCCTTCGCCGAGCACGAACGGAAACTCGGTGGCCGAGCCACCTTCGAAGGCCACGCCGTCGAGCGTGCCGACGAAATCGATCGTCACGCGATCGCCGTCCTGCGCCGCCCGATCCGCCGCCGCCCAGGTGACGCGCTGCTTGCGAAGGATCTCGACCGTCTTGTCGACCTCCGCCTCGCCCACCTGGCACGACGCCCGCTCGAGTTCGAGCGTGGCCGGATCGCCCAGCGCCACTTCCGGATAGACCTCGAAGGTGGCGGTGAAGCCGAGCTCGTGCTCGGCGGCGCCCTCGCGCGACTCGATCCGCGGCTGGCCGGCGACACGCAGCTTGTGCTCGTCGACCGCGTCGCTGAACGCCTTCGAGACCGCGTCACCGAGCACTTCGGCGTGCACCTGCGGCCCGTAGGATTGCTCGATCATCTTCATCGGCACCTTGCCGGGCCGGAAGCCGGGCATCTTGACGTTGCGCGAAAGCTTGCGCAGGCGCTCGACGACCTGCCGGTTGATCTCGGCCACCGGCACGGCCATGGCCAGCTTGCGCTCGAGGGCGCTGGTCGTTTCAAGTTGCGTTGCCATCTCGGGTCATCCAGGTCTCGAATGTGGGAGCGTTCCGCGGCGATCGCGCGGTGCCGTGGTGCGGCCGAAAGGACTCGAACCTTCACGCCTTGCAGCGCCAGGACCTAAACCTGGTGCGTCTACCAATTCCGCCACGGCCGCGAAAACGCGCCATTCTAAACGAAGCGACGAAGCGCCCTCCGCCCCATTCAGTCGCGAGAGCACCGCCGCGCTGACCGGTCGCGCGGGGCCGCGCAGACAGCAGCCTCGACCGGGCGCGTCGAACGCCGCCCCCTCGAGGCCCGGCCCCTGGCCGGGCCGGGCGCACACCACGAGCGCGCGACCGATCGAGGCTGCCGCCTGCGCGGCCCCACGCGACGGGTCAGCGCGACGCAGGCGAGAGCCGGTACCAGGCGACGTAGAGCGCCGGCACGAACAGCAAGGTGAGCGCGGTGGCCACGATCAGCCCGCCCATGATCGCGAAGGCCATCGGCCCCCACAGCACGTCGCGCGAGAGCGGGATCATCGCCAGCACCGCTGCAGCGGCGGTCAGCGTGATCGGGCGAAAGCGCCGCACCGCCGACTCGCGAACCGCATCCCAGCGGGTCAGGCCGGCGCCCACGTCCTGGCGGATCTGGTCGACCAGGATCACCGTGTTGCGCATGATCATGCCACCCAGCGCGATCATGCCGAGCATGGCGACGAAACCGAACGGCTTGGCGAACAGCAGCAGCGCCGCCGCGATGCCGATGACACCCAGCGGCGCCGTCAGCAGCACCATCGCGGTGAGGGAGAAGCTGCGCAGCTGGATCATGAGCAGCGCCAGCACCGCCGCAGCCAGCATCGGCATCCCGGCGTTGATCGACGCCTGCGCCTTGGCGTTCTCCTCGAACGGGCCGCCGGCTTCGATGCGGTAGCCGGGCGGCAACTTGCCGCGCAGCGCGTCCAGCGTCCGGTCGATGCGCACGGTGACGTCCGGCGCCTGGACGCCATCGACGATGTCGGCGCGTACGGTGAGCACCGGGACCCGGCTGCGCCGCCACACGATAGGCTCCTCCATCGTCTCCTCGATGGCAGCGACCTGGGCGAGCGGCACCGAGCGGCCGCTGGCGGTGCGGACCTGCAGGTTGCGCAGGTTGGCCAGCGACGCCCGCTCGCCCGGCGGCGCGCGCATCACGACGTCGATCAGCTGGTCGTCCTCGCGATACTTGCCGATCACGGCACCCGACAGCGCACCGCCGAGCGCGCGAGCGACCTGCGCCGAGCTCGATCCGATGGCGCGCGCCTTGTCCTGGTCCACCACGACGCGCACCGCGGGGGCCTGGTCGCCCCAGTCGAGGTGGGTATCGATCGTCGCCGGGTCGGCGCGCATGTGCTCGGCCAGCCGGGTGGCGATCGCCTTGAGCTGCGCGTAATCGTCGCCCGTCACGCGGAACTGGATCGGGTACGCCACCGGCGGGCCGAGCGGCGTCCGGAACGCCCGGATCCGAACGCCGGGGAACGCATCGTCCAGGAGCCCGCGCAGTCGCGCCAGCGCGCGTTCCCGGCCCGCGACGTCGCGGGTCAGGATGACGAACTGCGCGAAGTTGCTGCGGAACAGTTGCTGGTCGAGCGACAGGTAGTAGCGCGGCGACCCGTTGCCCACGTAGCCGACATAGGTCTCGATGTCGGCATCCTTCGCCAGGTAGGCCTCCAGCCTGCGCGCCTCCTGTTCGGTGGCCCGATAGCTCGCCCCCTCGGGCAGCCACATCTCGACCAGGATCTCGGCCCGGTTCGAGTTCGGGAAGAACTGTTTCTCGGTCAGGCCCATCCCGACGACGCCCAGCGCAAAGGCCGCGACGGTGGCTGCGATGGTGAGCCCGCGGCGGCGCATGCACCACTCGATCGTCCGGCGCAGGCCGCGATAGAAGCGCGTGTCGAACACCTCGTGCCCTTCGTCGCGAGGCTTCTTCAGCAGGTAGGAACCGATGAACGGCGTGAGGCCGACCGCGGCCACCCAGGAGACGAGCAGCGCGATCGTCACGACGGCGAAGATCCCGAACGTGTACTCGCCGGTGGTCGACTTCGCGGTGGCGATCGGGAGGAAGCCCGATGCCGTGATCAGGGTCCCGGTGAGCATCGGGAACGCGGTGCTGGTATAGGCGAACGTGGCCGCGGAGAAGCGGTCGAACCCTTCCTCGATCTTGCGCGCCATCATCTCGATCGCGATCATCGCGTCGTCGACCAGCAGGCCGAGCGCGATGACCAGCGCCCCGGTCGAGATGCGGTGCAGGTCGATGCCGAACCAGGCCATCGCGACGAAGGTGCCGGCCAGCACCAGCGGGATCGTCAGTGCGACGACCGCGCCCGCGCGCAGGCCCAGGGTCAGGAAGCTGACCGCCAGGACGATGCCGACCGCCTCGGCGAGCACGCGCATGAACAGGCCCACCGCCTCGTGCACGATGCGCGGCTGGTCGGACACCTTGGCGAACTCCACGCCCACCGGCAGGTCGGCGCGAAGCCGCTGCATCGCCTGCTCGAGGTTGCGGCCGAGCTCGATCACGTCGCCCCTGGGCACCATCGATACCCCGAGGCCGATCGCCTGGTGGCCGCCGAACCTCATCGTGTACACTGGTGGATCGACGTACCCGCGGAACACCCGCGCGACGTCGCCCAGCCGCACCACCCGTCCGCCGATGTCGAGCCGCAACTCGCGCACCTCGCGCACGGTGTCGAACTGCCCTGTCACCCGCAGCGGCACCGCCCGGGTCTCGCCCTGCACCGTGCCAGCCGGCGTCACGATGTTCTGCGCCTGCAGCTGCTCGGCAATGCGCTGGGGATCGATCCCCAGCGTGGCCAGTGCCTGCGTGGACGCCTCGACGTAGATGCGCTGCTCCTGCACGCCGAACAGCTCGATCTTCTGCACGTCGGGCACGCGCAGCAGCTCCTGGCGCACGCCCTCGACGACGCGGCGCAACTCCTCCATCGTGAACCCGTCGCCGGTGAACGCGTAGATCGTGCCGAACACGTCGCCGAACTCGTCGTTGAAGAACGGGCCGATCGCCTCGGGCGGCAGGGTGCTGCGGATGTCGTCGATCTTCTTGCGCACCTGGTACCAGATCTGCGGCACCTCGCGCGGGGGCGCGGTGTCCTGCAGCTCGAGGACGATCAGCGACTCGCCCGCCTTCGAATAGCTGCGGGTCCACTTGAAGTAAGGCACCTCCTGCAGCTTGCGCTCGATGCGGTCGGTGATCGCCTCGTCGACCTGCGCGGTGGTGGCGCCGGGCCAGATGGTGCGCACGACCATCGCGCGGAAAGTGAAATCGGGATCCTCGCGCTGGCCGAGTCGCAGGTACGCCAGCGTTCCGGCGATCGCCACCACCAGGACGAAGAACAGCGTGAGCTGCGGAAAGCGCAGCGCCGCGGCCGACAGGTTGAGCCGCGACGACGGCGTGCCTGGCGCGCTCGGCGCCGGGCTCATCGACCGGCCCCGGCCGCGGCCGGATCGAGCACCCTCACCTTCTGGCCGGCCACGAGCAGGTTGGCGCCGGCGGTCACGATCCGGTCGCCTGCGGACACGCCTTCGGCAATGCGCACGGCCTCGTCGAGATACCCGGCGGTGACCACCGCTACCGGCTGGACCGTGCCGTCGGCGGCGACTCGCCAGACGTGCGGCCGGCCGTCCTGCGAATACAGCGCCGACAGAGGCAACTCGAAACCGGGCACCGTATCGCGCGCGGCGCGCACCACGGCCGTCATCCCCAGGCCGATGCCGGCGGTGTCGCCCTGCAGCGCGAGCCGCATCGCGAACGTTCGCGAGGCCGGGTCCGAGGCCGGCGAGACTTCGCGCACGACCGCGCTGCGCGGCTGCGGGCCGAGCGCCGGGATCACTGCCTGCCAGGTGCGCGTGGCGCGCGCAATGGCGAGGTCGCCCTCGGGGACGGCGACTTCGAGCTCGTATTCGCCGCTGCGCGCGACCCGCACGACCGACTGGCCGGCTGCCACGACCTGCCCGGCCTCGGCGTCGATCGCGGTGACCACGCCGGCCACGTCGGCGCGCAGCGTCTGGAACGCGGCGCTGTTGCCGGCCTGCGCGAGCTGTGCCTCGGCGCTGCGGCGGCGCGCATCGGCCGCGTCGGCAGTCGCCTGCTGGCGATCCACCTGTGCCTGGCTCACGAAGCTGCGCTGGCGCAGGTCGCGCAACCGGTCGAGCTCGACGCGGGCCAGCGCAAGTTCGGTACGCGCCGCGTCGAGCAGCGAGCGTGCCGCGGCGACCGCCGGCGCGAGATCCTGCGGATCCAGCCGCGCCAGCACCTGTCCGGGAGCGACGGCATCGCCGACCGATACCGTGCGCTGCGCGATCTTTCCCCCGACGCGAAAGCCGTACCGGCTCTCCACGCGCGGCCGCACGGCCGCCGGCAGCGCCAGTTCGACCGGGGAGCTCTGCGCCTGGACCACGATGCTGCGCACCGGGCGAACCGGTTCCTGGGCGACCGGAACCGGCTTCTGGCAGCCGGCGAGCAGGATCACGGGCAGCATGCCCGACAGCAGCAGGTGCACTCTCATCGAGCGGGAGTCCGTAATAACTGACGTGTCGGTCATTAATCTACGCGAAGTCCCGGAAGCGGTCAACGCGGCGCCGCCTACAATCGCGGCCATGTCCCGAACCCTGGTCACGTCGGTCGACCACTACGAGAACTTCCCGGTCGCCTCGCTGCTCGTGCCGGCACCACTGCGCCCGGCGGTGGCGGCGATCTACCGGTTCGCGCGCCACGCCGACGATCTCGCCGACGAGGGCGACGCGACGCCGTCCGAGCGTCTCGATGCCCTGGGCGAACTCGATCGCGCGCTGCGCGGCGAAGGCGTCGATCCGCCGGTGATCGCGCAGTTGCGCCCCCACCTCGAAGCCCACGCGCTGCCGGTGGCGCCGCTGCGCGCGCTGCTGTCGGCCTTTGCGCAGGACGTCGGCCCCGTGCGCCACCCGTCGTGGAGCAGCGTCACCGACTACTGCGGCCGCTCGGCCAACCCGATCGGCGAACTGATGCTGCGCCTGTTCGGCGCCTGGAACGCGTTCACGCGGATTCCCTCCGACGAGGTGTGCACCGCGCTGCAGCTGCTGAATTTCCTGCAGGACCTCGCACAGGACTGGCGCCGCGACCGCCTGTACCTGCCGCTGGACGAATTGCACGATGCAGGACTGTCCGAGAACGACGTCGCACGCTCCGTCGCCGACGGGCATGCGAGCGATGCGCTCGCGTATTTCCTGTCCGGGCAGACCGACCGCGCGCGCACGCTGCTCGAGTCCGGCGCCGTGCTGGCGCAGCGGGTGCCGTGGCGACTGTCGCTCGAGTTGCGCGCGATCGTCGCCGGCGGCCTGCGCGTGGCCCACCGGCTGCGCGCCGCCGGCCACGACCCGATCGCGCATCGTCCGTCGCTCGGTTGGCACGATGCGCCAGCGCTGGCGAAGCTGTGGTGGCGCACACCCAAATGACCCCGGACGAATACTGCCAGGACAAGGCCGCGCGCAGCGGCTCGAGCTTTTACTACAGCTTCCTGTTCCTGCCTCCCGAGCGTCGTCGCGCGATCACCGCGCTGTACGCGTACTGCCGCGAGGTCGACGACACCGTCGACGAGGCGACCGACCCGCAGGTCGCCCGCGCCCGGCTCGACTGGTGGCGCGGCGAGATCGAGCGCCTGTTCGCAGGCGATCCGCAGCATCCGGTCACGCGCGCGCTGGCCCCTCACCTGGAGAGCTGCGCCATCGACCGGGCGTCGCTGGCCGCGATCATCGACGGCATGCAGATGGACCTCGAGCAGGACCGCTACCCCGACTTCGAGGGCCTGCAACTGTACTGCCACCGGGTCGCGGGGGTGGTCGGCGGGCTGGCTGCCGGCATCTTCGGCGCGCGCAACGCCGGCACGCTGGCTTACGCCGAGCGGCTCGGCCTGGCGTTCCAGCTCACCAACATCGTCCGCGACGTCGGCGAAGATGCCCGCAAGGGCCGCATCTACCTGCCGCTCGAAGACCTCCAGCGCTTCGGCGTGCCGGCGCACGAGATCCTCGCGGCGCGGCCGAGCGATCGTTTCGTCGCGCTGATGCGCTTCGAGGCCGAGCGCGCCCGCGACTGCTATCGGCAGGCGTTCGCACTGCTCGAGCCCGCCGAGCGGCGCGCGCAGCGCCCAGGCCTGATGATGGCCGCGATCTACGCGCGGCTGCTCGACGAGATCGAGCGCGACGGCTTCCGGGTGCTGACGCACCGCACCTCGCTCACCCCGATCCGCAAGCTGTGGCTCGCGTGGAAGACCTGGGTGACGGGCCGGCCTCCCCGCGTCTGACACGGCGTGTCCCTGCCCGCTTCCCCGAGCGCCGAGCGGCCGGCTTTGCCGCCCGCCGGCACGCCCGCGGTCGCCGTGGTCGGGGCCGGCTGGTCGGGGCTGGCGGCCGCCGTGGCGCTGGCCGAAGCCGGCCTGCGCGTGACGGTGTTCGAGTCTGCGCCGCAGGCGGGCGGTCGCGCGCGCACCACGGAGCTCGAGACGCCGTTCGGCCGCATCGCGCTCGACAACGGACAGCACCTGATCGTCGGCGCGTACCGCCGGACGCTGGCGCTCGTCGAGCGGCTCGGCGCTGCGCCTCGCCTGCATCGCCATCCGATGCACCTGGCGTCGTCCTCGGGGCTGTCGCTGCGCGCCGCGCCGCTGCCGGCGCCGCTTCACCTCGGATGGGGCCTGCTGCGCGCTCGGGGCCTGGCGTGGCGCGAACGCGCCGCGCTGGTCCGGTTGATGGGCGGCTTGCGCCGCGCGGGCTGGACGGCGCCCGAAGCCGAAACGGTCGAATCGATGCTCGGCCGCTTCCGGCAGCCGGCGCGGCTCGTCGAGCGGTTGTGGGCGCCGCTGTGCGTGGGCGCGCTGAACACGCTGCCGACCGAGGCCTGCGCCCGCACCTTCGCCGCCGTGCTGCGCGACACGCTGGGCGCCGCAGCCGACGCCAGCGATTTCGTCGCGCCCGACGCACCGCTGGGCGCGCTGCTGCCGGAACCTGCGCTCGACCGGCTGCGCCGCCTCGGCGCCTCGGTTCGCCTGCGCGCCACGGTTCGCGAGCTTCGCGCGTCGCCGTCCGGATGGCGGGTCGGCGGCGACGACGAAGCGTATGCCGCACTGCTGCTCGCGCTGCCCCCTGGTCCGCGTCGAGGCTCCTCGGGCCGCTCGGCCTGGACGTCGACCCGCTGCAGGCCTTCGAGCCCGAGCCGATCGCCACGGCCTGGACGATGTGGCCCGCCGGCGACGCCCCGCTTGCCGCGGTGGCTGATGCTGGACGAAGACCCCGCGCGGCGGCACTTCGGACAGTGGTCGTTCGATCGCGGGGTCATCGGCGCTGCGCGCGTGGCCGGTGTCGTCGTCAGCGCTGCGAGCCGCATCGCCGACGAGGCGCCCGAAGCGGTCGCCCGGGGGATTGCGGATCAGCTGCAGCAGGCGGTCGGCGGACCGCGCGCCGCCGCGGTCCGCGTCGTCACGGAGCGGCGGGCGACTTTCCGCTGCACGCCTGCGCGACCGCGGCTGGCCTGCGACCACTACGCGGGCCGCGCGTCGGGCCTGTGGCTGGCCGGCGACTGGCTCTGGCCCGACTATCCGGCGACGCTGGAATCGGCAGTGCGCAGCGGCCAGCAAGCCGCGTCCGGCATCGTCGCCAGCCTCGGCGGGCGCGACGGCCCGCGGCCGGCAAGCGTGGCCGGGCTTCAGGGCCAGGCCGCTTCGAGCGCCTGATCGATTCGCTGCACCGGTACGACGTCGAGTCCCTCGGCTGCGCGCTTCGGGGCGTTCGCAGTCGGGATCAGCACCCGCGAGAACCCCAGCTTGACCGCCTCGCGCAGCCGCTCCTGTCCGCGCGGCGCCGGCCGGATCTCGCCGGCGAGCCCCACCTCGCCGAACACCGCGAACCCCCGCGGCAGCGGCCGGTTCTTCAGCGACGAGACGATCGCCAGCAGCACCGCCAGGTCGGCAGCCGGCTCGCCGATGCGCACGCCGCCCACCGCGTTGATGAACACGTCCTGGTCGTAGCAGGCGATGCCCGCGTGCCGGTGCAGCACCGCGAGCAGCATCGCCAGCCGGTTGTGTTCGAGGCCGACCGACAGGCGCCGCGGATTGGGCACGTGCGCGGTGTCGACCAGCGCCTGGATCTCGACCAGCAGCGGTCGCGACCCCTCCTGCGTGACCAGCACGCAGGAGCCCGGCACCCGGTCGGCGTGCTGCGAGAGGAACAGCGCCGACGGATTGGCCACGCCGCGCAGCCCGCGATCGGTCATCGCGAAGACGCCGAGCTCGTTGACCGCGCCGAAGCGGTTCTTGAACGCGCGCACCAGCCGGTACGACGAGTGCGTGTCGCCCTCGAAGTAGAGCACCGTGTCGACCATGTGCTCGAGCACGCGCGGGCCCGCGAGCGTGCCCTCCTTCGTCACGTGGCCGATCATCACCATCGCCACGCCGAGCTGCTTGGACAGTCGCGTGAGTTGCGCCGCGCACTCGCGCACCTGCGCGACCGAGCCGGGCGCCGACTGCATCTGCGCGGAGTACAGCGTCTGGATCGAATCGATGACGACGACCGACGGACGGCGCTGCTGCACCGCGGTGCAGATCCGCTCGAGTTCGATCTCGGCCAGCAACGGCAGCCGCGCCGAGCCTGCGCCGAGCCGCCGCGCGCGCAGCGCCACCTGCGACGCCGACTCCTCGCCGGTGACGTAGAGCACCTCGAGCGTCGCGGACAGGTTGGCCAGCGTCTGCAGCAGGAGCGTGGACTTGCCGATGCCGGGATCGCCGCCGATCAGCACCACCGAACCCTCGACGAGGCCGCCCCCCAGCACGCGGTCGAATTCGTCGATGCCGGTGCCGACCCGCTCGGCTTCCTGTGCCGGCACCGCGTCGAGCATCACGACCTCGTGCGTGGGTGCCAGCGACTGGTAGCGATGGACTTCCGCGCGGGCCTCGAGCGACACCTCGACGAGCGTGTTCCAGGCGCTGCAGTGCGGGCACTGCCCCTGCCACCTGGCCGTCGTGCCGCCGCATTCGCTGCAGACGTGATGCGTTTTCGCCTTCGCCATCGTCGTCCGGCACTCAGGACGCGGCGTCGTCTTCGACGTGCACCGGAACCCTTTGCGCGAGCGCGCACATCAGTTCGTAGCCGATCGTTCCGCTCGCCCGGGCGACAGCATCGATCGGCACGATGTCGCCCCACAGCTCGACCGCGCAGCCGGGACGCGCGCCGGGCACCGGCTCGAGGTCGACCATCAGCATGTCCATCGCGACACGGCCGACGGTGACCGTGCGCACGCCGTCGACCGCGATCGGCGTGCCGCTCGGCGCATGCCGTGGATAGCCGTCGGCGTACCCGCAGGCGACGACGCCGATGCGCATCGGCCGCCCGGTGCGGAACGTCGACCCGTACCCCACGGCGTCGCCGGGCTCGAGTTGCTGCACGGCGATCAGCCGCGATTCGAGTCGCATCGTCGGCCGCAGTCCCAGCGAGCGCGCATCGCCCTCGCCGAACGGGGTCGCGCCGTACAGCATCACGCCGGGCCGGACCGCGTCGCCATGAGTGCCGGGCAACTGCAGCGTCGCCGCCGAATTCGCCAGCGACCAGCCCGCCCGAAGCCCGGCGGCAGCGGCCTCGAAGCGACGCACGGCGTCGTCGGTACCGCCGTCGAGGTCGGCGTTCGCGAAATGCGTCATCAGCGCCACCCGGCCGACCGTCGGCAGCCCCGAGAGCCGCGCGAACGCGGCCCGAAACGCGTCGTGGCGAAAGCCCAGCCGGTTCATGCCGCTGTTGAACTTCAGGAACACGTCGACCTGCGCGGGCGGCGGCATCGCCGCGAGCCAGTCGACCTGTCGTTCCTCGTGGACGACCAGCGCGAGCCGTTCGCGCGCGGCCTGCTCGACGTCGGCCTGCTCGAACGCGCCTTCGAGCATCAGCACCGGGCCGCTCCAGCCCGCGCGCCGCAATTGCGAGGCGCCGTCGAACTCGACCAGCGCCAGCCCGTCGGCGGCGGCGAATCCGCGCGCGGCATTGGCCAGCCCGTGCCCGTAGCCGTTGGCCTTGACCACCGCCCAGACGAATCGGCCTGGCGCCCGCCTGCGCGCGAGCGCGAGGTTGTGGCGCATCGCGGGAATCGAGACGGTGGCTGAGATGGGACGCGGCATCGTGACAGGTGGACGAACGCGTCAACTATACACACGGCGCGGCGGTGCGATCGTGGTATAAACCGACCGCGCTCAGCAGCGGCATCATCGGTCGCCCGGCACGGCGCGCCGGCAGACCGGCCAAGCCGCCCGTAAGTGCGGAAAGCCGGCGCTCGAACGGAGACACGAGAGCCCTTTCCCGATGAAACGCGGCTTCTACACGATCATGGCGGCGCAGTTCTTCTCGTCGCTCGCCGACAATGCGCTGCTGATCGCGGCGATCGCATTGCTGATCGAGATGCACGCGCCCGACTGGATGAAGCCGCTGCTCAAGCTGTTCTTCACCGTCTCGTACGTGATGCTCGCCCCGTTCGTCGGTGCGCTGGCCGACTCGATGCCCAAGGGCCGCGTGATGTTCGCGACCAACCTGGTCAAGATCGCGGGCTGCCTGCTGATGTTCTTCACGATCCACCCGCTGCTCGCCTACGCCGTGGTCGGCTTCGGTGCGGCCGCCTACTCGCCGGCGAAGTACGGCATCCTGACCGAGTTGCTGCCGCCCGAGAAACTGGTCGCCGCCAACGGCTGGATCGAAGGCACGACCGTCGGGTCGATCATCCTCGGCACCGTGCTGGGCGGCGCACTGATCAGCCCGTCGGTCGCCGGCACGCTGCTGGCATTCGACATGCCGCTGGTCGACACCGGCATCGACACGCCGGCCGAGTCCGCGATCATGGTCATCGCGGTGTTCTACGCGATCGCGGCAGCGTTCAACCTCGGCATTCCGGACACCGGCGCGCGCTACCCGCAACAGGCGCGCAACCCGTTCAGGCTGATGCGCGAATTCCTCGGCTGCTGCCGGATCCTGTGGAAGGACAAGCTCGGCCAGATCTCGCTGGCGGTGACGACTCTTTTCTGGGGCGCCGGAGCGACCTTGCAGTTCATCGTGCTCGACTGGGCACGCCACGCGCTGGGCCTGCCGCTGAACCGGGCAGCCATCCTGCAGGGCGTGGTCGCGCTGGGCATCGCCGTCGGGGCGATGCTGGCGGCGCGCGCAGTTCGGCTGCGCGACTCGCTGCGCGTGCTGCCGGCGGGCGTCGCAATGGGCCTGGTCGTGCCGCTGATGACGCTGGTCTCGTCGGAACTGATGGCGTTTCCGCTGCTGGTGCTGGTCGGGGCGATGGCCGGCTTCTTCGTCGTGCCGATGAATGCGCTGCTGCAGCATCGCGGCCACGTGCTGATGAGCGCCGGCCACTCGATCGCGGTGCAGAACTTCAACGAGAACCTGAACATCCTGCTGATGCTCGGGCTCTACTCGTTGCTGCTGCGCCTCGAGCTCGGCGTCAACGTCGTGATCGTGGTTTTCGGCGCCTTCGTCGCGCTGACCATGCTCGCGGTGATCCGGCTGCACCGTGCCAACCAGCGCGTGTTCGACTCTGTCGCGCTGATCGGGCAGAGCAAACACTAGGGTGCCGTCGCGGCGTCGTGCGCCCGGCGCGCCAGGCACAGGTCGGCCCAGGCGCGCGCCTTGTCCGGCGGGCTGCGCAGCAGGTACGCCGGATGGTAGGTGACGACGACCGGAACCGCGCGCTCGCCGACCCGGTAGGCGTGCACGCGCCCGCGCAGGCTGGCGACCGAGGCCTCGGTGCGCAGCAGCGACTGCGCGGCAATCCTCCCGACCACCACGATCACGCGCGGAACGAGCAACTCGATCTGGCGCCTCAGGTACGGCTCGCAGCGATGCATTTCGTCCGGCGACGGATCGCGGTTCTGCGGCGGCCGGCACTTGAGCACGTTGGCGATGAACACGTCGTGCCCGCGTGCCAGCCCCAGCGCGGCGAGCATCTGGTCGAGCAGGCGACCTGCGTTGCCGACGAAGGGTTCGCCGAGACGGTCCTCCTCGGCACCCGGCGCTTCGCCCACGACCATCCAGCCGGCGCGTTCGTCGCCCGTGCCGAACACGGTTCGGGTGCGCGTCTCGCACAAACCGCAGGCGCGGCACTGCGAGACGGCCTCGCGCAACTGCGGCCATTCCATCCGGGCCACGTCCGACGCGTCGGCCGTGGGGGCGGCCTTCCATGCCGGGTCCGGCGGCCCGACCGCTGCATGCTCGGCCGCGATCGACTCGGCCAGGGACCCGGCAGCCGTCGCGCCGACCGCCCTCGCAGCGGCACGACGCGGCCGCCAGGCAGGTCCGATCCCCAGCGCGGCATAGGCCCGCCGCTGCGACTCATTCATCGGCGAGCTTCCTGAAGAGCACCCAGGCATCCTCGCGCGCGCCGTCCGCGGCCGGGTAGTAGCGCTTGCGCAGGCCGATCTGCCCGAAACCGGCGCCCCGGTACAGCGCGATCGCGCGATCGTTGGACGGCCGGACCTCGAGCATCATGCCCCGCGCGCCCCGGCGTCCGGCATCGCGCATCAGCCAGTCGAGCATGGCGCGACCGAGGCCGCGTCCCTGCAGCGTGCCGGCGACGCTGAGATTGAGCAGGTGGACCTCGTCGGGCATCCACATCACCACTGCGTAGCCCGCCACCTCGGGCGGCGTCTGCTCGACCGTCTCGAAGACCCAGGCGTCGTAGCCGGCCTTCAGCGAATCGGCGAAGTTGCCGCGCGTCCACGGGAACGGGTAGACCGCCTGCTCGATCGCAGTGACTGCGTCCAGGTCCGGGGCGCGCATGCCGCGAACGCGCAGCGCCGAGCCCGGCGCCTGCGGCGGACTGGGCAGCGCGCTCATGGCTGCGGCCGCGCCTCAGGCACCGGTGCGCTCGGCACGTCGCAGGCGCAACGCGCGCTGCTCGTCGCGATCCAGCGCGACCTTGTCGCGCACGTAGCGCGGCGCAGCTGCCGACGCATCGATCGCCAGCCCTGCGCGCCAGTCGCGCAGCGCGATCTCTGCGAGCGCATCGGCCCGAACGTACGCTTCGTCGGCACCCGGCGCCAGGGGCGCGGGGACGAGCCCGTGATGCGCCGTCCACTCGTCGAGCAGGCCGAGCACGCGCCACGCGTTGCCGCCTGGCAGCACCTGCGCCGGTTGCGGCGCGGCTTCGCCCCCCGTGGCAACCGACGACGGCCAGCACGCGGCCACTGCGGCGAGGAAGTCGGCCCGCGCGACGACCCGTGGCTCGATCAGCGCCTCGCCCCAATGCGGGTCGGCGTCCAGGCGCAACCGGTACATCGCGACGTAGAGCTCGTCCATTCGCGCGTCGGTCGCAACCAGCACGTCGCCCGCGACGCGGCCGCTGGCGCGCAGGCGCTGCCAGCCGAGCGTGGCGAGCGCGTCGACCGGCAGCACGGGGCGGCGCAACGCGAAACCCAGGCCCTGCGCAACCGCGCAGCCGACCCGCAGGCCGGTGAACGACCCCGGTCCGGCGTCGAAGGCGATTGCGTCGATCTGGTGCAGCGCGGTCGAGGCACTGGCCGAGAGCTCGCGGACCATCGCGAGGATTCGCTCCGACTGGCCCGCGCCGAGCCGCTCGGACAGGCACTCGCTCTCGTCGATGCCGCCGTCGTGGCAGTGCAGCGCCACCGAGCACCACTCGCCGGAGGTCGCCAGCGCGAGCAGGCGCACCCGTTCGCCGGGCGCAGCGACGCCACCGGGCCCGGTGCGTCTCGAACTGGATGACTGGGAACTCACGCGCGGATTCTATCGCCGGACCACCGGCCCGCCGCGCAGGCCGCTCAGTCACGCCGCCGGCCCCGGCCGCGGCGGTCGTCGGGGCGCGCATCGCGCAACTGCTGGCGTAGCTGGTCGCGCTCGCTCGGCGACAGGCGCTCGCGGCGCCAGTCGGGTTCGCCGCCGCGCCGCCCCTGCTCCTGCTGCTGGCGCAACTCGCGGCGAAAGCGCTCGCGCTCGTCGGAACTCATCCGCCCGGCGAAGAACGGCTGGGCCAGCGCGCTCCCCGCGGCCAGCGCCAGCGCCGCGGCCAGCAGCGCCTTGCCGACCCGGCGCCTTGCAGGCTTCGACGCGCGCGATGGTACGCCGGCCGCCGCCTGCCGCGCCGTCGCCGCCGATCCGCTCGTCGTGACCTCGTCTTCCACCATGCGGGCATTCTAGACAGCGCGGCCCGCGCGCGCAGCCCTCGTCGGGGTAAACGCTGTAACAGGGGGTAACGAAGGCGCGCCGGATGTTGCGGCCGCCCGCTGCAGCGCGCGCGGCCGCCGCGTCGGCGGCTATCATTCCGGCCATGAGCACCGTCGCCCGCAAGCTGCTGGTCGTCGACGACGACCCGAAACTGCGCGAACTGCTGCGCCGCTACCTGAGCGAGAACCAGTTCGAGGTGAGCCTCGCGCAGGACGCACCGTCGATGAACCGGTTGATGCTGCGCGAGCACTTCGACCTCATCGTCCTCGACCTGATGCTGCCTGGCGAGGACGGGCTGTCGATCGTGCGCCGGCTGCGCGGCGCCAACGACCGCACGCCGATCGTCATGCTCACCGCCAAGGGCGACGACGTCGACCGGATCATCGGCCTGGAGGTCGGCGCCGACGATTACCTGCCCAAGCCGTTCAACCCCCGCGAGCTGCTCGCGCGCATTCACGCAGTGCTGCGCCGCAAGCCGCCTGCCGAGCTGCCGGGAGCCCCGTCGGCCGAGCCGATCGAAGTCCGCTTCGGGCCCTTCCGCCTCGACCTCGCCACGCGCGCGTTCAGCCGCGACGGCCAGCCCGTGCCGCTCACCACCGGCGAGTTCTCGGTACTCAAGGTGCTCGTCCAGCATGCGCGCACGCCGCTGTCGCGCGAGAAGCTGATGGCGCTGGCGCGCGGCCGCGAGTACGGCGCCTACGACCGCAGCCTGGACGTGCAGGTCTCGCGCCTGCGCAAGCTGATCGAGACCGACCCGCAACAACCCCGCTACATCCAGACGGTCTGGGGCGTCGGCTACGTGTTCGTTCCGGACGGCGCATGACGCCGGCCGCGCCGGATGGGGCGGCCGCGCGCGCCTCTGCGCCCCGGCAGCGCATCAGCCTGTTCTGGCGCACGTTCCTGCTGCTCGCGCTGCTGATCGGCGCCAGCCTCGGCGCGACGCTGGGCATCGCCGGCCTGCTCGACCGCGCCCCGCCCGAGCAGCGGCTGGCCTGGGAGGTCGCCTCGGTCGTCAACCTGACCCGCTCGGCACTGGTGAGCGCCGAGCCCGACCGCAGGCTCGGCCTGCTCGACCAGCTCGCCCACGAGGAGGAGGTCCGCGTCCTGCCCAAGGAACCCGAGGACCGCATCGACGACAGCGCCACCGGCCCGCGGCTGCGCGCGCTGCAACCGCGGCTGCGCCAGTTGCTGGGCGACCCGACGCGGGTCGCCGGCCGCGTGAACGGCGTCGACGCGGTGTGGATCAGCTTCGAGATCGACGGCGACGACTACTGGCTGATCCTGCCTCGCGCCCGCGTCGAACGGCAGTTCGGCCCGGGGTTGGGGGTGCTCGGCCTGATCGCCGCCAGCCTGTCACTGTTCGGCGCGCTGCTCATCTCGCGGCTGGTCAACCGGCCGCTCGCCGACCTCAGCCGCGCGATCGCGCGCCTCAGTCGCGGCCAGGTGCCGCCGCCCCTCGCCGACCAGGGGCCGACCGAGATCGCGGCGCTCAACCGCCGCTTCAACCGGCTCGCGCGCGACCTCGCGCGGCTCGACGCCGACCGCTCGCTGGCGCTCGCGGGCATCTCGCACGACATCCGCAGCCCGCTCGCCCGGCTGCGCATGGAGATCGAACTGGCCGAGTTGTCCGCCGAGCAGCGCGCGTCGATGGCCGAGGACATCGAGCGCATCGACCGCATCGTCGGGCAGTTCATCCAGTACGCGCGGATGGCCGAGCCGCCGCGCGCCGAACCGGTCGACGTTGCCGCGGTGCTGGCCAGCGTCGACCACGCTTATCGCGGGGCGGTGGACAGCGGCGAGCTCGAGTTCGCGATCGACCACGGCGACGCCCGTCACTGGATCGGAGACCCGACCGACCTGCACCGCGCCGTCAGCAACCTGATCGACAATTCGATGCGATACGGGCGCGCCTCGCCTGGCGAGCCTGCCCGCATCGAACTCACCGCCCGCCGTACGCCGTCCGGCCTGGAGATCGAGGTTCGCGATCACGGGCCTGGCGTCCCGGACACGGACCTCGAACGACTGATCGAGCCCTTCGCGCGCATGGACAGCGCGCGCAGCGAGCGTGGCGGCTCCGGGCTCGGTCTGGCGATCGTCGAGCGGCTCGCGCGCCGGTACGGAGGGAGTCTGCGGCTGGTCAACGCACCCGGCGGCGGGCTCGCCGCGAGCTTGACCCTGCCGGACTACGGGGGCATCGTGGAAGGCGGGCGCGAGAGCCGCCGGTAGGTGGCCACGAAGACCCGCGATAGCCCGAGGCAATCAATCGCATTTGAATCTCCAATTGGATTCTCCAATCGGACCTTGATACATTCGCCCCGGTCGGTCGCCGTCTGCGCGCGGCCGAGAGCATCCTCCGACCAACCCTTTCGAACAGGAGACTTCCATGCCCAGCCTGAAAGGCACGAAGACCCACCAGAACCTGAAAGACGCGTTTGCAGGCGAGAGCCAGGCGAATCGTCGCTACCTGTACTTCGCAAACAAGGCCGACGTGGAAGGCCAGCCGGAAGTCGCCGCGCTGTTCCGCTCGACCGCCGAAGGCGAGACCGGCCATGCGCACGGCCACCTCGATTACCTGGCCGAAGTCGGCGACCCGGCCACCGACCTGCCGATCGGCTCGTCGCAGGCCAACCTGAAGTCGGCCGTCGCCGGCGAGACGCACGAGTACACCGACATGTACCCGGGCATGGCCAAGGCTGCCCGCAACGAGGGCTTCGACGAGATCGCCGACTGGTTCGAGACGCTGGCCAAGGCCGAGCGCTCGCACGCGAACAAGTTCGCGAAGGCCCTCGAGTCGCTGGCCTGAGCGAAGCGGGCCGGCCGGCGGCAAGTCTGCCGGATCCGGCCTGCGACTGGCGCGAGGGGAGCTCCAGGGCTCCCCTTTTCATTCCCCTCCGGCGCGCCCTGCCCGGCACGCCCGACCCGCTGAGGCGAGAACGACGATGACTGCACGCGAAGGTTCGCTCGAAGCCCCGACCCGCCACCCGCTCGACTGGAGAAACCCCGAGTTCTTCGACGAGACGAAGGCGCTCGACGAGATGGAGCGCGTCTTCGACATCTGTCACGGCTGCCGGCGCTGCCTGAGCCTGTGCAACGCGTTCCCGACCCTGTTCGACCTGGTCGACGAATCCTCCAGCGGCGAGGTCGACGGCGTCGACCGCAAGGAATACTGGAAAGTCGTCGACCAGTGCTACCTGTGCGACGTCTGCTACATGACGAAGTGCCCGTACGTGCCGCCGCACGTCTGGAACGTCGACTTCCCGCACCTGATGCTGCGCGGCAAGGCGATCCAGTTCCGCCAGGGCACGCCGACGCGGTTCCGCGACAAGCAGTTGTCCTCGACCGACCGCAACGGCACGCTGGCCGGCATTCCGGTGGTGGTCCAGGCCGTCAACAAGCTCAGCCACAGCAAGACGGTGCGCAAGGTCGTCGAAAGCACGCTGGGCGTGCACCGCGATGCCTGGCTGCCCACGTTCACCAGCGACAAGTTCCGTTCGTACGCGGCGCCGTCGAAAGCCCATCCGGTGCGCGACGGCGAGCGCACGCCCGGAAAGGTCGCGATCTACGCAACCTGCTACGTCAACTACAACGAGCCCGGCATCGGCCACGACCTGGTCAAGGTGCTCGACCACAACCAGATCCCGTACGTGCTGGCCGACAAGGAAGCCTGTTGCGGCATGCCCAAGCTCGAGCTGGGCGACCTGGAGTCGGTCGCCGCGCTGAAGGAGAGGAACATCCCGGCGCTCGCCAGGCTCGCGCGCGCGGGCTACGCGATCCTCGCCCCGATCCCTTCGTGCGCGCTGATGTTCAAGCAGGAACTGCCGATGATGTTCCCGGATGACGCGGACGTGAAGGCGGTGCAGGAGGCGATGTTCGATCCGTTCGAGTACTTCGTGCTGCGCGCGAAGGACGGCCTGCTCAGGACCGACTTCAGCGCGCCGCTCGGCAACGTCTCGTACCACGTCGCCTGCCACCTGCGGGTGCAGAACGTGGGCCAGAAAACGCGCGAGATGCTGCAGATGGTGCCGGGCACGAACGTCAACACGATCGAGCGATGCTCCGGGCACGCCGGCACCTGGGGCGTGAAGAAGGAATTCCACGAGATCGCGATGAAGATCGGCAAGCCGGTGTTCCGCCAGATGGGCGACCACCCGGGAGGCGAGCCGAACTGGATCGCCTCCGACTGCCAGCTGGCCGGCCATCACATCGAACAGGGGATGACGGAGGCCGGGCGGACGGTGGAGGGCAAGCTCGCCCATCCGCTGACGCTGCTGCGGATGGCCTATGGACTGAAGGGCACGCTTTGACGGAAGCAACCAACATGGAAAAAGTAACCCGTGATTCGCTGATGACGCTCGAGGCCTACGCGAAGGCGCGGCCCGAGTTCCGGCGCAAGGTGCTCGAGCACAAGAAGAACCGCAAGGTGGCGCTGGGCGCGCACGTGACGCTGCTGTTCGAGGACGAGCTCACCGTGCGCTACCAGATCCAGGAGATGCTGCGCATCGAGAAGATCTTCGAGGAGGATGGCATCGAGCACGAACTCGAGGCCTACAACCCGTTGATCCCCGACGGCCGCAACTTCAAGGCGACGATGCTGATCGAGTACGACGACGTCGAGGCGCGGCGACGCGAGCTGGCGAGGCTCAAGGGCATCGAGGACCGGCTCTGGGTGCAGGTCGAAGGCGCGTCGCGCGTCTTCGCGATCGCCGACGAGGACCTCGAGCGCGAGAACGAGGAAAAGACTTCGGCGGTACACTTCGTACGGTTCGAGCTCTCCGACGACATGGCCGCCGCCCTCGGGCGAGGCGCCGCGTTGTCGGTCGGCGTCGATCACGAGAACTACCGCGCCGAGGCGAACCCGCTGCCGGACGCGGTGCGCGCCGCGCTGGTCGCCGACCTCGCCTGAGAGGCGGCCCGCGGCGCGAGAACCGATCGCTCACACGGAACGCCCCATGCCCGGCCTGCGCCCCGAAGTCGACCCCGACGGCCTGCTCGAATACTCGGTGGTGTACACCGATCGCACGCTCAATCACATGTCGCGCAGGTTCCACGGCGTCATGCGCGACATCGCCTCCGTGCTGAAAGAGGCCTACCGCGCGCGATCGGCGATCGTCGTGCCGGGCAGCGGCACCTTCGGCATGGAGGCGGTGGCGCGCCAGTTCGCAACCGGCCGCAAGGCGCTGGTGATCCGCAACGGCTGGTTCAGCTACCGCTGGACGCAGATCTTCGAGATGGGGAGCATCCCGTCGGCGTCGATCGTCCTCAAGGCGCGCCCCGTCGAGCCGGGGCGCCAGGCGCCGTTCGCGCCGCCGCCGATCGACGAGGTCGTCGCGGCGATCGAGCGTGAGCGCCCCGGGCTGGTGTTCGCCCCTCACGTCGAAACCGCATCGGGGCTGATCCTTCCCGAGGCCTATCTGCGGGCGGTGGCGGCAGCGACGCACGCGGTCGGCGGCATGTTCGTGCTCGACTGCATCGCCTCGGGGGCGATCTGGGTCGACATGGCCGCCCTGGGTGTCGACGTGCTGATCAGTGCGCCGCAGAAGGGCTGGAGCGGGCCGGCGTGCTGCGCGCTGGTGATGCTCGGCGAGCGCGCCCGCGAGCGGATCGACCAGACGACGAGCACCAGCTTCGCCTGCGACCTGCGCAAGTGGCTGCAGATCATGGAGACCTACGAGGGCGGCAGCCACGCGTACCACGCGACGATGCCCACCGAGTCGCTCGTGCGGGTGCGCGACGCGATGCAGGAGACGCAGCGCTACGGTTTCGAGCGCGCGCGCGCCGAGCAGCAGGAACTCGGCGACAGGGTCCGCGCGATGCTCGCCAGCCGCGGCGTGCGCAGCGTCGCCGCCCCGGGCTTCGACGCGCCCGGGGTGGTGGTCGGCTACACCGACGACCCGGAACTCCATTCCGGCCGCAAGCTGCTCGCCCAGGGCCTGCAGATCGCGGCCGGGGTGCCGCTGCAGTGCGACGAGCCGGCCGATTTCCGCAGCTTCCGTATCGGGCTGTTCGGGCTCGACAAGCTGCAGAACGTCGATCGGACAGTGCGGCTGCTCGACACCGCGTTCGCGCATTCGATGGGCTGACGGTCGCGCGCTGACCCGCACGCGGGGCCTCTCCCGGAGACGGTCAGCCGAGCAGCCGCGCCAGCGCCTCGTCGATCGCCTGCGCCCACTCGTCGGGCTCGAGCCGGTCGGCTCCGGACACCTCGTCGCAGGCCGCCGTCAGGCGATCGAGTTGCGCGGCATCGTCGGGGGCGCCCAGCGCCTCGCACAGCAGCCGCCAGTCGGGCCGGGACACCAGCGTGCCGGCCGAGAACGCCACGCCGGTGCGCCGGCGCTGCTGCGCGAGGCCAGTCAGCTTGCGCCCCGCGGCATCGACCACTTCCCACGGCGACAGCGCGCCGAAGCACGCCCAGCGCAACGGCGCCGCACCGGGCGCGACGGCCGCTTCACGAAGCCGCTGCGGATCGACCGCACGGGCCTCGATGCCGGCCTCGCGCATCAGTCGGACGTGCAGTTCGCCGAGCCAGCGATAGCTGGCGACGAGCCCGTCGCCCAGCAGCGGGTCGTCGGGCGCGAGCACGACGCTCACGCCGATCATCCACGGACCGGCGAGCACCGCGCCGCCCCCCGACGGGCGTACCGTCACGTCGACGCCCGGCGCGACCCGCCGGCCGACCTCCTCGTGCAGCGCGCGTTGCGAGCACCCGAGCACGATCTCGGCCGCCGGGTATCGCCAGACCCGCCACTGTGGTCGCTCGACAGGCGCCGCGAGCACCTCGGCGACCCAGGCGTGCTCGTCGGCAATCGCCGCTTCGACCCGCATTCAGCCCGATTCGCGCAGCGTGCCGATCGGCGCGCCGCGCGCGAAGGTCTCGCCGGCGGCAACGAGGATGCGCTCGAGGACGCCGTCGGCGGGCGCCGGCACCTCGATCGTCGTCTTGACCAGCACGACCGACACCACGGGCTGGCCGGCGCGCACCGCGGCGCCTTCGCCGACCAGCCAGCGATCGACCAGCGCCTCGGTGCCCTCCTCGACGTCCTGCCACGCCGCGTCGTCGAGCGTGATTGCCGTCATGCGGGCATCGCCTGGGCGAACGGCGCGCGGCACAGCGCGCGGCCGGCCTCGACGATCGACTCGACCTGCGGGATCACGAAGCGCTCGAGCGGACGGCTGTAGGGAATCGGCACGTCGGGCACCGCCAGTCGCCTGACCGGAGCGCGCAACCGCACCGTGTCGAGGTTTTCGGCGACGATCGCCGCGATCTCGCCGCTCAGCCCGAAGCTCAGGTAGTCCTCGTCGGCCACCAGCAGCCTGCCGGTCTTCGCGACCGACTTCAACACCGCCTTGCGGTCGAGCGGCACCAGCGTGCGCAGGTCGATCACTTCGGCATCGATGCCGTCGCGCTCGAGTTCGACCGCGGCGAGCGCTGCCTTGTGCACCATCTGGCTGAGCGTGACGATCGTCAGGTCGGTGCCTTCGCGCACCACGCGCGCCTGGCCGAACGGCAACGCGTACGGCTCGCTCGGCACGTCGGTCGTGCTGCCTTCGAAATAGGCCATCCACGGCAGCCCCATGATCCCCTTGTGGAACATGAACATCACCGGATTGTCGTCGCGGATCGACTGGATCATCAGCCCCTTCGCGTCGTAGGCGTTCGACGGCACCACCACCTTGAGCCCCGGCATGTGCGCGAAGGTGCCGAACAGGCACTGCGAATGCTGCGCGGCGTCGTTGTAGCCCCCGCCGACCGCGGTCATCAGCACCACCGGCAGCCGGAGGTTGCCGCCCGCCATGTAGGTGTTCTTGGCCATGTGGTTGTAGATCTGGTCCATGCAGACGCCGAAGAAGTCGACGAACATCAGCTCGGCGATCGGGCGCATGCCGGTCGCGGCCGCGCCGGTGGCCGCGCCGATGAACGCCGTCTCCGAGATCGGCGTGTCCATGATGCGGTCCGGGCCGAACCTGTCGAGCAGTCCGCCCGTGGCGCCGAAGATGCCCCCGTAGCGCCCGATGTCCTCGCCCATCACGAAGACCGTGGGGTCGCGCTCCATTTCCTGGGCGATCGCCTCGGAGATCGCCTGCGCCATCGTCAATGCACGTGATTCGCTCATGATCGGTGTCTCCCGACGGTTGCGGTCTCAGACGAACAGGTCGGCCAGCGCGTCGGCCGGCGCCGGGTACTCGGCGCTGCGCGCGAACGCGTAGGCTTCGTCGACGCGCGCCCGGGCGCGCGCCTCGAGCGCCGCGCGCTGGCTGTCGTCGAGCAGCTTCTGCGCCTTCAGTTGCCCGGCCAGCCGCGGAATCGGGTCGTTGGCGCGCAGCTTCGCCACCTCGTCCTTGGGCCGGTAGACCTCGGCGTCTCCCTGGAAGTGGCCCAGGTACCGGTCGGTGCGCACCTCGATCAGCGTCGGCCCGCCGCCGCCGCGCGCGCGCTCGACCGCGGCGCCGGCGGCTTCCCAGACCTCGACCGCGTCGTTGTTCGCCACGTGCACGCCGGGCATGCCGTAGGCGACCGCGCGATCGGAGATCTTCGCGATCGACGCTGCGGCGGGCTTGGGCACCGAGATGGCCCAGTAGTTGTCTTCGCAGACGAAGATCACCGGCAGCTTCCACAGCGCGGCCAGGTTCAGCGACTCGTGGAACGACCCCTGGTTGGCGGCGCCCTCGCCGAAGAACGCCACCGCAACCCAGTCGCGGCCCAGCTTCTTCGCGGCGAGCGCTGCGCCGCACGCGGGCGGAAGGCTCGCGCCGATGATCCCGCTGCAGCTGAAGCGGTGCTCGGGGTCGAACAGGTGCATGTGACCGCCCTTGCCCTTGCCCAGCCCTGCCGCCTTGCCGAACATCTCGGCGGTCATCCGGTCGAGCGGCACGCCCTTGGCGATCGCGAAGTGGTGCGGCCGGTGCGTGCCGACCACCGTGTCCTCCTTCTTCAGGTGCGCGCAGACGCCGACCGCCACCGGCTCCTGGCCGGCCGACAGGTGCATCTCGCCCGGCACCGGCCCGGAGCCGATGTCGAAGGCCAGCCCCTTCTGGATCTTCGGCGGCAGCTTGCCCTCGAGGTAGACGTTGACCATCGTCTCCTCGTAGTGGCGGATCTCCACCATCTTCTCGTACATCCAGAGCAGTGATTCGTTGCGGTCGCGCATGGTCTCCTCCTTCGCTGGAACGGCGCCGTTCGCAAGCCGATAGCAATACGCCGCCTGCGCATCGAGCCGTTGATCCGGGTCAATGCGCCGGGCGATCGGCGAGGAGAAACGAGGACCGCCGGGGCGCGCTCGCCCCGGCGGGAAGCCGGCCCGCTGCGGCCGGCATGATCAGGCCGCAGCCGGGTCAGGTCGACTGCATCAGGCCGGCTCGGGAACGCTCGGCAGGCCGGCGAGCGCCATCGCGAGTTCCTGCTCGCTGTACGACTGGTCGGTCAGCGTACCCGCGCTGTAGGCCATGTACGCGGCCATGTCGAAGTGGCCGTGGCCGCACAGGTTGAACAGGATCGTATCGGAGCGCCCTTCGCGCTTGCAGCGCAACGCCTCCTCGATCGCGCCCTTGACTGCGTGGTTCGCCTCCGGCGCCGGAAGGATGCCTTCGCAGCGGGCGAACTGGATGCCTGCGGCGAAGCACTCCTTCTGGTGGTAGGCGACGGCCTCGATCAGGTTCAGCTCCTTCAGGTGCGAGACCAGCGGCGCCATGCCGTGATAACGCAGGCCGCCGGCGTGGAAACCGGGCGGCGTGAACGTGGACCCGAGGGTGTGCATCTTCGCCAGCGGCGTCATGTGCCCGGTGTCGCCGAAGTCGTAGGCGAACTTGCCGCGCGTGAGCGACGGGCAGGCCGCCGGCTCGACCGCGACGATCCGCGGCTTCGCGCCGCCGCGCAGTCCGTCGCCGATGAACGGGAACGTGATGCCGGCGAAGTTGGAGCCGCCCCCGGTGCAGCCGACGATGACGTCGGGCCAGGCGTCGGCCATCTTCAGCTGCTCCATCGCTTCGAGCCCCACCACGGTCTGGTGCAGCAGCACGTGGTTGAGCACCGAGCCGAGTGCGTACTTGGTGTCGTCGTTCTTCGCGGCGACCTCGACCGCCTCGGAGATCGCGATGCCCAGGCTGCCTGGATGGTCGGGGCGCTTGGCCAGCACGCTGCGCCCGAAGTCGGTCTCGGTGGAGGGAGACGGCAGGCAGCGCGCCCCGTAGGACTCCATCAGCGCCCGGCGGTACGGCTTCTGGTCGTACGAGACGCGCACCTGGAACACGGTGACGTCGATGCCGAACAGCGCGCCGGCGAACGCCAGCGACGAGCCCCACTGGCCAGCGCCGGTTTCCGTACTCAGCCGCTTGATGCCGGCCTCGCGGTTGTAGAACGCCTGCGCGACCGCGGTGTTCGGCTTGTGACTGCCCGCAGGGCTCACGCCCTCGTACTTGTAGAAGATCTTCGCCGGCGTGCCGAGCGCCTTCTCCAGGCGGTGGGCGCGAAACAGCGGGCTCGGCCGCCACAGCCGGTAGATGTCGCGAACCGGCTCGGGAATGTCGATCTCGCGCTCGGTGGTGACCTCCTGCATGATCAGCGCCATCGGGAACAGCGGCGCCAGATCGTCGGGCCCCACGGGCTTCATCGTGCCCGGGTGCAGCACCGGCGCCAACGGCTTCGGCAGGTCGGCCTGGATGTTGTACCAGCGCTTCGGAATGCGGCTCTCGTCGAGCAGGTACTTGGTCTGTTCGCCCATCGTCGTCTCCCCCTTGTGGTTGGTCGTGCGGGCCGCGTGTACGCCCTGAAGCCTTCACGGGGTGGTGCGGCTCACAAGCGAACCAGTGTACCGAAACGGCGAGTCGGCGCCTCGGCGGGAAAGCGGCGCCGGGCCGACGCGCCTTGACCTGCCTCAAGTCCCGGCGTCGCGCGCCACCAGCAGTGCCACCGCCTGCGCCTCGATGCCCTCGGCGCGTCCGACGAAGCCGAGCCGCTCGCCGGTCTTGGCCTTGACGCCGACCTGCTCCACGCCGATCGACAGCGCGGCAGCGATCCGCTCGGCCATCAGTGGCAACCGCGGCGCGAGCTTCGGCGCCTGCGCGATCACCGTTGCGTCGATGTTGGCGATGTCCCACCCTGCGGCGCGCACCCGCCGCGCGGCCTCGGCGAGCAGAGCCACACTGTCGGCGCCGCGCCAGCGCTCGTCGGTGTCGGGGAAGTGCCGGCCGATGTCGCCCAGCGCCGCCGCACCGAGCAGCGCGTCGGTGATCGCGTGCAGCAGCACGTCGGCGTCGGAGTGCCCGAGCAGGCCGTGGTCGTGGGGCACCTCGACGCCGCCGATCACCAGCCGGCGCCCCGGCACGAGCGCGTGCACGTCGTAGCCCTGCCCGATCCGGATCTTCATCGTCGCTCCAGCAGCCGCTGCATCAGTTCGAGATCCTCGGCGGTGGTCACCTTGAAGTTCTCCCGCCCGCCTTCGACCAGCCACGGCGCGTGGCCGGCGCGCTCGATCGCCGCGGCCTCGTCGGTGACCGCCGGATGAGCCTCGAGCGCCTCGACCAGCGGCCCGAGCCTGAACATCTGCGGCGTCTGCGCGAGCCACAGTCGGTCGCGCTCCAGCGTGGCGGTCACCGACCGGCCGTCCTCGCCGGCTCGCTTGACGGTGTCGCTCACCGGCACCGCGAGGAGCCCGCCGACCGGCGATTGCGCAAGGCCGGCGCGCAGGCGCTCGAGATCGGCCGGACGAAGCCCCGGTCGCGCCGCATCGTGCACCAGCACCCAGTGCCCGGCGCCCGCTCCCGAGCCGGCGAGCGCACGCAGGCCGGCCAGCACCGTATCGCGCCGAGTCGCCCCGCCCGCGGCCAGCACCTCGACGCGAGGCAGCCCGGCGAGCAGTGGCGCTGCGCGGCGATCGTCGGACGCGACCACGACGACGACGCGCTCGATCCACGGCGCGGCGAGCAGCGCATCGACGCTCCAGCGAAGCATCGGCGAGCCGGCCAGCGCGAGGTACTGCTTCGGCTGCGCCGCGCCGAGCCGGCTCCCGACGCCTGCGGCGGGGATCACGGCGAAGTATCGGTCGGCGGGATCGGACACGGTCGGAAGGGTCTGCCGTCGTCGAGCGCGGCGAAAAGCTAGAATTGTAGTCTTGCCTGCGCCGCCCATTCCCCGCCCATTCCCTTGAGCACCCACGTCCTGTCGTCCGCCGGGGCCACCGGCGCCCTGGCCGACCCTGCGCGCGACGACGCCGCTCGCGCCACGGCCGCGCTCGAGACGCTGCTCGCCGCGCATCCCGCGCCCGCAGCGGGTCAGGTGCGCACGCTGCCGCCCTGCCGCGGCTCGGGCGATTCGCTGCTTCTCGCCGGCCTCGCGCAGCGCGAGGCCGCCGTGGGCCGCGTGCTGGCGATCGTCACCGCCGGCGCCCCCGACGCGCAGCGCCTGTCCGACGAGATCCGCTGGTTCGCGCCGCGGCTGCGCGTGCTGCTGCTGCCCGACTGGGAGACCCTGCCCTACGATGCCTTCTCGCCGCACCAGGACCTCGTCTCCGAGCGGCTGTCGACGCTCTACGCGCTGCAGCGCGGCGACTGCGACGTGCTGCTGGTGCCGGCAAGCACCGCGCTGTACCGGCTCGCGCCGCCGGCATTTCTCGCGTCGCACACGTTCTTCTTCCACAAGGGGCAGCGGATCGACGAGGCGGCGCTGCGCAGCCAGTTCACGCTGGCCGGCTACGGGCACGTCTCGCAGGTGGTCCATCCCGGCGAATACTGCGTGCGCGGTGGCCTGATCGACCTGTACCCGATGGGCTCGGCGCTGCCCTACCGGCTCGACCTGTTCGGCGACGAGGTCGAGTCCATCCGTACCTTCGATCCGGACACCCAGCGCAGCCTCTACGCCATCGAGCGGGTGCGCCTGCTGCCGGGACGCGAATTCCCGATGGACGAGGCCGCGCGGACGGCCTTCCGCACCCGCTGGCGCGAACGCTTCGAAGGCGATCCCTCGCGAAGCACCGTCTATCGTGACGTGGGCAACGGCATCGCGCCAGCGGGCATCGAATACTGGCTGCCGCTGTTCCACGAGGGCACGGCGACGCTGTTCGACTACCTGCCCGCCACGACCCTGGTCGTCTCGCACGGCGACGTCGAAGACGCGTCGCGCCGCTTCGCCGACGAGGCGGGTCAGCGCTTCCGCTTCCTGTCGCACGACCCCGAGCGACCGTTGCTGCGTCCGGACGAGCTGTTCATCGACGGGGGCCGGTTCTTCGTCGAGGCACGCCGCTTCGGGCGCTGGGCCATCGCGCGCGCCGAGCCTCAGGCCCCCGCGCCCGACGCCACGACGACCGCATTCGCCGCCGCATTCGCCGCCGCGTTGCCCGACGTGGCCGTGGATCGCCGCGCGCAGAACCCGGTCGAGCGGCTCGCCGCGTTCTTCGAGACCTCGCCGCTGCGCAAGCTGATCGTCGCCGAGTCGCCTGGGCGCCGCGAGACGCTGGCGCAACTGCTGGCGGACCATGGCCTGGCGCTGCCGGCGCTCGACGATTGGGCCGCCTTCGCCGGCGCCGAGGCGGCGGCGGCGCTGGTGGTCGGCCCGCTGCACGAGGGCTTCGCGCTGCCCGGGATCGGCATCGCCGTGCTCACCGAGTCGGAGCTGTTCAGCGGCACCGCGCGGCGTACGCGCCGCGGCGTGCGCGCGTCGCAGACCGACATCGACTCGATCATCCGCGACCTCTCCGAACTGAAGGTCGGCGACCCGGTGGTGCACGCGCAGCACGGCATCGGCCGCTACGAGGGGCTCGCGACCATGGACCTCGGCGACGGGCCGACCGAGTTCCTGCACCTCAGCTACGCCAACCAGGCCACGCTGTACGTGCCGGTGTCGCAACTGCACGTGATCGGGCGCTACAGCGGCGCCAACCCCGAAGACGCGCCGCTGCACCAGCTCGGCTCGGACCAGTGGGAGAAGGCGCGCACCCGCGCGGCGCGCCGCGCGCGCGACGCGGCCGCCGAACTGCTCAACCTCTACGCACGGCGCGCCGCGCGTACGGGTCACGCGTTCCGCTTCGCTGCGCACGACTACGAAGCCTTCGCCGACGGCTTCGCGTTCGAGGAAACGCCCGACCAGCTGGCGGCGATCCACGCCGTCGTGCAGGACATGGTCTCGGGCAAGCCGATGGACCGGCTGGTGTGCGGCGACGTCGGGTTCGGCAAGACCGAGGTCGCGTTGCGCGCCGCGTACGTGGCCGTGGCCGACGGCAAGCAGGTGGCGATCCTCACGCCGACGACGCTGCTGGCCGAGCAGCACTTCCAGACCTTCTCCGACCGTTTCGCCGAGCTGCCGGTGAAGCTGGTCGAGCTGTCGCGCTTCCGTTCGCCGAAGGAGACCCGCGCGGCGATCGCCGACATCGTCGCCGGGCGCGTCGACGTCGTCATCGGCACGCACAAGCTGCTGTCGTCCGACGTGAAGTTCCCGCGGCTCGGGCTGGTCATCATCGACGAGGAGCACCGCTTCGGCGTGCGCCAGAAGGAGGCACTGAAGGCGCTGCGCGCCGAGGTCGACGTGCTGACCCTGACCGCCACGCCCATTCCGCGCACGCTCGCGATGAGCCTCGAGGGCATCCGCGACTTCTCGGTGATCGCCACCGCACCGCAGAAGCGGCTGGCCATCAAGACTTTCGTTCGCCGCGAGTCCGACAGCGCGATCCGCGAGGCGCTGCTGCGCGAGTTGAAGCGCGGCGGCCAGGCCTACTTCCTGCACAACGAAGTCGAGACGATCGCGAATCGGCGCACCCGGCTCGCGGAACTCGTGCCCGAGGCCCGCATCGCGGTCGCGCACGGCCAGATGCCCGAGCGCGAGCTCGAGCGCGTGATGCGCGACTTCCATCAGCAGCGCTTCAACGTGCTGCTGTGCACGACGATCATCGAGACCGGCATCGACGTGCCGACCGCGAACACGATCGTGATCCACCGCGCCGACCGCTTCGGGCTGGCGCAGCTGCACCAGCTGCGCGGCCGGGTCGGACGCTCGCACCACCAGGCCTACGCGTACCTGCTGATCCCCGACGAGGCCGCGATCACGCGCGACGCGGGCAAGCGGCTCGAGGCGATCCAGGCGATGGAGGAACTCGGCTCGGGGTTCTACCTCGCGATGCACGACCTCGAGATCCGCGGCGCTGGCGAGGTGCTCGGCGAATCGCAGTCCGGCGACATGCAGGAGGTGGGCTTCGCGCTGTACACCGACATGCTCGACGAGGCAGTCCGCTCGCTGAAGGCCGGACGCGAGCCCGACCTGTCGGCACCGCTGGCCGCCACCACCGAGATCAAGCTGCACGTTCCTGCACTGCTGCCGACCGACTACTGCCCCGACGTCCACGAGCGGCTGACACTGTACAAACGCATGGCCAACTGCGCGACCGCGGACGCGCTGGACGCCCTGCGCGAAGAACTGGTCGACCGCTTCGGCAAGCTGCCCGAGGCGGCGCGCGCGCTGGTCGAGACGCACCGGCTGCGCATCGATTCGCAGCCGCTTGGCATCGCCCGGATCGATGCGGCGTCCGAGGCGATCGTCGTGCAGTTCGTCCCGAG
This sequence comes from Burkholderiaceae bacterium, assembly GCA_046347945.1. Lineage (GTDB taxonomy): Bacteria > Pseudomonadota > Gammaproteobacteria > Burkholderiales > Burkholderiaceae_E > Zeimonas. The sequence continues at coordinate 120,101 of JAXMFB010000006.1, forward strand.
CCCGCCGATCGACCCGGCGGCGATCATCCGCTTCATCCAGAGCCGGCGCGACGTCAAGCTCGCAGGCCCCGACCGGCTGCGCTTCACGCTGTCCACGCCGGACCTCGCCGCGCGTCTGCAGCGCATCCGCGAGATCCTCTCGGGCCTGGTCGACAAGGCACCGAAGCGATGAGCCGCCTCGTCGTCCAGCACCCCCGACTCTGCGACGCCGCAGTGGCCGCATTCCGCGCCGCGCTCGGCCGCGCGCCCACGCTGCACCTGCCGCAGCTCGCCACCTGGGAGCCGGTCACGATCGACGGCGACCGCGTCGGCGAGATCGCAGACAGCCTCGGCGTGGATGCCGAGATCGTGCCGCTGTCGGCGCGGCTGTCCGACTACCGGTTGATCGCGTTCGACATGGACTCGACGCTGATCACCATCGAGTGCATCGACGAGATCGCCGAGTTCGCCGGCAAGAAGGCCGAGGTCGCGGCCATCACCGAGGCGGCGATGCGTGGCGAGATTGCCGACTACAACGAGAGCCTGCGGCGGCGGGTCGCGCTGCTCGCCGGCCTTCCCGAATCCACGCTGCAGCGCGTCTACGACGAGCGGGTGCGCCTGTCCCCCGGCGCCGAGGCGCTGATCGTCGCGGCGCGCGCCGCCGGCCTGAAGATCCTGCTGGTCTCGGGCGGTTTCACGTTCTTCACCGAGCGCCTGGCGGCCCGGCTGCACCTGGACTTCACGCGCTCGAACACGCTGGAGATCGCCGAGGGTCGGCTGACCGGGCACGTGCTCGGCGAGATCGTCAACGCCGACGTGAAACGCCGCGTGGTCGAGGAGACCTGCGCGTCGGTCGGTTGCACGCCCGCGCAGGCGATCGTCGTCGGCGACGGCGCCAACGATCTCAAGATGATGTCGATCGCCGGCGTCTCGGTCGCCTACCGCGCCAAGCCGATCGTTCACTCGGAGACCACGCACGCGATCAACCACTGCGGGCTCGACGCGATCCTGAACTGGTTCGTCGACCAGTTGCCCGCGGCGCCATGAGCGGCCGCACCGGCGGCCTCGCAGCCGCGGGCGCCGGCGCCTGCGCACTCGCGCTGGCGATGGGCATCGGCCGCTTCGCGTATACGCCGATGCTGCCGGCGATGCTCGAGGAGTCGAGCCTCGGGCTGTCGGCGGCCGGACTGGTCGCCTCGGCGAACTTCCTCGGCTACCTGATCGGCGCGCTGTTCGCGACGCGGGCCTTCTTCGCGCGTCGGCGGACCGGCTGGCTGCGCACCGGGCTGACGCTGAGCGCGCTCACCACCGCCGCGATGGCGCTCGACATCGGTGCCTCCGGCTGGGCCTGGGTGCGCCTGGCCTCGGGCGTCGCGAGCGCGTTCGTGCTGGTGTTCACCTCCGCAATCGTCTTCGAGATCGCCGCCCGCGAGGGTCGACCGATGCTGGGCAGCCTGCTCTACGCGGGCGTCGGCGTCGGGATCGCGGCCTCGGCGCTGCTGGTGTTCGCGGGCCGCGAAGCCGGCTGGGGCGCGGCGCGGCTGTGGTGGGCCCTGGCCGGCCTGATGACGCTGCTGGCACTCGCGCCGTGGCGCGTCCTCGCCCGTCCGCCAGGCGCCGCGCCGCCGCCGCACGCCGACGCCGCGCGCGGCGTCGCCGACCGCCGCGCGCTCGCCCGGCTGGTCTGGTCGTACGGATGCCTGGGCTTCGGGTACGTGATCACCGCCACGTTCATCGTCGTGATGGTGCGCCGCATGTCGGACGCCCGCGCGCTGGAGTTCTGGACCTGGGCGGTGTTCGGGCTCGCGGGCGCGCCGTCGAACTGGGCGTGGGCGAAAGTGGCGGCGCGCACCGGACCCTATGCAGCAATCGTTGCGGCCTTCGTGCTCGAGGCAGCGGGCGTTGCGCTGGCTGCCGCAGGACACGGCGCCGCGGCGCTGCTCGTCGGCGCGGCCCTGCTCGGCGGCACGTTCATGGCGATCACCGCGCTCGGCCTGGCCACGGCGCGCCAGCTCGCGCCCGATCGGCCCGACCAGACGATCGCGCGAATGACCGTCGCGTTCAGCGTCGGGCAGATCGCGGGGCCTGCCGTGGGAGGCTGGCTCGCGGAACGCAGCGGGTCGTTCGCGGCGCCTTCGTGGCTGGCGGCCGCGGTGCTGCTGGTGGGCGCCGCCCTCGCCGCTGCGGCCGGCCGGGACGGACGACCGGGCCTGCGCTGAAGCGCGCGACCCGGCGCCGACGCGCGCCTCAGGCCGGCACCGCAAACAGGTCGTGCTCGTCCGCCTCGACGATTCGCACGGCGAGCTCGCTGCCCGCGGGCAGCGCGCGCGCCTGCGCCTCGTCATCGAGCGCGACGTAGACCAGCCCGTCGATCTCCGGCGCTTCCCCTGCCGAGCGCGTCGCGGCGCGCCAGGCGCCGGCTTCCGGGTCGTGCTCGATCGCGTCGACCATCACCGTGCAGGTCGTGCCGACGCGCCGCTGCAGGCGCCGCGCGCTGATCGCCGACTGGACTTCCATGAAGCGGGCGCGCCGGCCCTCGCGCACCTCGTCGGGCAACTGGCCCGGCAGCGCGTTGGCGGCCGCGCCGTCCACCGGCGAGTACGCGAAGCAGCCGACGCGGTCGAGTTCGGCATCGCGCAGGAACGCGAGCAGGTGCTCGAACTCGGCCTCGGTCTCGCCGGGAAAGCCGGCGATGAAGGTGCTCCGGATCGTCAGGTCCGGACACACTGCCCGCCAGGCGCGGATGCGCTCGATGTTCTTCTCGCCCGAGGCGGGCCGCTTCATCAGCTTCAGGATCCGCGGATGCGAATGCTGGAACGGCACGTCGAGGTAGGGCAGCACCCTGCCCTCGGCCATCAGCGGCAGCACCTCGTCGACGTGAGGGTACGGGTACACGTAGTGCAGCCGCACGCGCGCACCGAGCTGCGCGAGTTCGCGCACCAGCTCGGTCATCCGCGTGCGCACCGGGCGCCCGTCGACGAAGCCGGTGCGGTATCGGACGTCGACGCCGTAGGCGCTGGTGTCCTGCGAGATCACCAGCAGCTCGCGGACGCCCGCCTTCACCAGCGCCTCGGCCTCGCGCAGCACCTCGCCGATCGGGCGGCTCGCCAGGTCGCCGCGCATCGACGGGATGATGCAGAACGTGCAGCGATGGTTGCAGCCTTCGGAAATCTTCAGGTACGCGTAGTGCCGTGGCGTGAGCTTCACGCCGCCCGCCGGCACCAGGTCGGCGAACGGGTCGTGCGGCTTCGGCAGGTGCGCGTGAATGTGCCCCATGACTTCGTCGGTCGCGTGCGGACCGGTCACCGCGAGCACCCTGGGGTGCACCTGCCCGACCAGCGTGCCGCCGCCGCTGCCGCGGCGGGCGCCGAGGCAGCCGGTGACGATGACCTTGCCGTTCTCGGCGAGCGCCTCGCCGATCGCGTCGAGCGACTCCTGCACCGCCTCGTCGATGAAGCCGCAGGTGTTCACCACGACCAGGTCCGAGCCGTCGTAGTCGCCGACGATGTCGTACCCCTCGGCGCGCAACTGGGTCAGGATGCGCTCCGAATCGACCATCGCCTTCGGGCACCCGAGCGAGACGAACCCGACCTTCGGCGGTGACTTGCGGCTGCGCCGGCGGGCTGGTTTTTCGGCGAGGCTCATCGGTTGCTCGAGTGCTTCGGTGGGCGGGCGTGACCCGGGGAAAAAAAACGCCGCGGCGAGGCGGCGTGGGCATTCGTCGGACGGATTGTACCGTCCGGGCACGGGCGGTGCCGTCGCTACTTCTTGTCGGGCGCCGCCTGCCCGGCTCCCTGGGCAGGCGCTCCGGGGAACGGGAAGCTCTGGAACATGTTGCGGGTCTGCGCCTGCATCTGCTCCTGCATCTGCACGAACAGGTTCTTGCTCTGCTCGATGTAGTTGCCCATCATCGTCTGGATCATCGGCGCCTGCACCGACATGAACTGCGCCCACATCTCCGGGTTCGGCATGCCCTTGGCGTCGTAGAACCCCTTCGACTGCTCCTGCATCTTGTTCTGGATCTCGACGAAGGCCTGCATCGTCTTCTCGAGGTACGCGCCCATCATCCCCTGCATCGCGTGTCCGTAGAAGCGGATGATCTGCGCCAGCATCCCGGACGAGAACAGCGGCGCGCCACCGGCCTCCTCCTCGAGGATGATCTGCAGCAGGATGCTGCGGGTCAGGTCTTCGTTGCTCTTGGCGTCGACGACCTTGAAGTCCTCGTTCTCGAGCACCAACTGCTTGACGTCGGCGAGCGTGATGTAGGCGCTCGTCTGCGTGTCGTACAGGCGGCGGTTGGGGTACTTCTTGATCAGCCGGGTGGCGTTCGCCATCGCGTCGTCTCCATCAGCCCATGTGCAGGCCGCCGTTGCACGAGAAGTCGGCACCGGTCGTGAAGCCCGCGTCGTCGGTCGTCAGCCAGCCGACGATCGACGCGATCTCCTCGGCCTTGCCGAGGCGCCTGACCGGAATCGTCTGGATGATCTTCTCGCGAACGTCCTCGCGCACCGCCATCACCATGTCGGTGGCGATGTACCCCGGCGACACCGTGTTCACCGTCACGCCCTTGCTGGCGACTTCCTGCGCCAGCGCCATCGTGAAGCCGTGCATGCCCGCCTTGGCGGCCGAGTAGTTGGTCTGGCCGAACTGTCCCTTCTCGCCGTTGACCGACGAAATGTTGACGATCCGGCCCCAGTTGCGGTCGAGCATGCCGTCGATGACCTGCTTGGTCACGTTGAACAGCGAGTTCAGGTTGGTATCGATGACCGAACGCCAGTCGTCGAGCGACATCTTGCGGAACACGCCGTCGCGCGTGATGCCGGCGTTGTTCACCAGGACGTCGACCGGTCCGATCTCGGCCTTCACCTTTTCGAAGGCCGCACGCGTCGACTCCCAGTCGGCGACGTTGCCCACCGATGCGTGGAACGTGTAGCCGGCCGCCTTCTGCTCGGCCAGCCACTTGGCGTGATCGCGGGTCGGCCCGCAGCCCGCGACCACGGTGTAGCCCATGTCGTGGAAACGGCGGCAGATCGCGGTGCCGATCCCGCCCATGCCGCCCGTCACGTAGGCGATCTTCTTGCTCATCGGTGTCTTCCTCTCGTTTGTAGGGAATGTCTCGGGACGGGCGCGTGGCGGCCGACCCGGCATGCGTGCGACTGCGACTGACTTCCGCTGCTGCTGGCTCGCACCTCCCTATTCCGCCTTTTCCTTCACGTAGCTCCCCGGCGCCGGCTCGATCGGCCGGTAGCGCGAATTGCCCGGCTGCCTGGGGGCCGGCTTCGGCTCGCCCGTGAACGAGGACAGCCAGCGAGCCCAGTCGGGCCACCAGCTGCCCGGGTGGTCGGTGGCGGCCGCGAGCCAGTCGTCGGCGCTGTCGGGCAGCGAATCGCCGATCCAGTGATTGCGCTTGCCCCTGGACGCCGGGTTGATGACGCCGGCAATGTGGCCGCTGGCACCGAGCACGAAGCGCAGGGGACCCGACAGCAGCTTCGTCGACTCGTAGGCGCCGTGCCACGGGACGATGTGGTCTTCGCGCGACCCGTAGAGGTAGGTCGGCACGCCGATCTCGCCCAGGTCGACCGGCACGCCGCAGCAGATCAGCCGGCCCGGCTCGCGCAGTTCGTTCTGCAGGTAGGTGTGGCGCAGGTACCAGCTGTACATCGGCCCGGGCAGGTTGGTGCTGTCGGAATTCCAGTAGAGCAGGTCGAACGCCGGCGGCGCTTCGCCCTTCAGGTAGCTGCTGACGACGTAGTTCCAGACCAGGTCGTTGGGGCGCAGGAAGTTGAAGGTGACGGCCAGCTCGCGTCCGTGCACCAGGCCGCCATGTCCGATCGTCGACTCGCGGTAGGCGACGAAGTTCTCGTCGATGAACACGCCGAGCACGCCGGGCTCGGAGAAGTCGAGGAAGGTGGTGAGCAGCGTCATCGACTCGATCCACTGCTCGCCGCGCGCCGCGAGCACCGCGGCCGCGCTGCCCAGCAACGTGCCGCCGACGCAGAAACCGAGCACGTTGATCTGCTCCTGGCCGCTGATCTCGCGCACGACGCGCATCGCCTGGATGACGCCGGTCTCGAGATAGTCGTCCCAGGTGAGATGCCCCTGGTCGGCCTTCACGTTCTTCCAGGACAGCATGAACACGGTATGGCCCTGCGCCACCGCGTACGCGACCAGCGAATTCTCGGGCTGCAGGTCGAGGATGTAGAACTTGTTGATGCACGGCGGCACCATCAGCAGCGGCCGTGCGTGGACCGTCGGCGTCGATGGCGCGTACTGGATGATCTGGATCAGCTCGTTCTGGTAGACCACCGCCCCCGGCGACGTCGCGACGTTGCGCCCCACTTCGAACGCAGTCTCGTCGGTCTGCGAGATGCGGCCCTTGTTCAGGTCGCCGAGCAGGTTCTGCATGCCCTGCCGCAGGCTCTCGCCTTTCGTCTCGATCAGCCGCTTCTGCGCCTCGGGGTTCGTCGCCAGGAAGTTCGCCGGGGACATCGCGTCGACCCACTGCTGCGTCGCGAAACGGATCCGGTTGCGCGCCTGCTTGTCGCCCTCGACGGCATCGGCGAGCCGCTGCATGAACTCGGCGTTGAGCTGGTAGAGCCCGGCCGCCCAGGCGAATGGGCCGTGCTTCCAGGCGTCGCCTGCGAATCGCCGGTCGCGCGCGTCCGGAACCGGCGCGCCGCTCATCAGCGCGCCCAGTCGCTGCATGTACTCGGCCTGGATCTCGCCGAGGCGCTCGCCGGACAGATGCACGGGCGCGGGGCCCGCCCGCGGGACCGCCCCGCCCTGGGCGCCCTGCGCGGCCGCGTGCCGCTGCGACGGCGTAGCGCCGGCCGCGTGCGGTTCCCCTGTGCCCCGCGTGCCAGTGGGAGCGCCCCGGGCGGGCTTGGTCGCGCGCCGGGACGTCTTCCTGGCGGCTGGCGATGCCTTCGTCGCCCGGCGCAGCGCCTTCGCGGCCTGTGGCGCTGTCTTCGGTGCCGGCGTGTCCGGCTCGGCGCCCGGCTTGCTGCGGGTCGGGCGCTTCGTTACCGGCGCCCCCGGGTTCGGCGGGGAAGCTGCAGCGGCGGACGCCCTCGTGTTGCGACGCCGCGAAACCGCGGCTGCCTTCCCTCGCGACGCATCCGGCATCCTCGTCTCCGCTCCCGCTCCGGCTCACCTGTTGCGGCCATTCTGCACCGCGGGATGATTTTGTCAACGCAGCGCAGCGAAGCTAGGCGTAATCCCGCATCGATCGCCGCGGTCCGCTCGCGCACGCGTTCCGGGCGCGTGATCGATCAGCGGGAATCGAGCCAGATCAGCGACGCCATGCGCCCGCTGATGCGGTCCCGGCGATGGGAATAGAAGCGTTCGTGCTCCTGCACCGTGCAGTGATCGCCGCCGCTCACGCGACTCACGCCGACGCTCGCAAGCCGGATGCGTGCCAACCGGTAAAGGTCGGCCCGCCATTTGCCCTCGCGCGGGCCGGGCACGAAGGCCGCGGCGGCGTCGGGATCCTGGTCGCAGAACGCATGGAGCACGTCGTCGCCCACTTCGAACGCGCGAGGCCCGATGGCCGGCCCGAGCCAGGCGATCACCTCCGCGTCGCGCCCGGCCTGTTCGCGAAGCGCGTCGACACTGCGCTCGACGACACCCGCTGCAAGCCCGCGCCAGCCCGCGTGCGCGACGGCCACCGCCCGGGCCCGCGTGTCGGCCAGCAGCACCGGCAGGCAATCAGCGGTCAGCACGGCCAGCACGACGCCGGCCGCGCGCGTCACGGCAGCGTCGGCTTCGGGCTCGTACGCACCGTCCCCGCGCGCCTGTTCCGGGTGGTTCGTCGCGGCGACCGGGTCCGGCGCGGCGACGTGAACCGCCGTGCCGTGCACCTGTCGCAGCCAGCGCGGCGGCGACGGCAGCAACGCTTCGAGCCGCGCGCGATTGCGGGCGACGTCCGCCGGCTCGTCGCCGCAGCGCGTGCCCAGGTTCATCCCGCCGGCACTGCCGTCGGCAAGCCCCCACGGGCCGCGGCTCACTCCACCGCGGCGGCCGGTGACGAACGCCTTGACGCGCAGCGGCGCGTCCCAGTCGGGCAGCAACTCGGCGATGCGGGCCCAGGCCGGAACGGCGGCGCTCTCGCGGGCAGGGTCGCTCGTGCTCATCGTGATCCGTCGTCGGTGTCGAAGGGGGTCGCGGCCGCGCGCTGCGCCGCGCCGGCGTCGATCCCGGCCGCCTCGCACAACGCAACCATGTCGGCCGGCATCGCCGACACCCAGCTTGCCACGCGCCCATCGGCCGGATGGCGCAAGCCCAGTTGCCACGCGTGCAGCGCCTGCCGGGCGAAGCCGGCCAGCGCGGCGCCACCGTACAGCGCGTCCCCGACCAGCGGATGCCCGATGCTTCGGAGGTGCACCCGGATCTGGTGGGTGCGGCCGCTCTCGAGGCGGCACTCGACCAGGCTCACGTCGCGCTCGTCGATCCGGCCGTAGGCCAGCACGCGATACCACGTGCGCGCGGCGCGGCCGCGCCCCGCCGGCACTGCGGCCATCCTCACCCGGGAGACCTCGTCGCGCGCGATCGCGGCTTCGATGCTGCCGCGCGCCGGGCAGCGGCCCACGGCCAGCGCAAGGTAGCGGCGGCCCATGCTGCGGTCGGCCAGTTGCGCGGCGAGTGCCGCCATGGCCTGCTCGGTCTTGGCGACCACCAGCAGGCCGCTGGTGTCCCGGTCGAGCCGGTGCACGATGCCGGCGCGGGGCAATGCGGCGAGCGCGGGTCGATGAAACAGCAGGCCGTTCATCAGCGTTCCGTGCCAGTTGCCCGCCGCAGGATGCACGACCATCCCCGCAGGCTTGCACAGCACCAGCAGTTGCTCGTCCTCGTGAACGACGTCGATCGGCACGGGCTCGGCGGCGAACGCACTGTCGGCCTCTCGCGGCTGCGGCTCGACGATGATCGTCTCGATGCCGCGCAGCCGCGTCTTGCCGGGGAGCACGCGGTCGTCGCAGCGCACGGCCCCGAGCGCAATCCAGCGCTGCAGCCGGGTGCGCGAGACCTCGGGCAGTCGCGAGGCGACGAATCGGTCCAGGCGCTCGCCGGCGGCGCCGGCCGCGTCGATCTCGACGGTCTTCGCCGGCGCAAGGTCGGGGTCGGGGAGATCTTCGGGGGGCTTGGCTATAATCGGGCGCATGAGAACCTTAGTGTCCCGGCTTCGCATGCTCGGCGCGGTCGTATTCGTTTCGCTGGCCGCCTGCAGCACCGCCGATCCGCCCGACCCGACGATCGGATGGACACCCGAGCGATTATATGCAGAGGCCCGCGACGAGCTGGCGTCGGGCAACCGCCAGGCGGCGATCAAGCTGCTCGAGAAACTCGAGTCGCGCTACCCGTTCGGCCACTGGGCCGAACAGGCACAGCTCGACATCGCCTGGGCGCAGTTCAAGGACAACGAACGGGCGCTGTCGCTGGCCGCGATCGACCGGTTCATGAAGCTGCACCCGAACCACCCGGCGCTCGACTACGCGCTCTACCTGAAGGGCCTGGTCAACTTCAACGAGCAGGAGGGGCTGCTGGCCCGCTTCGGCAGCCAGGACCTCTCCGAGCGCGACCAGGCTGCGCTGCGCGAGTCGTTCGACGCCTTCAAGGAACTGGCGACCCGTTTTCCCGACAGCAAGTACGCGCCCGACGCCGAAGCGCGGATGCGCTACCTGGTGAACTCGATGGCGCGCGGCAGGGTCCACATCGCCCGCTACTACTACAGCCGCGGGGCCTACGTCGCAGCCGCCAACCGCGCCCAGGAAGTGATCCGCGACTACCAGGAAGCGCCCGCGCTCGAGGAAGCGCTCTACCTGCTGGTGCGCTCCTACGAGAAGCTCGGGCTGGACGACATGCGCGCGGACGCCGAGCGCGTGCTCCGGCGCAGCTTCCCCGACAGCGAGCTGCTCACGAGGGGCTTCCCGGAAGACGATCGCCGCTGGTGGCAGGTCTGGCGCTGACCCCGGGCGCCCCGTCGCCGCAGAACCCGATCGCTTCGCTCTCGTCGCGGGTGAGCCGGAACGGCGGCAGGCTGGCCACGAGGCTGCGCCCGTAGGGCTTGTCGAGCAGCCGCTCGTCGCAGATCGCCAGGACCCCGCGGTCGGATTCCGACCGGATCAGGCGCCCCGCGCCCTGCTTGAGCGCCATCGCCGCTGCCGGCAACTGGATCTGCCTGAACGGATCGCCGCCGGCGCGGCGCATCGCGTCGATGCGCGCGCGCAGGATCGGGTCGTCGGGCGCCGCGAACGGCAGCTTGTCGATGATCACCAGCGACAGCTGCGGCCCGACGACGTCGACCCCCTCCCAGAAGCTGGCGCTGCCCACCAGCACCGGGCTGCGCAACGCGCGAAAGCGCTCGATCAGGACCAGCCGCGACGCCTGGCCCTGCACCAGCAGATCCAGGCCGAGCCCCGACTCGCGGATCCGCGTGCCCAGCAGCGCCGCCTGCTGCTCGACCATGCGCAGGCTGGTGCAGAGCACGAATGCGCGGCCGCCGTTGGCTTCGATCAGCGGCCATGCCGCCTCGGCGACCCGATTCGCGAAACCGGGCGAAGCCGGGTCGCCGCAGTGGCGCGGCACGTAGAGCAGCGCGCGGCGCGCGAAGTCGAACGGGCTCTCCCAGCGCAGCGTGCGCGCGCCCTCGAGCCCCATGGCAGCAACGAAGTGGTCGAAGCGGCCGGCGACCGCCAGCGTCGCCGACGTGAAGATCCACGCTCGCGGCGCCGATTCCCGGTGACGGCGAAAGGTTTCGGCCACCGAGAGCGGCGTTTCGTGCAGGGTCACGCCCGACTGGTGCACCTCGGCCCACAGGATCGACGGCGTCCCACCTGCCTCGCCCGCCTCGTCGCCGGCGACCGTTGCGCCGGCGTCGCGCTCGAGTCCGTCGAGCCAGCCCTGCAGGCGCTGGGCGAGTTCGAGCGCGCGCACGCGAAGGCGCGCGAGATCGCGGCTGCGCTCGGCCGCCGCGTCGAGTGCCGGCAACGCAAGGCTGCCGACGAGGGCCGCCACGGCCTCGCGCAACGCCGCATGGCTGCGCAGCTGGCGCGCGTCGAGCCGTCCCGGGCGGCCCGCCGCCAGCCTGAGCACGCGCACCCCCTGCTCGATCGTCGACGCGGGCTGCGTCCAGTCGGCGGCGTCGCGCGCGTCGGCCAGGCCGACCCGCAGCAGGTCGCGCGCGAAACCGAGCAGCTGGCGGGTCGACACGCTGCGCCCGAAGAACTGCGTCGCGATCTCCGGCAGCTGGTGCGCTTCGTCGAAGATCAGCGCATCGGCGCTCGGCAGCAGTTCGGCGATGCCCTCGTCGCGCAACGCCAGGTCGGCGCAGAACAGATGGTGGTTGACGACCACGACGTCGGCCTGCAGCGCCGCCTGGCGCGCCCGGAAGACGAAGCAGTCGGCTAGGTCGGGGCAATCCTGCCCCAGGCAGTTCTCGCGCGTCGAGGTGGCCCTCGCCCACGCCGGCGCGTCCTCGGGGATGCCCGGCGCCTCGGCGCGGTCGCCGCTCGCCGAGATTGCGGCGAAGCGCTCGATCCGCCGCAGGACCGCGACGTCTTCGCGCCGTTCGAATCGCCCCTCTTCGAGATTGCGCCGCAGGTGGTGGCGGCACACGTAGTTCGACCGGCCCTTGAGCAGCGCCATCGTCGTGCCGACCCCGAGCGCTTCGCGCACGCGCGGCAGGTCGCGGTGGAACAACTGGTCCTGCAGCGTTCGGGTGCCGGTACTGACGAGCACCCGGCCGCCCGACAGCAGCGCCGGCACCAGGTAGGCGAACGTCTTGCCGGTGCCGGTACCGGCCTCGGCGACCAGCGTGCCGCCCGGCGCGCCAGGAGGCGCGCCGCCGTCGCCTCCGGCCTCGGCAGCCGCCGCGCCGGTGCGCGCCGGCTCCGCGGCCGAGGCGATCGCCGCGGCCACGGCGAGCGCCATCTCGCGCTGGCCCGCCCGCACGACGAACCCCGGCTGCGCGCGCGCCAGGGGACCGTCGGGCGCAAAGGCCGCGGCCACCGCGGCATCGAGCCGCGCAGCGGCCGCAGGGTCGGGCATCAGGCGGGTTCGTCCGGCACCAGTTGCATCTGCAACAGCGTGATCGCGTCCTTGATGCGCAGCTTGCGCTTCTTGAGCCGGCGCAGTTGCAGTTCGTCGAAGCGGGGCTGATGGCCCATCGCGGCGATCATCGCGTCCAGCCCCCGGTGCTCGAGCTGCAGCTCGGCGATGCGTTGCCGGATCGCGTCGGCGGCGAACGCGCCTGCGCTGGGCGACTCGGGGCCAGGGTTTTCGGTCATGACAGAGAGGTCGTTGCCGGGCTGGATCGACCTTGCATGATACGTCGCAGGCTCGGCGAAACTCAATCCTGCGCAGGCGGGCTGCCAGCCGGATGACGGCGCTGCGCCGCCGCGGCCCTGGCCTCGCGCTCGGCCTCGCGACGCAGCGCCTGCTCGCGCTGCCTGGCGAGCCTCGCGTCGTGCTCGGCGTTGCGCCGCTCCACGTCGCGCAGCCGCTGCGCGTGACGCGCGGCGTTCGCCGCCGCCGCGGCGTCGCGCTGGCGCGCCTGCTCCCGGCGCCGCTCGAGCTCGGCCTCGCGTTCGGCGCGCCGCTTGCGCTCGACCTGCGCCTCGCGGGCGCGCTGCGCGTCGCGCGCGTCGCGCTGCGCCTGCGCATCCCGATGCTGGTCGATCCGGTTCTGCTGGCGTTCGCGCGCCTCGTCCCGACGGCGCTGCTGCGCCCGCTGCTCGTCGTCCCGCGCGCCGGCATCGGACGCCCGGGCGCGGTTCTCCTCGCGCGCGTGCTCTTCGCGCAGCACCGCATGCGCCGACACCTCGCGCTCCTTCAGGCGCCGCCGGTCGTTGCGCTCGCGCTCACGCGCGGCCTGCAGGCAGTCGTTGACGAGGATGCGCCCCCGGCACGCGGCCTCGTCGGCGCGCCGCCGAGCAGTCACCTGCGCCCGCTCGCGCTCGATCGCCTGCAGCTCGCGGCGCGCCTCGCCGGCATCGGCGGGCGCGGAGCCCGCTGCGGGGGCCGCTCCGGTCGACCCTGCGGCCGGCGGTGAATCCGCGCCTTGGGCGGCCGCGTCGACCGCCAGCGTCGCGACCACCACGGCCACGACCGCCAAGGCGGGCCGCAAGGCCGGCCACCCGCGCCGGGCCACCTCCCCGCGTCCGCCATGCCCACCGAGCAGTGCCATCGTGCGTCAGGCGCGGCCGTCGAGGCCGACACCCGCCTCCCGGCGCGGCGCTTCGAGGTACTCGCGCGACTGCATCTCGACGATCCGGCTCACCGTGCGATGGAACTCGCCCGCCATCGCACCCTCGGTGTAGATCTCCTCCGGCGGGCACTCGGCCGACATGATCAGGTTGACCCGCCGATCATAGAGCACGTCCACCAGCCACACGAAGCGGCGCGCCTCGGACGCCATCGCGGCGCCCATCTTCGGCACGCCCGACAGGATCACCGTGTGGAACTGGCTCGCGATCTCCAGGTAGTCGTTCTGCGACCGCGGGCCGCCGCACAGCGTGCGGAAATCGAACCAGACCACGCCGCCGGCCCGCCGCAGCGCGCGGATCTCCCGGTGTTCGATCATCAGCCGGGGCTCCTCGTCGCGAGCCTCGGCCAGCGCGGCGAAGGCCTCGCGCAGCGCGCGGTCGGCGCCCGCGCCGAGCGGCGTGTGATAGGCGCGCACGTCGGCGAGCGAGCGGCGCCGGTAGTCGATGCCGGCGTCGACGTTGAGCACGTCGACGTTGGCCTTGATCAGCTCGATCGCCGGCAGCACGCGCGCGCGATGCAGCCCCTCCGGGTAGAGCTGGTCCGGATGGTAGTTCGAAGTCATCACGAACGTCACGCCGTGCGCGAACAGCGCGCGCATCAGGCGCTCGAGGATCATCGCGTCGGCGATGTCCGATACATGGAATTCGTCGAAGCAGATCAGCCGAAAGCGCCGCGCCACCTGCGCGGCGACCGCGTCGAGCGGATCGGGCCGGCCCTTGAGGTCCTGCAGCGAGCGGTGCACGCCGCGCATGAACTCGTGAAAGTGCAGCCGCGTCTTGCGCACGACGGGGATGGCGGCGTAGAAGCTGTCCATCAGGAAGCTCTTGCCGCGGCCGACGCCGCCATGGAGCCAGACGCCGCGCGGCACCGGCGGGCGGTTGATCAGCTTCTTCAGCCGGTTCGAGCGCTGCGACTTGAACGCGACGAACTCGTCGTGCATCCGCTGCAGCCGCTCGGCCGCCGCCATCTGCGCGGCGTCCGCGACGTAGCCGCGCTCGGCCAGCGCGTGCCGGAATGCCTCGATCACGGTCACGACGAGGCGGTCGTCACATGTTGAGCGCGCGCTTGTCGGTCGCCGCCAGCGCGGCCTCGCGCAGGACCTCGGACATCGACGGATGCGGGTGGCAGACACGGCCGATGTCCTCGGCCGACGCCCTGAACTCCATCGCGAGCGCAGCCTCCGCGACCAGGTCGGAGGCCGCCGCCGAGATCACGTGCACGCCCAGCACTTCGTCGGTTGCCGCGTCGGCCAGCACCTTGACGAACCCCTGCGGCGCTCCGACCCCCAGAGCGCGCCCGTTGATCGAGAAAGGAAACTGGCCCGCCTTGTACGCACGCCCATCGGCCTTCAGCTGCTCCTCGGTGCGGCCGACCCAGGCGATCTCGGGCGAGGTGTAGATGACCCACGGAATGCAGTTGTAGTCGATGTGCGGCTTCTGGCCGGCGATCAGCTCGGCCACCATCACGCCCTCGTCCTCGGCCTTGTGCGCGAGCATCGGGCCGCGCACCACGTCGCCGATCGCCCAGACGTTGGGAACCGCGGTCCGGCAGTGATCGTCGACCGGGATGAACCCCCGCTCGTCGACCGACACGCCGATCGACTCCAGCCCGAGCCCGTCGGTGTTGGGCACGCGCCCCACCGACACGACCAGCCGGTCGCAGTCGAGCACCTGCGCGGCGCCCTTGTCGTCGGTCCAGTCGACCTTCACGCCCCGCTTGCCCGCGTGGACCGCGCCGAGCGTCACGCCGAGGTGGATCTTCAGCCCCTGCTTCGTGAGCAGCTTCCACGCCTCCTTCTGCACCCCCCCGTCGGTGGCCCCGAGGAAGGTGGGCAACGCCTCGAGGATCGTGACCTCCGCGCCGAGGCGGCGCCACACCGAGCCCAGCTCGAGCCCGATCACGCCGGCCCCGATCACGCCCAGGCGCTTGGGCACCTCCTGGATGGCGAGGGCACCCTCGTTGTCGCAGACGAGCTGGTTGTCGACCGGCACCCTCGGCAGGTGCCGCGCCTTCGAGCCGGTGGCGATGATCACGTTGACGGCGTCCACCAGCTGCGGAGCGCTGGCCGCGCCTTCCTCGGCATCATCGACCACCTCGATCCGGAACGCGCCGTCCTCGGCGCCGACGAAACGCCCGTGGCCCTTGAGCCAGGCGATCTTGTGCTTGCGGAACAGGAACTCGACCCCCTTGGTCATCTTCGAGACGATCGCATCCTTGCGCGCGAGCATCTTCGCCAGGTCGAGCCTGACCCCATCGACCGCGATCCCATGCTCGCCGAGGTGGTGCCGGACCTTCTCGAACTCGTCGCTCGACCCGAGCAGCGCCTTCGACGGAATGCAGCCGACGTTCAGGCAGGTGCCGCCGAGCGCGCGCTCGCCCTTCTGGTTGCGCCACTTCTCGACGCAGGCGACCTTGAAGCCGAGCTGCGCGGCGCGCACCGCGGCGATGTAGCCGCCCGGGCCCGCGCCGATCACGACGACGTCGTATGTCTGGGGCATCTTCGCGCGCTCCTCAGAGGTCCAGCAGCAGGCGCGACGGGTCCTCGAGCGCCTCCTTGATCGCGACGAGGAACAGCACCGCCTCGCGGCCGTCGATGATGCGATGGTCGTAGGAGACGGCAAGGTAGTTCATCGGACGCACCACCACCTGGCCGTTCTCGACCACCGCGCGATCCTTCGTCGCATGCACGCCGAGGATCGCCGACTGCGGCGGATTGATGATCGGCGTCGACAGCATCGAGCCGAACACGCCGCCGTTGCTGATCGAGAACGTGCCCCCGGTCAGCTCCTCGATGCCGAGCTTGCCGTCCTGCGCGCGCTTGCCGAAGTCGGCGATCTGCTTCTCGACCTGCGCGAAGCTCATCTGGTCGGCATTGCGGATCACCGGG
The DNA here is from genome assembly GCA_046347945.1 of Burkholderiaceae bacterium. Classification (GTDB taxonomy): domain Bacteria; phylum Pseudomonadota; class Gammaproteobacteria; order Burkholderiales; family Burkholderiaceae_E; genus Zeimonas. The sequence goes on from JAXMFB010000006.1 coordinate 136,227, forward strand.
ACCACCAGGCCGCGCGGCGACCCGACCGCCACGCCGATGTCGAAGTAGCCGTGGTAGACGATGTCGTTGCCGTCCACCGACGCGTTGACGACCGGATACTTCTTCAGCCCGTGCACGGCGGCCTTCACGAAGAACGACATGAAGCCGAGCCGCACGCCGTGCTCCTTCTCGAAGCGCTCCTGGTAGCGCTTGCGAAGGTCCATCACCGGCTGCATGTTCACTTCGTTGAACGTGGTGAGGATGGCATTGGTCGCCTGCGACTGCAGCAGCCGCTCGGCCACGCGCTGGCGCAGCCGCGACATCGGCACGCGCTGCTCGGGCCGGCCCTCGAGCAGCTTCGCGACGTCGAGCGCCGGCCTCACCTCCGGCAGGCTGGCGCTCGGTGCGCCCGCCGGGATCGCCGCGGGCGCCGGCCGGGCGGCCGCCGCAGCCGCCGCGCCGATGACGTCGCCCTTGGTGATGCGGCCGTCGCGGCCGGTGCCGGGCACCTGCGACGGCGCCAGCCCGGCCTCGGCCATCAGCTTCGCCGCCGCCGGCATCGCGATACCGCTCTTCGACCCCCCGCCCGCTGCCGGCGCGGCTGGCGCGGCCGGCGCGGGTGCCTGCGCCGCGGCCGGAGCCGGCGCGGCCACCGCGGGGGCTGCCGGCGCCGCGGCCGTCGCGCCTGCCTTCGCTTCGGGGTCGATCATCGCGATGACCTCGCCGGCGACGACGGTGCTGCCGTCGCCCTTGAGGACCTGCGCCAGCACGCCCGCCGACGGCGCGGGAAGCTCGAGCACGACCTTGTCGGTCTCGATGTCGATGAGGTTTTCGTCGCGGGCCACGAGCTCGCCCGTCTTCTTGTGCCACTGCAGCAGGGTTGCCTCGGCGACCGATTCCGACAGCTGCGGAACCCTGACTTCGATGAGAGCCATTTGCCTGTACTCCGGAGAGGAATTCGCTTCAGACCGATTTCTTCGCGCGCGCGCGGCTTTCGCCGAGCGCCGCAGCGATCAGCTCCTTCTGCTGCGCATAGTGCTTGTCGTAGTAGCCGACCGCGGGCGACGCCGACGGCGCTCGCCCCGCGTAGCCGAGCTTCTGGCCATCCTTGAGCGCCTCGGCGATGTGGTGCTGCACGTAGAACCATGCGCCCTGGTTCTGCGGCTCGTCCTGGCACCAGACGACCTGCGTGGCATTCGGGAACTTCCTGAGTTCGGCCTCGAACGCCTTGTGCGCGAACGGGTAGAGCTGCTCGATGCGCACCAGCGCCACGTCGTCGACGCCGCGCTCGCGGCGCGCGGCCAGCAGGTCGTAGTAGACCTTGCCGGTACAGGCCACGACCCGCTTGACCTTCTTCGGATCCGCGCCAGCCGTCTCGCCGATCACCGTGCGAAACTCGCCGCGCGCGAGCTCGTCGAGCGAGGACACCGCGTCCTTGTTCCGCAGCAGGGACTTCGGCGTCATGATCACCAGCGGCTTGCGGAACATCCGGATCATCTGGCGCCGCAACAGGTGGAAGATCTGCGCCGGAGTGGTCGGCTGGCAGACCTGCATGTTGTGCTCCGCGCACAGCTGCAGGAAGCGCTCGAGCCGCGCCGACGAGTGCTCGGGACCCTGGCCCTCGTAGCCGTGCGGCAGCATCATCACCAGCCCGCAGGCGCGTCCCCACTTGGTCTCGCCCGACGCGATGAACTGGTCGATGACGACCTGCGCGCCGTTGACGAAGTCGCCGAACTGCGCCTCCCAGATCACCAGCGTGTTGGGGTCGGACGATGCGTAGCCGTATTCGAAGCCGAGCACCGCCTCTTCCGACAGCACCGAGTCGATGACGATGAATTGCCCCTGCTTGTCGGCGACGAACTGCAGCGGGATGTAGGCGCCCTGGTCCCACTTCTCGCGGTTCTGGTCGTGCAGCACCGCGTGCCGGTGCGTGAACGTGCCGCGGCCCGAGTCCTGGCCCGACAGGCGCACGCCGAAGCCCGACGCGACCAGCGTCGCGAACGCCAGGTGCTCGCCCATGCCCCAGTCGAGCGGCACGTCGCCGTCGACCATCGCGCGCCGGTCATTGACGACGCGCTCGACCAGCGGGTGCAGCTTGAACCCGGACGGCACGGTGGTGATCCGCTCGCCGAGCCGGCGCAGCTCGCCGATCGGCACGGCGGTGTCGGCGCTGTCGGTCCACTTGCGGTTGAGGAACGGCAGCCAGTCGACCGCGAACTTGCTCTTGAAGTTGGTGATGACCGGGTCGATGGTGTGCTTGCCTTCGTCCATCGCCTTGCGGTAGCCGGCGACCATCGCCTCGGCATCGGACTCCTTGATGACCTCCTGCGCCGCCAGCCGGTCGGCATAGAGCTTGCGCGTGCCGGGGTGCGCGGCGATCTTCTTGTACATCATCGGCTGCGTCATCGCCGGCGTGTCCTGCTCGTTGTGCCCGAGCCGGCGGAAGCAGACGATGTCGACCACGACATCCTTGCGGAAGCGCTGCCGGAATTCCAGCGCCAGCTGCGTCGCGTAGACCACCGCCTCGGCGTCGTCGCCGTTCACGTGGAACACCGGCGCCTCGATCATCTTGACGACGTCGGTGCAGTAGATCGTCGAACGGGTGTCCCTGGGGTCGGACGTCGTGAAGCCGATCTGGTTGTTGATCACGATGTGGACGGTGCCGCGCGTGCCGTAGCCGCGCGTCTGGGCCAGGTTCAGCGTCTCCATGACGACACCCTGCCCCGCGAAGGCCGCGTCACCGTGCACCAGCACCGGCAGCACGTGGTCGCCGTTGCGGTCGCCGCGGCGAACCATCCGCGCGCGGCACGACCCCTCGACGACCGGGTTGACGATCTCGAGGTGCGAAGGGTTGAAGGCAAGCGACAGGTGAACGGGCCCTCCGGGCGTGGAGATGTCGCTCGAGAAGCCCTTGTGGTACTTGACGTCGCCGCTCGGCAGGTCGTCGGCGTGTTGGCCCTCGAACTCCGCGAAGAGCTCCTTGGGCATCTTGCCCAGCGTGTTGACGAGCACGTTCAGCCGGCCGCGGTGGGCCATGCCGATGACGACCTCCTGGATGCCGAACTCGCCTGCCCGCGCGACCAGTTCGTCCATCGCGGCGATGAAGCTCTCGCCGCCCTCGAGCGAGAAGCGCTTCTGGCCGACGTAGCGGGTGTGAAGGTAGCGCTCGAGGCCCTCGGCGGCAGTCAGCCGATCGAGGATGCGCTTCTTCTTGTCGGTGCTGTAGCTCGGGCGCGCGCGCGTCGACTCGAGGCGCTCCTGGATCCAGCGCTTCTGCGCCTGGTCGCTGATGTACATGAACTCGGCGCCGATCGACCCACAGTAGGTGTCGCGCAGCGCCTTGACGATATCGCGCAGCGGCGCGTTGTCGAAGCCGAAGTACGTGTTCGCCGCCGAGTAGATGTTGGCGTGCTCGCCCTCGGTGAAGTCATAGAAGGCGGGCTCGAGCTCCGGGATCGCCGGGCGCTCCTGGCGCTTGAGCGGATCGAGATCGGCCCAGCGCGAGCCGAGGTTGCGGTACGCGGCCACCAGCGACTGCACGAACACCTGCTTGCGGGCGGTCGCGGCGTCGCCGCCCATCATCCGCGGCTGCAGCGAGCCTTCCTTCGCTCGCTCGGCGAACGACTGCACGATCGGTGCATGCGCGATGTCGCGCGTCTGGGGGCTGCCGTCGGCGGCCGGCACCGCCTGCATGCTGTCGAACCAGGCGCGCCAGGCCTCGGGCACCGAGCCGGGATTGTTCAGGTAGCTCTCGTAGAGCTCCTCGACGTACGGGGCATTGCCGCCGAACAGGTACGAGTTCGACTGGAACGCTTTCATCATGGTTCTTCACCTTTCGGAACGAGTTTCTCGTCAAAGATGCTCGGACTGCCGCGTGGGCACGGCGCCGACGAACCGCATCCGGCTTCCGGATCGGCGGTTCGAGACTAGCGGTGGTGACGAAGGGGGATTACGTCATGGCGGCACGCTTTGGCGGGTGCGTGAATGGTATCACCGCGGGCCCTGTCACCGCAGGCGCGCCGCGGTCTCCCGATAGGTTTCGAGGCCGGGCCCTCCGATCGCGATCGCGCGCCCGGCCGCCTCGCGCGCACCCGGCAGATCCCCTGTGCGGGCCAGGGCTTCGGCGAGGTTGTTCCAGCCGTCGGCGAAGTCCGGGTGGCGGTCCAGCAGCGCGCGATAGGTCTGCACCGCCTGCTGCACCTGGCGGTCGGCGAGCTGCGCATTGCCGAGCGCGAATGCCGTGAGCCGGTCTTCCGGGGCGCGGGCATGAAGCACCCGGTACGCGGCCAGCGCCGCCGCGCGATCGACGCGCTCGAGCGACACCGCGGCACGCAGCGCGTCGCGCTGCGTCGCCGCAGCGGGAATCCGCTGCGGCGTCGTCACGACCATCGCCCAGTAGCCGCCCCGCCCCCACGTCCGCTCGAAGGTCTCGATTCCCATCGGCATCGCCTTCTCCGGGCCCGAGTGCAGGTAGATCCGGTCGGCGTCCAGGTCGTAGCCGACGATCACCGCGTAGTGCCAGACCGGCATGATCGACAGACCCAGGTTCTGGAACACGACGACCGCGTAGCCGTCGGCCACGGCCCGCAGCAGCGCGGCGATCCTCGCCGGCATCGGGATCGAGAGCAGCCCCTCGCGCCGCGGCAGCGCCAGCATCTCGGCCTGCAACGTGCCTTGCCGGGCCGGCAGGTACACCTCCGCGGTCAGCGACTCGGGCGTGCGCGCGCGGCCGACGGCGCCGAGCGCCATCGCCAGTGCAGCGGGCCCGCACTGGTAGTCCTCTTGCGGATGAAACGGCACGTCGGGCAGCCGTGCCTGTCGCGGCAGTCCCTGGACGGGCGCCGCCGCCGCCGAGCCGGCCGGCGCCCTCAGGGCATCGGTCTGGGGTGTCGCGCACCCGCCGAGCGCGAGCGCCGCAGCGAGTGCGACTGCGGCGGTTCGCCGCGTGCGGCTTCGCGTCAACGAATCGCGCGGGTGAACGGGAACACCTTGGTGAAGCCGAGGATGTCGGTGATCAGCAGCACGATGAAGATCGTGACGATGATGCCCAGCACGTCGCCGCCCGCGGGCAACTGGTCGATGCGCGCCGCGAGGTCGCGCACCTGCTGGTCGTCGAGCGCCTTGACGCGTTCGCGCGCCTGCGCCGGGTCGACGCCCAGCGCCTCGAAGCGCGCCCGGACGTCTTCGCGCGCCAGCAACGCGTCGAGTGCCGCGCGGTCGGACGCCGGCGTGGCGCTGATGGCTTCCTCGGTGCTCACGACCCGCGCATTGGCCGGCGCCGGGACCGTGGAAGCGAGCAGGCCGGCGACGACCGCGCCGGCGACCATGCGAACGATACGGCCATGAACCATTTGATTCCCCTCCTCGTTGAGGTCCTTCCGGTACCAGGACACCGCTCGGCACGGTAGCACCAGCGCCGCGAATCGCGCAAACCGGCGGCGCGTCGCGGTTGCAGGATCCCGACACAATGCCGGCCTGACCCGTCGGGCGGAGCTTTCACCGCCCCTGCCCCGGGAGTAGACTTCGCGAACCGGAAGGAACGAAGAATGCGCCGCGCGCACACGCGGCCGATCCGAGCGCTGCACAGGAGGAGACCGTTGCAGGCGACCGATGTCCGCGATCCCGACTACTTCCACCGCGTGGTGGACTGCCAGTGGGCCTGCCCGGCCCACACTCCCGTCCCCGAGTACATCCGGCTGATTGCCGCGGGCCGGTATGCCGACGCGTACCTGGTCAACTGGCGCTCGAACGTGTTCCCGGGCATCCTCGGTCGAACCTGCGACCGGCCCTGCGAGCCTGCGTGCCGGCGCGGCCGCGTCGAGGCACAACAGACGCCGGCGCCCGAACCGGTCGCGATCTGCCGCCTCAAGCGCGTCGCGGCCGACTTCAAGGACGACATCCGCCATCGGCTTCCCAGGCGCGCGGCACGGCCCAACGGGCGTCGCATCGCCTGCGTGGGCGGCGGCCCTGCCTCGCTCACCGTGGCGCGCGATCTCGCACCGCTGGGCTATTCGGTGACGGTGTTCGACCAGGACGCGCGTGCAGGCGGCATGATCCGCACGCAGATCCCGCGCTTCCGCCTGCCCGAAGCCGTGATCGACGAGGAGACCGGCTACGTGCTCGACCTCGGCGTCGAGTTCCGCGGCGGCGAGCGCGTCGGCTCGCTGCGCGCACTGCTCGACCAGGGCTACGACGCGGTCTTCGTCGGCTGCGGCGCGCCACGCGGCCGCGACCTCGACCTGCCCGGCCGCGCCGAAGCCGCGGAGCATGTCCGGGTCGGCATCGAGTGGCTTGCGTCGGTGTCGTTCGGCCACGTCGAACGCGTCGGAAAGCGCGTGATCGTGCTCGGCGGCGGCAACACCGCGATGGACTGCTGCCGCACCGCACGGCGCCTCGGCGGCGCGGACGTGAAGGTGATCGTACGCTCCGGGTTCGACGAGATGAAGGCGTCGCCCTGGGAGAAGGAGGACGCGATGCACGAAGGCATCCCGATCCTCAACTACCTGGTGCCGAAGGCGTTCCTGCACGACGCAGGGCGGCTCACCGGGATGCGCTTCGAGAAGGTCGAGGCGCGCTTCGACGAGCGCGGCCGCCGCAAGCTCGTGCCCACCTGCGAACCCGACCAGGTCTTCGACTGCGACGAGGTGCTCATCGCGGTCGGCCAGGAAAACGCCTTTCCGTGGATCGAGCGCGACATCGGCGTCGAATTCGACGAATCGGGAATGCCGGTGCTCGACAAGGTCTCGCTGCAGTCGACGTTGCCGCGCGTGTTCTTCGGCGGCGACGCCGCGCTCGGGCCGAAGAACATCATCTGGGCGGTGGCGCACGGCCACGAGGCCGCAGTGTCGATCGACCGCTTCCTTCAGGGCGAAGACGTGCGCGAGCGCCCCGCCCCGGCCGTGACGATGATCTCCCAGAAGATGGGCATCCACGAGTGGAGCTACGACAACGAGGTCGCGCGCGACGTGCGACAGAAAGTGCCATGGCGCGACGTCAACCAGGCGCTGCGCGACATCCGCGTCGAGGTCGAGCTGGGCTTCGACGCGAAGACCGCGCTGCGCGAGGCGCAGCGCTGCCTGAACTGCGACGTGCAGACCGTCTTCACCGCGCCGCAGTGCATCGAGTGCGACGCCTGCGTCGACATCTGTCCCACCGACTGCATCACCTTCACGATGCTGCCCGCCGACGGCGACGAGCGAACCCTGCGCGCCGGGCTGCGCGCGCCGGCGCTCGACCCGAACCAGCCGCTGTACCTGGCCACCGGCCTGAAGACCGGCCGCGCGATGGTCAAGGACGAGGACGTGTGCCTGCACTGCGGCCTGTGCGCCGAGCGCTGCCCGACCGGCGCCTGGGACATGCGCAAGTTCCTGCTGAACGTGACCCACGCCGGCCCCGGCTGCCGGACCCCGCAGAGAAAGGCCGCCTGATGAAGCGCATCGAAGCCGTCAACGACTTCGTCGTCAAGTTCGCCAACGTCAACGGGTCCGGATCGGCCTCGGCCAACGAGCTGTTCGCGAAGAGCTTCCTGCGCATGGGCGTTCCGGTGAGCCCGCGCAACATCTTTCCGTCGAACATCCAGGGACTGCCCACCTGGTACGAGGTCCGGGTCACCGAGAAGGGCCACCTCGGGCGTCGCGGCGGCGTCGACCTGCTGGTTGCGATGAATCCGCAGACCTGGGACCGCGACGTCGCCGAGATCGAGCCGGGCGGATACCTGCTGTACGACAGCACCCGGCCGCTGCCGCCGTCGAAGTTCCGCGCCGACGTGCACACGATCGCCGTGCCGCTCACCGAGATGTGCAACGCCGCCTACGGCGATCCGCGCGAGCGGCAGCTGCTGAAGAACATCATGTATGTCGGCGTGCTCGCCGCGCTGATCGGCATCGATCCGGCGGTGATCGCCGAACTGGTCGGCGAGCAGTACAAGGGCAAGGAGAAGCTGCTCACGCCGAACCTCGACGCCTTCCGCAAGGGCTACCACTACGCGCACGAGCACCTCGAAGACACGCTCGGCTTGCGCGTGAAGCGCGCCGCCAACGTCGGCGACCGGATCTTCGTCGACGGCAACTCGGCCGCCGCGCTGGGCTGCGTCTACGGCGGCGCCACCGTCTGCGCCTGGTATCCGATCACGCCGTCGTCGTCGGTGGCCGAGGCGTTCCAGAAGTACTGCTCGAAGCTGCGCGTCGACAAGGAGACCGGCGAGAACCGCTTCGCGATCGTGCAGGCCGAGGACGAACTGGCGTCGATCGGCATGGTGGTGGGCGCCGGCTGGAACGGGGCCCGCGCCTTCACCGCCACCTCCGGCCCGGGCGTGTCGCTGATGACCGAGTTCATCGGCCTGGCCTACTTCGCCGAGATCCCGGTCACGATCATCGACGTCCAGCGCGGCGGACCGTCCACCGGCATGCCCACGCGCACCCAGCAGGCCGACCTGCTGGCCTGCGCGTACGCGTCGCACGGCGACACGAAGCACGTGCTGCTGTTCCCCGAAGACCCGAACGAGTGCTTCGAGTTCGCCGCACAGGCGCTCGACCTCGCCGACCGGCTGCAGACGCCGGTGTTCCTGATGACCGACCTCGACATCGGGATGAACCAGCGGCTGACCGCGCCATTCAAATGGGACGACAGCCGCCGCTACGATCGCGGCAAGGTGATGACGGCGCAGATGCTCGAGGACGGGCGCGACTTCGGCCGCTACCTCGACGTCGACGGCGACGGCATCCCGTACCGCACCTGGCCGGGCACGCACCCGGAGCGCGGCGCCTACTTCACGCGCGGCACCACCAAGGACGCGTACGCCCGCTACTCCGAGGCCGGCCCCGACTACGTTGCCAACGTGCAGCGGCTGCTGAAGAAGTTCGAAACCGCCCGCAGCCTCGTCCCGGCCGCCATCGAGCGGCGCGCGGCGCAGCCGGCTTCGGTCGGCGCGATCTACTACGGCTCGACCAGCCCGGCGATGAGCGAGGCGCTCGAGCAGCTCGAGGCGCGTCACATGCAGGTGGACACGCTGCGGGTGCGCGCGTTCCCGTTCGGCGACGAGGTCGCGCGGTTCATCGCGGCGCACGACACGCTGTTCGTCGTCGAGCAGAACCGCGACGGCCAGTTGCGCACGATGTTGGTCAACGAGCTGGGCGTCGACCCCGCGCGGCTCGTGCCGGTGCTGCACTTCGACGGCACGCCGATCACCGCCCGGTTCATCACCGACGCGATCGCCGAGCGCCTGTCGGGCGCCAACGTCAAGCCGCTCAAGCGCGGCAAGGTCGCCTGAGGGCCGCCCGCCATGACCTATCTCGCCAAGCCCGCCCTGCACCACCCCACCTTGCCGAAGAACCGGCTCGGATTCACGCGCCGCGACTACGAGGGCAAGATCTCGACCCTGTGCGCCGGCTGCGGCCACGACTCGATCTCGGCGGCGATCATCCAGGCCTGCTGGGAGCTCGACGTCGAGCCCCACCGTGTCGCCAAGCTCTCCGGCATCGGCTGCTCGAGCAAGACCCCCGACTACTTCCTGGGCAATTCGCACGGCTTCAACTCGGTGCACGGCCGGATGCCGTCGGTGCTCACGGGTGCCAGCCTCGCCAACCGCGAGCTCGTCTACCTCGGCGTATCGGGCGACGGCGACTCTGCGTCGATCGGCCTGGGGCAGTTCGCGCACGTGATGCGCCGCGGCGTGAACATGACCTACATCGTCGAGAACAACGGCGTCTACGGGCTCACCAAGGGCCAGTTCTCGGCCACCGCCGACCAGGGCTCGAAATCCAAGCGCGGCGCGGTCAACAACGACGCAGCGATCGACCTCGTGTCGCTCGCGCTGCAACTCGGCGCAACCTACGTGGCGCGAAGTTTCTCGGGGGACAAGGCGCAACTGGTGCCGCTGATCAAGGGTGCGCTCGCGCATCGCGGCGCGGCGTTCATCGACGTCGTCAGCCCCTGCGTCGCCTTCAACAACCACGCCGGCAGCACCCGGAGCTACGACTACGTGCGCGAGCACAACGAGGCGGTCAACCGGATCGACTTCATGCCGAAGCGCGACGAGATCACCGCCGACTACCCGCCCGGCGAGGTCACCGAGATCGTCCAGCACGACGGCTCGACGCTCAGGCTGCGCAAGCTTGCCGCCGACTTCGATGCGACCGACCGGATCGGTGCGATGACCCACGTGATGACGCACCAGGCGAAGGGCGAAATCGTCACGGGCCTGCTGTTCGTCGATCCCGACGCCGGCGACCTGCACGACCGGATCGGCACCCCGAAGACCGCGATGAACCGGCTCGACGAGGTCGCCCTCTGCCCGGGCGGCGCGATGCTCGAAAGGATCAACGCCTCGTTGCGCTGACCCCTGGGCCTGCGCGCCCGCGACGCGGGCGCGCATCGCGTCGAACCTCCCGTTGTCGCCGTCCGCCTGTTGCGCGGTGCCCACACTTGCGCGCGATCTGCGCCCGCCGATTCCCGTCGGGTGCCGCACTTCCGTCGGCAAGCGGGTGACGAGCGGCGGCCTGTCGATGACGGATGCGCGTCGCGGGAAAACTTTAGGGTCTGGTCGACCGACGTAGCCATCGCGTCGACGGACGGCAACGACGCCCGTTCCGTCCTTCCCCATCATCAGCATCGTCCCGGCTGCGCAATTCCGCGCATCCGGGCCGCGAAAAGTGTGGTAGGGCGCTGTCGCACCCACTGCTCCTGGACATCGCAAACGACCGACCGGCTTTGCCGGCCCGAAGGAGAATCTCGATGAAATCGCCCGTGTTCCTGAAGTCCCGCGCACCGGCGGCCGCCGTTGCGCTCGCCGCGATCGTCGCGGCATCGGTGTCCTCGCTTCCCGCGCGGGCCGCATCGTCCACCGCGACCGTCAACGTCTCGGCGACGGTCAACTCGCAGTGCAACGTCCTGACGAGTTCGCTGAACATGGGATTCGGAGCCGTCGACGTCCTCGCCACCGGTTCCGCGACCTCGAATCCCTTGCTGAGGGTGCAGTGCAACAAGGGCGCGACCGTCGGCCTCACCGCCAACAACGGCCTGCATGCCTCCGGCACCCAGAAACACATGAAGAACGCGTCGAACGCCGACGTGCTTGCGTACAGCATCCTCCAGGCGACCGGAGCGGGCTTCAGCAGCTGCCCGGCGACGGTCGCTGCCGGCGCCGAGCTCGCCGCGACCTCGATGGACGTGTCGAGCCTGTGGAGCACGACCGGCGGACCGCGCGACATCACGCTGTGCGGCCTGCTCGAGACGCCGCAGGCCGACGCGTCGCCGGGCAGCTACGCCGATACGGTCGTGGTCACCGTCACGTACTGAGCTGCGGCGGGGAGCAGACAGGATGAGATGCCTTCGAACGCTGGCCGCCATCGCGCTGCTGGGCCTTGCGCCAGTCTCCTGGGCGGCCAGCGGGTTCGGCATCTCCCCGCTCAGGCTCGATCTCTCGGCGGCGCAGCCGACGGCATCGTACGTGCTGACGAACTCCGGCGACACGCCGGTCGTGATCCAGACGCAGCCGCGCGCGTGGCGCCAGGAACAGGGCCGCGACGTCCTGGGCGACACGCGCGCGTTCCTGGTGAACCCGGCGATCGTCCGGCTCCAGCCGGGCGAATCGCAGGTCGTCCGGGTGGCGCTGCGCGCCGCGCCGGACCGCGAGCGCGAGACCGGGTACCGGATGCACTTCACCGAGGTGCCGCAGGCGGACGAGCCGGCCAGGGCCGACGCAGCGATGACTGTCCGGCTGGTCAAGCGGATGGACCTGCCGGTGTTCGTCGCTCCCGTCGCCGGCGAGGCCAGGCCGCGCGGTACCCTCAAGGCCAGCGTCGAGGGCTCGACCCTGCGGCTGCTGGCCTCGAACGAAGGCACCGCGCATTGGCGACTCGGCGACCTCGTGGTCGCCGACGCAGGCACCGGCAGCGTGCTCGGCAACCCGCTGGTGGTCAGCGTCCTGCCCGGCGGCATGCGCGCCGTCGAGATCCCGTTGAAGCATGGCGCAATCCCCGCCGCAGTCACGGTCAAGGGTGATGCCGGAGGGGAACCCTTTGAAGCCCGGATCCCGGTCGAGAAGGATCGGTAGGCTCGACCCCGCGCGTCTCGCAGCGCTCGTTGCCTCGCTGGCCGCAACGTTCGCTTCGCCGCTCGAGGCGGCACCCCAGCCGAACCTCGGCAGTTACGAGGTGACCGTCAACACGCGCCGCATCGACGGCGCGGTGTTCGCCGCCCGCGACGACTCGGATCGCCTGTACATCGACGAGAGCGCCTTGCGCGAGTGGCGGGTCCGCTATGCGGACATCGAGCGCATTTCGATCGACGGCACGTCGCTGGTCGCGGTCGACTCGATCCCCGGCACCCGTTACCAGTTCGACGAGCGAGCGCAGTCGATCGCGCTGACCTTCGCCCCGGAGAGCCTGCGCGGATCGATGTTCGGAATCCGCACCGGCGGCCATGCGCCCGCGCCGAAACCGCCGCCCTGGGGCGGCTTCCTGAATTACTCGCTGTTCGGGTACGCATCGGGCGGCCAGTCCCATGCCTCGGGTCTGTTCGAGGCGGGGGTGTTCGGGCCCCGCGGCACCGGCATCGCGAGCTTCGGCCTGAACACCGCCGCGGCCAGCGGGCAGACCCGCGACGCGGTCCGGCTGGACACGACCTGGCGCAGCGACGATCCGGGCTCGCTGCGCACGACGGTCGTCGGCGACACGATCAGCCGGCCGGGATTCTATGGACGACCGGTGCGCATCGGCGGCGTGCAGTACGGCACCAATTTCTGGCTGCAACCGGGATACGTGACGACGCCGCTGCTGGCGCTGAAGGGAACGGCCGCCCTGCCGTCGACCGTCGACGTGTTCGTGAACAACCAGCGCGTCGGCTCGCAGGCCGTCGAACCGGGGCCGTTCGAGATCACCAACGTGCCGGCGGTCAGCGGCAGCGGGTCGATCCAGCTGGTCGTCCGCGACGCCTTCGGACAGCAGCAGGTCATCTCGCAGTCGTTCTACGGCAGCCCGGTGCTGCTCGGCGCCGGGCTGGACGACTTCGCCTTCAGCCTGGGCGCGCAGCGTCGCAACTACGGGATCGAGAGCTTCGACTACGACGGCCTGCAGGGCTCGGCGCTGTGGCGCCGCGGGCTGACCGACGCGATCACGGCCGAAGGCCGTGCCGAGGCCGACCCGGCCGTGCGCTCGGCCGGACTGGCCATCGACTTCCGTGTCGGCCGGCTCGGGATCGGGTCGGCGGGCGTCGCCGCCAGCCAGGGCGACGCCGGCTCCGGCGCGCTCGGCGTCGCCGGCTTCGAGCACCAGGGTCGGCGGTTCAGCGCCGGCGTGCGCGCCACGCTGGCCAGCGAGCGCTTCCGCCAGGCCGGCGACGACGCCCTGATCGTCACCCCGCGGCGCAACCTCGCCGCGCACGCGGCGGTCAACCTCGGCATGCTGGGCTCGCTGGGGGCCGCCTGGGTGTCGCAGCGATTCGACGATCCGGCGCGCCCCGACGTCTCCACCGGTGTCCTCACCTGGTCGACCGGCCTGGGCGCATGGGGCGCGCTGACGGTGTCGGCCAGCCGGATCAGCTCGCCGGTGCGCAGCACGGCGGTCTTCGCCGCCATCTCGATCCCGCTGGGCAAGCAGGGAATGGTCGCCGCGGCCACCACGGCGCGCGAGGTCTCCGGCGGGTCCGGCCTGGATCGCCAGACGGTGTCGCTGCAGAAGTCGGCGCCGGCCTACGGCGAGGGATTCGGGTTCTCGCTTTACAGCGACAGCGATCGTCGCGCCCAGGCGGGCGCGACGCTGGTCACGCGGCATGCGGTGCTGCGCGGCGAGGTGGCCGACGCCAGGGGAACGACCGCGGCGCGTGTCGCCGTCGAGGGCGGCATCGGCGTGGTCGGGGGGCACGCGTTCCTCTCGCGGCCCATCGTCGACAGTTTCGCGCTGGTGTCGACCGGCGGCGTCGAAGGGGTAACGGTGACGCAGGAGAACCAGCCGGTGGGCAAGACCGATCGCGACGGCCTGTTGCTGATCACGCCGCTGCGCGCCTACCTGCCCAACCGGATCGCCGTCGATCCGCTAAGCGCGCCGATTGGCGTCGGCCTCGGCGACACCACGCAGCAGATCACGCCGATGTGGCGCTCCGGGAACGTCGTCGAGTTCGACATGCGCCGCGGGCGCAGCGCCCTGGTCCGGTTGCAGCTGGCCGACGGCACGCCGGTGCCCTCCGGCGCCCGCGTCTCGAACCTCGACACCGGCGAGCGGCTTGCCGTGGGCCTGGACGGACAGGTGTTCATGTCGGGTTTGCCGGACACGGGTGCGCGGGTTAGAGTCGAGTGGAACCGCACGGCGTGCGACGTGGCGGTGATTCCCGAAGGCAACGATCCCGTGCTCGACCTCGGACCCTATCCATGCAGCGGCGCGCGGCCGTGAAGCGCCTGCTCGCGGCGGCGTGCCTGGCGCTGGCCGCCCGCGGCGCGCATGCGCAGGTCGCGTGCAACGTGTCGGTCGCGCCACTCGGCTTCGGGGTCTACGACACGCTGAGCCCGGCCGACAACCAGGTCGCGGGCGACGTCACGCTCGAGTGCCAGCTGATCGCCTCGAACGCGGCGCGTCGCATCTCGTATTCGATCGCGATCGGCGCCGGCGATTCGGGCAGCTTCGCGCGGCGCACGATGCGGGCCCCGGCTCGACCCGACCGGCTCGGCTACAACGTGTACCTGACCCGGGTATCGCCGTCGACGATCTGGGGCGACGGCACCGGCGGCTCGGTTCCGGCCACCGGTTCGATCACCGTCAACAAGAACTCGTCGCGCAAGCCGCCGCGCATTCCGATGATCGGCGTGATTCCCGCCGGCCAGACCGTCGGCGCCGGCGTCTATTCCGACACGCTGATGGTCACGGTCACCTGGAACTGAGCGCCGCGAGGCCGCGGCGCACCGCATCGACGAAGCACCGCCTGCCGATGACAGTTGAAGCTACTTCTAACTTGAAGCAAGCCATCCAAGCCATTGTTTCATAGGCAAATCACTTCCCGTCTGCGCCTGGCAGCGGCGTCACGTCGCGGCGTGCGTGCCCGGTGAACAACTGCCGCGGGCGGCCGATCTTCTGATCGGGATCGGCGATCATCTCGTTCCACTGCGAGATCCAGCCGACCGTGCGCGCCAGCGCGAAAATGCAGGTGAACATCTCGGTGGGGATTCCGAGCGCCTTCTGCACGATGCCGGAGTAGAAGTCGACGTTCGGGTAGAGCTTGCGCTTGACGAAGTAGTCGTCCTCGAGCGCAATGCGCTCGAGCTTCATCGCCAGCGCGAACAAGGGGTCGTCGTGCAGGCCGAGTTCCTCGAGCACCTCGTGGCAGGTCTCGCGCATCAGCTTGGCGCGCGGGTCGTAGTTCTTGTACACCCGGTGGCCGAAGCCCATCAGCTTGACGCCCGAGTTCTTGTCCTTCACCTGGTCGATGAACTCGCCGATCTTCTCCACCCCGCCCATCTTCTGGATGTCGTTGAGCATCACGAGGCAGGCCTCGTTGGCACCGCCGTGCGCCGGCCCCCACAGCGTGGCGATGCCGGCGGCGATGCAGGCGAAGGGATTCGCGCCCGACGAACCGGCCAGCCGCACCGTGGAGGTCGATGCGTTCTGCTCGTGGTCGGCGTGCAGGATCAGGATGCGGTCGAGTGCGCGCACCAGCACGTCGTTGGGGCGGTATTCCTCGCAGGGCGTCGCGAACATCATCCGCATGAAGTTCGCCGCGTACGACAGGTTGTTCTGCGGGTACATGAACGGCTGGCCGTTCGAGTACTTGTAGGCCATCGCCACCAGCGTGGGCATCTTGGCGATCAGGCGGATCGCCGAGATGAAGCGGTGCTCCGGATTGTTGATGTCGAGCGAGTCGTGATAGAAGGCCGACAGCGCGCCGACCATGCCCACCAGCACCGCCATCGGGTGCGCATCGCGCCGGAAGCCCTGCAGGAAGCGGGCCATCTGCTCGTGCACCATTGTGTGCCGGATCACGCGCTGGTGGAAGTCCATCCGCTGCGCCTCGTCGGGCAGTTCGCCGTTGAGCAGCAGGTAACAGGTCTGCAGGTAGTCGCACTGCTCGGCGATCTGCTCGATCGGGTAGCCGCGGTACAGCAGTTCGCCCTTGTCGCCGTCGATGTAGGTGATCTTCGACTCGCAGGCCGCCGTCGACATGAACCCCGGGTCGAACGTGAACTTGCCCGTCTGCCCATAGAGCTTGCGGATGTCGATCACGTCCGGGCCGACCGTGCCGTGGTAGACGGGGAACTCGATCGACGGCGTGCCGTCCGAGAAGGAGAGCGTGGCTTTGTGCTGGACGGTCATTGGACTCTTCCTTGCTGTTGAGGGTCCGGGCGATGCTGCCCCGGAGGTTTCATCGTGTTCCCGCGCGGTTTCAGACGCTTCGCAGCATCCCGAGCACGCGCTGCGCCGAGGGCGTCGCCGCCTCGCCCTCGAGTTCGCGACGCCCGAGGATCAGGTCGAGCAGTTCGCCGTCGGCCAGGTCGAGCAGCCGGTCGAGCCCCGCCACGTCGGCGTCGGTGAGGCTCGCCTCGAACCGGTCGAAGAACCTCGCCATGACGAGGTCGTTCTCGAGCAGCCCCCGGCGCGCGCGCCAGCGCAGCCGCCGCCTGCGCGCCTCGTCGGCCTGGTGCGCGCCCGCCGACATGCTCCCGCTCCCGGTCGGCCCCGGTCGCTCAGACCGAGCGGCGGACCATCAGGTCCTTGATCTTGTTGATCGCCCGGTTCGGGTTCAGCCCCTTCGGGCAGACGTCGACGCAGTTCATGATCGAGCGGCAGCGGAACAGGCGGTACGGATCCTCGAGGTCGTCCAGGCGCTCGCTGGTCGCCTGGTCGCGGCTGTCGGAGATGAAGCGGTAGGCCTGCAACAGCCCCGCCGGGCCGACGTACTTGTCGGGGTTCCACCAGAACGACGGGCAGGCGGTGGAGCAGCAGGCGCACAGGATGCACTCGTACAGGCCGTCGAGTTCCTCGCGATCCTCGGGGGACTGCAGCCGCTCCTTCTCGGGCGGCGGGGTGTCGTTGATCAGGTACGGGCGGATCGAGTGGTACTGCTTGAAGAACTGCGTCATGTCCACGATCAGGTCGCGGATCACGGGCAGGCCCGGCAGCGGCTTGAGCACGATCGGCTGCTTCAGGTCGCGCAGGTTCGTGATGCACGCCAGGCCGTTCTTGCCGTTGATGTTCATCGCGTCCGAGCCGCAGACGCCTTCGCGGCACGACCGGCGGAACGCGACGGAATCGTCCTTCACCTGCTTGATCCGCATCAGCGCGTCGAGCAGCATCTTGTCGGTCGGCTCGAGCTCGACTTCGAGATCCTGCATGTACGGCCGTGCGTCCTTGTCGGGGTCGTAGCGATAGATCGAGAACCTGACCACTCGCTTGCCTTGCGCGACAGGCGCTGCATTCACCGGGGATTCGACCACTGCGCTCATCGGGGCTCCTGCGCTTCGGGGTATGTCGTTCGTCTCAGAAGGTGCGGGCCTTGGGCTGGAAGGTCTCGACCGACAGCGGCATGGTTCTCACCGGCTTGTAGTCGAGGCGGCTGCCCTCGGCGTACCACAGCGTGTGCTTCATCCAGTTCGCGTCGTCGCGCTGCGGATAGTCGCGGTGCGCATGGGCGCCGCGGCTCTCCTTGCGCGCCTCGGCCGACACGATGGTCGCGCGCGCGACCTCGATCAGGTTGTGCAGCTCGAGCGCCTCGACGCGCGCGGTGTTGAAGACCTGCGACTTGTCCTTCAGGTGCACCGAGGCGACGCGCGCGCCGATCTCGTCGATGCGGCGCACCCCTTCGGCCAGCAGCTCGGCGGTGCGGAACACGCCGCAGTGCGTCTGCATCGAGCGGCGGATGTCGTTGGCCACGTCCTGCGTGTTCTCGCCCGAAGTCGAGCCGTCCAGGCGCGCCAGCCGCGCGAGCGCCGCGTCGCCGGCGTCGCTCGGCAGCGGCTTGTGGCTGCCGTCGCGCAGCTTCGAGGCGACGATGTGGTTGCCCGCGGCGCGGCCGAAAACGACCAGATCGAGCAGCGAATTGGTGCCCAGGCGGTTCGCGCCGTGCACCGACACGCACGCGCACTCGCCGATCGCGTACAGGCCGCCCACCACCGCGTTCGGGTTGCCGTCCTTCGGAACCACCACCTGGCCGTGATAGTTGGTCGGGATGCCGCCCATCTGGTAGTGGATGGTCGGCACGACCGGGATCGGGTCGGTGATCGGGTCGACGTTGGCGAACTTGATCGCGATCTCGCGGATCGACGGCAGCCGCTTCATGATCGTCTCGGCGCCCAAATGGTCGAGCTTGAGCAGCACGTGGTCGCCGTCGGGGCCCGCGCCGCGGCCCTCCTTGATCTCCTGGTCCATCGAGCGCGAAACGAAGTCGCGCGGGGCCAGGTCCTTCAGCGTCGGCGCGTAGCGCTCCATGAAGCGCTCGCCTTGCCTGTTCAGCAGGATGCCGCCCTCGCCGCGCACGCCCTCGGTGATCAGCACCCCCGCCCCGGCGACGCCGGTCGGGTGGAACTGCCAGAACTCCATGTCCTCGAGCGGGATGCCGGCGCGCGCCGCCATGCCCAGGCCGTCGCCGGTGTTGATGAACGCGTTGGTCGACGCCGCGAAGATCCGCCCCGCCCCGCCGGTTGCGAACACCGTGACCTTCGACTCGAGCACCAGCAGTTCGCCGGTCTCCATCTCGAGCGCGATCACGCCGACGCAGTCGCCGTCGGCGTCGCGGATGATGTCGAGCGCCATCCATTCGACGAAGAACTGCGTGCGCGCGCGCACGTTGCGCTGGTACAGCGTGTGCAGCAGCGCGTGGCCGGTGCGGTCGGCCGCCGCGCAGGCGCGCTGCACCGGCTTCTCGCCGAAGTTGGCGGTGTGGCCGCCGAACGGCCGCTGGTAGATCGTGCCGTCGGGGTTGCGGTCGAACGGCATCCCGAAGTGCTCGAGCTCGTAGACGACCTTGGGCGCCTCGCGGCACATGAACTCGATCGCGTCCTGGTCGCCGAGGTAGTCCGACCCCTTGACGGTGTCGAACATGTGCCAGTACCAGTTGTCCTCGCTCATGTTGCCCAGCGACGCGCCGATGCCACCCTGCGCGGCCACCGTGTGCGAGCGTGTCGGGAAGACCTTCGAGAGCACCGCCACGTTGTAGCCGGCCTCGGCCAGCTGCAGCGAGCAGCGCATGCCGGCGCCGCCCGCCCCGACGATCACCGCATCGAACTTGCGCCGCGGCAGGTTGTTCGGGAGGTGGTTCAGCACGTCGGCCATCTCAGACGCTCCAGAGAATGATGACCGCCCAGCACGCGTAGCCGAGCAGCAGCACGATCGTGACCACCTGCAGCGCCAGGCGCAGGCCGATCGGCTTGATGTAGTCCATGAAGATGTCGCGCACGCCGACCCACGCGTGCCAGGCGAGCGCGATCAGCGCCAGCAGCGTGAGCACCTTCATCCAGCCCGAGGCGAACATGCCGGCCCAGGTGCCGTAGCTCAGCTCTGGCAGCATCACCAGCCAGCCGAGGAGCACCAGCGTGTAGACGGCCATCGTGACCGCGGTGAAGCGCTGCGCGAGCCAGTCGCGCAGGCCATAGTGCGCGCCGACGACGATTCGTTTGGTAGTCATGGTGGGCAACCGTGGTCAGAACAGTCCGAACAGCTTCAGCGCGAGGATCAGCGTGAGCGTGAGGCTCACCGCCAGCACGATCGCGGCCGACGTGCGCCCGGCCTCCTTGTTCACGCCGATGTCCATGTCCATCAGCAGGTGACGCAGCCCGGCGCAGAAGTGGTGCAGGTAGGCCCAGATCAGGCCGAGCAGCACCAGCTTCGCGAACCAGTGCGAGACGATCGCGCGGTAGGCGTCGAAGCTGATCTCGGAGGTCAGGCTCTGCTGGAACAGGTAGAGAACGAACGGCAGGCCGACGAGAAACATCAGCGCGCCGCTGATGCGGTGCAGGATCGAGACGAGCCCGGCGAGCGGAAGCCGGTAGCGGGCGATCTGGGTGACGTGGATGTTGCGGAACTCGGGCCGCGCTCTGCGCTGCGTATTGCCCAGTGACTTGTCCACCGCGTCGGCCATATCGCCCCCGTTGATCGCAAAACCTTCGTATTCTGAACCAATTTGGCGCAATGCACCAATTCCCCGCATACGCGCCGGTCCGATTTCCTCAGCTCAGCACGTTGTAGTAGTGATGCCGGTCGGTGACGCAATAGCCGCGTCGCAACTCGACCGGCTGGTCGCCGTAGGTGTGCGACACGCGCTCGACGAGCAGCAGCGGCGCGCCCTCGCTCACCTGCAGCGTTCGCGCATGCGCCCGGTCGGCGGCGACGGCCTTCAGGCGCTCGACCGCACGGATCATGCGCACGCCGAACTCGGTTTCGAACATCAGGTACAGCGGGCCGTGCCAGGCATCGAGCCGCTCGGCCGACAGCCCGCGAAAGCGCGAGCCGGGCAGCCAGATCTCGTCGAGCACGGTGGGATTGCCGTCGGCCTCGAGCAGGCGCCTGATCAGCACCACCGCCTCTCCGGCGCGCAGCGACAACGCGCGCGCCACCTCGCTCGGCGCGCGCAGGCGGCGACACTCGAGCACGCGGCTCGTCATCACCATTCCGGGGCCCGATTCGCCGGGCGCACCGCCCGCGCCCTGGGCCGCCGCGCCCTCTTCGATCTCGTCGGGGCGAAGGCGCAGGAAGCGGAACTGCGTGCGCACCTCGCGGTGCGAGGCGACGAAGGTGCCCCGGCCCTGGCGGCGAACCACGAGGTTCGCGGCGGCGAGTTCGTCGATTGCCTTGCGTACGGTGCCCTGGCTGACGCGGTAGCGCGCGGCGAGCTCGGTCTCGCTCGGGATCGGCTCGCCCGGCTTCCACTCGCCCGACTGCAGCCCGCGCAGCAGCAGCTCGCGGATCTGCCGGTACAGCGGTGCGAACGTCGGCCCGGGCTCGGCAGGCCGGGCCGTGCCGCCGTCTCGCTGCGCTGTCCGGGACACCTCGTTCATGCCGCGGATTCAACCACTGCGAGGTCGAAAAGTCCAGTTTCTTATGTCTTATATAAGATATCTCTCAGGCTTGACATTGCAGCGCCCGGCTCCTAGACTACCGGCCGTCCCCGGTTCCACGTCTGCGGTTCCACCCTCCCACGAAAGGTCGCCCCATGTCCAAGCCCGCCAAGCGCGTCGCCGTCACCGGCGCTGCCGGCCAGATCGGCTACAGCCTGCTTTTCCGGATCGCCAACGGCGACATGCTCGGAAAGGACCAGCCCGTGATCCTGCAGCTGCTCGACATCACGCCGGCGCTGCCCGCGGTCAAGGGTGTCGTCATGGAGCTCGAAGACTGCGCGTTCCCGCTGCTGGCCGGCGTCGTCGTCACCGACGATCCCAAGGTCGCGTTCAAGGACGCCGACTACGCAATGCTGGTGGGCGCGCGCCCGCGCACCAAGGGCATGGAGCGCAAGGACCTGCTCGAGGCCAACGGCGCGATCTTCACCGTGCAGGGCCGCGCACTCGACGAGGTCGCGAGCCGCGAGTGCCGCATCCTGGTGGTCGGGAACCCCGCCAACACCAACGCCTACATCGCGATGCGCTCGGCTCCGGGGCTGCCCAGGAAGAACTTCACCGCGATGCTGCGACTCGACCACAACCGCGCGCTGTCGCAGGTGGCCGCGCGCATCGGCAAGCCGGTGGATGCGGTCGAAAAGATGATCGTCTGGGGCAACCACAGCCCGACGATGTACCCCGACTACCGCTTCGCGACCGTCGGCGGGCAGTCGGTCAAGGCGATGATCGCCGACGAGGCCTGGAACCGCGACACGTTCATCCCCACGGTCGGCAAGCGCGGCGCCGCGATCATCGAGGCGCGCGGCCTGTCGTCGGCGGCCTCGGCCGCCAACGCCGCAATCGACCACATGCGCGACTGGGCGCTCGGGACGAACGGCAAATGGGTCACGATGGGCATCCCGTCGGACGGCTCGTACGGCATCCCCGAAGACGTGATCTACGGCGTGCCGGTCACCTGTGCCAACGGCGAGTACACCCGCGTGACGGGCCTCGAGATCGACGAGTTCAGCCGCGCACGCATGGACCTGACGCTCAAGGAGCTGTTCGAGGAGCGCGAAGGCGTCAAGCACCTGCTGGGCTGAGGCACCGCCGCGGCGCAGGCGACGCCCGCGCCACGTGCCTGCCGGGGCCGGCCGGACGCCCGGCCGGACATCGACTCCAACCCGTGAGCCCACCATGAGCACCCCTGGACGCAAGTTCCGCGACGCGCTGGCCGCCGAACGGCCGCTGCAGATCCCCGGCGCGATCAACGCCAACCATGCGCTGCTGGCCCGGCACGCGGGCTTCCGCGCGATCTACCTGTCGGGCGGCGGCGTCGCTGCCGGCTCGCTGGGCCTGCCCGACCTCGGCATCTCCGGCCTGGACGACGTCCTGGTCGACGTCCGGCGCATCACCGACGTCTGCGAACTGCCGCTGCTGGTCGACGTCGACACCGGCTTCGGCGCGTCGGCGTTCAACGTCGCGCGCACCACGAAGTCGCTGATCAAGGCGGGCGCGGCCGCGATGCACATCGAGGACCAGGTCGGCGCCAAGCGCTGCGGCCACCGGCCCGGCAAGGAGATCGTCGGCCAGGACGAAATGGTCGACCGCATCAAGGCAGCGGCCGACGCGCGCACCGACCCCGACTTCTTCATCATGGCGCGCACCGACGCGCTGGCGGTCGAGGGCCTCGATCGCGCGATCGAGCGCGCGGTGGCCTGCGCCGAGGCCGGCGCCGACGGCATCTTTCCCGAGGCGATGACCGAACTGTCGATGTACCGGCGATTCGCCGAGGCGGTGAAGGTGCCGGTGCTGGCCAACCTGACCGAGTTCGGCCAGACGCCGCTGTTCACCGTGGACGAACTGCGCGAGGTCGGCGTCGCGATGGCGCTCTACCCGCTGTCGGCGTTCCGTGCGATGAACAAGGCCGCCGACAACGTCTATCGCACGCTGCGCCGCGACGGCACCCAGAAGGCGGTCGTGCCGACGATGCAGACGCGCCAGGAACTGTACGACTCGATCGGATACTGGGACTACGAGCGCAAGCTCGACGAACTGTTCGCGCGCTCGAAGTGAGCCCGCCCCAAACGGAAGAGCCATGAGCAACGAGACGCAGAACCCCGGCTTCAAGCCGAAGAAATCGGTCGCACTGTCGGGCGTCACCGCCGGCAACACCGCGCTGTGCACCGTGGGCCGTACCGGCAACGACCTGCACTACCGCGGCTACGACATCCTGGACATCGCCGACGCGGCCGAGTTCGAGGAGATCGCGCACCTGCTGGTGCACGGCAAGCTGCCCAATCGCGCCGAGCTGGCCAGCTACAAGGCGAAGCTGCGCGCGCTGCGCGGCCTGCCGGCCAACGTCAAGGCGGCGCTCGAGTGGCTGCCGGCCTCGGCGCACCCGATGGACGTCATGCGCACCGGCGTCTCGGCGCTGGGCTGCAATCTCCCGGAGAAGGACGACCACAACGTCGCCGGCGCCCGCGACATCGCCGACCGGCTGATGGCCTCGCTGGGCCCGATGCTGCTCTACTGGTATCACTACAGCACCAACGGCCGGCGCATCGAGGTCGAGACCGACGACGACTCGATCGGCGGCCATTTCCTGCACCTGCTGCATGGCCGCGAGCCGTCGGCGCTCTGGGTACGGGCGATGCACACCTCGCTCATCCTCTACGCCGAGCACGAGTTCAACGCATCGACCTTCACCGCGCGCGTGATCGCCGGCACCGGTTCCGACATGTACTCGTCGATCTCCGGCGCGATCGGCGCGCTGCGCGGTCCGAAGCACGGCGGCGCCAACGAGGTCGCCTTCGAGATCCAGAAGCGCTACGAGAACCCCGACGAGGCCGAAGCCGACATCCGCCGCCGCGTCGAGAACAGGGAGGTCGTCATCGGGTTCGGCCACCCGGTCTACACGGTCTCCGATCCGCGCAACGAGGTGATCAAGGAAGTCGCGCGCAAGCTCTCGAAGGACGCCGGCGACACGAAGATGTTCGACATCGCCGACCGGCTCGAGAAGGTGATGTGGGCCGCCAAGAAGATGTTCCCGAACCTCGACTGGTTCAGCGCGGTCAGCTACCACATGATGGGCGTGCCCACCGCGATGTTCACGCCTCTGTTCGTGATTGCGCGCACCTCCGGGTGGGCCGCGCACGTGATCGAGCAGCGCATCGACAACAAGATCATCCGCCCGAGTGCGAACTACGTCGGGCCCGAGAACCTGAAGTTCGTGCCGCTGGACAAGCGCAAGTAACGGCTTCCCGAACCCCCTACCCCGACGGACACACGCAACATGGGCGCCCACATCCCGACGAGCCGGCCGAAGCCGGACAAGGTCCTGGTCGACATCGTCGACTACACGCTGAAGTACAAGGTGCGCAGCAAGGAGGCGATCGAGACCGCGCGCGCGTGCCTGATCGACACGCTGGGATGCGGCCTCGAGGCACTCTCCTACCCGGCCTGCACCAAGCTGCTCGGCCCGGTGGTGCCCGGAACGGTCGTGCCCCACGGCGCGAAGGTGCCCGGCACGCAATTCCAGCTCGACCCGGTGCAGGCGGCGTTCAATATCGGCGCGATGATCCGCTGGCTCGACTTCAACGACACCTGGCTCGCCGCCGAGTGGGGGCATCCGTCTGACAACCTCGGCGGCATCCTCGCCACCGCCGACTGGTTGAGCCGCACCGCGATCGCGCAGGGCAAGGCGCCGCTCACGATGCGCCAGGTGCTCGAGGCAATGGTCAAGGCGCACGAGATCCAGGGCGTCATCGCGCTGGAGAACTCGTTCAATCGCGTCGGCCTCGACCACGTCGTGCTGGTCAAGGTGGCCTCGACCGCGGTCTGCGGAATGCTGATGGGCCTCACGCGCGACGAACTGATCAACGCGGTGTCGCTCGCCTGGGTCGACGGGCAGTCGCTGCGCACCTACCGGCACGCGCCGAACACCGGCAGCCGCAAGAGCTGGGCCGCGGGCGACGCAACCAGCCGCGCAGTGCGCCTGGCGCTCGTCGCGCGCACCGGCGAGATGGGCTATCCGTCGGTGCTCACCGCGAAGACCTGGGGCTTCTACGACGTGCTGTTCAAGGGCAAGGAGTTCACGTTCCAGCGCCCGTACGGCAGCTACGTGATGGAGAACGTGCTGTTCAAGATCTCGTTTCCGGCCGAGTTCCACGCGCAGACTGCCGCCGAGTGCGCGATGACGCTGCACTTCGAACTGAAGAAGGCGGGTCGCTCGGTCGAGGACATCCGGAAGATCACGATCCGCACGCACGAATCGGCGATCCGCATCATCGACAAGAAGGGCCCGCTGGACAACCCCGCCGACCGCGACCACTGCATCCAGTACATGGTGGCCGTGCCGCTGATCTTCGGCCGGCTCACCGCCGAAGACTACGAGGACAAGGTCGCTGCCGATCCACGCATCGATGCGCTGCGCGACAAGATGGTCTGCGTCGAGGACAAGCAGTTCAGCAAGGACTACCTCGACCCGGACAAGCGCTCGATCGCCAACGGCATCACGATCGAATTCGCCGACGGCAAGAAGCTGAAGGAAGTGGTCGTCGAGTATCCGATCGGCCACCGTCGCCGCCGCAAGGAAGGCATCCCGGTGCTGGTCGGGAAGTTCCGCACCAACCTCGCGCGCCGCTTCCCGGCGAAGCAGCAGCAGCGCATCCTGGACGTTTCGCTCGACCAGAAGGCGCTCGAGGCGATGCCGGTCAACGAGTACGTCGACCTGTACGTCATCTGAGCCTGCGGCCTCGATGCCCCGACCGACTGCGCGCGCGCTCACGATGGCCTGCCTGTGCGCGTCCGTCGGCTGCGGCGCGCTGCCCACGCGGGCGAGCGCCCAGGAAGACTTTCCGAAGCGCCGCGCCGGCCTCTGGGAGCTGCGCTCGGTCGGTGCGCAGGCCTCCGGCTTGCCGCCGACCCGCATCTGCGTCGGCGACGGCACCGACTCCGCCCAAAGCCAGCTCGACCGATCGGTGGGGTCGCGCGGCTCGTGCACGCTGGGGGCGTTTCGCCGTGCCGGCAAGGCCTGGCTGGCCGAATCGACCTGCCGCGAGGGCCGCACCGTCGTCACGAGCCGCTCGATCGCCACCGGCGACTTCGAGGCGAGCTACCGGATCGACACCCTGGTGAGCTACGACCCGCCACTGGGCGGCGTCCGGCGCGAGGACAAGGACGCCCTCGAAGCGATTTGGGTGGGGCCCTGTGCCCCCGGGCAGAAGCCCGGCGACATGGTCGTCCCCGGAATGGGCACCCTGAACATGCTCGACGGCGGCTTTCGCGCGGAGCCGCCGGCCCGCGGACGCGCCGCCGAGCGGCCACGCAGCAACCGATGAGACCGCGCCCCGACCTTCCCACGCGCCGGCCCGCGCCGGTGCCTGCCCTCGATCACTGAGCCCGTACAACGTTCGTTTCCCGAGAGGTCAACCATGTCACGCAACGCGTTCAACACGCTGAAGGACTTCAAGCTGAAGTCCGGCAAGACCGGCCAGTTCCATTCGCTGCCCGCGCTGGCGAAGAAGTTTCCCAACGTGAACAAGCTGCCGGCGTCGATCCGCATCGTGCTCGAGTCGGTGCTGCGCAACGTCGACGGCAGGAAGATCACGCAGGCCCACGTCGAGCAGCTCGCGAACTGGAAACCCAACGACAAGCGCGTCGACGAGATTCCCTTCGTCGTGGCGCGCGTCGTGCTGCAGGACTTCACCGGCGTGCCGCTGCTGGCCGACCTCGCCGCGATGCGCGGTGTGGCCTCGAAGATGGGCAGGAACCCGAAGGTGATCGAGCCGCTGGTGCCGGTGGACCTGGTGGTCGACCACTCGGTGATGATCGACCACTTCCGCCGCCCCGACGCGCTCGAGATGAACATGAAGCTCGAGTTCGAACGCAACGCCGAGCGCTACCAGTTCATGAAGTGGGGCATGCAGGCGTTCGACACGTTCAAGGTCGTGCCTCCCGGAATCGGCATCGTCCACCAGGTCAACCTCGAGTACCTGGCGCGCGGCGTGCACCGCAAGGACGGCGTGTACTACCCCGACACGCTGGTCGGCACCGACAGCCACACGACGATGATCAACGGGATCGGCGTGGTCGGCTGGGGCGTGGGCGGCATCGAGGCCGAGGCCGGCATGCTCGGCCAACCGGTGTACTTCCTGACGCCGGACGTGGTCGGCGTGCACCTGAAGGGCAAGCTGCGCGAAGGCTGCACCGCGACCGACCTGGTGCTGACGATCACCGAGATGCTGCGACGCGAGAAGGTGGTGGGCAAGTTCGTCGAGTTCTTCGGCGAGGGCACCCGCTCGCTGGCCGTGCCCGACCGCGCGACGATCGGCAACATGGCGCCCGAGTACGGCGCGACGATGGGCTTCTTCCCCGTCGACGAGAAGACGATCGACTACTTCGAGGGCACCGGCCGCACGAAGGAGGAAATCGACGCGTTCGAGAGCTATTTCAGGGCGCAGAAGCTGTTCGGCGTGCCCAAGGCCGGCGAGTTGAACTACTCGAAGGTGGTCGAACTCGACCTCGCCACCGTCGCCCCGTCGCTGGCCGGCCCGAAACGGCCGCAGGACCGGATCGAGATCGGCCACGTGAAGTCCACGTTCGCCGACCTGTTCTCGAAGCCGGTCGCACAGAACGGTTTTGCGAAGAAACCCGACGACCTCTCGCGCAGCTACCGCACGGCCGACGGCGTCGAACTGAAGAACGGCGACGTGCTGATCGCGGCGATCACGTCGTGCACCAACACGTCGAACCCGGGCGTGCTGCTCGCCGCCGGCCTGCTGGCCAAGAAGGCGGTGGCGCGTGGCCTGAAGGTCAAGCCGCACATCAAGACCTCGCTTGCCCCCGGCTCGCGGGTGGTCACCGACTATCTCGAGCGGGCCAAGCTGCTGCCCTACCTGTCCGAGCTCGGCTTCAACGTCGCCGCCTACGGCTGCACGACCTGCATCGGCAACGCCGGCGACCTCACGCCGGCGATCAACGAAGCGATCGCGTCGAACGACCTGGTCTGCGCCGCGGTGCTGTCGGGCAACCGCAACTTCGAGGCGCGGATCCACCCGAACCTGCGCGCGAACTTCCTCGCCTCTCCGCCGCTGGTCGTCGCCTACGCGATCGCGGGCAGCGTGTCGGTCGACCTGATGACCGAGCCGCTGGGCAAGGACGCGAAGGGCCGCGACGTCTATCTCGGCGACGTCTGGCCGACGTCCGAGGAAGTCCACGCGCTGATGAGGTACGCGATGGACGCGAAGACCTTCAAGCGCCTGTACAGCGACCTGACGAAGGACCACAAGCTGTGGAACGCGGTGCCGTCGGCGTCCGGTCAGGTCTACGACTGGCCGAAGTCGACCTACATCGCCGAGCCGCCGTTCTTCGCCTCGTTCGGGCTGCAGCCGGCCGCCGTCGACAACGCGATCCGCAGCGCGCGCGCGCTCGGGCTCTTCGGCGACTCGATCACCACCGACCACATCTCGCCGGCCGGCTCGATCAAGGAAGCGTCGCCGGCCGGGCAGTACCTGGTCGCCAACGGCGTGAAGCGCGCCGACTTCAACTCGTACGGGGCCCGCCGGGGCAACCACGAGGTGATGATGCGCGGCACCTTCGCCAATGTGCGGATCAAGAACCTGATGATCCCGCCGAAGGCCGACGGCACGCGCGAGGAAGGCGGCGTGACGCTGCACCAACCGTCGGGCGAGAAGATGTACATCTACGACGCGGCGATGCGCTACATCCGCGAGGGCACCCCCACCGTCGTGTTCGGCGGCGAGGAGTACGGCACCGGCTCGTCGCGCGACTGGGCCGCCAAGGGCACGCAGCTGCTCGGCGTCAAGGCGGTCGTCGCCCGCAGCTTCGAGCGCATCCACCGCTCGAACCTGGTCGGCATGGGCGTGCTGCCGCTGCAGTTCAGGGCCGGCGAGAGCTGGGAGTCGCACGGCATCCGCGGCGACGAGCAGTTCGACATCCTCGTGCCCGACAAGCTCGAGCCGCAGCAGGAGATCCGCATGACGGTGACCGGCAAGGATGGCGCGAAGAAGTCGATCACGCTGCTGTCGCGCATCGACACGCCGATCGAGGTCGACTACTTCCGGCACGGCGGCATCCTCCCGTACGTGCTGCGCGAGCTGCTCGCCGCCTGACCGGACGGCGCGGGCGGACCGGCCATCGGCCGGTCCGCCCGACGGATGGCGGAGTCGTTTACACTCCCGCACGAAGGGAACCGCCGAACCCGTGCTCCAGTCCGACCTCACATCGCGAACCGATCCCCGGGGTGGTGGCCTGCCGGCCTTCCCGCGGCTGTTGCTGTCGGGCGGCATCGCGTTCGTCGCCTGCCTGCTCGCGAAGCTCATCTCCTTCGACGCGTCCGACCTGCTGCTGGTCTGGCCCTGTGCCGGCGTCGCCTTCGCATTCGCCTGGCGCAACGGCCCGGGCTGGGCCGTGCCACCGGCGATCGGCGGCGCGCTCTGGGCCTGGGTCGAGTTCGGGTCGATCGGACCGACCGCGGCGACTTTCGCTGCCAGCGTCGCAGGGCCGATCCTCGGCGCCATCGTATTGCGACGCCTCAACAACTGGAAGCCTGCCGAGTACCGCCTCGAGGCCGCGGTGCGCTTCGTCGGCGTCGTCGTGCTGCTGGCCGCCCCCATCGACGCGCTGCTGGCCACGGCGGGCCTGCAGTTCAGCGGGCTCGTCACTGCGGCCCATCCGGCACACCGGTTCATGGTCTGGTGGCTGATCGACGCGCTCGGCATCCTCCTGATCGCGCCGGCGCTGCTCGCCTGGGTGGGCGAGTCACTCGCCGAGCCCGAGCCCAGCCTGTCGCAGCGGGCGCTGGTCGACGCGCCGGCCTTCTTCCTGACGCTGCTGGTGACCGGCACCAGCGTGATGGTGTCCACGTTCGGGCAGCAGGCGTACGCGTACGCGCTGATGTTCCTCTATTTCCCGATCGTCGCCTGGACCGCGATCCGGATGAGCGAGCGCGCGACCGCGCTGTCGCTGGTCGTTACCGCGATCCCGCTGCTGATCGCGCGCGCGCACCAGGTCGCGCAGGCGCACGACGACTTCTTCCGCGCGCTCGAAGCCTCGGTGCTGCTGTTCTCGGCGGTCATCGTCGCGCTGATGCTGCAGGCCATCGCCACCGACCGGCGCTTCGCGCTCGCTCGCGTCGCGCAGCAGGCCCGCCAGGACATGTCGACCGGCCTGCTCAATGACCGCGGGCTGATCGCCGAGATCGGCGAGCGGCTGTCGATGCCCACCCGGCCCGACTACGGCCTCATCGGCGTGCACCTGTCGAACTTCGATACGCTGAACGACCTGTGCGGCACGATCCAGGCGCTGCAGCTCGAGCAGAGCGCGGCGGGGATGCTGATGCAGCAGCCGGGTGCCAGGGCGGCCGCGCGCCTGTCGGCGGGGCGCTTCGCGCTGCTGATCGAGGCCGAATCGGTCGCCGAGGTGCGCACGGTCGCGCGCGAGCTCTACTCGCAGTTGAACGGCCAGCTGTTCAAGACCGAGCACGGCAGCGTACGGCTGCAACTGTGCGTCGGCGGCCTGCTGATCGACCGCAACGCGCTGATCAACAGCGAAGACTGCCTGATGTCGCTGTCCGACGCGATGGCGATCGCCGCCAGCGTGCGCGACCCGCAACTCTTCGTCGAGCCGCTGTCGCAGACGATGATCGACGCGCGGCGCGCCCACCAGGGCAAGATCGAACACATCAGGGAAGCCATCCGCGACAAGCGCTTCGAGTTGCATGCGCAACCGATGATCGATCCCGACGCGCCGGAGGGGATGCTGTCCTACGAAGTGCTGATCCGCCTGCTCGACCGCGACGGCGGCCTGATCCGCCCGCCCGAGTTCCTGTCGCTGGCCGTGCAGGCGCAGATGACCCCGATGATGGACCGCGGCGTGATCCGGCAGATCTTCTCGTGGCTGGCCGATCATCCCGACGCGCTGGCGCGCACCTGGAAGTGCTCGATCAACCTCTCCGGCCTCACGATGAGCGACGGCACGATCGCCGGCTTCATCCGCGAGCAGCGCGCGCTGTACTCGATCCCCGCCGACAAGATCGTCTTCGAGATCACCGAGAGCGAGGCGATCCGCAATCCGGCGGCCGCGTCGCGGCTGGTCGACGACCTGAAGGCCGAGGGCTTCGGGATCGCGCTCGACGACTTCGGCACCGGCCTGGCCACGTTCGAATACCTGAAGCGCTTCCCGCTCGACTACCTGAAGATCGACGGCTCGTTCATCCGCAATCTCGTGTCGAATCCGATCGACGAGGAGATCGTGCTGTCCACCGTGCGCGTGGCGCGGCGGCTGAACATCCGCACCGTGGCCGAGCACGTGCACAACCAGGACACGCTCGACCGTCTCACCGACATCGGGGTGGGCCACATCCAGGGCGACTGGATCGGCCGCGCGGCGCCGCTCGAGCAGCTGTTCTCCGCGCCGGCGCGGCGCGCGACGCCGTCGTCGGCCTGAGGCGCCCGCCTCTTCAGCCGGCGAGCCAGCGCCGCAGCTCGGGCTCCTCGTCGACGTCCCACAGGGTGCGCAGCTGCGACCAGCGCACGCCGCTCTCCTGCAGCCGGCGGCGCGTCGCCGCCATCAGCGAATCGCGCCCCCAGGGCATCTCGTCGAACAGGCGCGCGACGCGGCGCCTGAGCCCGACCAGCGCGTAGCCGCCGTCCTCGGTCGGCCCGAACACCGCCTCGCGCTCGCGCAGTGCATCGAACGCGTCGTGCAGGTCGCTCGCGGCCAGCGAGACGACGTCGCTGCCCACCAGCACGGGCACCCTGCCCTCGTCGAGCGCGCGACCGAGCGCCGCCTCGATGCGTTCACCCACCGACGACCCGAGCTGCGTCGTGAGCGCGAATCCGTGCATCGCGGCGAGCCGCGCGCACTCGCCGTCGCGATCGTCGCCGAGAATGCACAGCTCGACTTCGAGGTCCGGCGACTGCACCTGCGCCTCGCGCACCACCGCCAGGGTGTCTCGCAGCATCGTCCGGTAGTGCGCCAGCGCGGCGGCATCGCCGACGGTGCGTGCGAGCCGCGTCTTGACTTCCCCCGCGCGCGGCACGCGGGCGAACACGATCACTCGCCGGTTCATGAACGAGCTTGCTTCGCGAACAGCGACGCGATGTCGCGGAACGCCTTGAACTCGAGCGCGTTGCCCGACGGGTCGAGGAAGAACATCGTCGCCTGCTCGCCCACCTCGCCCTCGAAGCGGACGTGCGGCTCGATCACGAATCGCATGCCGGCCGCGCGAAGGCGCTCCGCGAGTTCCTGCCACTCGCCCATCGGCAGCACGACGCCGAAGTGACGCACCGGCACCTGGTCGCCATCGACCGCGTTGGTCGACGCCGCCCGCGCCTCGTGGGGAGCCAGGTGCGCGACGACCTGGTGGCCATAGAGGTCGAAGTCGACCCACTCGACGGAACTGCGCCCTTCCGGGCATCCGAGCAGGCCACCATAGAAGGCGCGGGCAGCCGCGAGGTCGTGGACGGGAAACGCCAGGTGAAACGGGTGGACGGCCATTCGGTCGGGGCTCCGCGCAAGCGACTGGGACGCGCCGGCAGCATCGGGCGCGCGGGGATTATGCCGCAGCGGGAGGCGCCTTGACCTTGCATGAAGTGCAAGTGGGCGTGCCGTCTCCCCGTACACGCGAACGCCGACGCCCGTTCACGCCGGGCAACGGGCCGCCTGTCGGCGCACGATCGCATCATCAGCATACTGAGAAATATGCCCGGCCCGCGAAGTCCATGACGAATACGCTTGGCGCACCTCATGCACCGGAGAGCATCATGACGGACGAGCAACTCGACGAACTCATGCGGCGGGTCGAGACCGGCGACCGGGAGGCGCAGATGCAGATTGACGCCTGGATCGAAGAAGCCCTCGGCGCAGTTTGCGCCACGGCGCCAGTCGAGGTCTTGCGGCTCGATGCGGATTCGCGCCGCGCGCGTTGACTCGGGCGCGGCTCTCCAGGGGCCCGCTTGCGTACGTCTGCCAAACGCACAGGGCCCGCGGCCTCGAAAGGTGCGAGCCCTGCAATCTGGCAGATTCTGTCACGACTGCCGTGGCCTTGGGTGGCCTGCGCCGACAGCAGTCGGGGGAAGAATTGGTCGGGACGGCGGGATTCGAACTCGCGACCCCTTGCACCCCATGCAAGTGCGCTACCAGGCTGCGCTACGCCCCGAAGGCGCGAATTATAGCAGGCATGGCAGGTGCGCCGGGCCGCAGCGGCCGGCTCAGCGCAGCAGGTCGAGCGCGCGCCGCAGGTCGTCGCGGACCGCGTCGAGGTCGACGCCACCCGGCATCGGCACCTCGACCTGCGCGGTCTCGGCGGCGCCCGCTTCGATCGGCGCGGGCTCGCGCAGCTTGCCGTTCTGCGTGCTGTCGCCGAGCCGGTTGCGCGCCCCGCTGATCGTGAACCCCTGCTCGTAGAGCAACTCGCGGATGCGCCTCACCAGCAGCACCTCGTGATGCTGGTAGTAGCGCCGGTTGCCGCGCCGCTTCATCGGGCGCAGCTGGGTGAACTCCTGTTCCCAGTAGCGCAGCACGTGCGGCTTCACGCCGCACAGCTCGCTCACTTCGCCGATCGTGAAGTAGCGCTTGGCGGGGATCGGCGGCAGGGGCGCCTTGTGTTCGGACTTGTTCTGCATGCTCGACCGTGCTGGATGGGAAGCCGCGACGCACCCCGCGGTGACGTCAGTGGCCTGCTTCCTCGATCTGCGACTTCAGCTTCTGGCTGGCGTGGAAGGTGACCACGCGTCGCGCCGAGATCGGGATCTCCTCGCCGGTCTTGGGATTGCGCCCCGGCCGCTGGGGCTTGTCGCGCAGCTGGAAGTTGCCGAACCCGGACAGCTTGACGCTCTCGCCGCGCTCGAGCGCGTCACGGATCTCGTCGAAGAACGTCTCGACCATGTCCTTCGCCTCGCGCTTGTTCAGCCCGACCCGCTCGAACAGCATCTCGGCCAGTTCGGCTTTCGTCAGGGTGAACGCCTCCGCGCCCGCATCGTGGTCCGCGACGGAGCCGTCGGGCTGCACGCCGGCCGACTGCGGCTCGCCGGGCGCGTCGTGCAGATGGTCCGGAACCGCCTGGCCAAGCTGGGTCATCGTATCCGCCATTCGCATCGAATCTGCTTGCAGGATCTGGGTCGGGGATCAGCCGCCGGTGCGAAGCCGCGCCCGGATCGTGCGCTCGAGCCGGGCGACGATCGCGTCGACCGCGCCGGCGGCTTCTGCCTCGCTCAACGTGCGACGAGTATCTTGCATCCACAACCGGAAGGCAAGGCTTTTTTCCTTATTTTCCAATCCCTTACCGCGATATTCGTCGAACAGCTTGACGTTTTTAACGACCTGGGCCGCAGGCTCGCCGGCGACCGCCAGCGCGATTTCGGCCAGGACTTCCGCGGCCGAACGCTCGCTTTCGACGACGATCGACAGGTCGCGAATGACCGGCGGGAACTTCGACACCTCTTCATAGACCGGAACGGAACGTTCCAGTAGCGGCTCGAGGTCGATCTCGGCAACGATGGGCGGCAGCGGCAGCTCGAGCTCCTGCACCAGCGCCGGATGCAGTTCGCCGAGCCAGCCGGCTGCCGCATCGCCGATCAGCACGCGGGCGCTGCGGCCCGGGTGCAATGCCGGGTGAGCGGCCGGTTCGACCTTCAGCGCCGCACCAGCGAGCGCCTCGAGATCGCCCTTGACGTCGTGGAAGTCGACCCGGCGCGCGCTCGCTCCCCACTGCTCGTCGAGCTGCGGCCCGTACGCGAGCAGCCCGACCCGGCGCGGCTGCGCCACGCCCTGGACCTGCTGGGGACCGGCGACGACCGAGGCGTCGGCGAGGAAGACCCGGCCGAGCTCGAACAGGCGCACCCGCGAGGCCTTGCGGTTCAGGTTCGCTCGCAGCGTCTCGAGCATCCCGCCCCACAGCGTCGTGCGCATCACGTCCATCTGCGCGGCGATCGGGTTGAGCAGCCTGATCGGGTCGCGGCCGCTCAGCCGCCGATCGAGCGCGCTGGCGACGAAGCTGTAGTGGATCGCCTCCTGGTAGTCGCGTGCGGCGACCTGCCGCTTGAGCGCGCCGATCGTGCGCCGGCCCTCGGGCATCGGCCGCATCGACGCGCCGCTTCGGGGCGGGCGCAGCGGCAGGCGGTCGTAGCCCCAGACGCGCACCACCTCCTCGATCAGGTCTTCCTCGATCTGCAGGTCGAAGCGATACGACGGCGGCGTGACGACGAAGCGCCCGTCTTCGCGGCGGGCAGGCAGGCACAGCCGCTCGAACACCGCGGCGATCTCCGCCTCCGGGATGTCGACGCCGATCACCTTGCGCGCGCGATCGACGCGCAGGCTCACCGGCTCGCGCGCCGGCAGCGCCGTGACGGTGTCGTCGACCGGGCCGGCGCGCCCGCCGCAGATCTCCAGGATGAGCCGGGTGACGTACTCGAGATGGGCGACGGTCGTCGCCGCATCCACGCCGCGCTCGAAGCGCGCGCCGGCGTCGGTGGCGAAGTTGTAGCGGCGCGAGCGCCCTGCGATCGACCTGGGCCACCAGAACGCGGCCTCGACGTAGACGTTGCGCGTCGCGTCGGACACCGCCGTCGAGTCGCCGCCCATGATCCCCGCCAGGCTCTCGACCTGGCGCGCGTCGGCGATGACGCCGACGTCGGGCGCGAGGTCCACCGTCTGTCCGTTGAGCAGCCTCAGCCGTTCGCCCTCGCGGGCCCAGCGCACCTCGAGGCCACCCTCGATGCGATCGAGGTCGAACACGTGCGTGGGCCGCCCGAGTTCGAGCATCACGTAATTCGAGATGTCGACCAGCGCGGAGATGCTGCGCTGGCCGGCGCGCTCGAGGCGCCGGCGCATCCAGCCCGGCGTCGGCGCCTTCGGATCGACGCCGCGGATCACGCGCCCCGAGAAGCGACCGCACAGGTCGGGCGCCGCGACGCGCACCGGCAGGCGATCGTCGATGCCGACCGCGGCAGGCTCGAACGCCGGCTCGCGCAGCGGCGCACCCGAGATGGCGGACAGCTCGCGCGCCACGCCGTAGACGCTCATGCAGTGCGCGAGGTTCGGCGTGAGCTTGAGCGTGTAGACGAGTTCGTCGAGCCCGAGCGCGCCGCGCAGGTCGGCGCCCAGCGCCGAATCGCCCTCCAGCGCCATCAGCCCGCTGTGGTCCTCGGACAGGCCGAGCTCGCGCGCCGAGCACAGCATGCCCTGGCTCTCCACGCCGCGCATCTTCACCGGCTTGATCGCGAAGCCGCCGGGCAACTCGGCGCCGGGCAGCGCGCACGGCACGCGCATCCCCGCCGCCACGTTCGGCGCGCCGCAGACGATCGTGCGCAGGGCGCCGTCGCCGACGTCGACCTCGCAGACCGACAACTTGTCCGCGTTGGGGTGGCGCGCGACGCTGCGCACCTCGGCCACGACGACGCCGTGGAACGGCGGCGCGGCCGCGCTCGCCTCCTCCACTTCGAGCCCGGCCATCGTGAGCCGGTCGGCAATCTCCTCGCTCGTCCAGTCGGGCGACGCGAAGCTTCTCAGCCAGCTTTCGGGAACTCGCATCGTGGGCTCCGGCCTATCGGTTGAACTGCTGCAGGAAGCGCAGGTCGTTCTCGTAGA
The DNA here is from genome assembly GCA_046347945.1 of Burkholderiaceae bacterium. GTDB lineage: Bacteria > Pseudomonadota > Gammaproteobacteria > Burkholderiales > Burkholderiaceae_E > Zeimonas. The sequence goes on from JAXMFB010000006.1 coordinate 172,825, forward strand.
ACATGCGCAGGTCGCCCACCCCGTAGCGCAGCATCGCCAGGCGCTCGATCCCCGAGCCGAAGGCGAAGCCGATGTAGCGCTCGGGATCGAGCCCGAAGTTGCGCACGACGTTCGGGTGCACCTGCCCCGATCCGCTGACCTCGAGCCAGCGCCCGGCCAGCGGGCCGTCGGCGAAGCGCATGTCGATCTCGGCCGACGGCTCGGTGAACGGGAAGTACGACGGGCGGAAGCGCAGGTCGAGGTCGTCGCGCTCGAAGAAGCGCCGCAGGAAGTCGGCGTAGACGCTCTTGAGGTCTGCGAAGCTCACGTCCTCGTCGATCCACAGCCCCTCGAACTGGTGGAACATCGGCGAATGCGTGGCGTCGGAGTCGACGCGGTACGTCTTGCCGGGGGCGATCACCTTGATCGGCGGCCGGTGCGCGCGCGCGTATCGCACCTGCACCGGGCTGGTGTGCGTGCGCAGCAGCAGCCCGCCCCCCTTGCCGTCGGGCGCGTCGACATAGAACGTATCGTGCATCGAGCGCGCCGGATGGTTCTCGGGCGTGTTCAGCGCCGTGAAGTTGAAGAAGTCTTCCTCGATCTCCGGGCCGTCCGCCACGTCGAAACCGATCGAGTGGAAGATCGCCTCGATACGTTCGATCGTCAGCGTCAGCGGATGCAGGCCGCCGTTGCCCGGGCCGCGCCCCGGCAAGGTGACGTCGATCGACTCCTGCGCGAGCCTAGCGTCGAGCTCGGCGCGCGCAAGCGCCGCCTCGCGGCTGCGCACCGCGCGCTCGATCGCCTGCTTGGCTTCGTTGAGCTCGCGCCCCACCGCGGAGCGCTCGGTGGGCGACAGCGCGCCGAGCTTCTTCATTTCGGCCGTCAGCGCGCCTTCCTTGCCGAGCGCACGCGCCTTGGCGTTGGCGAGCTCGGGCGCATTGCGGGCGGCGCCGATTTCGGCCGACAGCTGCTCGACCATCGCGGCGAAGCGCGCGAGCGCAGGCGGCGTCGACGGCGGGGAACTCTCTGGATTCGGCATGGCTGCGAAAACGTCCTGTGGTGCAAGAAAAACGGGGCCGCGAAGGCCCCGTCGTGTTCGCCGGCCGGCGGCTCGTGCGGCCGCCCTGCCCGACGCTGCTGCGCGCGCGGCTCAGGCCGCGCCGAGGGAGGCCTTCACTCGAGCGACGATCGCCGCGAACGCCGGCTTGTCGGTCACCGCGAGGTCGGCGAGCACCTTGCGGTCGAGCCCGATGGCCGCGCGGTTCAGGCCGTTGATGAACACGCTGTAGGTGATGCCGTGCTCGCGCACCGCCGCGTTGATCCGCGCAATCCACAGCGAGCGGAACACGCGCTTCTTGTTGCGTCGGTCGCGGTACGCGTACTGGCCGGCACGCATGACCGCCTGCTTGGCGATGCGATAGACGTTGCCGCGGCGGCCACGGTAACCCCTGGCGGCGGCGATGACCTTCTTGTGGCGCGCGCGCGCCGTGACTCCACGTTTGACTCGGGGCATGGCGCTCTCCTTATGCGTACGGCAGCATGGCCTTGACGGAATCGACGTTCGTGTCGTGCACGTTCATCGTTCCGCGCAGCTGGCGCTTGTTCTTCGTGGTCTTCTTGGTCAGGATGTGGCGCTTGAACGCCTGACCCCGCTTCACGCTGCCGGAGGCGCGGACGCGGAAGCGCTTCGCAGCGCCTTTCTTCGTCTTCATCTTGGGCATGACAACCCCTTGCCTTCTCTTCTAATGCCTTGTCGGGTGTCCGGCGACCTGCCGGCACTTCGAGGACCCGCTCGGCTTCTTTGGCACCCGAAGGCGCCGATCGACACTACTTCTTCTTCCTGGGCGCGATGATCATGATCATCTGCCTGCCTTCGAGGCGCGGCATCTGCTCGACCAGCGCGATGTCGTCGAGGTCGGTGCGCACCCGCTCGAGCAGGCGGACGCCGAACTCCTGGTGCGCCATCTCGCGCCCCCTGAATCGCAGCGTGATCTTCGCCTTGTCGCCCTCTTCCAGGAATCGGCGCAGGTTGCGCAGCTTCACCATGTAATCGCCTTCGTCGGTGCCGGGCCGGAACTTGACTTCCTTGACCTGGATGACCTTCTGCTTCAGGCGGGCATCGTGCTGCCGCTTCTGCTCCTGGTACTTGAACTTTCCGTAGTCCATCAGGCGGCAGACGGGAGGAGCGGCCTGCGGCGCGATTTCGACCAGGTCGACTTCGGCCTCCTCGGCCATGCGCATGGCCTCCCTCAGGCTGACGATTCCGATCGGCTCGTTGTCGATGCCTACGAGCCGCACCTCGGATACGTTGATCTCACCGTTGATGCGATGCGCGCGTTCAGCTGTAGCGATGCTCGGTTCTCCTGAAAAAGCAAAAACACAACGGCCGTGCAGCGACAAGGACCCGCAGGCCGGCCTGCTCCGCGCAGCGGAACACGCCAGGCTCGCCGGTCATTGCGGGTTGGATCGCTTGAGCGCGACGTCTTCGGACAGCCGCGCCGCGAACGCCCCGACGTCGAGGACGCCCGAATCGGCCCCCCCGCGCGCGCGCACGGCCACCTTGCCAACCTGCCGCTCCTTGTCGCCGACGACCAGGAGGTACGGAATCTTCTGCAGGCTGTTTTCGCGGATTTTATAGTTGATCTTCTCGTTCCGCAAATCGGTCTGGACCCTAAACCCTTGTTTTCTCAACGTTTCCGCAACAGACGCGGCGTACCCGGCCTGCGCGTCGGTAATGTTCATGACGACCGCCTGGACCGGCGCCAGCCACATCGGCAATGCACCGGCGTGGTGCTCGATCAGGATGCCGATGAAGCGCTCGAGCGATCCGACGATGGCCCGATGCAGCATCACCGGCACCCGCCGCGTGTTGTCCTCGGCGACGTATTCGGCCCCCAGCCGCCCGGCGGTGTTGAAGTCGACCTGGATCGTGCCGCACTGCCACTGGCGGCCGATCGCGTCGCGCAGCGTGTACTCGATCTTCGGGCCGTAGAACGCTCCCTCGCCGGGCGAGAGGTCGAATTCGCAGCCGGCGCGCCGCAGGCTCTCCATCAGCGCGGCCTCGGCCTTGTCCCAGCTTTCGTCGGAACCGACCCGCTTGTCGGGGCGGGTCGCGACCTTGTACAGGATGTCGGTGAAGCCGAAGTCCCGGTACACCTGCTGCAGGCGGTCGGTGAACGCCACGCACTCGTCGAGGATCTGGTCTTCGGTGCAGAAGGAATGGCCGTCGTCCTGCGTGAAGCCGCGCACGCGCATGATGCCGTGCAGCGCACCCGACGGCTCGTTGCGGTGGCACTGCCCGAATTCGCCGTAGCGCAGCGGCAGGTCGCGGTAGGAGCGCAGGTCGGACTTGAAGATCTGCACGTGCCCAGGGCAGTTCATCGGCTTGAGCGCGTAGTGCCTGTTCTCCGACTCGGTCGTGAACATGTTCTCGCGATAGTTCTGCCAGTGCCCGGTACGTTCCCACAGGCTGCGGTCGAGGATCTGCGGGCCCTTGACCTCCTGGTAGCCGCTGTCCTGGTAGACGCGGCGCATGTACTGCTCGACCTGCTGCCAGATGGACCAGCCCTTCGGGTGCCAGAACACCAGCCCGGGAGCCTCTTCCTGCATGTGGAACAGGTCGAGTTCGCGGCCGAGCCGGCGGTGGTCGCGCTTCTCGGCCTCCTCGAGCATGTGCAGGTAGGCGTCCTGGTCTTCCTTCTTCGCCCACGCGGTGCCGTAGATGCGCTGGAGCATCTCGTTCTTCGAGTCGCCGCGCCAGTAGGCGCCGGCCAGCTTCATCAGCTTGAAGACCTTCAGGCGCCCGGTGGACGGCACGTGCGGCCCGCGGCACAGATCGACGAAGTCGCCCTCGCGGTACAGCGTGATCGGCTCGCCGGCCGGGATCGACGCGATGATCTCGGCCTTGTACTTCTCGCCGATCGACTCGAAGAACTTCACCGCTTCGTCGCGGTCCCAGAGTTCGCGAACGACCGGCTGGTTCGCCTTCGCGAGCTCGGCCATCTTCGCCTCGATCGCGGCAAGGTCTTCGGGCGTGAACGGGCGCTTGTACGAGAAGTCGTAGTAGAAGCCGTTCTCGATCACCGGGCCGATCGTGACCTGCGCGTCCGGGAACAGCGACTTGACCGCCCAGGCGAGCAGGTGCGCAGTGGAATGCCGGATGATCTCCAGGCCTTCCGGATCGCGCTCGGTGACGATCGCCAGCGTCGCGTCCGCCTCGATGCGGTGCGAGGCGTCGACCAGCCGACCGTCGACCTTGCCCGCGATCGCCGCCTTCGCCAGGCCGGCACCGATCGCCGCCGCGACCTCGGCCACCGTCGGCGGCGCATCGAAGCGCCGTTGCGAACCATCGGGGAGCGTGATCACGACCATGTCGGGCGAGTCTGCGGTGACCCAGCGAAGCGCTGGAAACGAAAAGTGCGGCCGGGCCGCACTTCCTGAAGGACCCCGCGACGCCCCGCCCGCCGATCGGCCGGCGCCGGTGCGCACTGCGGAATCCTGGTAGGCGCGATTGGACTCGAACCAACGACCCCCACCATGTCAAGGTGGTGCTCTAACCAGCTGAGCTACGCGCCTGCAAACGAAAATTATACAACAGGTCCGCGTCGCTCCGAGAGCGCGACGCGCGACAGCCAGACGACCGGTACCACCCCGACCAGCACGATCAGCAGCGCCGGCAAGGCCGCCTCGGCGAGCCGCTCGTCCGAGGCGAACTGGTAGGTGACCACCGCGAGCGTGTCGAAGTCGAAAGGCCGCAGCACCAGCGTGGCCGGCAACTCCTTCAGGCAATCGATCGCGACCAGCAGCGCCGCAGCGCCGACGCTGCGGCGCATGAGCGGCCAGTGCACCTCGCGCAGCACCTCGAGCGGACGCCGGCCGAGGCTGCGCGCACTGTGGTCCATCGACGGGCTGATCCGCTTCAGGCCCGACTCGACCCCCTGGTAGGCCACCGGAAAGAAGCGCACCGCATACGCATAGACGATGGCGGCGACGCTGCCGCCGGCCAGCACCGCGGAGACGCCGAGCCAGCCGGTGAGCGGCGACAACGCGCGATCGACGGCGCCCGACAGGATCAGCAACCCCACGCCCAGCACGACGCCGGGCAGCGCATAGCCGGTGTTCGAGAACAGCAGCGCGGCACGCAGCGTCGGCGACGACGCCACGCGCGCCGAGTAGGCCGCCACCAGCGAGACCGGCAGCACGATCGCCGCGCCGCAGGTCGCCAGCAAGGTCGTGTTGCCGATCCAGCGCGGCAGCCTCGCATCGAGGGCCGCTCCCCCTTCGATCCAGGCCCCGAGCAGCAGCATCGCCGGCAGCACGAAGCCGAGCGCCACCGGCACCGCACAGGCCAGCGTGGCGCGCCAGGCGGCGCGCCCGCGCAGCGGGCGGCGCGGCGCGGGCCGCGGATTGCGCACGTGAAACTGCATCCGCCCGCGCTGGCCGCGCTCGAGCGCAAGCATCACGATCACGATCGCCAGCAGCGTGACGGACAGCCGCGCCGCGCCGGCGCGGTCGCCCATGCCCTGCCAGGCGCGATAGATGCCGGCAGTGAAGCTGTCGACCGAGAAGTAGGCGACCGTGCCGAAATCGGCCAGCGTCTCCATCATCGCCAGCGCGCAGCCGGCGACCACGGCCGGCCGGGCCACCGGCCAGGTCACGCGCCACCAGACGCGCCGCCGGGTCAGGCCCAGCGACCGGGCCGCCTCGCCCAGCGACGGGCTGCGGTCGGCGAAGGCCGCGCGCGACAGCAGGTACACGTACGGGTACAGCGCCAGCCCGAGGAAGACGCCGGCGGCCGGCCACGAGTGGATGTCCGGAAACCAGTAGTCGCCGACCTCCCAGCCGGTCAGCCTGCGCAGGCCGGCCTGCAAGGGCCCGAAGCTGGCGAGGAAGTCGGTGTACGCGTAGGCCATCACGAAGGCGGGCGTGGCCAGCGGCAGCACCAGCATCCACGACAGTGCGCGCCGGCCCGGGAACTCGTAGGCGGCCACCAGCCAGCCGGTGCCCACGCCGACCAGCAGCACCACCGCGAGCACGACCGCCGCCAGCTTCGCGGTGGTGAGCGCATAGCGAGGCAGCACCGTGCCGAACAGGTGCGCGAGCGCGCCTTCGACGCGCAACTCGGCCGGCGCCGGCGCGAAGGCGAGCCACACCAGCGCGACGATCGGCGCCGCGACGGCCAGCGCGGCCAGCACCGAGCCGAAGGCCAGCAGGCGCGGCGAGAACCCCATCGACGGATCGATGCGCAGCCGGCGTCGGGCGGGAGGCAGGTCGGACGAGGGATTCGGCACGGGATGACTGGCACTACAATCCGGGACTGAGAATTATAGGTATTTGCGATGCCTTCGAATCCGCCCGCGACGCCCGACGCAACCGCGCTGCGCGTCGAGGACCTCCACGTCGCGTTCCCGCAGGGTTCGCGCAGCGTGCGCGTGCTCGACGGGCTGTCGTTCCAGCTGCGCCCCGGCGAGATCGGCTGCCTGCTCGGCGCTTCCGGGTGCGGCAAGACCACCGCGCTGCGCACCATCGCCGGATTCGTACGTCCCGACCGCGGGGCCGTCCACATCGGCGAGCGCTGCGTGGCCTCGCCGACCCGGTGGATCGAGCCCGAGCAACGCGGCGTCGGCGTGGTGTTCCAGGACTACGCGCTGTTTCCTCATCTCGACGTGGCCGCCAACGTCGCGTTCGGGCTGCGTTCGATGCCGGCGGCCGATCGCCCGGCGCGCGTGGCGAGCATGCTCGAGCTGGTCGGCCTGCCCGAGATTGCACACCGTTTCCCGCACGAACTCTCCGGTGGCCAGCAGCAGCGGGTGGCGCTCGCACGTGCGCTCGCTCCCGCGCCGTCGATCCTGCTGCTCGACGAACCCTTCTCGAACCTCGACCCGGACCTGCGCGAGCGGCTGGCGCTGGACCTGCGCGACATCCTGAAGCGGCACGGCACGACGGCCCTGCTGGTGACGCACGACCAGTACGAGGCGTTCGCGCTCGCCGACCGGGTCGGCGTCATGGACGCCGGCCGCATCGAGCAGTGGGACACCCCGTACCGGCTCTACCACCAGCCCGCAACGCGGCTGGTCGCCGACTTCGTCGGCCTGGGCACCTTCCTTCCCGGGCGCCTCGAGCACCGCGACGGCAACACGCTCGTGCACCTCGAGCTCGGCACCCTGCCGATCCGCGCGCGCACCGACCAGGCGATCGCGGGCGCCAGCGCCAACGCTCGCGACGAAGTCATCGTCCTGCTGCGCCCCGACGACGTGGTTCACGACGACGGCAGCCCGCTGCAGGGCGAGGTGGTGCGCAAGGCGTTTCGCGGCGCCCAGTTCCTGTACACGCTGCGGCTGGCCAGCGGCCAGATGCTGCTCGCGCTGGTGCCGAGCCACCACGACCACGCGGTCGGCGAGCGCATCGGCGTGCGCTTCGACGCCGATCACATCGTGACCTTCAGTCCCGAGACCGGCGCGCAGGCGCCCGCCCGGACGCCCGTTCAGACGCCCAGGTAGGCCTGCAGCGCCCGCTCGTCGCCGGCCAGCGCACTCGACCTGCCTTCGAGCGCGACCTGGCCCCGCTCGAGCACGACGCAGCGATCGGTGTGCGCCAGGACTGCGCGATAGTTGCGATCGACCACCAGCGACGCGATGCCGCTCGCCCGAATGCCGGCGACGATGCCCCAGATCTCGCGCACGATCAGCGGCGCCAGTCCTTCGGTCGCTTCATCGAGCACGATGAGGTCGGGATTGGTCATCAGCGCACGGCCGATCGCGAGCATCTGCTGCTCGCCGCCCGACAACTGGTTGCCCCCGTGATGCAGCCGCTCGGTCAGGCGCGGGAAGGTCTCGAGCACCCGCTCGAAGGTCCAGTCGGTCTGGCCGCGCAGCCCGGGGCGCGCCGCCATCAGCAGGTTCTCGCGCACCGACAGGTTGGGAAAGATGCCGCGCCCCTCGGGAACGTAGCCGATGCCCAGCCGCGCCACGCGATCGGGGCGCTCGGCGCTGCAGTCGCGGCCGCGCACGACGATCCGGCCGGTGGTCGCGCGCATCAGCCTGAGCATGCCGCGGATCAGCGTCGTCTTGCCCATGCCGTTGCGCCCGAGCAGGCCGAGCGCCTCGCCCGCGTCGATGCGCAGGCTCACGCCGCGCAGCACGTGGCTCGCGCCGTAATAGGCGTGCAGGTCGGTGATCTCGATGATCGGCTCGGCCATGATCGATGCGCGTGCGTCGTGCGGGCTCGCCCGGCGCGCTAGTGCACGCCCTCCTCGCCCAGATAGGCCGTCTGCACGTCGGCATTGGCGCGGATCGCCGCGGGCGTGCCGCTGGCGATGACCCGGCCGTTGACCATCACGGTGATCTCGTCGGAGACGCGGAACACCGCATCCATGTCGTGCTCGACCAGCAGGATCGCGTGCCCGGACTTCAGGCCCTCGAGCAGCGAGAGCATCCGCTCGGATTCCTCGGCGCCCATGCCCGCGAGCGGCTCGTCGAGAACCAGCACGCGCGGGCCGGTAGCCAGGCACATCGCGATCTCGAGCTGGCGCTTCTGGCCGTGCGACAGCGTGCCGGCGACGAGGTGGGCCTGCGCGGACAGTCCCGCACGCTCGAGCGCCCGGGTCGCGGCGGCGCGGCTCGCCTCGCACGAGGACGCCGGCGTGAGCCAGTCCCAGGGGCGCTGAAGCCTGGCCTGCGCGCTCAGGCGGCAGTTCTCGAAGACCGTGAATGGCGCATAGATCGTGTTGCGCTGGTAGCTGCGGCCCAGGCCGGCCTGAGCGCGACGGGGCTGCGACCATCGCGAGACATCGTGTCCGAGCAACTCGACCGTTCCCTCGCTCGCCTGGATCTCGCCGCACAGCAGGTTGATGAGCGTGGACTTGCCGGCGCCGTTGGTGCCGATCACCGAGTGCACCGTGCCCAGGCGCACGGCGACCGAGACGTCGTCGACCGCCTTCAGCCCACCGAAACTGCGCGACACGTTTCGCGCGCGCAGCAGCACCTCGCCGACGGCCTCAGGCATGACGCCACCTTCTCAGGTGCGAGACGCGCCGGGCGAGCTGACTGCCGACGCCGACGATGCCGTTGGGCATCAACGCGACGCAGGCGATGATCGCGAAGCCCAGGGTCAGCTGCCAATGCTGGGCGAGGTTTCCGAAGACCGCTTCCGACTGGAACAGCTCCTGCAGCAGCACGAAGGCGAACGCGCCGATCACCGCGCCGCGCAGGTGGCCCAACCCGCCCAGGATGATCATGATCAGCACCGCGCCCGACTGGTGCCACGACAGCAACTCGGGGCTCACGAACCCGTCCTTCAGCGCGTAGAGGAACCCGGCCAGGCCGGCGAACATTCCCGACAGCACGAAGGCGGCGAGCTTGTAGCCGTAGGTCGAGAACCCGACCGCGCGCATGCGCTGCTCGTTGACGCGGATGCCGGCCAGCGCATGGCCGAAGCGGCTGCGAACCAGCATGCCGAGCACCCAGTAGGTGAAGGCCAGGCACGCGAGCACGAAGAAGTAGAAGGTGTGCCCCTTGTCGAGGTCGAACGGCTGCCAGCCCGCGATCGTCAGCTCGGGACGGAAATACAGGTAGATGCCGTCGCTGCCGCCGCCGAGCTTCGTGTCGTGGAACACGTAGTAGGCCATCTGCGCGAAAGCGAGCGTGACCATGATGAAATAGATGCCGCGCGTGCGCAGCGACAGCGCTCCCACCACCAGCGCGTACAGCGCCGCCGCGACCACCGAGGCGGGAAGCAGCCACCACAGCGACACGGGGCTGGACTGCGGCGTCAGCAGCGCCGCGGTGTAGGCCGCGATGCCCAGGAACGCCGCGTGGCCGAAGCACACGAGGCCGGTCTGTCCGACCAGCAGTTCCAGGCTGAGCGCGAAGATCGAGAGGATCATGATCTTCGTGACCAGGTCGACGGCGAACTTGCCACCCATCGCCGGAAAGACCGCCAGCACGACGGCGACCGCCAGCATGGGTACGATGCGTTGGACTGCTGGGCTCACGGAAGGGCTCAGGCGGTCCGGAACAGGCCTTCGGGCCGCCACAGCAGGATCGCCGCCATCAGCAGGTAGACCAGCACGCCGGCGGCCTGCGGAAAGAAGACCGTGCCGAAGGTCTCGACGAACCCGACCAGCAGCGCGGCGAGCAGCGCGCCGCGTATCGACCCGATCCCGCCGATCACGACGATCACGAAGCAGATGATGAGGACCTGGTTGCCCATGCCCGGATAGACCGACGACACCGGCGCGGCGATCGCGCCGGCCAGCGCAGCCAGCGCGACGCCGGCCGAGAACACGACGCGGTAGAGGAACTTGATGTCCACGCCCATCGCCTGGACCATCTCGCGGTTCGACGCCCCCGCGCGCACCGTCATGCCGAGCCGCGTGCGCGTGATCACCCAGAACAGCCCCAGCGCCACGAGCACGCACACCCCCGACACGAACAGCCGGTAGACCGGATAGGTCATCAGCTCGCCCAGCGGCAGCGTGCCCGACAGCCAGGCGGGCGGCGACACGCCGTGCACGTCGTTGCCGACCAGGATGCTGCGCGTCTCCTCGAACACCAGGATCAGCGCGTAGGTCATCAGCACCTGCTGCAGGTGCTCACGCTCGTACAGGTAACTGAAGAAGCACCACTCGAGCAGGTAGCCGAGCGCGACCGACAGCGCGATGCCGAGCGCCAGCGTGGTGAAGAACCCGCCGCCCACCGCCTGCTCGACCAGCGGCGCCAGCGCGAACGCCATGTACGCGCCGATCATGTAGAAGCTGCCGTGCGCCAGGTTGATGACGCCCATGATCCCGAAGATCAGCGTGAGCCCGCTGGCCACCAGGAACAGCAACAGCCCGTACTGCACCGCATTCAGGCACTGCACGAGGAAGACGACTGGATCCATGCGAAGCGTCCGGCGGCCCCGGCGCCGCGCGAAAACGGACCCGGCCCCAGGCCGTGCCCGCCTACGCGCCGCGCCGGCGCGCGGCCTGCTACATGCGGCAGCCGCGACCCGGGTCGGCCAGCGCCTTGACGGCGACGCCCTGCACCTGGTTCACCTTGCCCTCGACCTTGCGCAGGTAGATGTCCTGCACGGGGTTGTGCGACTTCGACAGCGTGAACGCTCCACGCGGGCTGTCGATGCGCGCCTTCTCGATCGCCTTGAAGATCGCGTCGCGCTTGCTCATGTCGCCCTTGGCGGCGTTGAGGCCGATTCCCAGCATCTGCGCGGCATCGTAGCCCTGCACCGCGTAGACGTCGGGCTGCAGCTTGTAGGCCTTCGCGTAGGCGAGGCGGAACGCCTTGTCCTTCGGATTGTCGAGCCCGTCGGCGTAGTGCAGCGTCGTGAGCAGCCCCTGCGCGGCGTCGCCCTGCGCCTCGAGCGTGCCGTCGGTGAGGAACCCCGCGCCGACCAGCGGGATCGACTTGCCCAGCCCGGCGGCCGCGTAGTCCTTGACGAACTTGACCGCTCCGGCACCGGCGAAGAACGTGTAGACGACGTCGGGCTTGATCGAGGCGATTTCGGTGAGCAGCGCCTGGAACTCCTCGCGCGGGAACGGCAGCGTGAGTTCCTTCACGACCTGGCCGCCCGCCTTGGTGAAGCTCTCCTTGAAGCCGTTGACGCTTTCCTCGCCAGCCGCGTACTTCCAGGTGATCGTGACGGCCTTCTTGTAGCCGCGCTTGGCCGCGACCTCGCCCATCGCGTAGGCAGGCTGCCAGTTCGAGAAGGAACTGCGGAAGATGTTGGGTGCGCACATCGGGCCGGTGACCGCGTCGGCGCCCGCGTTGGCGACGATCAGCATCGTGCCGCTGTCCCTGGCGGCCTTGGCCATCGCCATCGCGACGCCCGAGTGCACGGTGCCGACGATCACGTCGACCTGGTCGCGCTTGATCAGCTTGTTGACGTTGTCGGTGGCCTTGGAGGGATCGCTCTCGTCGTCGACGCGGACGTACTCGATCTGCTGGCCGGCCAGCTTGCCGCCGTGCTCGTCCACGTAGAGCCTGAAGCCGTTCTCGATCGCGGTTGCGAGGGCCACGTACGTGCCCGTGTACGGCAGCATGAAACCGACCTTCACCGGCTTGCCCTGCGCCGCGGCTGCGCCCGCCATGGCCGCGACCACGGCGGCCGCGGCCAGCCTGAATGCGAATCTCCTGTGCATCGAAATCTCCTCAGCTTGACAAACGGATGGGCCGCCATCGACCCGCTTGCGACGGTGCCCGAACCGCGCGAACCACGACCAGCGAAAGACAGCCGACGAAGATTGCGCCGTCAGCGAAACGAGCGCAACCGCGGGGCTTCCCGCATCGATTTTCCAGGGGGCGCGGACGACGAGCGACGCGCCGGCGGCCAGGTTTCGCGGCCGCGCGGCGCATGAACCGTAATTCCTTCAACAGTTCATGTCAAGCACTATAGTGCAGCCTCGCACGCGGGTTGCGAGCGATCGCCGTGCGATCAGCGCTCGGCGACCAGGAACGCGCGCGCCTGGTCGAATCGCGCGCGCAGTTCCTCCATGCGCAGCGACATCGCGCGACGGTCGGCGCGACGCACGAGCAGCGCGACGGTGCGTCGCCGGTTGATCCACGCCACCTTCAGGTAGGCGCTGCCGCCGTCGCGCGCGACGAGCTCGATCCAGTCGCCGCGACGCATCTGTTCGAGCGCCTGCTCGGGCGCGAGTTCGCGGCGCTGCGGGCTCGACGGCAGGTCGCCGAGGTCGAGCGAGTCGAGGATTTCCAGCAGGCGTCGCTCGGTGCCGTCCTCGTCGGACCGCTCGGGCTCCCGGGGTCCTGGTCCCTGTTCCCGGGGCGCGGCCCCGGGCGACGGGGGTTGCGCAGGCGTCGACACCTCGGGCGGCGCCGGCGCGGCTGGCGCAGGCGCGGCCGGTGCGGGCGCGTGCCCCGCCACGCCGCCCGCGGTCTCGGGACCCATCGGTTGCGCCAGCGTCGGCACGGCCGTGTCAGCCCCCATCCCCGTGCCGGCATCGAAGCGCGCCCGCGTCGTCGCACCGCGCTCGCGCTCGCGCCGCTGCATGCGGCGCAGGTGGATCAGGAACAGTTCGTCGAAGAACGACTTGAACTCCTCGTCCTTCGCGCCGATTTCGCGAACGCCCTGCGTCATCAGGCGGATCAGCGGCGGGATGCGCTGCGCGAGCTCGCGACGGCTGCGTCGCTCGTCGCCCTCCTCCAGGCTCCAGAGCAGGTCGTCGACCACCTGCAGCGACACCCTGAACTCGGCGCTCTCCTCGCCGTTGCGCAGCGCGGCGGTGCGCATGTGGCGCAGCCAGACGTTGCTCACGAAGTCGCGCACCGACTCGGGCGCCTGGTGCCGGTCGAGCCGCTCCGCGAGCAGCGCGCGCAGGTGCTCGGTGACCAGCCGCTCACGCTCGCGGCTCGGACGCCGGGCGTAGTCGCGCCGATTGCGCCGGCTCGGCGTCTCCTCGAGCGTGCGGCGCTCGCGCACCACCCGGTCGATCAGCTGGCCGACGCTGCGCGCCGCGCGCGAGTACTCCTTCTCGACCTGCTGCGCCATCACCGCCGAGCGCGACTGCAGCGCGCTCGACACGATCTCGACGGCGCGCACTACGGTCTCCAGCCGTCGGTACAACTCGCTGCCGCGCACGATGTCGTCGCCGAACGCGGTCGAGATGGCGCCGAAGTGCTCGACCAGCTTGCGAAGCGATCGGGGATCGTCGCCGAGATAGGCGGGATCGAGCAGCGTCAGCGCGACCGCGGGCTGCTGCAGTCGCCACACCAGCGGCTTGGCCGCTTCGGGCAGGCGGCGATCGTCGATCACGTAGTCGAACATCGCCGCCACCAGGTCGACCACCGCGACCTGCGCCGGTACGGCGCCCGCCTCGCGCATCCGGGTGCGCACGTTGCCGAAGAACTCGCCGCGCGCCTGGCGGCTGTACGGCATCGCGCCGATCGCGTGCGCGAACGCCACCGCGTCGCGCTCGATCTCCACCACGGGCTGCAGGGTGGGCAGCACCCGCAGTCGCTGTCCCGGCGGCGTGCCGGCGAGCGGGGAACTTCCCAGCGTCGCGGCATCGCGCTCGGCCTGCAGCGTGACGTCGACGCTCCGGGGCGCGCCGCCTCCGCGGCGCTCGACGCCGGGCGACTCCCGCTCGGGCTCGCGCCAGGCCTGCTGCTCCTCGGCCGGCGCCTCGGCGAAAGCCGGCTCGTCGAACGCGGGTGCCTCGCCGTCTTCGGGCGCTGCCATCGGCAACCCGGCTTGCCCGGGCGCGGCGAGCGGCATCGCGCCGTCGTCGTCGCTCGCGGCGCCGGTCGAGGGCGGCGCCGGCACGACGGGTTCGGGCGCCTCGGCCGCCGGCAGCGGTTCGAGCGGCACCACGCCCGCTTCCTCGAGCAGGCGGTCGGCGCGCTCGATCGCCTCGGCGATCGGCCCAGCGAGCGCGGCCAGCGCCAGCTGCCGCAGCGTGGCGCGAGCGCGAGCGCCTTCGGCGATGCCGTCCAGCGACGCCACCGCGGCGCTCGCGAGCGTGCGCGCGCCGAGCGGGTTCATGTCGTCGTCGCCCCAGTCGCGCTCGACCACCTGGCGCAACCGGGCGACGTACCGAGGATAGGCGAGTCCGGCGCGATCGCGCGCAACGCGCGCGAGGTCGGCCGCGAGGATCTGCGTCTCGAGCTCGTCCTCGTCGATCAACGCGAGACCCTGGACATCGAGTGCCTCGCCGGCCCGGCGCGTGGCTTCGAGGCAGCGGTTCGCGCGGCGCGCCAGCGCATCGGCGACCTGCGTCACGCGCGTCGCCGTCTCGCGCCGCAGCCGCTGCGCAGCACCGAGCAGCCCCTGGCGCTCGCGGCCGTCGAACGCGCGGTCGGCCGCCGCGTCGAGCTCGTCGGCGATTGCCGGCAATGCGTCCGTCACCGCGGCCGACAGGCTGTCGGCGAGCGATTCGCGGGTACGCGCGAACAGCAGCGAACGCGGTGGCGGTCTCGGGAGCGAAAGGTCCGATTCGATCATCGACTTCTTCTGGCGCGAGCCGCCGGCCGTCGAGTCCGGAATCCGGACCGTCCGACAGGGCTCGTTGCGACAGGAGCGATGCTATCGGATGGGCTGTGCCCGATCAGTGAACAAGTTAGCCGGGCGGGTGTCAAATCCGCCGACAACCGGGGCGCCGAACCGGACTTTCGACACGGTTCGCGGCGACCGGTGTCCGGCTCGGTCAGGCGACCAGGTAGCGCTCGATCCCGGCGCGCAGCGTGTCGGGGAACGGCACCGAGTGCAATTCATCGACGTGCGCGAGGACCACGGTGAGCCGGGCGCGCACGCGCGGCACCCCGCCGGCGACACCCTCGACCGCGAGCCCGAGCGAGCTGCGCCCGATCCGCTGGACGCCGAGGCTCAGCTTCAGCATCTCGCCGATCTTGCTCGGCGACAGGAAGTCGCACTCGACGCGCACCATCGGCAAGCCGAGCCGCTGCCGGTAGACCAGCTCCGCGTAGTCGTGCTGCAGCCCGTGGTTGAACCAGTCCTCGACCAGTTCGTGGAACAGGATGAAGTACTGCGGATAGAAGACGATCCCTGCCGGATCGCAATGATGGAAGCGGATCAGCTTGTCCCGCTCGAACGCATTGCCTGTGTGCACGCTGGCCCTCCGCCTCGACTGGCGAGCCCCGATGATGCACGGCAACGGGTCTGGCGCGCTACCCCACCGTCGCGCCGTCGCCCGGCTCTTCAGTTCGCCTTGACGCCCGCCTCGCGGATCAGCTTGCCGTAGCGCTCGTACTCGGTACGCACGAGTGCGGCCAGTTCCTGCGGCGTGGTCGGCGAGGCCACCGCGCCGAGCTTGACCAGCCGTTCCTTCACGTCGGGGTCGGCCAGGGCCTTGTGGATCGCGGCATTGAGCTTGTCGACGATCGCCGGCGGCGTGCCCTTCGGCGCGATGAACGCATGCCACACCGACGCCTCGAAGCCGGGGGAGCCGGACTCGGCGATCGTCGGCGTATCCGGGAGCGTCGAGACGCGCTCGGCGCTCAGTGCCGCGAGCACGCGAAGCTTGCCCGCCTTCACGTGCGGCAGCACCTCGACGGCGTTCACGGCCACCAGCGGCAGCTGGCCGCCCAGGACATCGGCGATCGCGGGCGCCCCGCCCTTGTACGGCACGTGCGTCAGCGAAATGCCGGCCGCGCGGGCGAACAGCTCGACCGCGAGATGCGGCGTGGAACCGCTGCCCGGCGTGGCGTAGCTCACGCTCCCCGGGCGCGCCTTCGACGCGTCGACGAGCCTTGCGATCGTGGCGAGGTCCGACGACGCGTTCGCGGCGATCATCACCGGCAGGCGGGCGACTGCGGGGGGCTCGCGCGCCTTGCTCGGCCCGAGCATTGCACCACGGCCACGGCGAGTCCAATACGGATTTCCGGCCGCCGCCATAGGTGTCCGCTATGGGAGGCGCGAGATCGAGCCTTGCACAAAAACTATCGACTCGATCTAAACAATGAACTGGAACAATCGTCGCAAGGGTTCCAGAATCGAGCGACGAAATGACTCGACCACGAAGGAGCCAGCGATGACCAGCCAGACAAAGTGCCCGTTCGACCACGCGCACGGTGCGCGAACGACCGCCGGCGCCCAATCCAACCGTGACTGGTGGCCGAACCGCCTGAACCTGAAGATCCTGCACCAGCATTCGGCGAAATCCAACCCGATGGGCGCGCAGTTCGATTACGCGAAGGAGTTCGCGAAGCTCGACCTCGCTGCCGTGAAGCGGGACCTCCACGCGCTGATGACCGATTCGCAGGACTGGTGGCCCGCCGACTGGGGGCACTACGGCGGCCTGTTCATCCGCATGGCCTGGCACAGCGCGGGCACCTATCGCATTTCGGACGGGCGCGGCGGCGCCGGCACCGGGAACCAGCGCTTCGCGCCGGTCAACAGCTGGCCCGACAACGCCAACCTCGACAAGGCGCGCCGGCTGCTCTGGCCCATCAAGAAGAAGTACGGGAAGAAGATTTCCTGGGCCGACCTGCTGATCCTCGCCGGCAACTGCGCGCTCGAATCGATGGGCTTCAAGACCTTCGGCTTCGCGGGCGGCCGGGTCGACATCTGGGAGCCCGAAGAGGACATCTATTGGGGCTCCGAAGCCGAGTGGCTAGGCGACAAGCGCTACAGCGGCGAGCGCGAACTGGAGAATCCGCTGGCCGCGGTGCAGATGGGCCTGATCTACGTGAACCCCGAAGGCCCCAACGGCAAGCCCGACCCGGTCGCGTCAGGCCGCGACGTTCGCGAGACCTTCGCCCGCATGGCGATGAACGACGAGGAAACCGTCGCGCTGGTGGCCGGCGGCCACACCTTCGGCAAGGCCCACGGCGCGGGCGACCCCAGGCTGGTCGGCCCCGAGCCGGAGGCGGCACCCCTCGAAGAGATGGGTCTCGGCTGGAAGAATGCGTTCGGCACCGGCAAGGGCGCGCACATCACGACCAGCGGCATCGAAGGGGCATGGAAGCCGAATCCCACTCGGTGGGACATGGGCTACTTCGACATGCTGTTCGGCTACGAGTGGGAACTGGTCAAGAGCCCCGCCGGCGCGTGGCAGTGGCTCGCCAAGGACGTGGCCGACAAGGACATGATCCCGGATGCGCACGACCCGTCGAAGAAGCGCCGCCCGATGATGACGACGGCGGACCTGTCGCTTCGCTTCGATCCGGTCTACGAGCCGATCTCGCGCCGCTTCCACAAGGACCCGAAAGCCTTCGCCGACGCCTTTGCCCGGGCGTGGTTCAAGCTGACGCACCGCGACATGGGCCCGCGCTCGCGCTACCTGGGGCCCGAGGTGCCCGCCGAGGTACTGATCTGGCAGGACCCGCTGCCCGTCGCGGACCACGAGTCGATCGACGAACAGGATGTCGCGGCGCTGAAGGCCAGGTTGCTCGCCTCCGGCCTGTCCGTCGCGCAACTCGTCACGACCGCCTGGGGCTCGGCCGCCACCTTCCGCGGTTCGGACATGCGCGGCGGCGCCAACGGCGCACGCATTCGACTGGCGCCCCAGAAGGATTGGGAAGCCAACCAGCCGGCCGAACTCGCCGCGATCCTGCAGCGGCTCGAGGCTGTCCGGAAGGAGTTCAACGCGTCATCGGGTCGCAAGCAGGTTTCGCTGGCCGACCTGGTCGTGCTGGGCGGCTGCGCCGGCATCGAGCAGGCCGCGAAGAAGGCCGGCCACGACGTGAAGGTTCCCTTCTCGCCGGGCCGCACCGACGCTTCGCAGGAACAGACCGACCTGGAGTCGTTTGCCGTCCTGGAGCCGACCGCGGATGGCTTCCGCAACTACGCCCGCTCGGGACTGAGGACGCCGGCGGAACAGCTCCTGCTGGATCGGGCGCAGTTGCTGACGCTCACCGCTCCCGAGATGACCGTGCTCGTCGGCGGCATGCGCGTGCTCGGTGCGAACTTCGGGCAGTCGCAGCACGGGGTCCTGACTTCCGCCCCGGGCACGCTCACGAACGACTTCTTCGTCAACCTGCTCGACATGAACGTCGAGTGGCGGCCGTCGTCGACCGAAGGCGTGTTCGAGGGACGAGATCGCTCTTCGGGCCAGGTGAAGTGGACCAGCACCCGCGTCGACCTCGTGTTCGGGTCGAACCCGGAACTGCGTGCACTCGCCGAGGTCTACGCCTGCGACGATGCGAAGGAGAAGTTCGTGCGGGACTTCGTCGCGGCCTGGCACAAGGTGATGAAGCTCGATCGATTCGACCTTGCGTAGCCTCGAAGGAGCGCTCCGACGGTGTTTCGGAGTGCCGCCGCGATCGGGCGTCGGGGATGCCGGCCGGTCGCGGCGGTGGCGGAAAGGGTGGGATTCGAACCCACGTTACGGTGTAACCGTAAACCGGATTTCGAGTCCGGCGCATTCGACCACTCTGCCACCTTTCCGGGTATCGCGCGGGTCGCGACGCGAAGCCGAGCAGTATAGCAGAGACCGACCGCGCGCGCGAGGCGTCCGAGCGTCCCGCGCCGGCGCGCTCAGGGCGCGATGCGCCGGAGCCCGCCCATGTACGGCACGAGCACGTCGGGTACCCGCACCGAGCCGTCGGCGTGCTGGCAGTTCTCGAGCACCGCGACCAGCGTGCGACCGACCGCGAGCCCCGAGCCATTGAGCGTGTGCACGAGGCCGGTCTTGCCGTCGGCGCCGCGAAACCGCGCCTGCATCCGTCGCGCCTGGAACGCCTCGCAGTTCGACACCGACGAGATCTCGCGATAGGCCTGCTGCGCCGGCAACCAGACCTCGAGATCGTAGGTCTTGGCCGCGCCGAAGCCCATGTCGCCGGCGCACAGCAGCATCACGCGGTATGGCAGCCCGAGCTTCTTCAGGATCGACTCGGCGTGCCCGACCATCTGCTCGAGCGCGTCGTACGAAGTGTCGGGATGCACGATCTGCACCATCTCGACCTTGTCGAACTGGTGCTGGCGGATCATGCCGCGCGTGTCGCGACCGTACGAACCAGCCTCCGAGCGGAAGCACGGCGTGTGCGCCGTGAGCCGGATCGGCAGCGCGCCGGCCGGCACGATCTCGTCGCGCACGAAGTTGGTCAGCGACACCTCGGAGGTGGGGATCAGGTAGAGCGCCTCGCCCTCGCCTTCCTGGCCGCCCTTCTTCGCGGCGAACAGATCCTGTTCGAACTTGGGCAACTGCCCGGTGCCGCGCAGCGTCTCACGGTTCACGATGTAGGGCGTATAGCACTCGGTGTAGCCATGCTCGCCGGTCTGCACGTCGAGCATGAACTGCGCGAGCGCGCGGTGCAGCCTCGCGATCGGTCCCTTCATCACCGCGAAGCGCGAGCCCGACAGCTTGGCCGCGGTCTCGAAGTCCAGGCCGAGCGGCGCGCCGACGTCGACGTGGTCGCGCGGGGCGAAGGCAGGCGGCTTCGGGTCGGGGCCGTCGGGTCCCCAGCGGCGCACCTCGCGATTGCCGCGCTCGTCGCGGCCCGCCGGCACGGTCTCGTGCGGCAGGTTCGGTACCTGCAACAGCCATTCGTGCAGCCGCGCCTGCACCGCCTCGTTCTCCTCGGCGGCGACCTTCAGCGCATCGCCGAGCCCGCCGACCTCGGCCAGCACCGTCGACGCATCTTCGCCGCGCGACTTCAACTGGCCGATCGTCTTCGACAGCGCGTTGCGCCGCGCCTGCAGTTCCTCGGCGCGTACCTGCAGCGCCTTGCGCTCGACCTCCAGCGCGCGGAACGCGTCGAGGTCGAGCACGTAGCCGCGATGCGCCAGGCGCGCGGCGACGGTGTCGGGATCCTTGCGGAGCTGGGCGAGATCGAGCATGGGCGCGGGCGGGCGACGGGTGCCGGGAAGCGAAGAGGAACGAGTGTACCAAGCCGCTTCGCCCGTCCCCGCTTCGCCCGCGCCCCGGTGCGTCAGCGCGCCGCGGGCGGATGCACGAACGTGGCCACGACTCGGTCGGGCGCCGCATCGCGGTTCTGCAGCATCGCGATCGCGAGCCGGCCGGCGGGCGCGGTCGCCGCCGCGTACTGCAGGCGCCAGCTGTCGGTGGTCGGCTGCGTGTACCAGGTCGACTGCACCGCCCCGAAGGCCGGCACACCGGGCGCGAGCGCGGCACGCGAGGCGGCCGCGCGCCGCGCGGTGTCGGGGTCGTAGGTGTCGTGCGTCCACGCGGCGATGAGATCCTGCGCGCCGCTTGTCAACGCGAACGACGTGCGGTCGCGGTAGACGGCGTCGATCGCGAAGTCGGACGCGTCGAGCACGGACCCGTCGCCGCCGACCCGCCGTCCGGGCAACTGCGTCTGCATGCCCGTGCGCGACAGCCAGCCGACCGCGAAGCCATCCGGATGCGCGGCGACGCGTGCGCCGAGATTGTCGGTGCCCCCCGCAGGCAACGGCTGCCAGCCGCTGTCCAGCAGCGCGCCGGTTGTGCCGTCGGCAATGCGGTAGCTCACCTGGCTTCCCGAGGTGCGCGCGACCAGGAACCGGCCACCGGACCACGCCACCGACAAGTCGGTTGCGCCGGTGCCGCTGACGGCGTCGAGGTCGACGATCGGCGACACCACCGTGCCGGTGCGGTCGACCATCGCAGCCTCGATCACGTGCGCCGACAGCGTGCCGTCGTAGCGCTGCCAGGCGACCAGCAGGCTCGAACCGTTGCTGGCCGCATCGACCAGCGACACCGACGACGAGCCCGGCACGACGACGGTGCCGGCCGCCGGCCCC
Source organism: Burkholderiaceae bacterium (assembly GCA_046347945.1). Taxonomy (GTDB): domain Bacteria; phylum Pseudomonadota; class Gammaproteobacteria; order Burkholderiales; family Burkholderiaceae_E; genus Zeimonas. The sequence continues at coordinate 193,957 of JAXMFB010000006.1, forward strand.
AGCACGCCGCCGCCGGGCGCCACCCGCTGCACGACCAGCGCGCCGTCGGACGGCTGCGACCAGAACACCTGGTACGCCTGGCCGTCGTACGCGGCCGCAGCATGCAGCTGCAGGTATGTCTCCGGGCCTCCGGTGAACACGGCGCCGCTCCACACGCTGCTGCCGTCGGCCGCGAGGATCGCGCCGACCACCGACGGCGACGAGGCGCCCGCCGAGCGCGACACCACCAGCACGTTGCTGCCGTCGGTGGCGATCGAAGGAATGCCGGCCGGATTCGAGTCGGCTGCGCCCAGGGCTTCGAGCGCGACGAAGCCGGGCACGATGCCCGCCTTGACTGCCGCCAGCGACACGCCCGACAGTTCCTCGTAGGCGACGTAGCGGTCCGGGTCAACGTACTCGCGCCGGATCGGGCCGACGCCTGGCGCGTACCAGGTGGTCAGCGTGGAGGTCGCGGTGAAGCTGCTGCCCAGGCTGCTCAACGTGATCGTCGCGGTGATGTCGGTTCGAGCGCGCACGACGTTCGAGAAGCTGCCTGCCGGCACGACCCTGCTCGGCTCGACCCCCAGCGTCGTGACGATGAGCAGTCTCAGCGTCTCGGGACGACCGTCGAAGTCGAGGTCCCCGAAGGGGCCAGTCTGGTCGAACACCGTTGTCGGCGCCCCGTCGAGCAGCGGCGCCGGCAGTTCGACATAGACACCGCCCACCGGCGTGCCGGTGGCGGGATCGAACGCCCCGTAGTCATAGATCGCGCGCCCGTCGAAATAACGCAGTTCGACACCCTCCAGGCCGTCGACCAGCGAGCTGCTCTGGTTGAACTCGACGACCGAATTGCCGTCGATCACGGTCTTCGTGCCGACGGTCACGAGGTTGATTCGCCCGCTCGCGGCCCTCGGACGGCTGTCGGTCTGCACGAACGCCCAGCGCCCGATCGCCTCGTCGTTCCAGTACGCGCTGGCGGTGTCGGCGATCACAGTCGCCGCCGTGCCGCCCCCTCCGCCGCCTCCGCATCCGAAGAGCAACAGCGCGGCGCCCGCCGCGGCCAACGCGCGCAATGCCTTGATCGATCCCATGAATTCTCCTGCAGGCCGAGCCTTGGCCGCGCGACGCGCGCGGCCCGCTCGCCATTGGGCCGGGCCGGCGCGCCGGCCGGTTTGACGGCGCGCAAAAGGCCCTCGCTTTGGCTATTGCCCGGACTCTCCGTCCGTCGCGCCGGCGTCGCGCGAGCGCAGCCAGGCCAGCTTCTCGCGGATCTTCGTCTCGAGCCCGCGATCGACCGGCTCGTAGAAAGGGGCCGGCTCGACGCCCTCGGGAAAGTAGCGCTCGCCGGCGGCATAGCCCCCTGCCTCGTCGTGCGCGTAGCGGTAGCCCTTGCCGTAGCCGAGGCCCTTCATCAGGCGCGTCGGCGCGTTGCGCAGGTGCATCGGCACCGGCGCCGAGCCGTGCTCCTGCACGAAGGCGCGCGCACGGTTCCAGGCGACGTAGACGGCATTGGACTTGGCCGCGCAGGCGAGGTAGACGACGGCCTGCGCCAGCGCCAGCTCGCCCTCGGGCGAGCCCAGGCGCTCGTAGACCTCGGCAGCGTCGAGCGCCAGCGCCAGCGCCCGCGGGTCCGCGAGCCCGATGTCCTCGTTGGCCATGCGCACGATGCGGCGGGCCAGGTAGCGCGGATCGGCTCCGCCGTCGATCATCCTCGCGAACCAGTACAGCGCGGCATCGGGGTCCGAGCCGCGCACCGACTTGTGCAGCGCGCTGATCTGGTCGTAGAAGGCCTCGCCGCCCTTGTCGAAGCGGCGCAGGTTCTGCGACATCGCGTCCTCGAGGAACGCGCCGTCGACGGTGTCGCGCCGGGCCGCGCGCGCGGCGTCTGCGACGATCTCGATCGCGTTGAGCAGGCGGCGCGCGTCGCCGTCGGCCCAGCCGATGAGCCGCTCGCGCGCCGCCGCGTCGAACTCGATCGCGCCCGGGCCGCGCGCGGCTTCCGCTGCGGCCGTGCGGGCGCCGCCGCCCGCGCCGCCGCCCGCACGACTCGCGTCGTGCGCGAGCGCACGCTCGAACAGCGCGTCGAGCTCGGCTGCCGACAACGGCTCGAGCACGTAGACGCGCGCGCGCGACAGCAGCGCGCCGTTGACCTCGAACGACGGGTTCTCGGTCGTCGCGCCGATGAAGGTGAACAGGCCGCTCTCGACGTGCGGCAGGAACGCGTCCTGTTGCGCCTTGTTGAAGCGATGCACCTCGTCGACGAAGAGGATCGTGCGGCGACCGCGCTCGCGCGCGAATTGCGCAGCGCTGACCGCCTCGCGGATTTCCTTCACGCCGCCCAGCACCGCGGAAATCGCGATGAACTGCGCGTCGAACGCGTCGGCCATCAGCCGGGCCAGCGTCGTCTTGCCGACGCCGGGCGGACCCCAGAAGATCATCGAATGCGGCCGGCCCGACTCGAAGGCCACGCGCAGCGGCTTGCCCGGACCGAGCAGATGCGACTGCCCGATCACCTCGTCGAGGGTTCGCGGCCGCAGTCGCTCGGCGAGCGGCACTTCGTCGCCTGCCGGCGCCGGAAACAGCTCGCCGTCGGCCGCTGCTGTCCCGGCCGCGAGCCCCTCAGACCGCGTCCGGCGCGGCATCGCGAGCCCGCGTGGCGCGACCGGCGCGGAACGCGCCGGCGATCAGCGTAGCCTGCGCGAATGCGATGCCCAGCCAGACCAGCGCCGGCTGCTGCGCGTCCATCATCAGGCCGAAGATCGGCGGCACGATCGTCATGCCGACGTCGAGTCCGGAATAGACCACGCCGTAGACGCGGCCGGTCGCCCCGGGCGGCGCCGCACGCCGGATCAGCATGTCGCGCGACGGGTTGGCGATGCCCCCGGCCAAACCCATCGCACCGAACAGCACCGGGACCATCCAGCCCGGCCACGGCAGCAACGCGACGCTGATGGCGACCGCCGCGGCGATCCCGAAGCAGGTGCCGATGATCCGCTCGGCGCTCGTGGGATCGCCCGCGAGAAATCCGCCGACGATCGTGCCGCCCGCGCTCGCCAGCATGTAGACCGTCAGGCACAGCGCCGCCCACTCGAGCGGCACGTCGTGCAGCAGCCGCGCCGCCTCCGGGGCGAAGGTCTGCACGCCGCCGAGCGCCGCGGCGTACGCGAAGAAGAAGCCGAAGCTCAGCCACACCGCGGGCAGTCGCAGGAAGTCGAACGCGCCGCCGGGCAGCGCTTGCGCGTGGCCGCTCGAACCCGCGCGGTGCACCGGCGCGTCGAGCACGATACGGTTGAACCAGACGACGACGAGCGCCGCCAGCGCCAGCAGCGACGAGGCAGCGAGCGCCGCGCGCCACCCCGCGAATCCGGCGATCGACACGACGAAGACCGGGGCGATCGCCCACCCGAGGTTGCCCGAGATGCCGTGCACCGCATAGGCATGGCCCAGCCGCGGCGCCGACACCTTGCGGTTGAGGATCGAATAGTCGACCGGGTGGAACGACGCGTTGCCGATGCCGGCCAGCGCCGCCCCGAGCAGCAGCCCTGCGTAGCCGGGCGCCAGCGCCAGCACCGCCGCCGAGATCGCGAACAAGCCCATCGCGCCGAGCATCACCGGCAGCGGGCCCACGCGGTCGACCAGGAATCCGGCGAGCGATTGACCGACGCCCGAGATCACGAAGAACACCGTGACCAGCAGCCCGAGTTCCGAGTAGGACAGGCCGAACGCGTCCTTCAGCCACGGAAACAGCGGCGGGAGGATCAACTGGAAGAAGTGCGAGACGCTGTGCGCGATTCCCACCACTGCGATCACGCGCGTGTCGCCGGCATGGAATCCGGGTGCTGCCGGTGCCGCGCTGCTCATCGGGACGGGGCTCCGCTGGTCGTGGAATCCGCCAGCTTACCGCAGTTGCACGAGCCTCATTGCGAACCTCAGCGCGAGGCGCTGCGCGGCAGCACCGGCCAGACCGCCTCGACGCGCTCGCCGCGGAAGGCCACGACCCAGTCGTGCAGGTTGGCCGTGGGGTCGCAGTGGCCGGGGTCGAGCACGCAGCGCTGCCCGAGCGCGAGCGCGGGCAAGGGCTCGCCTGCCGCCGCGGCGCCGGACGCGTCCGCCGGCTCGATCACCGTGTGCTCGTCGGAGACGCCGCGCACCCGCCACCCGTCGAGCCGCACCGAAGGCGGGCCGGAGTCGACCGACACGGCCTTCAGCCCGCCGTCGAGCACGGCGTGCCGGCTGCGCACGCTCATCACCGACACGAGCACCCCCAGCGCCTGCCGCATCGCCGGCAGCGCCGGATCGGGCGCGTTGGCGCGGTAGTCGAGGTCCATCAGCGCGTACGAACCGGGCTGGATCTCGGTGTAGACGCCCGACGCCGCCTCGTAGGCGAAGGTGCCGGTGCCGCCGCCACTCACCTCGTCGCAGGCGAAGCCCGCCTGGCGCAGCGCGTCGCGCGCCCGCGCGGCCCGTGCGCAGGCGTCGGCGATCGCCTTCGAGCGCGCGGCGGGCGCCCGCAGGTGCTGCGCGCCGCCGTGGTACGCCTGCAGCCCGCGAAGCCGCAGGTGCGGCGCGGCCGCGGCGACCTCGCGCGCGAGCGCGAGCGCCTCGTCGACCGACGCGACGCCGCAGCGCCCCTGCCCCACGTCGACGTCGATCAGCACGTCGACGCGCGCGCCGTTGCCGGCGCAGGCCTGCGCCAACGCCCGCACGGCGTCCGGGTGATCGACGCAGACGCCGAGCCGGACGCGGCGCGCCAGCCGGGCCAGCCTCGCGAGCTTGGCCGCGTCGACGATCTCGTTGCTGATCAGGATGTCGGCGATCCCCGCGTCGGCAAAGCCCTCGGCTTCGCCGACCTTCTGGCAGCAGACGCCCACCGCGCCGGCAGCGACCTGCCGGCGCGCGATCTCCGGGCAGCGGTGCGCCTTGCCGTGCGCGCGCACCCGCACGCCGCGTGCCGCCGCGAAGGCGTGCAGGGCCGCGACGTTGGCGTCGAACGCGTCGAGGTCGAGGATCAGCGCCGGCGTGTCGACGCGCTCGACGCGGTCGCCCGGCGCCGCCGGCGGGCCCGGCGCGTCACTGTTCGACGACATCGACGCCCTTCGGCGGCACGAAGCGGAACAGGTCGGCCGGCACGGCCGCATTGCGCGCGATCGCGCGGAACTCGAACACGGTCGTGCGCCCGAACGCGTCGCCGACCTCCATCGTCGCCGGCAGGCCCTCGCGGAACCCGAGCGCGATGCGCTCGAAGCCCGCTTCCTTGTCGCGCGGCAGCGCCTCGACCCACTCGAGCCCGTCGCGCGGGGAGAGTTCGCGCAGCGCGAAGTTGCGCTCCAGGTCGCCGTCGCCGAACAGGATCGCCGCCGGGGTCGACGCCAGCGAGTCGGCGAGCCGGCGCACCGTCACCTGGTTCAGGTCCTTGTCGTAGAAGTAGAGCCGCTTGCCGTCGGCGACCAGCAGCTGCTCGAACGGACGCCGCACGTCCCAGCGAAAGCGCCCCGGGCGCGAGAAAGCGAAGTCGCCGCTGCTCGACTCGGCGACGCTTCCGTCGGGGCGCAGCACCTTTTGCGTGAACTCGCCGCGCGCGGAGCGCGTGTCGCCGAGAAACGCGCGCAGCTGGTCCTGGCCGCCAGCCCGCGCGGGCGCGGGCACCAGCGCACCGGCCAGCAGCGTCGCCAACGACGGCGCGAGCGACAGCGCGAACGACAGCGCCGCAGCGGCGCGCCGCGAAGGGTTCATCAGGCGTCCTGCGACGACGGGACGAGCAGCTCGCGGTTGCCGTTGGAGGCCATCGCCGAGACGAGGCCCGACTTCTCCATCTGCTCGAGCAGGCGCGCCGCGCGGTTGTAGCCGATGCGCAGGTGCCGCTGCACCAGGGAAATCGACGCGCGCTTGTGCCTGATGACCACCGCCACCGCCTGGTCGTACATCGGATCGGCTTCGCCGTCGACGCCGGCCTCGGCGAGCGTCTGCGACAGCCCGCCGAAGCCCACCGCGCTGCCCGAGTCGACTTCGTCGGGCACGCCGCCCTCGAGGATGCCTTCGACGTACTGCGGCTCGGCCAATTGCCGCCAATGCTCGACCACCTTGTGCACTTCCTCGTCGGCGACGAAGGCGCCGTGCACCCGCATCGGCACGCCGCCGCCGGGAGGCAGGTACAGCATGTCGCCCTGGCCGAGCAGCGACTCGGCGCCCATCTGGTCGAGGATGGTGCGCGAGTCGATCTTCGACGACACCTGGAACGCGATGCGCGTCGGGATGTTCGCCTTGATCAGGCCGGTGATCACGTCGACCGACGGCCTCTGCGTCGCGAGGATCAGGTGGATGCCCGCGGCGCGCGCCTTCTGCGCCAGCCGCGCGATCAGCTCCTCGATCTTCTTGCCGACCACCATCATCAGGTCGGCCAGCTCGTCGATGACCACGACGATCTGCGGCAGCCGCCCCAACGGCTCGGGCGCGTCCGGCGTCAGCGAGAACGGATTCGGGACGAGCTGCTCGCGCTTCTCGGCCTCGGCGATCTTGTGGTTGTAGCCCGAGAGGTTGCGCACGCCGAGCTTGCTCATCAGCCGGTAGCGACGCTCCATCTCGGCCACGCACCAGTTCAGCGCGTTGCCCGCCTGGCGCATGTCGGTGACGACCGGCGCGAGCAGGTGCGGGATGCCCTCGTAGGTGCTCATCTCGAGCATCTTCGGGTCGATGAGGATCAGGCGCACCTGGGTCGGATCGCTCTTGTAGAGCAGCGACAGCAACATCGCGTTGATGCCCACCGACTTGCCCGAGCCGGTGGTGCCGGCCACCAGCAGGTGAGGCATCTTCGCCAGGTCGACCACCATCGGGTTGCCGGCGATGTCCTTGCCGAGCGCCAGCGTCAGCGGCGAAGCGCTGGTGGCGTAGACCTGCGACGCGAGGATCTCGGACAGTCGCACCGACTGGCGTCGCGCATTGGGCAGCTCGAGCCCCATCAGGTTCTTGCCGGGAATCGTCTCGACCACGCGGATCGACACCAGCGACAGCGCGCGGGCCAGGTCCTTCGACAGGTTGACGATCTGGCTGCCCTTCACGCCGGTGGCGGGTTCGATCTCGTAGCGGGTGATGACCGGCCCCGGGTAGGCGGCCACGACGTTGGCGGCGACGTTGAAGTCGGACAGTTTCTTCTCGATCAGCCGCGACGTGTACTCGAGCGTCTCCTGCGAGACGCCTTCGGCGGCGACCGGCGGCTCGTCGAGCAGCGACACCGGCGGCAACTGCGTGTCGGCGGGCAGGTCGACGAACAGCACGCTCTGCCGCTCCGCCTCGGCGCGCTCGGAGCGCTCGATTCGCGCCACCGGCGTCTCGATGCGCACCGGTTCCGGGTCGTCGTCGAGGATGCGCCGCTTGACCTGCACCTGCTCGTCGCGCACGGTCGCGGCGACCTCGCCGATGCGACGGTCGCGTCGCGCGACCACCGCCTGTACCAGGCGCTGCGCCGCCCACTCGATCGCGAAGCCGATCCGCTCGAAGATCGTCAGCCACGACCAGCCCGTCCACAGGCTGAAGCCGGCCGCGACCAGCACCAGCAGCACCAGCGTGCCGCCGACCGCGCCCAGCGCGACGAACAGCGGATCGGTGACCACCGCGCCGACGATGCCGCCGGGTCCGAGCGGCAGGTCGACCTGCAGGCTGTGCAGTCGCGCCGACTCGATGCCCACGCATCCGAGCAGCATCAGGCCGAAGCCCACCCATCGCTCCCAGGCGAAGCGCTGCGAGGGCAGCGCCTCGGGCGTTGCGCGCAGCGTGCGCAGCCCGCGCAGCACCGACAGGCCGAGCAGCGCCACCAGCAGGTACGCGCTCAGGCCGAACAGGTAGAGCAGCAGGTCGGCGAACCAGGCGCCGACCCGTCCCCCGGCGTTGGAGATCGTCCGCGCGATCACCGCGTGAGACCAGCCCGGGTCGGACTTGTCGTAGGTGAGCAGGATCAGCAGCAGGAAAGCGCCGAGCGCGGCCAGCGCGATCCACATCGCCTCCTGCACGAGGCGCAGCGCGCGCTCGGGCAAGCCGAACCCGGCGGCCGACTGGTTGCGACCCGGCGTTCCCCGCCCGGGCGATGCGGCGGCTGCAGCAGCGCGTGCCATCTCGATCGAACGCTCCCCGCCCCGCTCAGCTGATGTACGAGCTGATCTTCTCGCGCAGCATCAGCCGGCCCTCGGGCATCGGCACGATGTAGCCGTCGATCTCGAGCCCCTTCATGACGCGCGACACCATCTCGCGCGACGCGCCGATCATCTTGGCGATTTCCTGGCGCGGCAGCTTGTTCCTGACGATGCGCTCGCCGTTGACCAGTTCGGAGAAGTCGAGCAGCACGCGCGCCACCCGCCCGTACACGTCGAGCAGCGCCAGGGTCTCGATCTTCTTGTCGGCCTCGCGCAAGCGCCGGACCATGCCCTTCATGACCGCCATGGCCATCTCGGGGCTCTGCATCAACATCGAGCGGAAGGCTTCCTTGTTGATCGACATGAAGTCGCAGGACTCGAGCGTGATCACGCTGGCCGAGCGCGGCGCCTCGTCGATCAGGCTCATCTCGCCGAAGAAGTCGCCCGAGCCGAGCACGGCGAGGATCACCTCCTTGCCCTCGGAGTCGGAGCGCTGCACCTTCGCGCGCCCGGACAGCAGGATGTACAGCGACTGCGACGGCTCGCCCTCGGCGACGATCGTGCGACCCTTCGGGAAGTTGCGGCGTGCGCTGCCGGCCGCCAGCGTTTCGAGCTGTTGTTCGTTGAGACTGGACAACAAGGGTACCCTTCGCAGGAACGCCTTGTTTTCTTCGTGAGCCATACCCACCTCGCCATGAACGCCGCCACGCGCCAGGGGAATGGCGCGGCACTCCTATAATTCTGCCCTACCGGTGCCGAATATCACAAAGCGCTCAAAGATCGGGGCAGTAAGCCAATGATTTTTTGAGTTTTTTACAACGTCTCTACCGCTCATCCGCCGATGTCCACCACTCGCCACGCCCGTCTGCTGATCCTGGGATCCGGCCCTGCCGGCTACACCGCTGCCGTCTACGCGGCGCGCGCCAACCTGCAGCCGGTGCTGATCACCGGCCTGGCGCAGGGTGGCCAGCTGATGACGACCACCGAGGTCGACAACTGGCCAGCCGACGCCGACGGCGTGCAGGGCCCCGACCTGATGGCGCGTTTCCAGAAGCACGCCGAGCGCTTCGGCACCGAACTGATCTTCGACCACATCCACACCGCGAAGCTCGGCGAGAAGCCGATCCGGCTGGTGGGCGACTCCGGCGAATACACCTGCGACACGCTGATCATCGCCACCGGCGCGTCGGCCAAGTACCTGGGTATCCCTTCCGAGCAGGCGTTCATGGGCAAGGGGGTCTCGGCCTGCGCCACCTGCGACGGGTTCTTCTACCGCAACCAGGACGTCGCGGTGATCGGCGGCGGCAACACCGCGGTCGAGGAGGCGCTGTACCTGTCGAACATCGCGCGCAAGGTCACCGTCGTGCACCGTCGCGACCGCTTCCGCGCCGAGCCGATCCTGATCGACAAGCTGATGGCCAGGACGCGCGACGGCAACGTCGAGGTCCGCTGGTTCCAGGAGCTCGACGAGGTGCTGGGCGACGCGACCGGCGTGACCGGCGTGCGGCTGCGCGACAACCGCAGCGGGCAGACGAGCGACGTCGCGCTGTCGGGGGTCTTCGTCGCGATCGGCCACTCGCCGAACACGTCGCTGTTCGAGGGCCAGCTCGAGATGGTCAACGGCTACATCGTGACCCGCGGCGGCAACGCCGGCCAGGCCACGGCCACCAGCATCCCCGGCGTGTTCGCCGCCGGCGACGTGCAGGACCACGTCTACCGGCAGGCCGTGACCAGCGCCGGCACGGGTTGCATGGCGGCGCTCGACGCGCAACGCTACCTCGAGGCGCAGCAGGAAGGATGAACCGCAGGGGGCGCCCGGTCACCGTCGAGCGACTCGACGGGCTGGAGGGTCTCGGGTCGCTGGCCGTCGAGCTGAAGGCGCAGGCCCGCCGCAAGGCGGACGACGAGCGGCGCCGACGCGAGCAGGCGCAGCGGCTCACCCGCGAGGCGAACCTGTTCCGCAACGAAGTCGCCGACGCCGTCCCCCTGCCCCCGACCGGGCGAGCCGACCCGAAGCGGCCCGCCCCCGCCACCGTGCCGCGCCAGCGCGAGCTCGACGAGCGCGCGGTGCTCGACGCTTCGCTGTCCGACGAGATCGGCATCGAGCAGTACCTGGAGACCGACGAGGCGCTGTCCTACCGGCGCCACGGCATCGGCCCCGACGTCGTCCGGCGGCTGCGCCGCGGCGAATGGGCGGTCAAGGGCCAGATCGACCTGCACGGGCTGCGCGCCGACGAGGCGCGCGAGGCGCTCGGCGCCTTCCTGAACCGCGCGCTGCGCGACGAGTGGCGCTGCGTGCGCGTGATCCACGGCAAGGGACTCGGCTCGGCCGGCCGCGAGCCGGTGCTCAAGGCCAAGGTGCCGCGCTGGCTCGTGCAGCGCCAGGAAGTGCTGGCGTTCTGCCAGGCGCGCCCGAACGACGGCGGCTCGGGCGCGCTGATCGTCCTGCTCAGGCTGCCGGCGCGCTAGAGGCACCGCCCTCCGACGCATCGAGCGCCACCAGGATCCGGCCGCCTTCGCGCCGCACCCGCCAGACCCGCAGCGGCTCGGTCACCATGTGGTCGGTGTCTGCGACCCCGTGCCCGCCCAGGGCGCTGATCGTGCGCCCGTCGGGATCCTGCGTGAAGCCCTGCTGCGACATCTCGACCACCTCGCCGTCGTCGGCCGACACGAAGCCCGCCGGACCGAACAGGTTGGCCTGGCGCAGCCGGCGCTGCGTCGTCTCGGGCGTGTCGTCGGCAAAGCCGAAGTGCGTCCAGACGAAGTCGAACACGCCGGGGCCGCGCGGCACGATGTGCCGGGTCGACAGCGAGTTCACCTGCTGCTGGATGATCAGCGACGGAAACAGCGTGATCATCGTCACCGTCGGGCCGTTCCACCACGGCTCGGGCACCACGTCGAGCAGGCGCGCGTCGTTCAGCGTCAGGTTCTCCTTGAAGCTGGTGACGCCCTGCGTGACGTCGGCGCGGCCGCCGTCGTTGCGCCGCGAGATCATCACCGCGTGCCGGCCGTGCCGGTCGAGCACCATCTGCGAGCGCTGGTCCGCGCGCCACAACCCGAAGGTGACGAACCACGTGTGCAGCAGCCCCGGGTGGTACGGGTCCTTGATGTTCTCCTGCATCAGCTTCCAGTTGCCCGGAATGCGCTGGCGCGAGTAGCCGAGCAGCGTCAGCGCGCGGCCGTCGAACACCCGCTCGACCCACGGCAGCACTTTCGGTCCGATCGCGTCGCGCAGCGGCTCGACATCGTGGTCGAACGATGCGAACACCAGTCCGTTCAGCGTCTCGACGCGCAGGCGGTTCAGGCCGTGGTCTTCGAGGCGGAAGTCGGCCGGCATGCCGCCCTGGACGCGCGCCTTGCCGTCCTCGACCGTCTTCACGCCGCGCCGGAACGGCACGCCGACCAGCTTGCCCTTCAGGTCGTAGTTCCACTGGTGATACGGGCAGACGAAGTCGCGGGCGTTGCCGTGCGAGGCGCGGCAGAAGCGCACGCCGCGGTGCGCGCAGTGGTTCTCGACGACGTTGATCGTGCCGTCGTGGTCGCGCACCATGATCACCGAGCGCTCGCCGATCCAGGTCGTGCGGTAGTCGCCGGGGTTCGGGATCTCGCAGGCCAGCCCGGCGTAGTTCCAGTGCCCGCGATAGAACAGCCGCTCGAGCTCGCGCCGGTACAGGTCGGGATCGGTATAGGCGCGGTACGGCACGCGCGAGACGTCCGCCTCGGCCCATTCGAGAACGGTCGGCGCAAGCATGGCTCAGCCCTCCCTGGAGATCGCGGCGCGCAGGCCGCGTCCGGCCAGCTGCGCGAGGTCGTCGACGGTGTCGATGTCGACGACGAAATGGTCGTTGCGCGCCTCGACGCGACGCACCAGCGCCGGGTGGGCAGCAAGGTAGCCGCGTGCACCGACGCCCGGCCCGGCGTCGAGGATCGGCGCGCGCATCGCGGCGTCGACGATCACCGGATGGCCGCGCCGACCCTCGAAGCCCGGCACCCGCGCCCCGCCGCGCGGCCGCGCGCGCCACTGGTCCACGAGCCAGCGCAGGTCGGCGGCATCGAGCAGCGGCTGGTCGGACAGCATGACGAGGATCGCATCCAGGTCCGCAGGCAACGCCCGCAGCCCCGCGTCGACCGAGACCTGGTGGTCGGCCGACTCCGGCGCGCTGCAGGCCTGCCAGGCCGCCAGTTCGGCCAGCGCGGCCCTGACCGCACCGGCTGCCGCGCCGAGCACGACGACGATCGGGGCGAGCGGCACCGCCTGCAGCGTGCGCAGCGCGCGGCGCACCATCGGTTCGCCGTCGACGTTCACCAGCAGCTTGTTCGGGCCGCCCATCCGCGAAGAGCGCCCGGCAGCGAGCAGCAGCGCGCCCACGCGCGCAGGCGACCCGCCGGCTGGCACAATGGGCTTCATGCAAACCAGTGTACCAAGCGCCCCGCGCGGCGAGAATCGTCATGCCTGACTTCGCGGCGCTGTTCGGAGCGCTCTTCGGCCAACTGCCCGAGCCGCTGATGCGCCACCTGCCCGACCTGGCCCTGGCCGGCGCGCTCGCCTGGGGCGCCGGGCTGCGGCTCTACCTGGTGGTGTTCCTGTTCGGCCTGCTCGCGCGGCTCGGCTGGTGGGAGCTGCCCGAGCACCTGACGCTACTCGCGCACCCGCTGGTGCTCGGTGCGTCCGGGTTCATGGCAATCGTCGAGCTGTTCGCCGACAAGCTGCCCTGGCTCGACACGCTGTGGGACGGATTGAACACGTTCGTGCGGATCCCCGCCGGGGCGGCGCTCGCCGCCGCGGTGTTCGGCGACTCGGGCGCGGCGGCGGCGCTCGCGGCCGGCCTGCTGGGCGGAACGCTCACCGCCACGACTCACTTCGCGAAATCGGGCACGCGGGCGGTGGTCAACACGTCGCCGGAGCCGTTCTCGAACCTGGCCGTCTCGATGGGCGAGGACGTGCTGGTGCTCGGCGGCATCTGGCTGGCCGTCGAACATCCGCTGCTGTTCGTGATCGCGCTGCTGCTGTTCGTGATCGCCGCGGCGCTGCTGATCAGGCTCGTCCTGCGCGGGCTGCGCCGGCTGTTCGGGACGAAGCCGGCCTGACCGGCCCGTTCCGGCGGGGCGCGCCCGGAGCGCCCCGTCGGGTCACTTCGCGCGCGGTCAGACGGCGGCTTCGCCGGTCTCGCCGGTGCGGATGCGCACCACCTGCTCGACGTTGGCGACGAAGATCTTGCCGTCGCCGATCCGCCCGGTGCGGGCGGCCCGCACGATGGCGTCGATCACCGACTCGACCGCCGAGTCGGCGATGATGACCTCGACCTTCACCTTGGGCAGGAAGTCGACCACGTACTCGGCGCCCCGGTACAGCTCGGTGTGGCCCTTCTGGCGCCCGAAGCCCTTCACCTCGGTCACGGTCAGACCCGTCACGCCCACCTCGGCGAGCGCTTCGCGCACCTCGTCGAGCTTGAACGGTTTGATGATCGCCGTAATCTTCTTCATGGTCGCTCCGGGTTTCCAGTGAATCGCATCCGCCAATCGTACCTGAGTCCGGCGCCCCCGCGGCCCCGCCCGCCACGCCGCGGCGCGGGGGCGGTCGGCCGGGGCCGCGGCAGGCTCGGCCCCACCGCGCTCAGTCGCGGAACTTCGACGTGATCGGGTAGCGCCAGTCGCGGCCGAAGGCCCGGTGCGTGACCCGGATACCCACCGGCGCCTGGCGGCGCTTGTATTCGCTGATCCGGATCAGCCTGACGACCCGCTCGACCGCCTCGCGGGGAAGACCGGCTGCAGCGATCTCGTCGACGCTGCGGTCGTCCTCCATGTACATCTTCATGATCGCGTCGAGGATCTCGTACGGCGGCAGCGAGTCCTGGTCGGTCTGGTCCGGCTTGAGCTCGGCCGACGGCGGCCGCGTGATGATCCGCTCGGGAACGATCTCGCCCTGGGCGTTGCGCCACCGCACCAGCCGGTAGACCATCGTCTTGGCGATGTCCTTGATCACCGCGAAACCGCCGGCCATGTCGCCGTAGAGCGTGCAGTAGCCGACCGCCATCTCGCTCTTGTTGCCGGTGGTGAGCACGATCGAGCCGTACTTGTTCGACAGCGCCATCAGCAGCGTGCCGCGGATGCGCGCCTGGATGTTCTCCTCGGTGGTGTCGGGCGGCAGGCCGCGGAATTCGTCGGCGAGCGTGGCCAGGAAGGCGTCGAAGCAACCGGCGATCGGGATCACGTCGTAGCGCACCCCGACCCGGCGCGCCATCTCGCGCGCGTCGACCAGCGAGATCTCCGCCGTGTACGGCGACGGCATCATGACCGTGCGCACCCGATCGGCGCCGAGCGCGTCGACCGCGATCGCCAGCGTCAGCGCCGAATCGATGCCGCCCGAGAGCCCGATGATCGCCCCGGGAAAGCCATTCTTGCCGAGATAGTCGCGCACGCCCAGCACCAGCGCCGAGTAGACCTGCTCCTCGAGCGGCGGCGTGGGCTGGATCTCGCCGGCGGCGAAGCCCGGCGAGGCGCCTCCCGACAGCTCGACGACCAGCAGGCCGTCGCGAAAGGCGGGTGCCTGCGCGCGCACTTCGCCGCGCGCGTCGAGCGCGAACGACAGTCCGTCGAACACCAGTTCGTCCTGGCCGCCGACGAGGTTGGCCGCCAGCATCGGCAGGCCGAACCGGGCGACGTTGTCGCGCGCGACGTCGATGCGCACGTGCTGCTTGTCCATGTGAAACGGCGACGCGTTCATCGCGAGGATCACCTGCGCGCCCGCCGCCTGTGCGCACTCGGGCGCATAGCGGTACCAGAAGTCCTCGCAGATCAGCACGCCGAAGCGCACGCCGTCGACCTCGAACACCAGCGGCCGGTTGTCGGGCTCGAAGTAGCGCTCCTCGTCGAACACGTCGTAGTTCGGCAGGTCGTGCTTGTTGTACTCGCCGATCACCCGCCCGCGACACAGCAGGCTGGCGCCGTTGTAGCGCCGCCCCTCGCGTCGCCGCGGGTGCCCGACCAGCAGGTGGAGATCGAGCGAAGCGGTCGCCTCGCACAGGGAGGCCAGCGCGCGCTCGCAGCCGGCGTGGAACGCGTCGCGCAACAGCAGGTCTTCGGGCGGATAGCCGGTGAGCGAAAGCTCGGGCGTGAGCAGTACCCGCGCGCCGCGCGCGACCGCCTCGTTGGCAGCGGCGATAATCCGGTCGGCATTGCCGCGAAAGTCGCCGACGACCTGGTTCAGCTGCGCAGCGGCGATTCGCATCGGAGGGAGGCTCTTTGTCGCTCGGTCGGGTTGGCGTCGATTATCGCACGCAGGTTCTCGAGGATCTCTCGGGCATCGCGACTGGCGACTGGAACGCGCTGGTCGCGGCGGGCGCCGGCCGCGCGCGTCCGCAGCCGTTCCTGCGCCATGAGTTCCTGCGCGCGCTCGAACTGGCCGGCTGCGTCGGCGAAGCCGCCGGCTGGATCCCGCGCCACCTGCTGCTGCGCGACGCCGCCGGCACGCCGGCCGCGGCCGTGCCCGCGTACCTGAAGCTGCATTCGTATGGCGAGTACGTGTTCGACTGGGCCTGGGCCGACGCCTACCGGCGCCACGGCCTGCGGTACTACCCGAAGCTACTGTCGGCCGTTCCGTTCACGCCCGTGCCCGGCACCCGGCTGGGCGCGCGCGATGCGCCGGCCCGCAGCGCGGCGGCCCGTGCGCTGCTCGCGCTCGCGCAATCGCTGCAGTTGTCGTCGCTGCACGTGCTGTTCCCGCGCCCGGACGAGGCGCAGGCCCTGCGCGAGGCCGGGCTGATGCTGCGCCACGGCGTCCAGTTCCACTGGCGCAACGCCGGTTACGCCGACTTCGACGCATTCCTCGCGACGCTCGCGCAGCCCAGGCGCAAGAAAATCCGCGCCGAGCGCCGCAAGGTCGCCGAAGCGGGCGTGCGGCTGCGCCGCCTGCGCGGGCGCGAGATCGGCGGGGCGCACTGGGCATTCTTCAGCCGGTGCTACGAGTCGACCTATGCGACGCACCACTCCACGCCGTACCTGAACCTGGAGTTCTTCGAGCGCATCGGCGAGGCGATGCCCGAGCAGCTGGTGCTGGTGCTGGCCGAGCGCGACGGCCGCCCGGTCGCCTCCAGCCTGCTGGTGCACGACGACGAGCGGCTGTACGGGCGCTACTGGGGCGCGATCGAGCCGGTGCCTTGCCTGCACTTCGAGGCCTGCTACTACCAGGCGATCGAGACCGCGATCGAGGCCGGCCTGCGCGTCGTCGAAGGCGGCGCGCAGGGCGAGCACAAGATGTCGCGCGGCTTCGACCCGGTGCAGACCGTGTCGGCGCACTGGCTGGCCGAACCCGCGTTCGCGCAGGCAGTCGACCGCTTCCTGCAGCGCGAGGACGCGATGGTCGGCGTATCTCGACGAACTGCGCGAGCGGTCGCCCTACCGCGCGGCGCGCGCCGGCGCCGGCGCTGCGGCCGGCGACGACGTCGCGGCTTCGGGCTGACGCCAGCCGCCGCCCAGCGACTTCATCAGGTCGACGCTGTAGCCGAGCCGCGCCTGGCGGTTGCGGATCAGCGCCAGCTCGGCGTCGTTCTGCGTGCGCAGCGCGTCGAGCAGCTCGAGGTAGCCCGAGTAACCGGACTCGTAGCGCGCGCGCGCCAGTCGCGTGCTGTTGCGGGCCGCGTCGAGCCGCGCCTGCAGGTCGCCTTCGGCCGCCGCGCACGCTCGCTGTTGGTCAGCGCGTCGCCGACTTCGCGGAAGGCCGTCTCGATCGACTTCTGGTAGCCGGCCAGCGCCTGCCGCTGCCGCGCCTCGGCCTGCTCGGCGCGCGCCTGCAACCGTCCGGCGTCGAAAATCGGCAGCGTGAGCCCGAAGCCCAGCGACCAGATCCGCGCGCCGCTGCGCAGCAGGTCGGAGAGTTCGGCGCTCTGCCCGCCAAACGCGCCGGTCAGCGAGATCGTCGGCAGCATCGCCGCGCGCGCGACGCCGATGCGCGCATTGGCGGCCTGCAGCGCTGCCTCGGCCTGGCGGATGTCCGGGCGACGGTCGAGCAGCGTCGACGGCAAGCCGGCCGGCGGCAACGGCGGCACCGGCATCGCGCGCAAGTCGCCCGCAGGCACGCGCAGTCCGGGCTGACCCGTGAGCGCGCCGAGTTGTCGCTCGACCGCGGCGCGCTGGCGCTGCAACTCGATCAGCTGCAGCGCGGCTTCGGCGCGCGCGGCCTCGGCCTGGTTGACGTCGAGGTCGGACACGACGCCGCCGCGCGCCCGGGCGCGCACCACTTCGAGGCTCTCGGTGCGCGTCTGCACGCTCTCGCGGGTGACGGCGATCTGGGCGTCGAGCGAGCGCAGCGCGAACCACGACTGCGCGGTCGTTCCGGCCAGGCTCAGCGCGACGACGTCACGGGCGTAGCGGCTCGCCGCAAGCTGCGCATCGACCGCCTCGGCGCCGCGCCGCAGCTTGCCCCACAGGTCGAGCTCGAACGCGGTGGACAGCGCGATGCGCTGGTCGGATCGCGCCAGTGGCACGCTCGGCGGCACGGCGTTGCGCCCAGCGACGTGATCCGCGAGCGGGTGGTGGACGCGCCGAGGTCGACCTGCGGCACGAGCACTGCGTAGGCCTCGCGCAGCGCCCGCCTCGGCCTCCTCGACCTGCGCGATCGCCAGCCGCACGTCGGGATTGCGCGCGAGCACGGCGCCGACCAGCGCGTCGAGTGCCGGGTCGCGATACAGCGTCCACCAGTCGGCCGGCAGCGCGGTGCCGGCGCGCCCGCCGGCAACGTCCGTCGGCATCACGTCGACGAAGCGCTCCGGGAGCGCCTGGTCCGGGCGCCGGTAGTCGGGCCCGACCACCGTGCAGCCCGCGAGCGCGAGCGCGGCGAGGCAAGGCTGCGGCGAGCACGACGCCACCGTGCCGAAGCGTCGGGCAGGCCCGTCGCGCGAGCGCCCGCCGGGCGCACCGTTGCTGCAGTCGCGGCGCTCATCGGGACTCTCCCCCGGCCTCGCCGGTCGCCGGCGCGTCGCGCCCGCGACGGCGCCGCGCGGTCACCGTGAAGAACAGCGGCACGAAGATCGTCGCGACGAAGGTCGCCACGATCATGCCGCCGAACACGCCGGTGCCCATCGAGCGGCGCGCGGCCGCGCCGGCTCCCGAAGCCAGCACCAGGGGCACCACCCCGAGCACGAACGCCAGCGACGTCATCACGATCGGGCGGAACCGCAGGCGCGCGGCCTGCAGCGCCGATTCGATCGGTGTCTTGCCGGCGAGGAACGCCTGCTGCGCGAACTCGACGATCAGGATCGCGTTCTTCGCCGCGAGCCCGATCAGCACGACCAGCCCGATCTGGAAGTAGATGTCGTTCTCGAGCCCGCGCAGGAACACGAACCCGAGCGCCCCGGTGATCGCGAACGGCACCGCGAGCAGCACCGCCACCGGCAGGCCCCAGCGCTCGTAGAGCGCGGCGAGAATCAGGTAGACCATCACGATCGCGAAGCCGAATGCGAAGACCGACGCGCTGCCGGTGCGCTTCTCCTGGAACGCCTGGCCCGTCCAGGCGATCTGGTAGCCCGCCGGCAACGTGCGCGCGGCGACTTCCTCGACCGCCCGGATCGCGTCGCCCGAGCTCACGCCCGGCTTGCCGGCGCCGAGCACCTTCGCGGCAACGAAGCCGTTGAAGCGCTCGAGCTGCTCGGGCCCGACGATGCTGCGCGTCGTGATCAGCGCCTTGAGCGGGATCATCTCGCCGCTGGCGGTCGAGCGAACGAAGACGTTGCCCAGGTCGTCGGGCTTCGCGCGGTACGGCGCGTCCGCCTGCAGCTGCACCCGGTAGGTGCGGCCGAACTTGTTGAAGTCGTTCACGTACAACGTGCCCATCGTGCTCTGCAGCGTGTCGAACACGTCCTGCACCGGCACGCCGAGCGACAGCGCCTTCTCGCGGTCGACCTCGACCTGCAGCTGCGGCACCGTCGGCCGGAAGAACGTGTTGATGCCCTGCAGCCTGCGGTCCGCCGACAGTTCGCCGACGAACGCCTGCACGACCTGCTGCAGGCGCATCGGGTCGGGGTCGGATCGTCCCTGCACGTACACCTCGAAGCCGCCGGCGGTGCCCAGGCCGCGGATCGCCGGCGGGTTGAACGCCAGCGCCATGCCGTCGGTCAGCGCCATGCCGCGCATGAAGATCTCGCCGGCGACCTGCGGGGCGCTTTGCGTGCGCTGCGACCAGTCCTTCAGCGGCACGAAGATCGTCGCCGCGTTGGTCTTGTTGCCGCCGCCGATCAGGTCGAAGCCATTGACCACGAACATGTGCTCGATCGCCGGATGGTCGGCGAACATCTGCTGCAGCTTCGCGCCCGACTTGCCGGTGCGCTCCAGCGTCGCGCCGTCGGGCAGGATCACCGCACCGATCACGTAGCCCTGGTCTTCGGGCGGCACGAAGCTGCCCGGAATGCGGGTGAACAGCAGCGCGAGCAGGCCGAGCACGCCCAGGAACGCCAGCAGCGACAGCAGCCGGCGGCGCAGCGCCAGATTCACCGAGCCGAGGAACAGCCGGGTAACCGCGTTGAAGCCCACGTTGAACGGGTGGAACAGCTTCGACTCGTGGCCGCCGGCCTTGAGCATCAACGCGCACAGCGCCGGCGTGAGGGTGAGCGCCACGAATCCCGACAGCACCACCGCGATCGCGACGGTCACCGCGAACTGCTTGTAGAGCTGGCCCGCGATGCCGCCGAGGAAGGCCACCGGCACGAACACCGCGCACAGCACCAGCACGATCGCGACGATCGCGCCCGAGACCTCGCGCATCGCCTCGACCGCCGCGTCGTAGGCCGGCATCTTCTGCTCGCGCATCAGGCGCTCGACGTTCTCGAGCACGACGATCGCGTCGTCGACGACGATGCCGATCGCCAGCACCATCGCGAACAGCGTCAGCGTGTTGATCGAGAATCCGAACAGCCACAGCCCGGCGAAGGTGCCGATCAGCGACACCGGCACCGCGATCATCGGGATGAAGGTGGCCCGCGCGGTCTGCAGGAACATGAACACCACCAGGATGACGAGCACGGCCGCTTCGAGGATCGTCTTGGTGACCTCGTGGATCGAGGACTGCACGAAGCGGGTGGTGTCGAACGGGACGATGAAATCCAGCCCCTCCGGGAAGTTCTTCTTCAGTTCGGCCATCTTCGCCTTGACCGAGCGCGCGACGTCCAGCGCGTTGGCGCCCGACTGCAGGAACACCGCCGTGCCGATCGTCGGCTTGCCGTCGAGCGTGTTGAACGCGTCGTAGTTGAGCGCGCCCAGCTCGATGCGCGCGACGTCCTTCAGGCGCAGCACGCCGGAGGGACCACCCGCGCGCACCACGATCTCGCCGAACTGCTCGGGCTCGACCAGCCTGCCCTGCGCGGTCACCGTGTAGACCAGGCTCTGCCCCGGCAAGGCCGGCTCGGCGCCGATCTTGCCCGCCGCGTACTGCGCGTTCTGCGCGCGCACGGCCGCCGCGATCTCGGAGGCGGTGACGCCGAGCTGCGCCATCCGGTCGGGCTTGAGCCAGATGCGCATCGAGTAGTCGCGCGCACCGAAGATCGTCACGTCGGCGACGCCCGGAAGACGCTTGAGCTCGTCGACCAGGTTCAGCGACGCATAGTTCGACAGGTACAGCGTGTCGAAGCGCCCGTCGGGCGAACTGAGCGCGACCACCAGCAGGATGTCGTTCGAGCGCTTCTGGACGGTCACGCCGTTGCGGCGCACCTCGTCGGGCAGTCGCGGCAGCGCGAGCTGCACGCGGTTGTTCATGTTGAACGTGGCCTGGTCGACGTTCGTGCCGACCTCGAAGGTGGCGGTGATCGTCACCGTGCCGTTCGACGACGAGCTCGAGTTGAAGTAGAGCAGCCCCTCGACGCCGGAGAGCTGCTCCTCGATCGGCGCAGCCACCGTCTTCGCCAGCGTCTCGGCGCTCGCGCCGGGATAGCTGGTCGTGATGGTCACCGTGGGCGGCGCGATCTCCGGGTATTGCGCGACCGGCAGCACCTGCGAAGCCACCAGCCCCGCGAGCACGATCACGATCGACAGCACGGCGGCAAAGATCGGACGATCGATGAAGAAGCGCGACATGCGGGCCCCGCGACTCAGCGCGCGCCGCCGGCGGCGGGCCGGGACGCAGGTGCGGCAGCGGCCGGCGCCTGTCCGGCCGGCGCCGCGCCACCCGGTGCGCCACCCGGTGCGCCACGCCCGGCGCCTTCGGCTGAACCGTCGCGCCGGGACGCAGCCGCAGCAGGTTGTCGACCGCGACGCGCTCGCCCGCCTGCAGGCCCTTGCTCACGACCCAGTCGCGGCCCACCCAGCCGCCGGTCTCGACCGGCCGGGGCGCGACCTGGTTCGACGCGTCGACGACCCAGACGAAGCGCCCGCGATCGGTCTGCTGCACGGCCGATTGCGGCACGACGAACGCCTCGCGCTCGCCGATCTCGACGCGCGCCTTCACGTACTGGCCGGGCAGCAGCGCCAGCGACGGATTGGCGAACTCGGCGCGCAACTGCACGGTGCCGAGCCTCGCATCGACGGTCGAGCCGGTGAAGTTCAGGCGCCCCGTGCGGTCATAGGTGCTGCCGTCGGGCAGCGTCAGGCTCACCCTGGCGGCACGCTCGTCGGCCTCGCGCAGCTGGCCGTACTCGGACTCCGACAGCGAGAAGCGCACCCAGATGGGATCGGTACGCGTCAGCGTCGTGAGCAGGCTGCTGTCCGCGCCCGGGGTCACGAGGCTGCCCTCGGAGCGCAGCGCCCGGCCCGCGATGCCCGAGATCGGCGCGTCCACCGCCGTGTAGGACAGGTTCAGTTGTGCCTCGCGCACGCGTGCCTGCGCCGCGAGCAGCGACGCCTGGGTCTGCTGCCGGGACGACTGCGCGTCGTCGTACTCGCGCTGGCTGATCGCGCGATCGCCGAGAAGCTTCTGCAGCCGCGTTGCCTCGAGTTGCGCGCGCTCGGCGCGGGCCTGCGCCTCGGCCAGCGCGGCACGCGCCTGCGACAGCGCGATCTCGAACGGTGCGCGCTCGATCCGGTACATCGGCGCGCCAGCCCTGATCGGCTCGCCCTCGCGGAACAACTGCTTCTCGAGGATTCCGCTGACCCGCGCGCGCACTTCCACCTCGCGCGATCCTTCGGTGCGTGCCACGGCCTCGAGCAGGATCGGAACCTTGCGCGGCTGCATCTCGAGGACGGTCACCGGCGTAGGCGGCGGCACGCCGGCGCCGGGCCCCTGGGCCGGACCCTGTGCGTCGCGGTCGCATCCGGCGACGAGCAGCGCGACGGCCACGAGCGGCGACGCGAGCAGGGGCAGGCGTACGAGGGACGGGATGTCGGTCATGGAGATGGACGGCAACAGCCGGTTGGACAGGAAAGCGGAAAGTATATACATTCTTGTATGTATGTAAACACGAAACGATGGCACGTCGCACCAAGGAAGAGTCCGCGCAGACGCGCGCCCGCCTGATCGAGGCCGCGCGCGCGCAGTTCGAGCGGCACGGCTACGCCAACACCACGCTCGAGCAGATCGCGCGCGCGGCGGGCCTCACGCGCGGAGCCGTCTACTTCCACTTCGCAGACAAGGCGGCGCTCTTTCGCGCGATGCGCGACCAGGTCGAGCTGCCGCTGATCGACCGTATCGGCCCCGGGCTGCTGTCCGAGCACGACGGCGACCCGCTCGCCGCGATCGAGCACTTCATGCTGGCGGTCATCGCCACGATCGGCGGCTGCGAGACGACGCGCCGCACCTTCGAGATCCTGTCGTTCGGCTGCGAGTACGTCGACGGCCTCGCCCCCGAACTCGAGAGGCAACGGCACCGCCACGCCGAGTTGCGCGACCAGCTTCGCGACGCGTACCGGCGGGCGCGTGCGCAGGGGCTGCTGCGCGCCGGCGTCGATCCCGACCTGGCGGCGCTGGAGACGACGGTGTTCCTTTCGGGCCTGGTGCGCGTCTGGCTGCTCGATCGCGGCCATCGATTGATCGGCCCCGATCCCGGCGCGCTGGTGCGCGCGCACGTGGCGTCGCGGCGCCGCTGAGCGCGCACGCACACAGCGCACGCCTAGAACTTCGGCTTGTCGGCCGCCGCCTCGTAGCGCGCGAGGCCCGACACGATCTCCTGCGTCGCCTCGGCGACGTCCCCCCAGCCCAGCACCTTGACCCACTTGCCCGGCTCGAGGTCCTTGTAATGCTCGAAGAAGTGCCGGACCGTCGCCAGCCGCTCGGGCGCGATGTCGGTCGCCTTCTTCCAGTGCCTGTAGATCGGCAGGATGCGGTCGATCGGTACTGCCAGCAGCTTCGCGTCGCCGCCCGCCTCGTCTTCCATCTTCAGCATGCCCAGCGCGCGGCACGGCACGACCGCGCCGACCGCGACCGGAAACGGCGTGACCACCAGCACGTCGACCGGGTCGCCGTCGCCGGCGATCGTGTGCGGGACATAGCCGTAGTTGCACGGGTAATGCATCGCGGTCGTCATGAACCGGTCGACGAACAGTGCGCCGGTTTCCTTGTCGACCTCGTACTTGATGGGATCGGCATTCATCGGGATTTCGATGATGACGTTGAACTCGCCCGGCAGGCGGCTGCCGGGACCGACACGGTCGAGGTTCATGGCGGGTACGCAGGCCGGGCGCGGCAGCATTGCCGCGAGACGCGCAAGTTTATCGGACTTCGCGAGCCGGCGCGGAAGCGGCCACGCAGCGCGGATAATGTCGGCCTGTGCCCGGCCGCCGAGCGAGGCGCGCCGTCGCCCACCACCCGAAGAGGCGCCGCATGCTCCCGGTTTCCGATCGTCACGCGCTGTTCATCGACAACGAGCCCGTCGCGCCGTCCTCCGGCGAAAGCCTGCCGGCGATCGACCCGTCCGACGGCCGCGTGTTCGCGCAGATCGCCCGCGGCGCGGCCACCGACGTCGACCGCGCGGTACGCGCCGGGCGCTGCAGGGCCTACGACGGCATCGGCACCGAGCCGGCTGCCGGGCCCTGGGCGCACCGACGCGGCCGGGCGCGGCCGGCCGCTGCGCCGCTGGGCCGACCTGGTCGAGTCGCACTGCGACTCGCTGGCCACGATCGAATCGCGCGACACCGGCAAGCCGCTGAGCCAGGCGCGCGCCGATGCACGGGCACTGGCGCGCTACTTCGAGTTCTACGCGGGGGCGGCCGACAAGCTGCACGGACAGACGATCCCGTACCGGCACGGCTACACGGTGCTGACGCTGCGTGAGCCGCACGGCGTCACGGGCCACATCATCCCGTGGAACTATCCGATGCAGATCTTCGGCCGCTCGGTCGGGGCCGCGCTCGCCGCAGGCAACGCCTGCGTCGTCAAGCCTGCCGAAGACGCATGCCTGTCGTTGCTGCGGGTCGCGCAACTCGGTGCCGACGCGGGCCTGCCGCCCGGCGCGCTGAACATCGTGACCGGGCTGGGGGCCGAGGCCGGCCAGGCGCTCGCCGAGCATCGCGGCGTCGATCACGTCTCGTTCACCGGCTCGCCCGACACCGGCCGGCGCGTGGCGCAGGCTGCCGCTGCTCACCACTGCCCGGTCACGCTCGAGTTGGGCGGCAAGTCGCCACAGCTGGTTTTCGCCGACGCCGATATCGACGCGGCGCTGCCGGTGCTGGTGAGCGCGATCGTGCAGAACGCCGGCCAGACCTGCTCGGCGGGGAGCCGGGTGCTGATCGAGGCGTCGATCTACCATCAGGTGGTGGGCATGCTGGCCGACCGCTTCAACGCGCTGCGCGCCGGCCCTGCACACGACGATCTCGACCTCGGGCCGCTGGTGTCGCGTCGGCAGCAGCAGCGCGTCTGGGATTTCCTCTCGGAGGCGCAGACGAGCGGCCTGGACTTCGCGGCACAGGGGGTCGTCGTCGACGACGCGCCGCCCGACGGCTTCTACCAGGCGCCCGTGCTGCTCGCCGACGTCCCGCCGGCACACCGCCTCGCCCAGGAGGAGATCTTCGGCCCGGTGCTGGCGGCCACGCGCTTCGACGACGAGGCGCAAGCGGTGGCCATCGCCAACGGCACGCCGTATGGCCTCGTGGCCGGACTCTGGACGCGCGACGGCGCGCGCCAGCTACGCGTCGCGCGGCAGCTGCGCGCGGGACAGGTGTTCGTGAACAACTACGGCGCGGGCGGTGGTGTCGAGTTGCCGTTCGGCGGTGTAGGCCGCAGCGGCCACGGCCGCGAGAAGGGTTTCGAGGCGCTCTACGCGTTCACGACGCTGAAGACCATCGCACTGCGCCACGGATAGGCGCGCCGCGTCGCGCAGGCGCCCTCAGCTCGCGTCGGGTACGACGGTCGCGACCGGCGCAAGCGTGGTCGCCTCGGCGCCCGCCAGCGCGGCCAAGCGGTAGTGCTCGTGGGACTCGCCGGCGCGCCCCAGCCGCTCGTAGAGCTGCGCCAGCAACAGGTGCGTCTCCCGGTCGGGCGCCATGCCCGCGGCCAGCACCAGGAACTCCTCGGCCTTGCCCCACAGCCCCTGCGCCGCGCAGAGGCGGCCGAGCGCCTTCAGCAGCACCGGGTCGTCGCCGTAGCGCCCGCGCCAGCCTTCGGCCCGGCGCAGCCGCTCGCGCGCCGGCACCGCCTCGAGCTGCGCGTAGAGCGACACCAGCGGCACGACGAGACGCAACTCGAGCACCTGCTCGACGATGCGCGCGGCCTGCTCCGGGCGCCCCGCCGCGGCGAAGGCCTGCGCGGCGGCCTCGACGATCTCGTCGACATCGCGATCGGCGGGCGCAAGCGACGCATACAGCTGCTGCACCGCGCCGGGATCGTCGCGACGCGCGGCGAACAGCGCCCGGTAGGCACGGATCTTCAACCCGCGAACTGCCGTCGGATGCAGCGCGCTGCGCTTCTCGATCTGTCGCAACGCGTGAATCGCCGCCTGCCAGTCGCCCGACTGCTCGTGCGCGCGCAAGGCGATGCGCAATGCGTGAATGTGGCGTGGGCCGGCGGCCTGCAGCGTCTCGATCGCGGTGATCGCGTCGCCCGGGCGGTGATCCTCGACGGCGAGTTCCGCCGCCGTCATCAGCTGTGCGTTCGCGGCGCCGGGCTCCTCGCGCGCGGACTCGAGCCAGCGGTCGCGGCGCTCGGTCTCGCGCATCCGGTGTGCGGCGCGGGCGGCCACCAGCGATGCGGCGCCGGCCAGCGAGCGATCGCCGAGCGCCGACTGCGCGAGTCGCTCGGCGCGGCCGAATCGCCCCTCGAAGAGCGCGAGCAGGCTGTCGCGCAGCCCTGCCAGCGCGGTCTCGCGGCGCCGCCGCTCGCGATACTCGCGCACGCGCGCAGGCAGGTTCAGCGCGTTCGACAGCGCGACGAGCAGCAGGTGGAAGATCACGAACGCGACCACCAGCATCAGCACCGCGAAGTTCACCGACACATCGACCCGGTACGGCGGCCACAGCACCGCCACGTTGCCATGGTTGAAGCGCATCAGCATCGCCAGCCCGACGGCGGCCGACACGATCAGCATGCTCCAGATGACGCGTCGCATCGTCGTCGCCCCGCGCGCCGCGCTAGCGTCCGGCCCGCGCGCCGCGCGTGCGGCGCGCACCGCGGCGAGGCTCTCGGCGAGGGTCGGCGGCTCGAGCGCGACGCGGGCGCCGAGCAGCTGGCGCAGTTGCGCCGTCGCGCTGCTCACGCCGCGGTTGTCGGGATCGTAGTAGCTTCGCAGCCAGCCGACGGCACGCTCGACGTCGCTGCGGAACAGCGACTCGTTGCGCGAGAGCAGCGCGAGCCGCGCATTGAGCAGCAGCAGGCGCAGGTTCTGGCGCAGGAAATAGGCCTGCTCGGGCGCGACCAGCGCCGCATCGGGCGTATCGACCCGCCGCACGCGGAAGAGCTGCTGCAGCTCGTCGCGCAGCGCGCTCAGCCCGGCGGCCGCTGCGTCGGTCGCCCGGCTCGTCGCCTCGCCGACCGATGCGGGACGGCGCGCGTCGGCATCGGAGGCGCCGCGCGCCGCAGCGCGCCCCGCCGGCCCCGCTTCGGGCGCCTGCGCCGCCGGCATGCGCACCGACGCAACCAGCGGGAACTGGTCGACGGAGGCAAGCAGCCCGTCGAGTCGCATCGCGAGCGACAGGATGTCGGCCGCCGGATAGGCCTTCAGGCGATCGATGTCTCGCTGCAGGGCGCGACGCACGGCACCCAGCGACGGGTCGTCCTGCCGGCGCAACCGCGCCTCGATCTCCTGCAGCGCGCCGAGCGCCGCCTGCGGGTTGCTGCCGAGCGCGAGTTGCTGGCTCGCGAGCGCGAGCGCCGACTCGATCTCGGCGAGCAGCACGTCGGTCGAATCGTTGGCGAGGCTTCGATACAGTCTCTCGAGCTGCGCCTGCAGGCCGGCGGTCTCGAGGACCTTGCTCTCCAGCACCGCGGTGCGGCTGAGCGCGTCGCGCAGCTGCGCCTGCACGTGGCCGAGCGAGGCCTCGAGCTGCGCGATGCGCTGGTCGCCGGCCTGCAGCCTGCGCGTCGCCTCGGACTCGAGCAGCCCCAGGCGCGAGCCGGTCCAGAGCGCCGATGCGATGGCGAGCGCAAGCGCCGCCCACGCGACCCAACCGCCCCACCCCGCGGCGCGCGCCAGCGCGGGACGATGCGTCGGTTCGGGGAGCGGCGCGGCGGGGGACGGCGCGGCGGAGCGCGGCGCTCCTTCGGGTACGACCTTGTCCGGCTCAGACACAGTGGCTGCTCGGGGGATCCGGGGGCAATTCTAGCGCGGCCGCAAGGGCCCGATCGCCGGGCTCGATCGCCCGCACGTCGATCCACCCGCGCGCCCGCAGCGCGGCGGCAATGCGCGCGTGGATCGCCAGCGCCGGCGATGCGTGCGCGCGCCCGGCCAGCGCCGCGCGCTCGAGCGTCGCCTCGAGCCGGTCCACGACCTCGCGCTGCGTGAACACGAACACCGGCGCCGGGCCACGCGCGAAAAGCGCCCGCAGCGCGTCCAGCGTCGCGTCGGAAGGCTCCAGCGATTCGCGGCGGTAGACCTCGCAGGTCTCGACCCGTGCCCCGGCGGCGCGCAGCCTTTCGATCCAGCCCTCGCTGCCGCCCTCGCCGCGCAGGACCAGGATGCGCAGGCCCCGTGGTGCGCGCAGCGGCGGCGTGTCGACCAGCGCATCGGCGTCGAACGACGGTCCCGTGGGGCGCAGCACCCGGTCGGGGTCGACCGCCATCCCGCTGTCGGCGATCGACTGCAGGCTGCCCGGGCCGACCACCGCGATCCCGGTCGCCCCGGGCCATCGCCCGGCCGCCATGCGCGCGGCAGCGGCCACGGCCGCGGGGCTGACCAGCACCACCCAGTCGAACTGCGCCAGGCGAGCGGCGACGCCGACGACGCGCGGATCGTCGGTGAGTTCGACGATGCGCGACAGCGGCACGGCCAGCGGCTCATGGCCGAGCGCGCGCAGCCTCTGCTCGACGCCGCGCACCCGCGGCAAGGGCTGCGTCAGGACGACCCGAGCCATCGGGCGGCGCCCTGCTCGCGCAGCGAGCGCGCCGCGTCCTCGCCGATCTGCCCGGCCGCCTCGCGGTCGGCCCCGGCGCATTCGGCCACCGCCTCGACCATCGCCGAGCCGTCTTCGGCGGCCACGCGCGCGACCAGCTTCAGGCCGCCCTGCGGCGTCGTGACGCACCAGGCGGCCAGCGGAACCCGGCAGCTGCCGCCGAGCAGCCGCGAGACGGTGCGCTCGGCGTGGACCTCGACCGCGGTACGCGCGTCGCCGAGCGGGGCGAGCCACGCGCGCAGGTCGTCGCGCGTGGCGAGCGTCTCGATGCCCAGCGCGCCCTGCCCCGCCGCCGGCAGGCACAGCGACGGCGGCACGATCGCGCGGATCCGCCCGGCCAGCCCCAGCCGCTTGAGCCCGGCCGCGGCGAGCACGATCGCGTCGTAGCGCCCCTCGTCGAGCCGCGCGAGACGGGTGTTGACGTTGCCGCGCAGCGGCAGCACCTCGAGCTTCGGGAAAGCACGCCGGATCTGCGCCGCGCGACGCAGGCTCGACGTGCCCACGCGCGCCCCCTCGGGCAACGACTCGAGCGACGCGTACTTCGCGGACACGAACGCGTCGCGCGGATCCTCGCGGGCCATGATCGCCGCCAGCGCGAACGGCTCGGACACCTCCATCGGGACGTCCTTCAGCGAGTGCACCGCCAGGTCGGCGCGTCGCTCGAGCAGCGCGACCTCGAGTTCCTTGATGAACAGGCCCTTGCCGCCGATCTCGTTGAGCGCGCGATCGAGCACGCGGTCACCCTCGGTGGTCATGCCGAGGATCTCGACCTCGCAGCGCGGATAGAGCTCGCGCAGGCGCGCCTGCACGTGCTCGGCCTGCCACATCGCCAGCCGGCTCTGGCGCGACGCGATGACGAGCCGCGCGGGCGCCTCGACGCCGCCCACCGTCAGCTGACCAGGTTCTTGACCGTCGACCACTGCCGCCGGCTCACCGGAAGCCGCTCGTTGACGTCGCGCAGCACCACCTGCCAGTACGGATCGCCGCCGTCGGCCTCGCCCTGCGGCATCACCCGCTCGAATCCGGCGATCGAGGGGCGCGCGACCAGCGCATTGCGGTGGATGCGCACGAAGCGGTCGCTGAACTCCTCTTCGAGCGAGGTGAGCGACTCCTCGATCAGGAACTCGCGCTCCTTGGTGCGCACGGTGATGTACTTCAGCTCGGCCTTCAGGTAGACCACCTGCTCGAGCGGCACCAGGATGACGCGGCCGCGCTCGTGCACCGACAGGTGGCGGCGCCGCGTGTTGGTCGCGCGGGCGAGCTGGTCGATCGCCTGCGCGTGCTCCTGGGGCATCCGCGTGAGCGCGCGTTGCAGCGCCTGCTTCAGGCGCTCGGCGCGCACCGGCTTGAGCAGGTAGTCGATCGCCCTCACCTCGAACGCGTCGACCGCGAACTCGTCGAACGCGGTGACGAAGATGATCAGCGGCATCGGCCTGGGCGTGTCGCCCGACTGCGCGCGCGCCGAAATGTGGCGGGCCAGTTCGATGCCCGTCATGCCGGGCATCTGGATGTCGAGCAGCACGATCTGCGGCTGCGCGACCTCGATCTGCGACAGCGCCTCGGGCGCATTCGGCGCCTCGCCGACGATGCGGTGAGGGAACTCCGGGGCAAGATCGGCAAGCAGCTCGCGAAGGCGCGAGCGCGCGACCGGTTCGTCGTCAACGATCAGGATCGAAGGGGCGTCTGGCATCTCGGCGTCTTCTTTCTTTGCGGTAGGGGAACTGGACGATCACGCGGAACTGCCCGTCCGCGCTCGAGGTCTCGAGCTGGCCTTCGACGTCGAAGGTGAGATCGAGGCGCTCGCGCACGTTCGACAGTGCCATGTGATTGCCCGGGCGGGTGGGTGGTGCATCGGGCAGCGGATTGGCGATCTCGACGCGCACACGGTCGCCGGACTTGGCGATGCTCACGCGGATCTCGCCGGGTTCCTGGTTCGGCTCGATGCCGTGATGGACGGCGTTCTCGACCAGCGGCTGCAGCAGCAGCGAAGGCAGCAGCGCGTCGCCGGGCATCCCGTCGAGCTCCCAGCGCACGCCGAGCCGGTCGGCCAGGCGCAGCTTCTCGATCGTGAGGTACTCCTTGCACAGCAGCACCTCGTCGTCGAGCGGCACCAGCTCGCGGCTGTCCTTCATGAACACGCGGAACAGGTCGGCCAGGTTCTCGAGCGTGCGCTCGGCCTTGCGCGGGTCGCTGCGCATCAGGCCGAGCACGGTGTTGAGGCTGTTGAACAGGAAGTGCGGACGGATGCGCGCCTGCAGCGCCTGCAGCCGCCCCTCTGCCTGCGACGGTTGCAGCGAGAGCTGGCGCAGGCGAAGGTACTCGATCAGTGCCCAGGCGATGCCGGCCGCGAGCAGCACGCGCGGCATCAGCCAGGCGGCGAAGACGGCCACGCCCGGCGAGGACGGCTGGGCGCTGGCCACCGCGACGACCACGGTGAACGCCGACGGCACGCCGAGCCCGACGACCCACTGCGCCCAGCGCGGCGCGCCGTTCACCGAACGCCGCAGCGGGCACAGCATCAGCAGCGAAGCGGCCGCGACGGCGTCGACCCGCAGCGCCGTCTCGAGCATCGGCCAGTAATCGACGCCGGCCGCCGGCAGCAACCAGCCGAGCAGGACCACGCCGATGTTCAGCGGCAGCAGGACCCGCACCATGGTGCCGAGATTGCAGCAGTCGGGCAGCACCGGCAGGTCGGCGCCGTCGGTGAGGCGTCGCCGCGGGGGTCCGGACGCCTGCGCGGCCGCGCCTGCGGACATCCCTTCGGGCGAGACGACCGACCCCGGATCGCTCATCGGTGGTTCCCTTGCTGCGCCGGACCGCCTGCCCCGGCCGATGCCGTCGGGGCGATCCGTATAATTCGGCTCTCGAGGCCCTTCCTCTGCCGCGGACGATTATGACAGATCAGCTTGCCAAGAAATCCGAAGCGTGGTCTGCCCGCTTCTCGGAGCCCGTCAGCGAGTTGGTCAAACGCTACACGGCCTCCGTCTCGTTCGACCACCGGCTCGCCCGGGCCGACATCGAGGGGTCGCTGGCGCACGCCGCGATGCTGCACGCCGCGGGCCTGCTCGGCGACGACGATCACGCAGCGATCAGCCAGGGGATGGCGACGATCCTCGCCGAGATCGAGCGCGGGCAGTTCGCCTGGTCGGTCGACCTCGAAGACGTCCACCTGAACATCGAGAAACGGCTGACCGAGCTGGCCGGCGACGCCGGCAAGCGCCTGCACACCGCGCGCTCGCGCAACGACCAGGTCGCCACCGACATCCGCCTGTGGCTTCGCGGCACGATCGACGAGCTGCGCGCGCAGCTCGCGGCCTTGCAGCGCGCGCTGGTCGACCTCGCCGAGGGCCACGCCGACACCATCATGCCGGGCTTCACGCACCTGCAGGTCGCTCAGCCGGTGACGTTCGGCCACCACCTGCTGGCCTACGTCGAAATGTTCGCGCGCGACGCCGACCGGCTCGTCGACTGCCGGCGCCGCGTCAACCGGCTTCCGCTGGGCGCTGCGGCGCTCGCGGGCACCTCGTACCCGATCGACCGCGAGCACGTCGCGAGCGCGCTCGGCTTCGACGGCGTCTGCGAGAACTCGCTCGACGCGGTCTCGGACCGCGACTTCGCGATCGAGTTCTGCGCGGCGGCCAGCGTCGTCATGGTCCACGTGTCGCGACTGTCCGAGGAGCTGATCCTCTGGATGTCGCCGCGCGTGGGCTTCATCGACCTCGCCGACCGGTTCTGCACCGGCTCGTCGATCATGCCGCAGAAGAAGAATCCCGACGTGCCCGAGCTCGCGCGCGGCAAGTCGGGCCGCGTCTTCGGCCACCTGGTGGCGCTGCTCACGCTGATGAAGGGGCAGCCGCTCGCGTACAACAAGGACAACCAGGAAGACAAGGAGCCGCTTTTCGACACGGCCGACACGCTGCTCGAGACGCTGCGGATCTTCACCGACCTGGTGGGCGGCATCCAGGTGCGCCCGGCGCGGATGCGCCAGGCGGCCGCCGAGGGGTTTTCCACCGCCACCGACCTCGCCGACTACCTCGTGCGCAAGGGGCTTGCGTTTCGCGACGCGCACGAGGCGGTGGCGCGCGCCGTGCGCACCGCCGCAGAGCGCGGTGTCGACCTCGCCGGGCTCGGCCTGGACGAGTTGCGCGAGTTCAGTCCGCTCATCGACGCCGACGTCGGCGCGGTGCTCACGCTGGAGGGCTCGGTCGCCGCGCGCGATCACGTCGGCGGCACGGCCCCCAGGCAGGTGCGCGCCGCCATCGCGCGGCACCGGCTGCGGCTGTCGAGCGAGCCCGGCGGCCCGGACCGGCCCGGCTAAGGCGCGTTCCTACGCGCGGCTCACGGCGCCCGGGCCGGCGGCGCCTTTCGCGCCGCGGCTGCGCACCCACTGAGAGACGAGCGCCGCGGCGAGCAGCGCCAGCCCGATCCCGTCGGCCATCGGGTGCGGGTACACCAGCAGCAGTCCCGCGGCAATCATCGCCAGCCGCTCCCACAGCAGGCAGCGCACCAGCACCCAGTTCTGCGCGCCGCCGGCCAGTGCCGCGATGCCGGCGGTGGCGGTCAGCACGATCCACGTGACCTGCCACCAGGCGACGCCCTTCGGCGCCATCAGCAGCAGCCCCGCGCCGGCCGGTTCGAGCACGAACACGAACGGCAGCAGGAACGCGGGCAGCGTGTACTTCCACGACTGCAGCGTCGTCTTGTACGGGTCGCCGTCGGTGATGGCGGCCGCGGCGAACGGCGACAGCGCGGTCGGCGGCGACACCTCGGACAGCACCGCGTAGTAGAAGATGAACATGTGCGCCGCGTAATCGGGCACGCCCAGCTTGGTGAGCGCGGGCGCCGCGATCACCGCGCAGATGATGTAGCTCGCGGTGACGGGCACGGCCAGCCCGATGATCCAGACGATCAGCGACGTGTAGATGGCCGTCAGCAGCAGGTTGCCGCCGGCGTAGGCAATGACGATCGAGCTGAACTTCAGGCCCAGGCCGGTCTTGCCGACCACGCCGACGATGATGCCGGCGGCCGCGCAGGTGGCGGCGACGTTGAGCGCCTGCCGCGAGCCGTCGGCGAGCGCCGCGATCAGCTTCTTCGGCCACATCGCGGTCTCGCGCGCGAAGAAACTCACCACGAACGCCGTGACCGTCGCCCAGAACACCGACATCAGCGGCGAGAAGCCGTAGACCATGAAGCCGATGATCGCGACCAGCGACAGGAAGTGGAACCAGAAGCGCCGCGCCAGGTGTCCCGCGGTGGCGGTCAGGTGCACCTCGGCAGCGGCCGAGTGGAACTTGCGCGCGTCGATCTCGACCATCAGGAACAGCGACAGGTAGTACAGGCAGGTCGGAATGACCGCCATCTTCAGCACGTCGAGGTACGAGATCTTCAGGAACTCGGCGATCAGGAACGCCGCCGCGCCCAGCACCGGCGGCGAGATGATCGCGCCCAGGCCGCCGGCCGCCAGCAGGCCGCCCGCCGAGTTGCGGTCGTAGCCGGCCCGCTCGAGCATCGGCCAGGCGACCGTGCCGATCGTGACGGTGGTCGCGACCCCCGACCCCGACGGCCCGCCCAGCAGGAACGACGACAGGACGACGGTGCGGCCGGCCCCCGAGCGCCGGCCGCCCATCAGCGCGAAGCTGAAGTCGAGGAAGAACTTGCCTGCGCCCGAGTGCTGCAGGAACGCGCCGAAGATCGTGAACATGATGATCAGCGTCGCCGACACGTCGATCGCGGTGCCGAAGATCCCCTCGAGCGACATGTACATCACGCCGATCATGCTCTCGACGTCGTAGCCGCGGTGCGCCCAGTGCCCGGGCAGCCAGGGTCCGAGGAACGCATAGGCGGCGAAGAGCAGCACCACCGCAGGCATGATCCAGCCGGTGGAGCGCCGCGCCGCCTCGAGCACGAGCAGAACGAAGACGATGCCGTACACCAGGTCGGCGCGGTCCGGCATCGTGCTGCGGTCCCAGAAGTCGTCGCCGCCGATCAGGATGTGCACGATCGTCGCCACGCCGACCAGCGCGAGGACGACGTCGTACCACATCAGCCGGTTGCGAAGCCGCGGCGTCGCCGGGTAGATCAGGAACACCAGCAGCAGCATGAAGCCCACGTGCACCGGCCGCAGCGTCATCGTCGGTACGATCGAGACCGCGGCGTACAGGTGGAACAGCGACATGATCACCAGCAGCGCGGTGATCAGCGTCTCGAGCGCGCCGCCGAAGCGGCTGACGGCGCCCTCTTCTTCCTCGACGAAGCGCTCGGCGGCGCGCAGCCGCTCGTCGCTCACCTCCCCGGGCCCGCCGGGCGTTTCGTTGCTGGAGTTCATCGATCGCTCCGGTCGGGCGGCGGGGGGCGGGTTTGCGCGGCGATCAGTGGGCGAACTTCACTCCGCGCTCCTCGAAGTACTTGCGCGCGCCGGGGTGGAACGGGATCGGCGAACCGGCGGCCTGCGCGTCGAGCGTGATGTTCTTCGCCTCGCGGTGCACGGCGACGAGCTCGTCCTTCTTCTCGATCAGCGTCTTGACGATCGTGTACGCCTGCTGGTCGCTCATCTTCCGGTCGGCCACCAGCAGGTTCCAGACGTCGAGGTTGCCGACGTCGGCCGTCTGGCCCTTGTAGGTATTGGCCGGGATCGTGCCCTTCACGTAGAGCGGCCCCCACTTCTTGTTCATCGCGTCGGCGTACTGCGCGTGGTCGATCAGCTTCAGCGTGATGCCGGGCGTCGTCGCGAGGTCGGTGATCGCCGCGGTGGGCAGGCCACCGACCCAGATCAGCGCGTCGATCTTGCGGTCCTTGATCGCGTTGACCCCTTCGGCGACGGACAGGCGCTCGCGCTGCACGTCCTTGTCGACGCCGGCGGCCTCGAGCAGCCGCAGCGCCATCACCTCGGTGCCGCTGTTGGGCTCGCCGGTGGAGATGCGCTTGCCCTTGAGGTCGGCGAGCGTCTTGATGCCGCTCGCCTCGGTGGTGACGACGTGCATCTTGTTCGGATACAGCACCATCAGCGTGCGCGCCTCGACCTTCTTCTCCTTGAACTTGGCCAGGCCGCTGACCGCGTCATAGGCGGCGTCGGCCATCGTGAAGCCGAAGTCCTGCTTGCCCTGCCCGATCAGCTGCAGGTTGGCGACCGAAGCGCCGGTGACCTCGGCCGTCGCCTCCCAGCCCGGCACGTACTTCGACAGGATCGCGGCCATGCCGCCCCCCATCGGGTAGTAGACGCCCCCGGTGCCGCCGGTGCCGATCGACAGGCGCGTACTCTGCGCCGAGGCCAGCGCGGCGACGCCGAGCGCGGCCGCGACCAGGATGCCCTTCACGATTCCTTTCATCATCTGCTCACTCCTCGAGTCGGTAACCTGCGGATGATAAGGCCCGCCCCGCGGCATCGCGCTCAGGGTATCCCCCGAGCCGCGCGCAGGGTCGATCGGTATAATCCGGGCGTCCACAGCCTTCTCCGGTCCGGCGGCCTCCCCTCGCGGCAGCCCGCCAGGGCCGACCGAATGTACGTACCCGTGCCGCGATCGCTTCGTCGCGACGCCCTGCCGCCTTGCCGGCCGTGCTCGCTTCCAGCGCGGATCGCCTGATGGAAATCGCGATCCTCCTCGCGCTGATCGTGCTCAACGGCCTGCTCGCGATGGCCGAGATCGCACTGGTCACCGCCCGCAAGGCGCGCCTGCAGAAGCAGGTCGACGACGGCGACCGGCTGGCCGCGGCCGCGATCGCGCTGGGCTCGGACCCGAACCGTTTCCTTTCGACGATCCAGATCGGGATCACGTCGATCGGCATCCTGAACGGCATCTTCGGCGAGGCCGCGCTCGCGGCGCCGTTCGCCGAATGGCTCGAGAGCCTGGGCGTACGCCCGCCCTGGGCCGGCTACGCGGCCACCGCGCTGGTGGTCGTCGTCGTCACCTACGTGTCGATCGTCGTCGGCGAGCTCGTGCCCAAGCGGCTCGGCCAGATCAACCCGGAAGGCATCGCGCGGATGGTCGCGCATCCGATGACGCTGCTGGCCACCGTGTCCAAGCCGTTCGTGCGCCTGCTCTCGGTGTCCACCGAGCTGGTCCTGCGCGGACTCGGCGCGCGCAGCGACAGCGTGCCCTCGGTCACCGAGGAGGAGATCCACGCGCTGCTCGCCGAGGGCTCGGACGCCGGCGTCATCGAGCAGACCGAGCACGCGATGGTGCGCAACGTGTTCCGCCTCGACGATCGCCAGATCTCGTCGCTGATGATCCCGCGCGCCGACATCGTCTGGCTCGACGTCGCCGACCCACTGCCGATCAACCTCGCGAAAGTCGCCGACACCGCGCACTCGCGGTTTCCGGTCTGCCGCGACGGGCCCGACGAGATCCTCGGTTTCGTCCACACCAAGCAGCTGCTCGCCCAGTCGCTGCGCGGCGCGCCGATCGACCTCACGCAGGGCCTGCACGAGATGCTGTACGTGCCGGAGACGCTGACCGGCATGGAACTGCTCGAGAATTTCCGCTCGTCGAACACCCAGATCGCGCTGGTGATCGACGAATACGGCGAGGTGCAGGGCCTGATCACGCTGCAGGACCTGATGGAAGCGATCACCGGCGAATTCGCCACCGGCGACGAGGCCGACAGCTGGGCGCACCAGCGCGAGGACGGCTCGTGGCTGCTCGACGGCCTGATCCCGATCCCCGAACTGAAGGATCGCCTCGGGCTGCGCTCGCTGCCCGAGGAAGAGCGCGAACGCTACCAGGCGCTCAGCGGCATGCTGATGCTGATGCTCGGGCGCATGCCGCAGACCGGTGACACCGTCGCCTGGGAGAACTGGCGCTTCGAGGTCGTCGACATGGATGGCAAGCGGGTCGACAAGGTGCTGGCTACCCGGATCCCGCTCGCGGCGACTCCCGACGACGGTCCCGCCCAATCCGATCCGTCGTGAAGGACCCGCGCCGATGATCGACTTCCTGCGTACGCTGCTGCGTCGCGTCATCGCCGTCGCCGCGCTGCTGTTCGGCGCACTGCTGGCCGCGCTCTTCGCGGCGCTCACCCTGGCGGCCGCACTCGCGATCGGCGCCGCGCTCTGGCTCGGCAGCCGCTTCGGCCTGCGCGCCACGCGGCGCGAGCCGCAGGGCCCCGAAGCGCCTCGCGGCCATGACGTGATCGACGTCGAGATGCGGGAGATCGAGCCCGGCCAGCAGGCCGATCGGCCCGGAACCGCGGCCGAGGACAGGCAACGGCCGGAGCCGTGAGGGGAAACCCGCGCCGACCTCTCGGGACGCGGGACGCCCTCTTACAATGCGGGGTGCAGATGGGACGGAGACGATGAAAGCCTTGCTGAAATTCTCCCGCGCCGTGGACTGGCTGAACGCCCAGGTCGGCAAGTACGTGATCTGGCTGATCTTTGCCGCCACCGCGATCAGCGCCCTGAATGCCATCGTGCGCAAGGCGTTCGACACCAGTTCGAACGCCTATCTCGAGGCCCAGTGGTATCTCTTCGCCTGGTCGTTCCTGGCCGCCGCCGGCTACACGCTGCTGCATCGCGAGCACGTGCGCATCGACGTCGTCAACAGCCACCTGCCCAAGACCGTGCGGGTGTGGATCGACATCATCGGATACGCGCTGTTCCTGACTCCCATGTGCCTGGTGGCGCTGTACCTGTGCACACCGCAGGCGATCGACATGTTCGTATCCGGAGAAATGTCGGGCAACCCGGGCGGCCTGATCCG
Source organism: Burkholderiaceae bacterium (assembly GCA_046347945.1). Classification (GTDB taxonomy): domain Bacteria; phylum Pseudomonadota; class Gammaproteobacteria; order Burkholderiales; family Burkholderiaceae_E; genus Zeimonas. The sequence continues at coordinate 232,205 of JAXMFB010000006.1, forward strand.
CTGGCCGGTATGGCTGGCACTTCCCGTGGGTTTCGGGCTGTTGCTGCTGCAGGGATGGTCTGAACTGATCAAGTGCATCGCCTTCCTCCGCGGTGCGGGTCCCGACCCGACCGAGAAGCGCACCGAGACGAGCGACGAGGAGGTGCTCGTCGAGGCCTTGCGCCAGCAATACGCCGACGGCGACAGCCGGGCCAATGCGCCGGCCCAGGCGCACTGACCGCGACCGGCGCCCGCACCATGCAGTTCATTGCTGCCAACTTCGCCCCCGTCATGTTCGGGGGCCTGATCCTGTTCCTGATCCTCGGCTTTCCGGTCGCCTTCAGCCTGGGCGCCGCGGGGCTGTTCTTCGGCCTGCTCGGCGTCGCGCTCGACATCTTCCCGTCGGCCATCCTGGCGGTGCTGCCGTTCCGGCTGATCGGCATCATGGCCAACGAGACGCTGCTGGCCGTGCCCTTCTTCACGCTGATGGGCCTGATCCTCGAGCGCAGCGGCATGGCCGAGGACCTGCTCGATTCGGTGGGACAGGTGTTCGGCCCCCTGCGCGGCGGCCTGGCGCTGGCCGTCATCTTCGTCGGCGCGATGCTGGCCGCCACCACGGGGGTCGTGGCGGCCTCGGTGATCTCGATGGGCCTGATCTCCCTGCCGATCATGCTGCGCTATGGCTACAGCCGCAGCCTGACCAGTGGCGTGATCGCGGCCTCGGGCACGCTGGCGCAGATCATTCCGCCGTCGCTGGTGCTGATCGTGCTGGCCGACCAGATGGGCAAGAGCGTGGGCGACATGTACAAGGGCGCCTTCGTTCCGGGTTTCGCGCTGATGGGCCTGTACGTGCTCTGGGTGGTCTTCCTGGCCATCTTCAAGCCGGGCGCGGTCCCGGCGCTCCCCCCGGGGGCACGCACGTTCCGGGAGCCCAACGGCAGCCATGGCTATCGCTCGCTCGCCGTGCTCGCTGCGCTGTCGGCCGCGGTGGCGGTGTCTCTCGGGCTGCACATGGAAGCGGTCCACACCTGGTGGCAAGGCGAACTGGTCGAGCACGTACCGACCGACGAGAAGATCGTGGTGGCCATGTGCGGCGGCGTGTTCGTCGCATGGCTGATCGCGGTCGTCAACCGGGTCACGCACCTGGGCCTGCTCTCGAAGCTGGCCGAGCGGGTGACCTTCGTGCTGATTCCGCCGCTGCTGCTGATCTTCCTGGTCCTGGGAACGATCTTCCTCGGCGTGGCCACCCCGACCGAGGGCGGCGCCATGGGCGCCATGGGCGCGCTCGTCATGGCGATGCTGCGCAGGCGCATCAGCTGGCAGCTGCTGAAACAGGCGCTGGCGTCGACCACCCGGTTGTCCTCGTTCGTCATGTTCATCCTGGTCGGCGCCACCATCTTCGGCATGGTGTTCCAGGCCGCCGACGGTCCGGTGTGGGTCGAACACCTCCTGGGCAAGCTGCCCGGCGGACAACTGGGCTTTCTCATCTTCGTGAACGTCCTGGTGTTCGTGCTGGCGTTCTTCCTCGATTTCTTCGAGCTCTCGTTCATCGTCGTGCCGGTGCTCGCGCCGATCGCGGACAAGATGGGGATCGACCTGATCTGGTTCGGCGTGCTGCTCGCGGTCAACATGCAGACCTCGTTCATGCACCCGCCGTTCGGTTTCGCGCTGTTCTACCTGCGTTCGGTCGCCCCCGACAAACCCTACGTCGACCACGTCACCGGCAAGACGATGGATCCGGTCACGACGATGCAGATCTACAAGGGCGCCATTCCGTTCCTGGTCCTTCAGTTGACGATGGTCGCGATCCTGATCGCGTTCCCTGGCCTGGTCACCGGCAACCTCGACAAGAAGCCCGCCGGCGACATGGAGGCGGTCGGCACGCGGATCCTGCAGCAACTCGAGAGTGCGCCGGGCTTCGACGCGGGCGCGCCGGAGTCTGGCGACGCCGACAGCGCGGACACGCCGCCGCAGGACGAGCGCGAGGACGATCCGCTGAAGGCTCTGGAGAAGCCGATCGACAAGCCGTAGCGCGCACCGGGCGCGACCGGCCCGTATCGCGGACCGCAGGCCCGCTCTCGACTCGACATGAAAAACCGCGGCCCGGGGCCGCGGTCTCTTTCTTCGAGGGCGGCACAGCCGCCCCTGGTGCTGCGTCAGATCTTCAGCGAAGCCATCGACTGCGTGAACTGCAGCTCGGACACGCGGTTCCAGAGGATCTGGTCGCGCTGGAAGGCGCGCATGTCGTCGAAGATCTTCTTGAACTCTGGCGACTTGGCCGAGTGCTCCGCATACACTTCCTGCGCGGCCTTGAAGCCGGCCTCGACGACGCTCTTCGGGAACGGCAGGAACTTGATGCCGCTGGCGACGATGCGCTTCAGCGCGGGCGGGTTGAGCGCGAGGTACTTGGTCGTGCCGTCGTTGTAGGCCACCGCCGCCGCCGCCCGCACGATCGCCTGGTTCTCGGGCGACAGCTTGGCGAATGCCTTCTTGTTGATGAAGAACTCGAGGTCCGCGCCGCCTTCCCACCACGCGTTGTAGTAGTAGAACTTGGTGACCTTGTTGTAGCCGAGCTTCTCATCGTCGTACGGGCCGACGAATTCGGCCGCGTCGAGCGTGCCTTTTTCCAGCGCCTGGTACACCTCGCCACCGGGCATGTTCTGCGCGACCACGCCCAGCTTGGCCATCGACTCACCGAACACGCCGCCACCCAGGCGCATCTTCAGGCCCTTGAGGTCCTCCGGCGACTTGATTTCCTTGCGGAACCAACCACCCATCTGGCTGCCGGTGTTCAGCGCACTCAGCGTGAAGAAGTTGTACTTGGAGAACACCTCGTCGAGCAGCTTGCGCCCGTTGCCCTGCTCCTTCCATGCCAGGTTCTGGTTGGCGGTCAGGCCGAACGGCACCGCGCAGCTGAACGCGAAGACCGGGTCCTTGCCGGTGTAGTAGTAGGCCGCCGTCTCGCCCATCTCGATCGTGTCGTTGGCCAGCGCATCGACGATGCCGAAAGGCGGAATCAGCTCGCCGGCCGCGTGCACCGACACTTCGAACTTGCCGCCCGAGAGCGCCTTGACGGTCTCGGAGAATTTCACCGCGCAACCGTGCAGCGTTTCGAGCGCCTTCGGGAAGCTCGTGGCGAGCCGCCAGCGCACTGCCTCCTGCGCGCGCACGGCCGGCGCCACGCCGGCGGCCAGGATGCCGGCCATCCCGGCATTCTTGATCACGGAACGTCGATCCATCGTGTATTGCTCCAGTTTTCGTTGATGAAGGGCCACCAACGTACGGCCCGGGATAACCCTGATGATCATGCCCGCCAGGCGGGACATGCGCGAAGTGTAAACGCGTTCGACGCGCGAAGGCGCGACGCTCGCCGGATCGGCGATCCCGCACGCGGGATTCCGCTCAACGCTTGCGCCTCGGGAGGAGGTCGGTACAGGTGCCCTCGAAGACCTCGGCGGCCTGCCCGATCGACTCGCCGAGCGTCGGATGCGGATGGATCGTGCGTCCGATGTCGGTGGCGTCGGCGCCCATCTCGATCGCCAGCGCGATCTCGCCGATCATGTCGCCGGCGTGCGTGCCGACGATCGCACCGCCGACGATCCGATGCGTCTGCTCGTCGAACAGCAACTTGGTAAATCCCTCGTCGCGCGCATTGGCAATCGCGCGCGCCGACGCCGACCACGGGAACACGGCCTTGCCCACCGCGAGCCCCTGCGCGCGCGCCTCGTCCTCGGTCAGCCCCGCCCAGGCGACCTCGGGGTCGGTATAGGCCACCGACGGAATCACGCGCGCGTCGAAGAAGCTCTTCTCGCCAGCGGCCGCCTCGGCCGCGACGTGCCCCTGGTGCACCGCCTTGTGCGCCAGCATCGGCGCACCGACGATGTCGCCGATCGCGAACAGGTGCGGCACGTTGGTGCGCATCTGCCAGTCGACCGCGATGAATCCGCGCTCGTCGACCGCGATGCCGGCGTGCTCGGCGCCGATCTTGCGGCCATTCGGCGCGCGCCCGACCGCGCCGAGCACCAGGTCGTAGACCTGCGGCTCGGCCGGCGCGCCCTCGCCCTCGAACCAGACGCGGATACCCTCGTCGGCGGCCTCCGCGCGGACCGTCTTCGTGCGCAGCATCACGCGGTCGAAGCGCTTCTCGTTGTGCCGCTGCCAGACCTTCACCAGGTCGCGATCGGCGCCGGTCATCAGCCCGTCGAGCATCTCGACCACGTCGATGCGCGCACCCAGCGTCGAGTAGACGGTAGCCATCTCGAGGCCGATGATGCCGCCGCCGATCACCAGCATCCGCTTCGGCAGCGACGGAAGCTCGAGCGCGCCGGTGGAGTCGACGATGCGCGGATCCTCGGGCAGGAACGGCAGCCGCGCCGGCATCGACCCGGCAGCCACGATCGCCTGCTCGAAGCGCACGACCTGCTTCTCGCCGGTCTTGTCCTGGCCCTCGCCGGTGGTGAGCTCGACCTCGACGTGGTGCGCGTCGAGGAAATGGCCGTAACCGCGCACGACGCGCACCTTGCGCGACTTCGCCATCCCGGCAAGCCCGCCGGTGAGCTTGCCCACCACCGCCGACTTGTGGGCGCGCAGGCGATCGAGGTCGATGCGCGGCGCGTCGAACTCGATGCCTGCCCGGGCGAAATGACGGGCCTCGTCGATCACCGACGCGACGTGCAACAGCGCCTTCGACGGGATGCAGCCGACGTTCAGGCACACGCCGCCCAGCATCGCGTAGCGCTCGACCAGCACCGTATCGAGCCCGAGATCGACGGCGCGGAATGCCGCCGAATAGCCGCCGGGGCCGCCGCCCAGCACGAGCATCCGGCATTCGAGGTCGGCCCGGATGCCGGCTGCGCCGGCCTGCGGCGCGGGCCCGGGGGACGCTGCGGCCGCGGACGCGACGCTTGCGACCGGCGCAAGCGCGGCGCTCGCGGCGGGCGCCGCCGGAGCGATCGCGGCAGCCGCTGCCGGGGCAGCCGCAGCGGGCGACTCGCCCTGCCCGGCCTCGACGTCGAGTTCGAGCATCACCGATCCCTGCGACACCTTGTCGCCGATCCTGACTCTCAGTGCCTTCACGACGCCGGCCGCCGGCGAAGGGATCTCCATCGACGCCTTGTCGGACTCGACGGTGATCAGCGACTGCTCGACCTTCACCGGGTCGCCCGCTTTCACGAGCACCTCGATGACTTCGACGTCCTTGAAATCGCCGATGTCGGGCACCTTCACTTCGATCGTCTGGCTCATGGGCGACTCGTTGCGGTGTCGGGACTACAGCATCGCACGCCGGAAATCGGCGAGCAGCTGCGACAGGTAGACATTGAAGCGCGCCGCCGCGGCGCCGTCGATGACGCGGTGGTCGTAGGACAGCGACAGCGGCAGCATCAGCCGCGGCTGGAACGCGGCTCCGTCCCACACAGGGCGCATCGACGAGCGGCACACGCCGAGGATCGCCACCTCGGGCGCGTTGATGATCGGCGTGAAGTAGGTGCCGCCGATGCCGCCGAGGCTGGTGATCGTGAACGTACCGCCCTGCATCTCCGACGGCGCGAGCTTGCCCTCGCGCGCCTTCGACGCCAGCTCCGCGCTCTCGCGCGCCAGCTCGAGCACGCCCTTGCGGTCGGCGTCGCGGATCACCGGCACCACCAGTCCGTTGGGCGTATCCGCGGCGAAGCCCACGTGGTAGTACTGCTTGAGCACCAGCGACTCGCCGTCGAGCGACGCGTTGAACTCGGGGAACTTCCTGAGCGCCGCCACGCAGGCCTTGATGAGGAACGCGAGCATCGTCACCTTCGTGCCCTGCTTCTCGTGCTCGCGGTTCAGCTGCACCCGGAACGCCTCGAGCCCGGTGATGTCGGCGTCCTCGTGGTTGGTGACGTGCGGGATCATCACCCAGTTGCGGTGCAGGTTCGCCGCCGAGATCCTGCGGATGCGCTGGATGGGCTTCGTCTCGATCGGCCCGTACTTCGCAAAATCGACCTTCGGCCACGGAAGCAGGCCGAGCGCGGCGCCGCCGTCACCGGCCGGCGCGGCCGCCGCCGGAGCACCCGCCTGCCTGACCACGCCCTTGACCCACTCGCGCACGTCGTCGTGCAGGATCCGCTGCTTCGGCCCCGAGCCGCGCACCAGTGACAGGTCGACGCCGAGCTCGCGCGCGAAGCGCCGCACCGACGGCGACGCATGCGGCTTGACGACCGCGTCGTGGCCGTTGCCCGCCAGGCTCGCCGCCGGGGGCGCGGGGCGCGCCGGGGCCGGCGCGGGCGATGCAGGCGGCGCACCCGTCTCGACGGCTGCAGCGGCGGGCGCCGCCGCGGACGCTGGGCGGCGGCGCCTCGGACCCTGCCCGGCCCGGCGTGGCCGCGGCCGGCGACGGCGCCGCTGCCGCCGGGAGCGCCGCCTCGGCCGTTGCGCCGTCGGCTTCCAGCTCGAGGATCGCCACGCCTTCGGAGACCTTGTCGCCGAGCTTCAGCTTCAGCGACTTCACGACACCGGCCGACGAGGACGGAATCTCCATCGACGCCTTGTCGGACTCCACCGTGATCAGCGACTGCTCCACCGCCACCCGGTCACCCGGCTTCACCAGCACCTCGATCACCTCGACTTCCTTGAAGTCGCCGATGTCGGGAACCTTCACTTCGATGATTGCCATCTCGACATTGCCCCGTGAAGGCGCCCGTCAGGCGTGGTGCGGATTGGTCTTGGCCGGATCGATCCCGTACTTGCGGATCGCCTCGGCGACTTTCTTCAGCGGGATCGCGCCCTCCTCGGCGAGCGACTTCAGCGCGGCGACCACGACGAAGTGACGATCGACCTCGAAGTGCTCGCGCAGCCGGGCGCGGAAGTCCGAGCGACCGAAGCCGTCGGTGCCGAGCACGTGGTAGGCGCGTCCCTTGGGCAGGAAAGGCCGGATCTGCTCCGCGAACAGCTTCATGTAGTCGGTCGACGCGACCAGCGGCCCGTGCGTCTTCTCGAACAGCTTCGCGACATAGGGCTGCTTCGGCTTGTCGGCGGGGTGCAGCAGGTTCCAGCGCTCGCAGTCGAGGCCGTCGCGACGCAGCTCGGTGAAGCTGGTGATGCTCCAGACATCGCCGGCCACGCCCCAGTCGTGCTCGAGCAGGTCCGCGGCGGCGATGACCTCGCGCAGGATCGTGCCCGAGCCCAGCAGCTGCACGCGGTGCTCGGCCTTCCTCGGCCCCGCACGCAGCAGGTAGCCGCCCTTGACGATGCCCTCCTCGTCGCCCTTGCGCAGCCCCGGATGAGCGTAGTTCTCGTTCATCACGGTCAGGTAGAAGTAGACGTTCTCCTGATCCTGCACCATGCGCTTCAGGCCGTGGTGGATGATGACCGCCACCTCGTGCGCGAAGGTCGGATCGTACGAGACGCAGTTCGGGATCGTCGACGACAGGATGTGGCTGTGCCCGTCCTCGTGCTGAAGGCCCTCGCCGTTGAGCGTCGTGCGCCCCGCAGTGCCGCCCAGCAGGAAGCCGCGCGCCTGCATGTCGCCGGCCGCCCATGCCAGGTCGCCGACGCGCTGGAAGCCGAACATCGAGTAGTAGATGTAGAACGGGATCATGATGCGGTCGTTCGTCGAGTACGACGTCGCCGCCGCGAGCCACGAGCAGAACGCCCCCGCCTCGTTGATGCCCTCCTGCAGGATCTGCCCAGCCGCGTCCTCGCGGTAGTACATCACCTGGTCCTTGTCGACCGGCGTGTACTTCTGCCCCTCGGGCGCGTAGATGCCGAGCTGCCGGAACATGCCCTCCAGGCCGAAGGTGCGCGCCTCGTCGGGGACGATCGGCACCACCCGCGGGCCTAGCGTCTTGTCGCGCGTGAGCGCGGTGAGCACGCGCACGAAGGCCTGCGTGGTCGAGATCTCGCGGCCCTCGGCGGTCGGGTCGAGCACGGCCTGGAAGGCCTCCAGCCCCGGCACCGCGAGCGACTCGCTCGCGCGGCGCCGCCGCTGCGGGAGCGAGCCGCCCAGCGCGTGGCGCCGCTCCAGCATGTACTTCATCTCCGGCGAGTCCGCCGGCGGCTTGTAGAAGGGGATCTCCTCGAGCCGGTCGTCCGGGATCGGGATCGCGAAACGGTCGCGGAATTCGCGGATCGAACTCGCGTCGAGCTTCTTCAGCTGGTGGGTCGGGTTCTTCGCCTCGCCGGCCCGGCCCAGCCCGTAGCCCTTGACCGTCTTGGCCAGGATCACGGTGGGCTGCCCGCGATGGTGGTAGGCCGCGTGGAACGCCGCGTAGACCTTGTGCGGATCGTGGCCGCCGCGATTCAGGCGCCAGATGTCCTCGTCGGACATCCGCGAAACCATCTCGAGCAGCTTCGGGTGCTTGCCGAAGAAGTGCTTGCGCACGAACGCGCCGTCGTTGGCCTTGTAGGCCTGGTACTCGCCGTCGACGGTCTCCTCCATGACCCGTTGCAGGATGCCGTCCTTGTCGCGCGCGAGCAGCGGGTCCCAGTACGAGCCCCAGATCAGCTTGATCACGTTCCAGCCCGAGCCGCGGAAATCGCCCTCGAGCTCCTGGATGATCTTGCCGTTGCCGCGCACCGGGCCGTCCAGACGCTGCAGGTTGCAGTTGACGACGAAGATCAGGTTGTCGAGCTTCTCGCGCGAGGCGAGGCTGATCGCGCCCAGCGACTCGGGTTCGTCCATCTCGCCGTCGCCGCAGAACACCCAGACCTTGCGGTTGCTGGTGTCGGCGATCCCGCGCGCGTGCAGATACTTGAGAAAGCGTGCCTGGTAGATCGACATCAGCGGCCCGAGGCCCATCGAGACCGTCGGGAACTGCCAGAAGTCGGGCATCAGGTTCGGATGCGGGTAGGACGACAGGCCCTTGCCGCCGACCTCCTGGCGGAAGTTGGCCAGTTGTTCCTCGGTGAGGCGACCTTCGAGGTACGCGCGCCCGTACAGCCCCGGCGCCGAGTGCCCCTGGAAGTAGACGAGGTCGCCGCCGTGGCTCTCGTGCGGCGCGTGCCAGAAGTGGTTCATCCCCGCGCCGATCATCGTCGCCAGCGACGCGAACGACGCGAGATGCCCGCCAAGGTCGCCGCCGTCGGGCGGGTTGTGCTTGTTCGCCCGCACCACCATCGCCATCGCGTTCCATCGAATGAACGAACGGATGCGCTCCTCGTGCTCGGCGTTGCCCGGCGAGCGCGCTTCGAGGTGCGCAGGGATCGTGTTGACGTACGCGGTGTTGGCCGAGAACGGGATGAAGGCGCCCGACCGGCGCGCCTTCTCGATCATCCGCTCGAGCAGGAAGTGCGCGCGCTCCGGCCCCTCGCGGTCGATGACCGTCTCGAGGGCGTCGAGCCACTCGCGCGTCTCGACGACGTCCGGGTCGGTCGGGTCGTCGGCGGCAGGCAGCCGTGTCGGAAGCGCTGACATGGGATCTCCTCCTTCCGTTGATGGATCGTTTCCGGCCGATTCTAGGAAGCCACCCCTCAAATGACAAGGAAAATTTTTGTATTGAGGAATTTCATCCCATATTGTGGTATTTCGTCGACGTCACAGGGTCGATGCGCATGGACCCTTCGCGGGCGCGCTGCCTACACTCGGTACACTGCCTCATCGCGCCATGAAAAACCGCAACGACCCTTCGACCCGACGTGCCGAGATGCGCGCCATCCGCTGGCTGTCGCTGTCGCACGCGTTCGGGATCGGCCTGTTCGTGCTGCTGATGGGCGCGTTCTTCTGGTACCTGCGTACGGTCGAGATCGACCAGCAGAAGCAGGCGCTGTATCGAGACGTCGCCAGCGCGCAGACCGCACTGCGCCGCGAGTTGCGCGACGACCAGGACGAGATCGGCCTCGTGGCCGAAGAGTGGTCCTCGCGCGCGCGCCGCAGCCCGATCGCGGCCGACAAGGCCATCGAGGACTTCCTCGCGCGCCGCAGCGCGGCGGTCTACGTGGCGCTGATCGATGCCGACGGCCGCGTCACGCACACGCTGCACGCGCGCGGCGTCGTCCCGATCGCGCTGCGCGCGCGGGGTGCGGCGGTCTCCGACGCGGCCGGCCGCGAGGCCTTCGACGAGATCCGCCGCCGCCAGCGCGCGGTGTTCACCCGGCCGTTCTCCTCGGCGGCCAGCGACGTGCTGGTCGAGTTGCACGCGCCCGTCTACGACGAAACCGGCTTCACCGGCGCGGTGATCGTCGGCTACTCGCTGAACCGCGTGCTCGGCGGGTCGCTGCTGCAGACGATCCGCGACCGCTCCCAGCTGTCGATCGTCGATCGGGACGGCAACAGCCTGGTCAGCTCGTCGCTGTTCGAGATCGACCTCGCGCACCTGAGCTACGAGTTGCCGCTCGATCCGCCCGGCCACGGCGTGCGGCTGCGCGCGTTCGCCTACGACATGCAGCCGCACCTGATCGATCGGTCGCTGGTGGCAGCGGTGGTGGGCCTGTCGCTGGCGATCCTCGTCACGCTGGTCATGCTGTGGCGCCACGCGCGCCGGCGCCTGTTCGCCGAGTACGAGCGCGACCGCCTGTTCACGTTGTCGCCCGACCCGCTGTGCGTGTTCGAGACCGACGGCACCCTCGTACGCGGCAATCCCGCATTCGAGGCCGTGCTCGGCGCCGGCGAGCGGCGACGCCGCATCGACCGCTGGGTCCATCCGGACGATCGCGACCAGGTCGCGACGGCGCTGGCGCGGATCGGCCAGCCGGGCGCCTCGTCGGCAAGCTTCGAGGCGCGCTTTCGCGCGCGCGACCCGGCGCAGGCAACGGGCGGGGCGCAGGCAGGCGCGGCCGCAGGCGCCTCCGACCCGCCGAACCCCTCGCCGGCCGCCGCCGGCGCGCCGACGCCGTGGCGCTGGCTGCACTGGTCGTTGCGCCGCGACGCGGACGCCGATGCGCCGCGCCCGCTGCTGTACGCGGTCGCGCGCGACGTCACCGAGCGCCGCAACGCCGAGCTGGCACTGGCCGCCGAAACCGCTTTCCGGCAGGCGATGGAAGACTCCATGCTCACCGGCATGCGCGCCTTCGACATGGACGGGCGCATCAGCTACGTCAATCGCGCGTTCTGCCAGATGGTCGGCTTCGACGCCAGCGAACTGGTCGGCGCGCTGCCGCCCTACCCCTACTGGCCCGCGGGCAGCTCAGAGGCCAACCGCGAGAACCTGTCGCGCGTGCTGCGCGGCGACACGCCCACCAGCGGGTTCGAGGTGAAGGTCAGGCGCAAGGACGGATCGCTGTTCGACGCGCGAATGTACGTCTCGCCGCTGATCGACCGGCACGGGCGCCAGACCGGCTGGATGACCTCGATGACCGACGTCACCGAGCCCAAGCGAATTCGCGAGCAACTGGCCGCCGCCCACGAGCGCTTCACCACCGTGCTGGACGAGCTCGATGCGGCGGTGTCGGTCGTGGCACGCCCACTCGACGGCTCGGTGGACCACGCCGAGCTGCTGTTCGCCAACCGCATGCACCGCAGCCTGTTCGGTGCAGACAGTCGCCGCCACGAATCGCTGCTCGCCGCACGCGACGTCGGGGCAGCCGACAGCCCGACCGAGATCTTCGACGCGACGCTCGGGCGCTGGTTCGAGGTGCGCAGCCGGCAGATTCGCTGGGTCGACGGCAGCGCGGTCGAGATGCTGGTCGCGACCGACGTCACGCGCCGCCACGAGATCGAGGAGCAGCAGCGCGAGCAGGATCGCAAGCTGCAGCGCACCTCGCGCCTGGTGACGATGGGCGAAATGGCGTCGTCGCTTGCACACGAGCTGAACCAGCCGCTGACCGCGATCGCCAACTACTGCATGGGGCTGTCCGCGCGCATCCGCGCCCGCGCCGGCGCGGGCCAGCAGATGGAGGCCGACGAACTGCTCGAACCGCTCGCCAAGACCGCAGCGCAAGCCGCGCGCGCCGGCGAGGTCATTCGCCGGATCCGCAACTTCGTCAAGCGCAGCGAACCCGAGCGTCGCCGTTGCGAGGTGGTCGCGATCGTCGCCGACGCGGTCGGGCTGGCCGAGATCGACGCGCGGCGCCTGGGCATCCAGATCGTCACCGAACTCGCGCCCGCACTGCCGCCGCTCGACGTCGACCCGATCCTGATCGAGCAGGTGCTCCTGAACCTGCTGAAGAACGGCATCGAGGCGATGCGCGACGTGCCGCCCGATCGCCCGCGCGAAGTGCGCCTCGCCGTCGAGCTCGCCGACGGGCACGCGGAGTTCCGGGTGACCGACCATGGCAACGGGCTGGCGCGCGACGCGCAGCAGCGCCTCTTCGAGCCGTTCTTCACGACGAAGGCCGAGGGCATGGGCATCGGCCTGAACATCTGCCGCTCGATCGTCGAGTCGCACAAGGGCCGCCTGTGGGCCGAGACCACCGCGGGCGGCGGATGCAGTTTCCGATTCACCTTGCCGGTGGTCGCCGAAGTGGCCGCCGTCGCCGACACCGCCTGACCCCGTTTCCGACCCTGCACCCGATGAGCACCCCTTCCACGCCCGATTCCAGGATCCCCGCCAACCCGCCGGCTGGCGCCGCAGGCCTCGTCTACGTCGTCGACGACGACGAGGCGGTGCGCGACTCGATGCGCTGGCTGCTCGAAGCCAACGGCTTCCAGGTGAGCAGCTTCGCCAGCGCCGAGGAGTTCCTCGCCCGCCTGCCCGACCCCGAACCGATCGCCTGCGTGCTGCTCGACGTGCGCATGCCCGGCATGTCCGGGCTCGAGCTTCACGAGGAACTGGTGCGACGCGGCTCGGCGCTGCCGCTGATCT
>JAXMFB010000007.1:0-238775 GCA_046347945.1 Burkholderiaceae bacterium
GGCGCCTGCTATCCGCCGTGCCCGCCGATGCAGATCAACGACCCCGAGCACTCGAAGCTGGCGATCTGGGTCGGGGGCAAGAACTCGAACGCGCGCGACAAGCCGACGTTCATGAAGATGGTCGCCAGCGGGCTGCCCAACAACCCGCCGCGCTGGCCCGAGGTCGGCGAGGTGGTGCGCAAGATCCTGTACACGTACAAGGAAGACGCGCGCCCCTGGGAGCGGATGGCCGACTGGATCGACCGGATCGGCTGGCCGCGCTTCTTCGAGAAGACCGGGTTGCCGTTCACCAAGTACCTGATCGATGACTGGCGCGGCTCGCGTTCGAGCCTGAACGCGTCGGCGCACATCCGTTTCTGAGGCGCGGCGCGCGAATGAAGTTCGGCATCCTGGTCAACGAAGGGCCGTACCAGCACCAGGCCAGCGACACGGCCTACCTGTTCTGCAGGGCCGCGATCGCGAAAGGCCATCAGGTCAGCCGCGTGTTCTTCTATCACGACGGCGTGAACAACGCGACGCGGCTCACCGAGCCGCCGCAGGACGATCGCAACGTGGTCACCCGCTGGTCGAAGCTCGCCGAGGAGCACGGCGTCGACCTCGTCGTCTGCGTGGCGGCGGCGCTGCGTCGCGGCATCAAGGACGAGGTGCTGGCGCCGGGCTTCCGGATCTCCGGGCTCGGCCAGCTGGTCGAGGCCGGCATCGAGGCCGATCGCCTCGTCACCTTCGGCGACTGAGGCCCGCGATGCCCGAGCAGAAGAAGTTCATGTTCGTCAACCGCAAGGCGCCCTACGGGACGATCTACGCGCTCGAGTCGCTCGAGGTGGTGCTGATTACCGCCGCGTTCGACCAGGATGTCTCGCTGGTGTTCCTCGACGACGGCGTCTACCAGTTGAAGCGCGGGATGCAGACCAAGGGCATCGAGACCAAGAATTTCTCGCCGACCTACCGCGCGCTCGACGGCTACGACGTCGAGAAGCTCTACGTCGAACGCGAGTCGCTGCAGGCGCGCGGACTGACCGAGGAAGACCTGCTGGTCGACGTGACCGTGCTCGACCGGGACGAGTTGTCCGCCCTGATGCAGGAGCAGGACGTGGTGCTGAGCTTCTAGGACCGGGGCCCGATCGAATGCTTCACATCGTCAACAAGTCGCCCACCGACGGCAGCGCGTTCGACAGCGCGCTGCGGCTCTCCGGCCGGGGCGCGTTGCTGCTGATCGAGGACGCGGTGTACGGCGCCACGCGCGGGAACCCCGCCGAGGCGCGCGTACGCGACGCGCTCGAACGGCTCGAGATCTACGTGCTCGCGCCCGACCTCGAGGCGCGCGGCATGGCCGATCGCCTGACCGAGGGCGTGACTGCGGTCGACTACGGCGGTTTCGTCGACCTGGTCGCCGAACATCCGAACTGCCAGTCGTGGCTCTAGCACGCTGGCCCATTCTTCATCCAGGCATATCCAGGGGAGACTGAAATGCCCACTCTCGAAGTCCAAGGCAAGAGCGTCGAAACCGACGAGGAAGGCTATCTCGTCAACCTGTCCGACTGGGACGAGAACGTCGCCGGCGAGATCGCCAAGGCGGAGAACATCGACATGAGCGAGTCGCACTGGGAGGTCGTGAACTTCCTGCGCGAGTACTACGACGAGTTCCAGATCGCCCCGGCGGTGCGCGTGCTCACCAAGGCGATCGGCAAGAAGCTGGGGCCGGACAAGGGCAACAGCCAGTACCTGTACGAGCTGTTCCCGTACGGCCCCGCCAAGCAGGCGTGCAAGATCGCCGGCCTTCCGAAGCCGACCGGCTGCGTCTGAGAGCCCGCGGGCGACGCGCGCGGCTTCGCTGCCGCGCCGCGCGCCACGCTGGCCGGTGACCGCTGCCAGGAGGAGACAATGCCGGCCTCGACGGTGTTCTTTGCGGTGCTGTTCTACTTCGCGGCCGCGGTCTGCGCGGTCGGGTTGGTGGTGCGCATCGCCGACTACGCGCGCACGCCGGCGCCGCTGAAGATCCCGACCACGCCCGCGCCGACCACCGGCGCCGGCGTGGCCTTGCGCATGGTGCGCGAGGTCGTGTTCTTCGAGAGCCTGTTCAAGGGCAACCTCTGGACCTGGGCGCTCGGCTGGATCTTCCACGCGGGCCTGGCGCTGGTCCTGGCCCGGCACCTGCGCTACTTCACCGAGCCGGTCTGGGGCTGGGTCGCGTTCATCCAGCCGTTTGGCGTGTACGCCGGGTTCGCGATGGTGGTGGGGCTGGCCGGCCTGTGGGCGCGCCGCTTCCTGGTCGAGCGGGTGCGCTACATCTCCACGCCCTCGGACCACCTGATGCTCGCGCTGCTGCTGGCGATCGGCGCCTCGGGCCTGTCGATGAAGTACCTGTTCCACACCGACATCGTCGGGGTGAAGGCCTTCTTCCTCGGGCTGATGGTGTTCGACTGGCAGCCGCTGCCCGCCAGCGGGCCGCTGTACGTCCACCTGCTGCTGGTGGCCGCGCTGATGATCATCTTCCCGTTCTCCAAGCTGCTGCACGCGCCGGGGCTGTTCTTCTCGCCGTCGCGCAACCAGGTCGACAATCCGCGCGAGTCCCGGCACCTGGCGCCGTGGGCCGCCCGGCTCGAGGAGCGCTGAGCGATGGCTGCCGAAGTCAAGGCGCCCGCGCTGCGCGAGTTCCCGGACGCGCCTCCGGCGATCCGGCCGGGCGCGATGGCCGGGAGCCGCCCGTACGTCGCGTCCGAGAAGATGAACGAGGCGATCGGGTTCCCCGGAAAGGTCGACGACGACTGGCAGGTCGTGCACGACAAGGCGATCGCGCACATGGGCTCGCTGCTCGAGCGCTACCGGTCGCTCAAGGTCTACCTCGACGCCTGCGTGCACTGCGGCTCGTGCACCGACAAGTGCCATTACTTCCTCGGCACCGGCGACCCGAAGAACATGCCGGTTGCCCGCCAGGACCTGATGCGCAGCGTCTACCGGCGCTACTTCACGCTGGCCGGAAAGATCGTCCCGAAGCTCGTCGGGGCGCGCGACCTCACGCGAGAAGTGCTCGACGAGTGGTACACCTACTACAACCAGTGCTCGGAATGCCGGCGCTGCTCGGTGTTCTGCCCGTACGGCATCGACACCGCCGAGATCACGATGGCCGGGCGCGAGATCCTCGACGCCGTGGGCTACGGGCAGAAGTACTCGAACGAGATCATCGGCAAGGTCCACCGGATCGGCAACAACCTCGGACTGCCCGGGCCGGCGCTTGCCGACACGCTCGAGGGGCTCGAGGAAGACGTCAAGGAAGAAACCGGCTTCGACGTGCGCTACCCGCTCGACCAGAAGGGCGCCGAAGTGCTGCTGGTCACGCCGTCGGCCGACTTCTTCGCCGAACCGCACGTCGAGAGCCTGATCGGCTACGGCAAGGTGTTCCACGCCGCCGGCATCAGCTGGACGCTGTCGTCGCACGCGTCCGAGGCCGGCAACTTCGGCCTGTTCATCGGCAACTACGAGCAGCTGCGCACGATTGCGATGCGCATCCGCGAGGCGGCGCTCGATCTCGGCGTCAAGCGGATCATCGTCGGCGAGTGCGGCCACGCGTGGCGCGTCGCCTACAGCTTCTGGAACACGCTGGCCGGCATCGGCGCCGGCGCGAAGGACCCGTTCGCGGTGCAGCTGCAGAGCCAGCTCGACATGCGCTACCGGCAGCCGATGCACATCTGCGAGTTCACCTGGGACCTGATCCAGCGCGGCGCGCTCACGCTCGACAAGGAAGCGAACGACCACCGGGTCGTCACCTTCCACGACAGCTGCAACGTCGCGCGCGCGTCGCGGATGGGTGACGCGCCGGGCGGACAGTTCGAGATCCCGCGCGCGATCATCCGGGCGACGGTCAACCGCTTCCACGAGATGGCGCCCGGAACGACGCACGAGCAGACCTTCTGCTGCGGCGGCGGCGGCGGCGTGCTCACCGACGAGCTGCTCGACCTGCGGGTCAAGGGTGCCCTGCCCCGGATGGAGTCGCTCGATCGCGTCGTCAAGGAGCACGGGGTCAACTTCATGGCGACGATCTGCGCGATCTGCAAGGCGCAGTTCACGAAAGTGCTGCCGTACTACGGCTTCAAGATGGGAATGGTGGGCGGCGTGCACCAGCTGGTGAGCACCGCGATCCGGCTCGGCGCGAAATCCTGACGCGCCATCCGACTACTGCTTCGGAGAACACGGACAATGTCGACGAACGCTGAACAACCGGTCGAGAAGCTCGAGTACCGGCGCTTCAAGGACGGCGAGTACACCTGGAAAGACTTCCGCCAGAAGATCTTCGACGCCGACCATTCGCACAAGTGCCCGACCTACATCCAGTCGACGCCGCCGTGCCAGGGCAGCTGCCCCTCGGGCGAGGACATCCGCGGGTACCTGAACATCGTCCGCGGCATCGAGAAGCCGCCGGCGGGCATGCCGTGGCAGGAGTACGCCTGGCGCCGACTGACGCAGGCCAACCCGTTCCCGTCGGTGATGGGCCGCGTGTGCCCGGCGCCCTGCGAGAGCGGCTGCAACCGCAACGCGCTGGAGGACCACGTCGGCATCAACTCGGTCGAGCACTTCCTCGGCGAGTACGCGAACGCCAAGGGCCTGAAGTACGTCAAGCCCGGGCACTCGACCGGCAAGAAGGTCGCGGTGATCGGCGGCGGACCCGCCGGCCTCTCGGTGGCCTACCAGCTGGCCCTCAAGGGCCACGCCGTCACGATCTTCGACGAGCACGAGTACCTCGGCGGCATGATGCGCTACGGGATCCCGGGCTTCCGCACGCCGCGCGAAGTGCTCGACGCCGAGATCGACCGCATCCTCGAGCTGGGCATCGAAACGCGACTGAAGTGCCGCGTCGGCACCGACGTCACGATGGATGAGTTGCGGCGCGATTTCGACGCGGTGTTCCTCGGCATGGGCGCGCAGGCCGGTCGCGCGCTGCCGGTGAAGGACGGCGAAGCGCCCAACGTCGTCACGGCGACCTCCTTCCTGCGCGCGTTCAACGACGGGCGCCTGCGCCACGTGGGCAAGCGCGTGGTCGTGGTCGGCGGCGGCGACACGTCGATCGACGTGGCCACCGTCGCGCGCCGCCTGGGCCACCTCGCGAACTCGAAGCCCACCGACCTCGAGGCCGCGATCGCCGGCCACATGGCGCAGGACGTGGCCGAGGTGTCGGCCAAGCAGGGTGCCGAAGTGGTGCTGACCTCGGTGTTCCCGATCGAGAAGATGCAGGCGAACAAGCACGAGATCGAGCAGGCGCAGGCCGAGGACATCCAGATCCGCGGCGGCCTCGTGCCGCTGGCCGTCGTCAAGGGACCGGACGGCCGCGCCACCGCGCTGCGCGTCGCGAAGTGCGAGGCGAAGATGGCCGGCGGCAAGCTCGACATCAGGATCATCGAGGGCACCGAGGAAGACATTCCCGCCGACCTGATCGTCTCGGCGATCGGCCAGGCCGTCGACTT
Source organism: Burkholderiaceae bacterium (assembly GCA_046347945.1). GTDB lineage: Bacteria > Pseudomonadota > Gammaproteobacteria > Burkholderiales > Burkholderiaceae_E > Zeimonas. The sequence goes on from JAXMFB010000007.1 coordinate 5,457, forward strand.
CACCGGCCTCGAGGCGTTCGACAACGGCCGCGGCGCGGTCAACGCCGACCGCAGCTACCAGGTGAAGGACCAGCCCGGCGTGTTCGCCGGGGGCGACGTGATCCGGCCGCACCTGCTGACCACCGCGATCGGGCACGGCGCGATCGCCGCCGACGGGATCGACCGGTTCCTGGCTGGCGAAGAGATCGGCAAGCGCCCGAAGATCGACGTCCACGTCTTCGACCTGATGCGCAAGTACGTCGAGCGCGGGCTGGAGCTGGGCGAGATCCACGAGCCGACCTGGGGCACCGACCAGAGCAAGGGCGCGATCCACAACTTCGACAACCGCTCCGACCGCTACGTGATCCCGCACGAGGCGCTGTTCCTCGGCCACTTCGGCTACACGCCGCGGGTCAAGCGAAAGTTCGTCACGCTGACGAAGGAGAGCGCGCTCGGCAACTTCGAGGAGCGCATCGAAGCGCTCGGCGAAGCCGAGGCGATCGCCGAGGCCAAGCGCTGCATGAGCTGCGGCCAGTGCTTCGAGTGCGACAACTGCGTGGTGTATTGCCCGCAGACCGCGGTCAAGCGGGTGCCGAAGAAGGAAGCGACGATGGGTCGCTACGTCTACACCGACTACGACCGCTGCATCGGCTGCCACATCTGCGCCGACGTCTGCCCGACCGGGTACATCCAGATGGGCCTGGGCGAGTAAGGACGTGCAGATGCCGAGCATCGTTGCGACCCGCTGGCTGAAGGCGATCGCGTTCGCGCTGTGCGCGGGCGCCCTCGCCGGCGCGGCGTCGGCCGCCGAGCCGGCAGGACGCGTCGCCAAGCCCTCGATCTCGGTCGATCGCTCGACGCAGTGCATCGACAGCCCCGAGGTGATGCGGCGCACGCACATGGACATGCTCAAGCACCAGCGCGACCGCACCGTGCGCCAGGGCCTTCGCGGCGAGAAGGTCAGCCTGAACGGTTGCATCGACTGCCATGCCGGCCAGGGCGCCGGCGCGGCGGCCGGCTCGGCGGTCGGCTCGCCGCAGGCATTCTGCGAGACCTGCCACCGCTACGCAGCGGTCAAGCTCGATTGCTTCGAATGCCACCAGCCCAGGCCTGCCGGCGCGCAACCGGCCCGGTCGCAGGCCGACGCCGGCCCGCAGGCGCGCGCCGCGCAGGCCGCGCAGGCGTTCCTGCATGCGCCAGCCGCCCGTGCGGCGGCCGCGGGGGCCCGTCCATGAGCGAACAGGAACGCAACGTGCCGCAGGCACGCGAAGCCGCGCGCCCCGGCACCGCACCGTCGCGCCGCGCGATGCTCGCCGCCGGCACCGCCGCGCTCGCGGGCGTGCTGCTCGCGCCCGGGATCCGCCTGATCGAGATCGCCACCGCCCAGGGCGCACGGCCGGCCGGCCAGCCGGCGTCGTCGAAGGTGCGCTGGGGAATGCTCATCGACACCACGCGCTGTTCGCCCGACTGCAATCGGTGCGTGACGGCCTGCAACACCGAGAACGGCCTGTCGGGCGGCACCCTGCCGACCGACTCGCAGTGGATCCGCAAGGTCGAGATCCGCCACCAGGACACCGGCCGCACGACCAGCGCGCCGGTGATGTGCCAGCACTGCGCGAACCCGCCCTGCGTCGACGTCTGCCCCACCGGCGCATCGTTCAAGCGCGCCGACGGGATCGTCCTGGTCGACCGGCACAGCTGCATCGGCTGCCGCTACTGCGTGATGGCCTGCCCGTACAAGGCGCGCAGCTTCGTGCACGAGCCGCTCACGACGCAGAAGCCCGACGTGCCGCGCGGCAAGGGCTGCGTCGAGGGCTGCACGATGTGCGTGCACCGCGTCGACCGCGGCCAGCAGCCGGCCTGCGCCGAGGCCTGCCCCGAACAGGCGATCATGTTCGGCGACCTGAACGACCCGGACAGCGCGATCTCGAAGCGCATCCGCGAAATCGCCACCACCCGCATCCGCGAAGACCTGCGCCTGGACACGGGCGTGCGCTATCACGGAATCTGACGACATGCAGGAAGGCATCGCGACCCCTCCTCCGCCGGCGAGCCGGTTCTGGCTGGTCGCCGCACTCGGCGCGGCGCTGGTCGCACTCGGGCTGGGTGCGGCGCACTACATGGAGGTCGAGGGCCACATCGTCACCGGGATGAACAACCACGTGGTCTGGGGCCTGCCGCACGTGTTCGCGATCTTCCTGATCGTCGCGGCCTCGGGCGTGCTCAACGTGGCCTCGATCGGCTCGGTGTTCGGCAAGGCCGTCTACAAGTCGCGCGCGCCGCTGTCGGGGCTGCTGTGTCTGGCGATGCTCGCGGGCGGCCTGATGGTGCTGATGCTCGACCTCGGCCGGCCCGACCGGCTGATCGTCGCCGCGACGCACTATAACTTCACGTCGATGTTCGCGTGGAACGTGTTCCTGTACTCGGGCATGGCGGCCATCGTCGCCATCTATCTCTGGACGCTGATGGAACGGCGCATGAACCCGTACTCGAAGCAGGCCGGGCTCGCGGCCTTCATCTGGCGGCTCGTGCTGACCACCGGCACCGGCTCGATCTTCGGGTTCCTCGTCGCGCGCCAGGCCTACGGATCGGCGCTGCTCGCGCCGATGTTCATCGTGATGTCGTTCGCGTGGGGCCTGGCGGTGTTCCTGCTCGCGCAGGCAGCGGTCTACGCCTGGAACCGCATGACGCTGCCCGCCGACGTGTGCCGCCGCATGACCCGGCTGCTCGGCGTGTTCGTCGCGGCCACGCTGTACCTGGTCGCAGCCCACCACCTCACCAACCTCTATTTCGCGCGACAGTTCGACTTCGAACGGTTCATCCTCGTCGACGGCGGCGTGTACACGCTGCTGTTCTGGGCCGGCTACGTGGCGATCGGCAGCATCGCGCCGCTGCTGCTCGTCTTCGGCGGCGACGCGGCGAATCCGCGCAACGCGGTGACCGCCAGCGTGCTGGTCATTGCCGGCGCGTTCTGCGCGCTGTACGTGTTCATCATCGGCGGCCAGGCTTTCCCGCTGGAGCTCTTCCCGGGCGCCTCGACCCGTTCGACCTTCTACGACGGCCAGATCGCGCCGTACGTGCCCTCGCTGCCCGAACTGCTGCTGGGCATCGGAGGCGTCGCGGCCGCGTTCCTGATCACGACGATCGGCGTGCACGTGCTCGACTTCCTGCCGCGCGATACCGCGCCGGCCACGGGTGCCGCCAGCGGCGGCGGCTGAGAACCGCGATGAGTCGCTGGCTGGTCTCCGCAGCGCATCGGTCTTCGGGCAAGACGACGGTTTCGATCGGACTGTGCCTGGCGCTGCGCCGGCGCGGGCTGTCGGTGCAGCCATTCAAGAAGGGCCCCGACTACATCGACCCGATGTGGCTGACGCTGGCCGCCGGACGCGGGTGCCGCAACCTCGACCCGCACCTCGCCGGCTGGGAAGAGCTCGAGGCGTCGTTCCTGCGCCAGGCGGCCGCCGCCGACGTCGGCCTCGTCGAAGGCAACCTGGGCCTGCACGACGGAATGGCCGCCGACGGCAGCGACAGCAATGCCGCCGTGGCCGGCAGGCTCGGCCTGCCGGTCGTGCTGGTGCTCGACGCGCGCGGCACCTCGCGGGGCATCGCTCCGCTCGTGCTCGGCTACCAGTCTTTCGAGCCGCGCGTGCGGATCGCCGGCGTGATCCTCAATCGCGTCGGCGGCTCGCGTCACGAAGCGCGGCTGCGCGATGCGCTCGAGCGCTACACCGACGTGCCGGTACTGGGCGCCCTGGGCGAGAACCCGCGGCTCGCGATCGTCGAGCGGCACCTGGGCCTGGTGCCCAGCAACGAAGCGGGCGAGGCGCAGCGGGTGGTCGAGACGCTGGCCGACGCGGTGGCCGGCGGCGTCGACCTCGATGCGCTGCTCGGCGCCACCGCCGGGGAACCCGCCACCGTCACGGTTGCCGCGGCCGCGAAGCGCGACACGAAGCCGCAGGCTGCAGCGCCGACCGCGCCCGCCGGGGACGACACCGCGCCGCTGCGCATCGGCATCGCGCAGGACGAAGCATTCGGCTTCTACTATGCCGACGACCTCGATGCGCTGCGGGCGGCGGGCGCCGAACTCGTTGCCTTCGACACGCTGCGCGATGCCGCGCTCCCCGAGGTCGACGGGCTGTTCATCGGCGGCGGCTTTCCCGAGGCGCTCGCCGCGCGGCTGTCCGCCAACGCACCACTGAGGCGCGCACTGCGCGAGCGCATCGAGGCGGGGCTGCCCGTCTATGCCGAGTGCGGCGGCCTGATGTACCTCGCGCGCTCGATCTCGTGGCGCGGCGAGCGCCACGAGATGGTCGGCGCGATCCCCGCCGACGTCGTGATGCGCGACCGCGCGGTCGGCCGCGGCTACGTGGCGCTGCAGGAAACCGACGCGTTCCCCTGGCCCGGCGGGCCGATCGACAGCGTGCGCGGCCACGAGTTCCATCATTCGGCGCTCGAGAACGTGGCGCCGGACCTTCGCTACGCCTATCGCGTGAAGCGCGGCCACGGCATCGACGGAACGCGCGACGGCATCGTGCATCGCAACGTGCTGGCCTCGTACGCGCACCTGCGCAGCGTCGGCGGCAACCGCTGGCCGCAGCGCTTCGTCGAGTTCGTCCGCGGCGTCGCGCGGCCGTGCCGGCGCGCCGAGTCCGCCCTCACCGAGTGTCCGCAATGATCACCGTCACCGCTGCTGCCGCTCGCCAGATCCTTATCGCTGCCGAAGAGGCGGGCATCGAGGAGCCGCTGCTGCGCGTCGCGGCCCAGTACGACGACGCCACCGACGACATCGAGTTCGGCATGGGCTTCGACGATCGCCGCGAGCAGGACGAAGAGATCGCGTGCGAAGGCGTGATCCTCCTCGTCTCCCCGACGTCGCGCCCCCAGCTCGAAGGCACCGTGCTCGACTACGTCGAGGTCGAGCCCGCCGAGTTCCGCTTCGTGTTCAGGCGCGGTCCGCGGCAAGAAGACTGATCCCACCGGAGGTTTCCGATGGACATGGTTCCGTTCCCGCCGCCCACCGACCCCAGGCTTCCCGACGCCGGACCCGCGCTCGCCCCCGGCGAGGTGGCGCTGGTCGGTACCGGTCCCGGCGATCCCGAACTGCTCACGCTGAAGGCGCTGCGCCTGATGCAGCAGGCCGACGTCGTGCTCTACGACAACCTGGTCTCGCCCGAGATCATGGCGCTGGTAGGGCCCGAGGCGCAGCGCATCTACGTCGGCAAGGAGCGCAACCGCCACACGATGCGCCAGGAAGCGATCAACGACCTGATGGTCGACCTCGCGCGCGCCGGGCACCGGGTAGTCAGGCTCAAGGGCGGCGACCCGTTCATCTTCGGCCGCGGCGGCGAGGAGATCGAGACGCTGTCGGCGCACGACGTGCGCTTCCAGGTCGTCCCCGGCATCACGGCTGCCGCCGGCGTGGCGGCCTACGCGGGCATTCCGCTCACGCACCGCGACCACGCGCACGCGTGCGTGCTGGTCACGGGGCACCTGCGCGACGGCACGATGAACCTCGACTGGCCGGCGCTGGCGCGGCCCGGGCAGACGCTGGTCTGCTACATGGGCTTCCAGGGCCTGGCCGAACTGTGCGCGAAGCTCGCCGAGCACGGCCTGGCCGACTCCACGCCGGCAGCGATCGTGCAGCAAGGCACGCAGCGCAGCCAGCGCGTCGTGACCGGCACGCTGCGCACGCTTCCCGAACTGGCCGCGCGCGCGCGGCTGGCCCCGCCGACGCTGATCATCGTCGGCGACGTCGTGCGCCTGCGTGACAAGCTGAAGTGGTTCGAGCGCACCCAGGAGGCCCCGGTCGGGGCTGCGGCTCGGGACGAACTCGCCGTCTAGGCGTTCGAAGCGCGGCAGGACGCCGCCGCGCCGATCGACCTATCGCGAGTGCACCAGCCGCGCCGGCGGCGCATCGGCACCGTCGCGGTCGCCGCGCCCGCCCTCGCCGACCCGGTTCTCGATCGCGAACACCGCGGCCTCGACCCGCGACGAGAAGCCGAGCTTCGACAGGATGTGCCTGACGTGGAGCTTGACGGTGTCGTGGCTGATGCCGAGCTCGCGCGCGATCGCCTTGTTGCTCAGGCCGCGCGCCACCTGCGCGAGGATCTCGCGCTCGCGCACCGTGAGCTGGTCGAGCGAGCTGCTGGGCGCGGCGCGCTGCGGGCCCTCCTCGAGCAGGCCGGCCAGCTTGGCCGTCATGGCCGGCGCGACGACCAGCTCGCCGCGCGCGGCGCGCGTGATCGCATCGATGACGTCCTGCGGGTCCATGTCCTTGAGCAGGTAGCCCCGTGCCCCCATCCGCAATGCCGCGGCGAGGTCCTCGCGCGAGTCGCTCATCGTGAGGATCACGACCGGCACTTCCGAGCCCGCGTCGCGCAGCCCGCGCAGCAACCGCAGGCCGTCGAGTTGCGGCATCCGCAGGTCGATCACCGCCAGGTCGGGCCGGTGCGTGCGGATCAGCTCGATGCCCTCCTCGGGGTTGCCGGTGGTCGCGACGACCTTCATCCCGGCACGCAGCTCGAGCAGCTCGCCGAGCCCGCGCCGGCACAGCCCGTGATCGTCGATCAGGGCGACGCGCAGCGGCTCAGTCATGCGCCACCCCGGCAACCGGCGGCTCGCCGGCCGAGTCGCGCGCAGGCACGCGGACGACGACCCGGGCGCCACCGCCCGGCGCATTCTCGAACGTGACCCGCGCGCCGATCGCCTGCGCGCGCTCGCGCATGATGTCGAGCCCGAAGCTGGTGCGCGCCGTTCCCTGTCCGGGACAGGCCTGCAGCGCGAAGCCGCAGCCGTCGTCGTGCACGCTGAAGACCACGTCGGGCCCCTCGCGCTCGACGCGCAGCCGGGCGTTGCGCGCGCCGGAGTGCCGGCGCACGTTCGCGAGCGCCTCCTGCAGGATGTGGAAGGTCTGCACCTCGACGTCGGCCGACAGCCGCAACTCGGGGATTCGGCAATCGAAATCGAGCGCGACGCCGGTGCGTTCGTAGAACGTGTCGGCCATCTGCTCGAGGGCGCGATGCAGCCCCTGGGCGTCCATGCCGGCGCGGAAGTGCGTGATCAGCTCGCGCATGCGCCGGTTGGCGCTGCCGAGTTCGTCGTTGACGTCCTGGCAATACTTCAGCGCGCGCGGCGTGTCCTGCTGCGAGATCGCGTCCTGCAGCAGCGGCATGCGCATGCGCACGAAGGTGAGCGACTGCGCGAGCGAGTCGTGCAACTCGCCGGCGATGGTCTGGCGCTCGTGCACCAGGCTGGATTGCAGGTTCTCGCGCTCGAGCCGAGCGTTCTCGAGCGCCAGGCCGAACAGCTGCCCGACCGGGCGCAGCAGGTGGATGACCTCGCCGCGCAGGTTGTGCACGCCGTCGAAGAACAGCGTGAACACGCCGACCGAGCGTCCCTTGTACTCGAGCGGAACGGCCACCGTGCCCGTGCAGACCTGCTCGAAGAAGGTATCGACGGCGAGCTTGCCGCAACGCGAGGCATTCTCGGCCACCCGCACGCCGTCGCCTTGCAGCGCATCGCCGCAGACCCCGCACGGGCCGATCAGGGCCTCGCGCGCGAGCACCTCTTCGGGCAGGCCCCAGGCAGCGACCAGCCGCAGCTGGTTGCCCTCGGGAGTCAGCGCGCGCACCGCGCCGGCCCGCGCACCGGCCAGCCTGATGACCGTGACGAGGAACGCGTCGAGCATCGACTGCGGCGTTCCGCCGACCGCCGAGGCGCCCGCCACGGCCGCCGCAACCCCGGACGCGTCCGGGCGCTCGGCGCGCCCGTCGACGACGGGCAGCACCCGCACTGCCCGGGCCTCGCCCGCGTCGCGCACGGCCGGGCCGGCCGCGCGCGGCGGCGCCACGCCGTCCGGCGGCGCGCCAACAGAGGTTCCCGAACCCGATACCCGCATTCACCCTCCTGCGGCTCCTCTGCGGGGAGCCTCCCGGCACGATATTACACGCCGATCCCCCAAACGGATAATGGAACGACTCCCCGGAATGCTTATGGAGGCCCCTGCCCCGATCCCCTAATATCCCTGCGGAGATGTCATCCAAGCCGATCCACGACCCGGCACGGGCGCCGCTGCCCGACGCCAGCACCGAAGTCCGCAACACCACCTGCTACATGTGCGCCTGCCGCTGTGGCATCCGGGTGCACTTGCGCGACGGCGAGGTTCGCTACATCGAGGGCAATCCCGAGCACCCGCTGAACCAGGGGGTGATCTGCGCCAAGGGATCGTCGGGGATCATGAAGCAGTACTCGCCGGCTCGGCTCACGAAGCCGCTTCGGCGAAAGGCCGGCGCCGAGCGCGGCAGCGGGCAATTCGAGGAAATCTCCTGGAACGAGGCGTTCGGGCTGCTCGAAGAGCGCCTCGCGAAGATCCGCTCGACCGACCCGAAGAAGTTCGCGCTGTTCACCGGCCGCGACCAGATGCAGGCGCTCACGGGCCTGTTCGCGCGGCAGTTCGGCACACCGAACTACGCGGCGCACGGCGGATTCTGCTCGGTGAACATGGCCGCCGGGATGATCTACACGATCGGCGGCTCGTTCTGGGAGTTCGGCGGCCCCGACCTCGAACGCGCGCGGCTGTTCGTGATGATCGGCACCGCCGAAGACCATCACTCCAATCCGCTGAAGATCGCGATCTCGAAGTTCAAGCGCGACGGCGGCCGCTTCATCTCGATCAACCCGGTACGCACCGGCTACTCGGCGATCGCCGACGAGTGGGTGCCGATCCGGCCGGGCACCGACGGCGCGCTGATGCTCGCGCTGATCCACGAGATCATCGCGCTGGGCCTGTACGACCGCGAGTTCCTGGTCCGCAACACCAACGCGGGGCAACTCGTCAACGTCGACGAGGAACACGACGAATCGGGCCTCTTCGTGCGCACCGACGTGCCCGACGAAGAGGGCTGCTACGACCCGCAGAACAAGCTCTGGTGGGACCGCGTCACCAACGCGCCGGTGGTCACGCACGCCGAAGGGGCCGACCCGTTCCTGCATGGCCAGTTCAGGCTGCCCGACGGCAGGCCGGTCAAGCCCGCGTTCCAGCTGCTGCGCGATCGCGTCGAGCGCTACACGCCCGAATGGGCCGCCGGCATCACCGGCATTCCGGCCGAGACGATCCGCCGACTCGCGCACGAGATGGGCATCACCGCGCGCGACCACCGGATCGAGCTGCCGATCGCCTGGACCGACGCCTGGGGCAAGGAGCACGACACCGTCACCGGCAACCCGGTGGCGTTCCACGCGATGCGCGGGCTGGCCGCGCATTCCAACGGCTTCCAGACGATCCGTTCGCTGGCGATCCTGATGTCGCTGCTCGGCACCATCGACCGGCCCGGCGGCTTCCGGCACAAGGCGCCGTTTCCGCGGCCGATCCCGCCGTGCGCGAAGACCCCGAACACGCCGCTCGCGGTCAAGCCCGACCACCCGCTCGACGGCCTGGCGCTCGGCTGGCCCGCCGAACCCGACGACCTGTTCGTCGACGACGCAGGCAACCCGGTCAGGATCGACAAGGCGTTCTCGTGGGAGTACCCGCTGTCCGTGCACGGGCTGATGCACAACGTGATCACCAATGCGTGGCGGGGCGACCCCTACCCGATCGACACGCTGATGATCTTCATGGCGAACATGGCGTGGAACTCGACGATGAACACGTCGCAGGTCCGCGAGATGCTCAACGATCGCGGCGAGGACGGCGAGTACAAGATCCCGTTCATCGTCGTCGCCGACGCGTTCCAGTCGGAGATGACCGCGTTCGCCGACCTGATCCTGCCCGACACCACCTATCTCGAGCGGCACGACGTGATGTCGATGCTCGACCGGCCGATCTCCGAGTTCGACGGGCCGGTCGACTCGGTGCGCATCCCGGTGGTGCCGCCGACCGGCCAGTGCAAGCCGTTCCAGGAAGTGCTGATCGAGTTGGGCAGCCGCCTGAAGCTGCCCGCCTTCGTGCGCCGCGACGGCAGCCGGAAGTACCGCGACTACCCCGACTTCATCGTCAACTACGAGACCGAGCCGGGCTCGGGCATCGGATTCCTTTCCGGCTGGCGCGGCAAGGGCGGCGAGAAGTTCATGCGCGGCGAGCCGAACCCGCGGCAGTGGGAGATGTACGCGCAGAACAACTGCGTCTACCACTACAAGCTGCCGCCGTCGTACCAGTACATGCGCAACTGGAACAAGGGCTATCTCGAGTGGTCGCTGCGCAACCGCATCACGCGCTACGCCGAGCCGATCCTGATCCACCTGTACTCGGAAGTGCTGCAGAAGTTCCGGCTGGCGGCGCGCGGCAAGGGGCCGTCCAGGAAGCCCCCCGAGCACCTGAGGAAGCGGGTGGACGAGTTCTTCGATCCGCTGCCGTTCTACTACGAGCCGCTCGAGGCGCAGCGTACCGACCGCGTGCGCTATCCGCTCAGCGCTGTCACGCAGCGACCGATGGCGATGTACCACTCGTGGGATTCGCAGAACGCCTGGCTGCGCCAGATTCACAGCCACAACCCGCTGTACCTGAACCCGCGCGTCGCCCGCGCCCACGGCATCGAGGACGGCGGCTGGATGTGGGTCGAGTCGCAGTGGGGCCGGGTGCGCTGCCAGGCGAGCTACTCCGAGGCGGTCGAGCCCGGCACCGTCTGGACCTGGAACGCGATCGGCAAGGCGCCCGGCGCATGGGGCCTGGCGCCCGACGCCAACGAGTCGCGCCGGGGGTTCCTGCTCAACCACCTGATCTCCGAAGAGTTGCCCGGCGCCGGCGACGAGGGCACGGTCTCGAATTCCGATCCGATCACCGGGCAGGCGGCCTGGTACGACGTTCGCGTGCGCATCTATCGCGCCGACGACGGCGAGCCGGCGCAGACCTGGCCGCAGTTCGAGCCGGTTCCGGCGGCGCCCGGCACCAAGGCCGCGCACCGGCCGCGGACGCTGGCCTGGTTCGCAGGCGGCGGGAAGCGGCCATGACGCAACTGGCGCTGGTCATCGACCTGAACGTCTGCGTCGGCTGCCACGCGTGCGTGACGAGCTGCAAGCAGTGGAACACTTCGGGCGCCGCGGGGCCGCTCGCCGACGTCAATCCGTACGACGCGGACCCGACCGGCGCGTTCTTCAATCGGGTGCAGACGTTCGAGGTCGGCGAGTTTCCCGACACGCAGACGGTGCACTTCCCGAAGTCGTGCCTGCATTGCGAGGATCCACCGTGCGTGCCGGTGTGCCCCACCGGCGCCAGCTACAAGCGGCCCGAGGACGGTATCGTGCTGGTCGACTACGACAAGTGCATCGGCTGCAAGTACTGCTCGTGGGCCTGCCCGTACGGCGTGCGCGAGATCGACCCCGAGCGCAAGGTCATGACCAAGTGCACGCTGTGCGTCGACCGGATCTACGACACGACGAAGCCCGAGTCCGAACGCAAGCCCGCCTGCGTGCTCGCCTGTCCGACCAGCGCACGCCTGTTCGGCGACATCCACGACCCGGAGTCGGTGGTCTCGCAGGCGATCCGCGACAACGCCGGCTATCCGCTGATGCCCGAGTGGGGCACGCACCCGTCGAACCACTACCTGCCGCGCCGCCGCACCGCGATGCGCGTGCATCCGGACGAGCTCGAGCGCGCCGACAATCCGCTGAAGGTCGACGGCCTGCTGCCCAAGCCGTCCAGGGGCGACCCGGCGCTCGACGACGTCACGTCCTGGTAACGGCCACTCCGATGCGCCCCGAACCTTCCGTGATCCTGCTGACGACGCTGATCGGCGCCGGCCAGGGGCTGTTCCTCGCGATCTTCACCGCGCACGGACTGGCGCTGTTCGACCTCGTGCCGGCGGCGGACAGCCGCGGCTTCGACGTCGTCGGCAGCGTGATCGCGCTGGTGCTCACCGGTGCGGGCCTGATCGCTTCGTTCTTCCACCTCGGGCGGCCCGAGCGCGCCTGGCGGGCGATCGCGCAGTGGCGCACGTCGTGGCTGTCGCGCGAGGTGATCGTGCTGCCGGCGTTCATGTTCGCCGTGTTCCTGTACGGGCTGGTGCACCTCGCCGGCTGGCGCCCGGTGCTGGCCGAACTGCCCGGCGGCGGCGCGATCGACCTCGCGACCGTCTTCGGCCTCGCCGCGACGCTGCTCGGGTTCGCGCTGTTCGTCTGCACCGGCATGATCTATGCCTGCCTGCCGTTCCTGCGCGAGTGGCACAGTCCGCTCACGCCGATCAACTTCCTGCTGCTCGGCTGTGCCTCGGGTTTCACGCTGGCAGCGGCCTTCTCGACGGCCGCTGCGCCCGAGCTCACCCGGCTGTTCACCGGCTACGCGCTCGCGTTCACGCTGCTCGGCCTGGCCGGCCGCGGCGCCGCGCTGATCCGCAACCGCCGGCTCAAGCCGAAATCGACGTTGCAGACCGCCATCGGCATCAAGCACCCGCGGATCGCGCAGAAATCAATGGGGTTCCAGTCGGGTTCGTTCAACACCCGCGAGTTCTTCCACGGCCGGCCCGCGGGCACGCTGCGCTGGGTGAAGTGGGCGTTCCTGACAGCGGCGTTCGTCGTCCCGGCGCTGCTGCTGGTGGCCGCGCTGTTCGGATCGAGCGCGGCGCTGCTCGCTCTGGCCTTCGTCGTCCAGTTCGCCGGCCTCGTCGCCGAGCGCTGGTTCTTCTTCGCCGAAGCGAACCACCCGCAGAACCTCTATTACCAGGCGGTCGCATGAACCTGCGGTACGTCAAGGAATCGGGCGCCCGATCGGGTATGTTTACGGGTTAAAGACAAATACAGGGAGGAGTACGAATCATGGCGCTGGTTGATCCTCACGGGGGCGGTCCGCTGCTTCCGCTGCTGCTCGAAGGCGACGCGCTCGCCGCCGAGCGCGCGCGCGCGCAGAAGCTGCCGCGGCTGCAGGTGAGCTCGCGCGAGAAGGGCGACCTGATCATGATGGGCATCGGCGGCTTCACGCCGCTCGAAGGCTTCATGAGCCACGCCGACTGGCAGGGCGTGTGCGACGGCATGCGCACGGCCAGCGGACTGTTCTGGCCGATCCCGATCACGCTGTCGACCGACGCCGAGGTGGCGAAGTCGATCGCCGTCGGCAGCGACCTCGCCCTGATCGACCCGGACGACGGCTCGGTGCTCGCGACGATGAAGGTCACCGAGAAGTACGCGATCGACAAGGCGCACGAGTGCGCGACCGTCTTCCGCACGACCGACCCCGAGCATCCCGGCGTGAAGATGGTGATGGCGCAGGGCGACGTCAACCTTGCCGGGCCTGTCAAGGTGCTGTCGATGGGCGAGTTCCCCGAGAAGTACGGCGACCTCTTCATGACGCCGGCGCAGACCCGCGCGCTGTTCGCCTCGCTCGGCTGGTCGAAGGTCGCGGCGTTCCAGACGCGCAACCCGATGCACCGCTCGCACGAGTACCTGGCCAAGGTCGCGATCGAGGTCAGCGACGGCGTGATGGTGCACTCGCTGCTCGGCGCGCTCAAGCCTGGCGACATCCCGGCCGACGTGCGCACGCGCGCGATCTCGGTGCTGGTCGACGGCTATTTCCAGAAGAAGACCATCGTGCAGGCCGGCTACCCGCTCGACATGCGCTACGCGGGTCCGCGCGAGGCGCTGCTGCACGCGCTGTTCCGGCAGAATTACGGCTGTTCGCACCAGATCGTCGGCCGCGACCACGCGGGCGTGGGCAGCTACTACGGCCCGTTCGACGCCCACCACATCTTCGACCAGATCCCCAGGGACGCGCTGCAGACGCAGGCGATGAAGATCGACTGGACCTTCTGGTGCTACAAGTGCGGCGGAATGGCCTCCGCGCGCACCTGCCCGCACGACGACGCCGACCGGCTCCTCGTCTCGGGCACCAAGCTTCGCAAGTGGCTCTCGGAGGGTGCCGAAGTGCCGGCGGAGTTCAGCCGGCCCGAGGTGCTGGCCGTGCTCAGGGAGTACTACCAGGGCCTCGCCGCGCACGAGCGCGTCGAGGTCAAGATGACCGGACATTCGGCGCGCTGAAGCTGCCGGGCTGCAACCCAACCCACGATCATTCGCGGAGGAGATCACACGATGCTTTTCACCAATCCGTTTGCCGGTCTGTCGGCTTCGCTTTCACCTGCAGTCATGCAGGGATACGTCATAGTCATGTTCCTGCTGGTCGTGGCGGGAACGCTGTTCGACGTCGTGCACAAGGGAAGCGCGACTTACTTCTTCGAGAATCTTCGAAGGTCGAAGTCGAAGGCGGCACGCCGCGTCGGCGGCGGTGAACTCGCCTCGATCGCCGTGCAGACGGCCGTGGTCGACGTGCTGGCCTCGGGCGAGTTCTGCAATCCGCGCCGGCGCGTTGCGCACCTGCTCGGCATGTACGGCTTCGTGTTCTACGTGCTCGCTACCGTTGTGCTGGTCTTCAATGCGTCGGCAGGCCTGTTCTGCGCTCTGGTGGATCGGCGCCCTGATGATCTGCGTCGGCGGCTACTGGTTCTGGTTCTTCATCCGCGTCGACGTCGCCGCCGAGGGCCACTCGCCTTCAGGATCGTCAAGGCCGACCTGTTCATCCTGTCGTTGCTGGCCAGCGCGACGTTCGCGCTGATCTGGGCGCTGGCGGGCGGCGGCGCCGGTGTGCGCTGTTCGGCTTGTACATCCTTCGCCACGACGGTGCTGTTCGGCCGGGGTGCCGTGGTCGAAGTTCGCGCACATGTTCTTCAAGCCCGCGGCCGCCTGGAGAAGCGCCTGTCCAGGCCGACGGGACCGCAGAGAACCTGCCCACGCAAACCCGCGACGACCCCGAGCAGCAGAAGAGACACTCGATGCAACTGTTGCTGGACGCGCCGAGGTATGGGGCTCGGCATCAAAGCGCGAAGCGCCGCGACACTACTGACAACAGATCGGCACCCCGGAAATTTCTTTTGAATCAGATATGGAGCTGGACGAATGCCAACCTTCATCTATATGACGCGATGCGACGGATGCGGACACTGCGTCGACATCTGCCCCTCGGACATCATGCACATCGACAAGACCTATCGGCGCGCCTACAACATCGAGCCGAACATGTGCTGGGAGTGCTTTTCCTGCGTCAAGGCCTGCCCTCAGCATGCGATCGACGTGCGCGGATACGCCGACTTTCGCCCCGTTGGGGCACAGCGTGCGCGTCGACCGCGACGAGCGGCGAGGCACGATCGCCTGGCGGATCAAGTTCCGCAACGGCACCGAGAAGAATTCCTCTCGCCCATCACCAAGCCCTGGGGCGAGGCGATCCCCGAAGCTCGCGGAGGTCTCCGCCGCCGGCGAGATGCGCGACAGCGAGCTCCTCTACAACGAACCGAAGTACGTCCGGCTGGACGACGGCGGTCTGCGCACCCTGCAGGACGCAGGCCTCAACTGAAGAAAGGCGTACTACTGATGGCGGTCACCAACATCGAAGACGGCATCGACATCCTCGTGGTCGGTGCGGGACTGGGCGGCACTGGAGCGGCCTGGGAAGCGCGTTTCTGGGGGCAGGACAAGAAAGATCGTCATCGCCGAGAAGGCGAACATCGATCGTTCCGGGTGCGGTCGCCCAGGGTCACGCTGATCAACTGCTACATGGGCACGCGCTGGGGAGAGAACCAGCCGGAGGACCATGCGCTACGCACGCATCGACCTGATGGGCATGGTGCGCGAGGATCTGGCGTTCGACATGGCCCGCCGTCGACTCCACCGTGCATCAGTTCGAGGAGGCCTGCCGATCATGAAGGACCTCGAAGACCGGGCGCTATCTGCGCGAAGGTCGGTGGCAGATCATGATCCACGGCGAGTCCTACAAGCCCATCGTGGCCGAGGCCGCCAAGAAGTCGGCCGACAAGGTCTTCAACCGCATCTGCGTCACGCACCTGCTGATGGACGAAAGCCGCGAGAACCGGGTGGCCGGCGCCGCCGGCTTCAACGTGCGCACCGGCAACTTCCACGTCTTCAAGGCCAAGACCGTGATCTGCGGCGCGGGCGGCGCGTCCAACATCTTCAAGCCGCGCTCGGTGGGCGAAGGCGCTGGACGCACCCTGGTACGCACCGTGGTCGTCGGCGTCGGCCTACGGCCTGCTGATCAACGCGGGCGCCAAGATGACGCAGATGGAAAACCGCACGTGCTGGCCCGCTTCAAGGACGGCTACAGCCCGGTCGGCGCCTACTTCCTGCACCTGGAAGACGTACACGCAGAACGGCCTGGGCGAGGAGTTCGAATCCAAGTGGTGGCCGAGCCTGCAGAAGATGGTCGGCAAGGAATACCTGGACCCTCGAGGCTTCGCACCTGACGCATCGTCCGATCCCGACCTGCCTGCGCAACCACGCGTTGATCAGCGAGGTCAACGCCGGCCGCGGCCCGATTCACATGGTGACGATGCGCGCCCTTCCAGGACCCGCACCTCGAAGAAGTCGGCTGGGAGAACTTCCTGGGCATGACCGTCGGGCAGGC
Source organism: Burkholderiaceae bacterium (assembly GCA_046347945.1). Classification (GTDB taxonomy): domain Bacteria; phylum Pseudomonadota; class Gammaproteobacteria; order Burkholderiales; family Burkholderiaceae_E; genus Zeimonas. The sequence goes on from JAXMFB010000007.1 coordinate 21,826, forward strand.
GGGTCCTGTGGGCCGCCACCGACGTCGACCTGAAGAACGAGAACCCCGGAACTGACCACCTCCGAACCCTACGTGATGGCCTGCATGCGACCGGATCGGGCGCCTGGTGCTCCGGTCCCGAGGACGTGTCGCCCCCGAGTACTTCTGGGGCTACAACCACGACGACGATCGAAGCTGGGGCCAGCGACACGGTCGGCGGCACTCTACACGCGTTCTCGTCGGGCTCGTTCACCGAAGGCCGGCTGGCGGCGAAGGCCGCCTGCGGGTACATCGACGACGGCAAGGCCGAGGGCATCGTCGTCTCGCAGGCGCAGATCGATCGCCTCGCGCAGGAGGTGTTCAAGCCCGAGCACTATTTCCATCTACCGCAATGCGGTCGTTGCGGGCGACGTCAATCCGCACTACATCAACCCCCAGCAGGGGCTCGACCGCCTGCAGAAGCTGATGGACGAGTACTGGTGGCGGGTGTCGGCCAACTACATGACCAACGAGAAGCTTCTGCACATCGGCCTGAAGAAGCCTAGATCATGGAAGAGGATCTCGAGAAGCTGGCCGCCGCGGACTCGCACGAGTTGCTGCGCGCATGGGAACTGAAGCACCGTCATCGCCGCCGAATGCGTCACGCACCACACGCTGTTCCGCAAGGAGGACGCGCTGGCCCGGCTACTACTACCGGGGCGACTACCTGAAGCTGGACGACCAGAACTGGCACGTGCTGACGGCCCTGCGGCGCGACCTGAAGACGGGCGAGCGATGGAGAAAGCGCCCTGCTATCACCTGGTGGGCGACGGCGGCAGGATCGCCGGCGACGCGCGTGAACATCATCGAGAAGACGGACGAGGAGATCCCGGCGCTGGCCGTGCCCCTGTGGCGCGACTCCTCGTCAGGTACTCGAACGAAGGCAAGTACGGCGAGTTCTCCAGGAACTTCTCCGGCCCGCTGGCGCGCCATGGACCAGGTCGCCGCCGGCCACCAGTTCGCCCACAGCGAGCTGGCCCGGCATCTCTCCGACCGGTTCGACACGCTGGGCATCATCCGCCGCGGCGAGCACGTGACCGTCCTGTTCCGGCAGCGCAGCACCACGAAGCCCGGCGAATGGCTTGGCCGACTCGTACCGGCTACGAGGACGGCAACTGAGGATCTTCGGTGCCTCCATCTTCTGACCCCTCTTGTGACCATCTCGTCGGGATCTGACGTGAACCAAGCCATCCAGGCCGGGCAAGTTCGTCGAGCTGACCTACAAGGTCGTCGACAGGAAGTCGGGCACGTCCTGACCCGGGTCGAGTTCCCCCTGGGCTATGTCCATGGCCACACCGAGATCCTGGCCCCTTCGGTCCACGCGCAGCTCGAAGGCAGATCGGCCGGCGACGTCATCGAAGTGGCGATCGACGGCAACCAGATTTTCGGCCCCAGGACGAATCGCTGGTCTTCACCGATCGCATCGAGAACGTCCCCGAGGAATACCGGCAGGTCGGCGCCTCGATCCTGATGGAAAACGACGCAGGCCAGACGCGCAGCTTTCTCGTGACGCACATGGACGACGAGACCCTGACGGTCGATGGCAACAATCCGCTCTGCGGCAGGGAGGTCGTCTTCACGCTCGAGATCCTGACCGTGCGCGACGCAACCAGCGACGAGATCAAGGCCGGCGGGGCGATGACCGCCGGCCCTGACATCGACCCAAGGCTGCTTCGGCCTGTCTGAGCAGCGACACTCAACGGCGCAGGACGGCCCGGGCGCAAGCGCCTGCGAATGCCGCCCTGACGCCAAGGCGAAAGGAGGTGAAACATGAGCGAGCAGCAGCAGTCCCCCAAGGCCCCGGTTCCCGATGGACATTCGCGTTTCGTGACGACGCGCGCGTTGCCGCCGAACGAAAAGGGGTTCGTCGGCTTCGAGACCATCTGGGAGCCGTTCCAGAAGGAAACCGAATACCAGACGCCGAAACAGCCGTAGGTCCGGCGGGGGCGCGCCCCCGCTACTGGAACGCGACTTCGTCGAAGCTGCGCAGCTTGCGGCTGTGCAGCTGCTCGGCGCGCTGGCGGCGCAGCAGATCGATCGCGCGCATGCCGATCCGCAGGTGCTGCTCGACGCGCTCGCGATAGAACTGGTCGGCCATGCCCGGCAGCTTGATCTCGCCGTGCAGCGGCTTGTCACTGACGCACAGCAGCGTGCCGTACGGGATCCGGAAGCGGAACCCGTTCGCGGCGATCGTCGCGCTCTCCATGTCGAGCGCAATCGCGCGGCTCTGGCTGAAGCGGCGCATCGGCGTGCCGTGCGGCAGCAGCTCCCAGTTGCGGTTGTCGGTGCTGGCGACGGTACCGGTGCGCATCACGCGCTTGAGCTCGTAGCCGGTGAGCTGCGTTACCTCGGCGACCGCCGACTCGAGGGCGACCTGCACCTCGGCCAGCGCCGGCACCGGCACCCACGGCGGCAGGTCCTCGTCGAGCACGTGGTCCTCGCGCACGTAGCCGTGCGCGAGCACGTAGTCGCCGAGCTGCTGCGTCGTGCGCAGCCCGGCGCAATGACCGAGCATGATCCACGCGTGCGGCCGCAACACCGCGACGTGATCGGTGATCGTCTTCGCGTTGGCCGGGCCGACGCCGATGTTGATCATCGTGATGCCCGATCCGTCCTCGCGGATCAGATGGTAGGCCGGCATCTGCGGCAGCCTCCCCGGCGCCGGAGGCTGCCCTGCGGCGGCGGACGCGCCCGGCGCCGCGCGGCGCGTCACGACGTTGCCCGGCTCGACGAATGCCGAATAGCCGTGCGCGGCCGGCTCGGCCTCGGCCATCAGCTCGTGGCCGAGCCGCACGAACTGGTCGACGTAGAACTGGTAGTTGGTGAACAGCACGAAGTTCTGGAAGTGCGCCGGCTCGGTCGCGGTGTAGTGGCGCAGCCGGTGCAGCGAATAGTCGACGCGCGGCGCGGTAAACAGCGCCAGCGGATGAGGCACGCCCGCGCGCGGCACCCAGGTGCCGTTGGCGATGCCGTCGTCCATCGCGCCCAGGTCCGGCAGGTCGAACAGGTCGCGCATCAGGCGCCGCCGCGCAGCATCGATCGACCCCTCGATGTGCTCCTGGCCGGCCATCGCGAAGTGCACCGGGATCGGCGTCTTCCCGGTGCCGACCTCGATCGGCACCTGGTGGTTCGCCAGCAGCAACCGGAACTGTTCGAGGTAGTAGCGCCCGAACAGGTCGGGGCGCGTCAGCGTCGTCTCGTAGGTGCCCGGTCCGGCGACGAACCCGTAGCTGAGCCGCGAGTCGGCGCGCGCCACGGTCTCGGTCCGGACGCGCACGAACGGGTAGAACGCGTGCACGCGATGCGAAGGGTCTTGCCCCGCCACGAACCGCTGCACGGCCTCGCGCAGCCAGGCCACGCCGGCCTCGTAGATGGCGACGACCTGCGCCAGCGCCGCGGCCGGGTCGTCGTAGCGCTGGGGCGGGAAGAACGGCGGATTGTCCATGGCCGACATTTCATTCGAGCGTCCTGATTTCGAACTCGCAGGCGTCGAGATCGGCGAGGATCCAGGTCGGCGGCGCGTGCAGCCCCGCGATCGTGCCTGGATTGACCAGCCATGCCGTGCCACCCGAGACCGTCGCCTGTCGCGTCACCGACGCGCGGTGCGAGTGCCCGCAGCAGACGATGTCGTAGTCGCCGGTGCAGGCGATTCCCCGCGCGTAGTGCGGGTAATGGGTCGCGAAAATGCGCCGGCCGCCGAGTTCGAGTTCGGCGTCGGCGCCGTGATAAACGAGCAGCCCGCCGGAGTCCGCGCACATCCGGTGCAGCGCCATCGGGTCGCCGAGGTTGTTGCCGTGTACCGCGTGCACCGGCAGCCCCAGTGCGAGCAGCGGCTTGAGCGTGCCTGCGCCGATCACGTCGCCGCAGTGGACGACCGCCTGCGCGCCGTCCTGTTTTGCAGCCGACACGGCCGCCGCGAGCATCGGCGCGCGATCGTGGCTGTCCGAGACGATGCAGATCTTCACGACACCTCGGTTCCGATTCGATGATAGATTGTCCATGGGAAGCGACACCATTCTATCGGTTGTCGCGCAGGCCCGATTCGCGCGACGGCCGGGGCGCACCGGGCCGGCAGCGCCAGGCAGCAACGCAACACCCAAGATGTCACGGGCACTGACGGTTTCCAGAGCGGCGCAGCTGGTCGGCGTTTCCCGGGCGGTCCTGCAGCGGATGATCCGCGCCGGCGAGCTGGCCCAGTTCGACGGGCTGGTCGAGATCGACGAGTTGCTGCGCGCGTTTCCGCAGGCGAACATCGAGGACTCCGGCCTGCTCGAGAAGGTCGCCCGGATCCGCGAGGAGTCGTTCGGCCGCCGGGTGCGCGAGCACGTCCTGCCCTCGCCCGAGATCCTGTCGCAGCGCCTGTTCGCGCAGAGCCAGGAGCTCGCCGAGATGCGCCGGCACCTGCAGGCGTACCACTCGCTCGTGGCCGCGACCATCGAGCGGCTGAATGCCCGCCCCGCCCCTGCGGGCCTGGCCGACGAGGCGCGCGACATGCTCGAGCGGGGGCTCGCGCGAGTGCTGGGCAGCGAATCCGACAACCGACTCGACGCCATGACCGACATGCTGAAGCTGGTGTACGCAAACGTGGTGGTCCGGCCCAGCGGACACGAGTTCCTCGTCCAGGGCAACGACAGCATCCTGCAGGCCGGGTTGAAGGCCGGGCTCGGGCTGAACTACGGCTGCGCGGGCGGCAACTGCGGGCTGTGCAAGGCGCGGGTCGTCTCGGGCGAGACGCGCCGCGTGCTGCACGCCGACTACAGCCTGTCCGAGGCCGAGCGCGCGCAGGGCTACGTGCTGCTGTGCGCACACACGGCGCTCGGCGACCTCGTCATCGAGACGCTCGAGGCCGGCAGCCCGGCGGACATCCCGCAACAGGAGCTGGTCGCCAGGGTGCGCGCGATCCGCCCGCTCGGGCCGAACACGCTGCTGCTGCACCTGCAGGCGCCGCGCAGCGCTCGGCTGCGCTTCCTGGCCGGCCAGGGCGCCACGCTCGGGATGGCGCACGACGGTGGCGACCTGCAGGCCACCTGGCCGATCGCGAGCTGTCCTGCGACGACCGCAACCTTCACTTCCACGTCGCGCGCGACCCCGGCGACGCGCTCGCCGAGCACTTGTTCTCGGGCGCGGTCGGCGTCGGCGATGCGCTGAACGTGCGCGGGCCCAGCGGCGACTTCGTGCTCGGCACCGAGTTGCCCCCGAGAGTCGCGTTCCTCGCATGCGACACCGGCTTCGGGCCGGTCAAGAGCCTGATCGAGCACGCTATGGCGGCCGAGACCGTCGAGCGCTTCGCACTCTACTGGCTCGCTTCGCGCGAGGACGGCCACTATCTCGCGAACCAGTGCGAGGCCTGGGCCGATGCGTTCGACGAGTTCGGCTACTTCGCGGCCCGCGACGACGACCCGGCGCGCGGCGCCGCGCTCGTCGCGAAGCGCGCGCTCGACGACGGCGATCCCGCTGCGAGCCGGTACTTCGTCGCCGGCCCGCAGGCCTTCGTCGACGGCGCGACGCGCTGCCTGCGCGACGCTGGCGTGCCCGCGCAGGCGCTGCGCGCCGCAGTCTGCTGAATTCCACCCCGGAAGCCACCCCATGAGCGACGCACTGAATTTCCTGGTCAAGGCCCGGCCCGAGGCCATGGGCCACTATTTCGCGTTCCTGAAGGACGCGGGCAAGCACCTCGACCCCAAGACCCGCAACCTGATCTCGGTGATCACCAAGGTGCATTCGCAGACCGAGCACGGCCTGAAGCAGTACCTGAAGCGTGCACTGCGCGAGGGCGCGACGCCGGTCGAGGTGATCGACGCGCTGCTGATGGCTTTCCCGGCGCTCGGACTGACGAAGATCAACTGGGCCGTCGACGTCATCCTGTCGATGAACCTGCCGGGCTTCGACCCCGCAGCGCTCGGCGCCGAGGCCGCCCGCTGGCGCGACGTGATGGCCGAGCGAGACCTGCCGGCCTCGGGCGCGGTGCGGATCCAGTGCGACGGGCGCGCGCTGTTCGTCGCGCGCACCGCGTCGGGCGTGAAAGCCTACGACAGCCGCTGCCCGCACCAGGGCACCGACATCCCGGAGCTCGCGCTCGAGGGCGGCACGCTCACCTGCCCGAAGCACGGCTGGGCGTTCGACGTGGCCAGCGGCGACTGCGTGAAGAACGGCACGACGCCGCTGACCCGATTCGATACGCGGGTCGACAACGGCCGCGTGCTCGCATACTGGTGATCACTGGCCAACGGAGAATCCGATGCCGTATTTCGTGTTCCGGATCGCGGGCATCGTCGGCTTGCCCGAGCGCCTCGCCGAGGCACCCAGCTATCGCGAGGCCAAGGCGATCCTGCGCGAGTTGCGCGCGCGCGAGGGCGGCGACGCGGCCCCGATCCGAATGGTGTTCGCCGCCAACGAGATCGAAGCCGCCGACCTGCTGACGCAGCCGCGCGAGCCCGATCCGTCGCTGTACGGCGCGGACGACTGAGGCCGACCGAGGCCGCGGGCACCAGGCGCCTGATCCTGCCCCGATTCACCGACCCGGTTCTCGCATGCCCCCGCCCGACGAGGACGCATTCCGCCGCCAACGCGACGCCGCGCTCGGCCACGCGTGCCCGTTCGAGCGGGCGCTGCTGGCCCGATGCGCGGCCTGCGGCCTGGCGCGATCGGTGCTGCTGGCCGAGCGCGAGGCGATCGGGTGCCAGTCGCAGGCGGCGAGCGAGCGTTGCCACGCCTACCACGACGCGTTGCGCACCGCCTCGCGATTCGCGCTGCGCGCCGACGCGTCCGCGCCGTGGCCGTTCTCGAAGGAAATCCGCCTGCAGTGCGGGGGCCTGATCGGCCTGCGACAGGCCCTCGACGATGCCGATGGCAGCGGCGAGGGCGATGACGGCGAGGGCGGCGGCGGTACCGAGGCCGGCTCACCCGATCCGGCCGCGCCGGTCGAAGACGCCGACGCGTTGCTGCAGCGCGCGCTGCAGCGCTGGGGCGGCCTCGAGGCGCTGCCCTACTCGCGTGTCATCCGGGCGGTGATTCGCCACGAGCCGCGTCGACGAGCGCCTCGCTGAACGCCACTGCGCCCGCCGTCGCGCCCTCGCGCCACGCATCGAGCATGCGGCGGGCCTGCGCGAGCCAGTGCTCGCGCTGTGCCGAGATCGCGTCGGCCAGCGCCGACGAAGCGCCCTGCGCACCCGGCCCGGCGCCGCGCCAGCGGAGATAGCCGGCGCGCAGATCGGGCGCGAGCAGGCCGCGCATCCCCCCGAGATTGGCGAACCAGAAGTGGATCGACGCCCGCTCGTCGCGCTCGAGCAGCGTCGGCAGCGTGGACTCGCAATCGGCCAGCAGGTCGCGGATCGCGCGGGCGACGATCTCGCTGCGATGGTCGTCGAGCGCCGCGAGCATCTCCTCCCACTGCGCACCGAGCAGCGCGGCCGCGCGCCGCTCGCCCAGCTCGTGCAGGATCAGCGTCTCGGTCTCGGCGGCCGTGATGCGCTCGAGCGCCGCTTCGCGGTCGTCGTCGACCCGCCAGGCGTCGACGGCGGCGCACAGCCCCTCGGCCGAGGGGCGCTGTCGCGACAACTCGAGGCGGGTGCCCAGCCAGCGCCGCAGCACGTCGCGGCGCACCAGCACCTGGTCGCCGCGGCTCGTGGCCATCGGCGGATTCAGGCCGCGCGCGTGCTCGCGCCCGGTGACGATGACGGTCGCGCCTTCGCGCGCCTGCGACTGCACGCGCTCGGCGAGCACGAACTCGGGCCGGCGAAAGCGCGCCAGGCCGGCCGCGTAGACGAACCCCAGCGAGCCGAGACGCTCGTTGACCGCCGCCTCGTCGAACGCGTCGACGCCTTCGCCGATCGGCAGCGCGGCGAAGGCCGCGTCGGCCTGCTCCGCGAGCGCTTCCCAGTGCGCCTCGCGCATCGCGATCCAGCGCCCGACCTCGCCTCGGTCGGGCGCGAGGTCGAGCGGCAGGTCGCGCTCCCAGCGGAAGAACTCGCGCATCTGCAGCAGGTAGGTGCACAGCGAAAGATCCTGCGCGTGTACCGCGTCGGCGAGGTCGCAGTTGCGCTGGACGGCCGCGGCCAGTTCCTCGATGCCGGGCATGAGCGCCTGCCTAGGCGACGTAGCGCTTGCTGGCGCGGCGGCGACCCGGCTTGGACTTCTGGATGATCACGCCGCGGACCGCCGACAGGTCGGCGATCGGGAGGTCGGGATAGGCGGGATTGAGCGGGCGCAGCAGCCAGTGGCCGGCGGCGTCGCGCGCGAGCTGCCGGAAGATCCACTCGTCGTTGCAGCGGGCGAACACGAACGAGCCTTCGCTCACGAGCCCGTCGGGCTCGATCACGATGATCTCGCCCTCGGCGAACTCGGGAAGCATCGAGTCGCCGAGCACCATCAGCGCGAACGACTCGCCGGACGAGCAGCCGCCTGCGTCGTGCTCGTCGGCGGGCACGTCGGCGCCGCCCGGGCCGAGCGCCTCGACGCGGATCGGAAAGACCCGCTTCGAGCCGTCGGATCCGTGCGCGCCCAACGCCGACTCAGATGTAGAGCTGGATGTCGGCCGAGCCGGCGAAATCGAGGAAGGTCGTCGCGCCGCCGAACTCGATGCCGTCGATGAAATCCGACGGCTTGAACTCGAACAGGTCGACGGTCATCTGGCACGCGATGAACTTGACGTCGGCCTCGAGGCACAGCGAGCGCAGCTCCTCGAGCGAGGCCACGCCCTTGGCCTTCATCTTGTTCTTCATCATCATCGTCGCCATCGCTTCCATGCCGGGAAGCGCCTGCACCAGCACCGGCATCGGCACGGGCATCGGCATCGCCGGGTTGGCCAGCGGGCTGATCCTGATGCCGCTCAGGTCCTTGCGCAGCAGCGACAGGCCGTAGAAGGTGCAGAACACCTGCACCTCGTAGCCGAGCGCGGCTGCCGTAGAAGACAGGATCAGCGGCGGGTACGCCCAATCGAGCGTGCCCTTGGTGGCGATGATCGCCATCTTCTTCGGTTCCATTCGTCTCCCTCTGTGTAATTCGCGTTGACGCCCTGTCGACGCCGGCGGGCGATGCGTGCCGGCTTACTTCTTCTTGATCAGGAACACGAAGTTGCCGCCCTCTTCCCCGGACGACAGCAGTTCGTTGCCGGTCTGCTTGGCAAAGGCTTCCATGTCCTTCACCGAACCGGAGTCGGTGGACGTGACGCGCAGCACCTGACCCGAGCTCAGGTCGTTGAGCGCCTTCTTCGTCTTGATGATCGGCAGCGGGCAGTTCAGGCCGCGCGCGTCGAGTTCCTTGTCGAAATTCATCCTCGATACTCCCTTCGTTGATCGATCGGCGTTCGCCGCCAGGCGCCACGGACGCGTGGCCGCCGGCCAGAGCGTAACCGAGAATTACGCGCGATCGCCGGGGCCGCGTCCATACCCTCGTCGGGTAAGCGCGGCCCCTGCCGACGGCGTACCTTCAGTACCCACCCTTGCCGAAGGGCTTCGTCAGGCCTGCGACGCGAGGACCCTGCCGGGCCGGCTGGTTCGGAAACAGCTCGTAGAGCTTCGTCTTCCAGTCGACGCCCGGATGCGACTCCTCGAAGTCCTTGAGCATGTTCCGGAAGTTCGGCGTGTGGCCGTCCTCCTGGAACCGCTCGCGCAGGTAGGCGACCACCGTCCAGTGGTCGTCGGTGAGTTCGATGCCCTCGGCCTGCGCGATCGCGCGCACCGCGTCCTCGCTGTAGTCGGGTTCGAGCAGGAAACCTTCCTCGTCCGCCTCGACCTCGACGCCGTTGATCAGGTACCCCAATGTCCGTCCCTCGTCGTGTTTCCGGTCAGAACTGCCAGCCGAATGCGACGCCCAGCGAGTTCTGGCTCATGCGCAGGTCGGCCGTGCCGCCGCCGAAGCCTGCCGGCGGCATCCCCGGCGGCAACCCGCCGCTCACGGTCTTCTTGAATCCGTGCATGTAGGCGACGCTCAGTTCCTTGCCGCCGCCGAGTTGCCAGGTCGCGCCGAGCGTGAGGTGGTTCTCGATCACGCCGGGGGCGAGGATGTTGAACGTGACTTCGCCCGACGGAATCGGCTGCCGGCCCATGCTGAAGCCGCCGCGCAGCGTGAGCTTCTCGCTGTACCGGTAGTCCGCGCCGAGCTTGAACACCGTCATGTCGCGCCAGCCGAAGCCGGGACCGTTGGCGCCGCCGAGGGGTATTCCGGCCATCAGGGCAGACATCGAATTGCCGACGGAGCCCACGCCGCTGTAGTCGATCTGCTGGACGTCGGCGGCCACGGTCAGCTTCGGCGTGGCCTTGAACGCGATGCCCACGCCGTAGTTGGCCGGGATGTCGAAGTCGCCGCCGTCGGCGAACAGGCCGGCGTAGTCCTTGAACTTGCCCATCTTGGTCTTGGTCTGGTAGGTCGCGCCGAGCGTCACCGTGTCGCTCATGCGGCCGGTCCAGCCGATGCGCACGCCCCAGCCGGAGGACGAATCCTCGCCATTGTTCGTCACTTTCGTCGGGTCCGCCGACATCATCGTGAACGGCTGCAGGCCATACGCAGAGAAACGCTGGTGCGCGAGGTTCAGCGACACGCCGATCGCATGGTCGGGCGTGATCTTGTAGGCCACCGTCGGCGCAATGAACAGCTGCGTCAGGTCGACGCCCGTGGTGCCCGTGACGCCCCAGGCCGAGAACGGCGACTTCTCGTACGTGGTGTTCATGCCGCCGTTGCCGTAGACGACCACGCCCACCGACAGGTTCGGATTGATCATCCGGTTGTAGCCGAAGTCGGGCACGAAGAACATGTTGCGCCCGTCGCCGTCGTAGGTGCCGTTCAGGCCGGCGGCGTTTCCGCTGATCTCCGCCTCGCGGGCCGGCATGAACACGTCGAGGCCGAAATCCATCCGGTTGCCGACGAAGGCCATGCCGGCGGGGTTGGTCGCCGCGGCCATCGCGTCCTGCGGCAGCGCGATGCCGACGCCGGCCATCCCCTTGGCCTTGATGCCGTAGCCGTGCGAAAAGTAGCCGTTGGTCGCGTGACCGAGCGCGGGTGCCATGCAACCCGCCACCACCAGCGCAATCTGACTGATCCTGAGCTTCACGGTGTCTCCTGCTGCCCTGTTGTCGTTTCCGGCGCGAGGCCTCTCCCCGCGACCGCTGTCCTGCATGTTCATGGCGCGCCCGGAAGGCGTCCATAACCCTAATGATAGCGACGGTATTACCTTAAAGGGGTATGGAGTATCGGGGCTCAGTCGGTCGGCCGCATATCGAAGCCGACGAACTCGCCGCTCGCCGGCCCGACGTCCACCCGCATGACGCGCGCCGCCGTCGGGCCGCGCGCCGCCCAGCGCGTCAGGGCCTCGACCGCCGCCGGGTCGCCGGCCACGACCGCCTCGACCGAGCCGTCCCGTCGGTTGCGGACCCAGCCGGCCAATCCGAGGCGCCGCGCCTCGAGCGCCAGCGAAGCGCGAAACCCCACCCCCTGCACGAGCCCGTGAATCGTCAACCGGCGCTGCAGCATGGCGCGGGCTCAGTGGCCCGTCGCGCCGCGCGCCACGGCGCGCGCCCGGGTCGCCAGCACGACGGCGATGCCGCCGAGGATGGCGGCTGACGCGAGCATCAGCCGCGGGGTGAGCGGCTCGGCCAGCAACAGGGCGCCGCCGATTGCCGCGATCGGCGGCACGGACAACTGCACGGTCGCGGCTCGCATGGCCGTCAGCCCGCGCAGGGCGGCGTACCAGATGACGTAGCCGATTCCGGAGCTCAGCGCCCCCGACGCGACGGCCAGCGCGACGCCCGGACCGTCGGCGTGCACGGCGCCGGCAGTGAGCACCGACAGCGCCAGCGCCAGCGGCACCGCGCGCGCGAAATTCGACGCGGTCGCGGCCAGCGGATCGGTGATGCCGCGGCCGCGCAGCGAGTAGACCCCCCAGGCGGCGCCGGCCAGCGCCATCGAGGTCGCGCCCAGCGGCGCGGGGGCGGAAACGCCCGGTGAAACCAGGTAGACGAGCCCCGCGATCGCCGCGGCCAGCCCGGCCCACGCGGCCGGTGCGAAGCGCTCGCCGGCCCGAAGCCCCGCGCCCAGCATCGTGAGCTGCACGGCGCCGAAGAGGATCAGCGCGCCCGTCCCGGCCGACAGGCTCAGGTAGGCGAACGAGAACAGCGCGACGTAGGCGAACAGCATCGTCGCCGCGAGCCAGTCGCTGCGCGGCGGGGCATCGCTGCCCGCGCGCATCCGCACGATCAGCGCGAGGACGAGCGCTCCGGAGACCAGCCTGATCGACCCGAAGCTGCCCGGGTCGATCCGCGGCTGCGCCAGCGCGAGCCGGCACAGCAGCGAGTTCGCCGCGAAGGCGAGCATCGCCGCGCCGGTGAGCAGGAGGGTTCGCAGCGTCGACACGGTATGACCCGGATCTTCGCACCCCGACCGCAGGCCTGTCACCCACCGGCACGCCGGCTTCGGGCCCGGGGAAGCACCTGCGGCAAACGCCTACAATGCAGCGCGCAACGACCCGCCCCGACCCGATGAGCGCCACCCCGAACCGATTCCCCGACCACGATGTCGAGTCCGCGCGCGAGGGCTACCTCGAGGAGGCCCGCTCCTCGCGCCTGTACGTCGAGCTGTCGGCGATCGAGACCGACGCACGCATCGCGCGGATGTACGGCGACCTGTCGAAAGTCGCCACGCAGCAGGCGGGGATCTGGGCCGACAAGCTTCGTGCGGCCGGCCAGCCGGTGCCCGCCCGCGCGCCGCTCGGTTTTCGTGCCAGGGCTGCGCTGGCGCTGGCGCGCCGCATCGGCATCCGGCCCATGCGAAGCGTCTTCTCCGCACTGAAGGTCCGCGGCCTGTCGGTGTACTCGGCCGCGCCGGCGCCGGGCCACCCCAGCGTCACCCGCGTCGACCAGATCGGCCGGCGGCACCGCACCGGCGGAGGCAACCTGCGCGCCGCAGTGTTCGGCATCAACGACGGGCTGGTGTCGAACGCGAGCCTGATCATGGGCATGGCCGGCGCCGCGGCCGAGCCGCGCACGCTGCTGCTGACCGGTGTCGCCGGCTTGCTGGCCGGCGCGTTCTCGATGGCCGCCGGCGAGTACGTGTCGGTGCGCTCGCAGCGCGAGGTGTTCGAGTACCAGATCGGACTCGAGCGCGAGGAACTCGACGAGTACCCGCAGGCCGAGGCCGACGAGCTGGCGCTGATCTACGAGACCAAGGGGATGCAGCGCGACGACGCGCAGCGCCTCGCGCAGACGCTGATCGCCGACCCCGAGCGTGCGCTCGACACGCTCGCGCGCGAGGAACTCGGCCTGAACCCGGACGAACTCGGATCGCCGTGGGGCGCTGCGACCTGGTCGTTCCTCGCGTTCGCGGCGGGCGCGCTCATCCCGTTGCTGCCGTTCCTGCTCGGCGAGGGCCAGCGCGCGTTTTTCACGTCGATGGCGCTGGCTGCCGCGTCGCTGTTCGGCGTCGGCGCGACGCTGTCGTTCTTCACCGGGCGCAGCGCCCTTGCTTCGGGCCTGCGGATGCTCGCGATCGGCGCCGCCGCCGGCGCGGCCACCTACGGAATCGGCAGCCTGATCGGCGTCAGCGTGGCCTGAGGGTGGCCTGGGCGCGCCGTCAGCGCTTCTCGGTCAGTATCGCGAAGTAGGTCTCGCGCGAGCTCGCATACAACGCGTGCCGCATCTCGACCCAGCCCACGACGTCGGCCTCGCGCATCGGCTTCGACAGGTAGTAGCCCTGCACCTCGTCGCAACCGAGCCTGGCGAGGCAGCGCAGCTCCTCGACCGTTTCCACGCCCTCGGCGACCACCTTCAGGCCGAGCTGCTTGCCCAGCTCGATCGTCGAGCGGACGATGGTCAGGTTGCCCCGGTTGCGGTGGATGCCGGTCACGAACGACCGGTCGATCTTCAGCTCGTTGACCGGCAGCTGCTGAAGCTGCTTCAGCGTCGCGTAGCCGGTGCCGAAGTCGTCGACCGACAGCTTCACGCCGAGCCGCGAGAGCGCCCCCAGGTTCTTCATCGCCGCCTCCGACTCGCTGACCACGCCGCTCTCGGTGATCTCCAGGCACAGGCGCTTCGGGTCGATCGGCGCCGTGCGCAGCAGGTCGAGCACTTCGCGGGCGAAGTCGGGATTCTGGATGTCGAGCGCCGACACGTTCACCGACACGGTGAGGTCGAACCCGGCTGCGGCAAGCGTGCGCGAAAAGCGCGCGCCGTGCTCGACGACCCACCGGGTGATTTCGCGCATGAAGCCGGTCTGCTCGGCGAACGGGATGAATTCGCTGGGCGGCACGCGCCCGCGCGCCCGGTGGTTCCAGCGCACCAGCCCCTCGAGGCCGGCGATCAGCCCGGTGCGCAACGCTAGCTTGGGCTGGTAGTCGAGCTCGAACTGGCCGCCCTCGAGCGCCGCGCGCATCTCGCCGAGCAGCGACAGGTAGCTGCGCTGTACCTCGCCGCCGTCGCCGTCGAAGACGCGCTCGCCCGAGCGCGAGCGCTTGGCGCGGTACATCGCCGAGTCGGCGTGGCGCAGCAGCGTCACGTCGTCCTGGCCGTGGTCGGGAAAGAGCGCGATGCCGATGCTGATGCCGATGTCGATCAGCTGGTCGCCGTGCCGCAGCGGCACCTTCATCGTCTCGATGACGCGCCGGCTGACCTCGCGCGCCGCCTCGACGCCGCCGGCCATCAGCAGCACGAACTCGTCGCCGCCCAGCCGGGCGACGGTGTCGCTGTCGCGAACGGTCGTGCGCAGGCGACGCGCCACCTCCTTGAGCAACATGTCCCCGGTGGCGTGCCCGAGCGTGTCGTTGACCACCTTGAAGCGGTCGAGGTCGAGCAGCGCGATCGAGAACGCCGTGCGGGCGCGTTGCGAAACCGTGACCATGTGGCGGATCCGGTCGGCCAGCAGCGCCCGGTTCGGCAGCCCGGTCAACGGATCGGACAGGGCCGACTCCATGATGCGTCGTTCGCGCGCCGCGGCCGACTCGACCAGCGCGTTGACCGACTCGACCACCGCGCCGATCTCGTCGCGGGCGCCAGCCTCCAGCCGTTCGCGGTAGTCGTCGTGCCGGATGCGCTCGATCGTCCGCCGCACCCGATCGAGCCGGCGCGCGGCGCGCCGGCCCAGCCACCAGGCAAGCAGCCCCGACGCCGCGGCATTGGCCACGCACACCGTGAGCAGGAACGCCTGCATGCGCCAGCCGAACGGTCCGATCGCCTGGGCAGCGAGCAGGTACCAGGCGCCCTGCACGGACAGCATCGCCAGCACGGCCACCGTCGCGGAACGCGCGCCCAGCCCTGCGCCGCGGCGAGGAGCCGCGGACGACGACTCCGCTGGGCGGTCTGCGCGCATGCTGCCCAGTCTGGGCAGCCGGCGGCAAGCCCGGCTTGCGCGCGCGCCGAACGGCGCGGCGCCGCCGACGAAAGCGCGTTGCGCTAGAGCAACCCCATCTCGAGCTGCGCCGACTCGCTCATCATGTCGCGGCTCCACGGAGGATCCCAGACCAGGTCGACGTCGACCTCGGCGACATTGGGAATGCCCAGCAGCTTGTCGCGCGCCTCGTCGGCCAGCAGCGTACCCATCCCGCAGCCGGCGGCGGTGAGCGTCATCCGCACGTCGATGCGGAACCTGCCGTCTTCGAGCGGCTTGACCTGGCAGCCGTAGACGAGGCCCAGGTTCACGATGTCGACCGGGATCTCGGGGTCGTAGCAGGTGCCGAGCTGGCGCCACGCGGCCCGCTCGACCGCCTCGACGGTGGTCGGCGGCCCGGCGTCGACGCCCATGCCGAGTTCCTCGGAGGGATCGAGCTCGAGCCCGAGCGCGTCGGCATGCCGGCCGTCGATGCGGTACAGGTTGCCGTCGACCATCACGGTGAAGGTTCCGCCGAGTCGCTGGCTGATGTAGCCGACACGCCCTGCCTCCAGCGTCGTCGCGGTGCCCCACGGCACCGCCACCGCCGGGCAATCGCGGGTCAGCGTGACTTCCTGGATGTCGCCGTGCCGGTAACCCATCGCTTCGTCCTCATTCCGTCTTCGCCGGCGCGCCTTCGCCGGTCAATGCGTTGTGCAGCGTGTGCCAGGCGAGCGTCGCGCACTTGACCCTCACCGGGAACTCGCGCACGCCAGCGAGTACCTCGAGTTTGCCGAAATCGCGGCCCTCGGGCGGCACGCCCGTGAGCAGCGCATGGAAATCGCGGAACAGCGATTCGACCTCGTCGACCGTGCACCCCTTGACCGCCTCGGTCATCAGCGACGCCGATGCGGTGGAGATCGCGCAACCGTGGCCGACGAAGCTCGCGTCGGCGATGACGCCGTTCTCCAGGCGCACGTACAGCGTAAGCTGGTCACCGCACAGCGGGTTGTGGCCTTCGGCGACGCGGTCGGCGTCGTCCATCTTGTGGAAATTGCGCGGGCTGCGGTTGTGATCGAAGATCACCTCCTGGTACAGCTCGCGCAGGTCACCGTGCCCGAGGCTCATCTGCGCGGCCCTCCGAACATCTGCTGGGCCTTTCCGATCGCCGCCACCAGCGCGGCCACGTCGGCCTCGTCGTTGTAGAGCGCGAACGAAGCGCGCGCGGTGCCGGGAATGCCGAACCGGGTCATCACCGGCATCGCGCAGTGATGACCCGCGCGGATCGCCACGCCCTCGGCGTCGAGGATCGTGCCCAGGTCGTGCGGATGGATGCCGTCGACCACGAACGACAGGATGCCGGCCTTGTCGGCAGCCGTGCCGATCAGCCGCAGGCCGGGGATGCGCTGCGCCGCCTCGGTGGCGTGCGCGAGCAGCCGGTGCTCGTGCTCGGCGATCCGATCGAGGCCGATCGCCATCACGTAGTCGATCGCCGCCCCGAGCCCCACCGCGCCGGCGATGTTCGGGGTGCCGGCCTCGAAGCGCTGGGGCGCGTCGGCCCAGGTACTGCCCTCGAAGCTCACCGTGCGGATCATGTCGCCGCCGCCCTGCCACGGCGGCATCGCCGCCAGCAGTTCGCGGCGCCCGTACAGCGCGCCGATGCCGGTGGGCCCGTAGAGCTTGTGGCCGGAGAACGCGTAGAAGTCGCAGCCGAGCGCCTGCACGTCCACCGGCTGGTGCGCGACGGCCTGGGCGCCGTCGACCAGCACCTTCGCGCCCGCCGCGTGCGCAAGCTCGATCATCCGCGCCACCGGGTTCACGGTGCCCAGCGCGTTCGAGACGTGCACCACCGACACCAGCCGCGTGCGCGGCCCGAGCAACGACTCGTAGGCGTCGAGCCGCAGTTCGCCGCGATCGGTGATCGGCACGACCTTGAGCACCGCGCCGGTCTGTTCGCAGACGAGCTGCCACGGCACGATGTTCGAATGGTGTTCCATCCCGGTGAGCACGACTTCGTCGCCGGCCTTCAGGTTCGCGCGCCCCCAGCTGTACGCGACCAGGTTGATCGCCTCGGTGGTGCCGCGAGTGAAGACGATCTCGTCGGCGCTCGCCGCGTCGAGCAGCCGCCGGACCCGTTCGCGGGCCTGTTCGTACAGGTCGGTCGCGTGCTGCGACAGCCAGTGCACGCCGCGATGGATGTTGGCGTTCGACTCGCGGTAGAAGCGGCGCTCGGCCTCGATCACCGCCTCGGGCTTCTGCGTCGTGGCGCCGTTGTCGAGGTAGACCAGCCGCCGGCCGCGCACCGGCCGCGACAGGATCGGGAAGTCGCGGGCCAGGTCGGCCGCGACCAGCGCGCCCTTCGCTGCGGCCGCAGCGGAGCCGGAGGCTGCGGGGGGCGTCGGGACGGCAGTGGCCAGCGCGTTCATGACAACTCCTCGAGCAGCTCGCCGCCCGGCAGGCGCGCGCGGATCGACGCCGCCGCACGCTGGCGCAGCGGCGCGAGCCGGATGCGCGCCAGCGCCTCGGCGGCGAAGGCATAGGTGAGCAGGTTGCGCGCGTGGGCCTCGTCCAGGCCGCGCGAGCGCAGGTAGAACAGGCTCGCCTCGTCGATCTGGCCGACGGTGGCGCCGTGCGCGCACTTGACGTCGTCGGCGTAGATCTCGAGCTCGGGCCGCGCGTCGGCCTCGGCCTGCGCCGACAGCAACAGGTTGTCGGTGCGCTGCTCGGCGTCGGTGCGCATGGCGCCGGGCGCGACGATGATCCGGCCCGCGAACACGCCCCGCGACGCGCCGTCGAGGATGCCGCGGTAGAACTCGCGGCTCGTGCCCCGCGGCCTGGCGTGCTCGATGCGCGTGTGGTGGTCGACGTGGCGCCGCCCGTCGACGTGGAACAGCCCGTTGAGCAGCGTCTCGCAGCCTTCGCCGTCGAAGCGCGTGACGATGTCGTTGCGCGCCAGGCGCGCGCCGAACGACAGCGAGTGCGAATCGAACGCCGCGCCGCGCGCCTGCACTGCCTCGATGCGGGCAAGGTGGACCGCCTGCGCGGATTCCTGCTGCAGCTTCAGGTGCGTGATGCGCGCGTCGGGGCCGGCGTCGATGCGGGTGACTGCGTTGGTGAGCGATGACGGGTCCTGCGCGTTCGTGGACGCGCCCACGTAGTGTTCGACCACGGTGGCCTGGGCGCCGGCCTCGGCGACGATCAGGTTGCGCGGGTGGCAGGCGCCGCCGGCAGTGACCGCGACGAACACCAGGTGGATCGGGGCCTCGACGGCGATGCCGCGCGCCAGGTGCACGAAGGCGCCGTCGGTGGCCAGCGCGGCGTTCAGCGCCGCCGGGCTCGCGCCGCCGTCGGCGTTTCCGAACGCGGACTCGACGCGCTCGGGCGCACGCGACAGCGCCGCCGACAGCGCGTCGACCCGTGCGCCCGCCGGCAGCGCGCCGATCGCCGACAGCGCCGGCGCAAAGACGCCGTCGACGAACACCAGCCAGTGCCCGCCCGTCGCGTCACCCCCCGCCTTGCCTGCCTCCTCGCGCCGCAATTGCGCCACCGCGGCCTGCGCAGACGCGGCCGCGCTCGCCGCGGGCTGCGCGGCGGCGGCGAAGCGCTGCTGGGCGAGGAACGCCAGCGAGGTGTGCCGGAAGCCCTCCATCCGGTTGGTGGGCCACCCCTCGTCGGCGAAGCGCTCGATCGCGCGCTGCCGGATCGCGGCGAGCCACGGCAGCCCGGCGCCGGAAAGCGTGGCGGCCTGCGTGCGAAACGCGGCCAGCCAGGTGTCGATGTCGCTCATCGCGCCGCCTCGCCGGCCGCTGCGCCGGCCTGCGCCGCGGGGGCGCCGGCAATCCAGGCGTAGCCGCGCTGCTCGAGTTCGAGCGCGAGCTCGGGGCCGCCCGAGTGCACGATGCGGCCGCCCGACAGCACATGGACCTTGTCGGGCACGATGTAGTCGAGCAGGCGCTGGTAGTGGGTGATGACGATCATCGAGCGCTCCGGGCTGCGCAGCCGGTTCACGCCGTCGGCGACGATGCGCAGCGCGTCGATGTCCAGCCCCGAGTCGGTCTCGTCGAGCACCGCGAGCTTCGGTTCGAGCAGCGCCATCTGCAGCACTTCGTTGCGCTTCTTCTCGCCGCCCGAGAAGCCCTCGTTGACCGAGCGGTAGAGGAACTCCTCGCGCATGCCGACCGCCTTCATCTCGGCCTTCACGCGCTTGAGGAAGTCCATCGCGTCGAGCTCGGGCAGCTTGCGGTGGCGGCGCACCGCGTTGACTGCAGCCTTGAGGAAGTACGCGTTGGAGACCCCGGGGATCTCGACCGGGTACTGGAACGCGAGGAACAGGCCTTCGCGCGCGCGCTCCTCGGCGGGCAGCGCGAGCAGGTCCTTGCCGTCCCAATCGACGCTGCCGCCCTCGACGGTGTAGCTGTCGCGGCCGGCCAGCACCTGCGCGAGCGTGCTCTTGCCCGAGCCGTTGGGGCCCATGATCGCGTGGACCTCGCCCGACTTCACCTCGAGGTTCAGTCCGCGCAGGATCTGCTTGCCCTCGACCGAGGCGTGCAGGTCTTTGATGTTGAGCATGCTGCTTCCTTTCGTTAACCGATGCTGCCTTCGAGGCTCACGCCGAGGAGGTTTTGCGCCTCGACCGCGAACTCCATCGGCAATTCCTTGAACACTTCGCGACAGAAGCCGCTGACGATCATCGACACCGCGTCCTCGGCCGACAGGCCGCGCTGCATCGCGTAGAAGAGCTGGTCCTCGCCGATCCGCGAGGTCGTCGCTTCGTGCTCGACCTGCGCCGACGGATGCCGGACCTCGACCGTCGGGAAGGTGTGCGCCGCGCACTTGTCGCCGATCAGCAGCGAGTCGCACTGCGTGTAGTTGCGCGCGCCCACCGCCTTCGGCGTGATGCGCACCAGGCCCCGGTAGGTGTTGCTGCCGTGCCCGGCCGAGATCCCCTTGGAGAGGATCGTGCTGCGCGTGTTGCGCCCGATGTGGATCATCTTGGTGCCGGTGTCGGCCTGCTGCCGGTGGTTCGACAGCGCCACCGAGTGGAACTCGCCCACCGACTCGTCGCCGCGCAGGATGACGCTCGGATACTTCCAGGTGATCGCGGAGCCCGTCTCGACCTGGGTCCAGGAGATGCGCGAGCGCGCGCCGCGACAGTCGCCGCGCTTGGTCACGAAGTTGTAGATGCCGCCGACACCGTCCTTGTCGCCGGGGTACCAGTTCTGCACCGTCGAGTACTTGATGTGCGCGTCGTCCATCGCGACCAGCTCGACCACCGCCGCGTGCAACTGGTTCTCGTCGCGCATCGGCGCCGTACAGCCCTCGAGGTAGCTGACTGACGCGCCCTCGTCGGCGATGATCAGCGTGCGCTCGAACTGCCCGGTGTCGCGCGCATTGATCCGGAAGTAGGTGGACAGCTCCATCGGGCACTTGACGCCCTTCGGGATGTAGACGAACGAGCCGTCGGAGAACACCGCGGAGTTCAGCGCCGCGTAGAAGTTGTCGCCCTGCGGCACCACCGAGCCGAGGTACTTCTGCACCAGTTCGGGGTGCTCCTTCACGGCTTCGGAGAACGCGCAGAAGACGATCCCGTGCTCGCCGAGCTGCTTCTTGAACGTGGTCGCCACCGACACCGAGTCGAACACCGCGTCGACCGCGACGCCGGCCAGCCGCGCGCGCTCGTGCAAGGGCACGCCGAGCTTCTCGTAGGTGCGCAGCAACTCGGGATCGACCTCGTCGAGGCTCTTCGGGCCGTCGGTCTTCTTCTTGGGCGCCGAGTAATAGGCGATGTCCTGGAAGTCGATCGGCGGGTAGTGGACCTGCGCCCACTCCGGATGCGGCATCGTCAGCCAGCGCCGGTAGGCCTGCAGCCGCCACTCGAGCATGAACTCGGGCTCGTTCTTGCGTGCCGAGATCAGGCGGATCGTGTCTTCCGACAGGCCCTTGGGGATCGTGTCGCTCTCGACCTCGGTGACGAATCCGGCCTCGTATTCGCGATCGAGGAAGGTGTCGAGCTTCGTGGTGACGGCGTTCATGCTGTGCTGCTTCCTGTCATGGGGCCGAGCGGGTCGGCTGCGTGGGCGTCGGCTGGGTGGCGGCACCGCGGATCCGGTGCAGGACGACCGGCCGCTCGACCGGTTCCGGCTGCACCATGTCCGCCAGCGTGACGCCTTCGAGCGCGCGGCGCACGATCAGGCTGATCTTCTGCCAGTTGGTGCGCACGTGGCAGCTGGTTTCGATGTCGCAGTTGCCCGAGGTGGCGCTGCACTCGGTGAGTCCGAACGGCTGGTCTTCGAGCGCATCGACCACGTCGGCGACGGTGATGCTCTGCGGCGGACGCGCCAGCGAATAGCCTCCGTGCAGCCCGCGCACGCCGGCGACGAGGTCGTGGCGCGCGAGGCATTTGAGCACCTTGCTGACCGTCGCCTGCCCGAGGCCGAGCGTGGTCGCGAGGTCGCTCGCGCTGAAAAGGCGCTCGGGATGGCTTGCCATCTGGGTCATGACCTGCGTGCCGTAGTCGGCCAGCCTGCTGATCCGGAGCATTGCTGTCGGTCTCCCCTGGCGTCGCGGTGATCGCGCCAGTACGGATCAAACAGTACTGTTTTGGTACTGTTTGTGTCAACCGCGTCGCAGCAGGGGTCTTTCGGCGCGCCTGCGCTAGCGGGCGACGGGAACGACGGCGATCAGCTCGGGGTCGTCGGCGTGTTCGACCAGGATGCGGCGGACGCGATCCTGCCACAGCTCGCGGAACAGCGCCGCCTCGTCCGGGGCGGCCGTGCCGCCCAGGTTGCGCGACATCGCCCAGGCCATCCGCGGATCGCCTGGCACGCGATCGAGCCGCGTCGATGCGTCGACGGCACGGCCATCGTCCAGACGCGTGAAACGCACTTCGCCGCTCGCCACCGGCTGCCCGAAATGCAGCCGATCGCGCCGCACGAAGCGGCCGCCGATGCCGCGGAAGCCCCCGTCGCCCGCCGCGCCCGTGACCAGGCCCAGCACGGTCGCGATCACGCCGGTCACGCCGGCATCGCGCGCGTCGCGGCAATCGACGCGGATCTCCCCGCGCTCGGGCAATTCGCGCGGATCGGGATACAGCGCGCGCAGCGCCGCCCGCGCCATCATGAACGCGCCGGCCACGGTCGGGCACGAGTGCCCGGCGAGCTTCACCGCGTCAGCGTAGCGGTACTCGACGATCCCGCCCTCGGCGGCGCCGAGGAACTCCGCCAGCGCGTCGTGAACCAGGATCGCGGGCGCCTCGTCGAAGAAGGCGGGAACGGTCGGCGCGGGAAGCATGGAAGTCATGGCGGGCCTTGTGCGACGGAGTCGAGGCTTCTATCCTAAGTAACAATTCGCTTACTTGACGCGCATGGCACACCAGGATCAGGGGCTTGCGCCGGGCGTCGGGCCGGTTCCGGTTCGCGCCGGCCCGGCTGCGGGCGCGCGCAGGCGCCTGAGCAGCGCCGAACGCCGGCGCGAGATCGTGCTCGCGGTGATCGAGCTCGCCAGCGAGGCCGGGCCGGAGGGCGTCACCACGCAGGCGATCGCCGACCGGGTCGGCGTCACGCATGGCGCGCTGTTCCGCCACTTCCCGGACAAGGGCGCGATCTGGGCCGCGGTCTTCGGCTGGGTCGGCGAGTCGCTCGGCGCCGCGATCGACACGGCCTTCGGCGCAGGCGGCTCGCCGCTCGAGTCGCTCGAACGCGTCTTCCTCGCGCACGTCGCGTTCGTCGCGCGCCACCCCGGCGTGCCACGCATCCTGTACCACGAGCTGCAGCGGCCCGGCGGCGCGGCGGCCCAGGTGCGGCTGCGCGCCATGGTGTCCGGCTACCGCGCAAGGCTCGCCACGTTGGTGTCCGACGCGAAGGCGGCGGACCAACTGTCCGCGACACTCGATGCGGATGCCGCCGCGGTGCACCTCATCGGCGCGGTGCAGGGACTGGTGATGCAGGCGACGCTCTTCGGCGGCGAACGGGGCATGCCGCAGGCCGCGCGCCGCACCTGGGCGCTGCTGCTGGACGGCCTGCGCGGCAGCCGCGGCTGAGCGACGGCCTGCGCCGCTCGCGCGCGGCCGGTCACATCGGCATCTCGGGCTCGCCGCCGCGCTCGGGCTTCGTCTCGGGAATCTCGGTCATCGTCGCCTCGGTCAGCAGCAGCACGCTGGCGACCGACACCGCGTTCTCGAGCGCGATGCGAACCACCTTGGTCGGGTCGATGATGCCGGCTTCCATCAGGTCGACGTATTCCTTGCGCCCGGCGTCGAAGCCGTAGGCGCCCTTGCCCTCGAGCATCCGCGCCACGACGACCCCGCCGTCGACCGCCGAGTTCTCGGCGATCTGGCGCGTCGGCGCCTCGAGCGCGCGCCTGAGGATCTGCACGCCGGTGCGCTCGTCGCCCTCGCAGGCCGCCTCCTCCTGCGACACGGCGTCCACGCAGCGCAGCAGCGCGAGCCCCCCGCCGGGAACGATGCCCTCGGCGACCGCCGCCTTGGTCGCGCTGATCGCGTCGTCGAGCGCGTCCTTCTTGGACTTCATCTCGGCTTCCGACGGCGCGCCGACGCGGATGACCGCGACGCCGCCGGCGAGCTTGGCGACGCGCTCCTGCAGCTTCTCGCGGTCGTAGTCGCTGGTGGCCTTCTCGATCTCGCGGCGCAGCTGCTCGACGCGGCCCTCGATCGCCTTCGCGTCGCCCATGCCGCCGATGATCGTCGTGTTGTCCTTGTCGACGACGACCCGCTTGGCGCGGCCGAGCTGCTCGAGCGTGGTGTTCTCGAGCTTCAGCCCGAGCTCCTCGGAGATCACCTGCCCGCCGGTGAGGATCGCGATGTCCTGCAGCATCGCCTTGCGCCGGTCGCCGAAGCCCGGCGCCTTCACCGCGCAGCTCTTCAGCACGCCGCGCACCTGGTTGACGATCAGCGTGGCGAGCGCCTCGCCTTCGAGCTCTTCGGCGACCACCAGCAGCGGACGGCCGGTCTTCACGACCTTCTCGAGCAGCGGGATCATGTCGGCCAGCGCGCCGATCTTGCGGTCGCACAGCAGCAGCAGGCAGTCCTCCATCACCGCCTCCATGCTCTCGGGATTGGTGACGAAGTACGGCGACTGGTAGCCGCGGTCGAACTGCATGCCTTCGACGACGTCGAGCACGGTCTCGGTGGTCTTGGACTCCTCGACCGTGATCACGCCCTCGTTGCCGACCTTGTCGATCGCCTCGGCGACGAGCTCGCCGATCTCGGCGTCGTTGTGCGCCGAGATGGCAGCCACCTGCGCGCGCTCCTTGCGCGCGGCGACCGGCCGCGACAGTGCCCGCAGCGACTCGATCGCGCGCTTCGCCGCCCGGTCGAGGCCCCGCTTGATGTCGATCGCGCTCGCGCCCGCCACGACGTTGCGCACGCCGTCGGCGAAGATCGCGTGCGCGAGGATCGTCGCGGTGCTCGTGCCGTCGCCGACCACGTCGCCGGTCTTCACCGCTGCCTGGCGCAGCATCCGCGCACCCAGGTTCTCCTCGGCGTCCTTGAGGTCGAACTCCTTCGCGATCGTGACGCCGTCGTTGCAGACGATCGGTTCACCCCATTTCCTGTCGATGAGCACCGACTTCGAGCGTGGACCGAGCGTCACGCGAACCGCGTCGACGAGTTGCGAGGCACCGCGAAGCACCTTCTCGCGCGCGGCCGAACGGAACAGGACCTGCTTGTGGGCCATACCCGGTCTCCCGAAGGCTCGACGCCTTCCCGCGGCTACGAATACTTGAACCGCGAGGGACCGGTTTGACGGAGGTCAACGCTTCGGACCGCCGGGCGGCGCGCGCCGGACGCGGCGCGCGCCGCACCGACCTACCTCAGGTCGGCCAGCGATGCGCCGAAGTTGATGTGGAAGGGCTGGCCGTCGATCACCAGCGCCGGCACCGACTTCACGCCGAGACGCTCGGCCTCGACGATCCGGTGCTTGTGTTCGCCGAGGTGCACGACCTCGACCTCGTAGCGGCGGGCGTCGAGCGCTTCGACGAACTGCCTCTCGGCCGATACGCAGACGGGGCATCCGGCATGAAAGAAGGTGGCAGTGCTCATCATCGGTCTCCCTGGAATGTGGCGATGTTCCGGCGCAACGCAGCCGCCGGGATTTATGTATCGAGTCGATACATTCGATCAATTTAGGCTGCCCGTTGCGCTCTTGTCAAGAGTGCATCGAGCCGATACATTGAACCGATGAGCAGCTCTGCCGTCCTGTTCGAACGCCTTGCCGCCCTGGTCCACCAGTCGGTGCGCGACGACGCCGCGCGGCACGGGCTGCTGCCGATTCAGCTGCAGGTGCTCGCGTACCTGGCGCAGGCCAATCGCTACAGCGACCTGCCGATCGCGGTCGCCGAGTATTTCGGGATCACGCGCGGCACCGTGTCGCAGACGCTGTCGGTTCTCGAACGAAAGGGCCTGGTGGCCCGCAAACCCGACGATCGACATGGCAAGCGCATCCACCTCGCACTGACTGCGGCGGGACGATCCGTGCTCGCCCAGAGCTGGGCGCGCCGGCTCGACGATGCGTTGGCGCAGGCTGGCCACGACGGCGGCGTCGCCGACGCGTACCTGAAGACGCTGCTCGGAGTGCTCCAGCGACAGAACGGCCACCGCGCGTTCGGGGTCTGCCACCAGTGCGCGCACTTCCTCGTCGAAGCCAACGGTCATCGCTGCGGCCTCACCGGAGAGCCGCTGGCCGCCGCGCAGACGACCAGGATCTGCCGCGAGTGGTCGCAGCCGCGCTGCGCATGAACGCGACATACGTGCGTTGACGCCACTCCAGCGGCAAGCGAATCGCCGGGCCGCATGCCTGGCAGGCCTGCACGGCCGCATCGCGTCCAGCACGGCTGCACGAGCCCCGGGCATGCGAACGATCACGGAGTCGACAGACGGACTCATTGCGCTCGTACGCGGATTCGCGGCATCACCGGCGTGTGGCGCCGCCGGCGTGGCGGCGCGGCGGCCGTTCAGCTTCGCTTCAGCGCCGCGCGCGGAAACTGGCTGGCATCGCCGACACCGGCGCCGCGTCCACCCGAAGGAGTCGAATCGTGAACGCTCGCCACCTGCTCGCCGTCGTCGCCACCACGCTCGCCGCACTGGGCGGAACCGTCTTCGCCGCCCTGCCCGCCTCGTCCGCCGAGCGCGTCCGCCATCAGGAAGTCCGCCAGTTGCGCGAAAGTGGCAAGATCCTGCCGATGGAAGAGATCCTCGGCCGCGCGCGGGCCGCGCAGCCCGGCCAGATCGTCGAGGTCGAACTCGAGCGCGAGGACGGCCGCTACGTCTACGAGGTCAAGGTGATCGACGACGCGGACACGATGCACAGGCTCGAGCTCGACGCCGGCAGCGGCGCGGTGCTGCGGCGCAAGACCCGGTGAACGCGTGCGCCTGCTGATCGCCGAGGACGACGCAGCGCTGGCCGCACGACTGCGCGCCCGGCTGGTCGAAGCCGGCTATGCGGTCGACGTCGCGGGCGACGGCATCGACGCCGCGCACCTCGGCAGCACCGAACCCTACGATGCGGTGATCCTCGACCTCGGCCTGCCGCGCCGCAACGGCCTGGCGGTACTGCGCGAGTGGCGCGCGGCCGGCAACGCGGTGCCGGTGCTCATCCTCACCGCACGCGACGGCTGGAGCGAGCGCGTCGAGGGCCTGCAGGCCGGCGCCGACGACTATCTGGGCAAGCCGTTCCACGTCGAGGAACTGCTCGCCCGCGTGCAGGCGCTGTTGCGCCGCGCCGCGCCGGTGCAGGCCACCGAGTTGCGCGCCGGCGGCTGGCGGCTCGACGAAGCCCGGCAGTGCCTGATCGACGCCGACGGCCGCGAGCAGCCGCTCACCGGCACCGAGTTCCGCCTGCTGCGCTACTTCATGCGACACCCGGACGAGGTGCTGTCGAAGACGCGACTCTCCGAGCACGTCTACGACTACGACGCCGAGCGCGACAGCAACGTGATCGAGGTCTACGTGCGCCGGCTGCGCGCGCTGCTCGGGGCGCAGTGCATCGAGACGCGCCGCGGCCAGGGCTACGTGTTCGTCGGCCGATCGTGAACTCGCTGCGCAATCGCCTGTCGCTCACGCTGTCGCTGGTGCTGCTCGTCGCTGCCGGGCTGCTGGCGTTCGGGCTCCAGGACTTCCCGCGCCGGCTGGTCGAGGACTTCGTCGGCTCGCGCCTGCAGCACGACGCCGACCTGCTCTACGCGCGCGTGCTCGACGCACCCGATCCGGAGGTCGCGGCGCAGGGCGCAGCAGGCACCGTCTACCAACTGCCGCTGTCCGGTCACTATTTCGTGATCCGCATGGGCGCGCACGCGATCCGGTCGCGCTCGCTTTGGGACGAGGACCTGCCGCCGGTGCCGCCCGCGACCGCCGCCGGCTTCGCGATGCGTGTCGCCGGGCCTTCGAACCAGTCGCTGCTGCTGTTCGCCAAGCGCTTTCCCGGCGCCGCAGGCAGCGTCTCGATCGTCGTTGCCGAGGACGTCTCCGGGCTCGACGCTGCGATCGTGCGCTTCCGCGAGCGGCTGCTGATCGGGGTCGCGCTCGCACTCGTGGCGCTGCTTGCCCTGCAGCGACGGCTGCTGGTGCGTGGGCTCGCCCCGCTCGACGATGCGGTCGCAGCCTGTCGCCGCATCGAGCGTGGCGAAACCGCGACCGACGCCGCCGGTCGGCGGGCGCGCCCGGCTCCCGCCGAAGTGCAGCCGATGCTCGACGCGATCGACCGGCTGGCGAAACACCACGCGCAGCGCCTGGGGCGGATCCGGCATGCGGTGGGCAACCTGTCGCACGCGCTGAAGACGCCGCTCGCGGTGCTCGGGCAGCAGGCCGACGACCTGGCTGCGCGCGGCCAGTCCGGCGTCGCCGACTCGATCCGCTCGCAGGTCGAGGCGATGCGCGCAACGGTCGAGCGCGAACTGCGGCGCGCCCGCCTGGCCGGCGGCGGCACGCCGGGCGAGCCGTTCGAGGCGCGCGCGCAACTCGCCGCGCTCGCCGACGCGCTGCGCACGCTGCATCGCGAGCGCAGCGTCGACATCGAGCTCGACGTTCCGGCACTGCGGATCGCGCTCGACCGCGAGGACCTTCTCGAACTGTTCGGCAACCTGCTCGACAACGCGTTCAAGTGGGCGCGGCGCCGGGTGCGCGTGTCGGTGGCGCCGCTCGAGGCCGCCGCCGGCGCGCTCGCGTTCGCGGTCGAGGACGACGGTCCGGGGGTGCCCGAGGCCGCGCTGGAGCAGCTGGGCACCGCCGGCATGCGCACCGACGAGCAGCGCCCGGGCCACGGCCTCGGGCTGGCGATCGCCGGCGACATCGTCGCGCAATACGCGGGCACGATCCGGTACGCGCGTTCGCCGACGCTCGGCGGCCTGCGGGTCGAGGTGATGCTGCCGCTGCCCCCGGCCTGACGCGGCCGAGCCGCTCAGGAGCCGGCGTCCCCGCGCCACCCGCCGCCCATCGCCTGGTACAGCGCCACGGTGTCGGCCAGCCGCTGGGCTTGCGCCGCGGCCACGCCCAGCCGCGCCTGCTGCGCCTGCTGCTGCGCAACGAGCCACTGCAGGTAGCTCGCCGCGCCGAGCGCGTGCCGCTGGCCCACCGACTGCAGCGCCTCGCGCGCCGACGCCTCGGCGGCCGCCTGCGCGACGAGCGCGTCGGCGTCGTGCTCGAGCGCGCGCAGCACGTCGGCGACGTTGCGCAGCGCCTGCAGGACGGTCTGCCGGTAGTTGGCCGCGGCCGCGTCGAAGCCGGCATCGGCGGCGCGTGCCTCGGCGCGCAGCCCGGGATTGAACAGCGGTTGCGCGAGCTGCCCGGCCAGCCCCCAGACCAGCGACCCGGTGCCGAACAGGCTCGCGGCGGTGAGCGCCTGCGAGCCCGTCGTCGCGCTCAACGTGACCTGCGGATAGAGCTTCGCGACCGCGACCCCGCGCTGCGCGCTGGCCGCGTGCAACAACGCCTCCGAAGCACGGATGTCGGGTCGCCGGCGCGCCAGCTCCGACGGCAGTTGCAGCGGCAACTGCTGCGGCAGCGCGAAGTCGGCCAGCGCGAATCGCGGCGCCGCGGCTTCGCCCGGCGCGCGGCCGGCCAGCACCGCGAGCAGGTGCCCGGCCTGGTCGAGCCGGATACGCAGCGCCGGAATCGCCGCGCGCGACTGCTCGAGCTGGGTCTGCAACGCCAGCAGTTCGTCGCGCGCCGCGGCGCCCAGCGCGACCCGCTGCCGCACGATCTCGACCTGTTCGTGCTGCGCGGCGACGATCGCCTCGCTCGCCTCGATCTGCGCGGCCAGTTGCGCCTGCGTGATCGCCGCGGTGGCGACGTTGGCTGCCAGCGCAAGGCGCGCCGCCTCGAGCTGGTACCGCTGGTGATCGACCTGCGCCGCCAGCGCTTCGAGCGCGCGGCGGTTGCCGCCGGCGAGGTCGAGGTCGTAGCTGACCGAGACCGACGCGTTGTAGAGCTCGAAGGTGCGCTCGATCCCCGGCTGGCCGAGCGCAGCGCCGTTGCTGCGCTGGCGCTGCGCGCCGAGCCGCGCGCTCGCCTGCGGGTACTGCGTGGCGCCGGCGCGCGCGTCGAGCGTCTCGCGCGCCTGGCGCAGCGTGGCCCGCGCCGCCTCGAGCGTCGGGCTGGCCTGCAGTGCCTCGTCGACCAGCGCGTCGAGCTTCGCCGAGCCGAGTTCGCGCCACCATCGCTCGTCGATCGGCGCCGTTTCGACGAAGCGCTGCGCCTCGCCCAGCGGAGCTTCGGCCGACGCGGTGCGCGACGGCTGCGCGCCGGCGACGTAGCCGGGAACCGCTGGCGCATCGGGCGGCCTGAAGTCCGGCCCGACGGCGCAGCCGGACAAGCCGAGCACGGCCAGCGCAAGCGCCGCTGGCCCGCCGGCGAAGCGGTGCCCGATGATCTTCATGCGATCGCCCTCCCTTCTCCCGCTTCCTCGTGCGTGACGCCGTCGCGGATGTGGTAGATGCGCCGGAAGGTCGGGATGATCTTCTCGTCGTGGGTCACCACGATCACGGCCGTCTCGAACTTGCGGGCCATCTCGTTGAGGATCCGGATGACCGCCATCGCGCGCTCGCTGTCGAGCGGCGCGGTCGGCTCGTCGGCCAGGATCACCGGCGGGCGGTTGACCAGGCCACGCGCGATGGCCACGCGTTGCTGCTCGCCGCCGGAGAGCTGCGACGGCATCGCGCGGGCGCGGTGCTGCACGTCGAGGGCCGTCAGCAGTTCCAGCGCACGGGCGCGCGCCGGCGCGTTCGCCACGCCGGCCAGCATCGGCAGCAGCGCCACGTTGTCGGTGACGTCGAGGAACGGAATCAGGTACGGCGCCTGGAACACGAAGCCGATGCGGTCGCGGCGCAATGCGCGCAGGTCGCGGACCTTCCAGCCCTCGTCGTAGATCGTGTCCTCGCCGAGCGTCATGCGCCCGCCGCTCGGCTCGATCACCGCGCCCAGGCACTTGAGCAGCGTGCTCTTGCCCGATCCGGAGGGGCCGATCAGGCCGACGACCTCGCCCGGCGCGACCTGCATGTCGACGTGCCTGAGCGCATCGACCGCCGTGTCGCCTTCGCCGTAGCGCTTGCGCAGTCCCTCGATGCGGATGCCGCGCGCGATCCGCTCAGCCACCGACCGCCTCCGCGGGATCGACCCTCAGCGCGGCGCGGATCGCCATCGTGCTGGCCAGCGCGCAGATCGCGAGCACGGCGACGATCGCGCGCGCCGCGTCGCCGGTCTCCAGCACGATGTTGCGCGGGAAGATCGGCGCCCACAGCGTCGCTGCGACCTTGCCGACGACGAAACCGATGAGGCCCAGGCCGATCGCCTGCTGCAGGATCATCGAGGCGATGGTGCCGTTCTTCGTGCCGATCAGCTTGAGCACCGCGATCTCGCGGATCTTGCCCAGCGTCAGCGTGTAGATGATGAACGCGACGATCGCGGCGCTGACGATCGCGAGGATCACCAGGAACAGGCCGATCTGGCGCGCCGAGGTCGCGATCAGCTTGCCGATCAGGATCTCCTCCATCTGCGCGCGCGAATACACCTGGAGCCGCTTCCAGCGGCGGATCGGCTCGGCGACGTCCTCGGGCGCGTGTCCCGGCGCGACGCGGACCAGCACCGCGTTGACGTACGGGTTGACGCTCTGCGACGCGATCACCGCGTCGAGCAGCCCGGGCACGCCCGGACGGTCGAATGCCGGGTTCTGTGCGGTGCGCCGGCGCTGCCGCACGATCGCGTCGTTGTCCTTCAGGAACTGCGCCTCCTGCGCATCGCGCAGCGGGATGAACACCATCGGGTCGCCGCCCGAGGACACCATGCGCCGGGTGAGCCCGACGACGGTATAGCGATTGCGCCGGATGCGGATCTCGTCGCCCAGCGAGAAACCGGTGGCGAGGTCGGCGACCGCCTCGTAGTGGCTGCGCGTGATGTGACGTCCTGCCACGAGGAAGCCCGGCTGCCCGGGCTCGCCGGGGCCGCCGGGCACGACGCCGACGACCATCGCGCGCACGTCGCGATCGCCGCGCGCGACCTGCATCGTCAGGTAGGTGACGTTGGCCGCGCGCGCGACGCCGGGCATCGCCAGGATGCCCCGGTACGTGTCGTCGTACAGGCTCGAGGACTCGGCGTAGGGGCCGAGCGTGCCTTGCTGCACCACCCAGAGGTCGGCCCCGCTGTTGTCCAGCAGCACCCGCGCGTCGTCCACCATCCCGCGATAGACGCCCGCCATCGTCAGCGTCGCGCCGATCAGCAGGCCGAGCCCCATGCCGGTGAAGACGAACTTGCCCCAGGACTGCAGGATGTCGCGGCCCGCGAGGCTGATCACGGCCGGACTCCGGGCAGCCGCTCGACGATCTCGATGCGGCTGCGCACGTCGAGCGCCCGCTGGCTGTAGACGACGACGCGCTCGCCGCCCTCGAGCCCTTCGAGCACCTGCACCCGGCCGTCGAGGTCGGCGGCGCCGAGCCGCACCGGCACGAATCGCAGCGATCCGTCCTCGACCACCCAGACCCCGGCCTGCCCGTCGGCGCGCTGGATGCTCGCGTTGCGCACGACCGGCGTCGCGGGCCGCTGCGGCAGCGCGATCGTCACTTCGGCCAGTTCGCCGATCGACGGCACGGGCTCGGGAAGCGCGTCGAAGGACACCTTGGCCAGCGCCTCCTCCGTGACCGCGTCGGCGACCGGCTCGACACGCGCGACCTTGCCGGCGAGCGGCTCGCCGTGGCGCGAGCGCAGCGCGACGCTCGCGGGCAGCCCGGCGCGCAGGCCCGACGCGCGCAGCTGGTCGAAGCGCACGTTCAGCCACAGCGTCGCCGGATCGACCACCTCGACCACGGCCTGGCCGGCCACCACCGTCGTGCCGGGATCGACCGCCCGCGCCGAAACGATTCCCGCGACCGGCGCGACGAGCCGCAGGTTCGCGCGCTGCCTGACCAGCGCCTCGCGCTCGGCGCGCACGCGCGCCAGCTCCTGTCGTGACGCATCCAGGTTGGCGCGCGCCGCGGCGTGACCGGCCTCGGCGAGCTGCAATTCCTGGCGCCGCGTCTCGGCGGCCTCGTCGCTGATCGAGCGGGCCGCGCGCAACTGCTCGTAGCGCCGCGCCTGCGTTTGCGCGAACGCGAGTCGCGCCGACATGTCCTGAAGTTGCGCCTCGGCCGCGGCCAGCCCCGCGCGCGCGCGCTCGAACGCGGCCTGCTGGGCCGCGATCCGCTCGTCGAGGTCGACCGGGTCCATCTCGCCGAGCACCTGCCCGGCGCGCACCGCATCGCCGACCTGTGCGTCGATCCGCCCCAGCCGCCCGGCCAGTGTCGGGCCGATCCGGTAGGTGTGGCGCGCCTCGACGATGCCGACGCCGAACAGCGCCGGGGCGACCTCACCGCTCTCGACGATGGCCACAGTCACCGGCACCGGCGCAAGCGGCCCGGCTCGCAGCACCACCCATCCGAACACGGCGAGCAGCGCGACGATCACGGCGCCCAGCGCGAGCTTGCGACGCCCGACGGACAATCGCTTCATGCCTTTCTCCCGATCCCGCGGCACAGCGTGGAGAACGCGCCGGCCGCATCGCGCCCCACCCGCTGCATGTCGCCCGCCACCAGCGACTGCATCACCAGGCCCTGGATCGTGCCGACGAACAGCAACGCCGCCTGGTCGGGGTCGACCTCCGGGTCGAGTTCGCCACTCGCGCGACCCTGCTCGATCAGCACGCGAAGGCGATCGCGGTAGCGCTCGAGCAGCGCCTGGACCATCCGCCGCGTGGCGGAGTCGCCGGGCCGCTGCAACTCGCCGAACATCATCCGGGGCACGCCCGGGTGCTCGGCGATGAAGGCGACGTGCGCCATGAAGATCGCCTCGAGCGCGCCCAGCGGCGATGCGGCCGAGCTCGCGGCGCGGTCCACGCGCGACATCAGCCGCTCGGCGACCCAGTCCATCACCGCGCGCCAGATCGCGTCCTTGGTCGGGAAGTGCCGGAACAGCGCCCCCTGGGTCAGCCCCATCCGGGTGGCGATCGCGGCGGTCGTGATCTCGCTCGGGTTCTGTTCGGCGGCGAGTTCGACCACGGTCTCGACCGTGACCGCGCGACGCTCGTCGGCGGGAAGGTGCCTGGCGACTGCATCCATCGGAAGCGAACCCTGAAAGTAAGTAACTTATTACTATCTTTCCGGAATCCAGCCTGCCTGTCAAGCCTCGGCATGCCGGCTACCAGGGATCGACGAAGCGCGCGCCCGCCGGACGCGGCGCCGCCGGCGCCGCCGCCGCATCGAGCCCCGCCACCAGCCATTGCCGCGTCTGCGCCGGATCGATCACCGCGTCGATCTCGAGCGTCTCGGCCATGTTCATCGCCTCGCCCTTCGCGTACTGCCGGGCCACCAGCCGGCGGTACAGCGCGTCGCGCTCCTCGCCCTCGGGTGCCGCCTCGAGCTCCTTGCGAAAGCCCAGGCGCACTGCGCCCTCCAGGCCCATGCCGCCGAACTCGCCGGTCGGCCACGACACGGTGAAGGTCGGCGAATGGAAGCCGCCGGCCGCCATCGCCATCGCGCCCAGCCCGTAGCCCTTGCGCAGCACGACCGCGAAGACCGGCACGCGCAGCGCGGCGCCCACGACGAACATGCGGCTGACGTGCCGGACCTGTGCGCGTTCCTCGATTGCCGGCCCGACCATGAAGCCGGGCGTGTCCACCAGCGAGACGATCGGCAAGCCGTGCGCATCGCACAGCTGCATGAAGCGTGCCGCCTTGTCGGCCGCGTCGGCGTCGATCGCCCCCGACAGGTGCAGCGGGTTGTTGGCGATCAGGCCCACCGGCCGGCCCTCGATGCGCGCGAGCGCGACGTGCACGCCGACGCCGAAGCCGCTGCGCAGCTCGACCAGGCTGTCGACGTCGACGAGGCCCGCGATCGCCGCGCGCGTGTCGTAGACGCGCAGCCGGTTCCCGGGCACCACCTCGCGCAGCGCCAGCGCGTCGGGCGCCTGCCAGTGCTCGACGCGGCCCTGGAACATCGACAGGTAGCGCTTGGCCGCGGCGACCGCCTGCGCCTCGTTCTCGACCAGGATGTCGATCACGCCGTTGCGGTGCTGCACGTCGCTCGGGCCGATTTCCTCGGGGCGGAAGACCCCCAGCCCGCCGCCTTCGATCATCGCGGGCCCTCCCATCCCGATGTTGGCGTCGCGCGTCGCGACGATCGCGTCGCAGCAGCCGAGCAGCGCGGCGTTGCCGGCGAAGCAGCGCCCGGACACGATGCCGACCACCGGCACCTGTCCACTCAATCGCGCGAACGCCGCGAAGGTGCCCAGATCGAGCCCCGCCACGACGGGCACGTCGACGTCGCCCGGCCGCCCTCCGCCGCCCTCGGCGAACAACACGACCGGCAGCCGCTGCTTCAGCGCGATCCCGAGCATGCGGTCGGTCTTCGCATGATTGCGCAGGCCCTGCGTGCCGGCCAGCACGGTCGCGTCGTACGCCATCACGACGCAGCGCGAACGCTCGGCACCGAACAGCGCCGCGTTGACGCTGCCGATGCCGGTGACCATGCCGTCGGCCGGCGTGTTGGCGCGCAGGTCGTCGATGTCGCGGCGGCCGCGCTGCGCGGCGACCGCGAGCGCCCCGTACTCGACGAACGAGCGCTCGTCGCACAGGTCGGCCACGTTCTCGCGTGCGGTGCGCTGTCCGCGAGCGCGCCGCCTCGCGACCGCCTCGGGCCGCGCGGCGTCGAGCGTGAGCGCGTGACGGTCGATCACGCGCTGCAGGTCGTCGCGCACCGCCTTGGTTGCGCGCGGCGCAGCCTGCGGCGCAACCGCTTCGCCGGCATGGTGCGGCGCGACCAGCGCGAGCAGTTCGCCCTCGGCGACCTGGTCGCCCACGGCGCAGCGCACCTCGACGACCGTCCCGCCGCAATCCGCCGCGACCACGTGCTCCATCTTCATCGCCTCGAGCACGACGACGGGCTGGCCGGGACTCACCGTGTCGCCGGCCTGCACCGCGCGCTCGATCACATGGGCCGACATCGGCGCGCGCAGCACCACGACGCTCGACGCCGGGCGCCCCGGCGGCACGTCGCTCACGCGCCGTCTCCCCGACCCTGCTGCGAGGCGGACAGGATGCGCTCGGCCTCCTCGTCCGCCACCTGCGGAAACTCGCGATAGAACTGCGAGACGGCCTGGAAGAAGACCGGCGTCGACAGGCACACGACCTCGTCCGCGTACGGGCGCACCCGCTCGATCGCCGAAGGCGCGGCCACCGGCACCGCGCAGATCAGGCGCTCGGGCTTGCGCGCGCGGGTCGCGTGCAACGCGGCGACCATCGTCGAGCCGGTGGCGAGGCCGTCGTCGACGACGATCACGACGCGTCCGGCCGGATCGATCGCGGGCCGGCCTGCGCGATAGCGCTCGCGCCGGCGCCGGATCGTCTCGAGCTGCGACTGCTTCTCGTGCTCGAGCCAGTGCGGGTCGGCGGACTGCGGGTCGATGCCGGGCGTCCAGTGGAGCTCGCCGTTCTCGTCGATCGCCGCCAGCGCGAACTCGGGCTGGTACGGCGCGCCGACCTTGCGCACCAGCACCACGTCGAGTTCTCCGTCGAGCGCTTCGGCGATCACCCGCCCCATCGGCAGCGCGCCGCGCGGAATCGCGAGCACCAGCGGACGGCGGCCGCGCCAGGCGTCGAGCGCCCGCGCCAGTTGCTGCGCCGCGTCCTCACGGTTCCTGAACATGGCCCTTCTCCCGACGATCGACGTGGCCCTCGAACCCCGACTCGCACGGCGGCATGCGATCGGCGTCGATGCCCCCCGTTCACTGGCCCGCGCTGCCGCGATGGCGGCTCACGTCGGGCGACGACAGCAGCGACCCGCGGTTGCCCCACGCATTGCGGACGTACGACAGTATCGCAGCGAGATCGGCATCGTCGAGCGCCTGGGTGAACGGCGGCATGCCGAACGGCCGCGGATTGCCCGCGGTCTGCGGCGGGAAGCCGCCGTGCGCGGCGATCCGCACCAGGTTGATCGGCGGGTCCATCGTCACGGCCCGGTTGCCGGCCAGCGCCGGGTAGGCGCCCGGCACGCCTTCGCCGCGCTCGCCGTGGCAGTTCGCGCAGTGCTTCTCGTAGCCGCGCGCGCCGCCGGCGAGCCGGCCGGCGTCACGATCGGACGGGCCGGGTAGCGGCGCGGCAGGCGGCGCGTCGATCGGCAGTTCCTTCAGGAACACGGCGATCGCGCGCAGGTCGGGCGCGTCGAGGTGCTGCGTGCCGTGCCGGACGACCTCGGCCATGGGTCCGGCGACGCTGGCGCGCCCGGTGACGCCGACGCGCAGCAGGCGCACGATGTCGTCGATCGGCCAGTCGGCCAGGCCGGCCTGCCGGGCGTCGTGCAGCGACGGCGCGTACCAGCCCTGCTCGGGCATCTGCTCGCCATCGTAGCGCGCCGGGTCGCGCGCAGCGCCCAGCGCGTTGCGCGCGCCGTGGCAGGCGGCGCAATGCCCGAGGCCGCCTGCCAGGTAGGCGCCACGGTTCCACTCGGGCGAGCGCGAGCCGTCGGCGACGAATGTCGCTGGACGGAAGAACATCCAGCGCCAGGCCTCCAGCACGATCTGTCGATCGAACGGGAAGCGCAACGCATGGGGTCGGTTCGGCTGCCGCACCGCCGGCAGGCTGCGCAGGAACGCGAACAGCGCGTCGGAATCCTCTCGCGTCACGCGCGTGAACTGCGGATAGGGAAACGCCGGATACAGCGCGCGGCCATCCTTCGATCGCCCGTCGTGCAGCGCGCGCCAGAAGTCGTCGGCGCTCCAGTGTCCGAGCCCCGTCTCGTCGTCGGGGGTCAGGTTCGACGCGAAGACGGTGCCGAACGGCGTGGCCACGCCGCGGCCGCCCGCGTAGGGCGCCGCGCCGCGCGCGGTGTGGCAGCCCATGCAGTTGCCGGCGCGCGCGAGGTAGGCGCCGCGCGCGACCTGTGCGGCGCCGGCGGCGTCGCGCCGGGCCGCGGCATCGTGCGGGGCCGCGGCATCGTGCGGGGCCGCGGCGTCGCGCGGGGCCGCGGTCGATGCGCCCGTCTCGACGCTGCCGCAGCGCATCGGCAGCCGCGCGCCCGGATCGGCCCGCGGCGGCTCGCCCTCGGGTACCGGCTGGGCGGCGAGCCAGCCCGTCAGCGCGGCGACGTCCTCGGTTCGCAGGCGCCGCGCGACCCGAGCCATGCAGTCGGGCGCGGCAGCGTGGCGCAGCCCGTCGCGCCACGCGCCGAGCTGCGCGTTCAGGTAGTCGCGCGACAGCCCGAGCAGCCCCGGAATCGCGGGCGCGGCGCCGGTCAGGGCGCGGCCGTGGCACTCGGCGCAGGCCGGCACGTCGCGCGACGGATCGCCGTCGAACGCGAGCGCCCGGCCGCGCGCCAGCGTCGATGCCGACCCCTGCGGCGCCTGCGGCGGCGGATAGGCAAGCCGCAGGCTCGCGAAATGCGCGGCGATCTCGCGCAGGTAATCGTCGTCGAGGTCGGCGAGCAGGCCGGCCATCGGCGGATAGGAACGTCGGCCGTCGCGAAAACCGCGCAACTGCTCGAACAGGTACCCGGCTGGCTTGCCGGCGATGCGGGGGAAGTAGCCGTCGCGAGTCGCCCGCCCCTGCGCGCCGTGGCACGCGGAACAGGCGAGCACGCGTTGCGCGATCGTGTCTTCGAACGGCGCGCCGCGCGTCGCCGCCACGTTCGCCGCGGCCCCTGCCTGGGCCGGCGCCGGCGCGGGCGCCGCCAGCAGTAGCGCCGCGACCGCGCCGGCCGCCGCGAGCCTCGTCATCGACCGCATCGCGACTGCGGCGTCGCCGGCGCGCAACGGGCGATCGGCGCCGGCGTGGTGGGCATGTCGCCGGCGTATAGTTTTTCGCGCGCTCCCCGACCGGGGCGTTTGCCCAACTCTGGAGACATCATGTCCAAGTTCATCGCTGCCGCTTGCCTGTCGCTGTTCGTCACCGGCGCGTTCGCCGCCGGGCCCACCTGCACCGATCGCGCCGACGAGAAGAAGCTGCACGGCGCAGCGCGGACCAGTTTCATCAAGAAATGCGAGAAGGACAACGCCGGCGCCTGCGAAACCATGGCCGGCGACAAGAAGCTGCACGGGGCCGCGAAGAACAGCTTCGTCAAGAAGTGCATGAAGGACGCCGCCGCCAAGGCCAACTGAACCGACGTCGGGCGCACCCGCGACCCGGGTGCGCTCACGCGAACGTGATCGACTGCCGCCGCGCCGGGGTCTCGAGGTGCGGCACGTTGTTGAAGCTGAGCAGGCGCAGGGTTCCGCCGCCGGCGATCAGTTCGCAGAATCCGCTGTTGCGGAATTGAAGGTTCCACTCGATTGCGGTGCGCGCCGGCGCGCCCGCGATGTCGGCAAGCGCCCGCCCGATCGCCCCGCCCGAGCTCACCACCAGCACCACGTCTTCGCGCGAGGTGTCGCGCACGGCCTCGTCGAGCCCGGCTCGCACGCGTGCGCCGAACTCGGCCCAGCTCTCGGGCACCCCGACGAGCCGGTCGTCTGACCACGCCTGCATCGCTGCCCGGAACGCGCGCCAGTAGTCACGAGAGTCGGTGCGCTGGTGATCGCGCGGGTCCGCGCCGCCCGAGAAGGCCGAATACAGCGCCTCGCCGTGGTACTCGTCGAGCCCGGCGTGGAGCGTCAGCGCGCCGGCGTCGACGCCCATCGCCGCCAGCACTTCGCGCGCCGTGTCCTGCTGTCGCGCCAACGTGCCCGAGAGCACCCGGGCGAAGCGCAGGCCGCGCTCGGCGAAGTAGCCGCCCAGCCAGCGCGCCTGCTGACGCCCCAGTTCGGACAGACGATCGTAATCCTGCGCCCCGAACGAGGCCTGGGCGTGGCGGACGAGATAGACGAGCGACATCGGGATTCCGGGCACGGACATTGCGGACAATCGTCCATTATCGCCGGACGGACGCCGTACACTTGCGGCACGCAGATCCAGGGAGAGACGCCATGCGGGTGCAGGTCGCGATCATCGGAGCAGGCCCCTCGGGGTTGCTGCTCGGGCAGCTTCTTCACCGCGCGGGGATCGATGCGCTCATCCTCGAGCGCAAGAGCGGCGACTACGTGCTCGGCCGGATCCGCGCCGGCGTGCTCGAGCAGGGCGCGGTCGACCTGCTCGACGAGGCGGGCGTGGGCAAGCGCCTGCACGCCGAAGGGCTGATGCACGGCGGCATCGAGCTGTGCTTCGACGGCAAGCGGCACCGCATCGACATGGCCGGCCTCACCGGCGGCAAGCACGTCACCGTCTACGGCCAGACCGAAGTCACCCGCGACCTGATGGATGCGCGCGCCGCGGCGGGTGCGAAGACCGTCTACGAAGCCGAAGACGTCAGCATCCACGGCTTCGACACCGCCTCGCCGGTCGTTCGCTATCGCAAGGACGGCGCGACCCACGAGATCGCCTGCGACTTCATCGCCGGCTGCGACGGCTTTCACGGCGTGTGCCGCGAGAGCCTGCCCGCTGGCGCGGTGAAGCACTACGAGCGCGTCTACCCGTTCGGCTGGCTCGGCATCCTCGCCGACGTGCCGCCGGTCTCGCACGAGCTCATCTACGTGAACCACCCGCGCGGCTTCGCGCTGTGCAGCATGCGCTCGCGCACGCGCAGCCGCTACTACGTGCAGGTGCCGCTCGACGAGAAGGTCGAGGACTGGTCCGACGACCGCTTCTGGGACGAACTGAAGCGCCGCCTCGACACGCAGGCCGCGGCGACGATCGTCACCGGCCCGTCGATCGAGAAGAGCATCGCGCCGCTGCGCAGCTTCGTCGCCGAGCCGATGCGCTTCGGACGCCTGATGCTCGCGGGCGACGCCGCCCACATCGTGCCGCCCACCGGCGCCAAGGGCCTGAACCTCGCCGCGAGCGACGTGCGCTACCTGTCGCGCGCGCTGATCGACCACTACCGAACCGGCTCGATGAAGGAGATCGACGCGTACTCCGACAAATGCCTTCGGCGCGTCTGGAAGGCGGTGCGCTTCTCGTGGTGGATGACCTCGATGATGCACCGCTTCCCCGACACCGGCGAGTTCGGCCAGAAGATCCAGGAAACCGAGCTCGATTACCTGGTCGGATCGAAGGCGGCATCGACCTCGCTGGCCGAGAACTACGTCGGGCTGCCGTTCGAGGATTGAACGCGGGCGGGGTCGCTCACCCCGTCTCGCCGCCGCGAAACGACGCGATCCGCTGCTCGCGCTCGCGCTCGAGCAGCCCGCTGAGCACCGTTCCGGGCAGGCCGGCGCGCGCCAGCGCCAGCGCCGCCAGTTGCAGCGCGGACTCGAGCGCCTCGGGAATCACCGTATCGGCGCCCGCCTCGCGCAGCGACAGCGCATGCCGCTCGTCCCGGGCGCGCGCGAGGATCGGCAGGTTCGGCCATTCGCGGCGGATGCTCTGCACCGCGCGCAGCGCCGGGGCACTCTGGTCCATCGTCAGCACGACCGCGCTGGCCGCGTCGAGCCCGAGTCGGCGCAGCAGCTCGCTGCGGCTCGCGTCGCCGACGAACACCGGACGGCCCTGCGCGTGAAAGCCCGAGACGAGCCGTGCATCGGGATCGATCGCCACGTAGCGGATGCCTTGCGAGTCGAACAGCTGGCCGAGCAGCTGCCCGACGCGGCCGTATCCGGCGATCACGACGTGGCCGCTCAGGTCGGGCATGATCGGCGCATCCGACTGCGGCGGCGCCGGCGCGGCAAGCTCGATGCGTGTGCCCAGCCGCCG
Organism: Burkholderiaceae bacterium; assembly: GCA_046347945.1. Classification (GTDB taxonomy): domain Bacteria; phylum Pseudomonadota; class Gammaproteobacteria; order Burkholderiales; family Burkholderiaceae_E; genus Zeimonas. The sequence goes on from JAXMFB010000007.1 coordinate 63,315, forward strand.
GCCGAGCTCGGCCACCAGCGGCGCCGCGAACATCGACAGGCCGACCACGAGCAGCATGAACCGGCCGGTCTGCTCCGGCAGCAGGCCGAGCGACAGCGCCGCGCCGAACACGATGAAGGCGAATTCGCCGCCCTGCCCGAGCAGCAGCCCCCCCTCGACGGCCTTGCCGCGCGACAACCCGCCCACGCGCATCACGGCCGCGACGATGATCGCCTTGAGCGCGAACAGGCCCGCGACCGAGCCGAGCAGCAGCGCCGGCGTGCGCACGATTTCCAGCGGATCGATCGACATGCCGACCGACATGAAGAACAGGCCCATCAGCAGTCCGCGGAACGGGTCGATGGTGATCTCGACCTCGTGCCGGAACTCGGTCTCCGCGAGCAGCAGTCCCGCCAGCAGCGCGCCGAGCGCCATCGACAGGCCGGCCAGCCAGGTGAGCGAGGCGATCCCGAGCGTGCTGAGCAGCGTCAGCGCCATGAAGGTGTCGGCCTGCCGGCTCGCCGCCATGTGCCGGAAGACAGGCCGGATGACGATGCGGCCCAGCAGGTAGATCAGCGCGATCGCGGACACGGCCTTGCCGAGCGCGATCGCCATCGACGCGAGCACCGAAGTGTCTCCGGGCCGCCCGAGCAGCCCGACCAGGATGAGCACCGGCACCACGGCCAGGTCCTGGAGCAACAGGATCGAAAAGCCGGCCTGTCCGATCGGCGTGCCCAGTTCGCGCCGCGACGACAGCAACTGCATGACCACCGCGGTCGACGAGAACGACAGCGCCAGGCCGATGACCAGCGCCGACGCGAGCGGATTGCCGAATGCGGCCGCGACGAGGCCGATCGCGGCGGCGCTGACGAGCACCTGTGCGCTGCCCGCCGCGAACGCCCAGCGACGCATCGCCCACAGCCGCTCGGCCGACAGCTCGAGGCCGATCATGAACATCAGGAACATCACGCCGATCTCGGCCAGCACCGACACGGCATCCAGGTTCGGGAACACCAGCCAGCGCAGCAGCGGAACCTCGGCCGCGAGCCGACCCAGCCCGAAAGGCCCGACCAGGATCCCGACCGCGAGAAACCCCAGCACGCTGTTCACGCGGTATCGCTGCAGCAGCGGCACCAGCACGCCCGCCAGCCCGAGAAACAGCAGCGTCTCGCGCAGGTGGGGAATCGCGTGCACCTCGTCCATTCCGTTCATGCTCCCGATCCGGCCGTTCGACCCGAACGTGTCGTCCCGGCTCGACACGCGAGGATACAGAGGCGATTGAATCCCACCAACCTCGTTCAGAATCGGTCGACAGGAGGCATGCCCAACGTGGTCACCGGTCGCGGCGACATCGGCCTGATCCTGATGGGCGGCGGCGCACGCGCGGCCTACCAGGTCGGCGTACTCGACGCCTTGCGCGAGATCCTCGACGAAGCGGGATGGCCCGCGCGGCGCAATCCCTACACGGTCGTCTGCGGCACGTCGGCCGGCGCCCTCAGTGCCGCCGCGCTGGCCGCAGGCTGCGACGATCCGGGGCAGGCGGTTCGCTCGATGGTCCAGACCTGGTCCACGCTGCACGCGAGCGACGTCTACCGCACCGACGCGCGCGGCGCGCTGGGCAACGCGGCGCACTGGCTCGGCAGCCTGACCATGGGATGGGCCGTCCGCAGCCGCCCGCGCTCGCTGTTCGACAACGCGCCACTGGCGGCGCTGCTGCAACGCTCGTTCGAGCCGCGGCGCATCGCCGGGCATCTCGAGCGCGGCATCCTGCGCGCGCTGGCGATCACCGCGTCGAGCTACACGTCGGGCCAGCACGTCACCTACTTCCAGAGCGCCCAGCCGGTGGCGACATGGGTGCGCATGCAGCGCCTCGCGTGCCCGGCGACCCTGACCGTCGAGCACCTGCTCGCATCGAGCGCGATCCCCTTCGTCTTTCCGGCGGTGTCGCTGGCGCTCGACGGCCGGCGCGAGTTCTTCGGCGACGGCTCGATGCGGCAACTCGCGCCGATCAGCCCGGCCATCCACCTCGGCGCCGACCGGATCCTGGTGATCGGCGCCGGGCAACTCGAACCCGGCACGCCGCGCAGCCCGCATACCGGCTCGCAGTACGTGTATCCGAGCCTCGCCCAGGTCGCCGGACACGCGCTGGCGGGCATCTTCCTGGACGGCCTGGCCTACGACGTCGAGCGCCTGACGCGGATCAACGAGACGCTTCGGCTGATCGCCCCCGAGCAGCGCGCACGCAGCCCGCTGCGGCCGATCGAGGTCCTCGCGATCACGCCCAGCCGCCGGCTCGACGCGCTGGCAGTCGGGCTCGGCAACGCACTGCCGCGAACCGTCCGCACGATCCTGCGGATGACCGGCGCCACCGAGCGGCGCAGCGCGGCGCTGCTGTCGTACCTGCTGTTCGAGCCGGTGTACACGACGCGGCTGATCGAGCTGGGCCGCGCCGATACGCGTGCGCGCCGCGCCGACGTGCTGTCGTTCTTCGGACTGGAAGCGTCGGCGCTCGCGTCGCCGCTGGCGGCCTGACCGGCGCGCGCGCGGCAGCGGCCTGCGCCGCTGCCCGCGCCCGCCTCGGCGGTTATTCGGCTTCGGCCTCGGCCTGCGAGCCGCGTTCGATGGCGGCGCTGCCCGTCGCGGGGCGCCGCTTGACGTCGCCGCGCATGCGCACGGCGTGTTCCTCGAGCTGCCGGCGCGCGGCGAAGAAGGCGTCGCGCAGCGCGACGTTCACGTCTTCGTGGTGCGCGTGGTTGGCGACGATATTGCTGCCGGGAACCGAGACGTCGATCGAAACGATGAAGTGCTCTCCCTGCTGCTTGTGGTGGTGCGGCTTGTCGATGACGACGCGGCAGCCGGTGACGTTGGGGTGGAACTGCTCGAGCTTGGCGGTCTTGTCGCGAATCAGCGTCTCCAGTGCCGGCGACGTGTCCATGCCATGAAAGTTGATCTGCAGCGGTGTACGCATGGGGCTCCTTCGTCTCAGGATGTGCCCGGCTGCGGGCCGGGCGCCGGTACGCTCGATTCTGCCGGATCGGAGTTCAGTGATCGTCGGTGCGGGTGCGCTCGTCGTCGGCGAGCTGGCCGGTGTCGGGATCGACCCAGTCGGGCACCCCCAGCACGTCGCCCGCCTCGCGGAGGCCGTCGGTGTCGGCCTCGTCGGCCCCCGACTCGACGTCGGCCAACTGCATGTCGGCCACCGCCTCGACCATCGTCTGGAACGGCCCGTACTCGCGACCGTCGGCATCGTCCTGCCAGTAGAATCCGTCGGGGCGCTCGATGATCCGCGTGTGGTCGAACTCGGCCGACGTCGTCGGGATCTTCTGGGTCATGCCTTCCCTCCGTCTCGGGCGGCCGCAACCACCTCTTCGATCGTGGACAAGTGGCGGGTCTCGGCCAGGGCGAACTGCAGGGCCCGGATCCGTACCGCTTCGTTGGGCGAGGTCGCCGCGATGTGCTCGAAGATCGCCCGCATGCCCCGCTCGTTGTGCCGCGCCGTCTCGAGCGCGTCATCGAGCGACATCGAGCCGATCGGGCGCGCCGGACGCACCGGCTGCGCCCACATGACCTCCGCGGCCAGTATCGTCCCCACGTCGAGATCGGGCAAGTCGCGCTCGATGCGGGCTGCCTGCTCGGCCTCGAGAACTGCCAGACGCGAGAATACCCGAGCCACCTGGGGCGCCTCCCTCACCGCGGGTTCCATCGCCAGCCGGCGATAGCCCGCGGCGGCCTCGCGCCGCATCGCGAGCGCCCTGGCGAGCAGATCGCGAAGCGATACGACGGCTGGAACTGCTGACCCCATCAGAATATCGTGCCCCGGCGTCCTCCGGGCCGACTTGATGCGGGTCAATCGGGAATCACCGCTGCACTGCACGGTCGGCTTGATAACATGTTCGGTTAAAGTCTTTGCATCGTCTCTGATTTCGCGGAGCCCGGGCGTGGCATCGGTCACCATCGAAGCAGTCAGGAAGTCGTACGGTGCGGTCGAGGTCGTCCACGGCGTCGACGTGTCGATCGCCGACGGCGAGTTCTGCGTGCTGGTCGGGCCGTCGGGCTGCGGCAAGTCGACGCTGCTGCGCATGATCGCCGGCCTCGAGGAGATCACCGCCGGGCGCGTCCTGATCGGCGAGCGCGTCGTCAACGACGTGCAGGCGAAGGACCGGGACATCGCCATGGTGTTCCAGAACTACGCGCTGTACCCGCACATGAAGGTGCGCGAGAACATGGCGTTTTCGCTGGTGCTCGCGAAGCGCCCCAGGTCCGAGATCGACCAGCGCGTCGCCGAGGCCGCCGGCATTCTCGGACTGACGCCGTACCTCGACCGCTATCCGCGGCAGCTCTCGGGCGGGCAGCGCCAGCGCGTCGCGATGGGGCGCGCCATCGTGCGCAAGCCGCAGGTGTTCCTGTTCGACGAGCCGCTGTCGAACCTGGACGCGAAGCTGCGCGTGCAGATGCGCGCCGAGATTCGCGAGCTGCACCAGCGCCTGAAGACCACCTCGGTCTACGTCACCCACGACCAGATCGAGGCGATGACGATGGCCGACCGGATCGTCGTCATGCACGACGGCGTCGTCGAGCAGATCGGCTCGCCGCTCGAGCTCTACGACCATCCGGCCAACGCCTTCGTCGCGACCTTCATCGGCTCGCCGGCAATGAACATGCTCGACGGCCGGATCGGCCCGGATCGCGCCAGTGTCGAACTCGGCGGAGGCGCCCGCATCGCCCTGCCTGCCGTCACCGGCGAGGCCGGCCAACCGGTGAAACTGGGCATCCGGCCCGAGCATCTCGCGCTGGACGACGAAGGCATCACCTGCGAGGTGGCGGTCATCGAGCCTACGGGCGCCGATACCCAGGTGGTGACGCGCTTCGCCGGAGGCGGCCTGACGGCGGCCTTCCGCGAGCGCCACGGTTTTCGACCGGGCGACCGGATCGGGCTCACGCCGCTCGCCGGCACGACGCACGTCTTCGACGCAGCCACCGGCGCGCGGCTCTGAAGGACCGCAGGCCCGCGGCTGCGGGCGCCTCCGGCGCCCAGCGCCGGTCCCCCGCCCACGCGCAGCGCCGGGCGCCCCGATCAGGTTCCCGAGCGCGACTTCCCGGCCGGGCCGGAGTCGGCACGCGACGCGGTGAGCCAGCGCCGCGGATCGAGCAGGCCGGTGGTCAGCGCCGTCCCGAAGAGGATCGTCGCCGCGCCGGCCAGCATGCTGGCGCTGACCGCTTCGCCGAGGAGGACCGCGCCCCAGAACATCCCGAAGACCGGGATCAGGAACGTCACCGCGATCGCCCGGCTGCTGCCGACGCGGGAGATCAGCCTGAAGAACAGCACGTAGGCGATGCCGGTGCACAGCACGCCGATCAGCACCGCGCTCAGCCACGCCCATGCGTCGGGCGGCGTCGCCGGCCACCAGGCGATCGCGAACGGCAACAGCATCAGCGCCGCGAACAGCTGGCTGCCCGCGGCGCCGGTCAGCGCGCCCACGTCGCCGAGGTGCTTCTTCGTGGCTACCGCCGCGAAGCCGTACGACGCGGTGGCGACCAGCGCTGCCAGGATCGGAAGGAGCGACCCGTCGCCCTCGAGCCCGTTGCGCCCCCAGACCAGCACGAGCACGCCGCAAAACCCGATCAGCAGGCCGATGACGCGCAGCCGGCCGAGCCGCTCGCCGAGCCACAGGTAGGCGGCGATCGCGCCCCAGAACGGCGTCGTCGCGTTCAGGATCGAGGTGAAGCCCGCGCTCAGGTGCTGCATCGCATACCCGAACATCACGAACGGCAGCGCCGAGTTGACCAGGCCGACCCAGGCGATGCGCGCCGCGTTCGCGCGCAACTCGGCGCCGCCCGCGGCGCGCAGCACGAACGGCAGCAGCACCGCGGCGCCGATGCCGGTGCGCAGGCCCATCAGTGAAAACGCGCCGAACTGCGGCGCCGCCACGCGCATGAACAGGAACGACGCGCCCCACAGCGCCGCGAGCAGCAGCAGGTCGACGAGGTCGCGTCGCTTCACGGGTCAGAGCACCCGCTCGTGGCGCAGCAATGCGCGCTTGCGCTCGAGCCCGCCGGTGTAGCCGGTCAGCGAGCCGTCGCTGCCCACGACGCGATGACAGGGCACGACCAGCGAGACCGGATTGCGCCCGATCGCGGCGCCGGTGGCGCGCACGCCGCGCGGCGAGCCCGCTGCGCGCGCCACGTCGGCGTAACTGCGCGTCTGCCCGCAGGGGATGTCCAGCAATTGCGCCCAGACGCGACGCTGGAAATCGGTGCCCGCCAGTTCGATCGGCAGGTCGAAGGCGACGCGCCGGCCGGCCTCGTATTCGGCGAGCTGCCGGCGCGTCTCGGCGAGCACCGGCCAGTCGTCGTCGCGCCGAGCGCCTTCGCGCTCGAGATCGCCGATGTCCGGCTGGTCCTTCTGGCCGACGAAATACAGTCCCGCGAGCCGCGCGTCGCGGGCAATCGCCAGCAGCTCGCCGAAGCGCGAGCCGATGAGTGCATAGCGGATCTTCATGTCGTCGCTCCCGTCGAAGCCCAGAGGTCCATCACGGCGTACGCGCGCCATGGCTGCCAGGCGCGGGCGCGCTCGCGCGCCTGCGCCGGTGTGCTCGCCCCCAGCGCCTTCAGCACGGCGAGGTCGCCGGCCGGGAACGCATCGGGCCAGCACAGTGCGCGCATCGCGATGTATTGCGCGGTCCAGTCGCCGATGCCCGGGATCGCCTGCAGCGCCGCGAGTGTCGCCTCGACCGGCGCGCGCGGCTCGAGTGCGAGTCGGTCCTCGACGATCGCCTGCGCCAGCGAGCGGATCGCCGCGGCGCGGCGGCCCACGATGCCCAGTTCCGCGATCGATGCAGGCTCGAGCGCTGCAATCCGCGTCGGCGCCGGAAAATCCTCTCGAGCCCGGCTGGCGCCGCGCCGTCGATCGGCTCACCGTGGCGCTCGACCAGCCTGCCGACGAGGGTGCGCGCCGCCTTGACCGAGATCTGCTGGCCGACGATGCCGCGCACTGCGAGCTCGAAACCGTCGAAGGCGCCGATCAGCCGCATCGGCCCGCCGCCGCTCGACGGGCCCGGTACGACGCGCTGCACCTGCGCAGGCTCGCAATCGAGATCGAAGACGTCGCGAATTCGTTGCAGGATCGGGGGGATCGCGCCGGCCAGCGACGCCGACAACTCCACCTCGAGCAGCGCGCGCGACGGCATCGGACGCACCGCGAGCCAGCCGCGCAGGTCCTGTGCGCCGACCTGCCAGCGCACGGTGCGTCGATAGGCGCCGGCGCCCACGACCTCGACGCCCTCGATCGTGCGGGCCGCGAGGAACGCCATCGACCGCTGCCAGTCGAAAGGCGGCCGATAGGCGAGCCGGAAGCGCATCGCCGAAGCCGGCTTCGCGCCGGCCCTGGCGCGCAACATCGTCGGGCTGAGCCGGTAGCGTTCGCGAAACGCCGCATTGAAGCGGCGCAGGCTGTGGAATCCCGATGCGGCGGCGACCTCGGTGGCCGGCAGCGCGGTGTCGGTGAGCAGCCGCTTGGCGAGCAACAGCCGCTGCGTCTGCGCATATTCGAGCGGCGTCACCCCGAACTCGGCGGCGAACACGCGGCGCAGGTGCCGCGAACTGGTGCCCACGCGCGCGGCGACACCCTCGACGCCGTGGCGATCGAGCTCGCCCGCCTCGATCAGCCGCGCCGCGCCCTGGGCGAGCCGCGAACCGATGTCGATGCCGGCGCGTCCCGGCGCGAGCTCGGGGCGACAGCGCAGGCAAGGGCGGAAGCCGTGGCGTTCGGCCGCCGCGGCGCTCGCGAAGAAGCGGCAATTTTCGGCCTTCGGCATGCGCACGCGGCACACCGGCCGGCAATAGACGCCGGTCGAGCGCACGCCGACGTACAGGCGCCCGTCGAAGCGGGCGTCGTGCGCCAGCAGCGCCGCATAGCAGGCGTCGGGATCGGGAAGCATGGGCGAATTATGCGCCGCGGACCGGTCCGCGACTCGCCGTTTTCGGACATGACGTTCGAGGCTCGTCCGGAGGCGCCGGATTCCGGATTGCGCCGCGGACTTCAGCCACCCTGTTCGTCGCTCGGCGCGAGCACCCGGCGCGTGAGCGCCGCGAGCCCGGCCGCGCCCGCATCGGCATCGAGCGCCGCGAGCAGCGAGCGCCGATCTGCCGGCGCGCGGTTCTGGCTGAGCTTGAACTTCGCTTCGATGCGCTCGACGTCGATCTCGAACGCCACGATCGCCGCGACCAGCTTCGCCTCGAACTCCGGGTCGAGCGACATCGTCCAGCGCCCGGCGCGACCACCCTCGTAGCGCTCGACCATCTTCGCGAGAATCGCCCGCGCCTGCGCGGCGTCGCCGACGACCCGCACGTGCCCGTAGCAGTGGATCGCCGCGTAATTCCAGGTCGGCACCAGGTTCGGCGACACGTAGTGGCGCGGCGACACGTAGCCGTGCGGGCCCTGGAAAATCGCCATCACCGTCGCGTCGCCGAAGGCGCGCCAATGGGGATTGGCCCGCGCCAGATGGCCCACGAGCACCGTGCGTCCGTCACGGCGCTCGCGCAGCAGCGGCAAGTGCGTGGCAAAGGGCTCGCCGTCGCGCTGCGACACCAGCGTCGCGAACGAATGGTCGTCGATCAGTTCGTCGACCAGAGCGTCATCGTTCGCCTGGAAGTGCGCCGGGACATACATGCGGGAACCTCCGCGTCAGTATTCGAGCAGCAGGTCGTGCGCTGCGACCGTCTCGCCGGGCTTCACGTGCACCGCGCGGACCGTGCCATCGCGCTCGGCGCGAATCTGCGTCTCCATCTTCATCGCCTCGATCGACACCAGCGGGTCGCCGGCGCGCACCGATTGCCCGGCCTTCACCGCGACCGTGACGATCATTCCCGGCATCGGCGCCGGAACGTGCGCCGGGTTGCCCGACTCGGCCTGCACGCGCCGCGGCGCGCGCGCCGCGCCCGCCTTCTCGATGCGCATCGTGCGTGGCTGGCCGTTCAGTTCGAAGAACACGCGCACCAGTCCCTCCTCCTCGGCGGGGGCGGTTCCCTGCATGCTGACGATCAGCGTCTTGCCGGGATCGATGTCGATTGCGATCTCCTCGCGCTCGCGCATCCCGTAGAAGAAGGTCTGCGTCGGCAGCAGGCTCACGTCGCCGTACTGACGTCTGTGCTCGGCGTAGTCGCGGAACACCTTCGGATACATCAGCCACGACGCGAGATCGTCGTCGTCGATGCGATGGCCAGCCGCCTTGCCCGCGTCCTGGCGCGCCTGCTCGAGATCGACGGGCGCGAGTCGATCGCCGGGCCGGTACGGCGCGGGGGGCTCGGGCACGATCGGGTGCGCGCTGTCGCACTTCAGGACCTTGCGCGACAGCGCCGCCGGGAAGCCGTCGGGCGGGAAACCCAGTTCGCCGCGGAACAGCGACACCACGCTCTCGGGGAACGCGATCTCGCGCGCGGGGTCGAGCACGTCCGCGGCCGACAGGTCGTTGGCCACCATGAACAGCGCCATGTCGCCGACCACCTTCGATGTCGGCGTCACTTTCACGATGTCGCCGAACAGCCGGTTGACTTCGGCATAGGCCTGCGCGACCTCGGGCCAGCGCTGCTCGAGACCGAGCGCGCGCGCCTGCTCGCGCAGGTTCGTGTACTGACCGCCCGGCATCTCGTGGCGGTAGACGTCGGCGGTGCCGGCGCGGATGTCGGATTCGAACGGCGCGTAGAGCCGCCGCGCGCCTTCCCAGTAGTGCGAGATCTCCTGCATCGCCGGGCGATCGACGCCGGGATCGCGCTCGTCGCCTTCGAGGGCCGCGACGATCGCGCCGAGGTTGGGCTGCGACGTGAGTCCGCTCATCGCGTCCATCGCGCCGTCGACCGCATCCGCGCCCGCCTCCACGGCGGCCAGCACCGACGCCGCGGCGGCGCCGCTGGTGTCGTGCGTATGGAAGTGCACCGGCAGGCCGGTCTCCTCGCGCAACGCGCGGACCAGCTCGCGCACCGCGCGCGGCCGGCACACGCCTGCCATGTCCTTGATGCCGATCAGGTGCACGCCCGCGCGCTGCAACTGGCGCGCAGTGTCGAGGTAATAGCGCAGCCCGTACTTCGGCCGAGACGCGTCGAACAGATCGCCGGTGTAGCAGACCGCCCCTTCGCACAGCCTCCCCGACTCGCGCACCGCGTCGATCGCCACGCGCATGTTCTCGACCCAGTTCAGCGAATCGAAGACGCGGAACAGGTCGATGCCGCCAGCCGCGGCCCGCTGGACGAAATGGCGCACGACGTTGTCGCTGTAGTTCGTGTACCCGACCGCGTTGCTGCCGCGCAGCAGCATCTGGAACAGGATGTTCGGCACCGCGTCGCGCAGCCGCGCGAGCCGCTCCCACGGGTCTTCCTTCAGGAAGCGCAGCGCGACGTCGAAGGTCGCTCCGCCCCAGCATTCCAGTGACAGCAATTGCGGCAGCATGCGCGCGTAATACGGCGCGATCCGCAGCATGTCGATCGTGCGCATCCGCGTCGCGAGCAGCGACTGGTGCGCGTCGCGCATCGTCGTGTCGGTGAGCAGCACGCGCGGATGTGCGCGCATCCATTCGGCGAACCGCTGCGGGCCGAGTTCCAGCAACCGCTGGCGCGTGCCCGGCGGCGGCGCGGCCGACAGGTCGATCGGCGGGGTCGCCGTCGCAAGCGCATCGCCCGCGACGGCTTCGCCGGCACGCCGGCTGCGCGGCAGCACCAGGTGATGGTGCGACAGGTCGGGACGCGCGCGCCCCTTCATGTCGGGGTGGCCGTTGACGGTCACCTCGCCGATGTAGCGCAGCAGCCGCGTCGCGCGGTCGCGTCGCCTGGGAAACCGGAACAGCTCGGGCGTCGTGTCGATGAAGCGCGTGGTCACTCGCCCGGCGGCGAAGTCCGGGTGGTTGATCACGTTCTCGACGAACTGCAGATTCGTGGCCAGCCCGCGGATCCGGAATTCGCGCAGTCCGCGGTCCATCCGCCGGATCGCTTCCTCGGCGGTTGGTGCCCAGGCTGTCACCTTGACCAGCAGCGAGTCGTAGTACGGCGTGATCACGGCGCCCGAATAGGCGGTGCCGCCGTCCAGCCGCAGCCCGAAGCCGGCTGCGCTGCGATAGGCGGTGATGCGACCGTAGTCGGGAGTGAAGTTGTTCTCCGGGTCTTCGGTGGTGATCCGGCACTGCAGCGCGTGCCCGTTGAGCCGGATGTCCTGCTGCCTCGGCACCGGGCAATCGGCGTCGCCGATCCGCGCGCCCTCGCTGATCCGCAACTGCGCCTTCACGATGTCGACCCCGGTCACCTGCTCGGTCACCGTGTGCTCGACCTGGATCCGCGGATTGACCTCGATGAAGTAGAAGCGGCCGGTGTCGGCGTCCATCAGGAACTCGACGGTGCCGGCGTGCGTGTAGCCGACCCGCCGCGCCAGCTTCAGCGCCGACTCGCACAGCTCGGCGCGACGCACATCGTCCAGGTACGGCGCCGGCGCGCGCTCGACCACCTTCTGGTTGCGCCGCTGCACCGAGCAGTCGCGCTCGAACAGGTGCACGAGATTGCCGTGGCGGTCGCCGATCACCTGCACCTCGACGTGGCGCGCGTGGCGCACCAGCTTCTCGAGGTAGACCTCGTCGTTGCCGAACGCCGCCGCGGCTTCGCGCCTCGCGACGTCCAGTTGCGCATCGAGGTCGGCCTCCGACTCGATGACCCGCATGCCGCGCCCGCCGCCGCCCCAACTCGCCTTGAGCATCAGCGGATAGCCAACCGAGGCGGCCAGCCGCCGCGCCTCGGCGACGTCGGCCGGCAGCGGCCCGGTGGCCGGCATCACCGGCACGCCGGCGGCGACCGCCGCGGCGCGGGCGGCGACCTTGTTGCCGAGCGTGGTCATCACCTCGGGCGTCGGCCCGACGAATACGATGCCGGCCGCCGCGCAGGCCCGCGCGAAGTCCGGGTTCTCCGACAGAAAGCCGTAGCCGGGATGGATCGCGTCGACCTTCGCGCGCCTGGCGATGCGGATGATGTCGTCGATGTCGAGGTAGGCCTGCAGCGGCTTGCGCCCCTCGCCGACCAGGTAGCTCTCGTCGGCCTTGAACCGGTGCAGCGCGAAGCGGTCCTCGTGGGAATAGATGGCGACGGTGCGCATGCCGAGCTCGGCGGCGGCCCGCATCACGCGGATCGCGATTTCCGAACGGTTGGCGACGAGAAGGGAGTGGATTCGGTGCATCGGCTGGATCACGGGGCTGGGAGGGGTGCCCGAAGCCGGCCAGGACACGCATGGACTTTCGCGCGGCGGCGGCAGCGGGCCGGGTTGCGGCAACGCAACATTACGCGCCGAAGCGCGACCCCGCAACGCCGGCCCCGTCCGGTCCGGAACGCGCCGTGGCTGTTGTCGGCACGCCACCATTCGGGGCGCCCGCCGAAGAGTTCCTGCCGGCCTGCCCGCACCGAGCGGTTACGATGCTGACTGCGATGCGCCGCCGGCGCAAGCCTCCGACGACATCTCGATGAAGTGTTTCCCGCTGCGCCCGCTCCGGGCGCTCTGTGCCGTCACGATCAGCGCGTTCCTCGCCGCCTGCGGCGGCGGGGGCGGCAGCAGCACTACCGACACGCGGGCTTGCTGTTACGACTACAGCACGTTCGTCGTGCCGCCGCCCCTCGCCGGCCCCGATCGGCTGCTGCCCGACCAGTGGCATCTGGACAACTTCGGCCAGAGCGGCGGCACCGCGGGCGAAGACCTGAACGTCGCCGGGGCGACCGGAGCCTGGGCGCTGGGCACGAAGGGCGAAGGCGTGCGCGTGGCCATCGTCGACGACGCGATCGAAACCGTCCACCCCGACCTGGCGCCGAACTTCAGCGTCGCGGATACCGCGTCGTACTACAACTACCTGTTCCCGGGCTCGCCGCCGCTGCCCTACTACCTCGACGAGGATCACGGCACCTCGGTGGCGGGCATCGCGGTGGCCCGCGACGGCAACGCGATCGGCGGCGCCGGCGTCGCGCCCCGCGCGTCGCTGGGCGCCTACAACGCGCTGGCGACCAGCCAGGATGCGGACATCGGCGATGCGCTGCGCCGCGCGCCCGACGTCACCGGGGTTTACAACAACAGCTGGGGATCGCCGGACAACGGGGTGCTCAACGCGGCGGAGGCCAGCTTCGTGACGGCGATCGAGGCCGGGATCACGACCGGGCGCAACGGCAAGGGCTCGGTCTACGTGTTCCCGGCCGGCAACGGCGGCAACGGCGGCGCGAACGCCAACGTCTGGGACCTCGCCGGGCACCTGATCGACGAGAACTCGAACTTCGACGGCTATGTCAACAAGCGCGGCGTCATCGCGGTCTGCGCGGTCGACGACAACGGCGTCGCGCCGAGCTATGCCGAGCCCGGCGCCAACATCCTCGTCTGCGGTCGCTCGGGCAACGATCGCGTGGGCATCACCACCACGATGCCGCAGGGCACCTATCGCTCGACCTTCTCGGGCACCTCGGCCAGCACGCCGACGGTATCCGGCATCGTCGCGCTGATGTTGAAGGAACGGCCCGACCTGACCTGGCGCGACGTGCGCCTGATCCTCACCATGACGGCTCGCAAGAACGACCCGTCGAACCCCGGCTGGACGACGAACTACGGCCTGAACTTCAATCCGAAATACGGATTCGGCGCAGCCGACGCGGCAGCAGCAGTTGCGCTCGCGCGGACCTGGACCAGCGTCGACGGTGGCAGCCCGGTGATGAGGTCTTGCCAGTACACCCGGACCTTCCCGCTGCCGAAGGATCTGGACGACGCGAAACCGCCTGCCACCGACAGCTTCGATGCGAGCGGCTGCGCTATCGGCAAGATCGAGTTCGTCGAGGTGTTCTTCAGTGCGACGCACCCATATAGCGGCGACCTGCGAATCGAGTTGCTCAGCCCGCACGGGCTGGTCAGCCAGCTCGCGAGCGAGCGCATCTGCCTGCTGGACGGCGACCAATTTGCCGACAGCTGCGGAAACTACGACAACTGGCAGTTCGGCTCGGTTCGCCACATGGAAGAGGCGGCCGCCGGAAACTGGACGCTGCGCGTCACGGACGCGCAGACCGGCGACTCGGGCACCTGGACTGCCTGGGGCCTGAAAATCTGGGGACGATGATGCGACCAGCACTCGTGGCGCTCGCGCTGGCCGGCCTGGCTTCGGCTCACCCGTCCTTCGCCGCCGACGCGAGTCAGGCGCTGCCGCGCAAGCCCGGCGCGACCGCTTCCGGCAAGGCCGCCGGCCCCGCCGGGGCCGGCAGGACCGCGAGCGCCGCCAGCCTCTACTACTACGAGAACGGCCACAAGAAGACCCTGCGCATCGACCCCGGCTGGGTCGCCGACTTCGCCTCCCCCGCGAAAGCCGAGCCGGGCAAGCCGCGTACGCCGGTGAAGCGCTTCATCGGCGGCGAGAAGGGTCTCGAGACGCTGCCGGGCGGCTCCTCGCCGGTGTTCCGTGACGACAACGGCGCAATGCGCGCGCTGGCCGGCGGCGTCGTCGTGCGCCTGCGCGAGGCCGACCTGCCCGACGCGCGCGCGCGGCTCGCCGACGCCGGCCTGCTGCCCATCCGGCAGCTCGATCCGGAAGGCCGCAACTGGCTGGTCGCGTCGCCGGCCGGCATGCCTGCGCTGGAGCTCGCCAACCAGCTGCACGACCCCGGCAAGTACGACACGGCGACACCGAACTGGTGGCGCCCGCGCTCGCTGAAGTAGCGCGCGCCCGCTAGGGCTTCTGCTCGACGGGCACCTCGACGCGGCGCGTCACGCCGCTCGGGCCCGGAAAGTCACCGAGGATCGCACGCGCGAGCAGCGGCAGCACCTCGGCCGGCGATGCCGAGTCGACCCCGTCGCTGACCGCGGTGCCTTCGTAGACGCGGTGCGACGGTCGAGCAGCCAGATCGTCGATCTCGATGCGCAGCCGGTACTCGTACCAGGCGCGGTCGTATTCGACCGGGTAGTAGCCGGGTCCCCACCAGGGCCACGGCCCGCCGATGCTCACGCCGCCGCGCGATCCCCAGGTGCCCCACCAGAAATACGGCTGCACCATCGGGTACGCCTCGACGAAGCGGCCGAACTGGCGCGAGACGCCATAGTCGAAACCGATCGAGAACCGCGGGTTCGCCGCTTCCTGGAAGCCGGCGCGTGCGAGCTCGGCCCGCATCACGCGCTCCCAGGTCGCGTGCTCGAGGCTGTCGCGCTGGGCGGCCGTGCGGACCAACTGGTAGGTGCGCGGCGCATCGGCCGGCCATTCGTGGAACGCGGTCAGCTGGCCGCGCAGCGACGTCGCGCATCCCGCCAGCAGCACCGTCAGTCCGGCCACGACTCCGGCGATCCAGCGGCGCGCGGTCATCGAGCGGAGGGCGCCCCTCGAACGCTTACAATCGTCCATCACCTGCCTCTTGCTGCTCATGCGGACCGACCAGCCCGTCACCATCCAACGCGTCGACTATACCCCGCCCGCCTTCCTGGTGGAGGACGTGCGGCTCGACTTCGACCTCGACCCGCACGACACGGTGGTCCGGGCCGTGCTGCGTCTGCGGCGCAACCCGGCGCATCGGCCCGCGGACGGCAAGCCGGCGCCGCTGGTGCTCAATGGCGAGCGCCTGTCGCTCGTCGACGTGCGCATCGACGGCCGCGCGCTCGCGGCGCCGCAGTTCAGGATCGAAGGCGATGCGCTGACGGTGCCGCAGGTGCCCGACCGCTTCGAGCTCGCGACGGTGTCGCGCATCGCACCTGCCGCGAACACCTCGCTGAGCGGCCTGTACGTCTCGAACGACAACTTCTTCACCCAGTGCGAGGCCGAGGGCTTTCGCCGCATCACCTGGTTCCCCGACCGTCCCGACGTGATGGCCCGCTACACGGTCACGCTGCGCGCGCCGCGCGAGCGCTATCCGGTGCTGCTGTCCAACGGCAACCTGGTGGCCAGCGGCGACTGCGAGCCCGCAGGCCCCGACGGCGCCGACCGACGCGGCTGGCACTGGGCCACCTGGGAAGATCCGTTCCCGAAGCCGAGCTACCTGTTCGCGGTGGTAGCAGGCAGGCTGGTCGCCACCGAGCGCCGCCTGCGCATCCGCTCGGGCCGCGAAGTGCTGCTGCAGGTCTGGGTGGAGCCCGACAACGAGGACCGCACCGGTCACGCAATGGAGTCGCTGGTACGCGCGATCCGCTGGGACGAGGAGCGCTTCGGCCTCGAGCTCGACCTCGACCGGTTCATGATCGTCGCGGTCGGCGACTTCAACATGGGGGCGATGGAGAACAAGGGGCTGAACATCTTCAACTCGAAGTACGTGTTCGCCAATCCGCGCATCGCCACCGACCAGGACTTCGCGGCGATCGAATCGGTGGTCGGCCATGAGTACTTCCACAACTGGACCGGCAACCGCGTGACCTGCCGCGACTGGTTCCAGCTGACGCTGAAGGAAGGCCTGACCGTCTTTCGCGACCAGGAGTTCTCGGCCGACGTGCTGGCCGCGCGCAGCACCACGCCCGCCGCGGCGGCGAGCGCGCGCGCAGTCAAGCGCATCGAGGATGTGCGCGTGCTGCGCGCGGCGCAGTTCCCCGAGGACGCCGGGCCGATGGCGCACCCTATCCGTCCCGACAGCTACCAGGAGATCAACAACTTCTACACGGTGACGGTATACGAGAAGGGCGCCGAGGTCATCCGGATGCTGCAGACGCTGGTCGGCCGCGACGGCTTCCGGCGCGGCATGGACCTCTATTTCCGGCGCCACGACGGCCACGCGGTCACGTGCGACGACTTCGTCGCCGCGATCGCCGACGCCAACGGCGTCGCGCTCGCCCAGTTCGGCCGCTGGTATTCGCAGGCCGGCACGCCGCGGGTGCGCGCCAGCGGTCGCTACGACGCGCAGGCGCGCCGCTACGTGCTCGAGCTCGAGCAGCGCTGCCCGCCCTCGCCCGGCCAGGCGAGCAAGGCGCCATTCCACATTCCGCTGGCGCTCGGGCTCGTCGGCCCCGATGGCCGCGACTGCGAACTGCGGGTGGCCGAGGAGCGCGACGGCGCGCTGCGCCCGGTGGCCGCGCGCGCCGACCGCGATGCGCACGGCCACACGCTGGTGCTCGAGGTCACCGAGCCGCGGCACGTGTTCGTCTTCGACGGCATCGACGCCGAGCCGATCCCCTCGCTCGCGCGCAACTTCTCGGCGCCGGTGGTGATCGAACTCGACTACGACGACGCGCAACTCGCGTTCCTCGCGGCGCACGACAGCGATCCGTTCAACCGCTGGGAAGCCGCGCAGAGGCTGGCGGTCAACGGCGTGCTGGCGATCGTCGCCGGCGCCGATCCGGTGCAGCGCTGCGCGCCGCTGGCCGCGGCGCTCGGGCGCCTGCTCGAAGTCGAATCGCTCGACCCGGCGTATCGCGACCAGCTGTTCGTGCTGCCGTCCGAAGGCTTCATCGCCGAGCAGTTGTCGGTCGTCGACCCGCAGGCGCTGCGCCATGCGCGCAACGCGCTGCGGCGCGGCGTGGCCGGGGCGCTTGCCGAGCAGTGGGCGCCGAGCTACGCGGCGCTCGGCGACGCCGGCCCCTACTCGCCCGAGCCCGCCGCCGCGGGACGTCGTGCGCTGAAGAACACGGTGCTCGCGTGGTGGGTCGAGACGCAATCGCCGGCCGCGGTCGCCGCCGCCGAGGCGCAGTTCCAGCGCGCCGACAACATGACCGATCGCGCCGGCGCGCTGCACGCGCTGCTGCGCACGACGGCGCCGCAGCGCGAAGCGGCGCTCGCCCGCTTCGCGCAGGACTTCGCCGCCGAGCCGCTGGTACTCGACAAGTGGTTCTCGATGCAGGCGACGATGCACCGGCACGCCGGCGACCCGCCGGTGCTCTCGCGGGTGCGGGCGCTGCTCGGCCACCCGGCCTTCTCGGTGCGCAACCCGAATCGCGTTCGCGCGCTGGTCGGCAGCTTCTGCAACGGCAACCTCGCCGAGTTCCACGCCGCCGACGGCTCGGGCTACGCGTTCTGGCGCGAACAGGTGCTCGCGATCGACGCGATCAACCCGCAGGTGGCCGCGCGCCTGGCGCGCGCGCTCGATCGGTGGCGCAAGTTCACTCCGGAGCGCCAGGCGGCGATGCGCGCGGCGCTCGAGCAGGTGGCCGCGCACGAGCCGCTGTCGGCCGACGTGCGCGAGATCGTCGGCAAGGCGCTGGCATCCTGAATCCACGGCAACAGGAAGCGCCATGGCATCCCGCATCAGCCTCACCCAGTACCTGGTCGAAAAGCAGCGCGAGAAGGGACTCATCCCCGCCGAATTGCGGTTGCTGCTCGAGGTCGTCGCGCGCGCCTGCAAGCGCATCGGCTACGCGGTCTCGCGCGGCGCGATCGACGGCGTGCTCGGCGAGGCGGGCTCGTCGAACGTGCAGGGCGAGGCGCAGAAGAAGCTCGACGTGATCGCCAACGAGGCGCTGCTCGAGGCCAACGAATGGGGCGGCAACCTCGCCGCGATGGCCTCCGAGGAAATGGACCACCCGTACACGATCCCGCACCGCTATCCGAAGGGCGAGTTCCTGCTGCTGTTCGACCCGCTGGACGGCTCGTCGAACATCGACGTCAACGTGTCGATCGGCACGATCTTCTCGGTGCTGCGGCTTCCCGAGGGCGTGAAGGCGCCCGGCGAGGAGCACTTCCTGCAACCCGGCAGGAATCAGGTCGCGGCGGGCTACGCGGTCTACGGCCCGTCGACGCTGCTGGTGCTGACCGTGGGCGACGGCGTGGCCTGCTTCACGCTCGACAAGGAGATCGGCAGCTGGTGGCTCACGGTCGAGCGCATGCACGTTCCGGAGCACACGCGCGAGTTCGCGATCAACGCGTCGAACGCACGCCACTGGCAACCGCCGGTCAAGCGCTACGTCGACGAACTGCTCGCCGGGCGCGAAGGCCCGCGCGGTGTCGATTTCAACATGCGCTGGGTCGCGTCGATGGTCGCCGACGTACACCGCATCCTGTGCCGCGGCGGAATCTTCATGTACCCGCGCGACAGCCGCGAGCCCGGCAAGCCGGGCAAGCTGCGCCTGCTCTACGAGGCCAACCCGATGTCGTTCCTCGTCGAGCAGGCGGGCG
This sequence comes from Burkholderiaceae bacterium, assembly GCA_046347945.1. Classification (GTDB taxonomy): domain Bacteria; phylum Pseudomonadota; class Gammaproteobacteria; order Burkholderiales; family Burkholderiaceae_E; genus Zeimonas. Next base: position 82,355 of record JAXMFB010000007.1, read on the forward strand.
GCACCGCCACCAACGGCCACCAGCGGATCATGGAGATCGTGCCGACGCAACTGCACGAGCGCGTCGCCGTGATCCTCGGCTCGAAGGCAGAGGTCGAACGCGTGACGAGCTACCACCGCGAGCATGGCTGAGCGAGCATGGCTGAGCGAGCATGGCTGAGCGCGCATGCTCGCAGTCATTCGTCCGCGGTCCAGCGAGCCTGCGTCGGCGCGGGCAAAGGCGCGGGCCGACTTCCGCACGAAAGAACAACCGGCGAGCGCTCGATCGTCAGTCGATCGGCCGCCAGACGCGCTTGAGCGCCGGATCGTCGAGGTCCGTCTCGATGCTGAACCCCTGCGCCCGCATCAGCCCGATCATCGGCGCATTGATCGCCAGCACGAAGCCCTCGATGCGCTTCAGGCCCTTCGCCCGCGCCGCGTCGATGATCGCCTGCATCAGCGTCGTGCCCAGCCCCTGGCCGTGGAAGCGGTCGGCGATCGCGATCGCGAACTCGCAGGTCTGGCGATCGGGGTTCAGCAGGTAGCGCACCACGCCGATGATCGTCTCGTCGCCGTGCTCGGCCTGCGGATCGTCGGCGCCGATCGTCGCCACCAGCGCCAGCTCGCGGTCGTAGTCGATCTGCGTGTAGCGCGCGAGCATCCGCGGCGTGAGCTCGGTGAGCGCCGAGATGAAGCGGAAGTAACGCGACTGCCCGGACAATCCCCGCACGAAGCGCTGCAGCCGCTCGCCGTCCTCGGCACGGATCGGCCGGATCGTGTACCAGCGTCCGTCGCGCAGCGCGCGCTCGCCGACCATGTGCGCCGGGTACGGCATGATCGCCATGTGCCCGTAGCGCGGCCCCGAGGGCGGTTCGCCGGAAACCCGGGCGCGCGGCGTCTGGCGGTCGAGCACGATGCGCCCGTCGACGGCGACCACGTCGGCGCCGTCGGCGATGATCGGGTTGATGTCCATCTCGGCGATCTGCGGCAGCTCGCAGACCATCTCGGACACGCGCACCAGTACGCGCACCAGCGCCTCGACGTCGATCGCCGGCGCGCCGCGGAATTCCCCGAGCGTCTGCGCAACGCGGGTGCGCGCGATCATGCTGCGCGCAAGGAAGCTGTTCAGCGGCGGAAACTCGAGCGTGGTGTCGCGCACCACCTCGACCCGCGTGCCGCCGGTGCCGAACCCGATCACCGGACCGAACAGCGGGTCGCGGAACACGCCGACGTAGAGCTCGCGGCCGTGGCGGCCGGCCCGCATCGGCTGCAGCGTCACGCCTTCGAGTCGCGCGGCGGGGCGCGCGGCGCGCACGGCCTTGACGATTCCGGCGAACTGCCGCCGCACCTCGGTGGCGTTGCGCACGCTGAGCACCACGCCGCCCACGTCGCTCTTGTGCGCCACGTCGGGCGAGCTGATCTTCATCGCGACCGGGTAGCCCAGCCGGGCCGCGAGCGCTACCGCCTCGTCGGCGTCGCGCGCGAGCACGGTGCGGTTCACCGGGACGTGGAAGGCCGCCAGCAGCGCCTTCGATTCGAGTTCGGTGAGCGCTTCGCGGCCGGCGTCGAGCGCGTCGTCGAGCACGCGCCGCGCCGCGTCGAGGTCTGGCGCCTCCATGTCCGACAAGGGGGTCGGCACCTGCTGCAGCAGCATCTGGTTCTGGTAGAACGTCGCCACCGACGAGAACGCGTCCACGGCCGCCTCCGGAGTGCGGTACACGGGCACGCCCGCCGCGTCGAGGCGACCGCGCAGCGCGCGCGTCGAGCGGTCGCCCAGCCAGCACGCGAACAGCGGCTTGACCAGCGTTCGCGCGATCGTCGCGACGCGATCGGTGATCGCCTCGACGGGCACGCCGGCATACGGTGTCATCATCGCCAGCATCGCGTCGCATTCGGGGTCGTAGGCGATCGATTCGATCGCCGCTGCGTAGTCGTCGGCGTCGGCGGACATGCCCAGGTTCAGCGGATTGACGACCTCGACGCCCGGCAGCGCGTCGCCGAGCCGGCGCGCGGTCGGCGGCGTGAACGTCGACAGGCGGATGCCCTGGAAGTACGCCTGGTCGGCGGCCAGCACCGCCGGCCCGTTGCCGTTGGAGATGACCGCCAGCCGCTTGCCGATCGGCCAGTTGCGCGACGCGAGGTAGCGCACCGCCGTGAACAGCTGCGTGAACAGGCGCACCTGCACGACGCCCGCCCGGCGCAGCGCCGCCGTGTAGACGGCGTCGCCGGCGACGATCGCACCCGAGTGGGTCCGCGCACCCGGCCGCGCCGCGTGGTCGCGCCCGCCCTTGAGCACCACCACCGGCTTGACGGTGGCGAGCGCCCGCAGCGCACTCATGAAGCTGCGCGAGTCGCGCACCGCCTCGAGGTAGACCACGACCGCTCGCGTCGCCGCGTCGCTGGCGAGGAAGTCGAGCACCTGCGCCACGTCGACGTCGACCTCGGCACCCAGCGACACCGCCAGCGAGAAACCGATCGTACTGTCGCCGGCCCAGTCGAGTACGGCGGCGTCGAGAACCCCCGACTGCGACACCAGCGCGACGTTGCCCGCCGGCGGCATCGTTCCCATCCGGCCGGCATTGAGCCGCCGCGCCGGCCGCACGAAACCCATCGTCGCCGGGCCGAGCAGCCGGATGCGCGCTTCGCTCGCGATCGCGGCGAGCTCGGCCGCGCGCCTGGCGGTCACGTGCGGTGAGAGCAGCACCGCGCTGCGCACGCGCAGTGCGGCGGCGGTGCGCAGCGCCTGCGCCTCGTGCTCGGCGCCGACCGCGATCAGCGCGAGGTCGCAGCAGGGCGGCACGTCGCCGTCGGAAGCGTCGGCGGGGTCGGCACCCTCGGCATGCCGGGCTGCTTCGGAGCGCGCGCGGGCCGGCGCGTCACCCAGCGTCACGCGCCGCGCCTGCACCTTCGCCTCGCCCAGTTGCCGCGCCAGCTCGTCGATCCAGCCTGGCAGCTCGCCGGGCTCGACCAGCAGAACGACCGTCGCCGGGTCGAACAGCGCGGACAGCTCGTGCAGGTGCTGCATTGCCGGGCCCGCGCGTCAGTCGAGGCCGAGCAACGCCCGCAGGTGCAGCTCGACGCAACGCGCCAGCGCGGCGAGGTGGTAGCCGCCTTCCAGCGTCGACACGACCCGACCTTCGCAGGCCTCGTCGGCGAAGCGGGCGATCTCGCGGCTCACCCACGCGTAGTCCTCGTCGCGCCAGCCGAGGTGGCTCATGTCGTCCTCGCGGTGCGCGTCGAACCCGGCGGACACGAACAGCATCTGCGGACGGAACGCCCGCAGCGCCGGCAGCCAGCGATCGGCGACCGCCGCGCGAAGCGCCGCGCCGTCGCTGTACGGCGGCAGGCCGACGTTGCACATGTTGGGCCCGCGCGCCTCCTCGCCGTTGAACGGATAGAGCCGCGTCTGGAACGTCGAGACCATCAGCACCCGATCGTCGCCGGCCAGGATCTCCTCGCTGCCGTTGCCGTGGTGCACGTCGAAGTCGATCAGCGCGACACGCTCGAGGCCGAGGACGTCGGTGGCGTGGCGGATGCCGACCGCCACGTTGTTGAAGAAGCAGAAGCCCATCGCCTGGGCGCTGGTGGCGTGATGGCCAGGCGGGCGCACCGCGCAGAATGCGCGTCGGTAGTCGCCGCGCGCCACGAGTTCCGTCGCCAGCACCAGCGCGCCGGCCGCGTGCAGCGCTGCGGTCCAGGTGTGCGGGTTCATCGCCGTGTCGGGATCGAGGCTCGCGTAGCCCTCGGCCGGCGACGCCGCCTGCAGTTCGTAGTAATGGCGCATGTCGTGCGCGCGGTCGATCTGCTCGGGGGTGGCCGCCGGCGCCTCGAGCGTGTCCATCGCGTCGAGGACCCCGCGCAACAGCAGGCGGTCGGAAATCGCCGCCAGCCGCTCGGGGCATTCCGGATGGTGCGGACCCATCTCGTGCCGCATGAAGCTCGGATGGGTGATGTAGGCTGCCTTCACGTTGTGCTCCTCCGGCGGACACTGTAGCGCACCGACACCGCGGACCGAACTTGATCGCGGCGGGCGGCGCCGGCGGTGGCCGCGGTTGCGCAATCGCGACCGGCGACGTGCCGTTCGATCCGACGCTGCCGCTGCTGATGGCGCTGGGCATCGCGGGCCCGGGCCGGCGTCGGGTGGGCGCGAGCCGTCGCCCGTGCCGATCCCGAACGGTGCGAAGATGGCGGCCGTGTCGAACGGATCCGATCGTCATCCCCGCGCGACGCTCGCGCAGGAGTGCGGGCTGTCACAGCCGAAGCCGCCGCTGCTCGCCTGGCCGCCGGACCGGCACTTCGCGCTGGCCGTTCTCGCCGCGATCCCCGTGTGGCTCGCGCTGGCGCTCACGCTGGGCGAGCGGATGCGCTCGCCTTCCGGGTGGGCGGCATGGGCATCGCTGGTGCTGGTGCAGCCGGTGCTCGAGGAACTCCTGTTTCGCGGCGTGCTGCAGGGCCAGCTGCTGCGGCTGACCGGCGCACGTCGGCTCGGCCCGCTGACGGTGGCCAACCTGCTCGCGACGATCGGATTCGCGGCGATGCACCTGATCGCCCAGCCGCCCGGCTGGGCGCTGGCGGTCGCGGTGCCGTCGCTGGTCTTCGGGCACCTGCGCGAGCGCTTCGGCAGCGTCGCGCCGGCGATCGCCATGCACGCTCTCTACAACGCGGGGTTCGGCTTCGCGGCCTGGCTGGCCCGGGCCTGAGACGCAAGGCGACACACGGTCGAATCCCCGTCAGCCCTGGATCGTGAAGGGTCGGCATGCTTGTCCATGATCGGGGCCGAATCCGCGTTCACCACGAACGCGGCTGGCTCGAGGACTCTCGCGCCTTCGCTCGGGATTCCGACCTCTCGCTGGCGCTGTCTTGTGACGTCATCTGCGCACGGCCAGCCCTGCCCGCAGTCGGCCAAGAACAGTCCGTCGCGACGGCAGCCTGCGCGAGTTCGGCTTCATCGAGCGCAAGGAGAACGTCGTCTTCCCCGGGCCGCCGGGCGTGGGCAAGACGCATCTGGGCCTGGCGATCGCCGCGGCCAAGGGCGGGAGGCGGATCTACTACGGCACGCTGACCAACCTGATCCGCTCGCTCGAAGAGGCGCAGGCCGCCGGTCAGTCACGCCGGCGCGGTGCTCTTCTTCCAGCTCATGAACCGGCGCTACGAGCACGCCCCCACCGTCCTGATCGCAGGCGGCGTACAGGCCGGCAAACGCAACCGGAGCGTAGCGGTCGGGGCCTCGGCCCCAGGGCTTCGCACGCGCTGCGTGCGCCTCGCCGAAATCCGGGGCATGGGCCACGGTGCCTGCATCCGGCCGGACCTCGACAATTTACTCACGTCATCCGACGCAACCCCTGTCGAGGAGCCGCCATGCAAGCCACTGCCCCTTCCGCCACGACGCCTCGCTACGCCAGGTGCATCGAAACGTCCAGGCGCATCCGCTGGGACATCGACCGCGACGTCATTCGCGGCCGCCTTTTCGAACTGGACCGGAAATACCTGCCCGATGGCCTGTCGTGCATCGACGAAATCGACTTTCTCGGCGCCGAGGAGCAGCGCTTCCTCAGCCAGGTGCAGGGTCGCACCTACGCCAACATGTTCGGGCTCGTCGAACGGTTCATCGGCGCGAAGATGCTCGAAGTGAGTCGCGATCACTGGCTCGGCGACCAGACGGCGCTCGAAGCGCTGGTCCGCTTCACCGACGAGGAACTGAAGCACCAGGCACTGTTTCGCCGCATCGAGTCGCTGGTTGCCGAGCGCATGCCGCCTGGCTACGCGTTCGTCCCGCAGCCGAACGATGTCGCGTCGTTCGTGCTCGGCAAGAGCACGTGGGCCGTGCTGGCGCTGACATGCTTCATCGAGCTCTTCAGCCTGGCCCACTACCGCGCGAGCATCGGCGCGGCCGAAGGCCTTTCGGAGCTCTTCAAGGACGTGTTCCTGTTCCACTGGAAAGAGGAATCGCAGCACACGATCCTCGACGAGCTGGAGTGGGCCCGCGAGGACGGCAAGCTCTCGAAGGCCCAGCGCGATGCCGCCGTCGACGACCTGATCGCGCTCGTGGCCGGCGTCGACGGCATCCTCCAGGCGCAGGCCGGGTCCGACGCCGCCTATTTCCTGCAGCACACCGGCATGGCGGACGACGCGACCCGGGCTGCCTCGGTCGGCACCACGTTGCTCAAGGCCTATCGCTGGCAGTACATCGTGTCCGGCGCGCTCGAGCCGCGGTTCCAGGAGACTCTCGGCAGCCTGATCGACGAGACGCAGATGAAGCGGGTGCTCGACGCCCTGGCGCCGCTGATGCACGCGCGGCCGCTGGCCATGCAGCGGGCGATGTCATGAGCATTGCCCGGCAGGTGCCCGATGCCGATCGGCGCGCCGCGGTCGTCGAGCGTTCGCGCCGGCGCATCGCGGCGCTTCGAGGCCGCGGCGGAGGCAAGTCGTACTCTCCGGAGAGGCGTAGCATGCGAGCTTGGCGAGGAAGCCCCGCATGGCACTCCGGCAGAAGATCCGCCTCTGCACCGCGCGCGACGGCGTGCGGCTCGCGTACGCGGTCAGCGGCAAGGGGCCACCGCTGGTCAAGGTCGGCAACTGGCTGACGCATCTCGAGCTCGATCTGCAGAGCCCGGTCTGGGGATACCTCATCGAAGCCCTGTCCCAGGACCGGACGCTCGTGCGCTACGACCAGCGCGGCACGGGCCTGTCGGACCGCGACGTCGAGAGCATGACCTTCGAGGACCAGATCCGTGACCTCGAGGCCGTCGTCGCGGCTGCGGACCTCGGCCGCTTTCCGCTCCTGTGCATCTCGCAGGGCACGACCGTCGGCATCGCCTTCACCGTTCGTCATCCCGATCGAGTCAGCCAGTTGATCCTGCACGGCGGTGCCGCACGCGGCCGTCGTCGGCGCAGCGCCGACCCGACCTATCTCGAGGAAGAGGAGACGACGATGAAGCTGATGGAGCTCGGCTGGGGCAAGAACGACCCGGCATGGCGACAGTTCTTTACCAGCCAGTTCATTCCGGGCGGCACCAGGGAGCAGCACGACTGGTTCAACGAGCTGCAGCGCATCTCGACCTCGCCCGCCAATGCGGTCCGCCTGATGCGCGGATTCGCGGACGTCGACGTGACGCCGCTGCTGTCGCAGATCCGGTGTCCGACGCTGGTGCTCCATGCGACCGGCGACCGTCGGATACCCTTCGCCGAAGGGCGGCTGATGGCAGGCGGCATCGAGGGCGCCCGGCTGGTGCCGCTCGACAGCGCGAACCATCTGATGCTCGCAACCGACCCGGTGTGGCCGCGCTGGCGCGAAGAAGTGCGCGACTTCCTCGGATCGACCGACTCGCCGCCCGATCCGCGCTTCGCCGCGCTCACGCCGCGCGAACGCGAGTTGCTCGAGCTGATCGCACAGGGTCGCGACAACGCGCAGATCGCCGCGGTGATGGGACTGACCGACAAGACGGTGCGCAACCACATCACCAGCGTGTTCGCCAAGCTTCAGGTGGAGAATCGGGCGCAGGCGATCGTGCTTGCGCGCAATTCCGGCTACGGTGGCGGCTGACGAAGCCGTGGGGCAACCTTGATCGTGACCGCGTTGCATGACGTTGCCACCAAACCAGCCTGCCCACATGAGCGGGTTTCCTGCCTCAACCAATTCGAACTGATTCGTTAGTACCGTTGCGACGCATGCGGCAGGGTGATGATGTGCGCGTGCGACGAGGATTTTGGCAGGCGTTTCCTCGCTCATCAGCTAACGATGGGGCACGAACTGGAAACCCAGGCCGATGTCCCGGTCGATCTCGGATTCATGCCGGGTGTCTGCCCCGAATGCTGTGGACTGCCGCCAATTCCCGCCCCTGTCGCCCAAGGCTTCGGACGAACATCCAAGATCAAGGCCATTACCGTGGAACGGTATTTCCGGAAGACGCTGCGCCGGACCGAATGGGCCGAAGCGCATGCCGATGCTTCCCGAAGAACGCAAAGCAGCCATTGCCGCAGTAGAGGTCGAGGTCCTGGAAGACATCAAGGCGCAGCATGTCGCATCGCCGAAGCATGCGTTCTCAGAACCATCCCAGACCGAGGTGCCCAAGCGCATGACGTCAACGTACAGGCGGTCGACGCAACCTGCGCGATCCGCTTTGGATCGCCAACCGCCGATGACCGTCACCGTCTTCATCCGCTACCGGATCGATCCCTTCAGCGCGAGGCGTTCAAGGTCTACGCGCAGAACTGGAGCCGCGTCATCGGCGCTGCGGCGGCCGTCTGCTGGGCTACTTTCGCCGCACGAGGGCACCAACGACATCGCCCGAGCCTGATCGGCTTCGACAGCCTGGCCGCTTACGAGGCGTACCGCGCCCGCTCGAGGACCGACCCGAGGCCGCGCCACTTCGAGATGGCGCAGGCGCCGCGCTTCATCCTGCGAGGAGCACCTTCACCGCGGTGGAAGGTACCCTGAACCAGGAGCCGCAGCCATGATGGTCGACCTTCGAGGTCGAGCCGGCGGCAGGCCTACCTGGATGCCGCGCGGCGACGCCGCGCCGCTGCTGGAACACATCGACGGGTTCATCTCGATCGAGCGCCTCCAGAGCCTGTCTCGCCCGACAAGCCGCTGCCGCCAATGCCCTGGCGATGAGGCGACGGTGGCTGCTCCGCGCAACCTGGAAGCCCATCGCCGCACCCAGGCGCCGGGGCGGCGGCGGCATCTTGGCCGACTACCGGCTTCGCGTGACCGGCGTGGTGCGCGACTACGGTACGCACGATCGAGCCCAGGCACCATCGGATTCGGCGTGTGGCGGGTCTCGATGATCGCCCTATATCAGATTGCCAATTCGTCATCGAAGTCGAACGCAAGCTGCACGAGGGCGGCGCAGCCGGAAATCCCGCCAAGGCCCAAGGGCGTAAGTGCTCGATGACCGGATCGGTATGTGGTCACCTCGAGTTGCCAGCCATCGAGCGTTCGAGCAGCGGCGCAAGCATAGGACCGGGATATGCGCAAATGGTCTGCAACGGCGGACATGTTGTTGCGGAATCGGCGTAGAAGGCACAGCGACAAGGGCCGCCAATGAGCCGTGCGTACCGAGGTGCTCGATTCCAGCGCCAAGCTGGCTTCCTGCTCGAGCAGTTCGTCCATGGGATCACGCCCACCATTGCCGACCAGCAACAGGCCAACGGATGGGCGTCTCCGTCATGCTCGCTTCCCTTGGGCGCATGGTCGAGCCGCACGGCATTGCGACTTTCTTCTCGGTGTAGCGGACCAGATGCTGGAAGAGATAACTCAGCAATTTGTTCTGGCAGTCCATATCTGAAAGATCCGCAGGGGCCTGCCTTCGCTCGTTTGCAGGCTCGAGGCCATGAGCCAGGCTTCGTTGACGACGTCGTAGAACTGGTATTCACCCCCCGAGTGGCGCGTGCGATGCTCCGCAACTTTCTCCCGCTGAACGGTGAATTGCTGGAAAGCGTCATCGTCAGGGATTGAGGCATGGCAAGCCCTCGTGTCAGGTGAGCTGGAGATCCTCTATCAGGTTAGCTGCGACTGCTTCTTCTGCGATGGACGGCTCGTATCGGTACATTGCCGGAACGGCTGCGCGTCCCGGCGAGGGGCGGTGAGGTTCGATGCGATCAAGTCGAGTCGACTGTCAGAGATATGCCACCGACTACCTCAGCAGCCAGCGGCGGCCGCCTTCGTCTGCCCGTGCTCGAACGCGGGCGCGAAATCGTCCAGTCCCGCCGATTCCAGTCCGACCTCTGCACTGCTGCCACCGTCAGGTCGATTTTCACCGCCGCGTGCACGTCGGCCAAGACGGCCAGAGCTTCCACCTTCGTCCAGCGCGAAGTACGCCGCGCGCCAGCAACATCTGCATCGTCGGTGATCGGCCCGTCCTGCTCGGACAGCCAGGTCTTGGATTCGCGCTCCTTGTCCGGGAACGGATTGATGTCGAAGGCTGGGCCAAACGCCACAGCCCGCGTTCCACGCGGCAGGAAGCCGTGGTTCTGCAGATGATCGTCCACATTGGTGATCAGCAGGTTGAACACCAGGCGGCGCCAGAGTTGGCGAACACCCGGCGTCGGTGCATGGCCGCGGGTGTGGATGGCGTCGGCGATCTCGGTGTAGCTGCGATCTTCCTCGCGCGAAGCCTTGAAGCAATGTGGCGGCCGATTGGTACGGAATCCGTCCGTCGGTGCCGTCGGCATCGAAGCGGCGCGGATGACCGCCACGGGCACGTCGTGACCTCGCACGGATCCGCGCCAGCGGCCGCCAGTGCCCGCCTGCACGGCCAGCTTCAGGGCCAGGACTTCCCGCGGGGTGACGCTGCGCGTGTCGCCCACGCTCGGGAACTTGCCGATGGCGAGCCAGCCATCCTCGTCCACCATCGTGCATTTGGGTCGCATGCCGCCCAGCGAGGTGCCCTTGCCTCGCAGGTAGCGCAAAGTCCTCGGCCGCTCTCCTGCGCTCCACCGCACGGCTGGCCTGGAAGACCTGCCCGGCCGATCAAAGGCGGTGTGCTGCGGCGCCCTGCCGGGACCGTTCGGTGCCAAGCACCGTCCGGGTCGCGCAGGCGCAGTGCGCCGACGCGGCTGAAGTCATCGATGGCCAGATGGGTCTGCTCAACTCGGTGAGGGCCGGGAGGCGTGGATCGCCCTTGCGGCGCCTGGCATGGTCGCGGGCGGAGGACGCGCCGGCCCCAGGCATCCGGTGCTGCCGGCGAGCGCGCCGTGAAAGACGGAATCATGCGGCGAGGCCGTCAGGCCTGTAGCCCAGCGCTCGCTGCAATCGGTTGACGTTGAACCGCTCCGGGTTCGCCAGCCAGATTCATCGTAGACGATGGCGCTGTTCTCGCGCCTACCCTGCTCGACATACGCCAGCGAGCCGACCGGCAGGCCCGCTCGCCGATGCAAAGCTGGACTTGCTGTCGGGTCGGTGTAGGCACGGCGGCTCAATAGTGCTCCCGAAGCGCTGCGTTTGCTGCGCACGCGCTTGGGCAGTTGCGCGTCCATCAATGTCAGGCCGATCTCGTCGTTCGGGGTGTCCAGCAGGTGCGCCAGTGCCTGGATCTCGCCAAAGACGTGCAGCGCGCGGGCGAAGAAGTGGATGGTACTGCGCGCGTCGCCTTTTTCCATGCGCCGGACGGTGGACAGGGACGCGCCCATGCGCTCGGCCAGCGATGCCTGGGAAACGTAGCCGCCGGCGGGCCAGGGAAATATCGTCGCTGCCGAGCTTGCGGATGGCGCGCTCGACAGGCAAAGGGAGGGAGGATTCCATTTTGAGTCCCACTAGACCAGTGCTCCTGAATTTATCGTTCCAATCGAACTCATTATAAGAAGGTTATATTTGAACAGCAAGCAAATTAGCTCCCGCGCGCTGCAGGAAGAGCCGACAAGGGTTGATCGATATCGCCGCCGGCCACTACACGGACCTCGTCGATGACCAACTCGAAGACTTCATCGGACAACTGGGGCAGCAGGCTGCGGATCGAGCACAGACAACGGGTTGATGGCCCGTTATCGACTATCCGCCGTGGCGCAATTGATCTGCCGACATTCTGGCCTGAACGCACAGCACCCGGCGTCGTGCGCCAGCCCAGAAATTTTCTGATCTATCGGACGAGAATACCGGCGGTCATCGGTCGGCTGCTGCACGATGCCATGGAAATGGTATACCTGGAAGGGAAGCCTTGGGAATAGGCCTTCCAGGAACTCATCCTTGGAGCGGGTGAAGGGAATCGAACCCTCGTATGCAGCTTGGGAAGCTGCCGTTCTGCCATTGAACTACACCCGCGAACGGGGCGTAGTGTACCGTGGAGCCGCCGCTCAGGTCACGGCAGGGACGACGGTCGAATGAACAGCTGGATCGCGATCACGAATCGGAGCCTGCTGGCGGCAACCCTCGCAGCGTGCGCCGCCTGCGCGAGCCTCCCACCGCCCCCGGCCAGGCCGGTCACCCACGCCTGGCCGCAGCCCGAGACGACCGGACTGGGCGCGCTGGCGACCGCCGCCGCCCCCAACCTGCGTTTCTCGGGCTTCCGGTTGCTCGCCTCCGGCGAGGACGCGCTCGCCGCGCTCGCAGCGCTCGCCGATCACGCCCAGCGCACGCTCGACCTTCAGTACTACCTGATGCGCGACGACGTCTCGACGCGGGCGCTGCTGCGGCACGTCCACGCCGCCGCGCAGCGCGGGGTGCGCGTGCGCGTGCTGCTGGACGACCTGAACACCGCAGGGGCCGACGACGCGCTGCTCTGCCTGACCCGCCATCCGAACATCACGCTGAGGCTCTACAACCCGTTCCCGGCCGGCCGCGGCTCGACGCTCACCCGCGTGCTCGCGTCGATCCGCGACATCCGGCGCATCAACCAGCGGATGCACAACAAGATGTTCGTCGCCGACAACGCGATGGCGGTCACCGGCGGGCGCAACCTCGGCGACGCCTACTTCGTGCAGAGCCTGGCGAGCAACTTCGTCGACCTCGACGTGATCGCCGCGGGCCCGGTCGTGCGCGAGCTGTCGGCGTCGTTCGACCGATTCTGGAACAGCGATCTCGCCTATCCGCTCGAGACGCTGGTCGACCAGAAGCCGGAATGCGACGGCCCGGTCGCGGCCGTCCCGCCCTCGCCGAACGCGACGCCGGGTGCAGGCCGCGCGTCGGCAGACGGCGGCACCGCCGAATCGCCGCCCTCCACGCCGCCCTCCACGCCGCCCTCCACGCCGCCCTCCACGCCGCCCTCCACGCCGCCCTCCACGCCGCCGCCGGCGCGATCGGGCGTCGCGATTCCCGACAGCGCCTTCTCGCAGGAGCTCGGCGCGGGGCGCCTGCAGCTCGCATGGGTGCCGGCGGCGGTGCTCGCCGACGCCCCGTCGAAGATCGCCAGCGAAGGCAGCCCCGACCGCAGCGAGACGATCACCGACGACATCGTCACGCTGACCCGATCGGCCAGGCGCGAAGTGGTCCTGATCTCGCCCTACTTCGTGCCGGGCAGGCGCGGCGTCGCAGTCGCCCGCGAACTGCGCGCGCGCGGCGTGCAGCTCCGCGTGCTGACCAACTCGCTCGCGGCCACCGACGCGCCGATCGTCCATGTCGGTTACGCCCGTTACCGGCGCGACCTGGTCGCCGCGGGCGTCGAACTCTACGAGCTGCGCAACCAGCTCGGCGCGCCGCGCAGCCGGCTCGGTTCGTTCGGCTCGTCGCTCGCGAGCCTGCATGCGAAGGCGCTGGTGATCGATCGCCGGCTGCTGCTGATCGGGTCGATGAACATGGACCCGCGCTCGGCACGGCTGAACACCGAGATCGCACTCGTCATGCGCAGTCCGGCGCTCGCCGGGCAGGTGGTGCAGCTCTTCGAGGACGTCGCTGCCAGCAGCAGCTACCGGGTCGAGTCGCTCGCCGACGGCGGCCTGCGCTGGGTCGGGCAGGCGCCGGGCGCGCCGACCGTCGAAGGCTCGGAGCCCGATGCCGGCGTGGGGCTGCAGCTGATGCTGATGCTGCTGTCGCCGTTCGCGCCCGACGAGCTGCTCTAGGGGCACCCGGGCGCGCTGGCGGAACGCGCGGCGCGCCGCGAACGGAACGGCGCCGCCGGCGTGCATGAGACAATGGCACTCATGGAAACCATCGTCGTCAACGGCGATCCGCGGCGCCTGCCGACGCCGGGTACCGTCGCCGCCCTGCTCGCCGAGCTGGGCCTCACCGGCCGCCGGATCGCGGTCGAGCGCAACGGCGAGATCGTGCCGCGCAGCCGGCACGACACCGAGACGCTCACGCCCGGCGACCGCGTCGAGATCGTCGTGGCCGTCGGCGGCGGCTGAACGAAAGCGAACCATGAGCGCACCATCGGACACCCTGAGAATCGGCCGGCGCGAGTTCGCGTCGCGGCTGCTGATCGGCACCGGCAAGTACCGCGACTTCGACGAGACCCGCGCGGCCGTCGAGGCGAGCGGCGCGCAGATCGTCACCGTCGCGATCCGCCGCACCAACATCGGCCAGACGGCCGGCGAGCCGAACCTGCTCGACTTCCTGTCGCCCGAGCGCTTCACGATCCTGCCGAACACCGCGGGCTGCTACAGCGCCGACGACGCGGTGCGCACGCTGCGGCTGGCGCGCGAGCTGCTCGACGGACACGCGCTGGTCAAGCTCGAGGTGCTCGGCGACCCGAAGAACCTCTACCCGAACATGCCCGAGACGCTGAAGGCCGCCGAGACGCTGGTGCGCGACGGCTTCGAGGTCATGGTCTATTGCAGCGACGATCCGATCCAGGCGAAGCGCCTCGAGGAGATCGGCTGCGTCGCGGTGATGCCGCTCGCGTCGCTGATCGGCTCGGGGATGGGCATCCTCAATCCGTGGAACCTGCAGCTCGTCATCGAGAAGGCGCAGGTGCCGATCATCGTCGACGCGGGCGTCGGCACCGCGTCCGACGCGGCGATCGCGATGGAGCTCGGCTGCGCGGGCGTGCTGATGAACACCGCGGTGGCCGCGGCGCGCGACCCGATCCGCATGGCGCGCGCGATGCGCAAGGCAGTCGAGGCCGGGCGCGACGCGTTCCTCGCCGGCCGCATGCCGAAGAAGTTCTACGCGGCCACGCCCTCGTCGCCGACCGGCGGGATGATCGATCCGACGCGCGCCGCGCCGTGAGCGGGGCCGCTGGCGACGACGACCGCGGCGCGCATCCGCACATCCGGAGCTTCTCCGGGCGCCGCGGTCATTTCACCTCGGGCCAGCGGCTCGCGTACGAGACGCTGCGCGAACGCTGGTGCCTGCCGTACAGCGCCGCGCCGATCGACGCGCACGCGGTCTTCGGCCGCGAGGCGCCGCTCGTGGTGGAGATCGGCTTCGGCATGGGCGAGACCACCGCGCAGATCGCCGCCGCCGACCCGGCGCGCGATTTCCTCGGCATCGAGGTCTATCCGGCCGGCGTCGGCAGCCTGCTCGCGCGGATCGAGTCCGCGGGGCTTCGCAACCTGCGCATCGTCCAGCACGACGCGGTCGAGGTGGTGCGCGACATGATCGCTCCGGCCACGCTGGCCGGCGTGCACGTCTATTTCCCCGACCCCTGGCCGAAGAAGCGCCATCACAAGCGCCGGCTGATCCAGCCGCCGTTCGTCGCGCTGCTGGCCAGCCGCCTCGCGCCGGGCGGCTACCTGCACTGCGCGACCGACTGGGAGCACTACGCGGTGCAGATGCTCGACGTGCTGTCGCGCGAGCCGCTGCTCGTCAACAGCGCGGGCGACACCGTCGTCGGCGAGACGGCCGCGCAGTGCCGCGGCTTCGCGCCGCACCCCGCGTGGCGCCCGCTCACCAGGTTCGAGGCGCGCGGCCTGAAGCTCGGCCACGGCGTCTGGGACCTGCTGTTCCTGCGCCGGCCGCTCAGCCCACCCAGTTGACGACGCCGCTGGCCGCGGTCGCCAGCACCACCAGCCCGAACGCGATCCGGTACCACGCGAACGGCACGAAGTCGTGCGTGGCCACGTAGCGGATCAGCCAGTGCACGCAGGCCAGCGCGCTGAAGAACGCGAACACGAGCCCCACCGCGAACATCGGCACGTCGCCCGCGCCGAGCAGGTGGCGGTACTTCCAGGTGTCGTAGACGCCGGCGCCGATCAGCGTGGGAATCGCCAGGAAGAACGAGAACTCGGTCGCCACCTGGCGCGAGAGCCCGAACAGCATGCCGCCGATGATCGTCGCGCCCGAGCGACTGGTGCCCGGAATCAGCGCGAAGGCCTGCGCGACGCCCAGCCGCAGCGCGTCGCCCGCGCCGAGCGAGTCGATGTCGTGGATGCGCGGGCGGGCGACGCCGCGGCGATGGCGCGACTCGACCCACAGGATGACCAGCCCGCCGACGATGAACGCGATCGCCACCGGCACCGGCTTGAAGAGCCACGCCTTGATGTACTTCGCGAACAGCACCCCGAGCACCGCCGCCGGCAGGAACGCGATCACCACGTTGACCGCGAAACGCTGCGCGCTCGGCTCGCGCGCGATGCCCGCGACCGTGGCGACGATGCGCGCGCGGAAGTACCAGATCACCGACAGCATCGCGCCGGTCTGGATCGCGACGTCGAACATCTTCTCCTTCTCGCCGGCGAAGCCCAGCAGGCTGCCTGCCAGGATCAGGTGGCCGGTGCTCGAGATCGGCAGGAATTCGGTCAGGCCTTCGACGATGCCGAGGATCGCCGCCTTCACCAGCAGCGGCAGCGCATGGAGCATTTCAGGCACGGGGCCACCATGCATGGAAGTGATGGACCGGGCCGTGGCCCGAGCCGACCTGCAGCCGGTCGGCCTGGCGCAGCGCCTCGGTGAGGTATTGCTTGGCCTGGCGAACCGCGGCCACCGGCTCGATGCCGTGCGCGAGCAGCGCGGCGATCGCCGCCGACAGCGTGCAGCCGGTGCCGTGCGTGTTGCGCGTGGCGATGCGCGGCGCGGTCAGCTCGATCATCCGGTCGCCGTCGAACAGCAGGTCGGTGGCGTCGCCGCAGAGGTGCCCGCCCTTGAGCAGCACGAAGCGCTGCCCGTCGTCGCGCAGCAGCCGGCGCAGCCGCTCGGCCATCCGCTGCATCTCCTTCACCGTGTCGGGGGGACGCGCGTCGAGCAGCACGCCGGCCTCGGGCAGGTTCGGCGTGAGCACGGTGGCCAGCGGCAGCACCGCCTCGATCAACGTCGCGATCGCTTCGCGGCCGAGCAGCGCGTCGCCGCTCTTGGCGACCATCACCGGGTCGACGACGAGGTGCGGCAGGCGCCCCGCCGCGATCGGCCCCGAAAGCCCCTCGGCCACCGCGATCGCGATCTCGGTGGTACCGAGCATGCCGATCTTCGCGGCATCGATGCGCACGTCGGCGAACAGCGTATCGAGCTGCAGTCGAACGAACGGCGGCGGCACGCCGTGCACGCCCGTGACGGCCTGCGTGTTCTGCGCAGTGAGCGCGGCGACCACGCCGGTGCCGTAGGCGCCGAGCGCGGAGAACGCCTTCAGGTCGGCGAAGAGGCCGGCGCCGCCGCTCGGATCGATGCCGGCGACGCTCAGCGCGTTGGGGGGAGACGGACGGGTCGGGGTGTTCACGACCGCGATGTTACCCGGGCCGCGGCGCCGGACCGATCAGCCGATCGGTTCGCCGCGCCAGGCCGCGACCAGCGGCACCCGCATCTCGTCTTCGCTCGTGCCACCGTGCATGCCGATGAAGCGCGGCGCGCGCTCGCCCTCGACGGTGTCGACCAGCGTCACGCAGCGCGTCGGCACCAGCACGTGCGTACCGATCCGTCCGGCGATCGGCAGGTTCGCCGCGCCGGACTCGCCGACGCGGCCGAACCATCCGGCGCGCAGCAACGCGCCGGATTCATGCACCGCGAATGCGTCGCCGAGCGAGGCAGCGACGATCCCGGCGAAGCGCTCGCGGTGCTCGGCGCGCACCTGGCAGAACGGCACGCGCGGCTCGCCGCACAGCGAATGTTCGAGGCAGGCGGCGATCTCGGGGAAATCCTCGAGCCGCAACTGATCGCGCGCGGCGACGTCGACGAAACCGTGATCGGCGGTGGCCAGCACCAGCGCGTCGACGTCGCGCAGCCGCTCGACGAGCGCCGCGAACCAGCGATCGAAGTCGCCCAGCACCTGCGCCGCCGCGTCGCTCTGCCAGCCGGCCTCGTGACTCGCCGCGTCGAACTGCGGCAGGTAGACGAACACGCTGGCGCCCTGCGGGGCGGCGCACAGCGCGCCGACGACCATCGAGGCGATCTCGTCCAGACGCGCGTAGGGCAGCCGCGACGAGCCCCCGTAGGCATGCCGCGAGTACTCGGAATCGGCGATCTCGCGCGGCAGGAGCGCGAACGACGGCGCCGCCGCGCGCTCGGGCCACGGGCGCCACGACCAGGTGTCGGCTGCGCTCACCGCGCGGCGCCGATCGCCGCGCACGTCCATCGGCAGCGTGCGCACGATCGCGCGCGCGTGCTCGGACCAGATCAGCCAGGCCGGATTGCCGTGCTCGGCGGGCGGCGCGGCCGTGGCCAGCGACGTGACGGCCGGCGCGGTACTCGACGGAAAGACCGAGTCGAGCGTGCGAAGCCGGTACCGGGCCAGCGCCCCGCGCGGCACGTGCGTGGCGAGTTGTCGCTCGCCGACGCCGTCGAACAGCACGGTGACCACCGATCGGGCGCCGGCCAGCGCTTCGACGAGCACCGGTTCGGGAACCGCCGGCAGCGCCGAGCGGACAGCAAAACGGCCGGCAATGCCGGCCGCCAGGTTGACGATGCTGGTGCCCGCCTCGATGCCGTGCGGCGGAACGAGGCAGGGATCGTGCGGGTGACGCGTCTCAGTAGCCGTATCCGTGACGACGCTCCCGGTATTCGTAGCGCTCATGGCCGCGGCGCCAGCCCGGCCGTTCGTAGTACACGGGCCGGGGCGCCACGTAGACCGGACGATACACGACGCGCGGCGGCGGCGCGTACATGACCGGAGGCGCGACGCGGTAGACCGGCGCGGGCGCGTAGACCGGTGCCGGGTACCCGACGGAAGCGCCGACCGCGTAGCCGCCGCCGTAGTGGCGATGATTCGACGCCGCGGCGGCACCGGCGGCGGCGCCGAGCGCGCCACCGATGATCGCGCCGTCGCGACCGCCGAGCGATTGACCGATCACCGCACCCGCCCCGCCGCCGATCACGGCGCCGAGCACCGAGTCGGAGGCCTGCGCCGTGCCGGTGGCCAGCACGCCTGCCGTCAGCGCGGCAGCGGCGGCAGCGAACCGGATGCGTTTCAGGGGCTTGTTCATCGTGGACTCCTTGTTCACGTTGGCCCCGAGGCCGGATCCCGCATCGCGGAATCGTCGATGGCTCCGGGGCACGGCTCGAAGACTACCCACGCCCTGGCCGCCTGCCCAGACGCAAACCTGCAAGAGCCGTAACAGGCTGTAACGCGACCCGGTGAAACGCGGATATCGGCCCCCGATCTCCCGGCATACGATGGCCGCACGATGACGGACATGCCTGATCGAAGCGCGCCGAAGCGGGGCCGCCGCCTGGCGGTCGCGCTCGCCGCGGTGGCGGGAGCGATCGTGCTCGCGATCGTGGCCTTCGTGGCGAGCTTCGACGCGAACCGCTACAAGCAGGAACTGGTCGATGCCGTGCGCGTGCGCACCGGCCGCGCGCTGTCGATCGACGGCGAGCTGTCGCTGGCCTTGCTGCCGCGCCTGGGCCTGTCGATCGGGCCGGCCCGGCTGTCGGGGCCTGGCGGGCGCGGCGAGTTCGCGCAGTTCGACTCGGCGCAGGTCGGCGTCGCGCTGTGGCCGCTGCTGTCGCGACGCGTCGTGGTCGAGCGGGTCAGGCTCGAGGGGCTGAAGTTCGAGGGCGTGCGCCGGCGCGACGGCAGCACCAACCTCGACGACCTGCTTCGCACCGCGGCTCCCGACGGCACCGCGACGCCCGGGCCGCAGCCGGCGCCCGGTGTCGCCGTGGCGGCGCTCACGATCGCCAGCATGCAATGGCACCAGGCGACGATCGGCTGGCGCGACGAGGCGGCCGGCACCGAGTGGCGCCTGCAGCAGGCCGATCTCGAGGCCGGCCGCATCGCCAACGGCACGCCCGGCTCGCTGCGGCTGTCGGGCAGGCTGATCGGCAAGCGGCCGCTGGTCGACGTCGCGATCGAGCTGTCGACCGGCTATACCGTCGACTTCGCGACGCTGGCCACGCGGCTCGCCGACCTCGACCTGAAAGCCCGCGGGCAGGTGCCCGGGGCGCCCGCGCTGGACGCCCGGTTGCGCGCTTCGCTGCAGGTCGACCCGGGCAAGGGACGCGTCGACCTGGCCGACGCGAGCCTCGCGGCGCGCTCGGGCGACGGCGTCGAGGCGACGCTCGAAGCCCCCGCACTGGCCATCTCGGAAAGTGGCGCGAGCGGTCGGCCGATCCGCGCTCGGGTGCTGGTCGACCGCGAATCGCGCAAGCTCGACCTGACGCTGTCGATCGCGGCACCGACCCGGTTGCAGGGTCGCATCGTGTTCGGCGACGTGAAGGCCGACGCGAAGATCGCCGGAGCGCGGCTGCCGGCCGATGGCGTCGCCGCTGCGCTCGCAGGCAGCGGCAGCATCGATCCGAAGCGCGACGCGGCCGAGTTGGCGCTTGCCGGAACCCTCGATGGCTCGGCGCTGAAGACCCGGCTGGCCGCGATCCGTTTCGCGCCGCTCGCGCTGCGCTACGAACTGCAGGCGGACCGGATCGACCTGGACCGCTTCGTCTCCGCCGCAAGACCGGGCGCTGCCGCGCCCTCCAAGGGGCCGGGCGACACGATCCCGGCCGCTGCGTCCGCCCCGACCTCGGGCGCCGGTACAGCGCCGCCCGCGGCGACCGGAACGCCCGACGCCGCCATCGCAGTCCCGGCAGCCCTGGCCGGTCTCGATGCGAACGGCAGCATCCGGATCGGCGCGCTGAGGTTGCGCGGCGTCGACGCGAGCGACGTCGCCGCCACCATCCGTTCGGGCAACGGCCGCATCGACATCGCGCCGCTGCGCGCCGCGGTGTTCCGCGGCACGCTCGACGCCAGCGCCGCGCTCACCGAGGCCGGCCGCCACAGGCTGCGCCTGGACCTCACCGGCGTGGACGCCGGCCTGGCTCTGCGCGCACTCGCGGGCCGCGACGCGCTGGAAGGGCGAGGCAACCTGAACCTCGACCTCGCCGCCGAAGGGCGCACGCTGGCCGCGCTCGAGCGTTCGCTGGACGGCACGGCCGCGCTGAAGCTGCGCGACGGCGCGATCAAGGGCATCGACCTCGCCGACGTGCTGCGTCGGGTCCGCCAGGCGATCGCCGCGGCGCGCGGCAAGGGCCCTGCGATCGAGGAGCGCGCCGCCGGCGACAACCGGACCGCGTTCTCCTCGCTCGACGCGAGCTTCGTCGTCCGCGACGGCGTCGCGCGCAACGACGATCTCGACCTGCGCTCGCCGCTACTGCGCGTCGGCGGCGCCGGACAGGTCGACCTTCCGCGCAAGCGCCTCGACTACCTGGCCCGCGTGTCGGTGGTCGGCACGCTGTCGGGCCAGGGCGGCGCCGGGCTGGCGGCGCTGCGCGACGTGACCGTCCCGGTGCAGGTCAGCGGACCGTTCGGCGCACTATCGTACCGCGTCGACGTCGCCGCGCTGGCGACCGACACGGCCAGGCGCGAACTGACCCGGCGCCTGCAGGAAGAACTGCTCGGCAAGCCGGCGCCCGGGGTGACGGACCCGTCGAAGCCGCCGAAGCCGGTCAGCCCGCGCGACCTGCTCGACCGGATGCTGCGCCGCTGAGCGCGCGCGCCGGGCGCGCGCCGGAGCGCGCAATGAGCTCGCCGACGACTCCGCGCGGCATCGCCACGACGACCAGCACGAACACCGCGCCCAGCGCGAGCAGCCAGTTGTCACCCACGTACTCCGACAGCCAGGACTCGGCCAGCCGCACCAGCAGCGCGCCGAGCGCCGCCGCGACGATCGAGCCCCGCCCGCCGACGGCCACCCAGATCAGCGCCTCGGCGGACAGCGCAAAGCCGATCAGCGGCGGCGACGCGAAGTTGAACTGCGTGACGAACAACGCGCCGGCCAGCGCCGCGACGGCCGCGCCGAGCATGAACGCCCTCGTCTTCTCGCGGGCGACGTCCACGCCGAGCGCCTGCGCACGCAACTCATGGTTGCTGATCGCCAGCAGCACGCGCCCCCAGCGCGAGCGCACCGAGGCGATCAGCAGCGCCGCGACCGCCGCCAGCACCCCCAGCATCGCGTAATAGACCGCGATCTCGTCGACGATCTCGTCGCCGCCGTTCAGGCCGACCCGCAGCGCCGGCACGTTCATCAGGCCGTTGAGCCCGCCGAGGAAGCTCCAGTTGATCGAGATCCGCTCGACGATGAACGCGACCGCCAGCGTCACGATGCCGAAGAACGGTCCGCCCGGCCCGCGCGCCGAGAAGAACAGTCCGCCGAGCAACCAGGCGAACAGCGTCGCCGCGCCGACGCCGAGCGCGAGGCCGGCCCACGAGGACACCAGCGCCGGCGCGAACGGCAGCATGCCCAGCGTGACCACGCTCATCGCGTAGGCGCCGATGCCGAAGAACACCGCCTGCCCCAGGCACAGCAGCCCGCAATGGCCCCAGACCCACGCAAGGCTGGCCGCCAGCAGCATGTAGGCAAAATAGCGCGCGAACTCCGAGAGCTGCCAGTCGGGCGCGACGGCCGGCAGCAGCGCGAGCGCGGCCAGCGCGGCCAGCGCGAAGCGGATCTCGGCGTCGGACTTGCGGGGACTCATGCTCGCCTTCGCACCCGCGCCATCACGCCGTCGGGGAACATCCGGATCAGCAGGATCGCCACCGTGAACACCACGCCCTGCGCCCAGACCGGCGAATAGAAGGTGGAGACCAGGTTGTCCGTCGCGCCGACCGCGGCGGCGCCTGCCAGCGGCGCCACCACGCTGCCCAGGCCGCCGACGAGGATCGACAGGAACGCCGGCACCAGGAAGCCGGTGCCCATCTGCGGATCGAGCGAGACGATCGGCGTGATGACCGCGCCGGCGAAGCCCGCCAGCGCAGCCCCGCAGGCAAACGTGAGGCGGTCGAGCCGACGCGTGTCGATGCCCAGGCATGCGGCCATCGAACGGTTGGCGATCACGCTGCGCGCGGTGAGCCCCCACTCGGTGCGAAAGAACAGCCAGAAGGTCGCTGCGAGCGCGGCCAGCGCCACCGCCATGATGAAGAGCCGGTACGCCGGATACTCCACGCCCAGCACCGGCACCGTCATCGGCAGCGGATTGGGCACCGAATACGAGCCGGGCCCGAACGCCATCACGATCGACTGCTTCAGGATCAGCGACAGCCCCCAGGTCGCGAGGATCGTGTCGAGCAGCCGCGCATAGACGCGCCGGATCAGCAGCTCCTCGACCACCAGGCCGAGCAGCCCCACCGCAATCGGCGCGACCAGCAGCCCGGCCGCCATCGGCAAGCCCGCCTGGTGGCAGGCGAGCGCGGCATAGGCGCCCAGCATCATGAACTCGCCGTGCGCCATGTTGATCACGTTCATCAGCCCGAACACGATCGCCAACCCGATCGCGACCAGCATCAGGATCAGCACGTAGTTCGATGCGTCGAGCAGCATCGTGGTCACGGCGTTCATCGTCGCCCCCGCCTCAGGTTCCCACTCAGATGCCCAGGTAGCGCTCGAGGCGAAGCAGATCGTCGCGCACCGCGTCGCTCGGCTGCGATTCGCGCACTTCGCCCGACTCGATGAACGCGACGCGCCCGCACAGCGCCAGCACGACGTCGACGTTCTGCTCGACCAGCAGCAGGCCCATTCCGGACGCCGAGCACAGGCGCGCGAGCGCGTCGACGATCTCGTCGACGACCGAAGGCTGCACGCCCTCGAGCGGCTCGTCGAGCAGCAGCAGCTTCGGGCGCGAGACGATCGCGCGGCCGATCGCGAGTTGCTGCTGCTGGCCGCCCGACAGGCTTCCGGCGCGCTCGCCGCGGCGCGCGTGCAGCCACGGAAACGCCTCGAACGCCGGCGACAGGTCGCGCGCGGCGCGGTCGCGCTGCGCAATGCAGCCGAGCAGCAGGTTCTGCTCGACGCTGAAGTCGGCGAAGAGCTCGCGTCCCTGCGGCACGTAGGCCAGGCCGAGCCGCGCGACCCGGAACGTCTCCATGGCGCGGATCGGGCGCCCGCCGAAGCGGATCTCGCCGGCGCGCGCCGCAACGAGGCCCATCAGCACGCGCATCAGCGTGGTCTTGCCCGCGCCATTGCGCCCGAGCAGCCCCACGCGCTCGCCGCTGCCCACGTCGAGGTCGACGCCGTTGAGCACCGTCCCCTTGCCGTAGCCGGCGACGACGCCGGACAGCGACAGCGACGCGTCGGCCGCCGCGCTCATGCCCGCGCTCATGCCCACGGTCATGCCCGCCTCACGCGCGGCGCCCGAGATAGGCCTCGCGCACGGCCGGCAGGCGCCGCACTTCGGCGAAGCGCCCGTCGGCGACCAACCGGCCGGCGAGCATCACCAGCACCCGCGCGTCGAGCGCCTCGACGAAGCGCATGTCGTGCTCGACGACCACGCAGGCCGTGCCGGAGCGGCGGCTCACGCGACGCACGAGGTCCACGGTGGCCATCGTCTCGGCGCCGGTCATGCCGGCGGTGGGCTCGTCGAGCAGCATCAGCCGCGGCGCCTGCGCGAGCAGCATGCCGATCTCGAGCCACTGCTTGCGCCCGTGCGAAAGGGTGCCGGCCATTTCGTCGGCAGCGTCGTCCATCGCGATGTCCGACAGCACCGCTTCGGGCGCGGGCAGCGCCGCCCGCGCGGGCGCGGCGAAGCGCGCGACGCCCAGGTTCTCGCGCACCGTCAGGTCCTCGAACACGCTGGGCACCTGGAACTTGCGCGCCACGCCCAGCCGCGCCACCCGGTCGGGCGCGAGGCCGGAGAGCTGGCGGCCGTCGAACCTCACCCGCCCGCTGCCCGGCCGCACCTGTCCGGTGATCGTATTGAACAGCGTGGTCTTGCCGCAGCCGTTGGGCCCGATGATACACAGCACCTCGCCAGCCGCGACCTCGAAGGCCACGCCGTCGAGCGCGCGCAGGCCGCCGAAGTCGCGCGAGACCCGCTCGACCCTCAGCAGTGCCCCGGAGTCCCGCGCGCCGACGTTCATGCGCGCCCGCGGAAGGGCCGGCTCACTTCTTCGCGCAGCCCGCCCGCGGCGCGATCGCCCCCATCGCCTGTACCACGGTGAGCCCGGCGCCCTCGGTGCGCGCCAGGTACATGTTCATCGTGACGTGGTGGTCGGCCTTGCCGATCGTCATCGGCCCGGTGGGAATTTCGAGCGTGAGTCCCTCGAGCCCGTTGACCAGTGATTCGCGATCGGCCTTGCCGGTCTTCTTCAGCGCCGCCTGCACCGCCTTCATCGCGTTGTAGTGGGTCATCACGTAGTGCGAGATCGGCACCTCGTTGCCCGCCGACTTGCGCACCCGGGCGACGAAGTCCTTGACCTTCGGGTCGTCGATCGACGCCGCGAAAGGCACGGTGACCCACATGTTCTGTCCCTTGCCCTCGCCGAAGGCGCCGAGGTACGTCTCGGCGAAACCGAGGAAGCCGATCGTGACCTCCTTCATCAGCCCGAGATCTTCGGCCTGCTTGATGAAGGTGATGCCGTCGGCGCCAGGCAGCGCCTTGAGCACGACCTTCGCGCCGCTGTCCTTGATGCGCCTCAGGATCGGCGTGAATTCCTTCGTGCCGAACGGAACGAACTCCTTGCCGACCACCTTGCCGCCGAGCCGCGTGATCAGCACTTCCGCCTGCTCGAACATCTTCTGCGGCCAGACGTAGTCGGCGCCGAACAGGTAGAAGGTGTTGCCCGCGCGCTTGACCAGTTCCGGCAGCAGCTTCTCGAGCTCCTGGTTCGGAACGGTGTTGAACGAAAACACGTAGCGGTCGCAGGCGCCGCCCTCGTAGTTCGTCGCGTACAGCAGCGGCGTCTTCAGCCGGCGGTGCGCCGGCAGCATCGCATCGCGCGCGCTCGAGGTGATCGGTCCGGTGACCGCGATCACCTTGTCGCGCTGGATGAGTTGCGTGGTGCGCTCGACCGAGGTCTTCGGGTCGGTCTTGTTGTCCTGGTAGATCACCTCGACCTTGCTGCCCAGGATGCCGCCCTCGGCGTTGATCTCGGCGACCGCGAGATCGATCCCGATCTTGGCCTGGTTGCCGAACAGCTCGAGCCCCCCCGAGAACGGCAGCACCGCGCCGATCCGGATCGGCCCCCGGGCCGCGAGGGCCGGCAGCGGCAGCGCGGCGGCCGCGGCGACGGCTGCCGATGCACCCATGAACTCGCGACGGCTCGACATGCGCTTCTCCTCGTTGAAGGAACGGTGCGGCGATATTGACGCATCCCGGCGGCAATGGGAAGCTCGCGCCATGCAGACGATTCCGGAGATCGATCCGCGCCGCGACGTGCTCGTCGTCATCGACGTGCAGAACGACTTCTGCCCCGGCGGCGCGCTGGCGGTGGCCGACGGCGATGCGGTCGTTCCCGTGGCCAACGCGCTGATGCGCCGCTTCGGGCACGTCGTGCTCACGCAGGACTGGCACCCGGCCGGCCACCGCTCGTTCGCCAGCTCGCACGCCGGACACGCGCCATTCGAGACGATCTCGCTCGACTACGGCGAGCAGACGCTGTGGCCCGACCACTGCGTGCAGGGCACGACGGGCGCCGCGCTGCACGCGAACCTCGACGCGACGCGCGCCGAACTGGTGATTCGCAAGGGATTCCGGCCCGACATCGACTCGTACTCGGCCTTCTACGAGAACGACCGCGCGAGCCCCACCGGCCTGGCCGGCTACCTGCGCGAGCGCGGCTTCGCCCGGGTGTTCTTCTGCGGGCTGGCCACCGACTATTGCGTCGCCTGGTCTGCGCTCGACGCCCGGCGGCTGCATTTCGACGCGGTCGTGCTGCTCGACGCCTGTCGCGCCATCGACCTCGGCGGATCGCTCGAGCGCGCACTCGCGGCGATGCGCAATGCCGGCGTCGGCCTGACGCAAGGCAGCGAGCTGCGCTGAAGCGGCGCCGCGCGACTCCGCGAGCGCCCGACGATGCCGCCCCGAAGCGCCGCCCTGCTGCTCGCCGCAGCCGCGGCGTCGGCGGCGCACGCCGGACAGCCCGGTGAGGCACCGCGGCCGACGGCGTCCGCCACGTCCGTGCAGGCGCCGCCCCCGGCCGCGGCGCTGGTCGATTCGCTCGGCATCCGCTTCGTCCTCGTGCCGGCCGGCGACTTCACGATGGGCGGCGAAGAGTCGGTCGACGCGCTCGCCGCCGCCTACCCGGACCTCGAGCGGCGCCGCTTCGAGGAGCTCGGTGACGAGGCGCCGGCGCACCGGGTGCGCATCACGCGGCCGTTCTACCTCGGCCAGCACGAGGTCACCGTCGGCCAGTTCCGGCGATTCCTCGAGCGCTCCGGATACGTGCCGGAATCGGTCGCCGACGGTACCGGCGGCTACGGCTACGACCCGGCCTACGATCCGTCGAAGAGCGCCCGCGGCGACGCCTTCGCCGGCCGCGATCCCGAATACTCGTGGCGCAATCCCGGCTTCCCGCAGGGCGACGACCATCCGGTGGTCAACGTGAGCTGGAACGACGCCGCCGCGATGGCGCGCTGGTTGAGCCAGAGCGAGGGCGCGACCTACCGCCTGCCCACCGAAGCCGAGTGGGAGTACGCGTGCCGCGCCGGGACGCAAACCCGCTACGGCAGCGGCGACGATCCGCGAAGCCTGCTGCGCGCGGCCAACGTGTTCGACGCCGACGCGCAGGCGAACTGGCCGCGCTGGCGCGCGCACGCGCTGGCCGGGCACGACGGGTTCGCGTTCACCTCGCCGGTCGGAAGCTTCGCCCCCAATGCATTCGGCCTGTACGACATGCACGGCAACGCCTGGGAGTGGACCGCCGACTGGCACGACGACCGCTACTACGCCCGCTCGCCGGCCGCCGACCCGAAGGGGCCGGACACCGGCAGCGTTCGCGTGCGCCGCGGCGGGTCGTGGCACACCTGGCCGTTCTATGCGCGCTGCGCGTACCGCAACTGGAATTCGCCGCAGACCCGCTATACGCTGGTCGGCATGCGCCTGCTGCGCGAGGCCACCGCGCCGCGCAGCGCCGAACCGGGCCGATCTTTCCGTATCATGGCGACCGTGGCCGCCACGCCCCCGCGGACGGCCCTCGACCCTCACGAACCAGGCCCCTGACCCGATGCATTTCACACCCAAGGCGAGCTACGGATACGACGAGCTGATCGACTGCGGGCACGGCAAGCTGTTCGGCCCCGGAAACGCGAAGCTGCCGCTGCCGCCGATGCTGATGTTCGACCGGATCACCGGGATCTCGGCCACCGGCGGCGCGTTCGACAAGGGTTTCCTGACCGCCGAGTTCGACATCCGCCCCGACCTGTGGTTCTTCGCCTGCCACTTCGAGGGCGACCCGGTGATGCCAGGCTGCCTGGGCCTGGATTCGCTGTGGCAGATGCTCGGCTTCTTCCTCGGGTGGACCGGCGCGCCCGGCTCCGGGCGCGCGCTCGGCCTGGGGCAGCTGAAATTCACCGGGCAGATCCTCCCCGAGACGCGGCTGGTGCAGTACCGCATCGACGTCAAGCGGATCATCAACCGCAGGCTCGTCCTCGGCGTGGCCGACGGCCAGGTGCTGGCCGACGGCAAGCTGATCTACGAAGCCGCCGACCTGCAGGTCGGATTGTTCGACAATCCGAAATCGCTCTGAGCGCGACGCGAAGGAGCACGTTCATGACTGAAGCGATGGGCACGCGCCGGGTCGTGGTCACCGGCATCGGCATCGTCTCGTGCATCGGCCTCGACCAGAAGCAGGTCCTGCAGTCGCTGCGCGCCGGCAAGTCGGGTATTGCGGCGGTCCCCGAGTACGCCGAGCTCGGCTTTCGCAGCCAGGTCGCCGGGCGCCCGGACATCGACCTCGACGCCGCGATCGACCGCAGGCTCAAGCGCTTCATGGGCGACGGCGCGGCCTACCTGCACCTGTCGATGGAGCAGGCGATCGCCGACTCCGGGCTCGAGGCGACCGACGTCGTCAACGAGCGCACCGGCATCGTCGTCGGCTCGGGCGGACCGTCGACGCGCAACCAGGTCGAGGCGGCTGCGATCTGCAAGGAGCGCGGCCCCAAGCGCGTCGGCCCGTACATGGTGCCCCGCTGCATGTCCTCGACCACGTCGGCGACCGCGGCGACCAACTTCCACATCAAGGGCGTGAACTACACGATCTCGTCGGCGTGCTCCACGTCGGCGCACTGCATCGGCCACGGCGCCGAACTCATCCAGTGGGGCAAGCAGGACATCGTCTTCGCCGGCGGCGGCGAGGAACTCGACTGGACGCTGTCGGTGCTGTTCGACGCGATGGGCGCGATGTCCTCGAAGTACAACGACCGTCCGCAGGCGGCTTCGCGGGCCTACGACGCCGACCGTGACGGCTTCGTGATCGCCGGCGGCGGCGGCATCGTGGTGCTCGAGGAACTCGGGCACGCGAAGGCGCGCGGCGCGAAGATCTACGGCGAGCTCACCGGCTACGGCGCGACCTCCGACGGCGCCGACATGGTCGCGCCGAGTGGCGAAGGCGCGGTGCGCTGCATGCGCAATGCGCTGCGCACCGTGTCCACGCCGGTCACCTACATCAACAGCCACGGCACCAGCACGCCGGTGGGCGACATCACCGAGTTGAACGCGATCCGCGAGGTGTTCGGCCTACCCGACGAGGAACTGCCGTTCGTGTCGTCGACCAAGTCGATGACCGGGCATTCGCTGGGCGCCACCGGCGTGCAGGAGGCGATCTACTGCCTGCTGATGATGAACCACGGCTTCGTCGCGCCGAGCATCAACATCGAGCGGCTCGACGAGGGCGCCGGCGCGATCCCGATCGCCCGCCAGCGCATCGACGGCGTGAAGCACCAGACGATCCTGTCGAACAGCTTCGGCTTCGGCGGCACCAACTGCACGCTGGCGCTGTCGCGCTACGAGGCCTGACGATGACCGGCCCGATCGCCACGGGCGCGTCGACGCTGATGCAGGGCCGGCGCGGGCTGGTCATGGGGGTGGCCAACGAGCGCTCGATCGCCTGGGGCATCGCGCGCACGCTGCGCGCGCACGGCGCCGAACTGGCGTTCACGTACCAGGGCGACGCGATGAAGAAGCGCGTCGCCTCGCTCGCGCAGGAGGCGGGCTCGGATTTCGTCCTCGACTGCGACGTCGAGCGCGAGGAGGCGATCGACGCCTTGTTCGACGCGATCCGCGCCCGATGGGGCGCGCTCGACTTCGTCGTGCATGCGGTGGCGCACTCGAGCCGCGACGAGCTCAAGGGCCGCTACGTCGACACGTCGCTGGCGAACTTCCTGCACACGATGCAGGTGTCGTGCTACTCGTTCACGTCGGTGATGCGCCGCGCGGCCACGCTGATGCCGCGCGGCAGCGCAGCGATCACGCTGAGCTACTACGGCGCCGAGAAGGTCATGCCCAACTACAACGTGATGGGCGTGGCGAAGGCGGCGCTGGAGGCGTCGACGCGCTACCTGGCGGCCGACCTCGGTCCGCAGGGCATCCGCGTGAACGCGGTCTCGGCGGGGCCGATGCGCACGCTCTCCGGGGCCGTGATCGGCAGCGCGCGGGCGATCTACAAGTACAACGTGCTGTCGGCACCGCTGCGCCGCGGCGTCGAGCTCGACGAACTGGGCGGCACGGCGCTGTACCTGCTGTCGGACCTCGGCGGGGCGGTCACCGGCGAGATCCACTACGTCGACGGCGGATTCAACGCGCTGGGCATGCCACAGAACCTCGACGAGGTGCTCGCAGCGATGTCGCGGTCGACGGACTGAGGTGGGCGCGTCGCGGCAAGCGGTGGCGGGTCGGCATCCGGGCCTGCGGCCGTGAGTCGGTGCGCCGCCGGGCACAGCGGGCGATGACGACGGCGGTCGGTGCTTCGCACCGACTGCCCTCCGCTGCTCGCCTCGGGGTCGTGCGGCGCAACTCGCTGCGCTCGCTTCGCGAGCTCCGCTAAACAGGGCGCCGCAAGTCAGAAGTACGAAGCGCGCTTCGCGCGCCGACCCCGGGCTGCGCTGCTCGGCGCCGCCGAATCGCCCGCTGTGCCCGGCGGCGCACCGACTCACGGCCGCAGGCCCGGATGCCGACCCGCCACCGCTTGCCGCTCAGGACACGTTGGTGGCGTTCGCATCGAAGTCGGGGCCGTTGTTCACGAACGAACACCACGGTGTCGGCAAAGGCGCGGGCGAGGGGGCGGGCCATTCGCCGTGGGCGCGCCTTGTGCGCAGCCGAGAAGCGCAGGAGCGCCGGCCTGCGCGCGCAGCGCGCATCGTCCATCATTCTCGCGGCGATTTGTCCGAGCGGAGCTCGCGCAGCGAGCGTAGCGAGTTTCGCCGCGCAGGCCGGCGTTCCGAGCATCGCAGGGTACCCCCCGCGCAGCGGGGGGCAAGCACCCGGCGCGCCCACGGCGAATGGCCCGCCCCCTCGCCCGCGCCTTTGCCCGCGCAGACCTTCGCACGCGCCAACCGCCGGCTCAAGATCGCTGGTAGATCTCCGCGCCGCGCTCGACGAACTCGCCGGCCTTCTGCTGCATGCCCTGCTCGAGCGCCTGCTGCTCGTCGATGCCCTGGCGCTCGGCGTAGTCGCGCACCTCCTGCGTGATCCGCATCGAGCAGAAGTGCGGACCGCACATCGAGCAGAAGTGCGCGGTCTTCATCGACTCCTTCGGCAGCGTCTCGTCGTGGAAGTCCTTCGCGGTGTCGGGGTCCAGACCGAGGTTGAACTGGTCGGCCCAGCGGAACTCGAAGCGCGCCTTCGACAGCGCGTTGTCGCGGACCTGGGCGCCGGGGTGACCCTTGGCGAGGTCGGCCGCGTGCGCGGCGATCCGGTACGCGATGATCCCGTCCTTGACGTCCTTCTTGTTCGGCAGGCCGAGGTGCTCCTTCGGCGTCACGTAGCAGAGCATCGCGGTGCCGTACCAGCCGATCTGCGCCGCGCCGATCGCGCTGGTGATGTGGTCGTAGCCGGGCGCGATGTCGGTGGTGAGCGGGCCCAGCGTGTAGAACGGCGCCTCGTGGCAATCGCGCAGCTGCAGGTCCATGTTCTCCTTGATGAGCTGCATCGGCACGTGCCCAGGGCCCTCGATCATCACCTGCACGTCGTGCTTCCAGGCGACCTGTGTCAGCTCGCCCAGCGTGCGCAACTCGGCGAGCTGCGCCTCGTCGTTGGCGTCGTGGATCGAGCCGGGGCGCAGGCCGTCGCCGAGCGAGAAGCTCACGTCGTAGGCCTTCATGATCCCGCAGATCTCTTCGAAGTGCGTGTAGAGGAAGCTCTCGCGGTGATGCGCGAGGCACCACTTCGCCATGATCGAGCCGCCGCGCGAGACGATGCCGGTGAGCCGCTTCGCGGTGAGCGGCACGAAGGCCAGCCGCACGCCGGCGTGGATCGTGAAGTAGTCGACGCCCTGCTCGGCCTGCTCGACGAGCGTGTCGCGGAAGATCTCCCAGGTCAGCGCCTCGGCGCGGCCGTCGACCTTCTCGAGCGCCTGGTAGATCGGCACCGTGCCGATCGGCACCGGCGAGTTGCGCACGATCCACTCGCGCGTCTCGTGGATGTTCCTGCCGGTGGACAGGTCCATCACCGTGTCGCCGCCCCAGCGGATCGCCCAGGTCATTTTCTCGACTTCCTCGCCGATCGACGAGGTCACGGCCGAGTTGCCGATGTTCGCGTTCACCTTCACCAGGAAGTTGCGCCCGATGATCATCGGCTCGCTTTCCGGGTGGTTGACGTTGGCCGGGATGATCGCGCGGCCTCGCGCGACTTCGCTGCGCACGAACTCGGGCGTGATCTGCGCCGGGATCGAGGCGCCGAACGATTCGCCGCGGTGCTGGCGAAGCAGCACCTCGGCCATCCGCGCGCCCTGCGGGCCCGAGGCCTTCAGCGCCTCGACGTACTCGGCGCGGCGCAGGTTCTCGCGGATCGCGACGAACTCCATCTCGGGCGTGACGACGCCGCGACGCGCGTAGTGCATCTGCGTGACGTTGGCGCCGGCGCGCGCGCGGCGCGGCGCGCGCCCGAGGTCGAAGCGCAGCGCGGCGAGCTTCGGATCTTCGAGGCGCTCGCGGCCGTAGCGCGAACTCGGGCCGTCGAGCCGCTCGGTGTCGCCGCGCGCGTCGATCCAGGCCGCGCGCAGCGGCGCCAGCCCGCGCCGGATGTCGATGCGCGCGCCCGGGTCGGTGTACGGGCCGCTGGTGTCGTAGACCCACACGGGCGGAGTGCGTTCGCTCGCCCCGGCCATCGCCGGCGTGTCCGACTGCGCGATCTCGCGCATCGGCACCCGGATGTCGGGGCGCGAGCCCTCGACGTAGACCTTGCGGGAACTGGGCAGCGGCTGGATCGCCGCGTCGTCGACCGCGGCAGTGGCGGCCAGGAACTGCGGATTGGCGTTCATGTCGGCTTCCCTTCGGCGGCATTACCCGCATCAGGTTCGGAGGGACTCTCTCACCCGGCACCGCCGCGCGCCCTTCGCGCGGCCGCCCAGGACCCCTAGCGAGCCTGCAAGGTAGTACGGCGAAGGGCGCGAGGCAAGTCGGGGCGCGAGACCGGCCAGCCGCGCGAAGCCGTCGGGCCGCGCGAGCCTGGACGACATGGCGCCTCGGGCGCCTCGACCACGCCCCGCGGGCGCCGCTTTGACGCGGGCAAGGTTTCCCGCCTACAATTACTGACCTTTGGGTCAGTAAATAGTGTCCTCCCCCACCTCCTCGCCCGCCGGCAGCCCGCGCTCCCCGCGCTGGGAACGCCGCAAGGGAGCCCGCCCCGGCGAGCTGCTCGACGCGGCGCTCGACCTGTTCGTCGAGAAGGGCTATGCCGCGACGCGGCTCGACGACGTCGCCGCGCGCGCCGGCGTCAGCAAGGGGACGCTGTACCTGTACTACGCGAGCAAGGAAGACCTGTTCAAGGCGGTGGTGCGACAGAACATCGTGCCGCTGATCGAAGCGTTCGAGCGCGACGTGGCGCAGTCGAACGCGACGAGCGCCGAACTGCTCGGCGAGTTCTTCCGCCAGTGGTGGTCGTCGTTCGGTGCGACGCGGCTGCCGGGAATCGCCAAGCTGGTGGTCGGCGAGGCGGGCAACTTCCCCGAACTCGCCCGGTTCTTCCAGCAGGAAGTCGTGCTGCGCAACGCGATGCTGCTGCGGTCGATCATCGAGCGCGGCGTGCGCCAGGGCGAATTCCACCCGGTCGACATCGACGCCTGCCTGCACCTGTGGATATCGCCGATGGTGATGCGCGCGATCTGGGAGCACTCGATCCTGCCCTGCTGCCCGTCGGGGCTCGAGGTGCCCATCGAGCGCTTCCTCGCCGCGCACCTCGATTTCGTGCTGGGCGCGCTCGCGCCGCGGGTGGGGCCCGGACAGCCGGGGCAGGTGTCGTGAGGCGCTGGCTGGCGATCGCGATCGTGCTGGCGATCGCGGCGGGTGCCGCGGTCGTGGCGTTGCGCTCGACGAACCGCCCTGCTCCCGCGCCGTCCCCGTCGGCCGCCGATGGCCCGGCGCCGGCAGGCGCGACCGACGCGTCCACGGCTGCGATCGAATTCGCCAGCACCGACCTCTACACGGTCGGGCCCGGCACGATCGCGCGCACGATCCCGGTGACCGGCACGCTGACGCCGGTCGAGCGCACGACGGTAAAGGCGAAGGTCGCCGGCGAGATCATCGAGCTCGCCGTGCGCGAGGGCGATGCGGTGCGCGAGGGCAAGCTGCTCGCGCGGCTCGACCCGGTCGACTTCGAGCTGCGCGTGCGCGAGCGCGAGGCCCAGCTGCGCTCCGCGCAGGCGCAGCTCGCCCAGGCACAGCGCACGCTGGATAACAACCGCCGGCTGCTCGAGAAGCAGTTCATTTCGCAGAACGCGTTCGACAACGCGGCCTCGGCGGTCGACGTGGCCGTCGCGACGCGCGACGCGGCCGCCGCGCAGCTGAACCAGGCGCGCAAGGCGCTCGCCGACACGCGGGTGGTCGCGCCGATGTCGGGGGTCGTTGCCGAGCGCTTCGCGCAGGTCGGCGAGAAGCTGCCCGTCGACGGCCGCATCGTGTCGATCGTCGACCTGTCGCGGATGGAGATCGAGGCGCCGGTGCCGGCCAGCGAGATCGCGGCGGTGCGCATCGGCCAGCCGGTGTCGATGTCCATCGAGGGCATCGCCGGCGAGCAGGTGGGGCGCGTCGCGCGGATCAACCCGGGCACGCAGGCCGGTACGCGCTCGGTGCCGGTCTACATCTCGCTCGCGTTCCCGGAAGGCTCGCGCGTGCGCGCCGGCATGTTCGCGCAGGGCCGGCTCGCGCTCGAGGAGCGCCGTGACGTGCTCGTCGTTCCACTGGCGGCGATCCGCGATGCGGGCGGCCGCCAGTTCGTCTACCTGATCGACGACGGCAAGCTCGCCGAGCGCGACGTGCGCATCGGCCTGCGCGACGAGTCGGCCCCGGCCGGCCAGGGCGCGGTGGGCCTGGCCGAGGTGCTCGACGGATTGAAGGCCGGCGATCACGTCGTCGGCGTGAACCTCGGCACGCTGCGCGCCGGCAGCCGCGTCGCGATCGCGCCGGTCGCCCCTGCCCCACCTGCCCCCGCCCCGCCTGCCCCCGCTTCCGCCTCATCCGCAGCGCCGCGCAGGAGCCCGTAGCGCGATGTGGTTCACGCGCGTCTCGATCAATCATCCGGTCTTCGCGACCATGATGATGGCGGCGTTCCTGGTGCTCGGGATCTTCTCGTACCACCGGCTGCCGGTCGAACAGTTCCCGAACGTCGAGTTCCCCGTCGTCGTCGTCTCGACCGCGTGGCCCGGCGCCTCGCCCGAGGTCGTCGAATCCGACATCACGCGCCGCATCGAGGAGCAGGTCAACACGATCAGCGGCGTCTACGAGCTCTCGTCGCGCTCGTACGAGGGCAGCTCGGTCGTCATCATCCGCTTCGACCTCACCGTCGACGCCGCGCAGGCCGCGCAGGACGTGCGCGAGAAGATCGCGCTGGTGCGGCCGCTGTTCCGCGAGGACGTCAAGGAGCCGCTGGTCACGCGCTACAACCCCGACGAGGTGCCGGTCATCTCGCTGGCGATCCGCTCGCCCAAGCGCGACGCGCGCGAGCTGACGACGCTGGCCGACCAGGTCGTCAAGCGCCGCCTCGAGAACGTGCGCGGCGTGGGCCGCGTGACGCTGGTGGGCGGCGTGCGCCGCGAGGTGCAGATCGCGCTGCGTCCCGCCGACCTCGAGGCGCTGAAGGTCGGCGTCGACCAGGTGATGCAGGCGCTCGCCAACGAGAACCAGGAACTGCCCGCCGGCACGCTGGTCTCGCGCGACCGCGAGCAGGTGGTGCAGATCCGCGCGAAGATGGCCAGCGTCGCCGATTTCGGCCGGATCATCGTCGCGCGCCGCGGCGGCCAGCCGGTCTTCCTGTCGCAAGTCGCCGACGTGATCGACGGCGAGGAAGAACCCGAAACCAGCGCGCTGGTCGACGGCAAGCGCGCGGTGGCGCTCGACGTCGTGCGCGCGCAGGGCGAGAACACGATCGCGGTGGTCGACAGCGTGCGTCGCACGGTCGCGGGGCTGGCCGGCGAGTTGCCGCCCGACGTCACGGTGTCGGTGGTGCGTGACGCGTCGACCGCGATCCGCAATTCGGTCGGGAGCGTCCAGCGCAACATCGTCGAAGGCGCGCTGCTGACGGTGGTGATCGTGTTCCTGTTCCTGTCGTCGTGGCGCTCGACGGTGATCACCGGGCTCACGCTGCCGATCTCGCTGATCGGCACGTTCCTGGTCATGTTCGCGATGGGCTTCTCGATCAACCTGGTGACGCTGCTCGCGCTGTCGATCTGCGTGGGCCTGCTGATCGACGACGCGATCGTCGTGCGCGAGAACATCGTGCGCCACCAGGCGATGGGCAAGCACCACCGCGACGCCGCGTTCGACGGCACGAAGGAGATCGGCCTGGCGGTGGCGGCGACCACGTTCACGATCGTCGCGGTGTTCATGCCGATCGGCTTCATGGGCGGCATCATCGGGCGCTTCTTCAAGCAGTTCGGCGTCACCGTCGCATTCGCGGTCATGCTGTCGATGCTGATCGCGTTCACGCTCGACCCGATGCTGTCCTCGGTCTGGCGCGACCCGGACGCGCACGGGCCGCGCGGCAACGGGCCCGTCGCCCGGCTGCTGCGCGTGTTCCAGGCGACGATGCTGCGCCTGGAGGGCGGCTACGTCGCGCTGCTGCGCTGGGGGCTGCGCCATCGTGCGGTGACGATGGCCGCGGCGATCGCGATCTTCGCCGGCGCGTTCCCGATGATGAAGCTGGTGGGCACCGAGTTCGTCCCGGAAGCCGACAACAACGAGTTCTACGTGCAGTTCTACACGCCGGTCGGCTCGTCGCTGCAGTTCACCGAGGACAAGCTGCGCCAGGTCGAGGCGGCGCTGCGCGAGTTCGAGGGCGTCACGATGACCTACGGCACGATCAACACCGGGATCGCGCAGGGCCGCAACTACGCGATGGCCTTCGCGGTGCTGGTCGATCGCAGCAAGCGGCCGCTGTCGGTGCAGAAGATGCGCTCGCCGGTGCGCGAACGCCTGTCGCGGATCGCCGGCGTGACGCTCACCGACCTGGGCAACCTGAACGCGGTCAGTTCGGGCAAGCCGATCCAGCTGAGCATCCAGGGCCAGGACACCGCGGTGCTCGACCGGCTCGCGGCGCGCGTGACCCAGGCGATCGCGTCGGTGAACGCGCAGCTCGGTCGCAACGGCATCGTCGAGGTCGACACCAGCTCCAAGCCGGCCAAGCCGACCGTGTCGGCCGAGATCGACCGGGCGCTGGCCTCCGACCTCGGCGTCGGCGTCGCGCAGGTGAGCGCGGTGCTGCGTCCCCTGCTGGCCGGCGATGCGACGACCACCTGGCGCGCGCCGGACGACGAGAACTACGACGTCCGCGTGCGCCTGCCACGCAGCGAGCGCAGCTCGGTGGCCGACCTGGGACGCCTGACCCTGACCTCGGCGCGCGCAGACGCCGACGGCAGCCCGCGGATGGTCTCGCTGCGCCAGATCGCCGCGTTCCGCCAGGGGTTGGGCCCCACGCAGATCAACCGCAAGGCGCTCGCGCGCGAAATCCTCATCTCGGCCAACGTCGAGGGCATCGCCGCCGGCACCGCCGGCAGCCTGCTGCAGAAGGAGCTCGCGAAGATCGAGCTTCCGCCGGGCTACCGCTTCGAAACCGGAGGCTCGAATCGCGACATGGCCGAGAGCTTCGGCTACGCGCTGCAGGCGCTGATCCTCGCGGTGCTGTTCATCTACATGATCCTCGCGTCGCAGTTCGGCAGCTTC
The DNA here is from genome assembly GCA_046347945.1 of Burkholderiaceae bacterium. GTDB lineage: Bacteria > Pseudomonadota > Gammaproteobacteria > Burkholderiales > Burkholderiaceae_E > Zeimonas. The sequence goes on from JAXMFB010000007.1 coordinate 120,145, forward strand.
CTGCAGCCGGTGGCGATCATGGCCTCTCTGCCGCTGTCGCTGATCGGCGTCGTGCTGGCGCTGCTCGCGTGGCGCTCGACGCTGAACATGTTCTCGATGATCGGCTTCATCATGCTGATGGGGCTCGTCACCAAGAACGCGATCCTGCTGGTCGACTTCGCCAACCAGGCCCGCGCCCGCGGGATGTCCCGTTCGCAGGCGCTGCTGCAGGCGGCCGAGATCCGGCTGCGGCCGATCCTGATGACGACGCTGGCGATGGTCTTCGGCATGATGCCGCTCGCGATCGGCACCGGCGAGGGCGCCGAGCAGCGCGCACCGCTGGCGCACGCGGTGATCGGCGGCGTGCTCGCGTCGACGCTGCTGACGCTGCTGGTCGTGCCGGTGCTCTACACCTTCCTCGACGACCTCGGCGCGCGGATCACCGGACGAACCGGCGCCGCGGCCGGCGGCGAGTCTCCACAGCCCGCGCCGGAGCCCGCGCAGGCGCCCCCGGCGGCCCCTCACCCTTGAAAAAGGGGCGGGTTGCTAAAATCTACGGTTTTCAGCGCCGAGACGACGAACCCATGGACTTCGAACGCGCCCGCTACAACATGGTCGAACAGCAGATCCGCCCGTGGGACGTGCTCGACCAGGATGTGCTCGACCTGCTGCTCGGCATGCGCCGGGACGAATTCGTTCCCCCGGCATACCGCGCGATGGCGTTCGCCGACATGGAGATCCCGCTCGTCGTCGACGGCCGCGACACCGGCGAGGTCATGCTGGCGCCGAAGGTCGAGGCGCGGATGCTGCAGGCGATCGCGCCGAAGAAGCACGAAACCGTGCTGGAGATCGGCGCGGGGTCGGGCTACATGGCGGCGCTGCTCGCGCACTTCGCACGCCGGGTCGTCACCGCGGAGATCCGCGAAGACCTCGCCCGCTTCGCCGGCGCGAACCTGCAACGCGCCGGCATCTCCAACGCCGCGGTCGAGCACCGGCACGGGCTGCGCGCCGCCCCGGGCGCGAGCTTCGAGGCGATCGTGCTGTCGGGGTCGGTGCCCTTCGTTCCCGAGGCCCTGCTCGACCGCCTGACCGTCGGCGGACGACTGGTCGCGAGCGTCGGCGACTTGCCGGTGATGGCTGCCCCGCTGAGCACGCGCGTCGCCGACCGCGAGTTCTCGGCCGAGAACCTGTTCGACACGGTGGCGCTGCCGCTGGTCGACTTCCCCAGGAAAGAGAAGTTCGTCTTCTGAACCCGATGCAGGACCTCCATCCCGAACAGCTGGCCGAACGGCTCGCGCCGGCCGCCGGCGAATCGCCCACCGGCGCGGAAGGCCCACCGGTGCTGCTCGACGTGCGCGAGCACTGGGAGTACGCGTTGTGCTCGCTGCCGGGCAGCGTCCACGTGCCGATGCGCGAGATTCCGGCTCGCCTGACGGAGCTCGACCCGTCGCGCCCCATCGTCTGCATCTGCCATCACGGCGTGCGCAGCCGACAGGTGGCGATGTTCCTCGAGCACCGCGGCTTCGAATCGGTGTTCAACCTTTCCGGCGGCATCGACGCGTGGGCGAAGGAAGTCGATCGTTCGATGGCCACCTACTGATTGATACCGGAGCGCCCGCGATGAGAGCCCCCCCGATGCTGACGACGCTTGCCGCGGCCGTGAGCCTGACCGCCAGCGCGCCGTCGTTCGCGCTCGACCTGATGCAGGCCTGGCGCGCGGCGCTCGCCAACGACGCGCAACTGGCCAGCGCCCGCTCGCAGTTGCAGGCCACGCGCGAGCGCGTGCCGCAGGCGCGTGCCGGGCTGCTCCCGTCGGTGAACGCGACGGCGGCGATCACTCCGCAGAGCGTCGACACCAACGTGGGGCCGACCCGCGACTTCACCGCGCGCACCTACGCGATCCAGCTCAGCTACCCGCTGTTCCGGATGCAGAACGTCGAGTCCTTCGAGCAGAGCAAGCTGCAGGTGGCCGCGGGCGAAGCGCAGTACGCGCAGGCCTCGCAGGACCTCGTGCTGCGCGTGTCGCAGGCCTACTTCGACGTGCTGGCCGCGCAGGACAACCTGGACACGCTGCAGGCGCAGATGCGTGCGATCTCCGAGCAGCTCGCCGCGGCCAAGCGCAACTTCGAGGTCGGCACCGCCACCGTGACCGACCAGCAGGAAGCGCAGGCGCGCTACGACCTTGCGTCGGCGCAGGAGATCGCGGCGCGCAACGACCTCGAGGTCAAGCGCGCGGCGCTCGCCCAGTTGATCGGGCAGCCGGTGGGCGCGCTCGACGTGCTGCGACCGGGCCTGACGCTCGAAGGGCCTCAGCCCGCGCGCGAGGCCGACTGGACGCAGAACGCGCGCGACAACAACCTGCTGGTGCAGCAGCAGCACGTGGCCAGCGAGATCGCCAGGCGGGAGATCGACCGCCAGCGCTACGGGCACTATCCCACGGTCGACGTGGTCGGGTCGCTGCAGCGCGCCGAGAACACGGCCTACAACTTCGTCGGCATCCGCAGCAACGCCGCGGTGCTCGGCCTGCAGCTGTCGGTCCCGATCTACGCGGGCGGGGGCATCGACGCGCGCGTGCGCGAGGCGGCCGCGTCGCACGAGCGTTCGCTGTCGGACCTCGAGAACGCGCGGCGCCAGGCCGAGCAGGGCGCGCGCCAGGCCTACCTGGGACTGAACAGCGGGCTCGCGCAGGTGCGCGCGCTCGAGGCGGCGGAGCGCTCGAGCCGGCTCGCGCTCGACTCGAACCTGCTCGGCTACCAGGTCGGGGTGCGGATCAACATCGACGTGCTGAACGCGCAGCAGCAGCTCTTCTCGACGCAGCGCGACCTGGCGAAGGCGCGCTACGACGCGCTGCTCAACGGCCTGAGGCTCAAGTCCACCGCCGGCGCGCTGGGCGAGCCCGACGTCGCGCAGGTCAACGCGCTGCTCGCGCCGCCGCAGCCGAAGCCGGCCGAGGCGACGAGCGCTACGCCGGTACCCGCGCCGACCGCGCAGCCCGCGCCGCTGTCGGTGCCGTGCAAGCCGCAGGGGCCGGCGCCGGCCACTCCGCCGACCACCGGCCGTCGCGTCGAGAAGCGCTGATCGCGCACCGGTGCTGCGGCGGCCGAACCGCCGCCCCGCCGTCAGTCTCCCGCGGCGTGCCGGTCGATGTACGGCGCCAGCGCCTGCAGCGTGCGCGCGGTGGCGCCGCGATGCCGCCCGGCGAAGGCCAGCGCGCAATCGCTCATCGACTGCCGCCGCTCGCCGTCGAGCACGATCGCGAGCGCCTGCTCGACCGCCCCCGGCGCGTCCGCGACCCGGACGGCCGCCTCGGCCGCGATCGCCTGCTCGGCCGCCTCGGCGAAATTGAAGGTGTGCGGCCCGACGATCACCGGCACGCCGGCTGCGCAGGCCTCGATCAGGTTCTGGCCGCCGTGCGGCATCAGCGAGCCCCCGATGATCGCGACGTCCGCGAGCCCGTACCAGGCAGCCATCTCGCCCATCGAGTCGCCCAGCAACACCTGCGCGTCCAGGCCCTGGTCGTCGGTGAGGCGGCTGCGCCGCGCCATCCGCCATCCGCGCGCCTCGATCAGCGCCGCCACCTCGTCGAAGCGCTGCGGGTGCCGGGGCACGACGACCAGCAGCGGCGGGAAGCGGCTGGCCAGCGCCGGCGGCTGCAGGTGCGCGGCCCAGGCGTCGAGCAAGAGCGCCTCTTCGCCTTCGCGGGTGCTGGCCGCGAGGACACAGAAGCGCGGCAATCCGGTCGAATGCGTGGTGGCCAGCCAGGCCACGCGCCAGCGATGTCCGCGCGCTTCGAGCGCAGGCTCGGCGACGACGTCGAACTTCAGGTTGCCCAGCACCGGCACCGCGTGCCGCCCGAGCTGCGCCAGCCGGCGCGCGTCGGAATCGGTCTGCGCGAGCACCAGGTCGAGCGAGGCGAGCGCCGGCCGGATCAGCGCCCGCCAGCGGCGCGCCTTGCGCAGCGACCGGTCGGACAGCCGCGCATTGACCAGCGCCATGGGCACGCCTTCGCTGCGCGCCACCGCCACCAGGTTCGGCCACAGCTCGGTCTCGATCACGACACCGATCGTGGGCCGCCACGCACGCAGGAAGCGACGCACCGCGAACGGATAGTCGTACGGCAGGTAGGCCTGTCGCACGGGTTGCCCCGCGAACAGCGACGCCCCGGTCTCGCGCCCGGTGGGGGTCATGTGCGTGACCAGCACTTCGCACCCCGGGTAGCGCACGAGCAGCGCCGCGACCAGCGGCTGCGCCGCGCGCGTCTCGCCGACCGACACCGCGTGCAGCCAGACGAGCGGCTGCATGTCGGTGCGCCGCGCGTGCGCGCCGAAGCGCTCGCCGAGGTGGCGCCGGTACTCGGGCTGGCGGCGCGATCGCCAGAGCAGGTGGGCCAGCACCAGCGGGATCACCAGATACCAGGCGATCGTGTAGAGCCAGCGGGCCATGCGTTGCGTCGTGCGTGCGCGCGATCGTGACGGGATTCGGTATTCTAGCCGGCATGATCCTCGTCACAGGCGGCTGCGGGTTCATCGGCTCGCGCTTCGTGCTCGACTGGCTCGGTTCGCGCGACGAACCGCTGGTCAATCTCGACGCACTCACCTACGCCGCGAACCCGCAGGCGCTCGCGGCGCTGCGGCACGATCCGCGCTACACCTTCGTCCATGGCGACGTGCGCGATCGCGTGCTGCTCGACACCGTGCTCGCCACCCACCGGCCGCGCGCGATCGTTCACCTGGCCGCCGAAACGCACGTCGATCGCGCGATCGCCGATGCCACCGCGTTCGCGCAGAGCAACACGCTGGGTACGCTGACGCTGCTGCAGGCCGCGCGAGCGCACCTGCAGGCGGGACCGGCCGCCGACGCCGCCGCGTTCCGCTTCCTTCACTGCTCCACCGACGAGGTGTTCGGCTCGCTCACTCCCGACGACGCGCCCTGCGACGAGCAAGCGCCGTACCGGCCACGCAATCCGTACGCGGCCTCGAAGGCCGCGGCGGACCATTTCGTCGCCGCGTTCCACGCCACGCACGGCCTGCCGACGCTGGTCACGCGCGGCTCGAACACTTATGGCCCCGGCCAGCACCCCGAGAAGCTGGTCGCGCTGGCGATCGGGCGAATCCTCGCGGGCGAACCGGTGCCTCTGTACGGAGACGGATCGGCGGTCCGCGACTGGCTGTACGTCGGCGACCACGTCGCGGCACTGGTCGCGGTGCTCGAGCGCGGCGCGCCGGGACAGTCCTACAACGTCGCGGGGCACCAGGGCGTGACCAACCGGACGCTGGTCGCGCGCCTGGTGGCCGCCGTCGAACTGGAGGCGCGGGTGCGAGACGACGACAGCCCGGCCGGCTGCGCCGACACCGGCCGGGCCACTGCGCATCACGGAAGCGACGCCGCGCGCTGGATCCGCTTCGTCGCGGACCGTCCCGGGCACGACCGCCGCTACGCGATGGATGACCGCAAGCTGCGCGGCGAGACAGGCTGGTCGCCGCGAGTCGGGCTCGACGAGGGACTGCGCTCGACAGTGCGCGCCGCGATCGAAGCGCGGCGTCCGGCCGGCGGCACGAGCGGGCGATGAAGCTGCATACCGCGCACACGGCGGGATGGGCGCTGTTCGACGCGAGCCTCCATCGCGACGAGCGCGGCTGGCTGATGGAAGCGCTGCGCCTCGATGCACTGCGCGCACATGCCGGGCCGGTCGAGATCGTCCAGCAGAACCTCAGCCGCAGCCGACGCGGCGTGCTGCGCGGGCTGCACTACCAGCTCGGCGCTCCGCAGGGCAAGCTGGTGCAGGTGCTCGCCGGGCGCGTCCACGACGTCCTCGTCGACCTGCGCCGCGCATCGCCGTATTTCGGAGCGAGCTTCGCGTTCGACCTGGACGCGGAGCGCCCGCGGATGCTCTGGGTCCCGCCGGGTTTCGCCCACGGGCTTCTCGCGCGGGAAGACAGCCTCGTCCTCTACGGCCTGACGCAGGCGTGGAACGTGCGATTCGACCGCGCGATCCGCTGGAACTCGCCGGGCCTGTCGATCGACTGGCCGCTCGAGGGCGCGGCGCCGATCATCTCGGCGCGCGACCGCGATGCGCCCACGTTCGGCGACGCCGAGGTCTTCGAAACGGACGCGTTCGGTGCCCCCCCGGCCGGTGCGCGCTGAGCGCGACGCGGTGCGCACGCCCCGGCGCGTGCTGCTGCTCGGGGCGCGCGGACGGCTGGGCGGCGCGATCGCAGCCCGCGCCGCGACGGTCGGGGGCGCGTGGACCACGCCGCCGCGCGCAACCCTCGCGCTCGACGCGAACGATCCGGACGGATGCGTCGAGCGCTGGTTCGAGAACTGGCGCCCCGACACGGTCGTCAACTGCATCGCGCTCGGCGACGTCGACCTCTGCCAGGCCGAGCCCGCGCTGGCGAGGCAGGTCAACGCCTCGCTACCGGCCGCGCTCGCGCGGGCCTGCGCGCGCAGCGGCGCCAGATTGATCCACTTCTCGACCGACTTCGTCTTCGACGGCGCACTGCACCGGCCTTACCGCGAGGACGACGCGCCGCGACCGCTGTCGGTCTACGGCGAATCCAAGCTGGCCGGCGAGCGCGAGATCGCCGGCACGGCGTGCCGGCACTGGATCTTCCGCGTGAGCTGGCTCTACGGCGCACCCGCGCGCAATCTCTCGGCCGACCTGCTCGACCCGGCGAATGCCGATCGCGTCTTCAGGCTGGCCGCCGACCGGTTCGGTGTGCCCAATCCGGTCCAACTGCTGGCGGCCGAAGTCGCCCGCTGCATCGCGCGCGATCGCGCCGGCAGCGATCCGCCGCCGGCATCCGGCGTCTATCACCTGTCGTGTCACGGCGCGACGACCTGGCACGCGTTCGGGCTGGCGTTCGTGCGGGCAGCGATCCGCGCCGGGCGCCTCGCTGCCGACCGGGCGCCGCGGATCGAGGGGATCGAGGAAGCATCGCTCGGCCGGGCTGCGCGCCGCCCCCCGTGGTCGGCGCTCGATCCGTCGCGCTACGAGAGCACCTTCGAGCGCAGCCTGCCGAACTGGGAAGCCGCGATCCCGCTGGCGCTCGAGCCGCCACCGACCGGGCCGGCCTGACGCGCTAGCCGAGCAGGTCCCAGGCCAGCGGCGTGCCGCGCGGCGCGGCGCGACTCGCCCGGCGGCCGAGCACCTGCTCGAGATGCTTCGGCGCCAACCCGAAACCGGGGCGGATCGCGCGCACGTTCTCGCGCGTGAACGGCTCGCCGGCCTTCACGTCGCGCACCAGGTACAGCGACCGCCGAAACGCGAGCGACTTGCGCTCCTGCTCCGATTGCGGCCCGTAGGTGACGCGCCCGAGCGATTGCCAGGCGCGCGCGGTCTCGACGACGAGGCTCGCCAATTCAGCGGGTTCGAGCGAGAAGCTCGCGTCGACGCCGCCGTCGGCGCGCGCCAGCGTGAAGTGCTTCTCGACGACGGTCGCGCCGAAGGCGACCGCGGCCACCGCGACGCCCACCCCCATCGTGTGGTCCGACAGCCCGACCTGGCAGCCGAACAGCTCGCGCATGTGCGCAATGGTGACGATGTTGGTGTGCGCTGGGGTCGCCGGGTAGGTGCTGGTGCACTTGAGCAGCACCAGGTCGCGGCAGCCGGCTTCGCGCGCGGCGCGCACCGTCTCGTCGAGCTCGGCGACGCTGGCCATCCCGGTGGAGACGATCATAGGCTTGCCGGTGGCCGCCACGCGCCGGACCAGCGGCAGGTCGGTGTTCTCGAACGACGCGATCTTGTAGCACGGCGCGCCGAGCGACTCGAGGAAGTCGACCGCGGTCTCGTCGAACGGCGTCGAGAACGCGATCATGCCGAGCTCGCGCGCGCGCGCGAAGATCGGCGCGTGCCACTCCCAGGGGGTGTACGCCTCCTGGTAGAGCCGGTGCAGCGACTTGCCTTGCCACAGGCTGCCCGGGTCGGCGATCCGGAACGCGCCCTCGTCGACATCGATCGTCATCGTGTCGGCGGTGTAGGTCTGGATCTTCAGCGCGTGCGCGCCCGCCTTCGCCGCGGCCTCGACGATCGCGAGCGCACGCTCGAGCGACTGGTTGTGGTTGCCCGACATCTCGGCGATGACGAAAGGCGGCGCATCGGGGCCGACGCGACGTCCGGCGATCTCGAAGGAGGCGGGCACGTTCATGAGCGGACCCTCTTGCGGTAGCGAGTCGAGTGTGCCTCGAAACCGCTGCCGGCGAACAGCCGATGCGAGGCGTCGTTGCCGGCCAGCGCCTCGGCGTCGACCAGCGCGACCTCCGGGTGGCGGGCGGCCAGCCAGCGCTCGGCGGCGCCGAGCAGCGCCCGCCCCAGCCCGCGGCCGGACTGCCCCGGGACCAGGTAGATCGACACCTCGGCCTTGGCGCCGGAGATGTCGTAGCGCACGACACCCACCGGCGCGCTGCCCGCGCTTCCGACGAGCAGCACTCGCCGCGGATCGGCCAGCGTGGCGGCGAGCCAGCGGCAGTGATCGTCCCAGGCGATCGGGGCGTCGCTGCGCGAGAAGCGTCGCACCTCGGGCGCGTTGCGCCAGTCGAACAGGTCGCGCGTGTCGGCCTGCGTCGCCGCGCGAACGGCGACCTCGGGCTGCAGCATCGCGCTTGCGACGCGCGCGGCACCCAGCGCATCGACCGTCTCGATGCCACGCCTCGAGACGTGTGCGCGCAGCGAAGGATTCTCGAGCATCGCGCGCAGGTGCAGCATGAGCGCCTCCGGGTCCGCGGGATCGGCCTGCGGACCCACCAGCAGCCCTTCCCGCGCTGCGTCGCGCAGCAGCGCCTGCTGGTTGGCGGCGACTGCGAACGCCAGTGCCGGGAGGCCCAGCGCACAGCGCTCCCAGGTCGCCACGCCCGCGGCGCCGATGCCGAGGTCGGCGGCGGCAACCAGCGCGGCCATGTCTGCGGCCTGCACGTGAAGGGTCGTGCGCGGGCGCATGGTGCAACGCGCCTCGAGCGCCGCACGCTGCGGGTGCGCGGCGCCGATCACGACGTCGACATCGACGTCGACGCCGATCGCGTCGAGCGCATCGAGCGCCGCTGCGGTGAGGTTGCGTGCGTCGACGCCTCCGAAGAACACCAGCAACCGGCACACCGCGTCGCCACGCTCGCGCAGGCGCGAGCGCGCCGTGGCGAATTCGGGTCGAAGCAGGGCGTAGCGCGGACCGAGCATGCGGATGCAGTGCGTCGGCACCCGGTCCGCGTAGCGCGCCTCGCCTTCTGTGTACAGATTCTGGTCGAGCAGCGCGTCGCAGTCGTGGTGCCGGTCGGCGAGGTCGTCGATCGCCAGGATGCGCCGCGCCCGGTCGCGCAGCCGGCCTTCCCAGCGCATGTCGAGCGCGTAGTGGTCGACGACGATCCAGTCCCACGGGGCCTCGTCGTCGAGCGCCGCGACTGTCGCCTCGGCGTCTTCGGCCTGCGTCGCGCCGAGCCACGCGGCGTGCGGCGGATCGGCCGCCGGCGCTGCGTCGCTCCCCGGCGGCAGGACGACGATCTCGTGTCCGCGACCACGGACCAGTTCGCCCAGGCCCTCCGGCAGCGGCCTGCAGACGAAGCGCGTGCTGGCACCGCCCGCGCGCAGCGCGTCAGCGAGGGTCAGGCATCGCATGAGGTGTCCGGTGCCGATGCGACCCGAAGCATCGGTACGCAGCGCAACCTTCACAGCGCAACCTTCATCGTGCTGCCTGCGCCTGCAACGCACGGAACATCAGCTCGGCGCGCAACCAGTCCTCCTCGGTGTCGATGTCCTGCACCAGGTGGCGCGGCAGCACGACGGGCACCGAGGCGCCCGAGTACATCACGACGTCGTCGAGGAAGGCGCGCGCCGTGCCCCAGTAGAACTGCCCCGCGTCGTGGAACGTCTCCTCGAGATCCTGCGAGCGGCGCGCGATGTTCTCGGGCCAGATCGGCTGCACGCAGCCCTCGGCGTCGATGCGCAGCGCGCGCTGGATCGGGAACGCGAACGTGGTCACCGAGAACGCGAACGACCTGCCGCTGGCGACCAGGCGGTCGAAGCCCTCGCGCAGGTAATGGGGCTGCACGAACGGCGCGGTCGCGTAGAGGCAGCAGACGTGCTCGGGCATCGGGCCGCGCTCGCCGAACCAGCCGATCGCGTGCCGCACCACCGCGTTGGTCCCGGTGTGGTCGTCCGACAATTCGGTCGGTCGCACGAACGGCGTCTCGGCGCCGCAGGCGCGGGCGACCTGCGCGATCTCGTCGTCGTCGGTCGAGACGACCACGTGGTCGAACAGCCCGCAGGCGCACGCCGCGTCGATCGAGTGCGCGATGATCGGCTTGCCCGCGAACGGCCGCACGTTCTTGCGCGGGATGCGCTTGCTGCCGCCGCGCGCCGGAATGACCGCGAGCCTCACGCCAGCGCCCTGCGCAGCGCGGCGACGACCGCGTCCTGCTGGGCGTCGGTGAGCGTCGCGAACATCGGCAGGCTGATCGCCTGCGCGTAGTAGGCCTCGGCGCGCGGGAAGTCGCCGGGGGCGAAACCCATGCGCCGGTAGTACGGCTGCGTGTGCACCGGAATGTAATGCACGTTGACGCCGATGCCGGCCGCGCGCAGGGCGTCGAACACCTGCCGGCGACTGCGCCCGGAACGCGCCGGGTCGACCTGGATCGGGTAAAGATGCAGCGCCGAATGCGCATCGGCCGCGCGCGCCGGCACGATCACCGGCAGCCCGGCGAGCAGCGCGTCGTAGCGCGCGGCGAGCCGGTGCCGTCGCTGCACGTAGTCGTCGAGCCGCGCGAGCTGGCTCAGGCCGAGCGCGGCCTGGATGTCGGTGATCCGGTAGTTGTAGCCGAGCTCGACCTGCTGGTAGTACCAGGGGCCGTCGGGCTCGGCGTCCATCAGCGCCGCGTCGCGGGTCATCCCGTGGCTGCGCAGCCGCTCGAGGCGGCGCGCGAGCGCGGCGTCGTTGGTGAGCGCCATCCCGCCTTCGCCGGTCGTGACGATCTTCACCGGGTGGAAGCTGAACACGACGATGTCGCTGTGCGCGCACGAACCCACCGGCGCGCCGCGATAGCGGCCGCCGACCGCGTGAGACGCATCTTCGACGACGCGAAATCCGTAGCGCTTCGCCAGCACGCCGATCGCCGCCATGTCGCAGCTCTGGCCGGCGAAGTGAACCGGCACGACCACCTTCGGCAGCCGCCCGTCGCGCTCGGCGCGCTCGAGCTTCGCCGCGAGCGCGGCCGGATCCATGTTGTAGGTGCGCGGGTCGACGTCGATGAAATCGACGCGGGCGCCGCAGTAGACGCCGCAGTTGGCCGACGCAAGGAACGTGTTCGGCGAAGTCCAGAGCCAGTCACCGGGCCCGAGGTCGAGCGCCAGGCACGCCAGGTGCAGCGCGGCCGTCGCGCTGGCCATTGCGATCCCGTGCGAGGCGCCGCAGTACGCGGCGAGCGCCTGCTCGAAGCGCGCCACCGCCGGCCCCTGCGTGAGGAAATCCGATCGCAGCACCGCGTCGACCGCGTCGATGTCGGCCTGCGTGACCTCCTGGCGGCCGTAGGGGATCATGCGCCGGCCATCCGGTTGACTTCGCGGATCTCGGGCACGGTGAGGAAGTGCGCGTTGTTGCCCGAGTTGTACTCGAAGCCCTGCGGCACCGGCCGTCCGGTCTCGCCGGTGCGGTTCGCCGCGTAGTCCATCTCGGAATGGAAGAAGCGGATCGTCGGCCGGATCACGAAGTGGTCGTCGAACTCCAGCGTCAGGTGCGAATCGTCGGCCGGGCACATGATCTCGTGCAGTTTCTCGCCGGGGCGGATGCCGACGATGCGCATCGGCAGTCCGGGCGCCATCGCCGCGGCGAGGTCGGTGATGCGGATCGACGGGATCTTCGGCACGAAGATCTCCCCGCCTTGCATCCGCTGGAAGCACTTCAGCACGAAGTCGACGCCCTGCTGCAGCGTGATCCAGAAGCGCGTCATGTCGGCGTGGGTGATCGGCAGGTGGTCGGCGCCGTCGGCGATCAGCCGCCGGAAGAACGGCACCACCGAGCCGCGCGATCCGACCACGTTGCCGTAGCGCACCACCGCGAAGCGCGTCTGGTGGCCGCCCGCCATGTTGTTCGCCGCGACGAACAGCTTGTCGGAGGCGAGCTTGGTGGCGCCATAGAGATTGATCGGGTTGGCCGCCTTGTCGGTGGACAGCGCGATCACGTGCTGCACCTCGTTCTCGAGCGCGGCGAGGATCACGTTCTCGGCGCCGTGCACGTTGGTCTTGATGCACTCCATCGGGTTGTACTCGGCCGCCGGCACCTGCTTGAGCGCCGCCGCGTGGATCACGACGTCGATGCCGCGCATTGCCTGGCGCAGCCGCTCCGCGTCGCGCACGTCGCCGATGAAATACCGCATCTCGGGCGCGTCGTACTCCTGCTGCATCTCGAACTGCTTCAGTTCGTCGCGCGAGAACACCACGACCCGCCGCGGCTGGTACCGCGAGAGGATCGTCTTCACGTACTGCCGGCCGAAGGAGCCGGTGCCGCCCGTGATCAGGATGGATTTGCCGTCGAGCATGACGTTCAGTGGACCTCGATGGAGAGCTCGCGCATCAGCGCCAGCGTATTCTCGCGCTTTCCGGCGCCCTTGAAATGCACCCGGTCGACGCCGAACGCGGCGATGGGCACCTCGGGCCCGTAGACCTGCCGGGCGATGAACAGCGCCGTCGAGCAGCAGCCCGCCACGACCGCGTACGGGGTCCTGGCGAGGTAGCTCTCGATCGGCTCGTCGATCTGCAGCAGATGATAGTGGGGCTCGCGCAGTTCGTGCCGCTCGCCCTCGCGGGGATGCGCCTTGTAGTCGACGGGGCCGGGGCAGGCGCCGGCGAGCCACTGCGCGATCTCCTGTGACGTCGCCGCGCGGTCGGCCTCTTTCATCAGGCCGAAGCTCACCAGCGGCTGGCCGATCACCAGCGCCCGCGGCGGCGCGGCTTCCTCGGCCGCGCGACGCCCCGCGCCGGCACCCCGCGGCTCCACGAGCGGCGCCAGCGTCATGGTGCGCGCCGGATCGTAGCGATGGGGGAACCCGGCCAGCACGTAGATGCGGTCGACGAACGGCGCGTCCGAGCCGATCCGGTCGCCCGAGAAGTGCCAGTAGTCGAGCACCGGGCTCACCCAGCGCCGCAGGCCGCGCAGCCGCTGCGCGCCGCGCCTGGCCAGGCTCAATGGATAGCGCTGGACGTTGAGCAGCCCGTCCGGCAGGATGCGCGCCTGCATCGAGGCGGCCCCGGTCAGCTTCGGCAGCGCGCGCAGGAAGTAGTTGATCGCCTCGGTGTCGAACACCGGGCTGTGCAGCACCAGCGTGTCGGTCGGCCCGACCGCGTCGGCGACCCGGCGCAGGTTCTCGAGCAGCCGCCGGTGACGCCCGAACAACCCTGGCAACGGCTCGAAGCGCGGCCACGGAATGTACAGCGTCGCGTCCCAGTCGGCCGGGCGCACGACCGGCTCGAGCACGCGGCTGTAGTAGACGAGCACGTGACGGGCGTCGGGCTCGTGGTCGAGCGCGACGCGCCGCGCCGCCAGGTAGTGCAGCGGCGAGGCGACGAAGAAGACGGCGGTGCGCCTCATGCCGGCCGCTCCGCCGGGCCTGCGACGAACAGCCGCCCCTCGATGCCTCGTTCCAGGAAGCGCCGCAATCGCGCGACGTTGGCCGACGCGTCGAACGCTGAGACGATCCCCTGGTAGACCGGGTCGATCACCCCGCGCGCCGTCTTGCGCAGCAGCGCGCCGAGCGCGCGCTCGAGCGCCGCGTGCTCGATCGTCACCCCCAGCACCTCGTCGACGGTCAGGCCCGGGCGGAATCCGACCACGCCCGGCAGCCGCGCGAACCACGGCTGGCCGAATACCAGCGCCGGCTTGCCGCCCGTGATCGCCTCCCAACCCACGGTGCCGGTCACCGTGCTCGCGAACCGGCACCCTTCGAGCAGCGCATAGGTGTTCACCGTCTTCGAGACGTAGCTCAGCTTCGGGATCATCGAAAGCCGGCGGAAGAACGCCTCGCCGCGCTGGCGCGCGGTCTGCTTCGGGTTCTCCTTCGCGTAGATGCGCCAGTCGTCGGGAATCATCGCCGCGAGCCGCTCGAGCGCCGACAGCTGGTCCGAGTAGCCCGCGCCCAGCGTCGAAGTCGTCATCTCGGGCTGCAATTGCAGCGCGAAATAGACGTAGGGCACCGCCAGGTCCGGGGCGTCGGTGGCGAATCGCCGGTAGCCGCGGGCGAACTCGCGCGCCTCCTGGTACTTCTGCAGCGTGCCGGCGAGCGACATCGGCTTGCTGGACCGCGTCGTCGCCAGCCGCCTCAGGTCGTTGGCGAGGCTCGCGAGCGCCGGCTTGCCGCGCGTCCTCACGCCCTGCATGTAGAAGAGCTTCTTCTCGAAGCGCCGCTCGATGCGCACCGGCGGTTCGCCGACATCCGGGCCGGGTGCCTCGGGCACCTCGTCGAAGCGCCCGAAGTCCTCGAGCACGCGCACGTAGAAGAATCGATCCGGAAACAGCGACTGGTAGCAGAACGCGGTGGCGACGCCCGCGCGCCGCGCGGCGAGATACAGCAGGTAGTCGACCCCGAAGTGCGGCGGGCTCGAGAAGAACACGTGCGTCACCCGCCCCGACGCGAGCAGCGCGACGAAGAACCGCAGGTAGCAACAGGCGGCGTGCTCGAGCTCGTGCACCGGCAGCGCGCGGGCGCGCGACACCCGCGAATACATGTCGCAGAACGTCAGCAGCTCCTGCGGCGCGAGCCTGCCGGGATCGACGCCCATCGCGGCAGGCAGCGGATCGAGCCGGAACTGGTGAACGAACGGATCGAGTCGGTGCGTGCAATCCGCAGCGTTGCCGAACCAGGCCACCACCTCGAGCCGCCCCAGAGCACGCAGCTCGCGCACCGCAGCCACCGCATCGTCGCTGTGCCAGCCCCAGAACACCGCGCGGGCGACGTGCTCGGGGTCCGGGTGTGATGTCATCGGCGGTATCTGGGCTCGGCGGAGGGTTCGGCGGAAGGCTCGGCAGTCGATTATGCCAGCCGACCCCCGTGCCGAACGCGCCCGGTGGTAGCCTTTGCGGGCCGCCCACCCCGCACGACACGCGATGACGACGACCCACCGCAAAGGCATCCTCCTGGCCGGCGGCTCGGGCACCCGGCTGCACCCGGTGACGCTGGCGGTCAGCAAGCAGTTGATGCCGGTCTACGACAAGCCGATGGTCTACTACCCGCTGGCCACCCTGATGCTGGCCGGCATCCGCGAGATCCTGATCATCACCACGCCCGACGACGAGGGGCGGTTTCGCAAGCTGCTGGGCGACGGCAGCGCCTGGGGACTCCAGCTCGAGTACGCAGTGCAGCCGCGTCCGGAAGGCCTCGCGCAGGCCTACCTGATCGGCGAGCCCTTCCTCGACGGCGCGCCCGGCGCGCTCGTGCTCGGCGACAACCTGTTCTACGGCCACGACCTCGCGCCCCGGCTGCACGCGGCAGCCTTGAAGCACGATGGTGCGTGCATCTTCGCGTATCCGGTCAAGCACCCGGAGCGCTACGGCGTCGTCGAATTCGACGCGCAGGGCCGCGCCGTCGGCATCGAGGAGAAGCCGCATCACCCGAAGAGCCGATACGCGGTCACCGGCCTGTACTTCCACGACGCCAGGGCGGTCGAATACGCAAGATCGCTCGCGCCGAGCGCCCGCGGCGAACTCGAGATCACCGACCTCAACCGCCGCTACCTCGAGGCCGGCACGCTCGAGGTGCAGCGCCTGGGCCGCGGCGACGCGTGGCTCGACACCGGCACCCACGATTCGCTGCTCGAGGCGAGCCTGTTCATCCAGACGCTCGAGAAGCGCCAGGGATTGAAGATCTGTTGCCCCGAAGAGATCGCCTGGCGGCAGGGCTGGATCGATTCGGCGCAGTTGGCCGCGCTGGCGAAACCGATGGCCGGCAACGAATACGGCGGCTACCTGCAACAGCTACTTGCGGAACACCGCGCCTGAGGAGAATTCCCTGCCCAGCCGCGCCTGTGGCAGTATCGCCGGCAGGCCCGCGAAACCCACCGGACGTATACGAACATGCCCCGTCGATCCTACGAAACCATCCGCAAGCAGATCGAGAAACTCGAAGCGCAGGCGCGCAAGCTCGAGGAGGCTGCGGAGCAAAAGAAGAAGCAGGCCGTCGCGCAAGTCATCGCGCTGATGAAGAAACTCGGTGTGTCGCTCGAAGACATGGCCGGGGCCAGGCCTCGACGCACGCGTGCGGCGAAAGCCGGCGCGAAGAAGCGCGCGGCGAGAAAGGGCGCCGCGAAGAAGGGTGCCGCCCGCAAGCCGGTCGCGCCGAAGTATCGAAACGCGAAGACCGGCGACACCTGGTCGGGCCGCGGGCGCACGCCGCGCTGGCTCGCGGCGCTGGAAGGGCAGGGGAAGTCGCGCGAGGACTACCGCGTCTGACGTCCCGGTCAGGGCGGCCTCAGAACGGCAGCGCGGCCCCCGGTTTCACCGCCAGGATCGCCCGGCGGAAGTCCGCCTGGATCCGGGCCAGCGCCTCGGGAGTGTCGGCTTCGAAGCGGATCACCACGACCGGCGTCGTGTTCGAAGGCCGCGCCAGCCCGAAACCGTCCGGGTACTCGGCCCGCACGCCGTCGATCCGGATCACCTCGGTGGCGCCTTCGAACTTCGCGGTGCGCTTCAGTTCCTCCACCAGCGTGAAGTTCTCGCCCTCGGCGGTCTTCAGCTGAAGCTCGGGCGTGGCCGGCGAGTTCGGCAGCGCATTGAGCACCGCGCTCGGGTCGGCGTGGCGCGACAGGATCTCGAGCAGCCGCGCGCCGGTGTACAGGCCGTCGTCGAAGCCGTACCAGCGCTCCTTGAAGAACGTGTGGCCGCTCATCTCGCCGGCGAGCGGCGCGCCGGTTTCCTTCAGCTTGGCCTTGACCAGCGAGTGGCCGGTGCGCCACATCGTCGGGCGCCCGCCGTGGCGCCGGACGTGCGCGGCAACGTTTCGGCTGCACTTCACGTCGAAGATGATCTCGGCGCCCGGGTTGCGCGACAGCACATCCTCGGCGAACAGCATCAGCTGGCGGTCGGGGTAGATGATCTGGCCGTCCTTCGTGACGACCCCCAGCCTGTCGCCGTCGCCGTCGAAGGCCAGGCCGATCTCGGCATCGGTCTCGCGCAGCGCGCGAATCAGGTCCTGCAGGTTCTCGGGGTGCGCGGGGTCGGGATGGTGGTTCGGGAACGTGCCGTCGACCTCGCAGAACAGCTCGGTGACCTCGCAGCCCAGCGCACGGAACAGTTGCGGCGCGAGCGCACCGGCCACGCCGTTGCCGCAGTCGATCGCGATTCTCATCGGACGCGCGAGCTTCACGTCGCCGGTGATGCGCGCGAGATAGCGCGCCGACAGGTCTGCGCTGCGCAGGCTGCCGCGCTGCGCGGCCGGCACTTCGACGAGCGCGCCCGATTCGATCGATTCGCGCAGCCGCTGGATCGCGTCGCCGTAGATGGCGTCGCCGGCGATCACCATCTTCAGGCCGTTGTAGTCGGGTGGATTGTGGCTGCCGGTGACCGCGACGCCGGTGCCGGTGCCGAGCTCGTAGGTCGCGAAGTAGACGACCGGCGTGGGCACCATGCCAATGTCGACGACGCCCACACCGGCGGCGCGGAACCCGTCGGCCAGTGCCGCCGCGAGCTTCGGCCCGGACAGCCGGCCGTCTCGGCCGATCACGGTCTCGCGGGTGCCGGCCTGGCGCGCCAACGTACCCAGCGCGAGGCCGATCGCGCGCACCGCGTCGACCGTGAGCGTGTCGTCGACGACACCGCGGATGTCGTAGGCCTTGAAGATCGCGGGAGAAATGGGGGAAGACATCAGGTCGAAAGCTCCACGAGGCGAAGGTTTGCACAGTCGGTGTCCCGCGGGGGCGTCGCCCTACATCAGGACTCTGACATCGTCCACCGCCGAGAAATCGCGGTCGTGAGTGACCAGCCCCCAGGCACCGATCTCGAGTGCGGTGGCCAACTGTATGGCGTCGGGCAACCGCAGCCGATATCGAGCCCGCAACCGGGCCGCCTCCACCGCGATCGACACGCTCAGCGGATGAATGTCGAATTCGCCCAGCGCGGCTTCGAGTTGCTTGCCGAGCGCATCGCGGCCATGGCCATATGGGCCGGTAAGCACTTCGGCCAGCGCCACGGTCGTCAATGCGATGCGCAATCGCCCGACGGCGGCCTGCTCGAACAGTCCTGCAAACCTGGGCGCATACAGAGCGTCGTTCTGGAAGTGATAGATGAACGGCGCGGTGTCGACGAGAAGCAGCGCGTCGTCGGGCAGCGCGACCCAGTCGATCGCAGCTTGCCGGGTTGTCACTCGGCCCACTCGCCGCGCAATTCCTCGACCGAGCGCGCGGGCTCCTCTCCCCACAGCCCGGCCGCGCAGCCCCTCAAGGTCAATATCGCCGTAGGCGGGCGTCTCTCGCTCGCCTTTTGCACCGGCACGATGGCCGCATACGGCCGACCATGCCGGGTGATCACGGTCGTCTTCCCTTCGTGGGCAGCGGCAACCAGTTCGGGCAGCCGCCGTCGCGTCGCTTCGATGCCGAGAGACTCCATTCGCCAACCCCGGTTCTGTACAGATTGTACAAATTATAGGACTGGCGCAAGAGACTGGCAATCAACCGTCGGCATCGAACTCACGGCCGACTTACCGGCGCGCCTCAGCCGCCCGACGCCGCCCGCTCTGCCCCGACCGCCGTTCCGCCCACCACCCGCAGCGCGGGCCGGGCTTCGTACGGCGCGTACTCGGGCACCCAGCGGCCCAGCGTCGCGCGCACCTCGTCGTCGGACACCGGCCCGGATTGCCCGAGCCAGTCGCGCAGCTCCGCGAGAATGCCGTCGGGCACCGGCCGCGAGCGCGCGATGCGCAGCTTCGGATGCGGCGTCTCGCGGGTCTGCTCGGCGTCGGCCGCCAGCAGTTCCTCGTAGAGTTTCTCGCCGGGGCGCAGCAGCTCCGGTGAACTCGACGCGGATCTCGTCCTCGGAAACCGGACAGGCGGATCATGTTGCGCGCCAGATCGACGATTCTCACCGGCTCGCCCATATCGAGCACGAAGATCTCGCCGCCCTCGCCCATCGCCGCCGCCTGCAGCACGAGCTGCGCCGCCTCGGGAATCGACATGAAGTAGCGGGTGATCTCGGGGTGCGTCACCGTGACCGGTCCGCCGCGCACGATCTGCGACTGGAACTTCGGAATCACGCTGCCGGTGCTGCCCAGCACGTTGCCGAAGCGCACCATCTCGAACTGCGTCGGGCCGCCCTGCCCCTGCAGCGCCTGGCAGGCGATCTCGGCCAGCCGCTTCGTCGCGCCCATCACGTTGGTGGGGTTCACCGCCTTGTCGGTCGAGATCAGCACGAAGCGCGCCGCGCCGTGGCGCTGCGCGCACTCGGCCACCCGCATCGTGCCCAGCACGTTGTTGCGCGCCGCCTGCCAGGCGTTGCCGACCTCCATCAGCGGCACGTGCTTGTAGGCGGCGGCGTGGAAGACGACCTGCGGACGGTGCGTCGAGAAGACCTCGTCGAGGCGCGCCGCGTCCTTCACGTCTCCGGCCAGCGGCACGATCGGCGTGTCGGGCCGATGCACGGCGAACCACTGCTCGAGCGTGTACAACGCGAACTCGCTCTGCTCCAGCAGAACGAGCTTCGCAGGCGCGAAGCGCGCCAGTTGCCGGCACAACTCGCTGCCGATCGAGCCGCCGGCGCCGGTGACCAATACGGTGCGACCGGCCAGCATGCCGCCAACGTGCGCGGTGTCGATCTCGACCGATTCGCGGCCCAGGAGGTCGTCGATCTCGACCCGGCGGATCGACGAGACCGCCACCCGGCCGGACAGCAGGTCTTCGACGCCGGGGACGGTGAAGACGTGGGCGCCTGCCTTGACCGCGAGGTCGGTTGCGTGCCGACGCACGGCCGACGAAGCGGAGGGGATCGCGAGGATCACGTGGCGCGCCTTCTCGTCGGCGAGTGCCTGTGGCAGCGTGTCGATCGCGCCGAACACCGGGCGGCCGAGTACCTCGCGGCCCCACTTGCGCGGGTCGTCGTCGACCAGACCGACCACACGCCAGTCTGGCACGCGCGCGAGTTCGCGCACGAGCATCGCACCGCCGCGACCGGCGCCTACGATGATCACCGGCTTGCCCTCTGCACTGAGGCCTCCATAGAGCCGCTGCTCCTTCAGCATCCGGTAGGCGACACGGCCTCCTGCCATCCAGGCCACGAGGAGCATCGGATAGAGGATGAGCGTCGAGCGCGGCGTCGCCGAGGCGCCGCGGTAGATCGCGACGAAGGCCAGCAGGACCAGCGACGAGACGGCCACGGCGCGCAGCACGCGCTTCAGGTCGGGGAGGCTGGCGAAGATCCACAGGCCTCGGTAGAGGTCGGCCCAGAGGCACACGAGCGCGTGGGCCGGGACCAGGACCAGCAAACCCACGAGGAGGTGCTCCTCGTAAGGAATGGGGAAGCCGAAATTGAAACGCAGCAGGAACGCGCCGACCCAGGCCACGACGGGCGCGGCGAGATCGAAGAGAAAGACGAGGGCTGTCCGCAGCGTAATGGTCACGGGGCGATCTTAACGCCGCTTTCGCCGCTGGCGGGGAGATGCCCACTGCGGTGCCACGTCGGCAGGCCCCCCGAAACGTGCCGGAGGTACGGGGGCCATCCCCGGCTCTCCGGTAGAATCCCGCCGAGATCGGCTTGCCGCAGTCTCCACACACCCAGCGATGACATCAGCACAGATCCACCCAACCGCCATCGTCGACGAGGGCGCCAGCATCGGCGACGGAAGCCGCGTCTGGCATTGGGTGCACGTCTGTGCCGGCGCGAAGATCGGCAGGCACTGCTCGCTCGGCCAGAACGTCTTCGTCGGGAACCGGGTCGTCATCGGAGACCGAGTCAAGATCCAGAACAACGTGTCTGTCTACGACAACGTCACGCTCGAGGACGATGTCTTTTGCGGACCGAGCATGGTCTTCACCAACGTCTACAATCCGCGCGCCGCGATCGAGCGCAAGAGCGAATATCGCGACACAGCCGTGAAGCGCGGCGCGACCCTCGGCGCAAACTGCACGATCGTCTGCGGGGTGACGATCGGCGAGTACGCTTTCATCGGAGCGGGGGCGGTGGTCAATCGGAACGTGCCGGACTACGCGCTGATGGTCGGCGTGCCCGCACGGCAGATCGGATGGATGAGCCGCCATGGGGAGCAGTTGGCGCTGCCATTGGCCGGCGACGGCGCAGCGGTCTGCCCGCATACGGGCGATCGATATCGCGTTCGAGACGGACGGTGCATCCGCGAGACCTGACGGCAGCACGATCCGACGCCATCCCTGAATGACATCCGAAGGCAAGACGATGCAATTCATCGACCTCAAGGCCCAGTACTCGGCGCTGAAGCCCGAGATCGACCGGCGCATCCAGGCCGTGCTGGATCATGGCCAGTTCATCATGGGACCAGAGGTCCGCGAACTCGAGGAACGGCTCGAAGCGCTGGTCGGTTCCCGACACTGCGTCACGGTCGCGTCGGGCACCGAGGCCTTGCTGATCGCGATGATGGCGCTCGGAGTGAAGCCTGGCGACGAGGTGATCACGACCCCGTTCACCTTCGTGGCCACCGCCGAAATGATCGTCCTCCTGGGAGCGAAGCCGGTCTTCGTCGACATCGATCCGGCGACCTGCAACATCGACGCATCCCGGATCGAGGCCCACATCACGCCACGCACCCGGGCGATCATGCCGGTCTCCCTGTACGGACAGCCCGCGGACATGGACGAGATCAACCGGATCGCCGACCGGCACGGCCTCCCGGTGATCGAGGATGCCGCGCAGAGCTTCGGGGCCGAGTACAAGGGGCGCAAGAGCTGCAACCTGTCGACGATCGGCTGCACCAGCTTCTTCCCGAGCAAGCCGCTGGGCTGCTACGGCGACGGCGGCGCGCTCTTCACGAGCGACGACGCACTCGCGAAGAAGATGCGCGAGATCCGCGTCCACGGCCAGGAGCGCCGCTACTACCACACGTCGATCGGGGTCGGCGGCCGAATGGATACGCTGCAGTGTGCAGTCGTGCTCGGCAAGCTCGGGCGGTTCGACTGGGAGGTCGGCGAGCGCAGGCGGAAGGGCCAGCGATACCTCGAACTGCTGAAGGGAGTCGGCGGCGTTGCGACGCTTCCCCCGAAGGGCGATCGCACCAGCGTGTGGGCACAGTTCACGGTAGTCTGCGATGACCGCGCAGACCTGCAGAGGCACCTGGGCGAACAGGGAATCCCGACTGCCATTCACTATCCCGTGCCGCTGCACCTGCAGCCAGCCTATCAGTACCTGTCCGCCCCTGGCGCGTGCCCCATTTCGGTCGCGATGGGCGGGAAGGTCATGAGCCTGCCGATGTCGGCAGACCTGTCGGAGACCGACCAGGATCGCGTCGTCGCCGCAGTCCGGCACGCCGTGCAGCAACGAATCGACGCCTGACGGAGGCACGTGCATGTACCCGGTGATTCGCGACCGCAAGATCCGCGTCGGCATCGTCGGATGCGGCCGGATATCGAAGAACCACTTCGGTTCGATCGAGCAACACGCGAACGACATGGAGCTGGCGGCGGTCTGCGACATCGACGCCGCGACGCTTCAGGCACACCGCGAGAAGTACGACGTGCCGGGCCATGTCCGGATGGAGGACATGCTGAAGTCCGAGAAGCTCGATCTCGTTGCGCTGTGCACTCCGAGCGGCCTGCACCCGGACCAGGCGATCATGGCGGCCGGGTACGGCGTGAACGTCATGACCGAAAAGCCGATGGCGACACGCTGGCAGGACGGCCTCCGGATGGTCAAGGCCTGCGACCAGGCAGCGGTGCGCCTGCTGGTGGTCAAGCAGAACCGGCGCAACACGACGCTGCAACTGCTCAAGCGCGCCGTGCAGGAGAAGCGCTTCGGCAAGATCTACATGGTCAACATCAACGTGTTCTGGACGCGCCCGCAGGAGTACTACGACTCCGCCGCCTGGCGGGGCACCTGGGAGCTGGATGGCGGCGCCTTCATGAACCAGGCGAGCCATTACGTCGACCTGATCGACTGGCTGATCGGACCGGTGGAGAGCGTTCAGGCGATGACCGGCACGCTAGCGCGGAACATCCAGGTCGAGGACACCGGCGTGCTGAACATCCGCTGGCGCAGTGGCGCGCTGGGGTCGATGAACGTCACGATGCTCACCTACCCGAAGAACCTCGAGGGATCGATCACGATCCTCGGCGAAAAGGGGACGGTCCGGGTGGGCGGCGTCGCGGTGAACGAGATCCAGCACTGGGAATTCGCCGACCGGAAGGATTACGACGAGAAGGTCAAGACGGCGAACTACGAGACCACGTCGGTCTATGGTTTCGGCCACCCGCTGTACTACAGGAACGTGGTCGAAGTGCTGCGCGGGCAGACCGAGCCGGAAACCGATGGTCGCGAAGGGCTCCGATCCCTGGAGTTGCTGATCGCGGCGTACCTGTCGGCGCGAGACGGACGAATGGTTTCGCTTCCGCTGGAGTACTGAATCGGTCGGTCGAGGCAGCCGATGCCCGGAATCCGCGACCCACATGAACATCCTGCTCATCAACCACTATGCCGGCTCGCGGCGGCATGGCATGGAGTATCGCCCGTATTATCTGTCGCGCGAATGGCAGCGACTGGGGCACCGTGTGAGGATCGTCGCAGCCTCCAATTCCCACGTCCGCAGCGTCGTACCCCGGATTTCCGGAGGCATGCAGCGCGAGGACGTCGACGGGATCGAGTACTTCTGGATCAGGACGCCGCCGTACCACGGAAATGGTGTCGGGCGCGTCTTCAACATGCTCGCCTTCGTGACAGAGCTCTACAGGCACGGCCGCGAACTGACCGCGGATGCACGCCCCGACGCAGTGATCGCCTCGTCCACCTACCCGCTCGACGTGTTTCCCGCGCGCCGCATCGCGCGCAGATCGGGCGCCCGGCTGATCTTCGAGCTTCACGACCTCTGGCCCCTGTCGCCGATGGAGCTCGGAGGAATGTCGCGCTGGCATCCCTTCATCGCGATGATGCAGGTCGGCGAGAACTTCGCTTGCCGAAACGCCGACGCACTGGTGTCGATGCTTCCGAAAGCCGAAGAACATCTGCGCGCGCACGGCCTTGGCCCCGGGAAGTTCCATTACGTGCCGAACGGGATCGACGTCTCCGAATGGACCGCGGCGCCCGACCCGCTCCCAGACGGGATGCGCGCCAGGATCGATCAGCTGAAAAGCAACGGGCGATTCCTCGTAGGATACGCAGGGGCCCACGGACTGGCCAATGCGCTGGATTACCTGATCGAGGCCGCGAAGCTGACCGAGGATGCTCCGGTCACCTACGTGTTCGTTGGCCAGGGCCCGGAGAAACTCGCCCTTCAGGCAAGGGCGGTCGAACTGGGCCTGTCGAACGTCGAATTCCTGCCTCCGGTCACGAAGTCGCAGATCCCGGCGCTGATCGGTGAAATGGATGCGA
This sequence comes from Burkholderiaceae bacterium, assembly GCA_046347945.1. Classification (GTDB taxonomy): domain Bacteria; phylum Pseudomonadota; class Gammaproteobacteria; order Burkholderiales; family Burkholderiaceae_E; genus Zeimonas. The sequence continues at coordinate 144,627 of JAXMFB010000007.1, forward strand.
TGTTCATCGGCTGGCGCAGGAAGGCGATCTATCGATTCGGGATCAGCCCGAACAAGCTGATGGATTACATGATGGCGGGCAAGCCCGTGATTCATTCCATCGAGGCGGGCAACGACCTCGTGGCCGAGAGCGGTTGTGGTGTTTCGGTTCCTCCGGAAAGTCCGTCGGCGATCGCAGACGCGGTCAGACACATGGCGGCGATGAGCGCAGAGCAGCGGCAGTCGATGGGCGCGCGCGGCAGGGACTTCGTCCTGGCCCACCATGACTATCGCGTCCTGGCAGGCAGATTCCTCGAGGCGATGGCATAGATGAGCACGCCAGGCCGAAGCGTGGAGGCGGAGGAGTCGGGCGGCGAGCCCGGCGCCGTCGTCGAGCGATACGCGCGCCGCCAGTCCCATGTACCGAGCGGCCTCTACGACCCGCTTTCTCCCGCGGTCTACATGGCCCAGCAGGAAAGGGAACGGGCACTGATTCGCCTGATCCGGGCCGCCGGCCTGTCGCCAGTCGCCGAAAAGCGGGTGCTCGAGATCGGCTGTGGCAGCGGATCCAACCTGCTCGAACTTCTCGGGCTCGGATTCGTGCCCGAAAACCTCGTTGCGAACGAGTTGCTCGAAGAGCGCGCGGCCCTGGCGCGCAGAAGGCTGCCCCAGGGCGTTCGAATCCTGCCCGGCGACGCCACCGAACTCGACCTCGAACACGATGCATTCGACGTCGTGTACCAGTCGACGGTGTTCACCTCGCTGCTGGACAGCGCCTTCCAGGAAAGGCTCGCCCGACGCATGTGGCAATGGGTGAAGCCGGGTGGCGGAATCCTCTGGTACGACTTCGTCTTCGACAACCCGAAGAATCCGGACGTGCGCGGCGTGCCGGTCCGGCGGATACGCGAACTGTTTCCGCAGGCGGACATCCGCCGCTGGCGGGTCACGCTGGCACCGCCGATCAGCCGCCGCGTCACTCGTCTCCACCCCGAACTCTATCGGGTGTTCAACGCCTTCCCGTTCCTGCGCACGCACGTTCTGTGCTGGATCGGGAAGAATCGCTCTGGCAACCATGTCTGACTTCATACCATTCGCCCTTCCGGACATCGGCGAGGAAGAGATCGCCGAGGTGGTCGACTCGCTGCGTTCGGGCTGGATCACGACCGGACCGAAAACCAGGCGCTTCGAGCAGGATTTCGCCGAATTCCTCGGTGGCGGCGTCGAGGCCGTTGCCGTGAGTTCCGCAACCGCCGGCCTGCACCTGGCGCTGGAGGCCATCGGCATCGGCCCCGACGACGAAGTCATCACTACGACCCACACCTTCACCGCGACCGCGGAGGTCGTCCGCTACATGGGAGCACACCCCGTCCTGGTCGACGTGGACCCGCGATCGATGACGATCGACCCGGAACGGGTCGAAAGCGCGATCACGCCGCGAACCAGGGCGATCATCCCGATGCACTACGGAGGACTGGCCTGCGACATGCAGCGCCTCGCGAAGATCGCACGCAGTCACAACCTCATGATCGTGGAGGATGCCGCACACGCCCTGCCCACGACCTGCGGCGGAAGACTGATCGGGACGCTGGACAGCGATGCAACGGTGTTCAGCTTCTATGCAACCAAGACCCTGGCTACCGGCGAGGGCGGAATGCTGGTGACGCGCAATCCCCGGATCGCGCAGCGCGCGAGGGTGATGCGGCTGCACGGGATCGATCGCGACGCGTTCGACCGCTACGTATCGAAGAAGCCGGCGTGGCACTACGAGGTCGTGGCGCCCGGCTTCAAGTACAACATGACCGACGTCGCCGCATCCATGGGGATTCACCAGCTCGCCAAGGTCCGCCGATTCCAGGCGCGCCGCGCCGAGTTGGCGGCCCGCTATACGAGCGGACTGCGCGGTCTCCCTGTCCTGCCCCCCCGAGACGCCGATCCCGGCGACACCCACGCCTGGCATCTCTACGTGATCCGGCTCACTGCGGGGGCCGGAATCGGTCGCGACGCATTCATCCAGCGGATGGCCGATCAGGGGGTGGGGTGCAGCGTTCACTACATTCCGCTGCACCTGCACCCGTACTGGCGCGACACGTATCGACTGCGGCCGGAGCAGTTTCCGCACTCGCAAGCGCTCTTCGAGAGCACGATCAGCCTGCCGATCTACACCAGGATGACCGACGACGACCAGTCGCACGTGCTCGATGCCGTCCGACGAACGTTGTCATGAGCAAGCGGATATTCGACCTGATCTTCGCGTCTGCCGGGCTGATCGTCCTTGCGCCGGCGTTCGCGGCGATCGCGCTGTGGATCAAGTTCGACTCGCCGGGCCCGGTCTTCTTTCGCCAGGTGCGTGTCGGTCGACATGGAAAGCCCTTCCGGATCCACAAGTTCCGGACGATGGCCCACGACCCCTCACCCGGGCAACCGTCCGAGCTGACGATCGGAGCGGATCCTCGCATCACGCCCAGCGGCCGGTTCCTTCGCAAGCACAAGCTGGACGAACTTGCCCAGTTGATCGACGTCGTCCTGGGAAAGATGAGCCTCGTTGGCCCGCGGCCCGAAGTGCCGAAATACGTCGCGTACTACCCGGATGCGTTTCGCGAACTCGTCCTTTCGGTGAAGCCGGGTATCACCGACGAAGCGTCGCTGCGGTTCAAGGATGAAAGCGACATTCTGGGGCGATCTCCGGCGCCGGAGCACACGTACGTCAACGAAATCCTGCCCGCGAAGCTCGAACTCCATGCCCGTTATGCTCGCGAGCACTCCTTGATCGGAGACTGCCGGATCGTCATCAGAACACTGAGGGCGCTCTTGACATAGGAACCGGCGAGTCGGCATCGGATGCGCGGCTGGCGCCGGACGCGCCCGACCCGGATGCCTGTCGGCTGAGCGACACGCGAGCCTCAGGCGCGGGTTTCCATCGAAAGTTCCCCGTAGAGACGCAGCAGCTTCCGCTCTTCCGCCGACCAGTTGTAGCGATCCCGTATCGCAGCGCGCCCATTCTCCCCCATTCGTCTTGCCCGCTCCGGATCGTTCACCAGGAGATCGATGGCGCGGGCAATCTCATGGGGATTCATGGGATCCACGCACACACCGCATTGGCTCCCGACGACAATCTCCCGCCACAGCGGGAAGTCAGATGCGATGACGGGAATACCGGCGCTCATGTACTCGAACATCTTGATCGGCTGGGAATCGAGGTAGTTGGGCAACGGGTGCAGCGTCACGAGACCCGCGACGCAGCGGCCCAGCACTTCTCGCACCGCCGCACGATCCAGATACCCGAGTTCATCCACGGCCGACCAACCCGGGCGTTGCTTCACGTCCGCCTCGACATCCGGCTCCGAGAAGCTCCCGCACAGTTGCAGGCGCGCGCCCGATCGTACCTCCTCCATCGCCGCCACCAGTTCCCTGACGCCACGAATCGCGCTGATCCCGCCGACGTAGCAGACCTGCCTGCACTTGTCTTCCCATTCGATGTCGCTGTTCAACTCGCCCAGCAGGGGAAAATTGCTCACGTCGACCGACAGCGGGTTCATTCCGAGAAACTTGTCCCTGATGAACGGTGTGGCCGCAACGATCGCGTCGAACCGTCTGCAAGCCCAGGACTCGTAGGCGCCGAAACCCCACGACAGGGCACGCCGCACCCACGCACTCAGGTATGGTTTGTTCAGTAGCTGCTTCGGAACGTCCTCGTGAGCGTCGAAGATCACGCGCTTGCCCACCCGCTTCAGCTTGAGTCCGATCGGCATGAGTTCCGGATCGTGCAAGTGGCAGATGTCGAGCTCGAGCTCGAGCGCCTTGTCCAGCACCCGTCGCGTCGCACTTGTCATCCGGTCGAGCCGACTCGAAGCAGCGCCGACGTCGACGATGGCGACATCGCCATCCACCTCGGCGCCCTTGCCGTCAGCAACGATCAGAATCACGCGATAACCCGCCCGTGCCAGGGAGCGGCATTCCTTCAGCAGGATGCGAACGTCGCGCCGGGGATGAACGGTGGTCAGGTGACCTACTGTGGTCACTTGTCGAGGCGCCCGATGGACGGCCATGAGGTGTCGATCCGATCCGACTCAGGAGTAGACGTTCACGCGCTTGCCGCTGATCCTCTCGACGAGACCTTGCGCCCGCTTGAGCAAACGGTATCGCCCTTCCCAGGTCGGGAAGTCGGTGTGGTGGTGAGGAGGCGCCTCGACGAATGCGTCGAAAGCCGAGCGTGTGATCCTGAGCTTCTTGCAGAAATAGTCCAGGTCGATTTCGAGTTCACGCGGGTCATAGAGTGGCTCGTCCAGCTTCGCCAACGCCTCGTCCCGGGTCATCTGCCCCGAGACGATCAGGCTCGACAGGTGCGGACGGCGTTTGTCGTACCCGAACTTCGTGGGAAGGTAGTAGTTCTGGAACAGCTTCGTGAAAAGCGACTCCCCGTGCTTGCGCCCATACGCGCGCCAGCCGATCGTCCGCTCGAGCTCGAGCTCCGCTTCGGCCTTGTTGTAGGGCATGAAGTTCAGCGGCCGGATGGTGCGCATCTTCTTCATGAATGGATACCAGACGTAGTACTCGAAGAAGCTGATCGTGCTGTAGGTCTTCAATGGGCGCTCGCCGAACTTTCGATGAATGGCCTTCAGGTTGATGGCATCCATCGCGGCCCCGTGCCACGTCTTCGGGAAAATCGCTTCGGTCGCGATGTTGCCACCTGACAGGATGTAGCGAATTCCATTGCTGGTCGCGAAGTGATAGAGACTCGCAAAGAAGACGTGATCCTGCGGCACATCCTGATTCGGGACGCCCGCACGCAGGTAGGCGAGGTGGAGATCGCGCATCTCCTCCCAGTCGACGACATGCGTGTGCAGGTCGTAGCCGCAATGGCGCACGACGCTCTCGATGTTCGCAACGGCCAACTCGCTGTTCCACCCGGCATCGACGTGAACGACGAGGGGGCGCAGGCCCCTTTCGCGAACCTTCAGGGCCAGATACGAACTGTCGACGCCGCCGCTCAGGCCGATGATGCAGTCGTACTCATGCCCTCGCCCTGCGACCTTGATCTGTTCGCACGCGTCTGCCCAGCGCCGCGCCCCTTCCTCGTCGGGGAACCAGTTCTTCCTCGTCGTCGTCTCGAATTCGATGCAGTGATTGCATACCCCGTTCGCATCGAAACGAATCTCCGGGTCGCTCGTATCCATCACGCATCTGCTGCACACCCGACCTCGGGTCGGTGCGTGATCGTTCATGTCCACATCCACTCCAGATCGCCGGAAAGAGAGCCCATCACTTCAACCTCCTTGCATCAAGATGCCGGGCGCGGCGCCTGTCCCCGATCCGGCGGGTCGAACCCTGCAACGCCCCGTTTCGCATCCGGCGAGCCGCGCGACCGGCCGCGACTTCTGGTCAGGGAGACCAGAAGTATCAACCCGCCGATCCCCGAGGACGCCAGCGCCGTCGTCGCGGCCTGCTCGACCAGCAGCATCGCATAGAGGAATCCCAGGAAGACGAAGCCGGCGTTCCTCGCGCCACGGTATACGGCGTCGAGGTAGGCGAAAACGCCGGAGACGAGCAGCGTCGTGACCAGATACCCTGGCAGGCCCCCACCGGCGAGTCGATACAGGAACGCATTGGTGTTGGCGTTCGCGCCTGGAACGCCGAGATATGCCTCGCCGACGAAATACGTGATGCCCTCTGTGGTGTGGAACCCGACGTCGGGCCGCCATCCGGAGAACGGATCCCCGAACATGAACTCGAAGTAGGCCGCCATCAGGTACGACGGCACCGCAAAGACCCTTCTGAGGAGGTAATCCGCGACGAACGAGTATCCAGAGACGACGTACTCCGCAAATGCCGCCAGGAGCGCAAACCAGAGAAGTCCGAAGACAACCGCGACGAATCGCCCCACGGCGCCCTTCCTGATCGCATATCCGACGAGATACGCCAATCCGACATAGAAGATCGGCGCCTTCAGGCCGATGACGTAATAGAACGCCGCCCCACTCGCCAGGGCCACGGCCAGCAGCCAGCTACGCCGCCGCCAGCCCGCCAGAAACGCGGCGGTTGGCGCAAATCCGTTCACGATGGCGGCATTGAGGTAGGCAGCCGGCGTCCCCGCCTGGAAGATCTCCCTCCCCTCGATCCGGCGATCGTAGGCACTTCCGAGCTCGATGCCGGCAGACGAAGGAGCGTGCAGGAAGGCGTAGACGGTTCCCAGCATGCAGAGCGCGACGATCACCAGCTCGAGGGACCCGTACGAGATCGGGGAAGGCATTCTCAAGCCAACAGCCGATGCGGTACCGAGGCGAAGGACGAGAAGCGGAACCAGCAGCGTGGCGAAATTCAGCCAGTATTGAACCGCTGCGACCTTGCCGCCGATCGGGAACAGCGCCGCATACGGCAGCACGACGAACAGGATGTGGAAGAGCGAAAAGAAGTCGGACGGGCGCCTGATCTCGACGGGCAGGAACGCGCCGACGACCAGCACCGAGACGACCAGCAGCAGCAGATACTGCGGATCCGCACCGACATGGTGGTACCCGAGATAGGCGTTGTCGTCAGCGATCTGGATCTCGTACACCGCCAGGATGGCGGCAGCCAACAGCAGCAGGTTGACGAGCAGAAAGACCCGCGCGAACACAGCCGTTCTGCTGAACCCCAGGTTCACGGCAGCAGCGCCTCTTTCGGGTAGTTGATGAGCACCGCCCGGTGCTTGCCGTGAAAGACGAACATGCTTCCTGCGCACACTGCCGAGGCGCCTTCGCGGATCGCCTGCGACAGGTGCTCGATGGTTCCTGCGCCGCCGCACGCCACCAGGGGAACCGACACGCACTGCGCGACACGTTTGACCAGATCGAGATCGTAGCCATTCATCATGCCGTCCCTGTCGACGCTGGTAAGCAGTATTTCCCCTGCGCCGGCGTCGGCGAGGCGCCTGACGTGATCCTCGAGCGACTCCTTGACATCGACTGTTGCCGACCTGGCCACCACCTTGTAGCCACCGAGAAACGTCCGCTTGACGTCGACCGCGCCCACCACGGCCTGGCTTCCGAACACCGCGGCTGCCTCGGTCAGGAGATCGGTCGACTCGGTGGCCGCCGTGTTGACGACGACCTTCTCGACACCGGAACGTATCAGTCGCCGTACCTGATCGAGGGTGCGGACACCGCCTCCATAGGCCATCGGCATGAAGGCCTCGCCTGCCATTTCGGAGATCAGCTCGTAGTTGGGCTCTCGCCCCTCCCGCGATGCGTCGATGTCGAGAACGGCGATCTCGTCGACCTCCTTCTCGCTGAAGATCCGGATCGCATTCACGGGATCCCCGACGTAGACCGCATCCTTGAATCGCCGAGTCTTCACCAGCCCATTGCCACGTACCAGAAGGCAAGGGATGACGCGCGCGCGGTACATTCAGGCCCCCTCCGCAAAGGCATGAAGCATCTTCTTGCCGAATCGGTGGCTCTTCTCCGGATGAAACTGAACGCCGACGATGTTGTCCCGGGCGACGCCGGCGGCGAACGGCACCCCGTAGTCGGCAACGAGAAGCACGTCGGCCGGGTCCGAGGGTTCCATGTAGTAACTGTGCACAAAATAGAACCGGGAATCGCTGTCCATGCCACGCGTGAGCGGATGCCCGGTTTGCCGCGCAACGACCTGGTTCCATCCCATGTGCGGGACCCGGAAACCCGGAGCCTCCGGGAACCGCCGCACGCGCATGTCCATCCACCCGAGCCCGACCTCCCTGCCCTCCTCGCTTTCACGACCGAGCATCTGTGCGCCAACGCAGATGCCGAGCAAGGGCGTGCCCTCGGCGAGAACCTTCCGCTCGAGAAGCGGCACAAGCCCCGTGGCGCGAAGGTTCTTCAGGCAGGCATCGAAGGCGCCATTGCCTGGAAGGATGATGCGGCTGGAGGCCGCAATCCTCTGCGGATCCGCGGTGATCTCGCAGGCTGCGCCAAGGCGCCGCAGCATGTTGGCGATCGCCCCGAGATTACCGATGTCGTAGTCGACGATCGCGATCATCGCCGATCCCCGAGGCTGAACCGATAGGACATCATGAGGTAGACGATGTACAACACGCTATATCCGGCGCTGTAGGCGATGATTGCTGCAGATTGTTGCGAGAACAGATTCAGGCTGGCCAGCGTCATGCCGAGCAGGCAGGCCTGCCAGACGAGATCAAGATGCTGCTTTTCGGCGATGTAGACCATGTAGCTCAGCGGGCTGGACACGAATCGCAGCGCGAACATCGGTACAAGCCAGGCTGCGATCGTCCCTGCACCTCGCCAGGCCTCGCCAAACGCCAGCGCAAAGAGAGGCGCGCTCCACAAAGCTAGCACGACCGCCGCCACCAGCGACGCCGTCGCCAGCACCTTGAAGGTCCGCAGGTAGTCCGCGCGGCACTCGCCTCGCTCCCGGTAACTGGTCGCGGCGTGACGCTTGAAGACATCGAGCACCGACTTCCCCAGGATCCCGATCGGAGCGCCCAGCGTTCGCGTCGCCAGGGCCAGCAGCCCTGCCGTCTCGGCGCCGAAGCGCCCTGCGACGATGAGCACGGGCAGTTGTGCGGACGCGGTGTTGAGGACATCCGCTGGCAAGGAGAGCAGCGGAAATCGCCTGTGTCGAGACCAGAACTCGCGTACCATCGGCGCCGGATTTCCAGCAGGCCACCGAATTGGCAAGAGCCGGGCCGACACCGCGAGGCCGACCATCACGCCAATCAGATGCGCGATCGCCAGGGAGTCGGCACTGGCGAACGCTGCACCAAGCGCGATCTGTAACGTCGTGATGGCTCCGGCTTCGGCAATGCGCATCAACGACAGATCCCGATAGCGTCCCTCGGCAGCCGCCCACGACTGCCAGATCTGCCCCATCGCAATCAGCAAGGCGACGGGGAAGAACGCTGCGATCAGCAGGGTCGACTGGTGTTCGACCCACGCGGGCGAAATCGCCACGACAATCGCCGCAGCGCCCACCAGCAGACCCGTCGCCAGTGCGGCCGTCAGCAGGGTCGAGACCATCGCGCGCCGCCGCGGTTCGCCGTCGGGTTCGAGCGCCAGCGCAGTCTCGAAACGGCCGGTCAGCGCGACTGCCGCCAGCAGAACGAGACCGAGCCACGCCGAGAACCGGCCGAACTCGCCCGGAGCGTACTGGCGGGCAATGATGAGCGAGCCCGCAATCGGTATCGCCTGGGCCACGGCGGTTCCGGTCAGGACCGAGGCCACGCCGCGCCAGAAATCGCTGGTCAGTCCGGTTGTGCGCATCCCCATTCGCGGTGCCAATCGCGCGAATTCACGCGGCCGACTCTCTCGCGTATGCGACGAACTCGGCCAGCAGCGCGAGCAGGATGCCCCCAAGCAGGCCGGTGACGAGCGCCAGCGCCATTGCGTACACCGTTCTGGGTGCCGCGGGACGCGACGGCGCCGAAACCTCGCCCAGCAGTGCAGTCGGCTGTGTCTTCGGGGCGCTCAGCGTCTGCACCAGCTTGGGCTTCTGTTCGTCCAGTTCCGACAGCAACATGAGCACCCGGCCCCGCTCCATCATGACAAGCGATGCCTGAACGGGATCGCGCGCTCTAAGCGAATCCAGGATTGCGGTCGCGTCCTTGAACTGCTGCTGCAATGCAAGGCGCCTGGCATCGATCGACTGGAGTTGCTCCGTCATCGCCTGCACGTTACGGGCAAAGATTTCCGCGTGCGACCGCGCCACTTCGTCGAAGACCTTCGTGAGCAGGGCCGCCGGCTCGTCCGGGCGATCGCCTTCCGCCGCGAGTTCCACGACTGGCGCCGCGCCCTTTTGCGCGGAAGCGCGGCTGAGGAAGGGCTTGGGGCGCTTGACGCCGTCGGCGACGTTCTCGCCATACCGGTCCATCAGTCGGGCGGCGAGTACTTCGGCCGGCTCGAACGGACCGGCACCACCGGTCTGGCCGATCTGCACCTTGGCGCGAGCCTCGAAGACCGGTGCCTTCAGGGCGACGTATGCAATGCCCACGCCCAAGCTGACGACCAAGCCTGCCAACACCCAGAGCCTGCGCCGGACGAGGATCAACCAGATCTGAGTTAGGCTGACTTCATTGTCAGAAGACTGGCGGGCAGCTGCGCTGGCGGGCATGTCTCGAGATCGGATGAAACCGCCATTATCGCATCGCCCTTGCCGCGCCCCTCGAAACCGCCGTTGCAGTCACCGGCTCCGTGCCAACCCCGAGGCCGCCCGCGATTTCGTTGGAGGCGACGACGTTGCCCACCTTGAACGGCATGGTCACAGCCCCAGCGCGTCGACAACAAGAGGCGCGACAAGCCGGGAGCCAGCCACGCTGAGGTGGTTATCGTCTGCGTAGAGCAATTGCGTGCCGCGCAGACCACCGCATCGGTCGTCCGGACAGAAGAGGCGTTCCGCGTCGATCACGATCAACGACCGGTGAGCCGCCCGAACGCCCTCGATCAGGCTGCGGTAGTCCGCCATCCGGGTGCGATAGACCGCGTGGGCGACGGTGCATCCCTCACGCATCCCCGTAAGCGTCAGCGGTCGGGACAGGCAGTCCCGCGCGGGAATCCCCAACTCCGGCACCTGAAGGAAGTATGCGACACGCAGGCCTCTGCTCGCCAGACGAGCGATCGTGGCCTGCAAACCGCGCGCAAACGCCTGCGACGGCGGCGCCTGCGTCGCGAGCCCGTCGGGGCCTCGTTCAGCGATCGGCGGATAGTTGTAGTGCGCCTCGGCGGGCCCGAATCCCTTCCCGTCGAGATACTGAGGGCCGCGCGATGCCAGCACGACAGCCACCAGGCGCCTGTCCCGTTCGATTGTGCTCAGGATGACGTCGATGCTTCGTGCGCATGCCGTCCGTTCCGCTGCATTCCTGCCCGTGACGGCGCCGTCGAAGGGCGGACAACCGGAGTTCGCGAGAAGCAGAGTGCCGTATCCCTTGCCGGCGGCCAGTTCTGAGACGCCCGGAAACAGCACGTGTGCGTGCGAATCGCCCACCAGCGCGATCATCCGCTCGCCGGGGTGAGACTGGCGACAGTAGACCGGCGCATCCGTTCCAGAGAACAACGCGAGGCAGGAACTGTCCTGCCGTGGCTCGCGGATCATCTGAGCCTCGGCATCTTTCGCATAACGAATCGCTTGCCGATCGGGCAGCCCTCCCGAATCGATCACGACACGGGACGCGAGCGCCAGCGCCAGCATCGCTCCTGTCAGTACCGGCACGACGCGACGTCGGGCCCATCCGTGGCGAATCGGGCGCTCGATCCATGCATAGGTTCCCCAGGCAAGCAGCACGGAGAGAAGGGCGGCAGTCAACAAGAGCCAACCAGGCGGTCGTCCGGATTCGGCGATCCGGACGAACGAGAGCAACGGCCAATGCCACAGGTACAACGGATAACTGATCAGCCCGACCAGCACCAACGGCTTCGCAGCAAGGGCACGATTCACTATCGCGCCGCGGCCGCAGGCAATGAGCGCGGCGACACCGAGGAGCGGTGCGATCATGCTCGGCCCCGGATACAGCGCATGCTCGTCGAACGTGAACAAGGCCCATGCGATCAGCACTGACCCGGCCACCGAAAGCATGTTTCGAGCCGACCGAGGCTCCAGCACGGCAGGCAGCACGCCGCCCCTTCGCCCGTGCCACCACGCGACGCTGGCGCCGACCAGAAGTTCCCATCCGCGCGCCAGAGGGTGATAGTAGAGCGCGTCGGCGCTGCGAGCGGCGAGGTGAGCGCCGAACGCGAGCGAAGCCACACCCAGCACGACGATGACGATGCCGGCATCGATGCGTAATCGACGGGCGCCCAGAAGCACGACAGGCCAGGCGAGATAGAACTGCTCCTCGACCGACAGCGACCAGAGGTGCAGCAGCGGCTTGGCGCTCGAGACCACGTCGAAATAGCCCGCCTCCTGCATGAGCCGGAAATTGAGAACGAAGGCAATCGCGTAATACGCATGCCGGCCGAGGCGTTCGTACTCGTCGGCGAACAGCGCGAATGCCCCGAATGCAAGCGTCGCAATCAATACCGCGATCAGCGCGGGGAACAGGCGCCTGATGCGCCGGGCGTAAAATGCACCGAAGCGGAAGCGCCCGTCGGCCTGCTCGCGAAGCAGGATCAGGGAGATCAGGTATCCGGAGATGACGAAGAAGATGTCGACGCCCAGGAATCCGCCGGGCAAGGCCGAGGGCGCGACATGAAAGACGAGCACGCTGAGGACGGCGACCGCCCGAAGTCCATCGATGTCTGCGCGATAGGTGACTGCGGACGTCATCGAACGCGCTTGTGGTGCCTCCGGGCGCCGCCGGAATCCGGTCCTACAGCCGCCACGCGGTAATCCCCGCCCGCGCGAGGGCCTGCCGGTCGAACAGGCTCTTGACATCGGCGAGCACCGGCTTTTCGCCCCTGAGCAGCGCCCTCAGATCGCTGGCGGCCCGCGACGCATACTGCTCGTGGGCTACCGCAACCACCAGAGCGTCGACCTTCGCGTCCGGGGCAACGCTGCCGATCGAAACGCCCGGATACTCGCGCGTCAGTTCGTCAGCATCCGCATACGGATCCTCCGCCACCACCTTGATTCCGAAATCCTGGAACTCGCGGATGATGTCGATGACCTTGCTGTTGCGAATGTCCGGGCAGTTCTCCTTGAACGTGAGGCCGAGCACGCCTACGGTCGCGCGCGTCACGTCGATGCCGTTCTGGATCATCTTCTTGATCGTGGTGCGCGCGACGTAACGGCCCATGTTGTCGTTGATGCGGCGCCCCGCCAGGATGACCTGCGGAATGTAGCCGACCTTTTCCGCCTTGTCGGTCAGGTAGTAAGGATCGACGCCAATGCAGTGTCCGCCGACCAGCCCCGGGCGGAACGGCAGGAAGTTCCATTTGGTTCCTGCCGCCTCGAGCACGGCCTGGGTGTCGATATCGAGGCGCGCAAACAGTACGCTGAGCTCGTTCATCAGAGCGATGTTCAGGTCGCGCTGGGTGTTCTCGATCACCTTGGCCGCTTCGGCCACGCGGATACCTGGCGCCTTGTGGGTTCCCGCGGTGACGATCTCGCGGTACAGGCTGTCGATCGTCTCCGCCGCTTCCGGAGTCGACCCCGAGGTGACCTTTCTGATGGTCGCGACCCGGTGCTCCTTGTCGCCGGGGTTGATCCTCTCGGGGCTGTAGCCCGCGAAGAAGTCGCGGTTGAACGTCAACCCGGATACGCGCTCGAGCACGGGAACGCAATCCTCCTCGGTCGCACCCGGATAGACCGTCGATTCGTAGATGACGATGTCGCCCTTCTTCAACACTCTCCCGATGGTCTCGGAAGCCTTCAGCAATGGGCCGAGGTCGGGGCGCTTGTGCTCGTCGATAGGAGTCGGCACGGTCACGATGTACACGTTGCAGTCGGCAAGGTCCGCCGCGTTCGACGTGTAGCGCAACCCTCGGGCCTCGCGCAATTCGGCACCCCCGACTTCGAGGGTGACGTCATGCCCCGCCCGCAGGGCTTCGATGCGCTCGACATTGATGTCGAACCCGACGACGACACGTCGCTTGCCAAACTCGACTGCCAGCGGAAGGCCGACGTAGCCGAGTCCGATGATCCCGAGGCGCAGGTCACGCGTTGAGGGCATTTTCAGCTCAGCCCTTTCGGACTTCCGTGTTGACGTTGAGCGCCGAATTATGTCATTCCTTGCCCCGTCAGCCGTACCGTTTGGCCGGTGCATCATCAGTCGGGGCCTTCGAGCCCCGACACCCTGACCAACCCTGCGCGCACTGGATGCGCCGCCGGCGTCAGGCGTTGATCGATTTCTCGACCGAAGCGACGCCTTCCAGCACGTCATCCAGCGACGCAGGCTTGCCGAACACCATGCCGCCCATCGCCCGATAGTCGCGCGCCAGCGCATCGCGCATGGCGGGCGTCGGCTGGAGCTCGAACGTGCCCGACTGCGCAGTTTCCAGTCCGAGGTCCGGACTGCCGAAGAACAGGCGGGCACGAAGGACGCAGTTCGCGCCGGGCGCCCGGTCGGAAGGCCACGCCCGGCTTTCCGCGTTCTGCATCACCCGGTAGACATCGTGGTAGTGCCGCGAAATCCGCTGCCCGCGCTGCCTTGGCTCGTCGCGCCTCTCGAACCACTGCCGCAGGCCGTGCAGGATCACGATCTCGTCCCACATGGTGCGCTCGGGCCGCACTGTCGTGATGTTCGGGACGCTCAGGTCGGGCACATCCTGCGCGATGTACGGCTCGACGCTCGCCGCCACATGCGGATCGAGCGCAGACTTCGCCCGGCCCAGTACCGGCGGCTCGGTGCCGTCAGCTTGAAGGCGACAGCAAGGTTGTCGAGCTTGATCGTGCCGCGGCGTGCATCGGTGTGGATGGTCACGCGCGCCGGTACGGCGTCGGCCAGCCCCAGATGCCTGTGGACATGTCTCCAGTTCCGTTCAAGCCGGCAACACCCCGAACACTCTGACGGTCGCGTGTACCTTCGAGAGCGCCTCCGCCACGAGCGCCAATAGGAGACCCGAGATCAACCCGATCATCGCCGCCAGCGCCATGATCAGCCCCTTGCGCGGCTTTACCGGATCGAAAGGTGTGACGATCTCCCCGTCGAGCCGATATACGTCGAACTCCACAGAATCACCCGAGATCGCCTGCGCCCACATTCGCAGCCGGGACTCGGTGTCGCGCAGCCCCGATATGAACGGATCGTCGTCCTCGCGTTTTTCCAGCACCTCGAGCTCGGCCGACAGCGACTTGGCGCCGCGCGCATACAGCAGGCTGCCGTCGACGAACGGGCTCACCCTGTCCGAACTCGGCGGACGGGCGACTGTGACCTGAGGATCGCGCAGACCCACGGCATTCGCGACGACGAGCGCCTCCTTCAGCTGTTGAATGCGATCCATGCGTTTTGTTTGCGACGTGAGTCGAAGTTCCTCCAGATCTCTATGCGTGTTACGGATCGCCACATCCAGGCCGATCCGGGCGTCGGCCATCAACGCCTTACGGGCATCCTCCGTGACCCGACCGAAGAAGCCGGTTACCCAACGTAGCGCGTTATCGGGGGTACTGGCCGCGATCGTCACGGAGTACAGCTGTCGGTCCTTTCTCCTGGAGTCGGGCGGCGTAATGGTGAGGAGCTCTCGCGCCCCTTTGTACAGCCGCGCCTCCGGCGCTCGCCGCATTTCTTCGCTCAACGACGGCAGGTAGAGTTCGTTGAAGAACCGTTGGAACGCGTGCTCGGAAAGGAGTTCGCGCATGAAGTAGCCGAACACCTGCTCCGCGCCATATGGCGCCAGCCCCGTGGCCGATGTGCGCCCGAGGTTCAAGGCGGCGACCCGATTTTCGTACGGGCGATCGACGTAAACCTTGATCTCGTATCGCGGAGATGCCAGAAGCAGGTAGGCAAACCCCGCGGTAAAGCAAGCGACAACTCCACCAATGACCCACCACCTGCGACGCGCGAAGACCCTCAGGAGATCGATGAGGCTGACGTCCCCATTCTCACCGGATTCGGCAGGTAACGTATCCATACGCATATTTCGACTCTGCCTCGCATTCGATCTGCCAGACACGCTGCCGATACCTGGTCCGGTATCTACCAAAAGAATACTTTACAAGATTTCTACGAAAATACCAGTCCATGGCGTAGCCGACCGAGCTCCGGTGCCGTTTCGCGACGGAAGACCTCGCTCGCAATGCGAACGGATCTTCACTCACACATCAGGCAGCCGCGACCGAGATCACTGCCAGCCACTGCGCGCAAACTCCAATCCGACCCCGAAGGAGGCTTTGCCCGGAATGCCGTGGTTCAGCGAATCAACGCATTGATCGAACAACGCTGTGCCCTGACGATTCGGCGGCTCACCGACCCCGCCGCCGAACAGTGCTGATGCCTCGGTTCGGCACGCCGGCATCGACAATGCAACACGTTTGCCGGCATGAAGACCGCCATCCTCCCGCAAGTGCGCGTAGAGCCCCAGCTCCGGGCCGACCTCGAGGCCGTGTTGCGCGAGGGCGAAACCCTGTCCGACTTTCTCGAAGCCACGGTGCGCCAGGCAGTGGACCACCGGCGCATGCAAGCTGAGTTCGACGCCCGTGCGGATGCCGCCCGGGTGCGCTTCCAGCAGACCGGCGCCGCAGTGCCGGCCTCAGGGGTGCTTGCCGAGATGCGTGAGCGGCTGGAATCCAGGCGACGGAAACTCCAGGGCAAGCGCCGGCCGGCCAAGGCATGACCTTCACGGTCGTTGTCGAGCCTGAAGCGAAGGCCGACCTGTTGCGGCTGTACGAGTACCTGCTCGAGCGCGCGGAGTACGTCGAGGATCTGGATGTTGCCGATCGCGCGCTTCATGCCATCGAAGCGGGGCTGGGAGCGTTGGAAAGAACTCCGTTCCTGTTCCGCAAGGCGGAGGGGGAACGCAGCGGGCTACGCCGCGAACTGGTCATTCCATCCGGGGCTTCCGGCTACGTCGTGAAGTACGAGGTCGCGTCACCTCGACTCGTGGTGGTCCTGGCAGTTCGGCATCGACATGAGGCCGACTACCGCCGAGAACGACCATCGCCGGACTGCCGCACAGCATCGCCCGGTCGTTGGCCGCATCGAGCGGCGGCACCCCGAGATCCTCGAGCAGCTTGCCGCTTTCCATCAGTTCGGTGATGCGCCCCGTGTCGACGAACTCTTCGCGCGTCACCGTCGGGGCAGGAACAAGCCGCCGCTACCCGTCGAACAACCCCGGCTCCGCCCCGATGCGCGCCCCCTCGATCTGCAGTATCCGCAGTTTCGTCGCAACGCCGCCCTGCGCCGAGAACCCGCCTGATCGGCCGTCGGCCGCCAGCACGCGATGGCACGGCACGATCGGCGCGAACGGGTTCCGGCCGAGCGCCTGCCCGACGGCGCGGGCCGCGCCCGGCTCGCCCAGGCGCACGGCGACCTCGCCGTAAGTGAGCGTCGCGCCCGGCGCGATCGCGCGAACGCAGTCGAAGACGCGGCGCTCGAACGGCGGCACGCCGGACATGTCCAGCGCGATGTCGCGCAGGTCGTCGCGTTCACCGCGCAGCAGCCCGGCGATCCGGTCGGCCGCCGCGCGCACGTCCGGCGGCGGCGCGAGCTCCGCCGCGCCCGGGAAACGCCGCAGCATCCGCGCACGGGTGCGCGCCTCGTCGGCTTCGGGGAGCTGCGCACCGACGAGCCCGTGCTCGCCCCAGGCGATGCCGCAGGCGCCGATCGGCGTGTCGAACAGGCTGAATCCGGTGACTTCCATGCTTGGCGACGACGTGGACGCGACGGTGCGGCTCACCGGGCTGTGACGACGGTCTTCGGGCGACCAGCGCTCGGGCTTGGCTGACGAATCAAGGCCCCTCGGTCGTCCAGTTCTCGACCACGAGCGAAGGCACCCGGGAGAACTCGCGCACGTTGTCCGTGACGAGCACCGCCTCCAAAGCCAGGGCATGCGCAGCGACCCAGGTGTCGTTGGCGCCGATCGGCAAACCCTGGCGCTCGAGTCGCGCCCGCACCTCGCCGTAATGGAGGCTGGCTCGCGCGTCCATCGGGGGTACCTGGAACGCAGCGGCCAACTCGGCCACGCGCGCCTCGTTGCGTGCGACCTGCGCGCTCTTCCGGGCACCGAAGGCCAGTTCTCCCAGCACCACCGGTGACAACAGGACGTTTGCCGCCGGCGTACGCTCGAGTCGCTGCCGCACCAGCGGGTGCCCCTTCATCGCGGCGATGACGATGCCGGTATCGAGCAGGTAGCGCATCGCAGGCGATCAATCGACCGATTCGACCGGCTCGGCCGGTTGGTCAGGGGTGCTTCGAAGTCGATGTCGGCTTCACCCCAGAACGCCCGGAAGACGTCGGAGGCCATGCGCGGCGCATCGGGCACGAGCCGCGCGATCACCCTGCCGTGGCGGGTGATCGCGATCTCTTCGCCGCGTTCGACCTCGGCAAGCAGTGACGACAGGTGCGCCTTCATCTCCACCACAGGAACACTACGCATCACGCAATCCACACGAAAATGACCATATGGTCATTTTGATTGGAGCACACCCCCTGCGCAATACGACAAACGGCCTATGCGCTGGACGGAGCAGGCCGGCAGCGCGAGCTGACCGCGCGCGAGGCGAATCGCCTGAAGGATCTCATCGAGCTTCGACCCGTCCACGGGCAGCATCAGTGCCATTGGACGTCCGTTGGACGTGAGCAGCAACTCGCTCACAGGAACACGGCCGCGCTCACGTTGAAACGACGCGCCAGCCTCTTGGCAATCTCCTTGCTGACGCTGCGCCTGCCGCTCAGGATGTCCGAAATCCGACCCTGGGGAGCGCAGTCGGCGAGGTCTTCCTGTTTCAGGCCGTGCTGGCTCATCAGGATGCGGAGCACTTCCTTCGGCTCGGCCTCGGGGACGGGAGCGTGCTCCTCCTCGTAAGCAGCAACCCGATCGGCCAGATAGTCGAGGACTTCGGCCAGCGGATGACTCTCGTCGTCGCCGATCTCGTCGAGCAGGACCTCGATGGTCGCTCGCGCCCGGGCGTAGTCGTCACCGGTGCGGACCGAGGTAACGCCGACCGCCTCCCCGAGGGCAATCCAGGCGCGAAGGATCGCCTGCGGTCGAGACGCCGGCCTGCGTGCGTGAGCCATCAATTCATCCTTTTCCGTTTCCATCTTCCGAGGTCGTACGCCTCGTGCCGAAGCACCGCGCGGACATACACCTTGTGCCGGTCGTAGTGGATGGAGGCGATCAGCCTGTACTTGTTTCCCCCGATGTCGAACACCGTCAGTCCGTCCACATAGTCGGCGCTGGCAAAAGTCGCGCGCAAGTCGTTGAAATCGGTGAAGGTGCTGCTCTTCATGATGCGGTACCAGGCAATCAGCGGACGCTCGGCGTCAGAGTGCTGCCGCCAGAACTCGATCAGGATGGGCTTCGCGATCACGTGCATCGAATGATATACCTGTTTGGTATATTGCGAAAGCGACTCGCGGATAGCCTGTTGCGCCCGGCATCGCTCGATGGCGATGCGGGTGTCGGTCAGGAATCGCCGGTCTCGCCGCGACCCCGGGGGTCGTTATAGCGGGCCGCGACGTGGCGTGCCATTCGACGGACGGCCGATGCGTATCGGCTAGGACCTCGCGAGTTCTCGCGCCAACGCCTCCACGATCCGCTCGGCGGCCTTGCCGTCCCAGAACTGCGGCCGCCGCCCCGGCTTGCCCTGCCCGGCCAGCACCGCGTCGGCCGCGGCGACGATCTTCGCCGGATCGACGCCGACGATCGTGTTCGTGCCCTCGTCGACCGTCACCGGCCGCTCGGTGTTCTCGCGCAGCGTCACGCAGGCGATGCCCAGCGCGGTGGTCTCTTCCTGCAGGCCGCCACTGTCGGTGAGGATCAGGCTCGCGTCCTTCCACAGGTTCAGGAAGTCCATGTACGACAGCGGCTTCGTGAGGATCACGTTCGGGCCCAGGTCGAGGCCGAACTTCTCGAGATTGCCGCGGGTGCGCGGGTGCACCGGGAACACCAGCGGCAGCTTCGCGGCGATCTCGCGCAGCGCGCCCGCGATGCCCGACAGCGTCGCGCGGTCGT
Source organism: Burkholderiaceae bacterium (assembly GCA_046347945.1). Lineage (GTDB taxonomy): Bacteria > Pseudomonadota > Gammaproteobacteria > Burkholderiales > Burkholderiaceae_E > Zeimonas. The sequence continues at coordinate 164,119 of JAXMFB010000007.1, forward strand.
CGACGTTGGACGGCCGGTGCATCGTGACGACGCCGTAGCGGCCCAGCCGTTGCTTGAGCGCCTCGCTCTCGAAGCCGCTCTTGTCGGCGGCGGCGAGCTGGTCGCGCTGATAGAACAGGTTGTCGACCATCACGTGGCCGACGAAGAACACCTGGTCCTCGCGCTTGCCCTCGCGAAGCAGGTTCGCGCGGCCCGCCGGCTCGGTGACGAAGAACCAGTCGCTGATCGAGTCGGTGACCAGTCGGTTGATCTCCTCGGGCATCCGCAGGTCGCCGCTGCGCAGCCCCGCCTCGACGTGCGCGACCGGGATGTGCAGCTTCTTGGCGACGATCGAGCAGGCCAGCGTCGAATTCACGTCGCCGACCACCAGCACGCAATCGGGGCGTTGCCGCTGGCAGATCTCCTCGAACGCGACCATGATCTTCGCGGTCTGCGTCGCGTGGCTGCCGCCGCCGGCTTCGAGGTGGAAATCGGGCTTCGGGATGCCCAGTTCCTCGAAGAACACGTCGCTCATCTCGCGGTCGTAGTGCTGGCCGGTGTGGACGATGCGGTAGTCGAACGCGTCGCGCCGCGCGTCGAGCGCGCGCACGATCGGCGCGATCTTCATGAAGTTCGGGCGCGCGCCGGCGACGAGGTAGAGGGTCTTCTTCATCCGGCCGATTCTACGGGCGGGACGGGAGGGCGCGCCGCCGAGTAAGTCACGCCATCGCGCCGGGGAACGACCTCTCTCGCGGAACCAAACCCCGAGGCAGTGTCGCGATAACGACCCTCGTCATTGCAGCATTGCAGATGGGCGGCATTTCTGTCAAGATGTCGCCATGCGAACTCCCGTCACCATGACCAGCCGCGGCGTCATCACCCTGCCTGCCCGCCTCAGGCGGGCGCTGGGCCTCAAGCCAGACGACATCCTCATCGCCGAAACAACGCCCGAGGGCCTGCTGCTGCGGCCCGCGATCACGCTGCCGGTGGAGCTGTACACCGAAGAGCGCGAACACGAGTTCGACGAAGGCGAAGCGGAACTGGCCGCAGCCGTGCGGGGGCACGAGCGGCCGAGCCCCGGCGGCGTCTCCCCCGCAGCGCCGCGCAAGCGCCGGCGCTGAACGTCCCGAGCGTGCAGCCGGGATGAGGATCTTTCTCGATGCCAACGTCCTGTTCTCCGCTGCGAAGTCCGCAGGCGCGGTGCGGGTGCTGGTCGAGTCGCTGCAAGCGGCCGGACACACCCTGTGCGCGGACGACTACGTCGTGGCCGAGGCCCGCCGCAACCTCGAAGCGAAGGGCCCCGGGGCCCTGCAGGCGCTCGACGCCTTGCTCGCCGGGATCGAGATCGCAAGATTGCGGCGTGAAGAACCCGACCCACAAGTCGCTGCGCTGCTGCCCGACAAGGACAGGCCCGTGCTCGCCGCGGCAATCCTGCCCGGTTGCCAGGCGCTGATGACGGGCGACCGGGCCCACTTCGGGCGGCTATACGGGCAGAGCGTCCGCGGCGTCACGATCCACTCGCCACGCTCGCTCTACGAGGCGCTGTTCGCATGAGCCGCGAAACCTGGGCCATCGGCGACCTGCAGGGCTGCCTCGACAGCCTGCTGCGCCTGCTGCCGCAGCTGCCCGCCGACGCGCGCCTGTGGATGCCCGGCGACATCGTCAACCGCGGCCCGCGCTCGGCCGACAGCCTGCGCTGGGCGATGTCGCAGGGCGAGCGGCTGGTCGCGGTGCTGGGCAACCACGACCTGCACCTGCTGGCGGTGGCGGCCGGCATCCGTCGCGCGCACCGCACCGACACGCTCGACGACATTCTCGGCGCGCCCGATCGCGACGCGCTGATCGACTGGGTGCGCACGCGCCCGCTCGCGCACTACGAACACGGGTGGCTGATGGTGCACGCCGGCGTGCTGCCGCAGTGGTCGGTCGAGCGCACGCTCGAACTCGCCGCAGAGGTGCAGCGCGTCTTGTCGGGCCCCGACTGGATCGGGTTCCTGCGCGAGATGTACGGCAACGAGCCGGCGGCCTGGTCGGACTCGCTGCGCGGCAACGACCGGCTCAGGGTGATCGTCAACGCGCTCACGCGAATCCGCTTCTGCACGCCCGGCGGCCGGATGGACTTCGCCGCCAAGGAAGGCGTCGATCACGCGCCCGACGGCTACCTGCCCTGGTTCGAGACGCCGGGCCGCGCGAGCCGGGGCACCCCGATCGTGTTCGGCCACTGGGCCGCGCTCGGGTTCATGGACCGGCCGGACCTGCTGTCGATCGACACGGGCTGTGTCTGGGGACGCGAACTGACCGCGGTGCGCCTGTCCGATCGCGCCCGATGCTCGGTGTCGTGCGCGCCGGTCGACGCTCAGCCCGGACGTCCGATCGAGTCGTAGCGGAAGCCCGCGGCGCGCACCAGCTTCGGATCGTAGAGGTTGCGCCCGTCGATCAGCACCGGCTGGCGCATCGTCGCGCGCAGCCGCGCGAAGTCGGGGCTGCGGAACTCGCGCCATTCGGTGACGACGAACAGCACGTCGGCGCCCGCGGCGGCCTGGTACGGATCGTCGACCGTCGCGAAGCCCTTGCGCCCCGCGAAGGCCGCACGCACGTTGGCCGCTGCTTCGGGGTCGTAGCCGACGACGCTCGCGCCGGCCGCGAGCAGGCTGTCGATCAGTTCGAGGCTCGGCGCCTCGCGGATGTCGTCGGTGTCGGGCTTGAACGCGAGGCCCCACAGCGCGGCGCGAAGGCCGCCGAGCTGGCCGTCGAACGCCTTCGTCGCTTTCGCGAACAGCACCTTCTTCTGTCGTTCGTTCGCCTCGAACGCCGCCTGCACGATGGTGAGCGGCGACGCGTGCTCCTGGCTGGTGCGCAGCAGCGCTCGCAGGTCTTTAGGGAAGCACGAACCGCCGAAGCCGGGGCCCGGGTAGAGGAAGCCCGGGCCGATGCGCGGGTCGCTGCCGATGCCGCGACGCACGTCCTCGATGTCGGCGCCCAGCCGCTCGGCGAGCGCCGCCATCTCGTTCATGAACGAGATGCGCACCGCGAGCATCGTGTTGGCCGCGTACTTGGTGAGCTCGGCCGAGCGCACGTCCATCACGATCAATTTCTCGTGGTTGCGCGAGAACGGCGCGTAGAGGGCGCGCATCGCGTCGGTGGCCCACGCGTCGCGGCTGCCGATCACGATGCGGTCGGGGCGCATGAAGTCGCCGATCGCCGCGCCCTCCTTCAGGAACTCCGGGTTCGACACCACCGAGAACTCGTGCGCGACGCCGCGCCGCGCGAGTTCGGCGGCGATCGTCTCGCGCACCTTGTCGGCCGTGCCCACCGGCACCGTGCTCTTGTCGACCACCACGCAGCGGGCCGACATCAGCGAGCCGATCGTTCGCGCCACCGCGAGCACGTGCGACAGGTCGGCCGAGCCGTCCTCGCTGGGCGGCGTGCCGACCGCGATGAAGACGACCTCGGCGCCGCCCAGCGCATCGGACGCGTCGGTGCCGAAGCGGATGCGCCTCTGCGCGAGGCCCCGCTCGAGCAGCGGCGCGAGCCCCGGTTCGTGGATCGGCACTTCGCCGCGATTCAGGCGCGCTACGCGGTCGGCGTCGACGTCGACGCAGGCCACGTGGTTGCCCATCTCGGCGAAGCAGGCGGCGGTGACGAGCCCCACGTAGCCGGCTCCGAACACTGCGAGTCGCATCGTTCGTCCCTGCGTCAGTGAGTGCGGTGATAGTCGCGAAACCACGCGACGAAGGCGCGCAGCCCCTCGTCCAGCGGCACCCGCGGCGTCGAGCCGGTGAGGCGGGCGAGCTTGTCGGTCGACGAGAACGTGCGCTCGACGTCGCCCGGCTGCATGCCCATCTCGTTGCGCAGCGCGCGCCGGCCGGTGATCGATTCGAGCGCCGCGATCAGCTCGTTCACGCTGACGGGGTCGCTGCGGCCCAGGTTCACCACTTCGAACGGCGCCCAGCTGGTATCGGGGCCGTCAGCGTTCCAGTCGGCCGGATCGGACGAGCCGCGCGCCGGGGGCGGCGCGTCGAGCAGCCGGACCGTGGCCTCGACCGTGTCGTCGATGTAGGTGAAGTCGCGCGACAGCACGCCGCCGCCGTAGACGTCGATCGGCCGGCCATGCAGCAGCGCATCGGTGAACTTCCAGATCGCCATGTCGGGACGGCCCCATGGCCCATAGACGGTGAAGTAGCGCAGCCCGGTGACCGGCAGCCCGAACAGGTGCGCGTAGCTGTGCGCCATCAGCTCGTTCGCGCGCTTGGTCGCCGCGTACAGGCTCACCGGATGGTCGACCGGGTCGCGCTCGGAGAACGGCAGCTTGCGGTTGGCGCCATAGACGCTGGAGCTGCTCGCGAAGACCAGGTGCTGCACCCGCAGCCGCCGGCACGCCTCGAGGACGACGGTCATGCCGGCGAGGTTGCTGTCCGAGTACGCCATCGGGTTCTCGAGCGCGTAGCGCACACCCGCCTGCGCGGCCAGGTGCACCACCTGCCGCGGGGCATGACGATCGAACAGCGTGGCCATCGCGACGCGATCGGACACGTCGGCCTGGTGGAACGCGAAGCCCCCGGCGGCCTCGAGCGTGGCCAGCCGCGCGCGCTTGAGCCGCGGGTCGTAGTAGTCGTTCAGGTTGTCGATGCCGACGACTGCCCTGCCGTCGGCGAGCAGGCGCCGGCACAGATGCATGCCGATGAAGCCTGCAGCACCGGTGACGATCACTGGGGAACTCATCGGCGGCATTATCCCATCGAACCAGGCCGGCGCGCCCGACGGACCGCCTCCGGGGCCGACTCGTCCAGGGACAGGCCGAGCCTCATCGCTATCCCGTGTCGCGCGACGTGCGCGCCTCAGCGTTCGAAGGCGACTCGCCCGTCGACCACGGTGAAGCGCGCGCGACCGCTCAGCTCCATCCCGAGATACGGCGTGTGCCTTCCCTGGCTCGCCAGCGCTTCGGGCGTGACGGTCCAGTGCTCCTCGGGATCGAAAACGCAGAGATCGGCGGGTGCCCCGACCGCGATGCGGCCGCCCGAGGCCGACGACCCGAGCACGGCGATCGAGCCGACAGTGAGCTTGTCCAGCGCGGCCAGCAGGCCGGTGCGCGTCTCGCGGGCCCACTTCAGGGTCAGCGGCAGCAGCAACTCCAGCCCCGTCACGCCCGGCTCGGCCTCGGCGAACGGCAGCTGCTTGGCGTCGTCGTCGACGGGCGTGTGGTCCGAGCAGATCGCGTCGAGCGTGCCGTCGGCCAGCGCCGCGCGGATCGCGTCGCGGTCGCGCTGCGAGCGGAACGGGGGATCGACCCGATACTGGCTGTCGAAGTAGCCGATGTCGACGTCGACCAGGTGCAGGTGGTGCACGGCGACGTCGGCGCTCACCGGCAGTCCCTCGGCCTTGGCGTTGCGCACGAGTTCGAGGCCGGCCGCCGACGACATTCGGCACAGGTGGACGCGGCAGCCGGTATCGCGCGCCAGGTCGAGGATCGTGTGCAGCGCGATCGTCTCGGCGCACACCGGGATGCCGGCCAGGCCCATTCGCGCGGCCACCGGTCCGCTGTGCGCGACGCCGCCGCGTGCGAGGTGCGGATCCTGCGGGCGCACCCAGACGGTGAAGCCGTAGGTGTTCGCATAGAGCATGGCCCGCCGCAGCACCTGCGTGTCGACGATCGGCGCGCCGGCCTGCGAGAAGCCGACGCAGCCGGCCTCGGCGAGCTCGGCCATCTCGGTGAGCACCTCGCCCTTCAGGCCGACGGTGAGCGCGCCGAGCGGATACAGGCGTGCCTGGTCCAGGCCGCGCGCCCGGTACTTGAGCATCTCGACGAGGCCCGGCTCGTCGAGCGGCGGATCGGTGTCGGGCGGGCAAGCCAGCGAGGTGACGCCGCCGGCGAGCGCCGCGCGCATCTCGGATTCGAGCGTCGCCTTGTACTCGAAGCCGGGCTCGCGCAGCCGGGCGGCCAGGTCGACCAACCCCGGGGCGACGACCAGTCCCGACGCCTCGAGCGTGCGATCGGCGCGGAACCCCGGCGGCGCGTCGCCGATGGCGACGATGCGCCCGTCGGCAACGTGCAGGTCGGTGCTGCGGTCGGACGCCGAGGCGGGGTCGACGACGCGGCCGTTGAGGACGGACAGTCTCATGCTTTCACGATTGCGCGAGGATGCTCATCACGGCCATCCGCACCGCGATGCCGAAGGTGACCTGGTCGAGGATCACCGACTGCGGCCCGTCGGCCACCGCCGACTCGATCTCGACGCCGCGATTCATCGGGCCCGGGTGCATCACGATGCAGTCGGGCGCTGCGAGCGCGAGCTTCTCCTGGGTCAGCCCGTACTGCTTGAAGTATTCCTGCGCCGACGGCAGCAGCGCGCCGCGCATCCGCTCGTTCTGCAGCCTGAGCATGATCACGACGTCGACGCCGCGCAGCCCCTCGCGCATGTCGGTGAACGTGCGCACGCCCATCTGCTCGAGCCCGCCCGGCAACAGCGTGCGCGGGCCGATCACGCGCACCTCGGGCACCCCCAGCGTGGTCAGCGCGTGGATGTCGGAGCGCGCGACGCGCGAGTGCAGCACGTCGCCGACGATCGCGACCGTGAGCTTCGTGAAGTCGCCCTTGAAGTGGCGGATCGTGTAGACGTCGAGCAGGCCCTGCGTCGGATGGGCGTGGCGCCCGTCGCCGGCGTTGACCACGTGCACGTGCCCGCGGCCGCGCGTGCGGTCGATGTGCTGCGCGATCAGGAACGGCGCGCCGCTCTCGGCGTGGCGCACGACGAACATGTCGGCGTGCATCGCGACCAGGTTGTCGATCGTGTCGAGCAGCGATTCGCCCTTCGACGTGGACGACGTGCCGATGTTCAGGTTGATCACGTCGGCCGACAGCCGCTTGGCGGCGATCTCGAAGGTGGTGCGCGTGCGCGTCGAGCTCTCGAAGAACAGGTTGAACACCGACTTGCCGCGCAGCAGCGGCACCTTCTTGATGTCGCGGTCGGACACGCCGACGAAGGTGGCGGCCGTGTCGAGGATGTGGTGGATCAGTTCGCGCGGCAGCCCCTCGATGGTGAGCAGGTGCCGCAGTTGCCCGTTCTCGTTCAGCTGGGGATGGCGCAGCGGCATGGCGTCATTCGATCCGGAGCGTGAAGCGGCCGTCTTCGGTGCGGGCCAGCGCGAAATTTCGCGGCGCGGCGAGCGGGTGCGTCGCGCCGCAATAGCGCGCCTCGATCGGCAACTCGCGCCCGCCACGGTCGAGCAGCACCGCCAGTTCGATGCGCGCCGGCCGGCCGTAGTCGAACAGTTCGTTCATCGCGGCGCGCACGGTGCGCCCGGTGAACAGGATGTCGTCGACCAGCACGATGTCGGCACCGTTCACCTCGAACGGCAGCTCGGTCGCCTTCATCTCGACCGGCAGCCCGCGCCGACCGTAGTCGTCGCGGTGGAACGCGCTGGACAGCGTGCCCAGCGGCCGCGCGAGCCGCAGGTCGCGGTGCAGGCGCTCGGCGATCCAGGCGCCGCCGCTGTGGATGCCGATCAGCGACACGTCGCGCCCGGCGATGCCGTCGCGCACGGCCTGCAGCAGGCGCGCGTAGATGGCTTCGGCGTCGGGGTTGGCGTTCATCGCGGGCTTCGCGGGGATCGGGTCATCGGCTGGACAGGTATTGTCGCAGGATTACGGCGGCCGCCTCCGCATCGATCGGTTCTCCGGCCGGGATTCGGCGCCTCGGCCCGGGCAGGCCGGCCGCGGCATCGGCCGCCGCCGCGGCCCTTTCGGAGCGTGCCTCGACGCTGGAGAAGTTCTCGTCGACCAGTTCGACCGGCAGCCCGAAGCGCCCCTCGAGCTGGCGGGCGAATCGCTCGCACTGCGGCGTGACCGGCAGCGGTGCGCCGTCGGGATGGCGGGGACGTCCCACGACCAGTCGTTGGGGCTGCCATTCGGCGACCAGGGCGGAGATCGCCGCCCAGCGCGCGGCCAGCGGCTCGGAGGCCACGATGCACAGCGCACGCGACGAGCCGGTCAGCGTATTGCCGACCGCGATGCCGATGCGGCGCCTGCCGAAGTCGAACCCCAGCAGCGTTTCCGCCACTCAGGCGTGCCCGGCCGACGTCGCCAGGAAGGCGGGGTCGATGCCGAGCAGCCGGAACGCCGCCTGGAAGCGCTGCTCGACCGGCGTGTCGAAGATCAGCTCGGCGCTGGCCGGCACCGTCAGCCAGGCGTTGCGCGAGATTTCTTCCTCGAGCTGCCCCGGGCCCCAGCCGGCGTAGCCGAGCGTGACCAGCATGCGCCGCGGGCCGCCGCCGGAAGCCACGGCCTCGAGCACGTCCTTGGACGAGGTGAGGCCCAGCTCGCCGCCCACCGTGACGGTGGAGTTCCAGGCGCCGACCGGCTCGTGCAGCACGAAGCCACGATCCATCTGCACGGGTCCACCGTAGAACACCGGCGCCCCCGCGAGCGGCGCGATTTCGAGCTTGAGGTCGATGCGCTCGAACAGCGTCGCCAGGTCGATCTCCATCGGCCGGTTGATGACCAGCCCCAGCGCGCCCTTCTCGCTGTGCTCGGCGACGAACACGACGGTGCCACCGAAGTTCGGATCGGCCATGTCGGGCATGGCGATCAGGAACTGGTTGGTCAGGTCGGTCACAAGCTGTTCACTCATGAGTTCGATTGTAAGGGCGCCCCTGCGGCGGCACAATCGCGATCCGCCGCGCCGTCGTCGACCACGGCGCAGCGCGCAAGGCGAGGCTGGAGCGCTCTACTCGGTCGTCAGGCGCCCGCGCGGCGGCGCCGCGACGACGTGAACATCGCGACCTGGCCGAGCAGCTCGTCGTCGCGGTACGGCTTGCCCAGGTAGGCGTTGACGCCGAGCGACATTGCGTAGTTGCGGTGCTTGTCCGCGGTGCGCGAGGTGATCATCACGATCGGCAGCTCGCGGAGGCGCTCGTCGCCGCGCACGTGGCGCGTGAGATCGAATCCGTCCATCCGCGGCATCTCGATGTCGACCAGCATCACGTCGGGCTGGCGGTCCTGCAGTTGCCGCAGCGCGTCGACGCCATCCTTCGCGAGCATGACGTCGTAGCCTTCGCGCGCCAGCAGGCGCTGCGTCGCCTTGCGCACCGTCAGCGAGTCGTCGACCACCATCACCGCGGGCGGCACTTCGGCCAGCGGCGCGCTGCGGGTTCCCGGCGCGGGACGCTCGAGCCACAGGTCGCCGAGCACCGCCTGCGCCAGGCGCGCCGGGTTCAGGATGAGGACGATCTCGCCGTTGCCGAGCACGGTCGCGCCGCTCACGCCTGGCACCCTCGCCACCTGCGCGCCGACGTTCTTGACCACCACCTCCTGGTTGCGGCTGACCGCGTCGACGTGGATCGCCAGCCGCAGGTTCGCGGAACGCACGATCACGACCGGCGACAGGTGCTGCGCGATCGGCCGCGCGTCACCGACGCCTACCAGCGCGCCCAGGTAGTGCATCGGCACGCGCGCGCCCTGCCAGTCGATCGAGCCGTCGCCGTAGGCCGCTGCCAGCGCCTGCGGCTTGAGCTGCAGCACCTGCTCGACGCTCGACGAGGGAATCGCGTACTGCGCCGCGCCCACGCTCACCAGCACGACCTGCGCAATCGCCAGCGTGAGTGGAAGGTGGACGGTGAACCGGGTGGCGGCGCCGCGCGTGGAATCGACGTCGATTCGCCCGCCCAGCGAGAGCACTTCGGCGCGCACGACGTCGGTCCCGACGCCGCGCCCCGCGAGCTCGGTGACCTCGGTCGCGGTCGAAAAGCCCGGCGTGAAGATCATGTCGGCGAGCTCGCGCTCGCCGGGCTGCGCGCCCTCGGCGACCAGCCCGAGGTTGCGTGCGCGCGCGAGGATCTTCGCGTAGTCGAGCCCCGCGCCGTCGTCGGAGACCGCGAGCACGACCTCGTTGCCCTCCTGGCGGACCTCGACGCGAATTTCGCCGGTTTCCGGCTTGCCGGTCGCCTGGCGCTGCGCCGGCGACTCGATGCCGTGCGCCACCGCGTTGCGCAGCAGGTGCTCCACCGGGTTCGCCATCCGCTCGAGCACGCCGCGGTCGACCTCGACCGACGCGCCGCGGATGTCCAGCGCCACGCGCTTGCCGAGCTCCTTGGCCGCCTGCCGGACGACGCGATACAGCCGATCGCTGATCGAGCCGAACTGCACCATGCGCATCCGCATCAGGTTCTGCTGCAGCTCGCGCAGCACCTGCGACTGGCGCACCATGTCCTGCGAGGCGTCGTCGAGGCTGCGCATCGCATTCTGCTGCACGGTCGCCACGTCGTTGACCGACTCGGCCAGCATCCGCGTGAGTTCCTGGAACCGCGTGTAGCGGTCGAATTCCAGCGGGTCGAAGTCGGCGCTCGTCTCGCGCTGCAGCGCGATGCGCGCCTGGATCTGCGATTCGGCCTGGATCTCGATCTCGCGCAGCTGCGAACGCAGCCGCCCGACGTTCTCGGTCAGGTCCTGCAGCGACTGGCGAAGCTGGCCGAGCTCGTTGTCGAGCCGCGAGCGCGCGATCGACACCTCGCCGGATTCGTTGACGACGCGCTCGAGCAGGTCGGAGCGCACCCGAACCAACGAAGCGGCCGCGAGCGAGGGCGCGACCGCTGCGGCAGCGGCGCGCGCCGCGACCGCAGCGCCCGGAATCGCCGGCCCCGCCTGCTGGGCGTGCACCGGCCTGGCCGGTGCAGGTGCCGCATCGGGTTGCGCTGCCCGAGGCCGTGCCGCCTCGGTCGCCGCGGCCGCCGACCGCGCGGGAGCCCTCGGCTCCGGTTCGGCGGCCGGCGCAATGCCGGCGGACACGACGGCGGCCGGCGATGCGGCGACGGGCGTCGTCGGCGCGACCGCCTCGGTCGCCGCCGGTCCGTGGCCGCCGGCGCGCGCCGCGGAGTCGCGGATCGCTTCGAACATCGCCACGGCGCCGTCGTAGTCGGCGATCAGTTCCTCGATCAGCGCGGCGGGCACGACGGAGAGCGCGCTGGCCGCCTCGATGCGCGTTTCCATCTCGTGCACCAGCTGGCCGAGATCCATCGCACCGGCCATCCGCGCGCTGCCCTTGATCGTGTGCAGGTGGCGCATCAGCAGCAGCTGCAGCGAGCGATCGGCGGGCGAGGACTGCCAGCGACGCAGGTTCTCGCCGATCTTCGGCAGGTAGTCGGTCGCTTCCTCGATGAAGATCGGCAGCAGTTCCTCGTCGAGCTCGCTCGCCATCGGCGCCCGGACGGCGACAGCTTCCGGTTCGGGCTGCGGCTCGTTGCGCGGGTCCCATCGGCTCGCCAGCGCGTGCGCCAGAGCAAGCGCCTCGGGTTCTTCGCCCGGCGCGCTTCCCGCGGCGAAGCGATGCAGCATCGCCTGTACCCGCTCGATCGTGCGCGCGTAGTCGGCCAGGTCCGCGTCGGTCATCGGGCGGCCCGATGCGCGCTGGCGCAGCAGGAAGGTCTCGAGCTGCTCGGCGATCGCCTGCACCCCGTGCAGCTCCACGAGCGCGGCGCTGCCCTTGAGCGAGTGCATCGCCCGCTGCGCAGCCTCGGTCGCAGCCCGCCCGGGCTGGTCGGCCCACGCCGCGGTATCGGCGCCGAGCGTCGCGATCAGGTCGTCGGCCTCGGACAGGAAGATGTCGTACAGCGGCCGGCTGATCGTGCGGTCGCCGACCCGGACTTCGTCGGGCACCTCGCCGGGCGGTTCGGCGATCGCCCCGGCGGACTGCACGGCGTCGGAGTCGGCCGGCGTCTCGACGTCCTCGAAGACGTCGAGGACCTCGACGGGCTCGACGGGCTCGACGACCTCGACAGGCTCGCGATCGACCAGGGCCCGCGCATCGTCGCCGGCCGGCTGTGCCCCCGCGAGGTCGGCCGCTTCGATGAACCCGATCGCTTCGACGGCCTCGGCGTGCGCGGGCGCATCTTCGTGCAACGGCGCGTTCGCGGCCGCCTCGGCCGGTGCCGGTGCCGGCGCCAGCGCCGGTTCCGCTTCGCGCGGCGACGCGGGTTGCGGGGACGCCGCGGCGGCCTCGAGCGGCTGCGCGGCCAGCGCGTCGAACGCCGCCTCGTGCGGCTGCCCCTCGCGCAGTGCGTGGGCCGCGTCGATCATCGGCTGCGGATCGAGCCTGAACGACGCACCCTCCTGGAGGCGGTCGACCCAACCCTCGAAGCGCTTGCAGGCGAGCCCGATCAGCGTGTACAGCGTCGGCGTGCCGGCTCGCTCCTCCGCGAGCCACAGGTTCAGCACCTGCTCCATGGCCCAGCCGGCGTCGCCGAACCCGGCCAGCCCGACCATCCGGCTCGACCCCTTCAGCGTGTGGAAGCCTCGCCGGATGGTGGTGAGGAACGCCTGGTCGGTCGGAGCGTTGCGCGACTGCGCCACGGCTTCGCCGATCGCGTCGAGCACCTCGCACGCCTCGCCGAGGAAGATCTCGAGCAGCTCGCTGTCGATCTCGGCCTCGTCGCGCGGCAGCTCCTCGGGCTCGACGCTGGCCTGGACCGACTGCGCGCCGGCGATGTCGGCCAGCGCCGCCTCCAGGCTGGTGTCATTGGCGACGCCCCCGGCGTCGAGCAGCGCGATCGCGTCGCTAGCCTTCGATTTGAGCGCACCGTCGTCGACCAGCTGCGCGTCGTCGCGCAACTGCTTCAGCGTCTCGCGCAACTCGCTGCGCAGCGCCGCGTCGTCAGGTGCCTGCCGCAGCGAGCCGATCAGCTCGCCGGCGCGCTGAGAGTGTCCGACTAGCAGCGACTCTGCCGTGTCGGGCGACGGCTGCTGCGGTACCCGCGCGGTGCGCGCATCCAGCGCGACCACGACCGACGGCGGCGCCCGCCGCGGCTCGTTCAGCTCGGCGCTGAAGCGCCCGCTGGCAGCGTCGAACGTGAACCGGGTGCCGCTGCGCCCGGGCTGCTGCAGGCCGTCGATGAAGAACCCCAGCGCGCCCAGGCTGGACGCCACGAGTTCGCACTCGTCGGGCGACGGATCGGTGTCCTGCGCGGCGAGGCCCTGCACGCGCTCGGCGATGCCGCCGGCCGCGGCAGCGGCGTCGCGGTGCCCGAGCACCTGCAGCGCCCCCGCGACCTGGTGGAGCTGGCGCACCGTCTGCGGCAGGTCGTTGCGCTGCGACGGGGCGCGGAAGAACGAATCGAGCACCTGCTCGGCCGAGCGCAGGCTGCCCTGCGCCTCGGCGATGAAACTGGCCATCGTGAGCCGTTCCTGCGCCGCATGGCCCAGGTCACGCAGCCACTGCGGAAGCTCCTCGTCGACCGGCGCGCCCCGGGTTGCCTGCAGCAGGCGCGCAGCCATCTCGGCCGCACGCGCGTCGAGCCCCTCGTGCCCCCTGAACTTGCGCTCGAAGACCTGCTCTGCGAACAGCAGCGCCGACGCGCCTTCCTGCGCGAGCGACTCGGGCACCGGGCCCGACTGCATCGCGAGCACGCGGCTGGTCTCGGTGAACGCCTCGGCGAGCGCACGCATGCCGTCGCCCGGCAGGATCGCCACCGCGGCGCGCAGCGACGCGACCGCCTTGGCGAATGCAGCGAGGTCCGCCGGGCTGCCGAGCACCAGCTTCTCCCACGCGGGCTTCGCGCGCGCCACGGCGTCGCGCGCCGCCGAAAGCGCCCGCGCGTCGACGCGCCCGAAGCGCGGTGTCTCGAAGTCTTCCGGCACCGTGTGCTCGAGTCGGAAGGCACGCCGCACCTCGACCAGCAACGGCGACGCCGATTCGCCCACGGCGTCGGCGCGCGCCAGCGCGAACAGCGCGTCCTTCATCAGGCGCTCGGCCACCGGCGTGCCGTCGAAGATCGACCGGCGCAGCTGCAGGTTCATCCGCGCGAGCAGGCGCTTGCCATAGACGTCCAGCGCGATCGTCCGGTCGCGCAAGGCCTCGAAGAAGGCGAGTGCCACCTTCCAGAAGGTCGGATGCCGGGCCCCCACCTGCGAGGCGCCGACCGCGTCGATCGCCTCGTGAAGGGCCGCGATACCGGCCTCGTCGCCGGGATTGCGCAGGACCTGCAGCAGCCCGCGCTCGAACCGGGCGCGCGCCGCCGCCAGCGCGTCGGCATCGAGTTCGCGAACCTGCGCGCCTGCCACCACCAGGCGCGCCGCCACCGGCACGACGAACAGGTCGGCCGGATGCACGCGCTCGGCGCCGCGTGCCTCGAGCAGGTCGCGGTAATAGGGAAACAGGTACAGCGGCTGTTGCGGCTCGCCGAGCAACAGCTCGTCCAGGTATTCGACCAGTGCGGTGTAGCTGCGCAGGACGCGGTCGACCAGCTCGCGCGACAGGCGCACCTGACCACGCTCGACCAGGTCGAGCAGCGTCTCGGCCTCGCCGCTGAGCAGCGAAACGCCCGGCACGTCGACCACCGCCAGCGCCCCGTGCGCCTGGTGCAGCGAAGCCCGAGCCGCACGCAAGCCGGACAGGTCGTCCCCCTGCGCGTCGGCGCCGGCGAGCTGCTCGCGCAGCTTCGCCTCGCTGGCGGCGAGCGACTCGCGGATCTCGCCCAGGCACCACGAGAGCGTGGCGAGATCCGGCGCCTCGATGAGCGGGGGGCGGTTGTCGTCGTTCATCGCTTCGGCTACCGGTCAGGCGACCTTGAACCGCGACACCGAGTTCTTCAACTCGTGCGCCAGTTCGGACAGCTGGCGGATCGACCCGGCCGTCTGCAGCGTGCCCTCGCTGGTCTGCTCGGTCACCAGCAGGATACGCTGGATCGACTGCGCGACCGTGCCGGCCGATGCCGCCTGGCGCGACGTCGTGCTCGAGAAGTCGTCGATCAGCTCGGCCAGCGTCGTCGACACCCGGCCGATCTCGCCCAGCGCGCGACCCGCCTCGTCGGACAGGCGCGTCCCCTCGACCACGCCCTGGGTGCTGCGCTCCATGGCCGCCACCGCGTCGGCGGTGTCGGTCTGGATCGTGCGGATCAGCGCGGAAATCTGCTTGGTCGCCTCGGCCGAGCGCTCGGCCAGCCGCTGCACCTCCTCGGCGACGATGGTGAAGCCGCGGCCCGCCTCGCCGGCCGACGCGGCCTGGATCGCGGCGTTCAGCGCCAGCACGTTGGTCTGCTCGGTGATGTCCGAGATCAGCTCGACGATCTCGCCGATCTGCTGCGAGGACTCGCCCAGCCGCTTGATGCGCTTGGCGGTGTCCTGGATCTGGTCGCGGATGCCGTTCATGCCGCTGATCGCGTTGTTTACCGCGCGCGATCCCTCCTCCGAGGCGCCCAGCGACTGGTGCGCGACCTTCACCGACTCGGCCGCGCGCGCCGACACGTCGTTGATCTGGTGGGCCATGCGCAGCACCGCTTCGCCGGTCTCGCGGATCTCGCGCGATTGCTGCTCGCTCGCCGCCTGCAGGCTCGACGCCGTCATCTGCGCCTTCGACGACGCCTCGTTGACCAGTTCGGCCGTCGTGTTGATCCGCGCGACCAGGTTGCGAAGCTCCTCGACCGTGTAGTTCACCGAGTCGGCGATCGCGCCCGTGATGTCCTCGGACACCGTCGCCTGCACCGTGAGGTCGCCGTCGGCCACCTCCTGCAGTTCGTTCATCAGCCGCAGAATCGCCGCCTGGTTCTGGTCGTTGGTGCGCTTGGCGTCCTGCTCGAGCCGCTGGGCGACCGCCTGCTGCCGCTCGGCGTCCTCGGCGCGATGTTCGCTATCGGACAGGAAGGCCCGGAACAGGCCGTAGACCGACACCAGCGCCAGCACGCCGAACATGGCGGCAATCGCCAGGTTCCACACCCGTCCCGATTCGTTGACTTGCAGCCTGCCGCGCACGCCCTCGAGCTGCGTGCGCACCGTCTCGCTGTCGCCGAAGATCTTGCGCTCGGCCTGCTTGGCCTGCTGTAGCCGCGGTAGGCTCGACAGGATGCCGGCGAGCGACTGGTCGATGCCCGCCATCATCTTCTTCAGCTCGCCCAGCGCCCGCCGGGCTTCGGAATCGGCAGCGGCCGGAATGCGCATCCGGTCGTTGCCCGAGAGCAGGCTGTCGGTGAGGTCGCGGAAGCTCGCCACCGACTGGCGCAGGCTCGCCTCGGTCGTGTTGTCCGACATCCCCGAAAACACCAGTTCGTTCACGTCCTTCGCGATGCGCTGGGTGAGCATCACCAGCTCGCCCGCGGCGGCGACTTCGCGGTTCGACGCGCCGGCCTGCAGCTTGCTCGCCGCCACCGCCTGGGCGGCCTCGAGCATCTGTGGATTGACGCGGATCACCTCGCGACGCATCGCACCCAGCGACTGCAGCAGCGCGCTCTGGTAGCCGATCACCTGCGCCGCGTCGCTCGATGCCGACCACGCCTGCTGCAGCTTCTGGACGTCGGACAGCATCTCGCTGGGAACCCCGCGGCCGGCGTCTCCGCCCTCGGCGAGCTGGGCGATCGATCGGTTGACGAGGTCCCGGCTTTCGCGCAGCTGCATGAACGCATCCGGGTCGCCGGCGATCGCCTGCGGCGCCGCCTTGGCGACGCGCTGCGAGTGCGTGAGCGCATCGCCGATCTGCTGCAACCAGCGCGTGGCGTCGCTCGCCTGCCGCGAGTCGAGCCACAGGAAGAGGAACGAGATCAGCACCGCGACGAACAGCAACGGCAGCCAGACTTCGAGCTGCTTGCGAAACGGCATCGCGCCGATCACCGGAATCTGGAAGCGGTCGCGCGAGCGCGTGGTCGCGGCGGGGGCATCGGCGCGATCCGACGCGGCGACGCGGGCCTTCGGCGCCGGCGCGGCCATCGGGGGCGGCACGAAGTCCGTCTGCGCGGGCGCGGCGGGCCGCGCGTCGTGAAGCGCCGATGCGCCCGACGACGACGGGCTCGCGTACGCCGGCACCGGCCGCGATTCGACGAAGTCGTCGTCGGGCAGCAGGTCCTCGAGGATCGCGGTGTCCGGCGCGAGGTCCTCGTGCCGGTTGGTGCGCGGCTGCAGGAACGCCGGAAGCTTGATCGCCACTTTCATCTTGGTTTCTCCGCAGGCAGTTCAGCGACTCACGGCGAGGAAGCGCTCGTCGCCCGCCAGTCTTTCCAGGCTGAGTTCGGTCCAGTGCTTGCCCTGCTCGTCCGCCCAGCAGCGACCGAGCCATGGCTGGCCGGACGAGCCGGTCGATTCGTCTTCGGTCATGGCCGACACGTTCTGCAGGCCCAGCATGCGGTCGACCAGGATCGCGCCGTTCAGGTTCAGTCGCGGCGCGAAGGCGACCATCCGCGTCTCCTTCGTGGCGGGCGTGAACGCACCGCCCTCGAAGCGCACGAGATCCGAGACGCCATACAGCGAACCGCGCAGGTTCACGAGTCCCTTGAACCAGTCCTTCGTGAGCGGCACCGGCGTGACCGCGCCGTCGACCGCGACGATCTCACCGGCCTCCGAAAGCTCGATGAGCAGCCGCCGGTCGCCGATCTGCACGCCGAGGCGCGCCGCTTGCGCGGGCCCCGACGCAGCCTGGCGCAGCCGTTCGGACAGCCGTGCCTGGAATTCGCGAAGGTTCTTGCGATCGGCCATGGTCAATGCGCCAGGTCGGCCACCCGCGCCAGCAGTTCCTCGGGCTTGACCGGCTTGACCAGGTATTCGCGTGCGCCCTGGCGCAGGCCCCAGATGCGGTCGGTCTCGTTGGACTTGCTGGTACAGATGATGATCGGAATGCCTTGCGTGTCGGGATCGCGCGACAGCGCGCGCGTGACCTGGAAGCCGTTCTGGCCGGGCATCACCACGTCCATCACGACCAGGTTCGGGCGCTCGGCCTTCACCTTGACCATGGCCTCCTGGCCGTTCTCGGCGGTGATGACCGTGTAGCCCCTCCTGGTCAGCAGCTCGGCAATGAAAAAGCGTTCGGTCGGAGAGTCGTCGACCACCAGGATCTTCTGCGAAGGCATTCGGGTTTCCTCGGTTCCGTATTCGCGTCGACGGGGGCTCAGGCGCTCGCGTGCCCGGCGCCGTGCAACTCGCCCGTGCGCCGTGCGTAATCGCCCGCGGTGCGCAGCAGGCTGTCCTTCGTGAAGGGCTTGGTCAGGTACTGGTCGCAGCCGACCATGCGGCCGCGAGCGCGGTCGAACAGCCCATCCTTGCTCGACAGCATGACCACCGGGGTCTCGCTGAAGCGCGGGCTCTTCTTGATCAGCGCGCAGGTCTGGTAGCCATCGAGCCGCGGCATCAGGATGTCGCAGAAGATCAGGTCGGGATCGTTGTCGGCGATCTTCGCCAGCGCGTCGAACCCGTCCTCGGCGAGGATCACCTGGCAGCCGGACTGCTTCAGGAAGATCTCGGCGCTGCGACGGATGGTGTTGCTGTCGTCGATCACCATCACCTTCAGACCCGTCAGCCCGGCGGCACCGCTCATCTCATATCTCCACCATCTCGAAGTCTTCCTTGCGAGCGCCGCACTCGGGACAGGTCCAGTTGATCGGGATGTCCTCCCAGCGCGTGCCGGGTGCGATTCCCTCGTCTGGCAGCCCCTTCTCCTCCTCGTACATCCAGCCGCAGATCAGGCACATCCAGGTGCGGTGCCCTGCGCTCGGCGCGTCGCTCATCGCTCGTTCCCTTCGACTGGTTCCTCGCACTGCCCCAGTGGGCCCGGTGCCGGATTCGTTCGTGTCGGCACGCTCTTCGGCGGCCGTGCGGCGATGTTAACCTCGAGGGGAAGTGCTCACCTTTCATCGCCGACCAGTGGCTTCGATGTTGCGACAAACGCACAGGATTTCCCAATGAAAACGCGGCTGCCGACAGGCCTCTACGCGCTGACGCCCGACAGCGTCGACGACGACTGGCTCGTGATGGCGGCGAGTGCCGCGATTCGCGGCGGCGCATCGGCCGTGCAGTACCGCAACAAGTCGGTCGACGCGGCGCAGCGACTGCGCCAGGCGCGGCGCCTCGCGCGCGCCTGCAGCGAAGGCGGCGCGCTGTTCATCGTCAACGACTCGGTGGAACTCGTGCGCGCCGTCGGCGCGGACGGGCTACACATCGGGCGCGACGACGGCGACCCGGCGGCGATCCGCGCGGCGCTCGGGCCCGGATGGGTGCTCGGCGTGTCGTGCTACGACTCGTTCGAGCGCGCGCTCGAAGTGCGCGGCTTCGCCGACTACGTGGCGTTCGGCAGCGTGTTCGTTTCGTCCGTGAAGCCGGGCGCGGTACGCGCGCCGCTCGCGCTCTTCGCGCAGGCGCGCGAGGCGGGCCTGCACGCCGTGGCGATCGGGGGGATCGACGCGGGCAATGCGTTCGAGGTCGCACAGGCGGGAGCCAGGGCGGTGGCCGTAATCACGGCGGTGTTCGGCGACGCAGGGGGCATGGGGCGGGCCGATGCGGAGCGGATCGAGGAGAATGCGCGCAGGGTGGTCGAGGCATTCGAGGCGGGTTGCGTACGGTGACGGGGGGACCGAGTGCTTCGGCCGGGGGTTTCCGGCCTGGACGGGCGCGCCCGACATTGCGGTGAAGGCCCGTCTTACGCCGACACCGCGAACGCCCTTCAGCGCGAAACGCGGCGAATCGGACCGTACGGAGTCGTCTGGTCGGGAGCCGGGGCGATGACCCCTTGCGCCCAGAACCGCGGCTGGAAATGGCCGCCGAAGGTCGTGGCGAACGCTCGCTCCCTCTGGGCAAGGTGCGGATAGTCGCGCACGACCGCAAAGGCGAGCACCGCTACCGCCATTCCAAACGCCGCCAGCCACCATGCCGGGACATGACGCGATGCGGCCAGCGGCGCCGAGTCGGCGGCACTCGAACGCGCGTCCTGCGGTTGCAGGCCGAGAAGCCATCCCCCGAGCAACGCGACCCACAGCTGCGAATAGGGCATGACCAGTACGCCGTCGACCATCGACTGGGTCAGCGCACCAGCGAGCGCACCCGTCAGGCACAGGCGAAGCACGTCCTGCTCCTGTGTCGACATTGCGCGAGCGCGCAGTACGGGGAAGAGCGCCCTCGCGCTGCAGACCACGAGCCATGTCACCAGCAGGGCCGAAGGCACACCCAGTTCCGCAGCCCATTGCAGCCAGGCTTGATGGGGGTGAGCCGCCACGCCGTTCGGCAGGCCAGCGAGCTGCATCGGCCCGATTCCAAGCAGAGGGTGCTGGATCGCCACCTCGATGGCCTGGCGCCAGATGATGTCTCTCTGGGACAGCGATGCGGTCGCGCGGGATGCGGCGTGGTGTTCGATGCGGATGCCCAGCGCGTCCGGAATCACCGTCAACGCGAGCCAGAAAAGTGCAACGCCGGCGACGGCGCTCGCCACTTGCAGACCCGCCCAGCGCCGCCCGGACCGTCCAGTCCATGCAAGAAGCAATGCGGCAACAGCCAGCCCGAGCCAGGTGCCACGGGTGCCCGACGTGATCGCAACCATCCATGCCAGGACGGCCAGCACGCCAGCGATGGCGGCATGACGGCGCAGGCTTCCCGACCCCAGCAGCGGAACGAGCAGAACCGGCAAGGCGAGAGTCAGGAACTGGCCGTAGAACCGGGGATTCGAGAAGCCATCGACCAGCAACCACGCGTTCAGCGATCTCCCGCCGCCGGCAAGCGCCGCCAGGTAGGCAGTCAGGAATCGAACCATGAGCCCTGCGCAGACCAGGAACAGTGCCGCCATCAGCACGCGATCGACCGTGGCCCCATGCAGGCGGCGCATCGTCGCCACGACCCAGGCCACACCAAGGCTTCCCACGCCCAAGGCCAGTTCGACGAATCCCCAATAGGGCGCGCGCGCGAAACACGCCGAGACGAATGCGGCGCCAACGACCAGGACGACAAGGCGATGCCGTCCGGAGTCGAGCAACCGCGGCGGGCGAAGACGACCCGGCCCGAAAGCGATGGTCGCGGCGACTGCCGAAAGCGCCATCGCGAGCATCTGTCCGACGCGCTGCTGATCGTGCCAGGTCGCGTTCAGCCAGTCGACCAGAGGCAACGTCGCCACCAGCGCAAGGGCGGCGAGCATCAGCAGGTACGCGACGCGACGCGCGGCCAATCCGCCGTGCAGCACATCCGGCGCGAGCGCCGGCAGCGACGTGGAGAGCGGGAAACCGGATCGGCTCGCAGCCATGTGTCCATCCGCAGCTGAATGCATCGCCACAGGAAACAGAAGAGGGGCGTCGTACCTCGCGCCCCTCTCGATCTGCCGCATGTTCGAGCCTCACGAAGGAGGCTCGACGAGGCCACTGCCGATCAGGTACCGCGGCACTCCGAAGGAACGTACTTCACGTTGATCGTCGTCGAGCACGCCCAGGTCAGCTGCCCCGAACCGACGTCGGTCGGCGTCAGGACGATGTTCCCCGCCGCGCTGGGCACCGTCGACGTGGCCGTCACGACACCCGTGGTTGCGGCAACAGTGATGCCGCTCACGTACTTCGTGGCGCCCGGGAACACGTAACCGTGATTCGTGGCCGTGATCCCCGCCAGTCCGCCCACCGACGACGACGTTTCGGCGACGGCGAGTTTCGCCGGCGCAGCCATGGCGATGACCTCGCTGACCTTCGCGCGCGTCGTGTAGTCCTGATACGCCGGCAGCGCGACGGCCGCCAGGATGCCGATGATCGCCACGACGATCATCAGTTCGATCAGGGTGAAACCCTTCTGCAGTTGCTTGCGCATCTTCATCTCTTCCGCTCCCGTTTCCATGATGGGGTTGTGGGCCGACTTCGTCGACTCGGGAGACCAGTTGCAGGCACCGTGCCACCCAACACGATCGGCGTCTTCGGGCCGACGAACGGCTGCCGGGCCCGGAGACCGTGACGTCCGTCACGCGCCGGCGGCCGCCGGGCTTCGACGGCTTCGGGATGGGTCTGCGGCCGACGCCGCGGCCGAGCAGTTCCTGACGGAAATCGTCACCCGGAAGCTGACCAGATGCGGCACCCGCCCAGCTCGCAACGAACGCGATCCCATGCGAACCTGGCAGGACGGAAGGTGGATGGCAGGGAAGCACTCGGGAGAAGACGTGCGTCAACGCCGGGCAGGAAGTGCGATTCGCGGCGAGATGGAGTCGCTCGGCGCCCGGCTGCGAACCGACCCACGCGGGCGCTGCCGGCCGAAGCCTCGATCTGACGGCTGATCGTCCTGCATTTCCACGACGCGTGCCCCGCGGACCGGCTTCGGCCAGGCGTCGTAGACCGAACCGGGGCAAGCCGAGGCAACGCACGCCGCGACCGTGCGGTAGACTGCCGTCGATGGGGGTTCCGGCAATGCTCGTCACTTTCGACACGCTGAAGTTCGTCGAGACGCTGCGCGAAGCTGGCGTGCCGGAGGCTCAGGCCAAGGCGATGTCGCAAGCGATGCGCGACGCCCACGAGACGGCGGAACTGGTTACGCGCCGCGATCTTCGGGAGGCAACCACGACGATCGGTGCCGACATCCAGACGCTGCGTGCCGAGCTCCGGGCCATCGAGCCGCGCCTCACCATCCGGCTCGGCGGAATCGTCGTCGTCGCGCTCGGCGCCTTCACCGCCTTGTCGAAGTGGATTGCCTGACGGCGGCCCAAGCCCGCCCCAGCGCGATCGTCCGCTACAACTCCAGCACGTCCCCGCGCTCGAGCACCCGCGGCGCGAACCGCCCCGCCCAGGCCTCGATCTCGCGCGTGATCATCTCGCGGTCGGACGGCTTGAGGTGCGTGATCAGGATCTGCGGCTCGCGCTGCAGCTTGGCCAGTTCCTGGCCCAGCTGGATCGGGAACAGGTGCTTCGCCGTGACCGCGAGATCCTGCTCGCGGTTGGAGAACGCGGTCTCGATGATCAGGTACTTCAGGTTCGGCACGCCGTTGACCTGCCGCCAGAACTCGTCGTTCGGCCCGGTGTCTCCGGAGAAGACGAGTCCTGCCTCCTCGGTGTACGCGTGAAACGCGAGCGCCGGCACGGTGTGGCTCGCGGCGAGGCTGCGCACCCAGCGGCCGCCCACCTCGACCACGCTGCCGATCGACAGCGGCTCGAACACCATCCACGGGCGCTCGTAGTGCGGGATCTCGGTGAAGTCGGGCCAGATGACCCAGTTGAACACGTGCGCCTTCAACGCAGCGATCGTCTCGGGCAGCGCGTGGACGACGATCGGCTTGTCGCGCAGCGCACCGACCGAGTCGACCAGCAGCGGCAGCGCCGCGATGTGGTCGAGGTGCGAGTGCGTGAGGAAGACGTGGTCGATCGCGGCCAGTTCGTCGACCGACAGGTCCTCGACCCCGGTGCCCGCGTCGAGCAGCACGTCGTCGTCGACGAGGAACGAGGTGGTCCGGGCGCGCGCGCCGATGCCCCCGCTACACCCCAGGACTCGTACCTTCATGCAAGGCTTCCCTGGCGTTCGTCGGCGTCTGGTCGGGAACGGTCATCGGCAGGGTCGCTGCGCCCTCGGCGGTCGCCTCGCGCGCGACCTTCGGCACGAACACCCTGACCGATTCGGCCCGGCCCGCGACGGTGGCGCGAGCGAGCTCGAAGAAGGCGTGCTGGCGGCAGCGCTGGACCGTCCCCTCGCCGACGATGATCGGTACCTCGTACTGCTTGGTCAAGCCCTCGAGGCGCGACGCGAGGTTCACCGCGTCGCCGATGACCGTATAGGCGCGCCGCAGCTTCGATCCCATGTCGCCCACGCGCACCACGCCGGTATTGATGCCGATTCCCACCGCGAGCGGCGGCAGGCCGCGCGCGCGCAGCGCCTCCGACATCCGGCACACTTCGGCCTGCATCGCGAGCGCAGCCGAGACTGCGTGGTCGGCATGGGCCGGGTCGTCGACCGGCGCGCCCCAGAACGCCATCACGGCGTCGCCGATGTACTTGTCGACCGTGCCGCGGTGTGCGTGGATGATGCCGGTCATCCCCGTCAGGAACGCGTTGATGTACTCGCGCAGCGCTTCAGGCTCCATCGTCTCGGCGATCCGGGTGAAGCCCCGGATGTCGGCGAACAGGATCGTCAACTCCCGGTTCGTGCTCTGCGCGATGCGGTAACTGAAGGGGTCGCGCGCCATCTGCTCGACGAGTTCCGGCGAAACGTACTCGCCGAACAGCGCGACCATCGCGCGACGCGCCCTGCCTTCGGCGAACCAGCCGGCGGTCAGGTTGAACAGCCCGAGGACCAGCACGGCGGCGAGCGAAGCGGCCAGCGGCAGCACCTGGCCCAGGTTCGAGTAGGCGATTGCGTTGGCGCCGGCGAGCGTCATCGCCCCGACCACCGCCGCCAGCACCGCCCCGACGGCCCCCATCGCCGGCAGGACCAGCGCGAGCAGCCCGGCCACCACCAGCGTCGCCAGGGCGCCGACGGCCGGCGCCTCCACCGGACGCTGCTTGACGCGACCGTCGAGCGCTCCCGAGATCAGCGACGCGTGGATCTCCACGCCTGGGAAGACCTCGCTGACCGGAGTGGCTCGCAGGTCGGTCTGGCCCGGTGCCGTGGTGCCGACCAGGACGATGCGACCGCGCAGCAGGTTCCAGTCGACGCGGCCTTCGAGCACGTCGGTGGCCGACAGGTAGCGGAAGCGCCCGCCGGCAGGGCCGCCACGCCCGGCCAGCGGCACCATCGCGGTGAAGCCGGCCGAGATCGGCAGCTCGACTCGCCCGCGCGTGCCGTCGAGCGCGAGCCGGTCCCCCTGCACCGCCAGCGACGCATTGCCCAGGTACTCGCGCATCACGGCGACCGCCAGGGAATCGTAGACCGCCCCCCGATAGCCGGCCAGCAGCGGCAAGGCGCGGATGACGCCGTCGGGATCGAGGCCGCCGCCGAGGAACGGATTGAAGAATCCCGAGCCGCGCGCCGCGCGTTGCAGCTCGCCGAGGTTGGCTCCGAACCCGTTGGCGTGCGTGATCCGCGGCGCGAGTTCGCGCGCGGCGTCGCCGTCGTAGAGCGGCGCGGGCAGGGCGCCGCTGGTGCGGCCCTCGCGATCGCTGCTGAAGTAGTAGCCCAGCACCACGGGCCGGTCGGCGAGCGCCTGCGCCAGCCGCGCGTCGTCTTCGGTGCCCGCCTGGCGCTCGGCGAAGACGACGTCGAAACCGACCACTGCCGCGCCGCCCCGATCGACGAGCGCTTCGGTCAGGGCCGCGATCTTCCCCCGATCCCACGGCCAGCGGCCCTGCTCGGCCAGGCTTCGCTCGTCGATGTCGACGATGACGATGCGGTTGTCGAGCGCCGGCGACACCAGGCGCTGGCGCCCGTCGTAGAGTTCGCGATCGAGCGCCGACAGGCCGGACGCGCGAAACGCGCCGAGGTCGGCAGCCGAAAACGCGAAGACGACCGCGAGGCCGGCCATCGCGCGCCAGAACCGGGATTTCTGCAGCGGGGACATCGTCGACCCGTCCCGCCCGGCGGCTCAGCCGCCGAGCCGGAAGCGCAGCATCACGCCTGCCAGCTCGATGAGGTCGCCGTCGTCGAGCGGTCGCGCGGTCAGGCCGATCTCCTCGCCATTGACCTGCGGAACGGTCAGTCCCTCGAGGTGGGTGATGTAGAACCTGCCCTTGCGACGCGACATCACCGCGACCTGTTCGGCATGGCCGGCCAGGCGCGTGATTGCCCGGTCGAGTCGCTGCGACGTGCCTGCCAGCGGCCCGCTGAGGAAATCGACGAACGCCGACGGCTGGCGCACCTCGGGAAGCGGGATCTCGGCGAGCGCCGCGCGGTCGAGCACGTAGCGCAGGCGATAGATGCCGATGTCGATCACGTCTCCGTCGCAGAGCACCCGCTGCTTGATGGCCATGCCGTTGACCAGCGTGCCGTTGCGACTGTCGAGGTCGTGCACCACGCTTTCGGTGCCGCGGGTACGGACCAGCGCGTGCTCGCCGCTGACGGTCAGGTCGTCCAGCGAAATGTCGTTGTAGGGGCGCCGGCCGATGGTCAGGCATTCCTTGGCCACCGGAACGATGCGCAACGGCGACTGGCCGCTGCTCACGAGCAGGCGAATCGCGACCGCGGCCTCGCGGTCCCGCATCCCTGGATGTTCGGCATCGGCCATGCGCAGCAGGCTACCGTCGGGGGAAAAGCCCCCCGAGGAACTATTTCATGAACGGCCGTTCGGCTCGGTCGGACGGCGAGCCCCGGCACGGCACTGCATCGCGCGCGCGACAGGACGCGGCGCCCGGCTGGCTGCGCCGCTGGCGCGCCCGATGCAGTGAAGCTAGGCGGCGGCCCGGCGCCGCGCGGTCAAGACCCTGCCGATCAGCACCACCAGCACCGCCCCGACGGCGGACGCCGCGTAGCGCAAGGCCGCGGACGGCTCGCCGATCGCCTCGACGGTGGCCACGTCGGTCACCATCATGCCACCGGCAATCCAGCCGAGCAGCGCGCCGCCGAGCGTGATCAGCAGCGGGAAGCGCTCGAGCAGCCTGAGCACCAGCGTGCTGCCCCAGACGATCAGCGGAATGCTGATCAGCAGCCCCAGGATCACGAGGCTCGTCTGGTGTTCCGGTTCGGCCTGCTGCGCGGCGCCGGCGATTGCGATCACGTTGTCGAAGCTCATCACCAGGTCGGCGACGATGATGGTCTTGATCGCCGACATCAGCGTCGCGCCCCCCTCGATGCTGCCGTGCTTGTCCTCGTCGTCGGGCGCAACCAGCTTCACGCCGACCCAGACGAGCAGCACGCCGCCGACGAGCTTCAGGTACGGCACCGTGAGCAGCGTGATCGCGAAGACGATCAGCGCCACGCGGATGCCGATGGCGCCCGCGGTACCCCAGAGGATGCCCCGCATGCGCAGCCGCTGCGGCAGGTTGCGGCAGGCCAGCGCGATCACGATCGCATTGTCTCCGGCGAGCACCAGATCGATGACGACGATGGCCGCAAGGGCGGAGAACCACGCAGGCGACAGAAACTCCATCAGGCGAACTCCTTCAGCAAGGCTGCACGCACGAGCGCGGCCGCAGCGGCGACGAGACTGAATGGAGGACGAGCATCCACCTTCGAGCTCCGCACGACTGCGGTCCGCGTCGAAGGTCTCGCTCGGCAAGGACTGTGAAGCCCGCCCGGAAGGCCGGAAGCGCGGCTGTCGCCGCCGCTTCGTATTGACGACCTGCTGACATGCACGACGGCCCGCCTGAAGCGGGTCCGCGTGTGTAGAGCTACTCCCCTTCAGGGCTGAATTGGAACAGCAATCCGCGGGGCGCGCAAGTCGCCAGGGGCACCCGGCGGCCAGCGCCGTTCAGCGCAGCAGCGATGCCTGCGCGCGCGCACGGCGCCGCAGCAGGTGGGCGGTGACGATGACCAGCAGGGCGCCCGCCACCCCGGCAGCGGTGACGGCGTCGTGCGGAACGCCACCGGCCCAGTTCTCGACCGCAGGATCGGTGAGCTCCATCTCGCCGGCGAGAAAGCCGAGCAGCGCAGCGCCGACCGTGATGATGATGGGGAAGCGTTCCATCACCTTCAGCAGCATCGTGCTGCCGGCGATGATCAGCGGAATGCTGATCGCCAGCCCGATGACGAGCAGCACCATGTCCCCGTTGGCGGCGGCGGCGACGGCCAGCACGTTGTCGAGGCTCATCACGAGGTCGGCGACGAGGATCGTGCGCACCGCGGCGAACAGGCCGCCGGCGGCGGTCTTGCCGGCACCCTCCTCTTCGGAGTCGTCGTCGACGATCAGCGACACGCCGATGTAGAGCAGCAGCAGCCCACCGATGATCTTCAGGTACGGCCAGGTGAGCATCTCGGCCGCGAGCACCGTGAGCGCGATCCGCATCACGATCGCCGCGGCGCTTCCCCAGAAGATCGCCTTCTTCTGCTGGTGTGCGGGAAGCCCGCGCGCGGCGAGCGCGATGACCACCGCGTTGTCGCCGGACAGCAGGATATTGGCGAGGACGATCGAGCCGAGCGCAGCCCAGAATGCCGCCGAAGTGAACTCCATCGATTGCTCCGCGTCGAGAGGGTGCGGCCTAGGTTCGCAGGACCGACTTCAGCAGACGGCCCATCTCGGACGGATTGCGCGTCACCTTCATGCCGCAGGCCTCCATGATCTCGAGCTTGGCCTGTGCGGTGTCGGCGCCGCCGGAGATCAGCGCCCCGGCGTGACCCATCCGCTTGCCCGCCGGGGCGGTGACGCCGGCGATGAACCCGACCACCGGCTTCTTCATGTTGTCCTTGATCCAGCGCGCCGCGTTGGCTTCGTCGGGGCCGCCGATCTCGCCGATCATGATCACCGCGTCGGTGTCCGGATCGTCGTTGAACATCTTCATCACGTCGATGTGCTTCAGGCCGTTGATCGGGTCGCCGCCGATGCCCACCGCGGACGACTGCCCGAGGCCGAGTTCGGTGAGTTGGGCGACCGCCTCGTAGGTCAGCGTGCCCGAGCGCGAGACCACGCCGATGCGTCCCTTGCGGTGGATGTGGCCGGGCATGATGCCGATCTTCAGCTCGTCGGGCGTGATCACGCCGGGGCAGTTCGGCCCGAGCAGCAGCGTCTTGCGGTTCTCGCGGCGCATCCGGTCACGCACGACGATCATGTCGCGCACCGGGATGCCCTCGGTGATGCAGATGACGAGGTCGAGGTCGGCGTCGACCGCCTCCCAGATCGCGTCGGCGGCGCCCGCCGGCGGCACGTAGACTACCGACACGGTAGCACCGGTCTGCGCGCGCGCTTCCTTCACGCTGGCGAAGATCGGGATGCCTTCGAAATCCTCGCCCGCCTTCTTCGGATTGACGCCGGCGACGAATGCCGCCTTGCCGTTGGCGTAGTCGCGGCACATCCGCGTGTGGAACTGGCCGGTCTTGCCCGTGATGCCCTGGGTGATGACCTTCGTGTCCTTGTTGATCAGGATCGACATGCTCAGTCTCCGTGTCAGCGAGCGGCAGCGACGACTTGCTGCGCCGCCTCGGCCATCGTTTCGGCCGAGATGATCGGCAGGCCGGACTCGGCGAGCATCTTCCTGCCGAGTTCCTCGTTGGTGCCCTTCATCCGCACCACCAGCGGCACCTTCAGGCCGACCGCCTTGCTCGCGGCGATCACGCCCTCGGCGATCACGTCGCAGCGCATGATGCCGCCGAAGATGTTGACCAGGATCGCCTTCAGGTTCGGATTGCGCAGCATGATCTTGAACGCCTCGGTCACCTTCTCCGTGGTGGCGCCGCCGCCCACGTCGAGGAAGTTGGCCGGCTCGCCGCCGAACAGCTTGATCGTGTCCATCGTCGCCATCGCGAGGCCCGCACCGTTGACCAGGCAGCCGATGTTGCCGTCGAGCTGGATGTAGGCGAGGTCGAATTTCGACGCCTCGATCTCGGCCGGGTCTTCCTCGTCGAGGTCGCGCAGCTCGACGATCTCCGGATGGCGGAACAGCGCGTTCGCGTCGAAGTTCAGCTTCGCGTCGAGCGCAATGACCTTGCCGTCGCCGGTCAGGATCAGCGGGTTGATCTCGGCGAGCGACGCGTCGGTCTCCCAGAACGCGCGGTACAGGCCCCGCAGCACGGTGCGCGCCTGCGGCAGGCTCGCGTCGGGGATGCCGATCCTGCTGGCGACGCCGTCGCACTCGGCGTCGGTGAGGCCGGTCACCGGGTCGATGAACACCTTGTGGATCTTCTCGGGCGTGTGCGCCGCCACTTCCTCGATGTCCATGCCGCCTTCGCTCGAGGCCATCAGGCACACGCGCTGGCTGACCCGGTCGACGACCATGCCGACGTAGAGTTCCTTGCGGATGTCGGCGCCCTCCTCGATCAGCAGGCGACGCACCTTCTGGCCGTCGGGGCCGGTCTGGTGTGTCTTCAGCTGCATGCCCAGGATCTGGCCCGAGAGGGCGCGCACCTCGTCGATCGAGCGTGCGAGCTTCACGCCGCCGCCCTTGCCGCGGCCGCCCGCGTGGATCTGCGCCTTGACGACCCAGACCGGACCGCCGAGCGACTCGGCCGCCTTGACCGCCTCGTCGACCGAGAAGCACGGGATGCCGCGAGGCACCGCGACGCCGTACTTCTTCAGGATCTCCTTGCCCTGGTACTCATGGATCTTCACGGTCGTTCCTCTGTCGAAACACGGGAATCCTGGACGGGCGCGGGCGCGGATCCGGGCCGGTACCAGATCGGGAAATGCCGCTCGACCACCGGCCCGTCGCTGCGCCACGCGTGGCAGCGATCGATGGTGAACGGCCGATGCGGCTTGCCGCCTGCGCGCTCGAGTTCCTCGCGGCGTCGCCACTCGTCGCCGGACATCGCCTGGATGGCGGCGGTCGGCAGCACCTGGGCCAGCTCGCTGAGGTGCGTGCAGCCGGCGACGCCGCCGAGCCGCTCGCGCACCCCGGCGCGAAAACCGCGCAACAGGTTCAGGCCCACCAGGCGGTGGTAATCAGGGGCGACCGCTTCGCAGACGTCGCGATACGGCACCGCGTCGGACGCGGCGATGGCGTCGAGCACTTCGCCTCGTGCATCGATCGTCACGCGCAGGCGCATCAGGTGAACCGGCTCGCCGGCCGGGCGCACGCTGCCCGCGAGCGGCGTGTCGTGCGGCTTCACATCGACCAGTTCGGCCTCGAGGTCCCAGGCGCCATCCGCGCGACGGAACGCGTCGATGCGCACCGATCGCGTGTGCATCGGCGTGCGCGGGCATTCGGGCGGGGGCAGCGGCATGCTTGCGGGAAGGGCTCGGCGAGTCCGGCCAACGCGGCCACGGGCGGAAAGCCGTGGAGTTTAACATGCGACCCTTTCGCGATGCTGCGCTGCGGCAACGCGAGACTCCGGGAATCGGAGTGACCATTCCAGGAATCGGACTGCGTTCAGCCGTCCTCGTGGGGCCCCGCGCCGAGCACGCGGCGCACCGTTTCGGGAGAGAAGCCGCGGGCGAGCAGGAAGCGGGTCTGGCGGGCACGTTCGGCGAGCGATTCGGGCGGCGCGCCGAAGCGGCGTTGCCAGACCGCGCGGGCGCGCTGGAACTCGGTTCGCTCGAGCGCCGCGGCATGCGCCTGCACGAGTGCTTCGTCGAGCCCGTGCGTGCGCAGCTCGTGGCGGATCGTCGCAGCGCCGTAGCGCTCGGCGCGCCGATGCACCAGCGACTCGGCGAAGCGCTCGTTCGACAGCAGCCGCGCCGCGGCGAGTTCGTCGAGCAGGGCCTCGACCTGCTCGGCGCTTTCGGCATGGGGGGCGAGCTTGCGGCCGAGCTCGGCGCGACTGTGCTCGCGCCGCGTGAGCAGGCGCAGCGCGCGCGCCTTCAGCGAGACGCCGACCTGCGTGCGGTCGGCGGCCCCGTCGCGAGGGCGGCCGCCGAAACCGTGACCCGACGACTTCAGGCGGCCGCCTCTTCGGGCGCGGCGCCCCGGGCGGCAACGCCGAAGTGGGCCCGAACCTTGTTCTCGATCTCGAGCGACATGTCGGGATGCTCGCGCAGGAACTCGCGCGCGTTGTCCTTGCCCTGGCCGATGCGCTCGCCGCCATAGCTGTACCAGGCGCCGCTCTTCTCGACCACGTTGCAGGCCGAGCCGAGATCGAGGATCTCGCCTTCGCGCGACGTGCCCTCGCCATAGAGGATGTCGAACTCGGCAGTCTTGAAGGGGGTGCGACCTTGTTCTTGACGACCTTGACGCGGGTCTCGCTGCCGATGACCTCTTCGCCCTTCTTGATCGACCCGGTGCGGCGGATGTCGAGCCGCACCGACGAGTAGAACTTCAGCGCGTTGCCGCCGGTGGTGGTTTCCGGGTTGCCGAACATGACGCCGATCTTCATGCGGATCTGGTTGATGAAGATGACCATCGTGTTGGTGCGATTGATCGTGCCAGTGAGCTTGCGCAACGCCTGCGACATCAGGCGCGCCTGCAACCCGGGCAGCGAGTCGCCCATCTCGCCTTCGATTTCGCCTTCGGCGTGAGCGCGGCGACCGAGTCGATGACGATCAGGTCGACCGAGCCCGAGCGCACCAGCGCGTCGGTGATCTCGAGTGCCTGCTCGCCGGTGTCGGGCTGCGAGGATCAGCAGGTTCTCGAGGTCGACGCCGAGCTTGGCAGCATATTGAACGTCGAGCGCGTGCTCGGCGTCGATGAACGCGCAGGTGCCGCCGAGTTTCTGCATCTCGGCGATGACCTGCAGCGTCAGCGTGGTCTTGCCGGAGGATTCCGGACCGTAGATCTCGACGACGCGCCCGCGCGGCAGCCCGCCGACCCCGAGCGCGATGTCGAGCCCCAGCGATCCGGTGGAGACCACCTGGATGTCGCGGGTGACGTCGGCGTCGGAGAGTTTCATGACCGAACCCTTGCCGAACTGCTTCTCGATCTGGGCGAGGGCCGCGGACAGGGCCTTGGCGCGTTCGGTCTTGGATTTTGCGTCGTCCATCTTGATCACTTTGTCCATGGCTGGCCTTGTCCGGTTGCAGGGGAAGTGGGCCGGATTATGGCACAGGAGTACTGTATAAACAATCAGCTGTTGGTCTTAGGCCCACTGTCCGCAACGCCCGCCCGATCGGGCAGCAGCCGCCAGGCGCCGCGCAGCGCATGCAGCGCGCCCGCATCGCCGACCGCGGGTCTTCGCCGCCCGGTCGCCGGGATCAGCAGGCCTCGGTGACCGGCGCGGCATCGATCGCGGCCCAGCCGAAGCAGACGGTTCCCACCGGCTTGCCGGGCGTCGCGCCGCCCGGGCCCGCGATGCCGGTGACCGCCAGCGCGATCTGTGCGCGGCTGTGCGTGAGCGCCCCGTCGGCCATCTGCGCCGCGACCGCCTCGCTGACCGCGCCGGCCGCAGCCAGCGTATCGGCGCCGACGCCCAGCAGGTCGATCTTCGCCTGGTCGCTGTAGGTGACGAAGCCGCGCTCGAACCAGCCGCTCGAGCCGCCGACTTCGGTGAGCGCGCGCGCGATCGCGCCGCCGGTGCAGGACTCCGCCGTGGCGATCATCCACCCGCAGGCGCGCAACGCGCGGCCCAATTCGACGGCGGCGTCGACGACCTCCGGCAGGCGGTCTGCATCATCCGGCGTCATGGCCTGGCCCCCTTCGTGCGAACCGGTTGGCGAACCCTCCGCCGGCAATCGTACACATGGCTGCGCGCGCGGTCAGCGGTACCAGAGCGCGAACAGCAGCAGCGTGTAGAGCGCCGCCAGCAGGTCGTCGAACATCACCCCGAAGCCGCTCTTCAGCTTCGCGTCGAAGTACCGGATCGGCGGCGGCTTGACGATGTCGAAGAAGCGGAAGACGGCGAAGGCGGCGAGCTGGGAAGCGAAGCCCGCGGGCACGAACAGCAGCACCAGCCAGAACGCGACGATCTCGTCCCAGACGATCGACCCGTGATCGGCGACGCCGAGGTCGCGCGCCGTCTTGCCGCAAGCCCAGACTCCCGCTGCCGCGCCGACGCCGATCGCGACGGCCCACGTCGCCGGCTCGAGCCAGCGATCGAGCACGACGAAGGCGAGCCAGGCCCACAGCGTCCCGACGGTGCCGGGTGCGCATGCCACAGCCCGCTGCCGAAGCCGAGGGCGATCAACCGGGACAGGCGCTGGCGCATGAAGCGCGAGTCGGCACGCACCGGCGCCGGCTCAGGCGAAGTGGTCGAATCCATGCCCGTCGACGGCCAGCGGACGGCCGCGGGCGTCGTGGTGCTCAGCCCTCGCCCACGATGTGCCGATCCGCGAGTGGCAGGCCGACGCGGTGCCCGATCGCCTCGATCGCGCTGCGGTTCTCGGGCGCCGCAGTGAACAGCAGTTCGTAGTCGTCGCCGCCGGCCAGCGCAAGGGCGACGGCGCAGCGCGTCGGGAAGCCCGTCGAGCGCCGCCTGACCGGCACCGCCGGCCAGTCGATCTCGGCGCCGGCGCGAGCGATCGAGGATGTGCCCGGCGTCGCCGAGCAGCCCGTCCGACACGTCGATCGCCGCGCGCGCGAGCCGTGGCGCAGCGAAAGCCCGAGCGCCACGCGGGCTCGGGCCGGTCGAGCCGAAGGCGGCCGGATCGCCGGCGGCGCGCGCCGGCCTTCGGCGAGGTCGTGCACGGCCAGCGCCGCCGCACCGAGCGTGCCCGACACCCACAGGTCGTCGTCGGCTGCGCCGCATCGCGACGCAACGCCGCCTCGGGCGGCACGTCGCCGAAGACGGTGATGCAGACGTGAGCGGCCCGCGCGTCGTGTCGCCTCCGACCAGCTCGCAGTCGTGGCGATCGGCGATGGCGAAGAGTCCCGAGCAGAAGCCCGCGAGCCAGGTCTCGTCGACCTGCGGCAATGCCAGCGCCAGCGTGAACGCGCGGGGACGCGCGCCCATCGCAGCGAGATCGGAGAGGTTCACCGCGAGCGACTTGTGGCCGACCGAGGCCGGATCGTCGTCGGCCAGGAAGTGGCGGCCCACCAGCAGCATGTCGGTGGACACCGCCGTGACGTTGTGCGGCCCAGGCGGCGCGAGCAACGCGCAGTCGTCGCCGATGCCGAGCACCGCCTCGCGGGCCGGGCCACGATCGAAGAATCGCGCGATCAGTTCGAATTCGCCGAGCGGCATGGGCGCGAGGCCGTTGGAGCCGCGGCTCAGCCGCGCACTGGCGCTTCGTGCGGCCGCGCGCGCGCCGCGACGCGATCGAGCACGCCGTTGACGTACTTGTAGCCGTCGGTGCCGCCATAGGTCTTCGCCAGCTCGACCGCCTCGTTGATGACGACGCGGTAAGGAATCTCGGGCATGCGCAGCAGCTCGAACGCAGCTAGCATCAGCACGCCGTGCTCGACCGGGCTCAACTCGCCGACCTTGCGGTCGAGGTTCGGCGCGATCAGCGCATCGAGCTCGTCGGCCGCGACGATCGCACCGTGAAGCAGCGCCTCGAAGTGGGCGAAATCGGCCTTCTCGAAGCCGGGCGTCTCGGTGAGATGCGCCTGGATCGCGCCGGTGTCCTCGCGCGACAGCAGCCACTGGTAGACGCCCTGCAGCGCCAGTTCGCGCGCCCGGCGCCGCGCGCTCTTGGGCGGCGTGCCTCGCCCCTTGCCGGGCTCGGACATCAGTGGCGGGCCTTCTCGCCGCGGCGGCCCGGGCCGGGGCCGGCCTCGTCGGGCTCGTCGCCTTGGTCCTCTTCGTCGTCCTCTTCCTCTTCCTCTTCGTCGTCGTCGTCCTCGTCCTCGTCGTCTTCGCCGTAGTCGTCCTCGTCGTCGCCGGCGAGGCTCGACAGCGACGACGCGAGGTTGGCCATCTCGACCGCCACGCGAGCGGCCTCGGCGCCCTTCTCGGCCGCGCGCGCCGACGCCTGCTCGTCGGTCTCGGTGGTGAGTACCGCGTTGGCGATCGGCACGTTGAAGTCGAGCGCGACGCGCGCGATCCCGGCAGCGCTCTCGTTGGAGACGACCTCGAAGTGATAGGTTTCGCCGCGGACCACCGCGCCGAGCGCGATCAGCGCGTCGAATTCGCCGGACGCCGCCAGCTGCTGCAGCACGACCGGGATCTCGAGCGAGCCGGGTACCGTGCAGACGAAGACGTCTTCGGCCTCGACGCCGAGTTCGATCAACTCGGCCAGGCACGCGTCGCGCAGCGCCTCGCAGACGACCTGGTTGAACCGCGCCTGCACGACGCCGATGCGCAGGCCGCCACCGTCCAGGTCGGACTGGAATACTTCGATCTGCATGCCTTACTCCTGGTTGCCCGGCTCGAAACCGGCGACTTCGAGATCGAAGCCGGTCATGCTGGGCATCTTGCGCGGTTGCGACAGCAGCCGCATGCGCCCCACGCCCAGATCCTTGAGGATCTGCGCCCCGATCCCGTACGTGCGCAGGTCCATCTTGCCGCTGCGCCGGCGCGCGCTCGCCTGGGCTTCGCCCCCGCCCGACTGCTCGAGCTGCGTGAACAGCATCTCGGCCGGCTGCGCGCAGTTCAGCAGCACCGCCACGCCGCAGGGCTCGGCGACGATCGTCGACAGCGCGCGCTCGAGCGGCCACGAGTGCGTGGTGCCGTCGATCTCGAGAAGATCGAGCACCGACAGCGGCTCGTGCACGCGAACCAGCGCCTCGCGTCCCGGGTCGATGTCGCCGTGCACCAGCGCCAGGTGCGGCGAGCCCGCCGCGGTGTCGCGATAGGCGACCATCCGGAAGGTGCCCCAGCGGGTGCGGATCGAACGCTCGGACACCCGCTCGATCAGGCTCTCGTGCGCGCTGCGATACTGGATGAGGTCGGCGATCGCGCCGATCTTCAGCTTGTGCACGGCGGCGAACTCGATCAGGTCGGGCAGGCGCGCCATCGTCCCGTCGTCTTTCAGGATCTCGCAGATCACGGACGCCGGCGTCAGTCCGGCCAGCCGCGCGAGGTCGCAGCCCGCCTCGGTGTGGCCGGCGCGCATCAGCACGCCGCCGCGCTGCGCCATCAGCGGGAAGATGTGACCGGGCTGGACGATGTCGCTCGGCTTCGCCTGACGCGCGACCGCCGCCTGCACCGTGCGCGCGCGGTCGGCAGCCGAGATGCCGGTCGAGACGCCCTCGGCGGCCTCGATCGATACGGTGAAGTTGGTGCCGTGGCGCGTGCCGTTGCTGGTCACCATCAGCGGCAACTCGAGCTGCCGGCAGCGCTCCTCGGTGAGGGTCAGGCAGATCAGGCCGCGCCCGTAGCGCGCCATGAAATTGATCGCCTCCGGGGTGACGAAGTCGGCGGCGAGTACCAGATCGCCTTCGTTCTCGCGATCTTCCTCGTCGACCAGGATGACCATCCGGCCGGCGGCGAGCTCGGCGATGATTTCGGGCGTGCTGGCAAGTGTCATGGCGCCATTTTACGCTGCGTGGGCGGCCGTCGCCGCCGGACGGCGGCCCTGCCCGGCCGGGCCGCTGGGATACTTCCGCCATGATGAATCCGCAGGACCTCCAGAGCTACCGCCGGATCGACACGCGCAGCGAGGCGCGGTCCGCGTTCGACGGCATCGCCTCGCGCGCCCAGCGATCGCTGCGGATCGCCGACGACCGCGGAGAGTTCTACGGCTTCGACCGGAAGGCCTTCGCCGACGCGCTCGAGACGCTGCTCGGACGCAGCCGCGACACGACGATCGAGCTCGTGCTGCACGACGCTTCGTTCGTCGAGCGGCATTGCCCGCGCGTCATTGCGCTGCTGCGCCGTCACTGGCCGCGGCTGCGCGTGCTTCGCAGCGAGGAATCGGCGCGCAACTATCCGCGCGGCTTCGTGCTGGTGGACGACCGGGTGGTGCTGCGCCGCCCGCATCACGACAGCGCGCTGACCTTCGTCGACTTCGACGAAGAGGCGGCGACCGAGGCCCGCACGCTGCTCGACGAACTCGCCGCGGGCGCGGCGGTGGCGATCGGCGCCAATACGACCGGACTCTAGCGCCCGCTCATCGCTGCTGCGCGGGGCTGCCGCCGGCCGCGCCGAGCATGCGCTCGACGTATCTCGCGATCAGGTCGACCTCGAGGTTGACCCGGTCGCCCGGCTCGAGCGACTTCAGCGTCGTGACCGCGATCGTGTGCGGAATCAGGTTGATCTCGAACTCGGCGCCATCGGCCACGTCGGCGACGCGATTGACGGTCAGGCTGACGCCATTGACGGTGACCGAGCCCTTGTAGGCGAAGTATTTCGCCAGCCCTGCGGGGGCGCGAAGCACCAGGCGCCACGACTCGCCGACCGGCTCGAAAGACACCACCTCGCCGAGCCCGTCGACGTGCCCCGACACCAGGTGACCACCGATGCGGTCGTCCAGCCGCATCGCCTTTTCGAGGTTCACCTCGCCGACCCGGTCAAGGCCGCGGGTCCGCGACAGGCTCTCCCTCGACACCTCGACGACGAAGCGCCCGCGGTCGATGCCGACGGCCGTCATGCAGGCACCCTGGATCGCGATCGAATCGCCCGGCGCCACGTCGGACAGGTCGAGGGCGCCGGCGTCGACCGTCAGGCGCACGCCAGCCTCCTGGCCGAGCGGCTCGACACGCTCGATCCGACCTACGGCCGCAACGATTCCGGTGAACATCGTTCAGATCCTTTCGGGAAGCCGGGCCAGCAGTCGAAGGTCGTCGCCCACGCGCTCGACCGACTGCCAGTGCAACACGAGGCGCTTCTCCAGCGCCTCCGGAGGGGCCAGGTCCGCCAGCCCCATCGAATTGCCGAGCAGCGTCGGCGCCATGTAGACGAGCAGTTCGTCGACGCAGTCCTCGCGCAACAGCGACCCGTTGAGGCGGTAGCCGGCCTCGACGTGCAACTCGTTGATGCCGCGGCGCGCGAGTTCGAGCAGCAGCGCGGCCAGGTCGACCTTGCCGTTCGCATCGGCAAGCGTGATCACCTCGCAGCCGAGTTCCTCGAGCGCGGCGGTCTTGGCGACGCGCTTCGCCTCGTCGACGGCACAGGCCACCAGCGTGCTGCCGCCCTCGAGAATCCGCGCGGCCGGGTTGACCTCGAAGCGCGAATCCACCAGCACGCGCAGCGGTTGTCGCGAGGTCTGCACGTGACGGACGGTGAGCTGCGGGTTGTCGTCCCTGACCGTACCGATCCCGGTGAGGATCGCGCAGGCGCGAGCGCGCCAGGCGTGGCCGTCGGCCCGCGCCACGTCGCCGGTGATCCACTGGCTGCGCCCGTCGGGCAACGCGGTGCGGCCGTCGAGGCTGGTGGCGGCCTTGAGCCGCACCCAGGGTCGGCCGCGCGCCATCCGCGACACGAAACCGATGTTCAGGTCGCGTGCCTCCTGCTGCAGCAGGCCGCAGCGCACGTCGATCCCGGCAGCTCGAAGCCGTTCGAGCCCCGTGCCGTTGACCGACGGATTCGGATCTTCCATCGCGGCGATCACCCGCCCCACCCGGGCCTCGATCAGCGCGTCGACGCAGGGCGGCGTGCGGCCATGATGGTTGCACGGCTCGAGCGTCACGTAGGCCGTGCCCCCGCGCGCGCGCTCGCCGGCCTGCGCGAGCGCGAGCACCTCGGCGTGAGGCTCGCCGGCACGCCGGTGCCAGCCCTCGCCGACGATCGCGTTGTCACGCACCACCACGCAGCCCACGCGCGGGTTGGGCGTGGCGGTGAAGAGCCCGAGCTCGGCGAGCTGCAGCGCCCGCTGCATGAAATCGTGATCGGCCGGCGTGAACATCGACCGGGATTATCACCCGAAGCGCGATCGGCTCCTGCACGGGAAGCGCGATCGGCTCCTGCAGCGGATCGCGAGGCGCGCCAGCGACTAGAATCCGCGGGTCGACGAAGGAGATCGACTTGGCCCGCTCCACCCCCACCTCAGTGACTCCCTCAGTGACTCCCTCAGTGAACTCCTCGCCGGATCCGGCGCCGGTCCCGGCGGCTGCTGCAGCAACGGCGCGTCCCGGCGGCCAGATCCTGGCCGATGCGCTGGCGATCCAGGGGGTGGAGACGGTGTTCGGGGTGCCCGGGGAGAGCTACCTGGCGGTGCTCGACGGGCTGTACCGGCACCGCGAGCGCATCCGCTTCGTGGTGTGCCGCCAGGAGGGCGGCGCGGCGTTCATGGCCGACGCCTGGGCCAAGCTCACCGGCCGGCCCGGCGTGGTGATGGTCACCCGCGGGCCCGGCGCGGCCAACGCCTCGGTGGGCGTGCACGCGGCCTTCCAGGACTCGGTGCCGATGGTCGTGTTCGTCGGCCAGGTGGGTACCGATTTCCTGGACCGCGAGGCCTTCCAGGAGATCGACTACCGGCGCATGTTCGGCCAGATGGCCAAGTGGGTGGCGCAGATCGACCGTGTCGAGCGCATCCCGGAGTACGTCGCGCGCGCCTTCCAGGTCGCCACCAGCGGGCGCATGGGCCCGGTGGTGCTGGCGCTGCCCGAGGACGTGCTGGTGCAGCAGGCGGCGGTGGCCGATGCGGCCTGCCACCGCCCGGTGCGCGCCAGCCCCGGGGCGGCGCAGCTCGGCGAGCTCGCGGCGATGCTCGCGCGCGCCCAGCGCCCCTTCGTGATGCTCGGGGGCACCGGCTGGACGCCGCAGGCCTGCCAGGACCTGCGCACGTTCGCCCAGGCCAACCAGCTGCCCGTGGCCTGCGCGTTTCGCTTCCAGGACCTGTTCGACAACCGCCACCCGAACTACATCGGCGACGTGGGCATCGGGGTGAACCCGAAGCTCGCCGCGCGCCTGCAGGCCGCCGACCTGGTGCTGGCAATCGGCCCGCGGCTGGGCGAGATGACCACCTCGGGCTACACGCTGCTCGAGGCGCCGCGCCCCAGGCAGGCGCTGGTGCACGTGCACGCGGGCATCGAGGAACTCGGCCGCGTCTACCAGGCCGACCTCATGATCGCCTCGGGCATGCCCGAGATCGCCGCGGCGTTGCGCAACGTGCGCGTGGACGCCTCCGCCTGGGCGGGCTCGCTCGCCGCCGCGCGCGCCGAGTACGAGGCCTGGCAGGGCCGCCCCGCACTCTACGCGGGCGCCGCCGCGCCCGCACTCTACGCGGGCGCCGCCGCGCCCGCACTCTACGCGGGCGCCGCCGCGCCCGCGCTGGACCTGTGGGAGCTCGTGCAAACCCTCAAGCGGCTGCTGCCCCCCGACGCCATCCTCACCAACGGCGCGGGCAACTTCGCCACCTGGGCCAACCGCTTCTGGCCCTACGCGGGCCTGCGCACCCTGCTCTCGACCACCTCCGGCTCGATGGGCTACGGCGTGCCCGCGGCGGTCGCCGCCGCCATCGCACAGCCCCAGCGCACCGTCGTGTGCTTCGCCGGCGACGGCGACTTCCTCATGAACGGCCAGGAACTCGCCACCGCCGCCCAGTACGGCGCCCCGCTGGTGGTCATCGTCTTCGACAACGGCATGTACGGCACCATCCGCATGCACCAGGAGCGCGAGTACCCCTCGCGCGTCATCGGCACCGAACTGGACAACCCCGACTTCGCACGCTACGGCGAAGCCTTCGGCGGCTTCGGCGCGCGCGTCGAACGCACCGCCCAGTTCGAACCCGCCATGCGCGCCGCCCTCGAGCACGCCCGCACCCGCCTTCGCCCCGCTCTCGTTCACCTGAAGGTCGACCCCCAGGCCATCACCCCCAACTCCTCCCTCGACACCATCCGACTCTCCGGCGCAAAACGGTAGTCAGCGTCGCTTGCGCGCCTGCACCTCGAGGATCACGTCGGCGAACTCGTCGACGTCCTCGAAACTGCGATACACCGACGCGAAGCGCACGTAGGCCACCTTGTCGAGCTTCTTCAGCTCGCGCATCACCAGTTCGCCGATGCGCTCGCTGGGCACCTCGCGCAGGCCGAGGCTGAGCAGCTTCTCCTCGATGCGGTGGATCGCCGCATCGACCGCCTCGGCGCTCACCGGCCGCTTGCGCAGCGCCAACGCCATCGACGCGCGCATCTTGCGCCGATCGAAGTCGGTGCGGACGCCGTTCTTCTTCACCACGGCCGGCAGCGCCAGTTCGACGCGCTCGTAGGTGGTGAAGCGCTTGTCGCAGTTCAGGCAGCGACGGCGCCGCCGGGTGCTGGCGCCGTCGTCGGACTCGCGGGTCTCGATGACCTGGGTGTCGGGGTGGTCGCAGAACGGGCAGCGCATGGCGCGCTCGCGCCGTTCAACCGTAGACCGGGAACTTCGCAGTCAGCTGACCGACCTTCTCGCGGACCATCGCCAGCTTCGCGGCATCGCCCGGGTGGTCGAGCACGTCGGCGATCAGGTGACCGACCAGGCGTGCCTCTTCGTCGCGGAAGCCGCGGGTGGTCATCGCCGGCGTGCCGAGGCGGATCCCGCTGGTGACCATCGGCTTCTCCGGGTCGTTCGGGATCGAGTTCTTGTTGCAGGTGATGTGCGCTTCGCCGAGCACGCGCTCGGCTTCCTTGCCGGTGATGCGCTTGGCGCGCAGGTCGACCAGCATCAGGTGCGACTCGGTGCGGCCCGAGACGATGCGCAGCCCGCGCTCGATCAGCGTCTGCGCGAGCACCTGCGCATTGGTCGCGACCTGTTGCGAGTACGCCTTGAACGACGGCTGCAGCGCCTCGTGGAACGCGACCGCCTTGGCGGCGATCACGTGCATCAGCGGCCCGCCCTGCAGGCCGGGGAAGATCGCCGAGTTGATCGGCTTTTCGTGGCGCTCGGGCATCAGGACGAAGCCGCCGCGCGGGCCGCGCAGGCTCTTGTGCGTGGTCGACGTCACGATGTCGGCGTGGGGCACCGGATTGGGGTAGACACCGCCGGCGATCAGCCCCGAGTAGTGCGCCATGTCGACCATCAGCAGCGCGCCGATGTCCTTCGCGACCTTTGCGAAGCGCTCCCAGTCGATGCGCAGGCTGTACGCCGACGCACCGGCGATGATCAGCTTCGGCCGATGCTCGTGCGCCTTGCGCTCCATCGCGTCGTAGTCGATCTCCTCGGCCTGGTTCAGGCCGTAGGAGACGACGTTGAACCACCTGCCCGACATGTTCAGTGCCATGCCATGCGTGAGGTGGCCGCCCTCGGCGAGGCTCATCCCCATGATCGTGTCGCCGGGCTTCAGGAAGGCGAGGAACACCGCCTCGTTCGCCTGCGCGCCGGAGTGCGGCTGCACGTTGGCGCATTCGGCGCCGAACAGCCGCTTGATGCGGTCGATCGCCAGTTGCTCGGCCACGTCGACGTATTCGCAACCGCCGTAGTAGCGCTTGCCCGGATACCCCTCGGCGTACTTGTTGGTGAGCTGGCTGCCTTGCGCGGCCATCACCGCCGGGCTCGCGTAGTTCTCGGACGCGATCAGCTCGATGTGGGCTTCCTGGCGCTGGTTCTCCAGCCGGATCGCGTTCCAGAGTTCGGGGTCGGTCTGGGAAATGCCGTGGTTGCGGTCGAACATTTGGGTCACCTGGTGGCGCCGGTGTCACGCGGCACCAGCGATTCTAAAGGATCGCGCTACCGGCGCGCCCCGACGTCGTCGAGCGGCGCCCCGGGTTCGGCCTCGAGGTGCGCCACGTCGGCCCAGTGGATGAGGCTGAATGCGCGGCCGTCCCATCCGATGCGGTTCAGGCTGGCGTTGAGCAGGTCGTGCCGGCGCGGCGCCTCCAGCGGCAGTCCGGTGGCCATCCGGTAGGCGATGTCGAGCACGCCGCCGTGCGTGACGACGACGACCGTCTGCCCCGGGTGGAGCCGCACGAGGTCGAGCAGCGCCGAAGCGACGCGCGCGTGGAACGCGCGCAGCGACTCGCCACCGCCAGGCAGTCCGAAATCGGGCTCGCGCGAACGCCAGCGCCGCCAGGCCTCGGCCTCCACGCGCTCCAGCTCGTCGTGCGTGCGCCCTTCGAAGCTGCCGTAGTGGCGCTCGCGCAGCCGTGAATCGAAGCGCGTCGCGAGGCCGCGCGCCGCCGCGATCGGCTCGGCGGTCTGGCGCGCACGAGCCAGGTCGCTCGCGTACACGGCGTCGAGCGGCCAGCCGGCCAGCCGCCGGCCGGTGAGCGCCGCCTGCGCCAGGCCTTCGTCGTCCAGCGCGATGTCGATCTGCCCCTGGAAGCGCCGTTCGCGATTCCAGGCGGTGACGCCGTGACGGATCAGCACCAGCTCGGTGTGCGGGCGATCGCCCGCTCGCGCGCTCAACGCGAAGCCGGCGCGAGTCTCGGGTTCAGCGTGTAGGTGCCGGTGATCGACGCCTCGCCGAGCCGATGGTGCGCGATCACCTTGCGCGCGTCGGCGCCGCCGAAGCGGCCCATCAGCGGCAGCCGCTCGACGTCGAGCGCGTACACCGTGAACACGTAGCGATGGACGATCGAGTCGTTCCACGGCGGGCATGGACCGTCGTAACCGTGATAGTCGCCGGCCATGTCGTGGTCGTCGGCGAACCATGCGGTGTAGTCGTTGATGCCCTGCCGGGCGCCGTGCCGCGTGGCCGGCCCGGATTTTCCCTTGGGCGTCACCTTGTCCGAGAACTCGCCGGCGGCGATCGCATCGAGGCTCGCCGGCAGGTCGACCAGGATCCAGTGGAAGAACTCCACGCGCTTGAGCGTCGATGGAATCTTGCGGCCCTCCTGGTTCACGTCGTCGGGGCGGCTCGGCACATCCGGATCGTGGCAGATGATCGCGAACGAGCGAGTGCCCACCGGCGCCTCCGACCACGACAGTTGCGGATTGCGGTTCGACGACAGGGTCACGTGCGACTTCGGATCGATCCGGCAGAACGCGAACTCGGGCGCAATGGGCTGCCCGTCGGCGAAGGATTCACTGAACAGTCTCATCGGATGGCTCTCCCTGGCCGCGTCGGCGCGCGGCGTTCCCACTCGAACCTTACCGCGAGCGGCGCGCCCTTGCACCTCTCGGGCCTTGTCGGCCGCGCCGCCCGGCACCGATCGCCCCGGTCAAGCCGGCGGCACCCGCATCCAGAACGTGACCGGCCCGTCGTTGACGAGCGCCACCTGCATGT
This sequence comes from Burkholderiaceae bacterium, assembly GCA_046347945.1. Taxonomy (GTDB): domain Bacteria; phylum Pseudomonadota; class Gammaproteobacteria; order Burkholderiales; family Burkholderiaceae_E; genus Zeimonas. The sequence continues at coordinate 208,122 of JAXMFB010000007.1, forward strand.
CGGCGCCGAAGCGCCCGCACGCGACGTCCGGGTGCCGGGCGCGAGCCGCCTCCACGAAGCGCTCGTACAGGCGGCGCCCCTCGTCGGGTGCCGCCGCCCGCGAGAAGCCCGGCCGGTTGCCGCCGGCGGTGTCGGCGGCCAGCGTGAACTGCGAGACGACCAGCAGCGCGCCGGCGACGTCCTGCACGCTGCGATTCATCCGCCCTTCGTCATCGGGGAAACAGCGCAGCTTCAGGATCCGCTGGAGCAGTCGCTCGCATCCGGCGTCGGCGTCGCCGCGCTCGGCGCAGTAGAAGACGAGCAGGCCGCGGCCGATGCGCCCGACCGACTCTCCGCAGACCTTGACCTCGGCACCCGCCACCCGCTGCAGCAGCGCGATCATCGCGGCGATCAGCCTGCCGCTTCGATCGTGACCCGCGCAAACCGGCGCTTGCCCACCTGCACGACGTACGTCCCGGCCGGCAGCCTCAGCGCCTTGTCCTCGACCCGCTCGCCATCGATGCGCACGCCCCCCTGCTCGATGTTCCGGTTCGCCTCGGTGGTCGACGGCGCCAGCTGCGCCTGCTTGAGCAGCTGCGCGATCGGCATCGGCGCGCCGCGCAGCACCACCTCCGGGATGTTTTCCGGCAGCGCGCCGTGGCGAAAGCGCGCCTCGAATTCGGCCAGCGCGGCGTCGGCCGCGGCGCGCGAGTGGAAGCGCTCGACGATCTCCTGCGCGAGCGCGACCTTGGCGTCCCGCGGGTTGCGCCCGGCCGCGCATTCGGCGCGCAACGCCGCGATCTGCGCGAGCGAGCGGAACGACAGCAGCTCGTAGTAGCGCCACATCAGCTCGTCGGAGATCGACATCAGCTTGCCGAACATCTGCGCCGGCGCCTCGGTGATGCCGATGTAGTTGTTCTTCGACTTCGACATCTTCTCGACGCCGTCCAGGCCCTCGAGCAGCGGCATCGTCAGGATGCACTGTGGCTCCTGGCCGTACTCGCGCTGCAGCTCGCGCCCGACCAGCAGGTTGAACTTCTGGTCGGTGCCGCCCAGTTCGATGTCGGACTTCAGCGCGACCGAATCGTAGCCCTGCATCAGCGGGTAGAGCAGTTCGTGCACCGAGATCGGCGCGCCGGCGCGGAAGCGCCTGGTGAAATCGTCGCGCTCCATCATCCGCGCCAGCGTGTACTTCGCTGCCAGCTGGATCATGCCGCGCGCGCCCAGCGGGTCGGACCACTCGGAGTTGTAACGAATCTCGGTACGTTCGCGGTCCAGCACGAGGCTGGCCTGCTCGAAGTAGGTCTTCGCGTTCTGCTCGATCTGCTCGCGGGTCAGCGGCGGCCGGGTCGTGTTGCGGCCGGACGGATCGCCGATCATCGCGGTGAAGTCGCCGATCAGGAAGATCACCCGGTGCCCGAGGTCCTGGAGCTGGCGCATCTTGTTCAGCACGACCGTGTGCCCCAGGTGCAGGTCGGGCGCGGTCGGGTCCAGGCCGAGCTTGATCCGCAGCGGGCTGCCGGTAGCCTCGCTGCGCGCCAGCTTGGCGAGCCAGTCGGACTCGACGAGGAGTTCCTCGCAGCCGCGCAGGCTGATGGCCAACGCCTCCCGGGCACGGTCGGTCACCGGCCAGGCGGCGGGGGCGCCGGCAGCGCCAGCGGGGGCGCCGCGTTCGGGGCCCGTCGGTCTGGGTGCGCCGTCCATCGTCATTTCGTGACAGGTTTCCTGGATTGATCCGGTAGAATCGGCCGCTGTTCCCGGACCGGCCGGGCGGCGCCGCTGGCACCGCCGAATTCGCCGGGCCGAGGGGCCAGATTCTAGCCGAGGGTTCACAGGCTCCCGGCGACGAAGCCGAACCTCAGACCGGACGAGCCTGCCAGCCCGATGAGCCAGCTACCCCTGCCCAGCTTCCCGAAGGTCGCGACCGCAGTCGCCGCGACGCTGACCCTGGCCGCGGTCACCGCCTTCGGTACCGCGCCGCTGCGCGAGGTCGACCTGCCGCCGCCGCAGACCATCGTCGAAAGCGTTGCGATCGCCCCGGCGGTCCGCTCGACCGAAGACGCGCCCGGGCCGCTGCAGCCGTACGTGCGCTCCGAGCGCATCCAGCGCGGCGAGACGCTCGCCTCGCTGCTCGACCGGCTCGGCGCGACCGACAGCGAGTTCCAGAAATTCGTGGCCTCCGACCCCCGCGCGCGCAAGCTGATGCAATTGCAGGCCGGGCGCACCGTCACCGCCGAGATCGACGAAGCCGGGCGGGTGCAGTCGCTGCAGTACCGCTACGCCAGCATCGACACCGAATCGGTCGAAGCGTCCCAGCCCACCGGGCGCGACGATCCATCGCGCCGGCGGCCGGTTCGAGGCGCGACGAGCCGATCAAGTCCTCGCGAGCGTCAGGTGGCGATGGGTATCGCCGAGATCCGCACGTCGCTGTTCGCCGCAATCGACGCCGCGGGCATCCCGGACGCTGTCGCCAGCCAGATCGCAGACATCCTCGACGGCGAGGTCGATTTCACCCGCGACCTGCGACGCGGCGACACGCTTCGCGTGGTCTACGAGGTGGTGCGCGAGGCCGACAGCCTCGATCCGCCGAGCATCGGACGCATCCTGGCGCTGGAGTTCTCGGTCAACCGCAGCCGCCATGAGGCCGTCTGGTTCGACCGCGACGGCTCGCGCCAGGGCGAGTACTTTTCCTTCGACGGCCGCAGCCTTCGCAAGGCGTTCCTGCAGCATCCGGTCGAGTTCAGCCGGATCTCGTCGGGCTTCAGCCACGCGCGGATGCACCCGATCCTCAGGTACACCCGCGAACACAAGGGCGTTGACTTCGCCGCCCCGATCGGTACCAAGGTGCGCAGCTCCGGCGACGGCGTCGTCGAGTTCATCGGCCAGCAGCGCGGCTACGGCAACGTGATCGAGATCCGCCACCGCAACGGCGTCTCGACGCTCTACGCGCACCTGAACGGCTTCGCGTCCGGGCTCTGCGCACGGCGCACGGGTCGCGCAGGGCGAGGTCATCGGCTTCGTGGGCACCACGGGTTGGTCGACCGGGCCGCACCTTCACTACGAATTCAAGGTCGACGGCGACCAGGTCGATCCGCTTTCGGTCGTGATGCCCGAGTCGGCGCCGCTCGACGTCGGCGAGCGCGACCGGTTCGCCGCGCAGACCACCGGGCTGCGCACGCGCCTGGCCCAACTCGACGGCGTCGTCCGCCTCGCCCGCTTCGAGTAGGCGCGGCCCGCGGGCGCCCCAAGCCGTGCGCCGCTTCATCGGGCTGATGTCGGGCACCAGCATCGACGCGGTCGACGGCGCGCTGGTCGAACTCGGACAGCCCCCCGCCGACCTGCGCACCGCCGCGTTCGCCAGCCGCCCGATCCCCCAGGCGCTGCGCAGCGAGCCTTCCAGGTGCCGCAGTCGCCGGGGCCGACGGCTCGGCCCGCGCCGCAGTCGCCGCCAACGCCCTCTCCGACGTGTACGCCGAGGTCGTCGCCGACCTGCTCGCCGCGTCGGGCTGCACGGCGATGTCGATTACCGCCGTCGGCGCGCACGGACAGACGGTGCGGCACCGGCCGGAACTGGGCTACACGATCCAGCTGCTCAATCCGGCGCGACTGGCCGACAGCGGCATCGCCGTCGCCTGCGACCTGCGCGCGTGGCCGACATCGGCATGGAGGCCAGGCGCCTGGCGCCCTACCGACGCGCAGGTGTTCCGCCACGACGGCGAGCGGCGGGCCGTGGTCAATCTCGGCGGGATCGCCAACGTGAGCCTGCTGCCACCCGGCGCAGTGCCCGATCCGGTGACCGGCTTCGACACCGGACCGGCGAATACGCTGCTCGACGCCTGGTGCCGGCGGCACACCGGCACGGACTTCGACCGCGACGGCGACTGGGCGCGCGGCGGACGCCTCGACGCAGCCCTATTGGCCGCGTGGCTCGCCGAACCCTACTTCGGCCTGGCGCCGCCCAAGAGCACCGGCCGCGACCTGTTCAACCCGGACTGGCTCGACCGCTCGCTGGCCCGCCACCCGGGCGCGACGACGCCGCGTGACGTGCAGGCCACTCTGGTCGAGTTGAGCGCCGCGACGGTCGGGCTGGCGTGCACGGATTTCGGGGCGCAACGGGTCTTCGTCTGCGGAGGTGGAGCGCGCAATGCGTTCCTGATGGAGCGGCTCGCTGCCCGTTGCGCGCCGGCGCCGGTCGCGTCCACGCAGGTGCTCGGCATCGACCTGCTGGTCGAAGCGGCTGCCTTTGCCTGGCTGGCTGCGCGAAGGATCGACGGCACGGCCGGCAACCTGTCGTCGGTCACCGGTGTACGCGGCGCGCGCGTGCTCGGCCTGGAGCCGCGCCCGCGCGCCTGGGATCAGGAGAACGATGAGCCGCGCCGCAGGTGCTGGTCGCGTTCGGATTCTTGATCACGAACTGCGCGCCCTGCAGGTCTTCCTTGTAGTCGATCTCGGCCCCGACGAGGTACTGGAAGCTCATCGCGTCGATGAGCAGCGTAACCCCGCGCTTCTCCATGACGGTGTCGTCCTCGTTGGTTTCCTCGTCGAACGTGAAACCGTACTGGAAGCCGGAACAGCCCCCGCCCTGCACGAAGACGCGCAGCTTCAGGGCCGGGTTGCCCTCTTCGTCGATCAGTTCCTTGACCTTGGCGGCCGCGCTGTCGGTGAACAGCAGCGGTGCGGGCATTTCGGCGACAGCAGTCATCGGTTGAACCTCCGTTGGCCGGGTATTGTAGGATGCGGCCAGAAACCGCGCCAGCAACGGGGCATTTGCGCTCGGGCGTCGCGCGACCCTCGCACGACCTACTCGTTGCTGGCTGCCAGCTCGAGATTCGGGCGGCCGGTCTCGAGGTGCGCGAGCGCGCCGTCGAGCACCGCGCCATGGTGCATCTCGATCGCCCGGTAACGGATCTCGCCGCTGACCTGCGCCTTCGGCTGCAGCTCGAGCAGTTCGTCGGCCTGGACCGGCCCGACGATCGTGCCGTTGACCACCAGGTGGGCCGCGCGGACCTGCCCTTCGATGCGCGCGTTCTCCGACAGCACGAGCATGCTCGGCTCGCCCTCCTCGGCGATCACGTTGCCGCGGACCTCGCCATCGATGCGCAGCCCCCCCTTGAAGCGGACGTCGCCCCGGATCGCCGTGCCGGCGCCGATCAGGCAATCGATCGTGCCCGTATTGAGCTTCTTCTTGCCGAACATTGCTCCTCCTCGCTCAGAGCGAGGCGGTCTGCTCGGCCCGCAGCGCGCCCTTCTCGAGCACGCGCATCTGCACCGACTTCAGCACCGCCCCTTGCGGAACCTCGAAGTGTCCTTCGACGCGCAGCATGCGCCGGAACGACAGCTTCATCCGCTCGCGCGCCTCGGGCGGCCCCTCGTCGGGCAGGACCAGGGTCGTGGTGCGGCCCTGTCGTTCAGTCGTCACGCGCAGCTGCAACGACCCCGAGAAGACCCGCTCGGCGCGTCCCGCGAGCATCACCAGGGCACGATATCGCATCCGGTTCGGCTCGCTGGCGTCGGGCTCGACCTCGAACCGACGAATGGCGACCGGGCCCTGCGCATCGGCAGCCGGCAGCAGGCTTTCGAGGTAGGCGAGGTCGGCTTTCAGTTCGGCGTTCTCGGCTTCGAGCTCCCTGATCTGCTGCTCGCGACGGGCGGCCGCGACCTGGTCGATGCGCACCTGGCTGTCTGCCGACACCATCGTGCCTGCGATCCGCCGGCGGTCGGCCGTCGCTTCGGCGAGTTCGTCGCGCAGCCTCGTGACTTCCCGGCGCCGAGGTGGTCGCGCTCGGGCTGCGGCGCCGTCGAACGCGGTTCGCCACAGCCACATGCCGCCCGCTGCCCCGACGGCCACCGCGAGCGCCAGCGACGCCAGTCGCAGCGGCCACGGCACGTGCCGCCTGACGGTCATCCTGGCCGCGCTCACCGAGCGGCGGCGCGCGAGCAACTTCTTCTTCACTGCGGGCGTGGCGCTGGCGTGCATGACCCGGCGACGTGCACGACGGCCCGACGCGGAGCGAGGACCCGGACCGCGGCGATGGCGGACCGGGGAACCCCGGAACGGCCGAGCGCAGCGGGCGTGCAGCGGCCAGGCCTCGTAGCCGGCCGCAGGCGGATTCAGTGCAAGCCGGCCCTGCCCGGCGAGGTTTCATGGTAGCACCGGCACCTGGTCGAGCCCGGTGCCTTCCGGCAGCCCGAACATGAGGTTCATCGCCTGTACGCCCCGCCCCGAAGCGCCCTTGACCAGGTTGTCCTCGACGACCAGCACCATCAGCATGTCGCTGCCCGGCGGCCGGTGAATCGCGATGCGCGCGATGTTCGACGCGCGCACCGAGCGGGTCCCGGGCGTGGAACCCGCCGGCATCACGTCGACGAACGGCTCGCCGGCGAAGCGCTTTCGTAGCGGGCCTGCAGGTCGACCTTGCGACCCGCCGGCGTCAGTCGCGCATACAGCGTCGAGAAGATGCCACGCACCATCGGCACCAGGTGCGGCGTGAAGACCAGATTCACCGGCTTGCCGGCGATCGCCTCGAGCCCCTGGCGGATCTCCGGCAGGTGCCGGTGCCCGGAGACCGAATACGCCTTGAAGTTGTCGCTCGCCTCGGCCAGCAGCGTGGCCACCTCGGCCTTGCGTCCAGCGCCGGAGGCGCCCGACTTGCAGTCGGCGATCAGGCTGTCGCGCTCGACGAGGTCGCCGCCCGCGGCCGCCACGGCCACCGGGTCGAGCACCGGCAGGAAGCCGAGCTGGACCGAAGTCGGATAGCAGCCGGGCAGCCCGATCACGCGCGCCTTGCGGATCGCCCCGCGGTTGACCTCCGGCAGCCCGTAGACGGCTTCGGCGAGGATGTCCGGACAGGCGTGCGGCATCTTGTACCAGCGCTCGAATTCCGCCGTGTCCTTCAGCCGGAAGTCGGCGGCGAGGTCGATCACCTTGACCCCCGCGGCGAGCAGTTCGCGCGCCTGCGACATCGCCACGCCGTGCGGCGTGGCGAAGAACACCACGTCGCAGCGATCGAGCGGCGCCCCGGCCGGATCGGAGAAGGCCAGCTTCACGCGCCCGCGCAGCGACGGGAACATCTCGGCCACCGGCATCCCGGTTTCCTTGCGCGAGGTGATCGCGACCAGTTCCGCCTGCGGATGCTGCGCGAGCAGCCGCAGCAGTTCGACGCCCGTGTAGCCGGTGCCGCCTACGATTCCGATCCTGATCATGTTCGACTCCGTGGGTGCCCTGTCGGGCTGCGGGTTGGGGTCGCCGGATGCAAAAAGGCCGCCTGCGAAGCAAGGCGGCCTGTTCCCGAAGCGCGCGGTATCGCGCGGGGGCGTGCGCGGAAATCAGCGCTTCGAGAACTGCTTGCGACGTCGCGCCTTGTGAAAGCCGACCTTCTTGCGCTCGACCTCGCGCGCGTCGCGCGTGACGAGGCCCGCGTTCGACAGCGAGGGCTTGAGCGCCGCGTCGTAGTCGATCAGTGCGCGCGTGACGCCGTGGCGAACCGCGCCCGCCTGGCCGGACTCGCCGCCGCCGGCGACGTTGACCATGATGTCGAAGCTGCGGACGTTGTCGGTGAGCTCGAGCGGCTGGCGCACGACCATGCGGCCGGTCTCGCGCGCGAAGTAGTCGTCGAGCGGCTTGCCGTTGACGACGAACTTGCCGGTGCCGCGCTTGAGGAAGACCCGGGCGACCGAGGTCTTGCGCCGGCCGGTGCCGTAGTAGTAATCGCCGATCATCGCGTCAAACCTCCAGGACCTTCGGCTGCTGCGCCGAATGCGGGTGCGTGCCCTCGGCATACACCTTCAGTTTCTTGATCATCGCATAGCCGAGCGGGCCCTTGGGCAGCATGCCCTTGACCGCCTTCTCGAGCGCGCGGCCGGGAAAGCGCGACTGCATCTTGCCGAACGTGGTCTCGGAAATGCCGCCGGGGTAGCCGCTGTGCCGGTAGTACATCTTGTCGTCGATCTTGTTGCCGGTGACGCGCAGTTTCGCGGCATTGACGACGACGATGAAGTCGCCGGTGTCGACGTGCGGCGTGAACTCGGGCTTGTGCTTGCCGCGCAGGCGCAGCGCGATCTCGGCGGCCAGGCGCCCCAGCACCTTGTCGCTCGCATCGACCACGAACCAGTCGCGCTTGACCTCGTGCGGCTTGGCGGAAAACGTCTTCATGACTCTCTCTTCGGAAACCCTCGGAAACCGTACGCGGGAGGGGAGCGCGGAAAGCTTTCGATTGTAGCCGAATACGTCGTTGCCAGTCAAAGGAGCGACGGATACCGCAAGCCATATCGACAATGATAGACTTAGTCTGGAAACTTAGTCTAATTCTCCAAGAGAGACACCATGCCCACCGTTGTCAATGTTCACGAAGCCAAGACACACCTGTCGCGGCTGCTCGACCAGGCACACGCTGGCGAGGAGATCATCGTCGCGAAGGCGGGCAAGCCTTACGCGCGGCTCGTCCCGCTCGCCCCGCAAGCCGGCGCACGCCGACCCGGCCGGCTGCCCGGCAGGATTGGAGACGCCTTTTTCGAGCCGCTTCCGGAGGAAGAACTGTCGGCATGGGAGGACTCGTGAACGGGCTGCTGCTCGATACCCACGCCCTGCTCTGGTGGTTCACCGACGACTCGCGCCTGTCGGCCAATGCGCGCGCGGCGATCGCGGACGAGCGCCGACCGATCCTGGTGAGCGCCGCCAGCGCCTGGGAAATTTCGACGAAACATCGGCTCGGCAAGCTGGAGGGCATCCCCGACATCCTGTCCCGGTACGGTGAACTGATCGTGGCCGACGGGTTCACCCATCTCCCGGTCAGTTGGCTGCATGGTCTGCGCGCCGGCAGCTACGCGATCGATCACCGCGACCCGTTCGACCGGATGCTGGCGGCGCAGGCCGAGATCGAGCGCTTGGTGCTGGTCACGCGGGATCCCGCATTCGGGAAGTTCGGCTGCCCGACGCTGTGGTGAAAGGCGGCAGCCCCGGGCGCGCCAAAAAAAACCCGGACGCGAAGGTCCGGGCTGAATCCACCAAAGGAGGAGGGTGGAGGAGACGGCACCAATATAACCAAGCTGTTTGTGCAATGCAAGATGGGCAAGTGGCCCGCAGCGACCGGCGAAGCCCGGGTGCCACGCAAGCGCGGCGGGAAACGATCTTAACCGATTGATTTTATTGTAGTTAAGACTGTGCCAGCCGCTGCGCAGCGGCGCGTTCCGGATTTCGAGCAAACCCTCCGATCGTCGCACCCGCTGGCACCGCATTGCGGCGACGCCGCAAAGCATCCCGCCGGCGAGGGCGGCGGCCGCGGCACTACAATCCGTCGGTATCGGCATCGGCAGCGAACGGGAGCAGCGATGGAGTGCGTGGTGAAATGGACCGGCCCCGGCGGCATGAGCTTCGTCGCCGAGACCGGAAGCGGTCATGCGGTCGTCATGGATGGCGCGCCCGACGTCGGCGGACGCAACGTCGGCCCGCGCCCGATGGAGATGGTGCTGCTCGGTACCGGCGGCTGCACCGCCTCCGACGTCGTGGTCATCCTGAGCAAGAGCGGCCAGGACGTGCGCGGCTGCGACGTGCAACTGCGCGCCGAGCGCGCCGAGTCCGACCCGAAGGTGTTCACGCGCATCCACTTCCACTTCGTCGTGCGCGGGCGCGGCCTGAAGCCGAACGTAGTCGAGCGGGCGATCAAGCTCTCGCACGACAAGTACTGCTCGGCGTCGATCATGCTGGGCAAAACGGCCGAGATGACTCACGACTGGGAAATCGTCGAGGACTGAGTAACCGTCTTCGAAGTCAAGCGCCAGGAAGCGGGTTGTTCCAGGGCTTGTTGGTGCGAACCATGGCGTTAAGCGTGGTCAGGAGCTTGCGCATGCAGGCCACCAAGGCGACCTTGGGCAGCTTGCCGGCGGCGATCAGTCGCTCGTAGAAGGCCTTGATGACGGGGTTGCGGCGACTGGCGGTGAGTGCGGCCATGTACAGCACGCGGCGCACGTCGAAGCGGCCGCCCTGGAGGTCGCTGCCCCCTTGCTGAGCTGGAGTCGTTGGCCATCGGAGCGATGCCCACGAGGGCTGGGTGATCTCGCGTCGGTTCAGGCGGCCGGCGCCCGGGCAACTCGGCGATCAGCGTGCGCTGGCCACCGGGCCGATGCCGTTGGCCGACTGCAGCAGCCGGTCGAGTTCGCCGAAGTGCTCGCGCACATGGCCGACCATCTCGCCTCGATGTCGAGCTGCGCCTCGATGGCCGCCACGATGGCCTTCGATGCTCGGGTGCAGGCCCTTGGGCGTGATCTGCAGCCGCCGCCGCTCGCTGAGCAGCATGGCCAGCAGCTGGCGCCGGCGCGTGACCAGCGCGGCCAGCCATCGCCGCTGGTGTACTGCCAGCGCGGGCGCAGGAAGCGAGCCAGGTCCTCGCGGCGCAGCAGCACCGCGGCGAATCCTGGGCCAGCATGCGAGCGTCCACCGCGTCGGTCTTGGCCAGACGGCCCATCGACTTGGCGAAGTCGCGGCCTGGCGGGTTGACCACCGCCACCGGCAAGCCGGCGGCTGCAGCGCGCAGGCCAGTTCCGCTTCAGGCCGCTGCGGCCCATCACCACCAACGCCACGTCCAGCGGCTTCAATGCCGCCGTCAGCGCCGAGTGCCCCTCGGCCTCGTCGAACCGCTGGGTGCACTCGAGCTGGGGCGCCCAGCACCGAGACATCGACATGTGCCTTGGCAACGTCGATGCCCACCACCACTGAGGAAGCAGACATGGTTCTCGGATCTCAGTTTCAGCATACCAGCGGCGGCGCGTAACCGTTCGGGCTTAGGAAGACCAGCACGGTGGCCGTGCGCTCTCTACTCAGTCACGGGCTCGAACACCCAAGCGGGTGCTCACACGGGCCGGTCTGGCCGCCTCAACGACAATCAGACTCTACCGTTCTGGCCTGGCCTGAACATACAAGCGTCGAGGACTGAGTCCCGAGGGCCGAGCGCCGCTATATGTAGTGCGCGGTCGCGGTCATCAGCCTCGCGGTGGCGCGCATCGCCCCGCGCACCGGCGCGGGCAGCTCGGCCCCGCCCAGCCGCAGCGCGTTCTGCGCGTGGCGCACCTCGTCGTCCTTCATGGCCACGACGATCGCCCGCGAACGCAGGTCCGAGGCCGGCAGGCGCTCGAGGTGGCCATCCAGGTGCGCCTCGACCTGCCGCTCGGTCTCGGCCATGAATCCCAGGCTGAGCCGGTCTCCCGCGCGCCCGGCGACCAACCCCAGCAGCAGCGCGCCGCCATACCAGAGGGGATTGAGCAGCGACGGCCGGGCGTCGAGCTCGCGCAGCCGCTCGCGGGTCCAGGCGAGGTGGTCGCCCTCCTCGCGGGCCGCCGCGCGGAACTCGCTGGCCAGGCGCGGGTCGGAGGTGGCCGCCGCCTGTCCCTCGTACAGCGCCTGGGCACAGATTTCGCCGACGTGGTTGACCCGCATCAGCGACGCCGACAGCCGGCGCTCGGCCGGGTGGGCGGGTTCCGAGGGGTCGCCGCCCGTCACCGGCAGCGCGCGCCCCGCCGACGCGACGCCGCTGAGCGTGGCCAGCGCCCGACAGGCGCCGGAAAGGAGCCGATCGGCGGCGTGCGGGCGGCGGAATCCATTCATGGCGAGACGTCCTTGACGTCGGCCGCCGGGCATTCGTCACGCCCGGTCCGGCCGGACCGACCGGCGGCGCCGCGCGCCGCCATTCGACTGTTGTTGACGAGCGACAGGATACCCAAAAAAACAACGGCCGACAGGTGCTCGGCTTTGCCCCCTTCCCGAATTTGGCGAGAATACGCAGGACTTCTGACCGGGGAAGGCCCACCAGCCACTTCGGGGAGTTGCGGCGGCGTGGAGGCCGTCGATTGATTTCAGAAACCTAGGAGAATCTTCAATGAAGAAATCGCTTCTCGCAGTGGCTGTCGCGGCAGCTCTGCCGGCGGCCGCGTTCGCGCAGACGAACGTCACGCTGTCCGGTATCGTCAAGCTGGGCCTGGCGAACACCAAGATGGATAACGGCGCCACCGGCGACGGCAGCGGCACGAGCATGGACGACGGTTCGTCGCGCTTCATCATCAGCGGCTCCGAGGACCTCGGCGGCGGCATGAAGGGCATCTTCATGGTCGACACGCGCTTCCGTCCGGACGTCGGCACGGGCACGCTGGCCAGCGGCAACTCGTTCGTCGGCGTCGCGGGTGGCTTCGGCTCGATCCGCCTCGGTCGCCTGGACACCTACTACCAGTACGGTACCGACGAGTTCGGCGCTCGCGCCGTCGCGCTGCAGCACTCGAACATCTCGATCCTGAGCTGGGTCGGCGGCGTGCAGACCTCGGCCATCGCGAACGCTTCGCGTAGCGCCAACGTCGTCCGCTACGACCTGCCGGCCATGGGCGGCCTGTCGGGTGGCGTGACCTACTCGAACAACTTCCAGGCCGACGACGGCGCCGTGGGCGATCCGTCGAAAGGCACCGCGTGGTCGCTCGACCTCGCGTGGCGCGGCGGCCCGATCACGGTCGGCGGCGCGTACTGGGATGCCGACTTCGAAGGCCTGCCGACCAACGACGGCCAGCAAGCGTGGCGCCTGTACGGCAACTACAACTTCGGCATGTTCACGGCCGGCCTGACGTACGACGACTCGAAGGTCAAGGGTGCGACGGACGCCAAGCGCGGCGCCTGGTCGATCCCGCTGACCGCCAAGCTCGGCCCGGGCACGCTGCTCTTCACGTACACGGCTGCTCGTGACGTGAAGGCCGGCGGCACGATCGCCGACACCGGCGCGAGGATGATCGCGATCGGCTACGACTACCCGCTGTCGAAGCGGACGTCGGTCGGCGTGTCGTACGCCAACCTGAAGAACGACGCCAACGCCAACTACGCGCTGTTCACGATGAACGCGCTGGGCGGCCACCCGAACCCGGTCGTGGGCCAGGACCAGCGTCAGTTCTACGTCGGTCTGCGTCACGCGTTCTGATCGCCGGCCGGCGCAAGCCGGCCTCGCGAGAGAGCTTGAAAACGCCGGGGCAACCCGGCGTTTTTTTTCGTCCGTTTGTGCATCCGGCGCGGCAGCGCCCGGCGGACGACGCCCGTCCGATGATTGAGATCGAAACATTTCAGACTTAAACTGTCTGGCATGGGATCGATCGACGACGCCGCGCTCGCGGGGGCGCTGGACCACGAGACGCGCGTCCAGGCGCACGACCACACGGCACTGAAGCTGTGGCTGCGGCTGCTCACCTGCACGCACCTGATCGAAGGCTCGGTACGCCGCAGGTTGCGCAGCGAGTTCGAGTCCACGCTGCCGCGTTTCGACCTGCTGGCGCAGCTCGAACGCCATCCGCAGGGCCTGAAGATGAGCGAGCTGTCGCAGCGCCTGATGGTGACCGGCGGCAACGTCACCGGGCTGGCCGACCAGCTCGAGTCGGAGGGCTGGATCACCCGCGAGCCGGTGGCCGACGATCGCCGCGCGATCCGCCTGAAGCTGTCGCCCACCGGGCGTCGCCGCTTCGCCGACATGGCGGCCGGTCACGAGCGCTGGGTGATCTCGCTGTTCGAGGCACTGTCGCGCGACGAGCAGCAACAGCTGCTTCGCCTGCTCGGAAAGCTCAAGCCCGGCCTCGTCGCCGGCGTGCAACGCGGCGGCGACGCCCGCCCTGCGGAGCGGCGACGCTCCTGACCGGAGGAGTCCCACGATGCACCGCTCCGCGCACCTCGACACCTTCGCCCGCGACAACCTGCCGCCGCCCGAGCAGTGGCCCGAGCTTCCGCAGTCGCCCGACACGCAGTACCCGGAGCGCCTCAACGCAGCCGTCGAGCTGCTCGACCGGATGGTCGAGCGCGGCTTCGGCGACGCGATCGCGCTGCGTACCGACGCGGCCGCCTGCACTTACTACCAGCTCTACGTGCGCGTGAACCAGATCGCGCACGCGCTGCGCGAGCGGATGGGGCTGGTGCCGGGCAACCGCGTGCTGTTGCGCGGCACGAACAACCCGATGATGGCCGCCTGCCTGCTGGCGACGATCAAGGCCGGGCTGGTCGCCGTGCCGACGATGCCGCTGCTGCGCGCCAGGGACCTCGCGCCGGTGGTCGCCAAGGCGAAGGTGTCGGCCGCGCTGTGCGACATCGCGCTGCGCGACGAGCTCGACGCGCTCGCGCGCGAGACGCCTGCCCTGAAGCAGGTCATGTTCTTCAACGACGGCAGCGGCGCGTTCGACGCGCTCGAGACGCACCTCGCCGCGATGCCGACGCGCTTCGCAGCGTGCGACACCGCGCAGGACGACGTCGCGCTGATCGCGTTCACGTCGGGCACGACCGGCACGCCGAAGGGCACGATGCACTTCCACCGCGACATCGTCGCGATGTGCGACCTGTTCCCGCGCCACGTACTGCGCCCCGGCCCCGAGGACGTCTTCTGCGGCACGCCGCCGCTCGCCTTCACCTTCGGGCTGGGCGGCATGCTGTGCTTTCCGATGCGCGTCGGCGCGTCGGTGGTGCTGCTCGAGCGCGGCACGCCCGAGACGCTGCTCGACGCGATCCAGCATCATCGCGCGAGCGTGCTGTTCACCGCGCCGACGATGTACCGGCAGATGGCCGCGATCGTGAAGCGCTTCGACCTGTCGTCGCTGAAGAAGTGCGTGTCGGCCGGCGAGGCGCTGCCCGACGCGACGCGACAGTTGTGGAAGGAGGCGACCGGGATCGAGATCATCGACGGGATCGGCTCGACCGAGATGATCCACATCTTCGTCTCGTCGCCGCCCGAGGCGGTGCGCCGCGGCGCGATCGGCAAGGTGGTGCCGGGCTACGAGGCGCGCATCGTCGACGACGAGATGAACGAATTGCCGCCGGAGACGGTGGGCAAGCTCGCGGTGAAGGGCCCGACCGGCTGCCGCTACCTGGCCGACGCGCGCCAGCTCAACTACGTGAAGAAGGGCTGGAACCTGCCGGGCGACACGTTCAGGATGGACGCCGACGGCTACTTCTACTACCAGGCGCGCTCGGACGACATGATCGTCTCGGGCGGCTACAACATCGCCGGCCCCGAAGTGGAGGCGGCGCTGATGATGCACGACGCGGTCGCCGAGTGCGGCGTGATCGGCGTGCCCGACGACGCGCGCGGGCAGATCGTCAAGGCGTTCGTCGTGCTCGAGCCGGGCTACACGGGCGACGCGGCGATGGCCGCCGCGCTGCAGGACTTCGTCAAGCGGACGATCGCGCCGTACAAGTACCCGCGCGCGGTCGAGTTCCGCGAGTCGCTGCCGCGCACCGAGACCGGCAAGCTGCAGCGGTTCCGGTTGCGCGGCGGCTGACGCGGCGCGTCGGCGCCCGGCGCCGACCCGCTACGCCGCCTTCTTCAACGCCTCGTCGCGAAGCTCCCTGCGCAGGATCTTGCCGACGTTGGTCTTCGGCAGTTCGACGCGGAACTCGATGTACTTCGGCTTCTTGTAGCCGGTGAGGTTCTCGGCGCAGTACTGCATCAGGTCGCGCTCGGTGAGGCTCTCGTCCTTCTTGACGACGAACAGCTTCACCGCCTCGCCCGAGTTCGCGTCGGGCACGCCCACCGCCGCCACCTCGAGCACGCCCGGGTGGTTGGCGACGACGCCCTCGATCTCGTTGGGGTACACGTTGAAGCCCGAGACCAGGATCATGTCCTTCTTGCGGTCGACGATGCGCGTGTAGCCGCGCTCGTCCATGATGCCGACGTCGCCGGTCTTGAAGAAGCCGTCGGGCGTCATGACCTTGGCGGTCTCGTCGGGGTGGCCCCAGTAGCCCACCATGACCTGGGGGCCGCGGATCGCGATTTCGCCGCGCTCGCCCAGCGGCACCGGCTTGCCGTCGTCGTCGAGGATCGCGACGTCGGTGGACGGGAACGGCAGGCCGATCGTGCCGCTGAACGCGTCGGTGTCGGTGGGATTGCCGGTGGCGGCGGGCGAGGTCTCCGAGAGCCCGTAGGCCTCGCAGATCGGGCAGCCGGTGATGGCGAGCCACTTCTTCGCGACCGCCTCCTGCACCGCCATGCCGCCGCCCAGCGACACGCGCAGTTCGGAGAAGTCGAGCCTGGCGAACTCGGGATTGTTCGCCAGCGCGTTGAACAGCGTGTTGACCGACGGGAACAGGCTGATCCTGTACGGCCGGACCTCCTTGATCAGCGCCGCCTGGTCGCGCGGATTGGGGATCAGCACGTTCAGGCCGCCCAGCCGGATGCCGAGCAGGCAGCACGAAGTGAGCGCGAAGATGTGGTAGAGCGGCAGCGCGCACAGCCAGATCATCTGTTCGGGCGCCGGCCCCTTGCGGGGGTTGTGCAGCGCCGGCTGGATCCACGCCTCGGCCTGCAGCACGTTGGCGACGAGGTTGCGATGGACCAGCGTCGCGCCCTTGGCCAGGCCGGTGGTGCCGCCCGTGTACTGCAGGAACGCGACATCCTCGTGCCCAAGCGCGACCGGCTTGTACTGCATCCGGCTGCCTTCGGCGAGCACGGTGTTGAAGCGCGTGGCATGGGGCAGCTCGAACGCCGGTACCATCTTCTTCACGTGGCGCACGACGAAGTTGACCAGCATGCCCTTGGCGAAGCCCAACAGGTCGCCCATCGACGCGAGCACGACGTGCTCGATCTTCGTGCGCGCGATCACCTGCTGAAGCGTGGTGGCGAAATTCTCGAGGATGACGATGGCCCGGGCGCCGGAGTCCTTCAGCTGGTGCTCGAGCTCGCGAGGCGTGTACATCGGGTTGACGTTGACGACGACGTAGCCGGCACGCAGGATCGCGGCGATCGTCACCGGGTACTGCAGCACGTTGGGCATCATGACGGCGACCCGGTCGCCCTTCTGCATGCCGCGCGACTGCAGCCAGGCCGCGACGCACCTGGAGAGGTCGTCGAGCTCGCCGTAGGTCATCGGCTTGCCGAAGCCGACGAAGGCCTTCCGGTTGCGGTACTTGGCGAACGCCTCGTCGAAGATCTGCACCACCGACTCGTAGCGGTGGTGGTCGATCTCGTGGGGCACGCTCGGGGGGTAGCTCTTCAGCCAGAAGCGGTCCATGTCGGGCTCTCTGCGGCGATGCGACCGTGAGCAGGCCCCTCGCCCGCTCCTCGAGTCGGGGCCGATTATGCCTTCAGCGCCCGGAGTTCGGGCTGAGCAGGGTCAAGGCCGGTGTCGCCGGCCGCACGGCGGGTCGCGAGGCCTGCGGCGGCGCCCGCGTCATGGCCGACCGCGAGGCTCGCGGCGGCGCCACCGGGACCAGCGCCGCCAGCGCCCGCTCGCGGTCGGCCTTCGGGAGATCGCCCAAGCGCCGGGCCGCGGCGTAGAAGGCAGGCAGGTCGCCGCCCTCCTGCGCGAGCATCACCCGGAACGCCGGAACCTGCTCGGTGTAGGTGGCGACCGACGCGAGGTGCGCGTTGGTCAACGGCTGCGCGAACCAGCGGTCGTAGCCGGCGTAGCCGCCCCATCGCTCCTTGAGCGCCTCGTAGTCGCGGCGCAGCGCAGCGAAGATCTCGCGCCTGGACGCTCGCTTGTCGTCGTCGGACACCGGCGATGCGTAGGCCGCCTCGAGCGCGCCCCGATAGCGCTTCAGCAGGGCCAGGAACTGCTCGCGCCGCTCGGCGAAGCGCTGCCACTCGCTGCGCAGCGCCGGGTCGCTGCCCGCGGCCTCGCGCGCAGCCAGCCAGCGCTCGAGGCCGGCCTGCTCAACCGCGGTCGCGAACGACTCGTTGAAGGTCGAGTCGCCCTTCACGTAGAGCACCTGGTGCGCGAGCTCGTGGAACACCAGGCGCGCGAGCTCGCCGTCGGGGTAGCGGACGAAGGTGTTCAACACCGGATCGTCGAACCAGCCCAGCGTCGAGTACGCCGGCACGCCGCGCACGAAGGCCTCGAGGCCGTCGGCGCGAAGCTTCGCGGCGAAGCGCTCGGCGTCCTGCCGGTCGTAGTAGCCGCGATAGGTGACGCAGCCGGCGACCGGGAAGCACCACTCGAGGAGCTTCATCGACAGCTCCGGCGTCGCGAACACGTTCCAGACGACGAACGGGCGCTTGAGGTCGGCGTACTCGGTGTAGCTGCCGTTGGCCGGCAGCGCGAGATCGGCCGATGCGAAGCGGCGGATCTCGAGCACCTGCTCGAGCTTGTGCCGCAGCGCCGGATCGATCCCGGGCTGCGCGAGCAGCTCGCGGATCGGGCGCGCCTCGCGCATCACCGCCAGGTGCCCGGCCATCGATTGCCAGTAGTAGCCGGGCCCGTCGCTCCAGGCCGAGCAGCCGCCGAGCAGCGTCAGCAGCGCCGTCGTCGCGATCAGCGCGCCCCTTCGCAGCGAGGCGATCAGCGCGCCCCTTCGCGGCGACGCGCTCACGCAACCCCCTCCCCGGGCGGGTGCCCGCGCGGCTTGCCCGCCCGGCCCCCGGCACGTTCCCCGAGCCCTTCGGCGGCCCGCTCGTCGGCGCGCCGCAACTCGACCAGGCAGTCGTAGAAGGTCGGGCCGCGCCCGAGATCGGTGAGCGCGGGGCTGGTCACGGCGTTCACGTTGCGGCCGCCGGGCGCGAGCTTGTGCCACCAGACCCCCCACGCGACCACGAGGCCGCGGCGCACGCGATCCGACAGCTTCGCGCGCGCGAGGAACGCGCCGCGGTCGTTGAACAGTTCGACCCTATCCCCGTCGGCGATGCCGCGCGCCGCGGCGTCTTCCGGGTGCACCTCGCAGCCGGGCTCGCGCTCGGCGGCGCGCAGGCTGTCGACGTTCACGAAGGTGGAGTTCAGGAAGTTGCGCGCCGGCGGCGAGATCAGCGCGAGCGGATAGCGCCGCGCCAGGTCCGGCGCGCTGGCGGCCGACTCGTGCGGAGGCACCCAGTCGGGCAAGGGGTCGAGACCCTGCGCGGCGAGCCGCTCGCTGTGGAATTCGCATTTGCCCGAAGGGGTCGGAAAGCCGCCTTCGGCGAACGGGGCCGGCGGCACCGCCAGTTTCGCCCAGCCGCGGCGCCTCAACTCGGCGAGATCGAGGCCGCCCAGGCGCGGGTCGCTCCAGTCGATCGCATCGCGCGCGATCTCCTCGTCGCTGGCCGCCAGCGCCGGATGCGCGAGACCCATGCGCCGCGCGAGTTCGCGAAAGATGTCGGCGTTCGGGCGGGCCTGGCCCAGCGGCGCGATGGCCGGCTCGTTGGCGAGCAGGTACAGGTGACCGTAGGTGCGGTGCACGTCGAAGTGCTCGAGCTGCGTCGTGGCCGGCAGCAGGTAGTCGGCGTAGTCGGCGGTGTCGGTCCGGAAGTGCTCGAGCACGACCGTGAACAGGTCTTCGCGCGCGAAGCCGGCGAGCACCCGCCCGGTGTCGGGCGCCACGGCGACCGGATTCGAGTTGTAGACGACCAGCGCCTCGATCGGCGGATCGGCGGCGAGCAGCGCCTCGCCGATGCTGACCATGTTGATCGTGCGCGGCGGGCGCGCCGGCCAGCCGGGCATCAGGTCGGGCCGGGTGTGGCGATCGGGGGTGAGCGGCAGCATCCCGCTCACCGACAGCAGCACGCCGCCGGCGGGGTCGCGCCAGGCGCCGACGAGCGCCGGCAGCGAGGCGATCGCGCGCACCGCGTTGGCGCCGCCGTGCGTACGCTGCACGCCGTAGTTCAGCCGGATCGCCGCCGGGCGCGTGCTGCCGTAGAGCCGGGCCAGCTCGCGCACCTCGTCGGCGCCGATACCGCAGATCGACGCGACCCGCTCGGGCGGGTAGCGCGCCGCGCGCTCGGCCAGCGCGTCGAAGCCCAGCGTGTGCCGCGACACGTAGTCGCGATCGACCAGCCCTTCGGAGATCAGGACGTGGGCCATGCCCAGCGCCAGCGCCGCGTCGGTGCCCGGCCACGGCGCCACGTGGCGGTCGCAGCGCGCGGCGGTGTCGCTTCGGTACGGGTCGATCGCGACCAGCGTCGCGCCACGCCGCTTCGCCTCCCGGGCGAAGCTCCAGAAGTGCAGGTTCGCAGCGATCGAGTTCGAGCCCCAGATGAGGATGAGCTTCGAGTCGACGTAGCGCTCGACGTCCATGCCGACCAGCCCGCCCAGCGTGTGCGTCATCCCCGCCGCGCCGGCGGTCGCGCAGATCGTCCGGTCGAGCAGCGAGGCGCCGAGCGCGTGGAAGAAGCGGCTGGCCATGCCCTCGCCCTGCACCCAGCCCATCGTGCCGCAGTAGCTGTAGGGGAGGATGCGCTGCGGATCGCGGGCGGCGATCGCCGTCAGGCGCGCGGCAATGACTTCGAGCGCAGCGTCCCAGGAAACCGGCTCGAACCGGCCCTCGCCCTTGCGGCCGACCCGCTTCATCGGCTGCAGCACGCGGCCGGCGCTGTAGGTGCGCTCGGGATAGCGCGACACCTTCGCGCACAGCGCGCCGTGGGTGGTCGGGTGGTCGGGGTCGCCAGTGACCTTGACCGCGCGCCCGTCGCGCACCGTGATCCGCAGCGCGCAGGTGTCCGGGCAGTCGTGCGGGCAGGCGCCGCGGACGACGCGCTCGGCCGTTGCGGGGTCGGCGGCACTCATATCCCAATGCTAATCTATCGGAACCGCCCTGCGCCGCAGCGAGTGTCTCCATGAAGCTGGTCGAACAGATCGCCGAGTTCCACGCCGAGATCCGCGAGTTCCGCCGCGACCTGCACGCGCACCCGGAGCTGAAGTTCGAGGAATTCCGCACCGCCGACCTGGTCGCGGCGCGCCTGGCCGAATGGGGCATCCCGGTCGACCGCGGGCTGGGCGGCACTGGCGTCGTCGGCATCGTGAAGGCCGGCACGTCGAGCCGCGCGATCGGCCTGCGCGCCGACATGGACGCGCTGCCGATGACCGAGTTCAATCGCTTCGCGCACGCGTCGAAGCATCCGGGGCGCATGCACGCCTGCGGCCACGACGGCCACGTCGCGATGCTGCTCGCCGCAGCGAAGCACTTCGCCACGCAGCGGCATTTCGACGGCACCGTCTACCTGGTCTTCCAGCCGGCAGAGGAAGGCGGCGGAGGCGCGCGCGAGATGATCCGCGGCGGCCTGTTCGAGAAGTTCCCGATGGAGGCGATCTTCGGGATGCACAACTGGCCAGGGCTTTCCGCCGGGCAGTTCGCGCTGAGGGCCGGCCCGGTGATGGGCTCATCGACCGAGTTCAGGGTGACGATCCGCGGCCGAGGCTCGCACGCGGCGCTGCCGCACAACGGCATCGACCCGGTGCCGGTGGCCTGCCAGATGGTGCAGGCGTTCCAGACCATCATCACGCGCAACAAGCGGCCGATCGAGGCGGCGGTGCTGTCGGTGACCATGATCCACGCCGGCGAGGCGACCAACGTGGTGCCCGACACCGCCGAGATCCAGGGCACGCTGCGCACGTTCACCGTCGAGACGATCGACCTCGTCGAGCAGCGGATGCGCGCATTGGTCGAGCACACCGCGGCGGCCTTCGGCTGCACCGCCGAGTTCGAGTTCGTCCGCAACTATCCGCCGACGATCAATCACGCGAAGGAAACCGACTTCTGCCGCGAGGTGATGAAGGACATCGTCGGCGAGGCCAACGTGTTCGACTTCGAGCCGACGCTCGGCTCGGAGGACTTCGCCTACTTCCTGCTCGAGAAGCCGGGCTGCTATGTCGTCATCGGCAATGGCGAGGGCGCGCACCGCGAGGCCGGCCACGGCCTGGGCCCCTGCACGCTGCACAACCCGAACTACGACTTCAACGACGAACTGATACCGATCGGAGCCTCGTACTGGGTGCACCTGGCCGAGCGCTGGCTGGCGCCGCGCTGAGCCGCCTGCCCCGGCGATAGTGCCCGAGCCCGAGCGCGCCAGCGATGCTCGCCTTCGTCGTCCGCCGGATCGCGCAGGCCGCGATGGTGATGCTGGTGGTGGCGTTCATTGCCTTCGCGCTGTTCCAGTACGTCGGCGATCCGGTGCTGTCGATGCTCGGCCAGGACGCGACGCCCGAGCAGCGCGCCGAGCTGCGCCGCGACCTCGGCCTGGACGACCCGTTCCACCTGCAATTCGCGCACTTCCTCGGCAACGCGGCGCAGGGCGACTTCGGCCTGTCGTACCGGCAGGGACGCAAGGTGTCGACGCTGATTCGCGAGCGTTTCCCGGCCACGCTCGAATTGTCGTTTGCCGCGGCGCTGCTGGCGCTCGCGATCGGGGTTCCGCTCGGCGTCTACACGGCGCTGCGCCGGCGCGGCGTGCTGTCGAACCTGCTGCTGGCGGCATCGCTGGTCGGCGTGTCGCTGCCCACCTTCCTGATCGGGATCTTCCTTATTCTGCTTTTCGCGGTGGTGCTCGGCTGGCTGCCCTCGTACGGGCGCGGCGAGACCGTGGCGATCGGATGGTGGACGACCGGACTGCTCACCCGCGAGGGGCTGGCGCACCTGGTGCTGCCGGCGGTCACGCTGGCGCTGTTCCAGATGACGCTGATCATGCGGCTGATCCGTTCGGAGATGCTCGAGGTGCTGCGCACCGACTACATCAAGTTCGCGCGCGCGCGCGGGCTGCCCGACCGCGCGGTGCACTTCGGCCACGCGCTGAAGAACACGCTGGTGCCGGTGATCACGATCGCCGGCCTGCAGCTGGGCGGCATCATCGCGTTCGCGATCGTCACCGAGACGGTGTTCCAGTGGCCGGGCATGGGACTGCTGTTCATCCAGGCGGTGCAGTTCGCCGACATTCCGATCATGGCGGCCTACCTGTGCCTGATCGCACTGGTCTTCGTGACGATCAACCTGGTCGTCGATCTTCTCTACTTCGCCGTCGATCCGCGGCTGCGGGCCGACCGCGGCGCGGCCGCGCACTGAACCCGGACCCGATGAACGCCATCGAACCCCCCGTCGCCGCCGCACCCGAGCGGCATCTCGCCCGCCACCCGGCGCTCGCCGAGCTGCGCGGCTGGCACCGCGAACTCACCGCGCTGCGTCACGCGCTGCACGCCAATCCCGAGCTCGGCTTCAAGGAGCACTTCACCGCCGAGCTGATCGCGCGGCAGCTCGCCCGCTACGGCGTCGACGAGGTACATCGCGGGATCGGCCGCACGGGGCTCGTCGGCGTGATCCGCGGCAGGCAGACGCACAGCAGTCGAACGATCGGGCTGCGCGCCGACATGGACGCGCTGCCGATGCACGAGGAGAACGACCTGCCGCACCGCTCGCGCAAGGCCGGCGCGATGCACGGCTGCGGCCATGACGGCCACATGACGATACTGCTGGGTGCCGCGCGCTACCTCGCCGCGAACCGGGACTTCGACGGCACCGTGCACCTGATCTTCCAGCCCGGCGAGGAGGGTTTCGCGGGCGCGCAGGCGATGATCGACGACGGCCTGTTCGAGCGCTTTCCCTGCGACACCGTCTATGCGATGCACAACTGGCCGGCGCTGCCGCCCGGCACGATCGCCGTGCGCCCCGGGCCGATGATGGCTGCCGCCGACCGGGTGACCATCACGATCAGGGGGCGCGGCGGCCATGGCGCGCATCCGTACCTGACGGTCGACCCGGTGCTGGTTGCCGCGCACGTGATCACGGCCGCGCAGTCGATCGTATCGCGCAACGTGAGCCCGATCGATTCGGCCGTCGTGAGCCTGTGCTCGATCCAGGCCGGACACCCGGGTGCGATGAGCGTGATCCCGGACGAGGCGAAGCTGGTCGGCACGGTGCGCACGTTCCGCACCGAGACGCAGGAACTCGTCGAGAAGCGGCTTCGCGCGCTCGTGGCCTCGATCGCCGGCGGCTTCGGCGCGACCGCCGAGCTGTTCTACGAGCGCATCTACCCGGCGACGGTCAACAGCCAGCGCGAGGCGATGTTCGGCGCTCGCGTCGCCGAGGAACTGGTCGGCGCCGAGCGCGTGGTGCGCGACCTCGAGCCCAGCATGGGCGCCGAGGACTTCTCGTTCATGCTGCGCGTGCGGCCCGGTGCCTACTTCCGGATCGGACAGGGCGGCGCCGAGGCCGGTTCGCTGTTGCACAGCACCCGCTACGATTTCAACGACGCGATCCTCCCGATCGGCGCCGCGCTGTTCGTGCGATTGGCCGAACAGTCGATGCCGCTCGGGTCGGCCGCCTGAGGTTCCTGGCCCGCTGCCCTGCCCCCGAAAGACCACACACCAACGAGGAGACCCACGATGACCCGCACCCCGCCGCGCGCCGCCGCGCCGAAGTTCCGCCGTCTGGCCTTCGCGATCGCCGCCACCGTCGCGCTCGGCGCCGCCATCGGCGCGATGGCGGTCGCCCCCGCCGAGGCGAAGACTTTCCGCATCGCCGACCAGGGCGACGCGCTGTCGATGGACCCGCACTCGCTGAACGAGTCGCTGCAGCTGTCGTTCACCGGGAACATCTACGAGCCGCTGGTCGCACACGACAAGAAGCTCGGACTGGTGCCGGGCCTGGCGACGAAGTGGACGCAGGTCAACCCGACGACCTGGCGCCTCGAACTGCGCCGCGGCGTGACCTTCCACGACGGCACGCCGTTTACCGCCGACGACGTGCTGTTCAGCTTCGCGCGTGCGGCCGCCGACGGCTCGGACATGAAGTCGTACACCAACGAGATCGCGCAGGTGCGCAAGGTCGATGCCGACACCGTCGAGATCGTGACGAAGAGTCCCTTCCCGATCCTGCCTGACGTGATCTCGCTCGTGTACATCATGAGCAAGAAGTGGTGCGAGGAGAACCGCGCCGAAAGGCCGGTCGACAAGCGCAAGGGAGTCGAGAACGCGGCCTCGTTCAAGGCCAACGGCACCGGTCCGTTCAGGCTGCGCTCGCGCGACCCCGGCGTGCGCACGGTGCTGGCGCGCAACCTGAACTACCGGGACAAGGTCGAAACGAACATCGACGAGGTGGTGTTCACGCCGATCGGTGCCGACGCGACGCGGGTGGCCGCGCTGATCTCGGGCGAGATCGACTTCATGCAGCCGGTGCCGGTGCAGGACGTCGCACGCCTGAAGCAGAACCCGAACCTGAACATCATGCAGGGGCCCGAGCTGCGCACGATCTTCCTCGGCATGGACCAGGCGCGCAACGAACTGCTCTTCTCCAGCGTCAAGGGCAAGAATCCGTTCAAGGACGTGCGCGTGCGCCGCGCCTTCTTCCAGGCGATCGACATCGAGGCGATCAAGACGCGGATCATGCGCGGCGCGGCCACGCCGACCGCGCTGATGGTCGCCCCGGGCATCAAGGGCTTCCCGCCGGAGCTGAACAAGCGGCTGCCGTACGACCCGGAAGCCTCGAAGAAGCTGCTCGCCGAGGCCGGCTATCCGAACGGCTTCGAGGTGAAGATGAACTGCCCGAACGACCGCTACGTCAACGACGGCGAGATCTGCCAGGCAGTGGCCGGCATGCTCGCTCGCGTCGGCGTCAAGGTGAACCTCGAGGCCGAAACCAAGGGCACGTATTTCCCGAAGATCCTGTCGCGCAACACCTCGTTCTACCTGCTGGGCTGGACGCCGGCCACCTACGACTCGCACAACGTGCTGAACGCGATCATCGGCACGCCCGATCCGTCGGGGCGCGGACAGTTCAACCTGGGCGGGTACAGCAACGCGCGGGTCGACGAATTGACGAAGCGGGTGCAATCGGAGACCGACCAGACGAAGCGCAACGCGATGATCGCCGAGGCGTTCAAGATTCACCAGGACGAGGTCGGGCATCTGCCGCTGCACCAGCAGGCGCTGGCCTGGGGGATGAGGAAGAACGTGTCGGTGGTGCAGTTGCCGGACAACTTCAACCTGTTCAAGTGGGTGGTGTTGAAGTAGGCGGGTTCGGGCTGCCACGGACGGCATCGCGGGCATGCGACGCGGGCTGGCGCCAGCGGCAGTGCGACGGCGCGTAGGCGCGGGCCGGAGGGGGAGGCGCGCCGGGCGCGCGGCGAAGGCGCTGTCCATACGGAAACGCTTGGTCGCGCGGACGCCGAGCCCGGACCGTCGGCCCCAACTCGGCCCCTTCGGGGCCTCAAACAGGGGCCGACTCGCGCTTCGCGCGTCCGGTCTCGGCTGCGCTCCCGCGCCAGCGCCTACGCCGCGCGCCCGGCGCGCCTCCCCCTCCGGCCCGCGCCTACGCGCCGTCGCACTGCCGCTGGCGCCAGCCCGCGTCGCATGCCCGCGATGCCTCGAGGCGCTCGCACCCGCCAGGCGTGGGCGATGAGCGTGAATGGCCGCAACTCCGCGGTAGACGGCGGTCGCGCGACTTCGGTCGCGCAGCCGCCCGGCGCGCTGCGGCGGTTCTTCGCGGGCGACGTCTGGTACAGCTTCCGAACGAACCCGGTGGCGATCGGGTCGGCAGTGGTGGCGCTGGTGATGATCGTGGGCGCGGTGCTGGCGCCGTGGGTGGCGCCGCACCGGCCGTTCGATCTCGCCACGCTGTCGCTGAACGACTCGCTGCTGCCGCCGGTCTGGCAGGACGAAGGAAACTGGTCGTTCGTGTTCGGCACCGACGACCAGGGGCGCGACGTGCTGTCGACGATCCTCTACGGGTCGCGGATCTCGCTGCTGGTCGGCATGGCTTCCGTGCTGCTGGCGATGCTGCTCGGCGTCGGGCTCGGGCTGCTCTCGGGCTACGTCGGCGGGCGGCTCGACGCGTTCATCATGCGCGTGGCCGACGTGCAACTGTCGTTCCCGGCGATCCTGATCGCGCTGCTGATCGACGGATCGGCGCGCGCGATCCTGCCGCGCGACGTGCACAACGACTGGCTGGCCATTGCGGTGCTGGTCGGCTCGATCGGGCTGGCGAACTGGGTGCAGTACGCGCGCACGGTACGTGGCTCGACGCTGGTCGAGAAGAACCGTGAGTACGTGCAGGCGGCACGCGTGATCGGCGCGGGACCGTGGCGGATCATGACCGGGCACGTGCTGCCGAACGTGCTCGGTCCGGTGCTCGTGATCGCGACGATCAACGTCGCGCAGGCGATCATCACCGAGGCGACGCTGTCGTTCCTCGGCGTCGGGGTGCCGCCGACCTCGCCGTCGCTGGGCACGATGATCAACAACGGCAACAACTTCCTCTACTCGGGCGAGTGGTGGCTGGTGGTCTTCCCCGGGCTCGCGTTGGTGCTGTTGTGCATGACGGTGAACCTGCTCGGCGACTGGTTGCGCGACGCGCTCAATCCGAAGCTTCGATGAACGCCGCACCGCTGCTCGAGGTCCGGAACCTGCGCGTCGAATTCCCGACCCGGCGCGGCACGCTGGTCGCGATCGACGACGTGTCGTTCTCGATCGCGCCGGGCGAGGTGCTGGGCGTGGTCGGTGAATCGGGCGCGGGCAAGTCGCTCACCGGCGCGGCGATCATCGGCCTGCTCGAGCCGCCGGGCCGCATCGCCGGCGGCGAGATCCTGCTGTCGGCCCGGCGCATCGACGACCTGCCCGCCGAGGCGCTGCGGAAGGTGCGCGGCCGCGAGATCGGCGCGATCTTCCAGGACCCGCTCACCTCGCTCAATCCGCTCTACACGATCGGCCGCCAGTTGGTCGAGACGATCACGCTGCACCTGGGCCTCGGCCCCGCGCAGGCACGGGCGCGCGCGATCGAACTGCTGCAGGCGACCGGCATCCCGGCGGCCGAGGCGCGCATCGATCACTATCCGCACCAGTTCTCGGGCGGGATGCGCCAGCGGGTGGTGATCGCGCTGGCACTGGCCGCGAATCCGAAGCTCGTCGTCGCCGACGAGCCGACCACTGCGCTCGACGTGTCGATCCAGGCGCAGATCATCGCGCTGCTCGACCGGCTGTGCCGCGAGCACGGCACTGCCGTGATGCTGGTGACGCACGACATGGGCGTGATCGCCGAGGTGGCCGACCGGGTGGCAGTGATGTACGCGGGCCGCCTCGCCGAGATCGGGCCGGTCGCCGACGTGATCCACCGTCCGCAGCATCCGTACACGGTCGGGTTGATGGGCTCGATTCCGTCGATCGCGGACGAGCGCGAGCGGCTCGCGCAGATCGACGGCGCGATGCCGCGCCTGGACGCGATCCCGCGCGGCTGCGCGTTCCACCCGCGCTGCCCGCAGGCGATGCCGGTGTGCCGCGAGCGTCGCCCCGAGTTGCGCGAAGCGGGCGCCTCGCTCGCGGCGTGCTGGCTGCACGATGCCGCAGCGGCGCCGGCGCAGGCGTGCTGACGTGACGCCCGTCGTGCTTCGTGCCAACCTCGGCGCGTCGCGGCGGGCGGCAGCGGGCCGGCGCGCGGGCCGAGTGCGGCGTGGCAATCGGGGCGATGACGACGGCGGTCGGTGCTTCGCACCGACTGCCCTGCGCTGCTTATATGGACGCCTCCCGTGTCGCAAGGGGAGTGTTGCAGGCGGCGGTGAAACTCGCTGCGCTCGCTTCGCGAGCTCCGCTCGAACAATCGCCGCAGAGTCAGAAGTACGAAGCGCGCTAGCGCGCCGACCCCGAGACACGCTGCTCGGCGCCGCCGACATCGCCCCGATTGCCACGCCGCGCGCTCGGCCTGCTGGCTGCCGCTCTGGAAACGTCGGTGGTGTTCGAAGCGAAGCTCGCACCCTGCCGTCACCACAACGGTTCCCGCAAGGCGCGGGCGGCGGTGCGCACCGCCTGCGCCGGGCGCGCCTCGTGCGCAGCCGAGAAGCGCAGGAGCGCGGCCTGCGCGCGCGGCTTCTTCGTACATCTGACTCGCGGCGATTGTTTTGAGCCGGACTCGCGCAGCGAGCGTAGCGAGTTCGCCACGCAGGCTACGTTCCGAGCGATCGCAGGCACCCCCGCGAAGCGGGGGCAAACACCAGCGCGCCCGGCGCAGGCGGTGCGCCGCCCTCCGCGCCGCTTCCGCCGGTGGCAAGTCGATGCCCGGCGTGCAGCGGCGGAGCAACCGACGTGAACGCGGCCGGCACCGCGCCCCTGGTCGAAGTCGACGGCATCGCGAGGACGTTCGACGTCTCGGCGCCGTGGCTCGAGCGCGTGCTCGAGCGCAAGCCGCGACTGCTGCTGCACGCGGTCGACGACGTGAGCTTCGCGATCGGCCGCGGCGAGACGCTGGGGCTGGTCGGCGAATCGGGGTGCGGCAAGTCGACCGTGGCGCGAATGCTGGTGGGGCTCTACGCGCCCACGCGCGGCACCGTGCGCTTCGACGGGCACGACCTGTCGCAGCTTCGTGGCCCGCGCAACGCCGCACGACGAAGGCGGATGCAGATGATCTTCCAGGATCCCTACGCCAGCCTGAACCCGCGCTGGAAGGTCGCGGAGATCGTCGCGGAGCCGATCCGCGTGCATCGGCTCGTCGAGAGCGAAGACGCGATCCGCGCGCGGGTCGGCGAACTGCTGCGCCACGTCGGGCTGGCCGAGCGCGACGCGGCGAAGTTCCCGCACCAGTTCTCCGGCGGGCAGCGCCAGCGCATCTCGATCGCGCGCGCGCTCGCGTCGAAACCCGAGTTCCTGGTCTGCGACGAGCCGACCTCGGCGCTCGACGTGTCGGTGCAGGCGCAGGTGCTGAACCTGATGCGCGAGCTGCAGCGCCAGGACGGGCTCACCTACCTGTTCATCTCGCACAACCTCGCGGTCGTGCATCACGTGAGCGACCGCGTCGGCGTGATGTACCTCGGGCGCATCGTCGAGCTGGCGCCGAAGCGCACGCTGTTCGCGGCGCCGCGGCATCCGTACACGCGCATGCTGCTCGACGCGATCCCGGACATCGCGATGACCGGGCGCGCGCGCACGCCGGTGGCCGGCGAGGTGCCCAATCCGCTCGACCCGCCCGGCGGCTGCGCGTTTCACCCGCGCTGCCCCTGGGTACGCGAGCGATGCCGGCGCGAACGGCCCGCACTGAAGGCGACCGACGACGGCGGCCTGGCCGCCTGCCACGCGGTCGAGGAGAATCGCATCGATACTCGCCGCTGAACGACCGCACCCACCCCGCAGAAGGAGCCACCGCGATGTCAGATCCGATCACCCGCCGCCGCTTCACCTTCGGCGCCGCCGCCGCCACCGGCGCGGCGATGCTTCCGGTTGCCTCGGGCGCGCTCGCCCAGCAGGGCTGGCCGAACAAGCCGATCCGCTTCGTCGTGCCGTTTCCGCCCGGTGGCACGACCGACATCATCGGCCGGATCGCCGCGGACGAAGTCGCCAAGGCGCTGAACGCGACGACCGTCGTCGAGAACCGCGGCGGCGCCGGCGGCAACATCGGCGCGGAGGCGGTCGCGCGCTCGGCGCCCGACGGCTACACGATGCTGGTCTGCACGGTCGGCACGCACGGCATCAACAAGTCGCTGTACAGCAGGTTGAGCTACGACCCGGTCAAGGATTTCACGCCGGTGACGCTGCTCGCGCTGGTGCCCAACGTCATCGTCGTGCATCCGTCGGTCAAGGCGAACTCGGTGAAGGAGCTGATCGCGCTGCTCAAGGCCAACCCGGGCAGGCTGAACTACGCGTCCTCGGGCAACGGCACGTCGATCCACCTGTCGGCCGAACTGTTCAAGACGATGACCGGCACGTTCATGACGCACATCCCGTACCGCGGCAGCGCGCCGGCGATCGCCGACCTGCTCGCGAACCAGACTCAGGTGATGTTCGACAACCTGCCGTCGGCGATGCCGCAGATCAAGGCCGGCAAGCTGCGCGCGCTGGCGGTGACCAGCGCGAAGCGCGCGGCGGCGCTGCCCGACGTGCCAACCGTCGCGGAGGCGGGCGTGCCGGGCTACGAGGCGAGCTCGTGGTTCGGGCTGGTGGCGCCGGCCGGCACGCCGAAGGAGATCGTCGACCGGACGCGCGACGCGATCGCCAAGGCCTGGGCGCGCCCCGACGTGCGCGAGAAGCTCC
>JAXMFB010000008.1:0-232808 GCA_046347945.1 Burkholderiaceae bacterium
AGCGCAGCCCCCCGCCGAGGATCACGATCGCCTGCGGAGCGTCGCCGCGCGCCATCAGCGCGCGCAGCGCCGCCTCGTCGAGTGCGGGCCCGGCCTCGCGCTCGAGCGGTGCGGCCAGTCGCCGGCCGACGCCCTGCGTCGAAAACGCCAGCGCCAGCACGACCCCGAGCACGGCGACTGCGCGGCCCGTGGCCGCACGGGTGCGCCCGACCCAGAGCCCCAGCAGCACGAGCCAGAGGGGCCCGGCAGGCGGGAGCAGCAGCAGCTCGAGGCTGCGCTTGATCCCGACCGCGAGTTCGGGAGACACCGCTCAGGTGCGCGAACCGAGCGCCTGGCGCAGCTGGTCGAGCGCTCCCGGATCCTCGATCGTGGTGAGGTCGCCCGGATCGCGCGCCTCGCAGATTGCCTGGATCGAGCGCCGCAGCACCTTGCCCGAACGGGTCTTCGGCAGCAGCGTCACGAAGTGCACGCGCGAGGGCCGCGCCACTGCGCCGAGCTGCTTGTCGACGGTGGCCATCAGCTCGCCCTCGAGCGCCATCCTCGCGTCGGGCGCGACGACTCGCGATGGATCCTTGAGCACCACGAACGCCATCGCGACCTGCCCCTTCAGCGAGTCGGCGACGCCCACCACCGCGCACTCTGCCACCGCCGGATGGCTCGACAGGCTCTCCTCGATCTCGCGGGTGCCCAGCCGATGCCCGGCGACGTTGATCACGTCGTCGGTGCGCCCGAGGATGAAGTAATAGCCGTCGGTGTCGCGGATCCCCCAGTCGAAGGTCGAGTACACCAGCCGTCCGGGGATCGTCGTGAAGTACGTCTTGACGAATCGCTCGTCGTCGCCCCACACGGTCTGCATGCAACCCGGCGGCAGCGGTGGAACGATCGCCACGACGCCCTTCTGGTCGACGCCGACCTCCTCGCCCGTCTGCTCGTGCAGCAGGCGCAGGTCGTAGCCGTACATCGGCATGCCGGGCGAGCCCAGCCGCGTAGGTGTCTTCTCGACGCCGTGCGCGACGGTGAGGATCGGCCAGCCGGTCTCGGTCTGCCAGTAGTTGTCGATGATCGGCTTGCCCAGCGCCTCGCCGATCCAGCGCGCGGTCGGTTCGTCGAGGGGCTCGCCCGCCAGGAACAGCGCGCGCAGCGACGACAGGTCGTAGCGGGTCAGCCACGAGGGATCCTGCTTCTTGAGTACGCGGATCGCGGTGGGCGCGGAGAACATCACCGTCACGCGGTACTTTTCGACGAGCTTCCAGAGGATCCCCGCGTCGGGACGCAGCGGCGTGCCCTCGTACATGATCGTCGCCATGCCGGCGATCAGCGGCCCGTAGACGATGTACGAATGCCCGACCACCCAGCCGATGTCGCTGGTCGAGAAGTAGGTCTCGCCCGCGTTGGCGCAGAAGATGTACTTCATCGACGCAGCCAGCGCGACGGCATGGCCGCCGACGTCGCGCTGCACCCCCTTCGGGACGCCGGTCGTGCCCGAGGTGTACAGCGTGTAGCTGACCTCGTTGGACTCGAGCCACTCGATCGGCACGTCGTCGTCCAGGTGCCGCTCGCGCAGCGCGGCGTAGTCGTGGTCGCGTCCCGCGACGCGCTCGAACGGCGCGAGGCCCCGGTCGACCATCACGACGCCGGCGGGCTTGTTGCGGGCCATCCCGATCGCCGCGTCGAGCAGCGGCTTGTACGGGACGACCTTGCCGGCACGCGAGCCCGCGTCGGCACTGACCACCAGCAGCGGGCTCGCATCGTCGATGCGGCTGGCGAGGCTGTGCGACGCGAAGCCGCCGAACACCACCGAATGAATCGCGCCGATCCGCGCGCACGCCAGCATCGCGAACGCGGCCTCGGGAATCATCGGCATGTAGATCAGCACCCGGTCGCCCCGTTTCACGCCCAGCGCGCGCATGATCGCCGCCATGCGCACCACCTCGCGATGAAGCTCGCCGAAGGTGTAGACGCGCTCGCTGTCGGTCTCGGTCGACACGTGGATCAGGGCCGGCGAATCGCGGCGGCTCGCCAGGTGGCGGTCGATCGCGTTGTGGCACAGGTTGGTGCGGCCGCCGACGAACCAGCGCGTGAACGGCGGGTTCGAGTAGTCGAGCACGCGGCCGAACGGCTCGTGCCAGTCGATCAGCGCTGCCTGCTCGGCCCAGAAGCCCTCACGATCGGCGATCGACCGCGCATGGAACTCCTTCAGCGATGTGGCCATCGTTGCGTCGCCTGCACCCATGCCCCGCTCTCCTTCACGCCTGCATTGCCCGCCCCGCGCCCATTCTACGACCACCCCTGACATTCGCCTTACGGCCGGGTTTTGACACCCCGGGTGAATTCTCCTAGGCTGCCGCGATGCCGACGCGGACAGCCTTCAGCGCCTCGCGCACCCCTCGACCGGGCGACCTGCAGCGGGCGTCGCAGCAGCGCGTCCGGACGGCCGCGCTGAGGACGCTGGCCCTGCTCGCAGTGCCGGCATGCCTCTCGCTGGGCGCCGCGTCGCCGGCACGCGCTGTCGACACCGCGACCCCGAACCGACACGTGAAGGCACGCGGACCGGCGCCGAGCTTGTCATCCGTTCGCTGGCGCTGCTGGGCGTGCAGTACCGGTTCGGCGGGAACTCTCCCGACACCGGGCTCGACTGCAGCGGCCTCGTTCGGCACGTCTACCAGGGTGCGCTGGGATTGGTGCTGCCGCGCCGGTCGGAGGAAATCAGCCGCAAAGGCGAATCGGTGTCGCTCGACCAGTTGCGTCCCGGCGACCTGGTGTTCTTCAACACGCTGCGGCGCGCCTTCTCGCACGTCGGCATCTACATCGGCGGGAACCGGTTCGTGCATGCGCCCTCGCGCGGCGGACAGGTCCGTGTCGAGCACATCGACAACCGCTACTGGATGTCCCGCTTCAACGGCGCGCGACGCATCCCCGGCTCGGAGGCGCCGGCCTATACCTACGCCGGCCTGCACGGTACCCCGTTGCAGCAAGAGACCGCAGCGCCCGCCATCGATGCAGCATGGGGCGGCGTTGGCACGTCCGGGAGCGTCGCGGCGCCGGTGGCGGTACCCGGCGCAGTCGACGTGACCTCGTCCTGGCGCTCGCCCTACTGACGAACGCACCCTGGCCGGCGGGGGCACCAGGCGCAGGTCTCGAGCGCGCCCTGAAGGCTGCAGGTCGAACGCCGGCAGGCGAGCACGCGCAGGCCCTGCCGACGGGCGGCATCGCGGTAACTGCGCATCACGTTGTGGCCGAGGAAATCGGTGAACAGGATCAACAGGTCGACGCCCGACGGCACGGCTCGATCGGCCCGCTGCGACGAGGGGTCCCGGCCCGAAACGTGCCGCATCACCGAGATGCCGTACTCGGTCAGCAGCTGCGGAATGTTGCCCAGGCGATCGGCGCCCACGACCAGAGCCTTCATCGTTCCCCCTTCCGGCTTTCGGGCGCTCCGACGAGCCCCACATGCGAATAATAACCATTCGCATGCGCGAGTCAACACTATTGCGATTGGTTCTCGTTTTTATTAGACTCGCCACACCCCATCCCAACCGACCTGGAACGCCCCTTCGATGACGCGACCCACGTTTCACGGCCTCCTGAGCGCCGTCCTGCTGGCCGGCGCCGCCGCCGCGCCGGCCCTCGCCGAGGAAAAGGTGCTGAACCTCTACTCGGCGCGCCACTACCAGACGGACGAGGCCCTTTACGCCGACTTCACCCGGCAGACCGGCATCCGCATCAACCGCATCGAGGCCGGCGACGAGGCGCTGCTCGAGCGCCTGCGCAGCGAGGGCGCCAGGAGCCCGGCCGACGTGGTGCTGCTGGTCGACGCCGCGCGCCTGTGGAAGGCACAGGTCGAAGGCATGTTCCAGCCCGTCAAGTCGGCAACGCTGCAGGCGAGGATTCCGGCCTCGTTGCGTGCGAAGGACGACGGCCACGGCAGCGAGTGGTTCGGCGTGTCCACGCGCGCCCGCGTGATCGTCTACAGCAAGGCGCGCGTCGACCCTGCGCTCGTGCAGGACTACGCCGACCTGGCGCGCCCGGAACTCAAGGGCAAGGTGTGCACGCGCTCGGGCGCGCACCCCTACATGCTGTCGCTGATCGGTGCGATGTCCGAGCGCCTCGGCGAGCAGAAGGCCGAACAGTGGGCAAGCGGCGTCGTGGCCAACTTCGCACGCAAGCCTCGCGGCGGCGATACCGACCAGATCCGCGCCGTGGCCAGCGGCGAATGCGGCGTCGCGCTGACCAATACCTATTACCTGGTGCGACTGATGCGCTCGGAGAAGCCCGCCGACAAGGAAGTGGTCGCGCGAATCGGCGTCGTCTGGCCCGACCAGAAGGGCTTCGGCACGCACGTCAACGTATCGGGAGCGGGCGTGGCGAAGAACGCGCCGAACCGCGGGAACGCGATCCGCTTCCTCGAGTACCTCGCCAGCGATTCCGCGCAGGCCTACCTGGCCGACGGCAACAACGAGTGGCCGGTGGTCGCTGGCGTGAAGATCCACAACCCCGAACTCGAATCGCTCGGGAAGTTCAAGGCCGACGCGCTGCCGATCGCTTCGATCGGTCGCGCGCAGATCACCGCGTCGAAGATCATCGACCGCGTCGGCTGGCGCTGACCCGGCCCGGCGCTCGCGCCGCGCAAGTCGGGTCCGCGGGGTCAGGCCTGCGCCGCGATGACCTTGATCTCGACGCGGTACCCGGGCGCGGCCAGGCGCGCCTCGACGGTCGCACGTGCCGGCGTGCGGCCCGCGGGCACCCACGCGTCCCAGACCGCGTTCATGGCGGCGAAGTCGCCAATGTCGGCGAGAAAGATCTGCACCTGCAGGATGAGGGTGCGGTCGCTGCCCGCTTCGGCGAGCAGCCGGTCGATCGATGCGAGCACCTGGCGCGTCTGCCCCGCGACGTCGGCGGAAGCGTCCTCGGCCACCTGGCCGGCCAGGTAGACCACGCCGTTGTGGATGGTGGCCTCGCACATGCGCGGGCCGACGTGCAGTCGCTCGATGGTCATCGAAACTCCCCGGACAGAAATGATTCGACCGCCGCGATCTGCTCGGCAGCGATGAACGTCGGCGCGTGGCCGACGCCGTCGAATTCGACGCAGCGCGCTCTGGGGCCGCGCTGCGACATCGACTTCGCCGTGGCGGCGGACAGGATGTCGGACTGCGCACCGCGCGTCACCAGCGTCGGGCAGCGGATCGCGTCGTAGACCGGCCAGAGGTCGGGCGCCCGCGCGGCGCCCTGCTCGCGAAACGGCACCGCGATGGCGGGATCGTAGGCGAACGTCCAGCCGCCCTCGCGGCGGACCAGGTAGTTGCGCGTGAGCAGCCGGAACTGGTCGTCGGTGTGCGGCCCGAAATCGCGCATCAGCTCACGCAACGCCGCTACCCCTTCGGCCTCGGTGGCGAACAGCGGATCCTGTCCGACGTAGCCGCCGATGCGCGCCAGGCCGGCCGCGTCGACCACGGGCCCGACGTCGTTGAGCACCAGCGCCGAAATCGGCGTGCCCGGCATCGCCGCGAGCAGCATGCCGATGATCCCGCCCATCGAGGTGCCGACCCACGCCACCCGCTCGACGTCGAGGCGCGCCACGAGGGTCACGCAGTCGGCGACGTATTGCGGCGGCACGTAGAGATGCGGGTCGGCCACGCGATCGGATCGCCCGCGCCCGATCATGTCGGGGCAGACGACGCGCCATCGTTGCGACAGCTTCGCCGCGAGCGCGTCGAAGTCGCGCCCGTTGCGCGTCAGGCCGTGCGCGCAGATGACCGTGGACACCCCCGCAGGGTTCGCCCCGGCGGCCGGCGGCAGCCACTCCCAGTAGGCGAGCCGGTGCGGGCCCTTGGGGTTGGCGCAGGTGACGTGGCGCAGCAATGGTTCGAGCATCGGAGGGAGCCGCTACGTTGGGAGCCGCTACAATGGCCCGGGAATTGTACAGGGAGGGATCATGCTCGAAGGCAAGCTCGCGCTCGTCACCGGTTCCACCAGCGGCATCGGGCTCGGCATCGCGCGAGCGCTGGCTCGGCAGCGGGCGAACCTGGTGCTCAACGGCTTCGGCGACGCGACCGAGATCGAGCGGCTGCGCGCCGAGCTGGCGTCGTCGTTCGGCGTCGAAGTGACCTACGAGGGCGCGGACCTGTCGAAACCCGCAGAGATCGAGGCGATGTTCACGCGGATCGCTGCGCGCGGGACATCGGTCGACATCCTGGTCAACAACGCCGGCATCCAGCACGTCGCGCCGGTCGAGCGTTTCCCCACCGAGCGCTGGGACGCGGTGATCGCCATCAACCTGTCGGCCGCCTTCCACGCGACGCGTTGCGCGTTGCCGGCCATGCAGAAACGAAACTGGGGCCGCATCGTCAACATCGCGTCGACCCACGGCCTGGTCGCTTCGGTCGAGAAGTCGGCCTACGTCGCCGCCAAGCACGGCATCGTCGGGCTCACGAAAGTCGTCGCGCTCGAGAACGCGCGCACCGGCATCACCTGCAACGCGATCTGCCCGGGATGGGTGCTCACGCCACTGGTGCAGAAGCAGATCGACGCGCGCGCGGCGCAGTCGGGGCAGACCGTCGAACAGGCGAAGATCGCGCTGGTATCCGAGAAGCAGCCGTCGCAGGAGTTCGTCACGCCCGAGCAACTCGGCGAGCTGACGGCGTTCCTGTGCTCGCCCGCGGCCTCGCAGGTGCGCGGCGCGGCGTGGGCGATGGACGGGGGCTGGACGGCCCAATAGCGGGGTCGTCGGTCAGGCGCACCCGCCAGTAGCGCCGGTCGTCGATGCGCGAGCGCTCGAGCCGCGGCTCGCGCCCCGGCGCGTACGTGAGCACGATGGCGCCGTCGCGGTCGCTTCGAAGCAGCGCGATACCCGCTGCGCGGTAGCGGGCCTCCACCCGCTGCGCCGGGTGCCCGTAGCGGTTGCGAAAGCCCAGCTGCGCGATCGCGTGGGTGGGCGCGACCGCCTCGAGGAATTCCGCGCTCGACGAGGTGCCGCTGCCGTGGTGCGGCGCGAGCATCAGCTCGGAACGCAGACCGTGAGACCCGTACGCCGCCACCAGGGCCCGCTCCTGCGCAGCCTCGATGTCGCCGGTCAGAAGCACGCGCGCCGCGCGCGCGACGATGCGCAGCACGCAACTCGACGCGTTGGTCGGGGACCTGGCGCCGCGCGCCGGCTGCGCACCAGGATGCAGCACTTCGAAGGCCACCTCGCCCCAGCGCCAGGCGTGTCCGCGACGACAGTCGTGGAACGGGCGGCCGGCGTCGCGCGCCGGGTGCTCGACGGGTAGCGATCCGGCGATCCAGTCGATGCGCAGGTTGCGCAGCAGGCTCGGCAGGCCGCCCGAGTGATCCGAATCGAGATGCGAAACCACCACGGCATCCAGGTGATCGATGCCGCGGGCACGCAGCCACGGCAGGATCACCCGCGCGCCGGCCTCGGAATCGCCGCCGTACAGCGGACCGGCGTCGTAGAGGAGGCGCCGCTCGGGCGTCTCGACCAGCACCGCCATCCCCTGCCCGACATCGAACGCGGTGACGCGCAGCGCCCCGGGCGCGGGCAGGTCGGCAGCCGGCGCCACCAGTGGCAACAAGCCGGCGAAGGCCGCGCGCCGGGCCGGCACCGGAACCGGCCACAACACCAGCGCAATCGCGGCCGCCGCAAGCGTGAGCGCGACCCCGTCGGGTCGTGCGAGCACCACGGTCGACAACGGCGCTGCGGCCATCGGTTCGAGCAGGTCGAGCATCGCCCCGGTGACGAGCGCGGCCAGGGACAGCAGGGCCGTACCGATCGTCGGCGCCCAGGGCAGGCACGCGCTGGCAAGCATCGCCAGCGGCGTGATCAGCGCCGAGACGAGCGGAATCGCCAACGCGTTGGCAAGCGGCCCGACCAGCGATACCGACGAGAAGAACAGCGCGCCCAGCGGCACCAGGGCGAGGGTCGCTGCCCACTGGGTGCGCGCCGCTTCGGCGAACAGTTCGCGGGCGCGCTGCAGCCGGACCGCCGTTCGAGTCGGCGTGCCACGCGTCGATGGCGGCGCAGCCTCGCGCAGCCGTCGCGCCGAACCGTGCAGCGTGATCGCGGCGACGGCCGCAAACGACAGCCAGAAACCGGCCGCCAGCGGCGCCCAGGGGTCGAGCACGGTCACGACGCCTGCCGCGAGCGCGAGAACGTGCAGCATCGAGCGCGATCGACCGCTGGCCAGCGAGACGCCTGCGACCAGCAGCATCCAGCAGGTACGCTGGGCCGGAATGCCCCAGCCTGCAAGTCCCGCGTAGAGGAACGCCGTGGCGACGCCGACCAGCCACGCGATGCGACCGGCCGGCCAGCGCAGCAGCAGGCCGCTGCGCGCGACCAGGCGCGAACGCAGCACACGCCGCGCGAGCACCACCGACAGTCCGGCCAGCATCGTGATGTGCAGCCCGGAGATGCTCATCAGGTGCCCGATGCCGGTCTTGTTGAAGATCTCCCACCAGCGCGATGGAATCGCGGCCTGGTCGCCGACGACCAGCGCGACCAGCACGCCGGCCGCATCCTCGCGTGCATCGGCGAGCGCTTCGCGCATCGCGTCGCGCAAGCGTGTGCGCGCCAACTCGAAGGCTGTGCCGGCCGTGAAGCCGGCGTCGAGCCGCTCGTTGCGGAAGGAACCACGGCGCGAGGCGCGCACATAGCCGGTCGCGGCGATGCCTTCCTCGAGCGCGCGCAGCTCGGCATCGAAGGCACCGGGATTGTGCAGCGCGTGGGGACGCTTGAGCCGGACGTCGAGGTGCCAGCGTTCGCCGGGCAGCGGCGTCGACGATTGCCCGGCATCGTCCGCGTCGCGGTCCGCACCCGGGGCGGCGAACCCCTGCCAGCTCAGCCGCACGCGGCGCGCGTGCGGGCAGTCCGCCACGGCAGGCACGCACCGCTCGATGTCGAACGCGAAGCGGGTGCCACGGTCGGCAGCGATCGGCATCGATGCGACTCGCCCGACGACGACGAAATCGCGCCCCTCCTGCTCGGGCCGCAACCGATCGGCCATCCCGCGCTCGGCTGCGCCGAGTACCCAGCCGGCCGCCGCGATGCCGACCGCGACCAGGCGCCACGGATGGCGGTCGGCACGCGTCGCGAGCACGAGGACCGCGAGCCCGCCCAGCAGCAACGCTGCGGCGACGTGCCCGCCGGGCAGCGCGGGCAGCCGATGCACGAGCAGCGCCGCGGCGACGATCGGTGCCGGCAACGGAACGGCGCTGCAGAGTGCAACGAGCGATCGCATCGCCCGATGCTAGGCAGCGCCGGGTGGCGCCGCCATCGACCGGGGGAACTAGCCCGTCGGCCGAGGACCGGCGTCGCGAACGACAGCGGCCGCCATCCGCGGCATCACGCGCAGCGCATTGCTCGCGGTTCGCTTCGCGGCGAGCTCGACCGGCTCGCCGCGCAACTCCGCGAACACCTGCGCGATTCGCACGAGTTGCGCCGGCTCGTTGCGGCGACGCGCGATCCACGCCGGAGGGATGTCGGGCGCGTCGGTCTCGAGCACGTGGGCCTCGCCGGGCAGCTCGCGCACCAGCCTGCGGATCTGCAGCGCGCGATCGAAGGTCATCGCGCCGCCGAACCCGAGCGCGATGCCGAGCTGGAGGTACTGCGCCGCCTGCTGCACGCTGCCGTTGAACGCGTGCGCGATGCCTCCGGGCGGCCGCACGCTGCGCAGGTGCTTGAGGACCACGTCTTGCGAGCGCCGCACGTGCATCAGCACCGGAAGCCCGAACTCGCGGGCGAGTTCGAGCTGCGCGCGGAAGTATCGCTCCTGGCGCGCCCGATCGAGCCCCGGTTCGAAGAAGTCGAGCCCGATCTCGCCCACCGCGAGCAGCGCCGGATCGTCGATCGTCGCCTCGAGCGCGTGGCGCAGCCGCGCGAGGTCGTCCTCGCCGGCGCGGTCGACGTAGAGCGGATGGATGCCCAGCGCATAGCCGATGCGAGCATCCGCGGCGGCCAGCGCGCGCACCGCGTCGAAGCTGGCGACGTCGACGGCCGGAACGACGATCGCCGCCACGCCGGACGCGAACGCGCGCTCGCGCACCGCGTCGCGATCGGCGTCGTACTCGGCGGCGTCGAGGTGGCAGTGCGTGTCGATCAGCATCGGCGCCGCGCCCCGGGCGGCCGCGCGCAGCGGCCCGCGGGACCTCAGTCGATCGTCGCGCCGCTGCGGCGGATGATCGGGGTCATCACCTCGCGCTCCTTCAGCATGAACTTGCGCAGGTCCTCGATCGATCCCCCGATGGGCTCCATGTACTGCGAGTGCATCCGCTCGCGGACTTCCGGCATCGCCAGCACCGCGTTGATCTCGCGGTTCATCCGCTCGACGATCGGCGTCGGCGTCGACGCCGGCGCCATGAACGCCATCCACGCCGTGCTCTCGATCTCCGGCAGTCCCGCTTCCTTCATCGTCGGGATGTCGGGCATCAGCGCGCTGCGCTTGCCGGTGGACACCGCCAGCGCGCGCAGCTTGCCGGCCTTGACCTGCGGCATCACCGCGACGGCCGGGACGCACGAGAACTGCACGTCGCCCTGAAGGATGGACAGGATCGCCTGCGGCGAGGACGGATACGGGATGTGGACCGCGAAGGTACCGGTCTTCGCCTTCAGCAACTCGACACCCAGGTGAGACAGGCTGCCGACGCCGATCGACGAATAGTTGAACTTGCCGGGGTTGGCCTTCATCGCGTCGACCAGCCCCTTGAGCGAAGTGATGCCCGAGTCGGCGCGCACCGCGCAGACGTTCGCCTGGCCGCCGCCGAGCACCACCGGCCGCAGGTCGGTGAACGGGTCGTACGGAAGCTTCCTGTAGAGCACCGTGTTGTAGACCAGTGGGCCGTTCGTGCTGACCACGAACGTGTAGCCGTCGCCGGGCGCCTTGGCGACCGCGCCGGTGCCGACGTTGCCGCCCGCGCCCACCCGGTTCTCGACCAGCACCGGCTGGCCGAGCCTCTGCTGCAGCCGCTCGCCGACGATTCGCGCGAACACGTCGGGGGACGATCCGCTGCCGTAGGGATGACGACCTTGATCGGCCGGCTCGGCCAGCCGGGGTCGGCTCCCTGCGCGGCCGCGCTCGTGGCCACGGACAGCGCGGCGATGGCGGCGAACAGGGCGCCGATCGGGCGATGCAGCGTTTTCTTCATCTTCGACTCCGCACGAAGGGTTCTGGAAAGAGGTTCACCGGTCCCGATCGTCCGCCAGAATGCGTCCGTCGCGCAACTGAAGGACCCGGTCGGCGCGCGACGCGAGTTCGCGATCGTGGGTGACGATGACGAAGGCCACGCCGAGCTCGCGCGACAGGGTCTCCATCAGTTCGTAGACGTGCGCCGCGGTCGCGCTGTCGAGGTTGCCGGTGGGCTCGTCGGCAAGCACGCATCTCGGCTCGGTGACCAGCGCGCGCGCGAGCGCGACGCGCTGGCGCTCGCCGCCCGACAGCTGGCCGGGCGGGTGCTCGAGGCGCGCGGCGAGCCCCACCCGCTCCAGCGTCTTCGCTGCGCGTCGCCGGGCGTCGTCGGCGCGCATCCGGCGGATTCGCAAGGGCATCGCGACGTTGTCCAGCGCGCTGAACTCGGGCAGCAGGTGGTGAAACTGGTACACGAAGCCGAGCAGGCGATTGCGCCGGGCGCCCAACTCGGCCTGCGACAGGCCCGCGATCGGCTGCGACTGCCAGAGCACCTCGCCGCCGGTGACCTCGTCGAGGCCGCCGAGCAGGTGCAGCAGCGTGCTCTTGCCCGACCCCGATGCGCCCATGATCGCGACGCGCTCGCCGACGCCGATCTCGATGTCGACGCCGTGCAGCACCGGCACCGCCAGCGCCCCGGCACCGTAGACCTTGCGCAGGCCGCGGCTGCTCAGGACCGCGGCGGCCGTCCTGCCGGCCGCTGCCGGCGATGCGTTCATCGCCGTGGCCTGTCGCTCGCCGCTCATTCGTATCGCAGCGCTTCGGCCGGCCGCACGCGCGAAGCGCGCCAACTCGGGTACAGCGTCGACGCCAGTGCGAGCACGCAGGCCGTGCCGCCGATCGCCACCACGTCGGGCAGGCGCAGGTCGCTGGGGAGGTAGTTGATGAAGTAGATGCCCTTGGGCAGCACCTGGAACCCGAACACCGATTCGACCCACGCGGTCACGGGGCCGATGTTGAGCGCCAGCAGCACGCCCAGCACGACGCCCATCAGCGTGCCGAGCAGGCCGACCGACGCACCCTGGACGACGAAGATGCGCATGATGCTCGCGGGCGTCGCGCCCAGCGTGCGCAGGATGGCGATGTCGGATTGCTTGTCGGTCACCGTCATGACCAGCATCGACACCAGGTTGAACGCCGCCACTGCCATGATCAGCGTCAGGATGATGAACATCATCCGCTTCTCGATCTGCACCGCCGCGAACCAGTTGCGGTTCTCGGCCGACCAGTCGCGAATCAGCAGGTCGCCGCTCATCGTGTGGGCGAGCTCGTTGGCGACCCGGGGCGCGGCGAGCATGTCGCGCGTCCTGAGCCTCACGCCGCTCACGCCCTCGACCCGGAACAGCTTCGCGGCGTCCTCGATGTTCATCAGCAGCAGGCTCGAATCGTATTCGTAGTGCCCGGCCCGGAACACCGCCACGACGGTGAGCTGGCGCAGCCGCGGCACCAGGCCCGCCGGCGTCGCGGTGCCCTGCGGCGCGATCAGCGTCAGCTTCGATCCGACGTCGAGCAGCAGCTGGTCGGCCAGCTCGCTGCCGATCGCGACGCCGAACTCGCCCGGACGGAGGTCGGAGAGCTTGCCGCGCTGCATCTGCCGCGCGAAATCGGCGACCTGCGGTTCGAGCGCCGGATCGATGCCCCGCACGAGCACGCCGCGCACGCTGCCCTCGTGGGACAGCATCGCCTGGCCGGCCACGTAGGGCGCGCCGCCCACGACCGCCGGGTTGAGCCGCGCCTGCGCCAGCACCGAGGGCCAGTCGGTCATCGGCGTGCGGCCCGCCAGCACCTCGATGTGCGCCAGCACCGAGAGCATGCGGTCGCGCACTTCCTTCTGGAAGCCGTTCATCACCGACAGCACGGTGATCAGCGCCGCCACCCCGAGCGCGATGCCCGCGACCGAAAGCGCCGAGATGAACGAGATGAAGCCGTTGCGCCGACCCGCGCGCCTGCTGGCTCGCGTGTAGCGAAGGCCGATGAAGAGTTCGTAGGGGAATGGCATCTGGGACGCCGGCAGTTTGCCATAGAATCCAGCGGTGACCACCACCATCCTGTGCGCCGGCGCGCTCGCCCGTCCGCACTCGGCGGCGCGCGGCAGCGGGCCCGAAACCGGCGCGCCCATACCGGCTCCGATCGCCGACGGCGCCCTCGCCCGAACGATTCGCCGCGCACGCGTCGCCGCGCGCGCCCGGCAGTCGGCGCTGGTGCCCGACGCGCTGCCCGACGAGGCCTGGCTGCGCGAGCGCTTCGCGCTCGACGGCACCGTGGCGGCCTGCGCGCTTCCCGCCTCGCGCGGACCCGACCCCGATGTCCTGGTCCGGCCGGTTCACCTGCAGCTGGCCATGGACCACCTCGTGCTGGCGCCGCTGCACGGCCTCGACCTCGCGAGCGACGAGGCCGGGACGCTCGCCGCCCACGCCAACGCGATGCTCGCCGACGAGGGCCTGCGGCTGCGCGTCGTCGAGCCCGACGCCTGGCGGCTCGAGTCGATCGACGCGGGCGGCGGCGCCTCCGATCTTGCGGGCGTGGCGCAACTGCTCGCTCGCAGCGCTCGCATGGCTGCCGGCCGCAACGTCGATGCCTACCTGCCGAGCGGGGCCGCGGCGCGACGCTGGCGCCAGCTCGCCAACCTGGTCCAGATGGCCTGGTTCGAGCACCCGATCAACGCGACACGCGAAGCCGAGGGCAGGCTGCCGATCAACGGGCTGTGGCTCGAGGGATGCGCCGGCGGCGCCGGCGCGCGCCCTTTCGCGCGCGTCGTCACCACCGATCCCGCGATCGCCGGACTCGCGCAGCGCGCCGGTGTCGAAGCGCGGCTCGTCGGAATTCGGCGACCGCTCCGGCGGATTTGCAGCCGACTGGGGCGCTGCGGTGAGCGCACCTCGACGACGGCGGTGCCGTGCTGCTGGCGCCCGACTTCTGGCGGCAGGCGGTGAGCGACGGCGACCTGCACGACGAGCGCTGGGGCAACGCTTCGAACGCTGGTTCGAGGCGCTGCCTG
The DNA here is from genome assembly GCA_046347945.1 of Burkholderiaceae bacterium. Lineage (GTDB taxonomy): Bacteria > Pseudomonadota > Gammaproteobacteria > Burkholderiales > Burkholderiaceae_E > Zeimonas. The sequence continues at coordinate 14,170 of JAXMFB010000008.1, forward strand.
GCGGCCGCGCCGCGAGTCGCCGCCCGTGACTTGCGGCTGGTGCTGACCGGCGAGCGCAGCACGACCGAGCTGGCGCGTCGCCCGCCGACCGCTGGAAGGCCTGGCGGCGCCTGGGCCTCGCGACGTGGCTGCGCGAGCACGCATGATCACCGTACGCGAAGTCCCGCAGGCGGCGCTCGAGCGGCTGCTGTCGGCCGGTGTGCCCGCCGTGATGGCGCGCCTGCTCGCCGCGCGCGGCATCGACGACGCCGCCGCGCTGTCGCGCGACCTCGCGCGTCTCGCGCCTCCCGACACGATGAAGGGGCTCGATGCCGCCGCGCGACTGCTCGCCGACGCGATCGCGCGCAGCGAGCGAATCTGCATCGTCGCCGACTACGACTGCGACGGCGCGACCGCCTGCCGCCGCGATCCGCGGCACCTGAGGGCGCTTGGGAGCCGCCCCCGGGCAGGTCGACTTCCTGGTGCCCAACCGGTTCGAGCACGGCTACGGCCTCACCGAGCCGGTGGTCGCGCTGGCGGCCCGGCATCCGCGCCTCGCGCCCTGACTGGCTGGTCACGGTCGATGAAGCGGCATGCGCCACGACGGCGTGGCGGCGGCCCGCGCGGCCGGCATGCGCGTGATCGTCACCGATCACCACCTGCCTGCGGCGACGCTGCCGCAGGCCGACGCGATCGTCGACCTGAACCAGCCCGGCTGCGCGTCCCGAGCAAGCACCGCCGGGGTCGGCGTGATGTTCTACCTGCTGCTCGCGCTGCGCGCCGAACTGCGCCGCCGCGACCCGGCGGCGCTGCAGCGCGCGCCGCTGCAACGACTGCTCGACCTGGTCGCGCTCGGCACCGTCGCCGACCTGGTCCGGCTCGACGGCAACAACCGGCTGCTCGTGGCGGCCGGGCTGCAGCGCATCCGCGCGGGCGCCGCCTGCGCCGGCGTGCGGGCGCTGCTGCGGATCGCCGGCCGGGATTCGCGGCGCGTCGGCAGCGCCGACCTCGGGCTTGCGGTCTGGCCGCGCATCAACGCCGCGGGCCGGCTCGCCGACATCTCTGCTGGGCATCGAGTGCCTGGTCACCGACGACGAAGGCCGCGCCGCCGAGCGCCGCCGCGCTCGACGCGATGAACCGCGAGCGTCGCGGCATCGAGAGCGCCATGCGCGACGAGGCCATCGCGGCGCTCGGCGCGCTGCCCGAACTCGGCGCCGGGCGAAAGTCGGTGGTGCTGCATCGCGAGGTGGCACGAAGGGGTCATCGGCCTGGTCGCGAGTCGCGTGCAGCGCGTGCACCGGCCGACGTTCGCACTGGCCGCGTCGTCGGCCGATCCCGCAACGCTTCGCGGGTCGGGCCGGTCGATCGCCGGCGTGCATCTGCGCGACGTGCTCGACCTCGTCGACAAGCGCGCCGGGCCTGCTGCTGCGCTTGGCGGGCACGCCATGGCGGCCGGCCCGACGCTGCGCGCCGACAGGCTCGACGAGTTCGCGTCGCTGTTCGAGCGGGCCGTCGACGAGTTCGCCGATCCGGCCTGCTTCGCCGCGGCGCTCGCGACCGACGGCCCGCTGGCGCCCGACGAAATCGACCTGCCGCTGGTCGACGCGATCGAGGCCGAGGTCTGGGGCCAGGGTTTCGCGCCCCCGCTGTTCTGCGACCAGTTCGTCGTCGCGCGCCAGTCGATCGTGGCCGGGCGACACCTGAAGGCCGAGCTTCGCGCCGCTGCCGGCGCCCGGTTCGACGCGATCGCGTTCGGCCGCATCGAGCCGCTGCCCTCGCCCGCACGCATCGCCTACCGCCTGATGCGCGACGAGTACCAGGGCCTTGCCAGCGTGCGCCTGGTGATCGAGGCGGTCGAGCCGATGGTTGCCGCGGCGCATCGGGCATGAGGCGACCCGTATAATGCACGGTTTGACCGAAGGACTACCGTTCCGATGGAAGCCGAGCGCCTGAACCAACTCGAATCGCTGATCGACGACCTGCGCAGGCGCGTCGAAGAGCTTCGGGGGTATCTTTGACTACGAGACGAAGAAGACCCGCCTCGAAGTGATCAACCGGGAGCTCGAGACTCCCGACGTCTGGAACGACGCGAAACACGCGCAGGACCTCGGTCGCGAGAAGAAATCGCTCGAGGGCGTCGTCGATCGCATCGGCGCGATCGACGCCGGGCTTGCCGACGTGGCGGAGCTGTTCTCGATGGCGTCGGCCGAGGACGACGACGAGACCCTGGTCGCAGTCGAAGTCGACGCCCACGCGCTCGAGGCGCAGGTGGCCGACCTCGAGTTCCGGCGCATGTTCTCGAATCCCGCCGACCCCAATCCCTGCTTCATCGAGATCCAGGCCGGCGCCGGCGGCACCGAGGCGCAGGACTGGGCGGCGATGCTGCTGCGGCAGTACCTGCGCTACTGCGAGCGCAAGGGCTTCGCCGCCGAGCTTCTCGAGGAGTCGCCGGGCGACGTCGCCGGCATCAAGGGCGCGACGGTTCGCGTCGACGGCGACTACGCCTACGGCTACCTTCGCACCGAGACCGGCATCCACCGGCTGGTGCGCAAGTCGCCGTTCGACTCCAGCGGCGGGCGCCACACCTCGTTCGCGTCGGTATACGTCTACCCGAAGGTCGACGACTCGATCGAGGTGGACATCAACCCGGCCGACCTGCGCATCGACGTCTACCGCGCCTCGGGCGCCGGCGGCCAGCACGTGAACAAGACCGAGTCGGCGGTGCGGATCACGCACAACCCGACCGGCATCGTCGTGCAGTGCCAGAACGACCGTTCGCAGCACCGCAACCGCGACGAGGCGATGAGCATGCTGCGCGCGCGGCTCTACGAACTCGAGTTGCGCAAGCGCAAGGCCGAGCAGGACAAGGTCGAGGCGGGCAAGACCGACATCGGCTGGGGTCACCAGATCCGCTCGTACGTGCTCGACCAGTCCCGCATCAAGGACCTGCGCACCAACGTCGAGATCAGCAACACGCGTTCGGTGCTCGACGGCGACCTCGACGAGTTCATCGTCGCAAGCCTCAAACAGGGAGTCTGAGCCGTGAGCGACAGTTCCGGACACCACGAAACCGCCGCCGAGCTCGTCCACCGCGACGACAACGCGATCATCGCCGAACGGCGCGCGAAGCTGGCGAGGCTGCGCGAGAACGGCATCGCCTTTCCGAACGACTTCCGCCCCTCGCATCGCGCCGCCGCGATTGCCGAGCACTTCGGCTTCAAGACGCGCGAGCAGCTCGAGGCCGAGCGCGTCGAGGTCACGCTCGCCGGGCGGATCATGCTCAAGCGCGTGCAGGGCAAGGCCAGCTTCGCGACGATCCAGGACGCGACGGGCCGGGTGCAGCTCTACCTGAACGACGAGGGCGTCGGCGCCGACGCGCACGCGGCGTTCAAGCACTGGGACCTCGGCGACATCCTCGGTTGCGAAGGCGTGCTGTTCAAGACGATGAAAGGCGAGCTGTCGGTGCGCTGCACCGGGGTGCGCCTGCTGGCGAAGTCGCTGCGGCCGCTGCCCGACAAGTTCCACGGCATCGCCGACCCCGAACTGCGCTACCGGCAGCGCTACGTCGACCTGATGGTGACCGGCGAGACCCGCGACACGTTCGTTGCGCGCAGCCGCACGATCGGCGCGATCCGCAGCTTCATGAGCTCGCACGGCTTCCTGGAAGTCGAGACGCCGATGCTGCACCCCATTCCCGGCGGAGCCGCGGCGCGTCCTTTCGTCACGCACCACAACGCGCTCGACCAGCAGATGTTCCTGCGCGTCGCGCCCGAGCTCTACCTGAAGCGCCTGATCGTCGGCGGCTTCGAGCGTGTCTACGAGATCAATCGCAACTTCCGCAACGAGGGGATCAGCCCGCGGCACAACCCCGAGTTCACGATGCTCGAGTTCTACGCCGCGTACACCGACTACCGCTGGCTGATGGACTTCACCGAGCAGGTGATCCGCGACGCTGCGCTCGCCGCAACCGGCTCGACGACGGTCACGTACCAGGGCCGCACGATCGACCTTGGGCGCCCGTTCGAGCGGCTGTCGATCACCGGCGCGATCGCGAAGTACGCGCCGCGTTACGCGCCGGCGCAGTTGCAGGATGCCGGCTTCCTGCGCAACGAGCTCGCGCGGCTCGGCGCCGAGGTCGACGGGCCGCCGCTCAAGGGCGCCGCGATCGGGGCGCTTCAGCTCGCGCTGTTCGAGGAAGTCGCCGAGCACCAGCTCTGGGACCCGACCTACATCGTCGATTACCCGGTCGAAGTGTCACCGCTGGCGCGCGGCTCGGACGCGCGCCCCGGCATCACCGAGCGCTTCGAGCTGTTCATCACCGGACGCGAGATCGCCAATGGCTTCTCCGAGCTGAACGACCCGGAGGACCAGGCCGAGCGCTTCCTGCGCCAGGTCGAGGCGAAGGACGCCGGCGACGACGAGGCGATGTACTTCGACGCCGACTACATCCGCGCGCTCGAGTACGGGATGCCGCCGGCAGGCGGCTGCGGGATCGGCATCGACCGGCTGGTCATGCTGCTCACCGACAGCCCGAGCATCCGCGACGTCGTGCTGTTCCCCGCGCTCAAGCGCGAGGAATAGCGCGTCGCGCGACAGAATCGGGCGCTCGGGCGTGTCGTCCCGGTCGGTCGGCGCCGCGATTGCTGCGCTCGGGGTGACGCAGATCGTCGGCTGGGGCACGACCCATTACATGACGGCGATCCTCGCGGGCTCGATCGCCGACGGGCTCGGCTTGAGCCCGACGACGGTGCTCGGGGGATTCTCCTGGGGCCTGCTGGTGGCCGGCGCGAGTGCGAGCACGAGCGGCCGGCTGATGGATCGCCACGGCGCCGGACGCGTGATGATGCTCGCGTCGGTACTGGCTGCGGGCGGCCTGCTGGTCATTTCGCTGGCGCGCGGCTGGCCGGCGCTGTTCGCCGGCTGGACGCTGATCGGGCTGGCGATGCGCTCGATCCTGTACGACGGCGCCTTCGCGGCCCTGACGGTGATGGCCGGGGACGGCGCGCGCCGCGCGATCTCGCTGGTGACGCTGTTCGGCGGCTTCGCGTCGAGCGTGTTCTGGCCGATCGGCGCCTGGCTCGATGCGTCGTTCGGCTGGCGCGGCGCCTTGCAGGTCTACGCGCTGCTGAACCTGCTGCCCTGCGCGCTGCTGCACGCCCGCTACGCCGGCGGGTCGCGCCATCGTCCGGTCGGCGCCGGCGCGGGCGGCGAAACCCGGGCCTCGCAAGCGCTGCTGCCGGCCGAGGGCGCGCGGCGCGCGCTCGCGCTGATCGCGGTCGGGTTCACGCTGCACGCCTTCATCAACTCGGCGATCGGGGCTCACCTCGTGATGCTGCTGGGCGGCTTCGGGTACGGGGCCGCGGTGGTCGTGACGACCGCCTCGCTGATGGGCCCCGCCCAGGTCGTTGCCCGCGTGGCCGAGATGTCGCTTCAGCGCCGGTTCAGCGCCGTGGCGGTCGCGCTGCCGTCGATCGCGCTGATGCCGATCGCTTTCGCCGCCGCCCTCGTCTTGCCCGTGCAGCCCTGGGCGGCGGCCCTGTTCGTGATGCTGTACGGCTGTGCGAACGGCCTGATGACGATCGTGCGCGGCACGCTGCCACTGGCGGTGTTCGGCAGTCGCGGCTATGGGGAATTGCTGGGCCGGATCGCCGGCCCGGGGCTACTCGCCGCGGCGGCTGCGCCGGTCACGCTGTCGGCGCTGGTCGAGGCGGCCGGACCGCGCGCCGGGCTGGCGCTTCTCGCGGCCTGCGGATTGGGCGCGCTCGCTTCGATTGCAGCGGTCGTGCGGCTGGTGCGGCGCGCGGCCCCGCTGCCGCCCGGTTGAAGCCGCAAGCGCACCGGCGGGCCGCGCCTGCCGGCACGCCGAGGGCCTGACCGGCCCTCAGACCGAAAACGACTCGCCGCAGCCGCAGGGGCCCTTGACGTTGGGGTTGCTGAACTTGAACCCCTCGTTGAGCCCCTCGCGGACGAAATCGAGCTCGATGCCCTCAAGGTAAGGCAGGCTCTTCGGGTCGATGAAGACCTTCACACCGTGGCTCTCGAACTCGAGGTCGTCGGCGTTGCGCGCATCGGCGAACTCGAGCTGGTAGGACATCCCGGAACAGCCCGAGGCCTTGACGCCCACGCGCAGCCCCACCCCCTTGCCTCGCCGTTCGATCGAGCGGGCAATGTGGTTCGCGGCCCGCTCCGTCAGGTTCACAGCCATTCGTCGTTTCTCCCGGTGGTCAGACCGTCGTGATGCGGCCCTTGTCGATCTTGATCGGTTGCAGCGTGGAAGTCGGAAACTCGAGCGCCGCGCGGTGCTCCTTGAGCACCGAGATCTCCTTCGGCTGCGCGCGCGTCTCGCGGCCCTTCTGCTGCTCGACCAGGTCTGCCAGCGTGACCGAGTCGAGGTACTCGATCATCCGCTTGTTCAGGTTGGTCCAGAGCTCGTGCGTCATGCACGGGCCGTTCTCGTCGTGGCAGTTTTCCTTGCCGCCGCACTGCGTGGCGTCGAGCGGCTCGTCGACCGCGAAGATCATGTCGGCGACGGTGATGCTCTTCATCGGCCGCGCGAGCGTGTAGCCGCCGCCGGGGCCGCGGGTGCTCTCGACGAGCTCGTGCCGACGCAGCTTGCCGAACAGCTGTTCGAGGTACGACAGCGAGATCTTCTGGCGCTGGCTGATGCCGGCCAGCGTGACCGGCCCCTGGTGCTGGCGCAAGGCCAGGTCGATCATCGCGGTGACGGCGAACCGTCCCTTGGTCGTCAGTCGCATGTTGGCTCCGTCCGAAGAGACGAGTACCTGACTCGGTTGCTCAAGTTTATCCGATTTCCGAGTATTTTGCTCGGCAATCGGCAGGACGTGGTCATTTTGTCCAAGACAAAACAACCGAGCACCCTACTCGGGGATTGTCGTCTTCGACCCGACCTGCCTTACCGATCGGGATCGGGACGCCCCCCGAGGAGCGGCGCCCGGCGGCCGGCAACCGCCCGCCCCGTTCAGGCGGCGGCGACCTGGGTGGCGCGGCGCTTCGCCAGTTCGAGCAGACCGTTGCAGGCGTCCTCGATGTAGTCGAGCGCCTGCTCGAACCCCTGGACGTTGCCGTAGTACGGGTCGGCGATCGTGGCCGTCTCGTGCTCGGTCGCGAAGCGCATCAGCAGTTGCAGCTTGTGGTGCGACGGCTTGGGCGCGAGCTGCTGCAGCTGCGCGAGGTTGTCCCAGTCCATCGCGAGAACCATGTCGAACTCGTCGAAGTCGCGCTCCCTCACCTTCGTGGCGCGCAGGTCGGAAATGTCGTAGCCGCGCTTGGCCACCGCCGCCTGGGCGCGCTTGTCGGGCGCCTCTCCGAGGTGGAACGCGTGCGTGCCCGCCGACGCGACCCGGACGACCTCGTCGAGCCCGGCCTGGCGCACCATGTGCCGGAAGACCCCCTCGGCCATCGGCGATCGGCAGATGTTGCCCATGCACACGAAGAGCACACGGGTATTCATCGCCAGCGAAATCGGTTCTCGTTTTGCCATGTTCGTATCCGCCTGAGTCACAAAATCCCTAGTTGGGGTCGCGATGCCCGCTTTCGAGCCTGGCCTACGCAGCCTTTCCAGCCACGAACGGAACCACATTGCCACCCCCATCCGATCCGAAAAACCGCTCCTTGAGCGCCGCGAGCTGGTCGCGCACCTGCGCGGCCTTCTCGAACTCCAGGTTCTTCGCGTGATCGAGCATCTGCCGCTCCAGCCGCTTGATCTCCCGCGCGATCCCCTTCTCGCTCATCGTCTCGTACTGCGACTGCCGCTCGGCCGCCTGCAGCTCCTGCCGGGCCTGCTGCGGGTCGTACACGCCGTCGATCAGCTCGCGAACCTGCTTGGTGACGCCGCGCGGCACGATGCCGTGCGCCCGGTTGAACGCCGTCTGCTTCGCACGCCGCCGCTCGGTCTCGTCGATTGCCCGGCGCATCGAGTCGGTGACGCGTTCCGCATACAGGATCGCGCAGCCGTTGAGGTTGCGCGCGGCGCGCCCGATCGTCTGGATGAGGCTGCGTTCCGACCGCAGGAACCCTTCCTTGTCGGCGTCCAGGATCGCCACCAGCGACACCTCGGGGAGGTCGAGTCCCTCGCGCAGCAGGTTGATGCCCACCAGCACGTCGAACACGCCCAGCCGCAGGTCGCGGATGATCTCGACGCGCTCGACAGTGTCGACATCGGAGTGCAGGTATCGCACCTTCACCCCGTGGTCGGCAAGGTAATCCGTCAGGTCTTCGGCCATCCGCTTCGTGAGCGTCGTCACCAGCACCCGCTCGGAGCGGGCGGCCCGGTCGTGGATCTCGGAGAGGACATCGTCGACCTGCGTCGAGGCCGGGCGCACGATCACCTGCGGGTCGACGAGCCCGGTCGGCCGGACGACCTGCTCGACCACCTGCCCCGAATGTCGCGCTTCGTAGTCGGCGGGCGTCGCCGAGACGAAGATGCACTGGCGCACCTTGGCCTCGAACTCCTCGAACTTCAGCGGCCGGTTGTCCAGCGCCGAGGGCAGCCGGAACCCGTACTCGACCAGCGTCTCCTTGCGCGAACGGTCACCGCGGTACATGCCGCCGAGTTGCCCGATCGTCACGTGGCTCTCGTCGACGATCATCAGCGAGTCGGCCGGCAGGTAGTCGACCAGGGTCGGCGGGGGATCGCCGGGACGCGCGCCCGACAGGTGGCGCGTGTAGTTCTCGATGCCCTTGCAGAAGCCCAGCTCCTGCAGCATCTCCATGTCGAACCGTGTGCGCTGCTCGAGCCGTTGCGCCTCGACCAGCTTGCCCTGGTCGTAGAAGAACTTCAGCCGCTCGGCGAGTTCCTCGCGGATCGTGCCGAGCGCGCGCATCACGGTCTCGCGCGGCGTCACGTAGTGCGACGACGGGTAGACCGTGAAGCGCGGGACCTTCTGGCGCACGCGCCCGGTGAGCGGGTCGAACAGCTGGATGCTCTCGACCTCGTCGTCGAACAGCTCGACGCGCACCGCGAGCTCCGCGTGCTCCGCGGGAAAGATGTCGATCGAGTCGCCGCGCACCCGGAAGGTGCCCCGGACGAACTCGGTCTCGTTGCGCTTGTACTGCATCGCGACCAGCCGCTGCAGGATGTCGCGCTGGGACATCCGGTCCTTCGCGCGCAGCACCAGGATCATCTCGTGGTAGTCGCGGGGGTTCCCGATGCCGTAGATGCACGACACCGTCGCGACGATCACCGTGTCGCGCCGCTCGAGCAGCGATTTGGTCGCCGACAGCCGCATCTGCTCGATGTGCTCGTTGATCGACGAGTCCTTCTCGATGTACAGGTCGCGCTGAGGGACGTAGGCCTCGGGCTGGTAGTAGTCGTAGTACGAGACGAAGTACTCGACCGCGTTGTTCGGGAAGAACTCGCGCATCTCGGCGTAGAGTTGCGCGGCCAGCGTCTTGTTCGGTGCCAGCACCAGCGCCGGCCGCCCGATCCGGGCGATGACGTTGGCCATCGTGTAGGTCTTGCCCGAGCCGGTCACCCCGAGCAGGGTCTGAAAGCTCAGGCCGTCACGGATTCCGTCGACCAGGCGATCGATCGCCTCCGGCTGGTCCCCCGCCGGGTCGAACGGCTGGTGCAGCTGGAACGGACTGCCTGGAAAGCTGGCGAACGACGGGCGTTCGAGCGCGAGATCGGTCATCGTGTCGGTCGAGGGGCGCGGGTCACCGTGCTACACTCGTCGGGTTTTCGGACGGCCTGCCGTGCCCATGGCGCTGCGCCGCACCATGGCAGCCCGGTGGCCGGATCCGAGGTTCCGGCGACCGGTCGAAAGGGTTCCCTGCAGGGTACGAGAATCTGTCACCGCAAGGCTTTCGCCGGCCTTTCGGACAAACTGGAATTATCGCCGCGCCGCCCCCGAAAATCCAGTGTCCTGCACGAGTTTTGTGCACCGCATCTAATTCTGCGACACCCCTCCCCTCGAAAATCAAGCACTTGACCGACCGCCATGAGCCAGTCGATGTTCGCCACCGTTGAGATGGCCCCTCGGGATCCGATCCTGGGTCTGACCGAAGCATTCAATACTGACACGCGCACCGAGAAGGTGAACCTGGGTGTCGGCGTCTACTGCGACGACACCGGCCGCATTCCGCTGCTTGCTGCGGTGCGCGAAGCCGAGCAGGCCCGAATCGCCAGCGCGCCGGCGCGCGGCTACCTGCCCATCGAAGGCTTCGCGGCCTACAACCAGGCGGTGCAGCAGCTGCTTTTCGGGGCCGACTCGCCGCTGCTCGCGGCCGGCCGGGTGGCAACCTTCGAGGCACTCGGCGGCACCGGCGGGCTGCGGATCGGCGCCGACTTCCTGCGCCGGCTCTACCCGGATGCGCAGGCCTGGATCAGCGACCCGAGCTGGGAAAACCATCGCGCGCTGTTCGAGGCCGCCGGCTTCCGGGTCAACGCCTATCCGTACTACGACGCCGCCACGCACGGCGTGAAGTTCGACGCGATGATGGCCGCGCTGAGGTCGATGCCGGCGCATTCGGTGGTCGTGCTGCACGCGTGTTGCCACAACCCGACCGGCGTCGACCTCGATGCCGCCCAGTGGGACGCGATCGTCGCGGCGGTGCGCGAGCGGGACCTGGTCGCCTTCCTCGACATGGCCTACCAGGGATTCGGCGACGGGATCGAGGCCGACGCGCTGGCGCTGCGCAAGTTCGCGGCATCGGGACTCGACTTCTTCGTCTCGAGTTCGTTCTCGAAGTCGTTCTCGCTGTACGGCGAGCGCGTCGGCGCGCTGTCGATCGTCACGACCGACCGCGACGAGACCGCGCGGGTGATCAGCCAGGTCAAGCGCGTGATCCGAACCAGTTACTCGAACCCGCCGACGCACGGCGCCGCGATCGTGGCCTCGGTGCTGTCCACGCCCGCGCTGCGCCAGCTCTGGGAGAAGGAACTCGCCGGCATGCGCGACCGGATCCGCGCGATGCGCGAAGACCTGGTGCGCAGGCTGCGCGAGAACGGCGTCACGCAGGACTTCTCCTTCGTCGCCCGCCAGCGCGGCATGTTCTCGTACTCGGGGCTGAACCCGGCGCAGGTCGAGCGCCTGCGCAGCGAGTTCGGCATCTACGCAGTGGCCACCGGCCGCATCTGCCTGGCGGCGCTGAACAGCCGCAACATCGACTACGTTGCGAAGGCGATGGCGGCGGTGATCAAGGGGTGATGCGCCAGGCGCAATTCGACACGCGCGGGCATCTCAAGCTAGAATTGCCGTTTATTCCCCGATAGCTCAGTCGGTAGAGCGACGGACTGTTAACTTGATGGCAGCCCACGCGGGAAACCGCGTGGTGAAAACACCCCTAATTCGGGGAACCCTAAGGCGCGATGCGCTAAGGCAATCCCGAGCAAGCAGGCCAAGGTCGCAGACCGACGCCGGGCATGTGTAGAGACTTTACGGGGTGCGCCTAACGTGGGCGAAGCGCGCAAGCGAGTCGTTCGCCAAGGCGAAGAGAAAGTCCAAGCCGGTAGGAAACTTCCGGGCACTTGTAATCCGCAGGTCCCTGGTTCGAGCCCAGGTCGGGGAGCCAATCCGATGGCCGGCGCGCGCGAAGCGCGCCGGCTTCTTTTTTCGCGCGGTCGGCGAACCCGGCAACGGCCGGGCGCGAGCCGGGCAGTCGACGTTCCCCCTCAGGCGAGAGCCGCCGTCGTGCCCCGTGGCGCCGCGTCGCCCGCCGGGGGCGCGCGCAGGGCCCCCGTCGTCGCGATCGCCCAGCGGGCTGCCTGCGTCTCGGCGTCAGCAATGCCGGGGATCCCGACACCGGCCATCGATCGACACAGATGCTGCACCAAGGTCGCGTCGGCCTGCTCGCGCGCCTCGCACAGGCGCAGCAGCTTCCCGAGATCCCCGTCGCGCTCGCACAAGGCCGAGCGCACCTCTGCCGCAAGCGGAAGGTCTGCCAGCGTCTCGCGCAAGGGGGTGCCGAGCAGGACATCGACCTTCGACAGCATGCCCGTCATGAAGGCCTGCTCGGCCAGGCGTGCCTCGCCCGGTCGCCACGTCCGGGCGACAAGCTCCATCATTCGCGCACGGGCGAGCACCTGGAAGACCAGCGGATCGTCATGCGGCGCGAGCCCGTTGCGATCGGCGTACAGCATCAGCTGGGCCCAACGGCCAATCTGCCCCGTGCCGATCATGCCGATCGCGCCTCCGATCGAATCGACCTGGCGCCCCAACCCGGTCGCACTCGCGTTGACGAGCCGAAGCAGCCGCGTCGTCAGCGCAGGCAGGCGGGCGAGCTCCCTCGCCAGCGCCGACGTGCCCGCCTCGGCCTCGATCAGCTGGAGTACCCGCATGACGTCGGCAACCGAAGACGGCACGCGACGGGCTCGAAGCACCTGGGGCCGGGAGAAGAAGTAGCCCTGGAAGAGTTCGAACCCCGACTTGCGAGTGGTCTCGAACTGTTCGAGCGTCTCGACTTTCTCCGCGAGAAGCGTCTTGCCTGTCGGCCGCAGGCGTTCGAGCAAGCGCGCCCAACCCGGCGGCCCGCTCGCCAGCAAGTCGACCTTCACGATGTCGACCAGCGGCAGCAGCGCAAGGCGCGGGTCTTCGCTGTCCGCGACGTCGTCCAGTGCAATCCGGTAGCCGAGGTGCCGCAGCTGGGCGAGGCGCTCGCCGAGCTCGGCGTCGACCGGGGTCGTCTCGAGCACCTCGAGCACGAAGCGCTCCGGCGGCAGCAGCGTGACGAGGTCGCTCGTCAGCATCGAGTAGTCGGCGTTCAGGTATCCAGGATACGGCCCGAGGCTGTCGGCGATTCCGATGTCGGTCAGCGCATGAACGACCACGCGTGCGGTGGTCTGCAGGTCGCTCAGGGCGTCCGGGGCGGGCAGACCCGGGGCCTGATGCCCCGGCCCCCGAAACAGGAGTTCGAAGGCAACCAGCCCGCCTCGCGCATCGAGGATGGGCTGCCTGCCGAGGAATGCGTCCTCGCTCACGGCCGGTTCTTCAAGTGATTCACGATGCGCCTCCTCGATCCCGAGCGACGTTAGCATCACGCATCGGTCGCCCCCTTTCGAGGCGACGGCTGGGTTGCGCACCCCGACCGGCGGCCGCAGCGCGGATGCGCGGTACAACGCTGGTGGATGGCTCGACGACGTGCACCGCAGATCCGGACTTCGCCGCTCGCATCGCCCAGGTCGAACGATTTCGCCAGCGTTCGCCTGTCGAGCCAGGTTTTCCATTCGGGGAGGCTGAGTCGATGAACGAACTCGTGCCGCGCCGGCTGTCGATCGCCGCACTCGCCGCATGGCGACCGGCCGTCGCTCTGGCGCTGGGCGCCGTGAGCGCCTGTGCCATGCTCGCCTCGACGGGCGACGCGCCGTTGAGCGTCGCCGGCGGCGAAGTCACCGTCAACAGCCTGGACTGCGCCGCCGACGGCAGCGTCGTCGCCGCCGGTTCGCTCGAAACCGGGTCCGGGCTCGAAGGCGTGGTGCTCCGGTCCTCCGATCGCGGCGCCACCTGGCAGCGGGCGACGCTCGATCCCCCGGCGCCGGGGATTTCCCTGTCGCTCGTGCGTATGCCGGTCGTGCGGGAGCCAGGCACGCTGCACGCCTCCGGATACCGGGTGGGCACAGGCCTCTTCGGCGGACAGCTGGCCTCGTCGTACCCGCCCGCCGGGTGGTGGATCGCGCAGGACGGCGGCCATGCCTGGCGTCGCACCGACGCCCCGATGCCGCTCTTTCCGACCCGTGATCCGTCGCGGCGCGTGCCGCCGATCGTCGCCGCCGATGCCTCGGGAACGCTGGTCTCGGTTCACGATCACCCCGAGCCGGGATTCTTCGACAGTGATCGGGTCGTCGTCCTGCGCTCGGTCGACGGCGGCCGCAGCTGGGTCGAGCAACTCCTGCCGCAGCTGACCGACTTCGCCGTCATCGTTGCCGACTCGAATGGCCGGATGGCGGTGGCCGGCCTCGCGCGCGACGCGGGGGCCATCCTGTGGTCCGGCGACTCGGGAGCGACCTGGACCGAAGCCTTCCTGCCCACGCCGGCGAGCCGCGACCTGCGCCTGTATCGCAACCCCGACGGAACGCTGATCGCCTACGACGCCGCCGAACTCGAATGGCACGGAACGAGCACGCACCTGTACCGCTCGGACGATGCGGGCAGGACCTGGAGCGTTCCGGCCGCATTCCGGGCCGGCCGCGTCGTGGCGCTGACCGGCAACGCGCGCGGCCGCCTCGTGGCGCTGACGTCGTCGGGAATCGTGCTGGTCTCGGACGACGCCGGCCGCCGATGGCGGGGCGCCGCGAACCGGACGATACCGCGCTCCCCCGTCGAAGCCGCGTCGATGGTCGTCGCCGGCGACGGCGTGATCGTGGCGACGCTCGACCGCGCCACGTTCATCCGCTCGACCGACTGGGGCGAGACCTGGGCCCCCGTCGACTCCGGCCTGCCCGACGGCCAATACGCGCTGTCGGAGAGCTGCACCGACGGACGCGGGCTGATCGTCGTCGCCGGGTCGGCCGGCGCATTGACCCGCTCGATCGACCGCGGCGCGACCTGGAGCGCGGCCCGCATGGAGCAGCTGCGCCGGCGATAAACAGTCGCGCATTGATCCGACGCAATGCGACCCTCGCGCCCCGGGCGATAGCCTGCGGGGCATCACCGAGGCACGCATGGACATCATCCGCAAGGAGCCCACGGGGCTGCCGGTTCGCCCGAACCTGGCCGATTACGACGCCGAGCGCGCCGGATTCTCGTGGGCGGCCGCCCGGCGATCGCTCGACGGCCTGCCTGGCGGTCGCGGGCTGAACATCGCGCACGAGTCCGTCGATCGCCACGCCGCGGGCCCGCGCTCGACGCGAATCGCGCTGCGCTGGCTCGGCCGCAACGACGCGACGCAGGACATCACCTATGCGCAGTTGCGCGACCTGAGCTCGCGATTCGCCAACGTGCTCGACGGCCTGGGCGTCGGCGCCGGCGATCGCGTGTTCCTGCTGTGCGGGCGCATTCCCGCGTTGTACGTCGGCCTGCTCGGCGCGCTCAAGCACCGCTGCGTGGTGACTCCGCTGTTCTCGGCGTTCGGCCCCGAACCGATCGTGACGCGAATGGAGATCGGCAACGCCAGGGTGCTGGTGACGACGACGAGCCTGTATCGGCGCAAGGTCGAGTCGATCCGCGCTCGACTGCCCTCGCTCGAGCACGTGCTGCTGGTGGACGACGAGGGCGGCGCGGCGCTCCCCCCCGGCACGCAGGCGCTGCAGGCACTGCTCGACGCAGCCAGCCCCGCCTACGAGATCGGCCCGACCGATCCCGAAATGCCGGCGCTGCTGCACTTCACCAGCGGCACGACCGGCAAGCCCAAGGGCGCGCTGCACGTCCACCAGGCAATCGTCGCCCACTATGCGACCGGCCGCCTCGCGCTCGACTTCCACGCCGACGACGTGTTCTGGTGCACGGCCGACCCCGGTTGGGTCACGGGCACCTCGTACGGCGTCATTGCGCCGCTCGCGCACGGCATCACGCAGGTGGTCGACGAGGCCGATTTCGACGCCGAGCGGTGGTACGCGATCCTCGGCCGCGAACGGGTCAGCGTCTGGTACACGGCGCCGACGGCCGTGCGCATGATGATGAAGACCGGAGCGGAAGCGGCGCGCCGCCACGCGTTCCCGAAGCTGCGGTTCATCGCCAGCGTCGGCGAGCCCCTGAATCCGCAGGCAGTGAGCTGGGGCGTCGAAGCGTTCGGCCTGCCGATCCACGACAACTGGTGGCAGACCGAGACCGGCGGCATCATGATCGCCAACTTCGCGGCACTCGACATCCGTCCCGGCTCGATGGGCAAGCCGCTTCCGGGCATCGAAGCGGCGGTGGTGCGGCGCACGCCCGGTGGCGGGGCCGAACCGGTCGAAGACCCGGCGTTCGAGGGCGAACTGGCGCTTCGCGCCGGCTGGCCGTCGATGTTCCGCGCCTACCTGAACGACGAAGCGCGCTACCGCAAGTGCTTCTCCGGCGACTGGTACCTGACCGGCGACCTCGCGCGCCGCGACGCCGATGGCTACTACTGGTTCCTCGGCCGCGCCGACGACATGATCAAGTCCGCCGGACACCTGATCGGCCCGTTCGAGGTCGAGTCCGCGCTGATGGACCACCCTGCGGTGCACGAGGCCGGCGTGATCGGCAAGCCCGAGCCCGTCATCGGCGAAGTCGTCAAGGCGTTCGTGGCGCTCAAGCCCGGCTTCGAACCGGACGAGGCGCTCAGGCGCGAGCTGCTCGGCTTCGCGCGCAAGCGCCTCGGGGCGGCCGTCGCGCCCAAGGAGATCGACTTCGTGCCCGGCCTTCCCAGGACGCGCAGCGGCAAGATCATGCGCCGGCTGCTGAAGGCGCGCGAGCTCGGCCTGCCCGAAGGCGACACGTCGACGCTGGAGTCGACGTGAGCGTCGGGCGCGACGAGGCGCGCCGGCTGCTGTGGCAGATGCTGCGCATCCGGCGCTTCGAGGAGAAGTGCGCGCAGCTCTACAGCGCGGGCAAGATCCGCGGCTTCCTGCACCTGTACATCGGCGAGGAAGCGATCGCGACCGCGACGATGCCGGAGCTGCGCGACGACGACAGCATCCTCGCCACCTATCGCGAGCACGGCCACGCGCTGGCGCGAGGCGTGGCTGCGGGGGCGATCATGGCCGAGATGTTCGGCAAGCGCGAGGGCTGCAGCGGGGGGCGCGGCGGATCGATGCACCTGTTCGACGTGGCCAGCCGCTTCTTCGGCGGCAACGCGATCGTCGGCGGCGCGCTGCCGATGGCGGTCGGCTTCGCCCTGTCCGAGAAGCTGCGCGGCACTGACCGTATTGCCGCCTGCTTCTTCGGCGAGGGGGCGATGGCCGAAGGCGAGTTCCACGAGGCGGCCAACCTCGCCGCGCTGTGGCGGCTGCCGGTGCTGTTCCTGTGCGAGAACAACCTCTACGCGATGGGCACGGCGCTGGGTCGCTCGGAATCCAACGTCGACCTGTGCGAGAAGGCGCACAGCTACGGCATGCACGCGCTGTCGGTCGACGGCATGGACGTGCTCGCGGTACGCGACGCGGCGCGCCGCGCGGTCGCCTCGGTGCGCGGCGGCGAGGGGCCGATGTTCGTCGAGTTCCGCACCTACCGTTTCCGCGCGCACTCGATGTTCGACCCCGAGCTCTACCGCGACAAGGCCGAAGTCGCCGAATGGAAGAAACGCTGCCCGATCGAGCGCTTCACGCAAGCCGCGCTCGCGCAGCACTGGCTGGCCGAGGCCGACGTCGCGGCGATCGAGCGCGAGGTCGCCGTCGAGGTCGATTCGGCCGTCGCGTTCGCCGAGGCGGGCACCTGGGAGCCGGTCGAGCAGCTTGCCCGCGACGTCTATGCGCGGGCGCCGGCCGCGGCGGGGGCGCCCGCATGAGCGCGTCGAGCCGTACCACGTACCGCGAGGCGCTGCGGGCCGGCCTGCGCGACGCGCTGGCGCGCGACGAGCGCGTGTTCCTGATGGGCGAGGACGTCGGCCGCTACGGCGGCACCTACGCGGTCAGCAAGGGCCTGCTCGAGGAGTTCGGCGAGGCCCGGGTCCGCGACACGCCGCTGTCGGAATCGGCGTTCGTCGGCGCCGGAATCGGCGCAGCCATCAACGGCATGCGCCCGATCGTCGAGGTGATGACCGTCAACTTCAGCCTGCTCGCGCTCGACCAGATCGTGAACAACGCGGCGACGCTGCGCCACATGTCGGGCGGACAGATCAACGTGCCGGTGGTGATCCGCATGACGACCGGCGCCGGCCGACAGCTGGCGGCCCAGCACTCGCACAGCCTGGAGGTCTGGTATGCGCACGTACCCGGCCTGCGCGTGCTCGCCCCGGCCACGCTGGCCGACGCGCGCGGCATGCTGTGGACCGCGTTGCAGGATCCCGATCCGACGATCGTCTTCGAGCACGCGATGCTGCTGCCGATGGAGGGCGATCTCGCCGACGACGCCGGCGCGGTCGACATCGACCACGCCGCCGTTCGACGACCGGGCTCGCAGCTCAGCCTGATCACCTACGGCGGGTCGCTGTTCAAGTGCCTGCAGGCGGCCGAGGTGCTCGCGAGCGAGGGCATCGACGCGGAGGTGCTCGACCTGCGCACGCTGCGTCCGCTCGACGTCGAGGCGATCGTCGCGAGCGCCTCGAAGACGCGCCGCGCGGTCGTCGTCGACGAAGGCTGGAAGACCTGCAGCCTCGCCGCCGAGATCGTCGCCACGATCGTCGAGCACGCGTTCTACGACCTCGACGCGCCGATCGAGCGGGTGTGCAGCGCCGAGGTGCCGATCCCGTATCCGAAGCACCTCGAGGACGCAGCGCTGCCGCAGGTGGCGCGCATTGTCGCCGCGGCGCGCGAGGTGGCCCGGCGATGATCGAGTTCCGCATGCCCTCGCTCGGGGCCGACATGGAAGACGGCGTCTTCGTCGAGTGGCGCGTCGCGCCCGGCGAACGTGTCGCGCGAGGACAGGTCGCCTGTGTCGTCGAGACGCAAAAAGGCGCAATCGAAGTCGAGATCTGGGACGCGGGGACGGTCGCGAGGCTGGTCGCCGAGCCCGGCCAGAGGATCCCGGTGGGCCGGACCATGGCGATCGTGGCCGTCGAGGGCGAAGACTGGCAGGCGGTGGCGGCGTCGAGCGCGACGGCCGCGGCCGCGGCTGGCGCTCCGACGACCACCACGGCTGCGGTGGCCCCCGTGCCCGCCGCAATCCCGGGGCCCGCGATGCAGGCCGCGGCGAAGCCGGCCGCCCGGCTGGGCCTGCCACCCCGCGCATCGCCCGCTGCGCGCAAGCGCGCAGCCGAGTTGGGCGTTGACCTCGATGCGCTGGCCGCTGTCACCGGCGGCGCGCCGATCAACGTCGCCGACGTCGAACGCGCCGCCGCGACCCCTCCGGCGCCGGCGCCGGCCCTCTCTGCTGCCCCGGTCGCGGCGGGAGCGCCTCCGGCCGGGACTGCGCCGGGCGCGGCCGCGTCCCCCGAGGCGGCGATGCGCGCGGCGATCGCCGCGGCGATGGCGCGGTCCAAGCGCGAGATCCCGCACTACTACCTCGGCACGGAGATCGACGTCGAGTGCGCGCTGCAGTGGCTCGAGCGCTTCAACGAGGGGCGTCCGCTTGCCGGCCGGGTGCTGTTCGCGGCGCTCGCGCTGCGCGCCATCGCCCTCGCGTTGCGCGCGGTGCCCGACCTCAACGGCCAGTTCGTCGACGGGCGCTTCCGACGATCGGAGTCGATCCACGTCGGCGTCGTCACGTCGCTGCGCGGCGGCGGGGTCGTGGTGCCCGCGGTCCACGACGCCGACCGGCTCGAGCTGCCCGAACTGATGACGTCGCTTCGCGACGTGCTGGCGCGCGCGCGCAGCGGCCGCCTGCGCAGCTCCGACCTCGCCGACTCGACGATCACGGTGACCAATCTCGGCGACCTGGGCGTCGAGACCGTCTACGGCGTGATCTACCCGCCGCAGGTTGCGCTGGTCGGGCTCGGACGCGTGCTCGCCCGGCCGACGGTACGCGACGGCGCGATCGTCGCGACGCGCACGATGAACGCCACGCTGTCCGGCGATCACCGCGTCACCGACGGGCTCACCGGCGCGCGCTTCCTGTCGGCATTGCGCGAGAGATTCGAACACCCGGAGGCCCCATGACGACGACGCTGGCCGGCATCAGGCAGGCAGTGATCGCCAGTGTCCAGGCGATCGCGCCCGAGGCGGACTTCGCCGCGCTCGATCCGCGGCGCCCGTTTCGCGAGGAGCTCGACCTCGACTCGTTCGATTTCCTGAACGTGCTGATCGAGTTGCACGCCCGGCTCGGGGTCGAGATCCCGGAGGTCGACTATGGCAAGGTGGGGACGCTGGAGGCGCTGCTCGCCTATCTCGCGGGGCGGCTCGACGCAAGCTGAGGCCCATGACCGCGCTCCTCACCGATCTCTACCAGCTCACGATGATGCAGGCCTACCTCGACCGGGGGATGGACGAGCCTGCCGTGTTCGAACTGTTCGTGCGCAAGCTGCCGGCGCAGCGCAACTTCCTCGTCGCCGCAGGGCTCGAGCAGGCGATCGACTTTCTCGAGTCGCTGGCGTTCACCGCACGTGAAATCGACTGGCTGGCGCATCAGGGGGGATTCTCCGCCGGCCTGCTCGAGCGTCTGCGTGGATTCCGGTTCACCGGCGACGTCGACGCCATGCCGGAGGGCACCGTGTTCTTCGCCGACGAGCCGGTCCTGCGCGTCACCGCGCCGCTGCCGCAGGCGCAGCTGGCCGAGAGCCGCCTGCTCAACATCGTCCACCTGCAGACGCTGATCGCCTCGAAGGCGGCGCGCATCGTGCTCGCCGCCGGCGGGCGCCAGCTGGTCGACTTCGGCATGCGGCGCGCCCACGGCGCCGAAGCGGCGCTGTTCGCGGCGCGCTCGGCCTGGCTGGCCGGCTTCGACGGCACGGCCACTGCGCAGGCCGGGCTGCAGTACGGCATCCCGGTCTTTGGCACCATGGCGCACTCGTTCGTCCAGGCGCACCGCAGCGAGCGCGAGGCCTTCGAGGACTTCGCGCGCGCGCGCCCGCAGCGTCCGGTGATGCTGGTCGACACCTACGACACCGAGGCCGCGGTCGCCAAGGTCATCGACCTCTACCCGCAGCTGGCGGCCGAGGGCATCCACATCGGCGGCGTGCGCCTGGACAGCGGCGACCTCGCGGCGCACGCGAAGGCGGTGCGCGCGATGCTCGACGCCGCCGGGCTCCGGCAGGTGATCGTCTTCGCGAGCGGCAACCTCGACGAGCAACGGATCGCGCGCCTGCTCGCCGACGGTGCGCCGATCGACGGATTCGGGGTCGGCACCGCGCTGGACACCTCGAGCGACGCGCCGACCCTCGATGCGGTCTACAAACTCCAGTCTTACGCCGGCGTCGCGCGCCGCAAGCGCTCCGAGGGCAAGGCCACCTGGCCGGGGATCAAGCAGGTCTGGCGTCGCGACGACGCGGGAGGCCGTCTCGCAGGAGACCGGGTCGGGCTCGTCGACGACGCGGGCGACGGCGAGCCGCTGCTGCAGCCGGTCATGCGGGCCGGCCGGCGGCTCCCGTCGAGCGCGACGCTGGCGCAGGCGCGCAGCCGCTGCGCCGCGCAACTTGCCCGGCTGCCCGAAGCGCTGCGCGCGCTCGAGCCCGCTGCGTCGCCCTACCCGGTCGAGATCTCGGACACGCTTCGCGCGCTGGCGCGCGAGGTCGACGCCGCCACGGCCTGACGCGGACCCGCAGATGACTGGATCGACCGCCGGCCCGGACGCCGATCCCGGCACCGAAGCCCGCCTCGGCTTCCTGATGTCGCGCGCCGCGCACGGCGCCGACCCGGCCTCCGCGCAACTGGTCGAGACGCACATGTCGTGGGTCATTGTCGCAGGCGAGCGCGTGCTGAAGATGAAGAAGCCGGTACGCTACCCGTTCCTCGACTTCTCGACGCCGGCGCTGCGCGAGCGCAACTGCCGCGAGGAGATCCGGCTGAACCGGCGCTTCGCGCCGCAGGTCTACCTGGGCCTGCTCGCGCTGCAGTGGCACGACGGCCGCTTCGCGCTGCTGCCGGAAGATCGCCTGCCGGCCCCGGGCGCCACCGTCGACTGGCTGGTGCTGATGCGCCGCCTGCCTGCCGAGCGCATGCTCGATCGCGTGATCGCGGCCGGCGCACTTCGACCCGCCGACGTCGATGCGGTCGTCGCGGTGCTCGCCGACTTCTACCGCCGCGCCGAGCGCAGCGCGATGGACGCCGACGCCTACGTGGGCCGCTTTCGCCGCGAGCAAGCGATCGACCGGCAGATCCTGCTGCACCCCCGGTTCGCGGCAGTCGCCGCCGGCGACTCGCTCGACCGGCTCGACGCCGCGAACGACGCGCATGCGGCGAGCCTGCGCCGCCGCGTCGCCCAGGGCATGGTCGTGGACGGCCACGGCGACCTGCGTCCCGAGCACGTGTGCCTGAACCATCCCCCGGTCGTGATCGACTGCCTGGAGTTCAGCGCGGAGTTGCGTCAGGTCGACCCGTTCGACGAACTGGCCTTCCTGGGCCTGGAGTGCACGGTGGCCGGCGCACCGTGGGTCGCGCAGCGACTCGTCGACGGCGTCGCTGCAGCGCTCGACGACCGGCCGCCGCAGGCCCTGATCCACCTGTACACGGCCAACCGCGCTGCGCTGCGCGCCCGCCTCGCGGTCGCCCACCTGCTCGATCCGCAGCCACGGACGCCCGAGCGCTGGCTGCCGCTCGGGCGACGCTACCTCGGTCAGGCAGCGCTGGCGCTCGACGCGCTCGACCGCTGCAGCGCATAGCTACCGCGCCGCGTGCGCCTGCCGGATCGCCTCGGCGAACAGCGGCGCGCAGGATACGACCCGCAGCTTGCGGCGCACCGGGGCCTGCGCCGGCAGGCGGAATGCCGGAACGCTGTCGGTCACCACCAGCTGGTCGATCGCGTCGTCGGCCAGCACCGTGGCCGCCTGTTCGATGAACAGGCCGTGGGCGGCGCAGGCCACCACCGATGCGGCGCCGGCGCCGCGCAGGGCGACCGCCGCCTGCCGCATCGTCTCGCCGCTGCCGATCAGGTCGTCGAGGAGCAGCACCGTGGCGCCGGCGACATCGCCGGCGACCAACCCGAAGGTCGACATGACGCCCGCGCTGCGGCGCTTGTCGACCATCGCGAAACCCACCGGCGTCGCCAGTTGCTCCTCCAGGGACTCGCGCCAGAGTTGCGCGCGCTTGACGCCGCCCGGATCGGGGGACGCGACCGCGAGCGCGCCGCCGCCGGCCAGTGCGCGCGCCGGCGCAGCGAGCGCCCGGTGCGCCTCCAGGCTCGTCGCCGGCATCCGGAAAGCGTTGTGGAACGCGGCGACGTTGTGCGCCTCGAGAACGATCAGCGCGTCGGTGCCGACCGCCTCGAGGAGCTGCGCCACGTAGCGCAGCCCGACAGGGTCGTGCGGCTTGGTGCGCCGATCCTTGCGTGCGTAGGCCAGGTAGGGGACGACCGCGGTCACCCGCTGCGCGCCGTGGTCGCGAAGCGTCGCGACGAAGGACAGCAGCCGCCACAGCTTGTCGTGAGGGCTGTCCACCGGCCCCCCGTGCAGGCCGAGCACGACGCAGGCGTCGACGCCTGTCACGTCGACCAGCGGACGCAGCTTGCACTCACCGTCGGGAAAACGGCGCTCCTCGTGCGCAGCCACGGACACGTCCAGTTCGCCCGCCAGCGCGGCGGCGAACGCGCTGCCCGTCTCGAGGGAAAACAGCATCACCTGGCACGCCCTCCTGTCGGTGGCGGCGCACCGGCCGATGCCCGCTCGCCCCAGGCCATCGTCGCGAAGGCGTGCACGAAAGCCTCGAAACGGTCCTCGGGAAGGCCGTCGATGCCTCCCGCCGATGCGCGCCCGGCACCGCCGAAACGGCGGCACAGGTCACTCGCGCCCCCCGGCGCCTCGATCGGCGCGCGCACGCTCACCACCAGAGCGCCATCGGCGGTGCGCCTGGCCACGGCGTGGGCACGGCGCGGGTGCGCGAGCGCCAGCTCGTTGGCGAGACTGCCGATCACCCGCCGGCTCCACGGTGCGTCGGGCAGCAGGTAGACCGCGCCCGCAGCGCCCTCCCACCAGGGGACCTGTTCCATGGCCCGGGCCAGGTCGGCGCGCCGCAACGCGTCGATCTCGAGCGCGACCGGCTCGCGCTCGACGAACTGCAGCGGATCGCGATAGCGGGCAAGCAGCGGGTACAGCCGCGACGGCGCGATGTGCACGTCGCTGGCGTCGTCGCCATAGGCGTTGTAGTTGATCCCCTCGCCGAGCATGCGCAGCAGCGCGCGCTCGCGCGGGCGCAGCCCGATCTGCGCGGCGAGCCGCTCGGCAACGCCGCGAAGATTGTCGCCATAGGCGCCCACCACCGCCCACGCCCGGAATCGCCCGCCCAGATGGCGGTCGACCAGCACGCTGGTGCACACGCCGCTGCCGAGCTCGATGTGGGCCTCCAGCGCCGGATGGCTGGGCACCTCGCCGACCAGGTGATGATCGAAGTAGCGCACCCGCGCACCGCGCGCGAGCAGGGCGAGCAGCGCCGCCCGGTTGCGCTCCATCGACAGGTCGCAGACCAGCACTTCGTCGCCCGCGCCGGCCGGCACGCGCTCGAGCAGCGCGATCTCGCGCTTGAGCCCGGTGACCAGCACCGCGTCGGCCGGCTCGTGCAGGCGCCACTGGACCACCGCGCACAGGCCGTCGGCGTCGCCGTTGCAGACGTCGAAGCGCCCCATGCGCACCGCGCCGCCCGTGCCTGCATCGTCGTTGCCCATGCCGCCATCGTGCCCGGATCGGCGACTCGCGCCAAGTGCGGGCCGCGCTTGAGATGGATCAACACCGGCTGCGCCGCGACGGCGGATAACGTGAACGACCCCGCGCGGGACTCACGCAGGCGCGATGACCGACCATTGGGAACACTACGAACACGGCGCGGACATCGGGGTCCGCGGCATCGGCTCGACGATGGCGGCGGCCTTCGAGCAGGCGGCGTTGGCGCTGACCGCCGTGATCACCGATCCGGCCGGCGTCGCGCCGCGCGACACCATCGACATCGCCTGCGAGGCGCCCGACCGCGAGCTGTTGCTGGCGCAGTGGCTCAATGCGCTCGTCTACGAAATGGCGGTACGACACATGCTGTTCGGCCGCTTCCGCGTGCAGATCGACGGCACGCACCTGAAGGCGCAGGCGCTGGGCGAGCCCGCCTCGGTCCGGCGACACCACCCCGCGGTCGAGGTGAAAGGCGCGACCTACACGAGCCTGCGTGTCGCGCAGGCTGGCGACGGCGGCTGGCTCGCGCAGACCGTCGTGGACGTCTGAGGCGAGGCAGCGACGATGAATACGGCTGACCTGATCCGGCACGGACCCTGCGAATGGGAGATCCCGATGCGCGGCGGCATGCGCGTCCCGGCGATCGTCTACGGCAGCGAAGCGCTGGTCGCGGCGATGGACGACAAGGTGATGGAGCAGGCGTCGAACGTCGCAAAGCTTCCGGGAATCGTGCGCGCGTCGTATGCGATGCCCGATGCCCACTGGGGCTACGGCTTCCCGATCGGCGGGGTGGCGGCCTTCGACCCCGATCGCGGCGGCGTCGTCTCGGCCGGCGGCGTCGGCTTCGACGTCTCCTGCGGCGTGCGCTGCCTGTACACCGGCCTGCGCCACGAAGACGTCCTCGCGGTGCAGCGGCCACTCGCCGACGCGCTGTTCGAGCGCATCCCGGCCGGGGTCGGCAGCACGGGCGCGATCCGCCTGAACGCCGAGCAGATGGACGCAATGCTCGCCGGCGGCGCGAAGTGGGCCGTCGAGCGCGGCTGGGGCTCGCCGGCCGACCTCGAGCGCATCGAGGAGCGGGGCCAGATGCTGCACGCGAAGCCCGGCAAGGTCTCGGCGATGGCCAAGCGGCGCCAGCGCGACGAGATGGGCACGCTGGGCAGCGGCAACCACTACCTCGAGGTGCAGCGGGTCGCCGAGATCTTCGACGCGCCGATCGCCACCGCGTTCGGCCTGCGCCGCGACGACGCCGTCGTGATGATCCACTGCGGGTCGCGCGGGCTCGGGCACCAGATCGGCACCGAGTTCCTGCGCGAAATGGCGATCGCCGCGCCGGGCTTCGGCATCGCGCTGCCCGATCGCGAACTGGCCTGCGCGCCGATCCGCTCGGACCTCGGCGAGGCCTACCTCGGCGCGATGCGCGCGGCGATCAACTGCGCGTTCGCCAACCGCCAGATCCTCACGCACCTGGTGCGGGAGGTCTTCGCCGCGCTGCTGCCCGCGGCGCGCATGCCGCCGCTCTACGACGTCTCGCACAACACCTGCAAGCTCGAGACCCACCGCATCGACGGGGAGGCACGGCAGCTCTTCGTCCATCGCAAGGGCGCGACGCGCGCGCTCGGCCCCGGCCACCCCGACCTCCCCGATGGGCTGCGCGAGGCCGGCCAGCCGGTGCTGATCGGCGGGTCGATGGGCACGGGCTCCTACGTGCTGGCGGGCACCGCGCGCTCCGAGTCGCTGGCGTTCTCGTCGGCCTGCCACGGCGCCGGCCGCGCGATGAGCCGCCACCAGGCCGCCTCGCGCTGGCACGGCCGACAGGTCATCGACGAACTGGCCGCGCGCGGCATCCTGGTGCGCAGCCCGTCTTCGCGCGGCATCGCCGAGGAAGCGCCCGGCGCCTACAAGGACGTCTGCGACGTGGTCGATGCGACCGATGCGGCCGGACTCGCGCGCAAGGTGGCCAGGCTCGAGCCGCTGGTCTGCGTCAAGGGATGAGCGCCCGCCCTGCCGACGAGGCGCTGGTGTTCCTGGGCGGCGACGTGATGACCGGCCGGGGCATCGACCAGGCGCTCGCGCACCCGTCCTCGCCCGAGCTGTACGAGTCGTTCGTGCGCGATGCGCGCGACTACCTGAGGCTCGCCGAAGGAGCCAGCGGGGCGATACCGGCCCCGGTCACGCCGGCCTACGTCTGGGGCGACGCGCTGGCCGAAATCGATCGTGCGGCGCCCGTCGCGCGAATCGTCAATCTCGAGACGGCGGTCACCACCGGCAAGCGGCCCTGGCCCCGCAAGGGCATCCACTACCGGATGCACCCGGCCAACGTCGACTGCCTGACGGCGGCGCGCCTCGATTGCTGCGTGCTGGCCAACAACCACGTGATGGACTGGGGCCGCGACGGCCTGGCCGACACGCTCGCAACCTTGCAGCGCGCCGGCATGCGGACCGCCGGCGCCGGCCGGGATGCCGACGCGGCCCGGGCGCCGGCGGTGCTGCCGCTGCCCGGCGGCGGCCGCGTGCTGGTGTTCGCGGTGGCGACCGAGAGCAGCGGCGTGCCGGCCGACTGGAGCGCGGGCGAACACCGGCCCGGCATCGCGCTGCTGCCCGAACCCGGCGCGGCCGCGGCCGAAGACCTCGCGACCCGGGTCGCCGCGCACCGCCGCGCCGGCGACCTGGTCGTCGCCTCGATCCACTGGGGCGGCAACTGGGGATGCCGGATCCCGCACTCGCACCGCGAGTTCGCGCACCGCCTGATCGATCTGCGCGGGGCCGACCTGGTGCACGGGCACTCGTCGCACCATCCGCTGCCGGCCGAGGTTCATCGCGATCGCCTGATCCTCTATGGCTGCGGCGACCTGATCAACGACTACGAGGGCATCGGCGAGCACGACGGGCTGCGCTCCGACCTCGGATGCCTGTGGTTCGCGACGCTCGCGCGCGACACGGGGGCGCTGCGCGGCCTGCGAATCGTTCCGATGCAGCTTCGGCGCCTGCGACTCGGCCCCGCCGACCCGCAGGCCCGGCGCTGGCTCGAAGAACTGCTGACCCTGGAGGGTCGTGCCTTCGGCATGCGCCTTCGCGGCGAGCCGGGCGGGGGCTGGATGCTCGCCCGCTAGGGCCCAGCGAGCCAGCGCGCCGCGAGCGCATCGACGTCGAACGGCCGGCCGGTGTCGACCTCGATCGCGACCGCGCGCTCGTCGTCGCGCAGCGGTTCGTGCCCCGACAGCTGGCGTTCGAGCACCGCGAGGTCGGCATCCGATGCGTCGGTGCGGCCGGCGTGTCGCGCCGCGACGCGCTCGCGCAGTACGCCCGGCTCGGCGTGGCAATGCAGGATCGCGAACGGCACGCCGCGCGCCCGCGCGGCCTCGCGAAAGGCGTCGCGCTCGCGCGCGCGCAGGAACGTGGCGTCGACGATCGTCGGGTAGCCCGCGTCGAGCGCGTGCGCGGCGAGCGCGAGCAGCCGCTCGTAGGTGCGCTGCGTGGCGTCCGGCGCGTAGATCCCCTTGCCCGGGCGCGAGGACGCATCGTGCATCGCCTGCAGCCCGAACAGCCGCTTTCGCTCGACGTCGGAGCGCACGCGGATCGCGCCGGCGCGCGCGAGCAGCTGTCGCGACAAGTGGCTCTTGCCGGAGCCCGAGAGTCCGTGGGTGACCAGCAGCCGCGGGTCGCGCTCGCGCTCGAGCCGCCCGGCCAGCGCCAGGTAGTCGGGCCCGCCCGCCACGCCGCCCTGCTCGACGCGGATGCGTGCCACGAGCGCGCGCACCAGCGCGCGATAGACCAGGTAGTAGCGCAGTGCCGGCAGCCCGTCGTGATCGCCGCTGGCCGCGAGCCAGGCGTCCAGGAACCCGAACGCCAGGTCGCGCCGCCCGTGCGCCAGCAGGTCCATCGCCAGGAACCCGACGTCGCTGCAGACGTCGATCCACCGCAACCCCGGATCGAACTCGATGCAGTCGAACGCGGTGACGTCCTCGCCCAGCACGACGGCGTTGGCCAGGTGCAGGTCGCCGTGGCCCTCGCGCACGCGCCCGGCCGCCTTGCGTCGCTCGAACGACGGGCGCAGCGCGCGTGCGTGCGCCTCCAGTTGCCGTCGCAGCACGGCGAGCGCCGTCGATCCGACCCTGTGCGCGAGGCCGTCGAGGACCTGCGCGGTGTCGGCCTCGATGCGCGCCGCGCTGCCGTACGCGCTGTCGGCGCCGGCCACCGGCGCCGCGTCGTGGAACGCGACCAGCCGCACCGCTAGCCGGTCGAGCTGGGCGGCGTCGAGGCGGCCCGCCGCGAGACGCTCGCTCAACAGCGCCCCGGGCGGGAACTGACGCATCTTCACCGCGTACTCGATCGCGTCGCCGGCGCCGTCGAGCCGGGGCGCGTCGGGACTGCCGCGGATCGCGACCACCTCGAGGTACAGCGCCGGCGCGAGCCGCCGGTTCAGCCGCAGCTCTTCGTCGCAATAGCGCCTGCGGGTCGCGAGTTCGCCGAAATCGAGAAAACCCAGGCGCACCGGCTTCTTGATCTTCCAGGCGAACTCGCCGTCGAGCAGGACCCACGAGATGTGCGTCTCGACCAGCCGCACGCCGCGGCCGGTGCCGGCCTGGAGCACGCGCCGCAGCGCGCCGGCGAGGCGACCGGGATCGGCAGCGCGAGGCTCGGGAGGCAAGGTCGGCGACATCGGGTATCCCCTCGGCAAACTCATTGTCCCGGCGGGATCGGGGCCGGCGGTTGATATCCCTCAAGCCGGCAGGCGGGCGACGGCAGGCTAGAATTCGCGATCCGCAAACCGGGGGAAACCATGCGTAAGGTGTTCAACTTCAGCGCCGGGCCCGCGATCCTGCCCGAAGAGGTGCTCGCGCAAGCCGCCGCGGAAATGCTCGACTGGCACGGCAGCGGCCAGTCGGTAATGGAAATGAGCCATCGCGGCAAGGAGTACATGAGCATCCACGAGCAGGCCGAACGCGACCTGCGCGAGCTGATGGGCATCCCGTCGAACTACAAGGTGCTGTTCCTGCAGGGCGGCGCGACGATGCAGTTCGCGATGATCCCGATCAACCTGATGCGCGGCAAGTCCGCCGACTACGTCCACACCGGCGAGTGGTCGAAGAAGGCGATCAAGGAGGCGAAGCTGTTCGGTGCCGTGAACGTCGCCGCCTCGGCCGAAGACCGCAACTTCACCTACGTGCCGGCGCAGTCGGGCTGGAAGCGCTCGCCCGACGCCGCCTACCTGCACTACTGCGCCAACGAGACGATCGGCGGCGTCGAGTTCTCGTGGATTCCCGACACCGGCGACGTGCCGCTGGTCGCCGACGTGTCGTCGACCTTCCTGTCGCGGCCGCTCGACGTGTCGAGATTCGGGCTGATCTACGGCGGCGCCCAGAAGAACATCGGACCGGCCGGCCTGACGATCGTGATCGTGCGCGAGGACCTGATCGGGCACGCGCCCAAGGGCACCGCGACGATGCTCGACTACAAGGCGCAGGCCGACGCCGACTCGATGCTCAACACGCCGCCGACCTGGGCGATCTACATCGCCGGCCTCGTGTTCCAGTGGCTCGAGCGCCAGGGCGGCCTCGCGGCGATCGAACGGCGCAACATCGAGAAGGCGAAGTTGCTCTACGACTACCTCGACGCCACGCAGTTCTACCGCAACCCGGTCGAGCGTGCCGACCGCTCGCGCATGAACGTCCCGTTCACGCTGCACGACGCGGCGCTCGACGAGGCGTTCCTGAAGGGCGCGAAAGAGCGCCAGATGCTGCAACTCAAGGGCCATCGCTCGGTCGGCGGCATGCGCGCGTCGATCTACAACGCGATGCCGATCGAAGGCGTGCGCGCGCTGGTCGACTACATGCGCGAGTTCGAGAAGCGCAACGGCTGAGGGCTCCGACATGCAAGGCGCGATCCGCGTTCTGGTCCTCAACCAGATCTCGCAGCACGGCCTCGAGCGGCTTCCGGCCGAGCGCTACCTCGTCGGCAAGGACGTCGGCCAGCCCGACGCGATCCTGGTGCGCTCGGCCGACCTGCACTCGATGGATATCCCGGCCAGCGTGCGCGCGATCGGCCGCGCCGGCGCCGGCACCAACA
Source organism: Burkholderiaceae bacterium (assembly GCA_046347945.1). Lineage (GTDB taxonomy): Bacteria > Pseudomonadota > Gammaproteobacteria > Burkholderiales > Burkholderiaceae_E > Zeimonas. Next base: position 44,473 of record JAXMFB010000008.1, read on the forward strand.
ACATCCCGGTCGCCGCGATGAGCGCGCGCGGCGTGCCCGTCTTCAACGCCCCGGGCGCCAACGCCAACGCGGTGAAGGAACTGGTGATCGCCGGGATGCTGATGGCCGCCCGCAACCTTCCGGGCGCCCTGCGCTTCGTCGCCGCGCTCGACTCCGCGGCGCCCGACATGGAGCACACCGTCGAGAGCGGCAAGAAGGCCTTCGCCGGCTTCGAGCTGGCGGGGCACACGCTCGGGGTCATCGGGCTCGGCCGCATCGGCTGCCTGGTCGCCGACGCGGCGATCCGGCTCGGCATGAACGTCGTCGGCTACGACCCCGAGATCACCGTCGACGCCGCCTGGAGCCTGCCCTCGCAGGTGAAGAAGGCGAACTCGGTGGCCGAGATCCTGAAGGCGGCGCACTTCGTGACGCTGCACGTCCCGCTGGTGCCGCCCACGCGCCACCTGATCGGCACCGCGACGATCCCGCAGATGCGCCACGGCGCCGTGCTGCTGAACTTCTCGCGCGATGGCGTGGTCGACGAGGCGGCGGTCGTGGCGGCGCTCGACGCCGGGCGACTGCGGCACTACGTCTGCGATTTCCCCAGCCCCGCACTCAACGCGCATCCGCGCGCCACGGCGCTGCCGCACCTCGGCGCCTCGACCCGCGAGGCCGAGGACAACTGCGCGATCATGGTCGTCGACCAGATACGCGACTACTTCGAGAACGGCAACGTCCGCAATGCGGTCAACTTCCCGGACGCAGTCGCGCCGCGCGAATCCGGCTACCGGGTGGCGATCGCCAACGCCAACGTGCCGAACATGCTCGGGCAGATCTCGACCGCGATGGCGCGCGCGGGGCTGAACATCCACACCATGCTGAACAAGTCGCGCGGCGACATGGCCTATACGATCGTCGACGTCGACAGCGCGGTTCCCGAGAGCGCGATCGCGTCGATCGGCTCGATCGGCGGCGTGCTGGCCGTGCGCTACCTGCCGCAGCCAGCCTGAGAGCCGGATCGCGCCGGAGCGCTTCGCTACAATGAGCCCCCTGCCTCGCGCTCCCGCCGCCGGTTTCGGGGACGCGACCGCAATCGCAGCAGACACCTGAACCAGAAGGAGCCCTCGATGGACCGCCGTTCCCTGCTCAAAGCCGGCGCTGCCGGTTCCGCCACGCTTGCCGCCCCCTTCGTCGTCACCCGCGCTGCGCACGCGGCGAACTACCGCGCCGAATACCGGGTCTCCACCGTGGTCGGCACCGCGTTCCCCTGGGGCAAGGGCGCCCAGATCTGGATCGACCTGGTGCGCGAGCGCACGCAGGGCCGCATCAACATGAAGCTGTACCCCGGCGTGTCGCTGATCAACGGCGACCAGACGCGCGAGTTCTCCGCAATCCGCCAGGGCGTGATCGACCTCGCGGTGGGCTCGACGATCAACTGGTCCCCGCAGGTCAAGGAACTGAACCTGTTCTCGCTGCCGTTCCTGGCACGCGACCACGCGGGGCTCGACGCGCTCACGCAGGGCGAGGTCGGAAAGCGCATCCTGCAGATCGTCGAGAAAGCCGGCGTGGTACCGCTGGCCTGGGGCGAGAACGGCTTCCGCGAGGTCACCAACTCCAGGCGCGAGATCCGCAGCCCCGCCGACATGAAGGGACTGAAGTTCCGCGTGGTCGGCTCGCCGATCTTCAACGACACCTTCACCGCGCTGGGCGCCAACCCCACCCAGATGAGCTGGGCCGACGCGCAGCCCGCACTCGCGTCGGGCGCAGTCGAAGGCCAGGAAAACCCGCTGCACATCTTCACCGCCGCGAAGCTGCATACGCTGGCGCAGAAGTTCGTCACGCTGTGGGACTACGTCGCCGACCCGCTGATCTTCGTGGCCAACCGCGACGTCTGGAACTCCTGGACGCCGGCCGATCGCGACATCGTGCGCGCCGCCGCCCTCGAGGCCGGCAAGCAGGAGATCGCGATCGCGCGCAAGGGCCTGAGCGGCAACGACATGTCGATGATCAAGGAAGTCGAGGCGCTCGGCGTGAAGGTCACGCAGCTCACCGACGCCGAGAAGCAGGCGTTCGAGAAGGCGATCCGGCCGGTCTATGACAAGTGGACCAGGCAGATCGGCGCCGACCTCGTCAAGCGGGCCGAGGCCGCGGTCGCGGCACGCCGGAAGGCCTGAGCGGCGCAGCCCGAGCAACCCACAGGCCGGGCTCGCCCGGCCTTCTTGCGTGCGGGCCGCGCCGGCCCGCGCGCCTTGCACCCGATGCCCGATTCCGCACCGCCTTCCCCGGACTCCCCGAGCGCAGCGCCGCAGGCTCGCGCCGGCGACGACGCCCGCCGCCTGCCGGAAGACTGGGTCGGTGCGATCGTCATGGCGCTGCTCGCGGCGATCACTTTCGCCAACGTGATCGCGCGCTATTTCACCGACGAGTCGTTCGCCTGGACCGAGGAGATCTCGATTGCGCTGATGGTCGTGCTGACGATGGTCGCGGCCAGTGCGGCCGTCCGACGTGACCGCCACATCCGCATCGAGGCGTTCTTCGAATCGGGCTCGCCGCAGCGCAGGCGCCGGCTCGCGATCGTCTCGGCGCTGGCCACGACGCTGGCCTTCCTGCTCGTCTTCGGCCTGGGCCTGCGGCTGCTCCAGGACGACTACGTCTACGAGGTCACTTCGCCGGGCATCGGCGTGCCGCAGTGGTGGTACACGCTGTGGCTGCCGCTGCTGGCGCTGCTGATCGCGGCGCGCGGCGCGCAGCGCCTGGTGCAGCTGCTGAGAGCGCGATGATCGGCGTCGCGATCTTCGTCGTCTTCGCGGTACTGATGCTGGCCGGCGTGCCGATCGGGGTCGCGCTGATGCTGGCCGGCTCCCTCGGCATCGGAATGGCCGACCTCGGCTGGCTGTCGATCCCGAACAACTTCTACGCGGGCATCGCGAAGTACCCGCTGCTCGCGCTACCCATGTTCGTGCTGGTCGGCTCGATCTTCGACCGCTCGGGCGTCGCGCAGCGGCTGGTCAATTTCGCGCTGGCGATCGTCGGCCGCGGCCCCGGCATGCTGCCGATGGTGGCGATCGGCGTGGCGATGTTCCTCGGCGGCATCTCGGGCTCGGGCCCGGCCAACGCCGCGGCGGTGGGCGGCTTGATGCTCGCCGCGATGGCGCGCGCCGGCTATCCCCCCGCCTACTCGGCCAGCGTGATCGGCGCCGCAGCCGCCACCGACATCCTGATTCCGCCGTCGATCGCCTTCATCGTCTACTCGGTGATGGTGCCCGGCGCGTCGGTGCCCGCGCTGTTCGCCGCCGGGATGGTGCCGGGAGTACTCGCAGGCCTCGCGCTGATCGTGCCCGCGGTCTGGATGGCGCGGCGCCACGGTTTCGGCATCGGAGAAGGCGGGCCCCGCCCGCCGTTCTTCCGCGCGCTGCGCGAGGCCAGCTGGGGGCTGTTCGCCCCGGTGCTGATCCTCGGCGGAATGCGCGCCGGCTGGTTCACGCCCACCGAAGCGGCGGTGGTCGCGGTGGTCTACGGCCTGTTCGTCGGCATGATCGTCTACCGCACGATGCGCGTGGCCGACCTGCTCGGGATCTTCGTCGAGGCCGCCGAGGTCTCCGGCGTGATCATGATGGTGGTCGCGCTGGCGAGCATCTTCGCCTACGCGGTGAACACGCTGGGCATCGTCGACCCGCTGGCGCGCACGATCCTCGACAGCGGCATGGCAGGCGGTTGGGCGCTGGCCGCCATCGTCGTCGTGCTGCTCGGCGTCGGCATGGTGCTCGACGGGATCTCGATCTTCCTGATCTTCGTCCCGCTGCTGCTGCCGCTGATGAAGGGCTTCGGCTGGGATCCGGTGTGGTTCGGCGTGCTGCTCACCTACATGGTGGCGATCGGCCAGTTCACGCCGCCGATGGCGGTCAACCTGATGGTGTCGTCGCGGCTCGCCGGCGTCCGGATGGAGCAGACCGTGCCGTGGGTGATCTGGTTCGTCTTCGCGATGCTGCTGGTGCTGGTGGCGATCATCGCGGTGCCGGATCTCGCGCTGTGGCTGCCTGGCACGCTGCATTACTGAGGCGCTGAGGCACCCCCTGGTTCGCGCGCTCACTTCCTTCCTTGCGTTTCGCGTCGCGGCATGCGGCAGCGGGGTGCGGTCGGAGGGGGGCCGTCGCCCGCACCTTTGCCCGCGCAGACGATCGCATTGAACCCGCCGCTTTGACATCGACGCCCTCATCGCGTTGAATCGGAGCCGTACCCGGTCCGGAGCACTTCGATGACCCTGCGTTCGCTGCTTTTCGTGCTCGTGTTCGGCGCCCTCGCCGCCTTCGTGCTGGCCAACTGGGGCGTACTCAATGCGCCGACGACGCTGTCGCTGGCGTTCGCCGAGGTGCAGGCGCCGCTCGGGGTGGTGATGCTCGGCTTCATCGTCGCGGTGACGGTGCTGTTCCTCGCCTACATCGTCTACCTGCAGATGTCCGGGCTGCTGGAGACGCGGCGCCACGGCAAGGCGCTCCAGGCGCAGCGCCAGCTGGCCGACCAGGCCGAGGCATCGCGATTCACCGACCTGCGCAACCATCTCGATGCCGAGTTCGCGCGGCAGGCCGCGCGCCAGTCCGAACTCGACGCGGCGCTGCGAAGCAGGCTCGACGCGCTCGAGCAGCAACTCGAGACCATGGTCGAGCAGCAGGCCAATTCGGTCTCGGCCTCGGTGGGCGAGCTCGCCGATCGCATCGAGCGCGGGCCATCGCGCAGCGGCTAGCGCACTGCCCGCAAGGGGCGTTCGCAGGGGCGCTCGCAGCCGTGCTCGTGCGGCCCCGAACGAGCACCCTCGCTGCTTCAGACGAGCGCCAGCGGCCCGGCGCCTCGCCTGAGCAGGCGGCCCAATCGCTGCGGGTTCGCCGCGCCCGACTCGCGCGTCATCAGCACCAGGTCGCCCGGCGCCGCAGGGCCGCAGGCGGCCCGCGCCATCAGCTCGGCCTCGGAGGCGATTCGCATCGCCCCGCCCGCGGCCTGCGGGGTCGTGCGGATCTCGCCCGCGCGGGCCGGGTCTTCGGGCAGCACCACGCGTCGCTCGGCGGCGCCCTGCGGGTCGTAGCCCGCCGCCGCCGCGAGCAGGCGCGCCAGCCCGCTCGCGTCGTCGGGCAGCAGCCAGATCACCGGGCGCGCCCGGGGCGCGGCCTGGCGCGTGCGCAGGGTGACGGTCGTCGCAGCGCTCGCCAGCACGATCCAGTCGCCGCTGGCCGCGAAACTCAGGGCCTGCTGGACGACACGGCCGCGGGCCGTACGAAACGACCACGGCACGCCGATGTCGCGCGCAAGCGCGTCCAGGCGCCTTTGCAGGGCCAGCGCCTGCGCGCGCAACGCGGCCTCCAGCTCGGCGCCGCCCATCGGCCGCATCGATGCCTCGAACAGGCGCGTCTCGGTCGCCGTCGGCCAGCCCGCCAGACGCAGCAGGTCGGCGTCCTCGACGAACAGGCCCGCCAGCTCGACGGCGCGGCCCGAGGCCAGCCGCGTGACGGCACCCAGCACGGCGGCGCTGCGGTCGAGCGCGTCGACCGCGATCCAGATTCGCGAAGCGGCAGTCGTGGCGTTCATTGCGGGGCCGTGCGGCTCAGCTTCGCGGCTGGCGATTGCGCTGCGCCGGCGCGAGGATCTTCAGGCGCAGCTTGCCGAGTTCCGCCAGCCGGGCCCGCACCACCGCGTCGACGTCGTCGCGGCCGGTGAGCAGCACCATCGCCTCGTCGACGCTGGACACGGCATGGACCGAGAACCGGCCGTCGCGCACCGCGCCGACGACGTCGTCACGCAGCATCAGGTGGCGCACGTTGGTGGCCGGGATCAGGACGCCCTGCACCCCGTCGAGGCCGCGCGCCGCGCAGATGTCGTAGAAGCCTTCGATCTTCTCGTTGACTGCCCCGATCGCCTGGACGTGGCCGGACTGGTCGATCGACCCGGTGACCGCCCACGCCTGGCGGATCGGGATGCCGGAGATCGACGAGAGGATCGCGCACAGCTCGGCCAGCGACGCGCTGTCGCCGTCGATCGGCCCGTAGGTCTGCTCGAAGGCGAGGCTCGCGTTGAGCGCGAACGCCTGCCGCGCGGCGTAGCGCGACGCGAGGAACGCCGAGAGGATCATCACGCCCTTCGCATGGATCGATCCGGAGAGCGACGCCTCGCGCTGGATGTCGATCAGGTTCCCCTCGCCGATGCGCGTCGTCGCGGTGATGCGCGTCGGCTGCGCGAACGCCGTCTCGCCCATCACGTAGACCGACAGGCCGTTGATCTGGCCCGGGCGCGCGCCGGCGGTATCGATCAGCACCGTGCCTTCGAGGATCTGGTCCTGCAGGCGCCGGCGCACACGCCCGGCACGCTCGCGGCGTGCGTCGAGCGCCGCCTGCACGTCGTCGCGGCCGATGCGCTCGCGCCCGTTACGGGCCGCCTGGTAGGCGGCCTCGGCAATCAGGTCGCGAAGGCGGTGCACGTGAAGCGACACACGGCCACGGTCGCCCGCGTCGCGCGCGGCATGCTCGATCACGCGCGCCACGGCGTCGGCCTCGAGCGCCGGCAGTTTCGCATCGCGCGCCAGGGTGCCGATCAGCCGCGCGTAGGTCGGCAGCGAGTCGTCGTCGATGACGATGTCGTCCTCGAAGTCGGCATCGACCTTGAACAACTCGACGAACTCCGGATCCCAGGCCTGCAGCAGCGCGTGAAGCATGCGATCGCCGAACAGCACCACCTTCACGTCGAGCGGGATCGGCTGCGGCTCGAGCGAGACCGTGCTGATCAGACCGTACTGCTGCGCCGGCGACTCGACGCGGATCTCTCGCGTGAGCAGCGCGCGCTTGAGCGCCTCCCAGGCGAGGGGCTGCATCAGCAGCTTGCGCGCATCGAGCAGCAGGTAGCCGCCGTTGGCGCGATGCAGCGCGCCGGCGCGGATCAGGCCGAAGTCGGTCATCAGTGCACCGAACCGGGCGACGTGCTCGACGCGACCGATCAGGTTCTGGAACGTGGGGTTTTCCTCGCTGACCACCGGCGCGCCGCTTGCGCCATCCTCGACCAGCAGGTTGACCTGGTACCGGCGCAGCGGGGGCAACTCGTCCGACTGCATCGACGCGCCCTGCGCTCCTTCGGCAGGCGCACGGAAGATGTCGGCGTTCTCGACCACGTCCCTTGCCACCGCCTCGAGGTAGGCGACGACGTCGGGCAGCGCGACGTACTTGCGCACCAGGTCGTCGACCAGGTGGCCGACCGCGAAGGTCGTCACCTCGCGGTTGAGCTTCTTCATCTCGTCGCGATGCTCGCGCCGCCAACCGACCGCCTGGCGCAGGATCCGCTCGAGCTTCTCCTGCAGCGCGCGGATCGCCTGGGCGATGCGCTCCTTCTCGGCGGCGGGCAGCTTCTCGAACTCCTCGTGCGGCATCACCTCGCCCTCGCGCGCCGGCGCGAACGAGAAGCCGGCGGGCGTGCGCAGCAGCGCAATGCCCTGGCGCTGCGCGTCCTCGACAAGCTCGCCGAAGGCCTGCTCCTGCAGCGACGCGAAATGCGCCTCGATCTGTTCGACGCGCGAACGGTACTCGTCGCTCTCGAGCACGGCCGGGATCGCCGAGCGCAGCTCCTCCACCAGCTGGCGCATGTCGTCGCGCAGCCGCGCGCCGGCCTCGCCGGGAAGTCGCAGCGCCGAAGGCCGGACCGGGTCGTGGAAGTTGTTGACGTAGCACCAGCGGTCGGGCACCGGCATCGCCGCGGCAAGCTCAGTGATGCGACGCTGGGTGGCCTCGAAACGGCCGGTTTCGGGAGCCCCGACGACGAACAGGTTGAAGCCGGGCTGGTCGACCCCGACCGCCAGCTCGAGCGCATCGAGCGCGCGATGCTGGCCGACCGCTGCGGCGAGCGGCTCGAGCGAGGCGGTCGACTCGAAGTCGAGCGCCTCGGCGGGCCAGCGGCGAACCAGCTGTTCGGGGGCAAGACGGGTCATCGGCTCTGCTCCGTTGCGGGGATCTCGCGAATCAGCGCGCGCAGGTCGTCCTCGCCGAGCGTCTCGCGCTCGAGCAGCCGCGCCGCGCCGGCCTCCAGCCGCGCGCGCTGCGCCTGCAGGATCGACGTGCTGCGCTCGAACGCCTGCTCGACCAGGCGGCGCACCGCTGCGTCGATGCGCTGTGCCGTCTCCTCGGAATAGCGCGGGCCTTCGGTCGGCCACTGCGGCGTCGCCAGCCACGGCGAGCGCGGCGCCTCGTAGACCAGGTGTCCGAGCGACGGCTCCATGCCGTACTGCGTGACCATCGTGCGCGCGATGTCGGTGACCTTCGCCAGGTCGTCGGCCGCCCCGGTCGACAGTTCGCCGATCGCCAGCGACTCGGCGGCGCGGCCGCCCAGCAGCACCGCCATCTTGTTCATCAGCTCCTCGCGCTGCATCAGGAAGCGGTCTTCCGTGGGCCGCTGGATCGTGTAGCCGAGCGCGCCGACGCCGCGCGGGATGATCGATACCTTGTGCACCACGTCGCCGCCCGGCAGCGCGCAGGCGACCAGTGCGTGCCCCATCTCGTGGTGCGCGACGATCCGGCGCTCCTCGGGATTGAGCAGGCGGTTCTTCTTCTCCAGGCCGGCGACAATGCGCTCGACCGCGCCCGTAAAGTCTTCGAGGCGCACCGCCTCGCGCCCGCGCCGTGTCGCGAGCAGCGCCGCCTCGTTGACCAGGTTCGCGAGATCGGCGCCCGTGAAGCCCGGCGTGAGCGCCGCGATCTTCTCGGGGTCGACGTCGTCGTCGAGCCGCACCTTCTTCAGGTGCACCCCGAGGATCTGCACCCGACCGACCCGGTCGGGCCGGTCGACCAGCACCTGGCGATCGAAGCGCCCGGCCCGCAGCAGGGCCGGGTCGAGGATCTCGGGACGGTTGGTCGCGGCGAGCAGCACCACGCCAGCACTCGGGTCGAATCCGTCGATCTCGGCGAGCAGCTGGTTCAGCGTCTGCTCCTTCTCGTCGTGGCCGCCCCCGAAGGCGCCGAATGCGCCGCGGGCGCGGCCCAGCGCGTCGATCTCGTCGATGAAGATGATCGCCGGCGCCTTCTGCCGCGCCTGCTCGAACAGGTCGCGCACGCGCGCCGCGCCGACCCCGACGAACATCTCGACGAACTCGGAGCCGTTGATCGAGAAGAACGGCACGCCCGCCTCGCCCGCCACCGCGCGCGCCAGCAGCGTCTTGCCGGTTCCGGGCGGCCCCACCAGCAGGATTCCCTTGGGGATGCGCGCACCGAGCCGGCCGTAGCGCGTCGGGTCCTTCAGGAAGCCGACCACCTCGCGCAGTTCCTCTTTCGCCTCGTCGACGCCGGCGACGTCGGCGAAGGTGACGCCGACGCCGGTCTCGACATAGACTTTGGCCTTGCTGCGGCCGATCGACATCAGTCCGCCGCCCAGGCCGCCGCGCTCGCCGAAGCGGCGCAGCAGGAACGACCACAGGCCGAAGAACAGCAGCGCGGGAATGACCCAGCCGAGCACGTCGCGCAGCAGCGTGCTCTCGATGACGCCGCTGAACTTCACCTGGTGGCGCGCCAGGCTGTCGGCCAGTTCCGGGTCGATGCGCACGGTCGCGAAGCGCGTCCGTCCGTCGGCCAGCGGGCGCTTGAGCGTGCCCTCGATGCGGTCGTTCGAGACGCGGATCTCCTCGACGTTGCCGGCGTCGAGTTGCGCCAGGAACTCGCTGTACGCCAGCGGCTGCACCTCGCGCCACGAGCGCAGCGCGTCGTTGAACGCGATCATCGCGATGATCGCGATGACCACGTACCACACATTCCACTGGACGTGCTTCTGCATGGATCGGGGGGCCCGGAAGGAGTCCTTATTCTCGCCGACCCTGACGTCGCTGTCTTGATGCGGATTAAGCCCGCCCGGACCTCCGGCGGAGATAGAATCGCAAATCGCCGCTCCGTCCGGCGCCCGTTTTTCCCGCCACCCGCCTTCCCGGAATCCCGCCGATGAAAATCGAAGACCTGCTCGCCGCCCTGCCCGAACAGGAAGTCACCATCGACGTCCTGCGCGAGAAATATGCCAAGGGTGACGAGTGCACCGCGCGCGACATCCGGGCGCGCGTGGCGCGCGCGCTGGCTTCGGTCGAACCGGCCGAGCGCCAGCAGCACTGGCAGGGCGAATTCCTCTGGGCAATGGAGAACGGCTTCGTGCCGGCAGGCCGCATCAACTCGGCCGCCGGCACCGACATCCGCGCGACGCTGATCAACTGCTTCGTGCAGCCGATCGGCGACGCCGTCTGGGGCCACGACGAGCACGGCACGCCGGGCATCTATGCAGCGCTGCAGGAGGCGGCCGAGACGATGCGCCGCGGCGGCGGCGTCGGCTACGACTTCTCGTCGATCAGGCCACGCGGCGCGCTCGTCAAGGGCACGCTGTCGCGCGCCTCGGGGCCGGTGTCCTACATGCGCGTGTTCGACAAGTCGTGCGAGACGCTCGAGTCGGCGGGCTCGCGGCGCGGCGCGCAGATGGGCGTCATGCGGGTCGACCACCCGGACGTCGAGGAGTTCATCAACGCCAAGAACGACGGCTCGCTGTCGAACTTCAACATGTCGGTCGCGGTGACCGACGCGTTCATGCGCGCCGTCGAGGCCGACGGCATGTTCGACCTGGTTCACTCGGTGCGGCCCTTCGACGACACCGGCCACGGCCAGCGCGTCGACGGCGCCTGGATCTACACGACGGTCAGGGCGCGCGACCTCTGGAACCAGATCATGCAGTCGACGTACGATCACGCCGAGCCGGGCGTGATCTTCATCGACCGCGTCAACCGGGACAACAACCTGTCGTACTGCGAGACCATCGCCGCCAGCAACCCCTGCGGCGAGCAGTTCCTGCCTCCGTACGGCTGCTGCGACCTCGGCAGCATGAACCTCACCCGGTTCATCGCCGACCCGTTCGGCGACGCGCCGTCGTTCGACTACGAGCGCTTCCGCCGGGCGGTCGCCATCTCGGTGCGCGCGCTCGACAACGTGCTCGACCTCACGTTGTGGCCGCTGCAGGCACAGGAGCGCGAGGCGCAGTCGAAGCGACGGATCGGGCTGGGGTTCACCGGGCTGGGCAACGCGCTCACGATGATGAAGCTGCGCTACGACAGCGAAGCCGGCCGCGCGTTCGCCGCCAGCATCGCCCAGATGATGCGCGATGCCGCCTACGACGCGTCGGTCGCGCTCGCGCAGGAGCGCGGCGCGTTCCCGCTGTTCGACGCCGACGCCTACCTGGCCGAGCCGCACGCGGCGTCGCGACTGCCCGCCGAGCTGCGCCAGCGCATCCGCGAGCACGGCATCCGCAACTCGCACCTGCTGTCGATCGCTCCCACCGGCACCATCTCGATCGCGTTTGCCGGCAACGCGTCGGGCGGCATCGAGCCGGCGTTCTCCTGGACCTACACCCGTCGCAAGCGCATGCCCGACGGCAGCAAGCACGAGTACGAGGTCGAGGACTTCGCCTATCGGCTCTGGCGCCACCTCGGCCGCGACGTCAACGCGTTGCCCGATTATTTCGTGTCGGCGATGCAGATCAGCGCGCTCGACCACATGCGGATGAGCGCGACGGTGCAGCCGTTCATCGACTCGGCCATCAGCAAGACGGTCAACGTCGCCGAAGACTACCCGTACGACGAGTTCAAGTCGCTGTACCTCGAGGCGTGGCGGGCCGGACTGAAGGGCATCACCACGTATCGACCCAACTCGGTCATCGGCTCGGTGCTGAGCGTGCCGAGCGCGACCGCCGCCGCGCAGCAACCGCAGGACCTGCACTACGAGCCCGATCGGCGGCTGCGCCTCGAGCGCATTCCGCAGCCGGCGCTGTCCTCGCTGCGCTGGCCCAGCCGGCCGAAGCTGGCGACGGGCAACATGGCCTACTCGTACATGGTCGAGCCGGTCGACCGGCCGACGTCGTTCTGCATCTTCATCGGCCAGACCGAAGAGTCGTTCACGCGTGCGGACGGCAGCCAGGGCCTGCGCAGCGTGCCCTTCGAGACCTGGGTGAACGGCAACGAGCAGCCGCGCGGCCTCGGCGCGATCGCCAAGGCGCTGTCGATGGACATGCGTTCGAACGACCGCGGGTGGCTCAAGCTCAAGCTCGACGCGCTCGCGCGCACGCGCGACGAGCAGCCGCTGCAGATGCCGTTCCCGCCGGCCGGCGAGATCCGCTGGACACCCGGAATCGTCGCCGGCTTCGCCGAGATCGTCCGGCACCGTTGCGAGGAACTCGGCATGTTCGAGGCGCTCGACGCGCAACCCACGCCGATGCTCGACGCAATGATGTTCCGCAAGGAGCCCAAGTCCGGTCCGCTGGGCACGCTGTCCTGGACCGCCGACATCAGCAACGCCGCGACCGGCGACGACTTCGTGCTCGGCCTGAAGGAACTGCAACTGCCCGACGGCACCCGGCGGCCCTACTCCATCTGGCTGTCCGGCGACTATCCACGCGTACTCGACGGCCTGTGCAAGCTGCTGTCGCTCGACATGCACGTCATCGACGTCAACTGGATCGGCCTGAAGCTGCGCAAGCTGCTCAATTTCGGCGAACTCAACGGATCGTTCTGGGCGCCGGTGCCCGGCGAGAACCGCCAGCAGATCTGGCCGAGCACGGTCGCCTACGTGGCCGCCCTGATCCTGCATCGCTTCAAGGTGCTCGGCCTGCTCGACAGCGAGGGGCACGCGATCGGCGGTGCCGGCGCGCTCGCGCTGCCCGGAGCCGAGCCCGCCGCCGCGAGCACCGCGGCGCCGCTGATCGCCGGCCAGCCCTGCCCGTCCTGCGGCGCGCACGCGTACATCAAGCGCGACGGCTGCATGTTCTGCACCGCGTGCGGCCATCAGGGGGAATGCGGTTAGGCTCGCACGATGCCGCGCTACAATCGCCCCGAAGCAGTGCAGGCAGCACGCAGCGAACCCCGGCGGCCGGCCGGCAGCCTTCGACCCGCATGGCAGATCGAGTACTGGTCGTCGACGACGAAGAAGAGATCCGTGATCTCCTCGCCAACTACCTGAGCGGCTTCGGCTTCGAGGTCGCGGCCGTGGCCGACGGCCCCTCGATGCGCGCCGAGGTGGGGCGAGAGCGGCCGGATATCGTGTTGCTCGACCTCGGCCTGCCCGGCGAGGACGGCCTGAGCCTCGCGCGCGAGCTGCGCGCGCAGCCGCGGCCCCCGGGCATCATCATCGTCACCGGTCGCGGCCAGCCGGTCGATCGCATCGTCGGCCTGGAACTCGGTGCCGACGACTACGTCGCCAAGCCCTTCGACCTGCGCGAACTCGCCGCCCGCGTGCGCAGCGTGCTGCGCCGGACCAAGGTCGAGAGCCCGCCCGCCGAGCCCGCGGCCGCACGCGACCGCTACGATTTCGCGGGCTGGCGCATCGACCTGTCCTCGCGTTCGCTGATGCGCTCCGACGGCGCGGTCGTGCCGCTCACGACCGGCGAATTCGACCTGCTCAGCACCTTCGTGCGCAACCCCAATCGCGCACTGTCTCGCGACCAGCTGATGGCGCTGATGCATCACCGCGAAGCGGGTCCCTTCGACCGCGCGATCGACGTGCAGGTAGGTCGGCTGCGGCGCAAGATCGAACGAGATCCCGCCGAGCCGGAACTGATCAAGTCGGTGCGCGGCGTCGGCTACCTGTTCGCCGCGCGCGTGTCGCCCGAATGAGCCGGCGTCCGGAGCGGCCCGAACCCGGCGCTTCCGACGCGCGGGGCGCATCGATCGGCGACGCGTACCCCTGGCTCTACGAGCAGATCTTCTACACCGCTTCGGACGCGCTGATCGTCGTCGACAGCGACGGGACGATCCGGCTCGCGAACCAGCAGAGCGAGCGCCTGTTCGGGCACCCCGGCACTGCGCTCGTCGGCCGCCCGATCGAGGAGCTGATCCCGCACAGGTTCCGCGAAGGCCATCGACGCCATCGCAGCCTGTACGCCGAGCGGCCCGAATCCCGCCCGATGGGCATGAACCTGGCGCTGTGGGCGCAACACGCCGACGGCCGCGAATTCCCGGTCGAGATCAGCCTGAGCCCGTTCCGGCTCGGCAACGCGACGCTGATCTGCGCCAACATCCGCGACGTGAGCGATGTCGCGCGCGTCCAGGACCTCCTGGCGCGCGCCCGGCAGTCGAACGCGGTGGCCGACTTCGGGCGGCTCGCGCTCGCCAGCAAGGACACCGGCCGGATCCAGCGCGAGGCCTGCGACCTCGTCGCCCGGCTTCTCGGCGCCGACTTCGCGCTGGTGGCGCAGTGCGCCAGCGCCGGTCCCCAACTCGTCGTCGGCGCCAGCCACGGCCTGGACGCAGCGGGACTCTCCGCCACGCTCGGGCGACTGTCCGGCTACTGCCGTGCCGGCGCCGAGCCGATCGTCCAGCCGCTGGCCGTCGACGACATCGGTCAGCCGGGCGCGCAAGACCCGGGAAGCGGCACCGACGCGGTGCCGCGCAGCGCGCTGCTGGCCGCGATCCCCGGTGACGATCGCACGCTCGGGCTGCTGCTGGCCGGCACCCGGCGCGCGCGCAGCTTCACCCGCGACGACGCGAACTTCCTCCAGGCGCTGGCCAACACGATCGGGGCGGCGATGCAGCGATCCCGCACCGAGGAGCAGTTGTTCCAGTCGCAGCGCCTGGAAGCGCTCGGCCAGCTCACCGGAGGGGTGGCTCACGACTTCAACAACCTGCTCACCGTCGTCTCGGGCAACCTGCAGATGCTCGAGGAGCGCGTCGCCTCCGACGCGCTCTCGGCCAACCTGGTGAAGGCCGCGCTGCGCGCGACCGGCCGCGGAGCCGACCTGACGCGCAAGCTGCTTGCCTTCGCCCGCCGGCAGACGCTGCAGCCTCGCGCGATCGATGTGCGGCAGCTCCTGGTGTCGCTGGCCGACATCCTCACGCGCACGCTGGGCGCCAACATCGACGTGCGTTCGGTCGTCGACGAGGGGCTGCCCCCGGTGAAGGCCGACCCGGGCATGCTCGATACTGCGCTGCTCAACCTCGCCGTCAACGCGCGCGACGCCATGCCCCGCGGCGGGACGCTGACGCTCGCCGCGTCGCTGGCCAGCGTCGACGCCGGCCCCGGTGCGCGCGCCGACGGACTCGCCCCCGGCCGATACCTGCTGATCTCGGTCGCCGATACCGGTACCGGGATGACTCCCGAAGTGCTCGCGCACGCCTTCGAGCCGTTCTTCACGACGAAGGACGGCGGCAAGGGCAGCGGACTCGGGCTGAGCCTCGTCTACGGCTTCGCCAAGCAGTCGGGCGGCCACGTCCATGCGGCAAGCGCGCCCGGCCTCGGCGCCACGATCAGCCTTTACCTGCCGGTCGACGAGGCCGAGGCGCTGCCACCGGCCGCCTTCGGCGTCGACCCCGGCTATCGCGGCGGCAGCGAGACCGTGCTGGTGGTCGAAGACGACGAGGAAGTTCGCGAGGTCGCGACGGCGTTCCTTCGCAGGCTGGGCTATCGGGTGGTCGAAGCGTCCGACGCGCCCGGCGCGCTGGCGCAGCTCGAGCGCAACCCCGGCATCGACCTGCTGTTCAGCGACATCGTCCTGCGCGGCGACATCAGCGGGCCCGCGTTGGCGCGCGAGGCGCTGGCGCGCTGGCCGCAGCTGCGCGTCGCTTTCGCATCGGGCTACGCGCGCGATGCCCTGCCCTGGGGCGAGGAACTCGGGCGGAAGGTGGAACTGCTGTCGAAGCCCTACCGGATCGACCAACTGGCACGCATGCTGCGTCGAGCGCTCGACGGCACCAACGACGACCCCGACTCCGCAGCAGCGGACGACGAATGACCGATGCGGCGCGCCCGTGCGGGCGCGCCGTCTGCGCCTTGGGCTAGGCCGCCTCGCGCTCGCGCCGCGCGTCGCCGCGGCCGATGACGGCACGCAGGGCCGGCATCGACACGATCTCGACCTCGCGGTTGCGCACGCCGATCAGCCCTTCGACCTGGAAGCGCGACAGGATCCGGCTGACCGTCTCGAGTTTCAGGCCCAGCAGGCTGCCGATCTCTTCGCGGGTCATGCGCAGCAGGAACCTGTGGGCCGAGAACCCCCGGGCGCACAGCCGCTGCGAAAGGTTGATCAGGAACGCCGCCAGCCGTTCCTCGGCACGCATCGAGCCGAGCAGCAGCATCAGCGAACGCTCGCGCTGGATCTCGCCCGCGAGCATGCGGAACAGCTCGCGCTGCAGCGCGGGCTCCCGGCAGGCCAGCGCGTCGAGTTCCTCGAACGGGATCTCGACCACCTCGCTGTCCTCGAGCGCGACGGCGTCGCCGGCATAGCTCTCGGAGCCGATGCCGTCGAGTCCCAGCACCTCGCCGCCCATATGGAAGCCGGTGACCTGCTCCCGACCATCTTCGGTGAGCAATACCGACTTGAACGAGCCGGCACGGATACCGTACAGGGCATGAAACGAGGCGCCGAGCCGATACAGGTACTCACCGCGACGAACCCGCCGACGCGTGCCTCCGGCGCGTGCCAGCAGCACCTCCATGTCGCTCGGCGCCAAGGTGGCGGCCCGGGCCGTGGCGCCGACGCCGGGCATGGCCGAACGAAGCTGGATCGCGGGGGCAACGGTGGTCTGCATCTTTGAACTCCGGGCTGGCGAAACTGATCGGTGCGGTTCGGGGTTTTCCCGTATGCCGACGAATGTATCCGCCCGGCGACCCGGGCGGATGGCTCGGTCGAAACGACCGGTAACGGTTTGTAACGACTGGTCGCGCTGCTGCCATAATCGTCAGCATGGACGCCGAGCAGCTTCTCGCCACCCGGTTCGGAGAACTGATCGAACTGGGCCTGCTCGAGGCGTTCGCCGCGAGCGGCGCCATCGGCCTGCTGATCGGCCTCGAGCGCGAACGCCACCCGGCATCGAGCGCCGGACTGCGCACCTTCGCGCTGACGGCGCTGTTCGGGACCGCGTCGGCGCTCCTGGGCGAACTGGGCGGCACCCCATGGCCCACTGCGATCGGGCTGCTGCTGGTCGGCGCCATGGCGGTCGCCGCGCAGCGTCGCAACGCCGATCCCGCGGGCGACCCGGGCACCACGACCACGATCGCGATCCTGCTCTGCTTCATCCTCGGCACGATGGTCTGGCACGGGCTCGTGACGATCGCCGCGTCGCTGGCCGTCGTGACGACGACGCTGCTGTACCTCAAGCCCGAACTGAAGGGCCTGAGCGCGCGAATCACGCGGCGCGACATGCTCTCGATCCTGCAATTCGGCGCGCTCAGCCTGGTGGTGCTTCCCGCGCTTCCGGACCGCGGCTACGGGCCGCACGGCGCGCTCAATCCGCACCAGATCTGGCTGATGGTGGTGCTGATCTCCGGCGTGAGCCTGGCCGGCTACGTGGCGCTTCGGCTGGTCGGCGCACGCCACGGGCTGCTGCTCGTCGGCTCGATGGGGGGCCTGGTCTCGTCGACGGCGACCACGGCGACCTTCGCCCGGCGGGCGCGCGTCGACCCTGCCGAGGCCGGCGCCTCGGCAATCGTCATCCTGCTCGCGGGGAGCGTGGTGTTCGTGCGCGTCGCGCTGGTCTGCGCCGTCGTCGCCCCGGCGTTGCTGCCGCAGCTCGCGCCGGCGCTGACGGCCGGATGTGCGCCGATGCTCGTTGCGGGCCTCGCGAACCTGCGCCGGCTTCCGGGCGCGGCCAACCCGGCCCAGCCGGCCGCGCCGCAGGTCGGCAACCCGGCGGAATTGAGTACTGCGGTGACCTTCGGCGCGTTCTACGCGCTGGTGTTGCTGCTGGCCGCGGAGCTCACTCAGCGCCTGGGCGAAACCGGCCTGTACGGCGTGGCGCTGGTCTCGGGGCTGACGGACGTCGACGCCCTGACGCTGAGCAGTCTTCGACTGTTCGGCGTCGCCGGGGTCTCGGCGCAGCAGGCGGTGGTTGCGATCGCACTGGCGCTCGTCGCCAACATCGGCTTCAAGTTCGCGATGGCGGGCTGGATCGGCGGAAGCGCGCTCGCCCGGCGCAGCGCGCTCGGCTTCCTGGCGAGTGCGGCGGCGCTGCTCGTCGCCGCCGGACTGGCGTTCATTCCGGCCGCCAGCGCTGCCGCGGCGGTTGCGCTCCGTCAATGACGTCAGGCGAGCCAGCCCCTACAATGAATCAGTTCCATCAACCGGGAAGGAGATCCGCATGTACAAGCACCTGCTGGTTCCGACCGACGGCTCGAAGCTGTCGAACGACGCCGTCGAGCGGGCGATCCAGTTCGGCAAGGAGACCGGGGCGCGCGTGACCGCGCTGCACGTGATGCCGGAATACATTCCCCCCGCGTTCGCCGAGTTCCCGGCCGCGGGGCAGGCTTCCTTCGCCGAATTCATGAAAGCCACCGAGGAGACGGCCAAGACGATCCTCGACGCGGCCGCGCAGGCGGCGAAGACCGCCGGCGTGCAGTGCGAGACGGTATCGGTGCGACACACGCAACCGTACCGCGCGATCATCGACGTCGCGCGAGAGAAAGGCTGCGACCTCATCTTCATGTCCTCGCACGGCCGCCGCGGCCTGAGCGCCCTGGTGCTCGGCAGCGAAACCAACAAGGTGCTCACGCATTCGAGCATTCCCGTGCTCGTGTTCCGTTGAGCCGACCATGAATCCATCCCCCGATACGGAGAATCCGACCATGGAAGCGGGCGCAAGGGTCGAAGCGGCACGCGAAAAGCTGGCTCACGAGATGCGCAACCTCGTCAGCGACGCCGAGGACATGCTGCGGGCGGCCTCGAAGCAGGGTGGCGAGCAGCTCGGAGCCGCGCGCGAGCGACTCGAGCGCAGCGTCAACATCGCGAAATCCGAGCTGGCGAACGTCGAGCACGCGGTGATCGAGCGCGCGCGGCGCACCGCCCGCCAGACCGACGAGTACGTCCGCGACAATCCCTGGACGGCGGTCGGCGTCGGAGCCGGGGTCGGCCTGCTGCTCGGCCTGCTGCTCGGCCGGCGCTGAACGCCCGCGCGCGTCGGGCCCGGCACGCCGATGAGCCACTCCGCAGAGGCCGAGGGGGCCGGGCTGCTCGCGCGCGTTCGCTCGCTGGTCGGGGGCCTGCTCGAGATCCTCGAGACGCGGCTCGAGCTGGTCGGGGCCGACATCGAGCTGCAGGCGGAGCGACTGCGGCGGATCGCGATCCTGCTTCTGGCGGGATTGCTGTTCCTCGCGCTCGCCCTGGTGTTCGGCTCGGTGCTGGTGATCGCCGCGTTCTGGGATACCCACCGGCTGGCGGCGATCGCCGCGGTCGGCGCGGTTCACCTCGCAGCCGGGATCGGGTGCCTGCTCTGGCTGCGGCGCCTCGTGCGCGCCGGCCCGCGCCCGTTCGACGCGACGATCGCCGAATTGCGGCAGGACATCGCGCGGCTGCGCTGATCGCGAGGCTGCCGTGAACCCTCCTGCTGCGCCTTCAGGCCGGCCGGCTGCGCCGCCGGAGACGGCCGCGCAGCGCCAGATGCGGTTGCGTGTGCTCAGCGGGCTGCAACGCGACGCGCTGGCGGCGCGCTGGCAACGTCTTGCACCCACCCTCGAACGCGTCGACGCCGCCCTCGAGCGCGTGCGTCGCGTGCGCCGGCACCCGCTCGCAATCGGGCTGCTGGCGCTGTCGGCAACCGGGCTGATCGCCAGCCGCCGCGGCCGACATCTGATCGGGATGCTGCGGGTCGGCTGGCGCGTCGGGTTGCGGGCCGCAACGGTGGCCTCGCTGTGGCGCGCGATGCGCGCGCCGGCCCCCGCCCCGGCGCCGGGCTACGGTCGCCGCGACCGCGTCACGGACGCTTCTGGGCCTCGCGCCTGGGCTGACGCTCGATCAGCCGCGCCAGATGCCCCATCTCGGTCGACAGCAGGTGCACCAGATCGTCGAGCGTGACGATGCCCGCGAGGGCGCCCTCGCGATCGACGACGGGCAACCGGCGCACGCCGCGCGAGCGCATCGCGCGCGCGGCCTCCAGCGGCCCGCTGTCCTCGGTGACCGTCACGAGGCCGTCGAGCATCACGTCGCCGGCCGTGATCGTGTTCGCGTCGAGGCCGGTGGCGACGATCTCGATCACGATGTCGCGGTCGGTGACGACCCCGATGGGGCGGCGTCGCTGCTCGTCGTCGACGACCACCACCGCACCGACGTGCCGATCGCGCATCCGGCTGGCGACCTCGGCGAGCGAGGTGGCGGCAAGACAGGTGACGACCTCGCGCGTGCACGCGTTTCCGACGTTCATGCGATTCTCCGTTGCGATTGCCCGCGATTGTCGACGCGCGCGTCGCAGGACGGGTTGATCGCCATCAACGACCGGGACGCGGGCGCCCGGCGCAGGCCGCGCGCTGGTGGATGGGCGCGTGCGATGGCGGGCGCGCTCGCCTTCGCCGGTGCGCTGGGCATTGGCCAGGCCGCGCCTGCGGTCGCGACGGTCGACGGCCACATCGTGCGCGTGCTCGACGGCGACTCGCTGCTGGTGCGCTTCCCCGGCGGGAGCGTTCGCGGGGTGAGGATCGCCGGCATCGACGCGCCCGAGAAAGGCCAGCCGTACGCCGACGTGTCGCGCCGCGCGCTGCTCGAGCGACTCGACGATCGCGAGGTCCGGATCGACGTGATCAAGACCGATCCCTTCGATCGGCTGGTCGGCCGCGTGTTCGTCGCCGATCGGGACGCTGGCCTGGCCCAGCTTCGCGCCGGACTGGCCTGGCATTTCGTGCGCTACGACGCCGACCTCACGCCTTCGGTGCGCCGGCGCTACGCGCAGGCGGAACGCCAGGCGCGGCTGCGTGGCCTCGGGCTGTGGCGCGACCCCGACCCGCTGCCGCCGTGGGAACACCGCGCGCGGGCCCGCAGCCTGTCGCCGCGCGCGCCTTCCTCCGGGCCAGGCGCCGGCGCGGCGCGTTAGGGCCTGTGGCCGTCGTCGAGCAACTCGGGCAGCACCTCGCCGGCCGCGCCGCGCAGGACGCCGGCAGCGAGCGCGTCGAT
Organism: Burkholderiaceae bacterium; assembly: GCA_046347945.1. Lineage (GTDB taxonomy): Bacteria > Pseudomonadota > Gammaproteobacteria > Burkholderiales > Burkholderiaceae_E > Zeimonas. The sequence goes on from JAXMFB010000008.1 coordinate 65,353, forward strand.
CGGCGTCGCCTGCGGATTCACCACCACGACCCGCGCGCCCGCCTGGCGAGCGAGCAGCGGCAGGCCTGCGGCCGGATGCACGAGCGCCGAGGTGCCGACGACGAGCATCAGGTCGCAGCGCAACGCGGCCCGCTCGGCGCGCGACAGAACGTCCTGCGGCAACAACTCGCCGAACCAGACCACGTCCGGGCGAAGCGGTGAACCGCAGCGCGGGCACGGCGGCGGCTCGCGCGGGTCGGCACGCCAATCGAAGTGCGAGTCGATGCGATCCGGATCCCCGCACCCCTCCAGGCACCTGGCGCGCAGGATGTTGCCGTGGAGTTCGAGCACGTGTCGACTGCCGGCGCGCGCGTGAAGCCCGTCGATGTTCTGCGTCACCACGTCGACGTGCGCCGCGCGTGCCTGGAGGGCCGCGATCGCGCGATGCGCGGCGTTCGGCTGCGCCTGCGAGATCGCCGCGCGCCGCTCGGCATACCAGCGCCACACCGTCGCCGGATCGGCGCGGAACGCCGCCTCGGTGGCCAGTTGCTCCGGGTCGAAGCGTGCCCACAGCCCGGTCAGCGCGTCGCGGAAGGTCGGAATGCCGCTCTCGGCCGACACGCCCGCGCCGGTGAACACGACCAGCCGTCGCGCCGCCCCCACCCAGGCACGGACCTCGGGGATGCCGGCGCCGCTCACGCCCTGGCGCGGCTCGACCGCTGGCGCATCGTCTCGAAGAGCACGACGCCGGCGGCCACCGAGACGTTGAGGCTGCTGACCTTGCCGGCCATCGGGATGCGCACCAGCGAGTCGCAGCGCTCTCGCGTGAGCCTGCGCATGCCGCTGCCCTCGGCACCGAGCACCCAGGCGACCGACGGCGGAAGCGTCTCGTCGAACAGCGAGGTCCCGGCCGCGTCGTCGGCGCCGATCAGCCAGACGTCGCGCTCGCGGATCGTGTCCATCGCGCGCGCGAGGTTGGTCACCATGATGTAGGGCACGCTCTCGGCGGCCCCACTCGCGGTCTGGACCGCGACCTCGGTCAGCGCGCACGCGTGGTCCTTCGGGGCGATCACTGCCGCGGCGCCGGCCCCGTCGGCCACCCGCAGGCAGGCGCCGAGGTTGCGCGGATCGGTGACGCCGTCGAGCAGCAGCAGCGTGAGCGGCGCGGCAGCCGATTCGAGCAGGTCTTCGAGCGTCAGCGTCGGCGGCGCGAAATCGACGATCGCGACCACGCCCTGGTGGCGCTTGCCGGGACACATCTTCGCGATCCGCGCGCCGTCGACGAAGTGCGGCCTGAGGCCGGCCTGGTTGGCTACCTTGACGAGGTCGCGCACGCGCGCGTCCTCGCGCGAGGCATCGACGTAGAGCTCGCGAACGCCTTCGGGGGCGCGTCGCAGCCGCGCCAGCACCGCGTGAAAGCCGTGGATCAGCACGATCGCTCCCGGTATCAGTGGCGACGCTTGCGGCGCGCGCCGGCCGCCGCTGCCGCGGGCGCGGCGGTGCGCCCGCGGGCCGCGAGCCGCTCGGCGCGCGCGCGCTTGACCTTCTCGCTCTTGGGCTTGGCGGCCTTGCGGGCCTTGCCGCCGACGGCCTTCGGGCCGGCTTTCTGACCGCCTTTCGGGCCGGCCTTCGACGGCTGCGACCGGCCGCGGGCGGCCTTGGCCGGCGCCGGCGCGGCGACGTCCTCGGGCGGCGGCGTCACGGCGCTGGCCGCGTCCGGACGCAACGTGCCGTCTTCGGCCCCCTCGCGGCGCCGGATCCGGCTGATGGTGCGGAAATCGGTGCGCTCGACCAGCCGGAAATCGATGCGACGCGCCTCGAGATCGACGCGCGAGACCTGCACGTCGAGTTCGTCGGTGAGGCGAAAGCGCCGCCCGGTGCGCTCGCCCCGCAGCTCGTGTGTCGTCTCGTTGTACTGGAAGTACTCGCCGCCCAGTTCCGACACGTGCACCAGCCCCTCGACGTAGAGGTCGTTGAGCGTGACGAACACGCCGAACGGCGCGACACCGGTGACGCGTCCGGCGAACTGCTCGCCGACGCGCTCGCGCACGTACATGCACTTCAGCCACGCCTCGACGTCGCGCGACGCCTCGTCGGCGCGTCGCTCGTTGGCCGAACAGGTCGCGCCCAGCATCTGCCAGTTCTCGTGTTCCTGCTGGCGCGCCAGCGCCTGCGCCGTGGCGTCCTCGGCCCTCGCGGCGGACCCGTTGCGGCCACGCGCAGCGCGCCGCTCGGCGCCGCCTTCGGGCGGCTCGTCGCGATCGCCGGCGTCGAGCGCGACGGCCGGCCGGTAGCGGGTACCCGCCAGCAGCGACTTGATCACGCGGTGCGTGAGCAGGTCCGGGTAGCGGCGGATCGGCGACGTGAAATGCGTGTACGCGTCGTAGGCCAGTCCGAAGTGCCCGGAGTTGTCGGGCGAGTAGATCGCCTGCTGCATCGAGCGCAACAGCATCGTCTGCAGCAGCGCCGAGTCCGGGCGCGCGCGGACCTGCGCGGCGAGCTCGGCATAGTCGCGCGGCGACGGCTCGTCGCCTCCGCCCAGCGACAGGCCGACGCTGCGCAGGAACTCCCGCAGCAGCTGCAACCGCTCGGGCGTCGGTCCCTCGTGCACGCGATACAACCCGGGGTGCTTGCTCCGGCGCATGAAGTCGGCGGTGCAGACGTTGGCCGCCAGCATGCACTCCTCGATCAGCCGGTGCGCATCGTTGCGCTGGCTCGGAACGATCCGCTCGATGCGGCCGGCGGGATCGCAGACGATCTTCGTCTCGACCGTCTCGAAGTCGATCGCGCCACGCGCCTGGCGGGCGGTCGCGAGCGCGCGATACAGGTCGTGCAGGTTGCGCAGCATCGGCAGCAGCGCTGCGCGCGCGGGCGGCGGCGCCAGCGCGGCGCCACCCGACAGCATCGACCAGACCTCGTCGTAGGTCAGGCGCGCCGCGGAGTGCATCACCGCCTCGTAGAACTGGTAGGCGCGGAGCTGTCCGCGCGCCCCGATCACCATGTCGCAGACCAGCACCAGCCGGTCGACCTGCGGATTGAGCGAGCACAGGCCATTGGACAGCTTCTCGGGCAGCATGGGGATCACGCGCCGCGGGAAGTAGACCGAGGTGCTGCGCTCGAGCGCATCGGCGTCGAGCGGGTCGCCGGGCGTCACGTAGTGCGCCACGTCGGCGATGGCGACGATGAGGCGAAAGCCGCTCGCGCGTCGGGCTCGCCCTCCTGCAACAGGCGCATCGTCGGCCGCGTGCGCCGCGCCGATCGACTCGCCGCGCGCCGCCATCGACTCGATCGGCTCGCAGTAGACCGCGTCGTCGAAATCGCGCGCATCCTCGCCGTCGATCGTGACCAGCGGCACGTCGCGCAGGTCGACGCGCCCCTTCAGGTCGGCCGGACGCACCGCGACCGGCAGCTTCGTCGCCTGCGCGACCGCCGACTCGCTGAACTGGTGCGGGACGTCGAACTTGCGCACCGCGATCTCGATTTCCATCCCGGGATCGCCGATCTCGCCGAGCACCTCGACGACGCGCCCGATCGGCGGCGCCTGCCCCGACGGCGGATCGACGATCTCGACGGTCACCACCTGCCCCTGTTGCGCGTGGTGGGTGTCGCCCGGCGGGATCAGGATGTCGTGCTTGATGCGCTGGTCTTCGGGCACGACGATGTGCACGCCGCGCTCGTTGAGGAAGCGCCCGACCAGGCGCCGGTGCGCGCGCTCGGTCACCTCGACGATGCGGCCCTCGGGCCGTCCGCGCGAATCGTAACCGGTGCGCTTGACCAGCGCGCGGTCGCCGTGCATCACCTTCTGCATCTCGCGCGGCGACAGGAACACGTCCGGCCCCCCGGCATCGGGGATCAGGAAGCCGAAGCCGTCGCGATGGCCCTGCACCCGGCCCGCCGTCAGGTCGAGCTTGCTGGCCAGCAGCAGCACTCCCTTGCGGTTGGGCAGCAGCTGGCCGTCGCGCTCCATCGCGAGCAGCCGCCGGTTCAGGTTGTCGAAGTGCGTCGACGGCACCTCGAGCCGCTCGGCGAGCTCGACCGGCGTCATCGGCACGTCGGCGGCACGCAGGCACTCGAGGATCGCTTCGCGCGTCGGCGCAAACCAGGTCGTGGAGGTCGGACGTCGGGTCACGGATTCACCGGTAATTTGACAAATCGCGCCGGTCGATTAAACTGCCGGGCTCTACTCGCGGCAGGCATCGGCCCGTCGCCGCCTTCGGAAATCGTCCGGCAGGCCCATCGCCCAGATGGCGGAATTGGTAGACGCACCAGGTTCAGGTCCTGGCGGTGGCAACACTGTGGAGGTTCGAGTCCTCTTCTGGGCACCATCGACAAAGCCCGCACCAGCGGGCTTTTTGACGTCCCGCGGTCGCTCAGCCCCAGCGCGCCTTCAGGTCGCCCGGCCGCATGTGGTCGTATTCCTCGAACGGCTGATGGATCCACGGATTGGTCGGCAGGCGTTCGATGAAGTAGTCGGGCTGCGCCACGGAGGCGCCCTTGCGCCATAGTACCGCCGAGCGGATCTCGCGAACCTGCGGGTAGCGCTCGCGCAGGATCGGCAGGACCTGCACCAGCGTCTCGCCGGTGTCGGCCAGGTCGTCGACCAGCAACCAGCGCGGTCCCGGCAGCGGCTGCGCCGAGCTCAGCTGCTCGCCGACCACCAGCCGTCCCTGCGTCATGCCGGCGTCGTCGCGGTACGAGCTCGTGAACAGCACGCCGAGCGGCTTGTCGAACAGCCGCGAGAACACGTCGCCGATGCGCAGGCCGCCGCGCGCCAGGCAGACGATCGCCTCGAAGTTCCACCCCGACTTCCATACCTCGAGCGCCAGCTTCTCGACGAGCCGGTTGTACTCGTCCCACGAGACGTACAGGTCCTTCATCTGCGGGCGCCGACACGCGTTCAGTGGAACGGATGGCGCAGCAGGATCGTCTCGTCGCGATCGGGGCCGGTCGACACGATGTCGATCGGCGCGCCGGCGACCTCGGAGAGCCGCTCGAGATAGCGCTTGGCGTTGGCCGGCAGCGCCTGCCAGTCGCGCACGCCCACGGTGCTCTGCGTCCAGCCGGGCATCTCTTCGTAGACCGGCTCGCAGTCGCCGACCGCGTCGGCACCGAACGGAAGCAGGTCGAGCGTGCGCCCGCCGCTGCGATAGGCGGTGCACAGCTTCACGGTGGGCAGGCCGTCGAGCACGTCGAGCTTGGTGACGACCAGCCCCGAGATGCCATTGAGCTGGATCGAGCGCTTGAGCGCCGGTGCGTCGAACCAGCCGCAGCGGCGCGCCCTTCCGGTGACCGAGCCGAATTCCTTGCCGACCGTGGCGAGGTGCTTGCCGACCTCGTCGTGCAGTTCGGTCGGGAACGGCCCCGACCCCACGCGCGTCGTGTAGGCCTTCACGATGCCCAGCACGTAGTGCAGCGATTGAGGCCCGACGCCCGCGCCGGCCGCCGCGTATCCGGCGACGCAGTTGCTGCTGGTCACGAACGGATAGGTGCCGTGATCGACGTCGAGCAACGCGCCCTGCGCGCCCTCGAACAGCAGCGACTCGTTGCGGGCCATCGCCTGCGCGAGCAGCGCCGGCACGTCGGCGACCATCGGCGCGATCCGCTCGCCCAGCGCCAGCGCCTCGTCGGCGACGCGCGCGCCGTCGACCGGCTGGGCGCCGAGGTAGTGCTCGAGCGTGAAGTTGTGCAGGTCGAGCACCTCGTCGAGCCGCGCGCGGAAGCGCACCGGGTCGGCCAGGTCGCGGATGCGCAGCGCGCGGCGCGCAACCTTGTCCTCGTAGGCCGGGCCGATGCCGCGGCCGGTCGTGCCGATCTTGGAGTCGCCGCGGCGCGCCTCGCGCGCCTGGTCGAGCGCGACGTGATGCGGAAGGATGAGGGCGCAGGCCTCGCTGATGCGCAGCCGGGTGCGCACCGACACGCCGGCCGCCTCGAGCTCGTCGATTTCCTGCAGCAGTGCCGACGGCGAGACGACCACGCCGTTGCCGATGTAGCAGACGACGCCTTCGCGCAGGATTCCGGACGGAATGAGGCGCAGCACCTGCTTGCGCCCGCCGATCACCAGCGTGTGGCCGGCATTGTGGCCGCCCTGGAAACGCACGACGCCGCGCGCGGTGTCGGTCAGCCAGTCGACCACCTTGCCCTTGCCCTCGTCGCCCCACTGGGTCCCGATGATGACCACGTTCTTTGCCATGACTCGATCTTGCCTCGATGATGTGGGTTCGGCCCGCCCGCTCACGCCTGGTCGAGGCGGCGCAAGCTCCAGCGGCCGGCCTGCATCACCAGTTCGCGGTCGCAGGCGAACTCCTGTTGTTCCTGCTCGTGACCGGGCAGCGCCTGGATCACGATCTCGCCGGCTGCGCGCAGCACAGCCACCTTCTCGATCAGCGCCGCGTCGTCGGACCAGGGCGCCCGGATCGCGGGCACCGGCTCGGCCACCACGCCGAGCCCCGCCAGCGCGCGCAACTCGATCGAGAACCCGGTGGCGGGCCGCGCGCGCCCGAACGCCCGGCCGACGTTGTCGTAGCGGCCGCCGCGGGCGATCGCATACGGCAGCCCCTCGACGTAGGCCGCGAACGTGATCCCGTTGTGATAGCGGTAGCCGCGCAGGTCGGCCAGGTCGACCGACAGCTCCACGGCGCGCCAACGCTGCCACAGCGGCGACGCGCACAGGCGCTCGAGTTGCTCGAGCGCCACCGCGATCGGCGCCGCCGGCGGCAGCGCGGCGCGCGCCCTGGCCAGCGGCGAACCATCGGGCGAGCCGGCCACGGCCGCCCCGGCCACATCGGCCGAGCCGGCCGCGACGCGGCCGTGCAGGCCGGGCAGCGCGCGCAGCGCCGCCTGCAGCGACGGCGACGCACCCTGCAGCCACTCGTCGAGGCCGGGCACGTCCTTGCCGCGCAGCAGCGCGTACAGCGCCTCGACGTCGCGATCGCCGCTGCCTCCATCGAGGTCGAGCAGCGCCGGCACGATCGCCGCGTGGCACAGGTCGATGCGCACGTTCGCGACACCGGCCGAATCGAGCGAGCGCACCAGCAGCTCGATCGCCTCGAGATCGGCCTCGATGCCCGCATGGCCGTACAGTTCCGCGCCAGCGTGGATCGGCTCGCGGGTGGCGAACAGGCCTTGCGGGCGGGTATGCAGCACCGACCCGGCGTAGCACAGGCGCGTGATGCCTTCGCGGTTGAGCAGGTGCGCGTCGATGCGCGCGACCTGCGGCGTCAGGTCGGCGCGCACCCCCAGGGTGCGCCCCGAGAGCTGGTCGACCAGCTGGAAGGTGCGCAGGCCGAGGTCGGCCCCCGAACCGGTGAGCAGCGAATCGAGGTGCTCGATCAGCGGCGGCATCACGAGCTCGTAGCCGTACGAGCGGTACAGGTCGAGCAGGCGCCGGCGCAGCTCCTCGATGCGGCGCGCTTCCGACGGCAGGACGTCGGCGATGTTCTCGGGCAGCAGCCAGCGCAACATGGGCAATCTCACAGGCTCGGTCGGGAGCCGGCGCCCGGCGCGAAGCGGCGGTTGGGCGCGGTCGGCAAAACTCGTTATTGTAGGGCCTGTCGGCCCGGGCCGGGACGGCCGGCCCCGCTCAGGACAGCAGCAGCAGGACCGCGCCCGCCAGCGCCGAGCCGAACCCGACGAAGCGGATCTGCCCGTCGCGCAGGCGCGCCACCTGCATGAACACTTCGCGCCAGCGAGCCGGCGCGAGCAGCGGCATCAGCCCCTCGATGACCAGCACCAGCCCGATCGCGCGCAGCCAGTCGTGAAGCGTCACGTCGAGCGTCTCCGCGCGCTCAGCGCGCCCGGTCGCCCGGCGCCTTGAAGTAGCGGAAGAAGTCGGACGAGGGGTCGACGACCATCAGGTCGCTGCGGGTGCGGAACGACGCACGATACGCCTCGAGGCTGCGATAGAAGCTCGCGAACTCCGGGTTCTGGCCGAACGCCGCAGCGAACAGCCCGGCGGACTTCGCGTCGCCTTCGCCCTTGATGCGCTGGGCGTCGCGATAGGCCTCGGCCAGGATGACCTCGCGCTGCCGGTCGGCGTCGGCCCGGATCTTCTCGGACTCGGCCGCGCCGGTGGCGCGCCGCTCGTTGGCGACCTGCTTGCGCTCGGACTCCATCCGCGCGAACACGCGCTCGGAGACCTCGGGGGCGAAGTCGACCCGCTTCAGGCGCACGTCGATGATCTCGGCGCCGATCTGCCGCGAGTCCTCGTCGACCTTGGCGCGGACGTTCTCGACCACCTTCTCGCGCTCGCCCGAGATCATGTCGGCAACGGTACGCCGCGCGACCTCGTTGTTCAGCGCGTCGCGCAGGCTGCGGTTGATGCGGTCGACCGCGACCTGCTCGCTGCCCGACACCGAGCGGATGAACGCCCGGGGGTCGATGATGCGCCACTTCACGAACGTGTCGATCATCACGTTGAGTTTCTCGGACGTGATGAAGCGGTCGCTCTCGGCGGTGTCGATCGTGAGGATGCGCTTGTCGTAGTAGACGACGTTCTGGAACGGCGGCGGCAGCTTGAAGTACAGGCCCGGCTTGTCGATCACCTGGCGGATCTCGCCGAGTGCGTAGACGACCGCGAACTGTCGCTGGTCGACGATGAACACGCAGGACATGAACACCACCAGCGCAACCAGCGCGCCGATCAGCGTGGGGACGATCTTGTTCATCTCTGGCTCCGGTCGGTCGCGTCAGCGGCTGTCGCGCTCGCGGCTTCGCAAGCCGTTGGCGCGACTGGTGGCCGGCGTCTCGGCAGCCGGAGGCGTCGTGGCCGCAGGGGCGGACTGGGAGCCGCGCGCGGTGTCCGCGGCGGACTGCTGGATCAGGCGGTCGAGCGGCAGGTACAGCAGGTTGCCGCCGGCGCGCGAGTCGAGGTAGACCTTGCTCGTGTTGGCGAAGATCTCCTGCATCGTCTCGATGTACATGCGATCGCGCGTGACCTGCGGCGCCTTGGCGTACTCGGCGAGCACCTGGCGGAAGCGGCTCGTGTCGCCCTCGGCCGACGCGACGACGCGCTGGCGGTAGCCGTCGGCCTCCTGCATCAGCCGCGCGGCCGTGCCGCGCGCCTTCGGGATGACGTCGTTGGCGTAGGCGCGGCCCTCGTTGATCAGGCGCTCGCGGTCCTGCGCCGCCTTGTTGGCGTCCTCGAACGCGGCCTGCACCTGCTCGGGCGGCTGCACCTGCTGGATGGTCACGTCGACGATCGAGATGCCCGCCTTGTAGCGATCGACCAGCCCCTGGATCATCTTGCGCGCGCCCTGGGCGACCTGCTCCTTCTCTTCGTAGAGCACCTGGTCGACGCCGGTGCGCCCGACCACCTCGCGCATGGCGGTTTCGGCGGCCTGCCGGACGATTTCCTCGGGCACCGGGCCGAAGTCGTTGTTGAACAGGTAGTCCTTGGCGTCGCCGATCCGGTACTGCACCGTGAACTGCATGTCGACGATGCTCTGGTCCTGCGTGAGCATCAGCGACTCGCGCAGCGTCTTGTTGCGCACGCCGTTGCGATAGCCCACCTCGACGGTGCGCAGCTGCTGCACGTTGACGATCTCGTTGCTCTCGATCGGGTACGGCATGCGCCACGTGAATCCGGCCCGGTCGATCATGTGCTTGTACTCGCCGAAGCGAAGCACCACCGACGCCTGGCCTTCCTGGACGATGTAGAAGCCGCTGGCCAGCCACAGCAGCAGCGCGACCAGCGCCAGCAGCCCGATGCCGGCGCCCGCGCCTTTCAACGACGGGCCTTCGCGGTCGCCGCCGCCGGGCGGACGCCCGCCCCCGCGCCGGAACATGCCTCCGAGGCGGCGATTGAAATCGCGCCAGAGCTCGTCGAGGTCGGGGGGGCCGTCGCTGTTGGGCCGCTGCGGCGGGCGCTGATCGCCACCGCCGCCACCGCGCCCCCAGCCGGGATCGTTGAGCGAAAAGATCGAGCGGACTGACTTCCACATGGTCGGGGAACGGACAAGGAGAGGATGGGTTCAGGCAGCCCGATGCACGGGGTTCTCGCGAGGGGCGGCTGCGTCGGGGGCGACATCGGCCGGGCCGGCTTCGGGTGCTTCGGCCGCCCCGTGCCGCCGCGCCTCGCGCCAGACGGCCACCTGCTGGTCGATCGCCTTCCGGAGCAGGTCGAGCCCTGCACCGGTGGCCGCGCTCGTCCAGACGCGGTCGATCCTACCATAGCGATCCAGCGCGACTTCGGGCACCCGTCCGGTGCGGTCGATCTTGTTGTGGACGAGGATGCGCGGCACGTCGCCGGCGCCGATCTCGTCGAGGACCCGATCCACCTGCGCGATCTGCTCGTCGCGGTCGGGCGCCGATGCGTCGACCACGTGCAGGAGCAGGTCGGCCTGTGCGGTCTCCTCGAGCGTCGCGGTGAACGCCTCGACGAGCTGGTGCGGCAGGTCGCGCACGAAACCCACGGTGTCCGAGACGACCGCCTCGGCACCGGACGGCAGCCGCAGGCGCCGCGTCAGCGTGTCCAGCGTCGCGAACAACTGGTCGGCGGCATACGTGCCGGCGCCGGTCAGCGCGTTGAACAGCGTCGACTTGCCCGCGTTGGTGTAGCCGACGATCGAGACGGTGAAGGCGGGGCGGCGATCGCGCGCGCGCCGACGCGTCCGGCGCTGCTTGCGCAACTGCTCGAGTTGCACACGCAGCCGCTTGACCCGGATCGACAGCATCCGGCGGTCGAGCTCGAGCTGCGTCTCGCCCGGGCCGCCGCGAACGCCGATGCCGCCTCGCTGCCGCTCGAGGTGGGTCCAGCCCCGCACCAGTCGGGCCGACAGGTGCTCGAGCCTGGCCAGCTCGACCTGCAGCTTGCCCTCGTGGCTGCGCGCCCGGCGCGCGAAGATGTCCAGAATCAGCTCGGTGCGATCCATCACCGGCAGATCCCACAGGCGGGTCAGGTTGCGCTGCTGGATCGGAGACAGTTCGTGATCGAAGAGCACCAGCGCGGCACCGGTCTCCACCAGCCGGGCGCCGATCTCCTCGGCCTTGCCCGAGCCGATGAACAGCGCGGCGTCGGGACGGGAACGACGCACCGTGATCCTGTCCACGGGTGACAGGCCGGCGGATACGGCGAGGGCCGCGAGTTCGTCGAGCGAGTCGTCGGAGCGGGCGGCGCCGCTGAACGCGACGCCGACGAGAACGCAGGAAACGGGCTTGTCTGGAGCGTTCAGGTTTCTGGACCTTCTTGATGGAAGTTCACGGCGCGACCCGGCACGACCGTCGAGATCGCATGCTTGTAGACCATCTGCGTCACCGTGTTGCGCAACAGCACGACGTACTGGTCGAACGATTCGATCTGGCCTTGCAGCTTGATGCCGTTGACCAGATAGATGGATACCGGAACGTGCTCCTTGCGCAGGAGGTTCAGGAACGGGTCTTGTAGCAGCTGCCCTTTGTTGCTCATGGCGACTCCGGTTGTTGTGGTTTGGTCGGCCGGGGGTCTTTGCCCGCCTCGGCAACTCTATCGCAATTTGAGGGCGACCGTCGCCGATTCAAGACCGGGCCCGCAGCGGCCCCGGACGGGCCTCAATCGCGCGGCGCGTACGGGTTGGCCGCGGAGCGGAACTCGATTCGCAGCGGCGTGCCGAGCAGGCCGAAGCGCTCGCGGAACCAGGACTCGAGGTACCGCCGATACGCGTCGGGCACGCTGTCGAGTGAGGTACCGTGGATCACGACGATCGGCGGATTCTGCCCGCCCTGATGCGCGTAGCGCAGTTTCGGCCGGATCGGGCCGCGGCGCGGCGGCGCCTGCCGCTCGACCGCCTCGTGCAATGCACGGGTGAGCCTGGGCGTCGACAGCTTGCTCATCGCCGCCGCATAGGCCTCGTCGACCGAGCGCATCAGCGCACCGATCCCGAATCCTTCGCGCGCCGAGATGAAGTGCAGCCTGGCGAAGCGCAGGAAGTAGAGCTTGCGGTCCAGGTCGGACTTGATGCGCTGTCGCGCCGCGGCGTCGGCCTGGTCCCACTTGTTGACGCCCAGCACCAGCGCGCGGCCCGCCTCGACGATGTATCCGGCGATCGTGGCGTCCTGGTCGGACACCTGCTCGCCCGCGTCGAGCAGCAGCACGCAGACGTTGCAGTCCTCGATCGCCTGCAACGTCTTGACCACCGAGAACTTCTCGACCGTGTCGGTCACCTTGCCGCGGCGGCGCAGCCCGGCCGTGTCGATCAGCGTGTAGGGCCGGCCCGCACGCTCGAAATCGACCGCCACCGCGTCGCGGGTGGTCCCGGGCTGGTCGAAGGCGATCAGCCGCTCCTCGCCGAGCAGCGTGTTGATCAGCGTGGACTTTCCCGCGTTGGGGCGGCCGACGACCGCGACCTTCACGCGTCGCGGCCCCGCCTCGCCCGCCGGCGCGGCCTCCCGGGCTTCTCCGGCCCCCCCGGCCTCTCGCGCCTCGTCGGCCTGCGCCGGCGCAACCGGCTCGAACGGGGCGAGTGCGGTCTCGACGAGCTCGCGCACGCCGTCGCCGTGGGCCGCCGAGATCGGCTGCGGCTCGCCCAGCCCGAGCGCGTGGAACTCGGCGGCAACCTGCTCGCGCGGCATGCCCTCGGTCTTGTTGACGGCCAGGAGCACGCGCTGCGCGGTGCGGCGCAACTCGGCTGCGATCTCCTGGTCGCGCGGCGACATCCCCTCGCGTCCGTCGACGACGAACACGACGACGTCGGCCTCGATCACCGCCTGCCGCGTCTGCCGCGCCATCTCCGCGGCGATGCCGGTCTTCGCCACCGGCTCGAAGCCGCCGCTGTCGATCACGATGAAGGGGTGCTCGCCCAGGCGTCCGCGCCCGTATTGGCGGTCGCGCGTCAGGCCGGGCACGTCGGCCACCAGCGCCGTGCGGCTGCGCGTGAGCCGGTTGAACAGCGTCGACTTGCCGACGTTGGGCCGGCCGACCAGCGCCAGCACCGGCAAGCGCGCCATGGCGGCTAGTCCACACCGAGCGCGTACAGCGCGCCGGCGCTCGTCTGCACGACGCCCAGGCCCGAAGCCGCGACCGGCGACGCGACGATCGCCGAGCCATCGGTCGTCAACCGCGCCGCGATGGCGCCGTCGTCGCGCGCCAGGCCGTGGACCAGCCCGGTGCTGTCGCCGAGCAGCACGAATCGCGGCATCAGCAGCGGAGCGGCAAGTCCGCGCCGACGCAGCTTGTCCTGCCGCCAGACGCTTGCGCCGCTGCGCGAAAAAGCATGCACGTCGCCGCGTTCGTCGGGCACGACTACCAGGCTGGCGTCGAGGTCCAGTCCCGACGGCGACGACAGGTCGCGCGCCCAGCGCGCCCGACCCGTCGATGCGTCGAAGCACCCGACTCGGCCCTGGAACGTCGCGGCACAGATCTCGCGACCACTCAACAGCGGCGAACCGACCACGTCGGCGATGCGCTCGATCTCGTTGGAGCCGCGCGGGATCGCGACTGCGGCCTCCCAGTGCATCGCACCGGTCTCGAGCGACAGCGATACCAGCCGGCCGCCGGGAAGCCCGACGTAGGCCGAGCCGGTGTCCATCGCGATCAGCGAGGTCTGCCGAAGCACCAGCGGCGGGTTCTGCCGCTGGAAGGTCCAGCGTCGCTTGCCGGTGTCGGTCTCGAACGCGGCGACCCGGTTGTCGCTGGTGCGCACCAGCACCAGGCCGAGTGCGACGCTCGGAACGGTGACCACTTCGGCGCCGGTCTGCACGCTCCACTTCGGCCGGCCGTCGCGGTCGAGCGCGATCAGCGAGCCATCCAGCCCGGCCACCACCACGGTCTCGCCGTCGCTGCCCACGCCGGTGATCAGCGGTTGCCCGGCGTTCGAGCGCCACTGCACCCTTCCGCTGGCCGGGTCGACGCGCACGACCGTGCCGTCGCGCGCGGCGGCGAACAGGCTGCCGCCGGCCACCACCGGCTGGAAGCCTACGCCGGCCCCCGGAAGGGGCAGCGACCAGGCGACGCGCGCGTTCGCCGGCGCAGTGACAGGGGGCAGTTCGGGCAGCGGCGGCTTCGAGGCCGACCAGGGCCAGATGCCGCAGCCGCCGAGCGAGGCCAGCGCCACGGCGCCGGCCAGCAGGAGCGCGCGGCGACGCGCCGGAACGTTGGCCGGGCTCATCGGTCGCCCTCCGTGCCCAGCGAGTCGAGCTTGAGCTGCACCAGGCGGCGCATCGGGCTATCGGGGGCCAGCGCGTCGAGCGCCTCGCGGTAGGCCGCGCGCGCCTCGCTGGTCTTGCCCTGCGCGACCAGCAGGTCGCCGCGCCGATCCGCGTATTCGCCGGTGAAGCGCCCGGGCGCTTGCGCCCCGAGCAGCTTGCCGGCCTCGTCGTAGGCCTTCTCGTCGATGAGCAGCGCTGCGAGCCGCAGGCGCGCAGCGTGGCGGAACTCGTCGTCCTTCGCGTTGGAAACGGCCCACTCGAGCGTGACCTTCGCAGCCTTGGGGTCGCCGGCCTCCACGTAGGCGCGCGCCGCGACCAGCGCCGCCATCTCGCCGTAGGCGGTGCCGCCGTACTGTTCGAACAGCGTGCCCGCCGCCGCGCGCACCTTGTCGACGTCCTTCGCCGACGCCGCCTCGCGCAGCTGCTCGTAGACCGCCGACGCCTGGGCTGCCTCGCGCACCTGGTACCAGCCCCAGCCGCGCCAGCCCGCCACCGCCAGCGCCGCGACCGCGATCACGGTGACGATGAAGTTGCCGTATTGCTTCCAGAACGCCTTCAGGTTCTCGAGCTGTTCCTGCTCTTCGAGGTTGTAGGCCATCGACCGTCCCTGTCCCTATTGCCCCGGATCTTCCGGGTTGTCCTGGTTCGCCACGATCGCATCGACGACCCACTCGGCCAGCCGATCGATCGCCACCGATTGCTGCGGGCCGGCCGCCCCGGCCTGGCCGGCGCGCAGCCACTTCACCGACACCTCGCCCCGCGCGAGCTCGTCGGCGCCGACGATCACCGCGAGTTGCGCGCCGCTAGAGTCGGCACGCTTGAACTGCGACTTGAAGCTGCCCCCGCCGCAGTGCAGGATCACGTCGAGCCCCGCGTCGCGAAGCCGCTCGGCCGCCTGCAGCGCCGAGTCGAGCGTCTCGTCGCCCTGGTGCACGACGTAGACGTCGCACTGCGGCTGCGCCGCCGCGTCGCCGCGCGCGCGCATCAGCTCGAGCACCCGCTCGACGCCGATCGCGAACCCGCAGGCCGGAGCGGGCTTGCCGCCCAGCATCTCGACCAGCGGATCGTAGCGGCCGCCGCCGCACACCGTGAGCGCCGTGCCGCCGACGTCGGCGACCCATTCGAACACGGTCAGGTTGTAGTAGTCGAGCCCGCGCACCAGGCGCGGATTGATGCGGAACGGCAGGTTCTGCGAACGCAAGAGCGCCTGCAGCCGCTCGAAATGCGCGAGCGACTCCGGCCCGAGGTAGTCGATCAGGCGCGGGGCCCCTTCGGCCAGCGCCTGCATCGCGGGGTTCTTGGTGTCGAGGATGCGAAGCGGATTGCTGTGCAGGCGTCGCTGCGCTTCGGCATCGAGCGCGTCGCGGTGCGCCTCGAAGTAGCCGATCAGCGCCTCGCGGTGCGCTCGCCGCTCGTGCGACGCGCCCAGCGAGTTGATCTCCAGGCGCACGCCCTCGAGTCCCAGTTCGTCCCAGAGCCGCTGGCACAGCAGGATGACCTCGGCGTCGGCGTCCGGGCCGGCCATGCCGAGCGCCTCGGCGCCGACCTGGTGGAACTGCCGATAGCGGCCCTTCTGCGGGCGCTCGTGCCGGAACATCGGCCCCGCATACCAGAGGCGCTTCGGGCCGTCGTAGAGCAGGCTGTGCTCGATCACCGCGCGCACGACGCCGGCGGTGTTCTCCGGCCGCAGCGTCAGGTCTTCGCCGTTGAGCGAGTCGGTGAACGAGTACATCTCCTTCTCGACGATGTCGGTCACCTCGCCGATGCCGCGCACGAAGAGCCGCGTGTGCTCGACGATCGGCGTGCGGACCTGGCTGTAACCGTAGGCGCGCATCGCGCCGGCCACCGCGTCCTCGAAGCGCCGCCACAGCGGCTCGTCGGCGGGCAGCACGTCGTTCATGCCGCGCACGCCGTTGAGCCTCTCGGGCTGGGTCTTCTTCGTCTGGGTCGTTCGATCCATGCTGGTCGGCACGCTCGCCGCGCGGCGTCAGGCGACGCCGGGCGACGCCTCGCGTGGTCGTTGTTCGGCCGCGCCGTAGCGGCGCCTGACGTAGTCGTCGACGATCGCCTGGAACTCCTCGGCGATGCGATCGCCCTTGAGCGTCACGGTGCGTTGTCCATCGACGAACACCGGCGCCACCGGCGCTTCGTCCGCGCCGGGCAGCGAGATGCCGATGTCGGCGTGCCGGCTCTCGCCGGGCCCGTTCACCACGCACCCCATCACCGCGACCTGCATCGACTCGACGCCCGGGTAGCGCTCCTTCCAGGCCGGCATCTGCTCGCGCAGCCAGCCCTGGATCTTCGCCGCGAGCTCCTGGAAGAACGTGCTGCTGGTGCGCCCGCATCCGGGGCACGCGACGACCATCGGCGTGAACGCGCGCAGGCCCATCGTCTGCAGGATCTCCTGCGCGACCACGACTTCGCGGGTGCGGTCACCGCCCGGCTCGGGCGTGAGCGAGACGCGGATCGTGTCGCCGATCCCCTGCTGCAGCAGCACCGCCATCGCCGCCGTCGAGGCGACGATCCCCTTGCTGCCCATGCCGGCCTCGGTGAGCCCGAGGTGCAGCGGCCAGTCGCAGCGCGCGGCGAGATCGCGATAGACGGCGATGAGGTCCTGCACGCTCGAGACCTTGGCCGACAGGCAGATCGCATCGCCGGGCAGGCCGAGTTGCCCGGCCCGACGCGCGCTGTCGATCGCCGAGGCGACCAGCGCCTCGCGCATCACCTCGCGCGCGTCCCACGGCTGCGCACGCGCCGCGTTCTCGTCCATCAGCCGCGCGAGCAGCGACTGGTCGAGGCTGCCCCAGTTCACGCCGATGCGCACCGGCTTGCCGTGGCGGCACGCCACCTCGATCATCTGCGCGAAGTTGTCGTCGCGCGTGCGCCCGGTGCCGACGTTGCCCGGATTGATCCGGTACTTCGACAGCGCCCGCGCGCAGTCGGGGAACTGCGCGAGCAGCTTGTGACCGTTGTAGTGGAAATCGCCGACCAGCGGAACGTCGATGCCCATCCGGTCGAGGCGATCGCGCACGGCCGGCACTGCGGCGGCCGCGGCCGGCGTGTTCACCGTGATGCGCACCAGTTCGGAACCGGCTCGCGCCAGCGCCCTCACCTGCGCGGCGGTCGCCGACGCGTCTGCGGTGTCGGTGTTGGTCATCGACTGCACGACCACGGGCGCGCCGCCGCCGACGCGCACGCCGCGCGCGCCCCACTCGACCCGCATGGTGCGCGACGCGCGGCGCGGTGCCGGTCCCGCAGGCATCGGCAGGCAGGGATCGCGCATCGCGTCAGTCGATCTTCAGGCGCGCGACGCCCTGGCGCGCGATCGCGCCGAGGTCGATCTCGCGCCCATCGTGCTCGAGCCGCACGTGGGCGGCATTGCCGATCACGAGCGAGAAAGGCTTGCGTCCCGCGACTTCCCGTGCGCTGCCTGCGGGCTGGATACCGTGGAGCATGAGCTTGCCGTCGGCGTCGCGCACCTCGACCCAGGACTCGCGCTCGAAGCGAAACCGAAGCGGCGCGCCGGGGCCCGTCGCTGCGGCGCCGGCCGCCGTGGCAGCGGCGCCGGCACGCGGCGCCGCCGAAGAGGCGGAAGCATCCCGAGAGGCGGAAGCATCCCGATCCGGCGACTCGGCCGCGCCGCCGGCCCCGGCCGCGCCACGCTCGGCGGCAGGCGTCGAAGCACCCGCCGTCGCGCCAACGACCGGCAGCGGCGCACCCGGCGACGACTGCGCTGCAGGCGAAGACGTCGGCGACTGTGCGGTCGCCGCCGACGGCAAGGGATCGGTCGACGACGCTGGCTGGTTCGGCGCCGATGGTTCGGCGCCAGGCGCGGCGGGCGGCTTCAGCGGCACGCTCTCGATTGCGCGCCCCGGCGCGCCGGCACCGGTGGGGCCCCCTTCGAGCACGCGCGACCACTCGGCCCCGCGCCCGAAGTACATCGCGATCGCGATCACGCCGAGGACGCCGAGCAGGATCCAGGTGAGCCGGCTGCCCGAACCGCCGTTGTCGAATCCGAGCGCACCGTGCCTGGGAAGCGGCGCATCGAGGGATGCCGACGGTCGCAGTTCGGCTGCCCGGACCGCGCCTCCGATCGAGGAGATCAGCGGCTCGACGTCGGCCTGCAGCGCCTTGCCGTAGGCGCGGAGCGCGCCGCGCACGAACGCCTGCCCGGGCAGCGTGCCCCAGTCGCCGCGCTCGATGGCCTCGATCTGCTTCGCACCCATCCCGAGCTTGGAAGCGAGATCGGCGACCGACCAGCCCCGCGTCTCGCGCGCGGCGGCGAGTTGCGCCGCGGTCTCGATCGTCGGCGCCGATGCCTGGGCCGCAGCGGCCGCGGCCCCCCCGTTCTCCGGCGCCGGACGCACCGACCCCTCGGCGCTGGCGGCGCCGGGGATCAGGTCGGTCTGGCTCGGGTCGGACATCGCGTCAGTCGCCGAACTTGCCGGCGGCGAGCAACCCGGCCTCGGGCGACGTCGGGAAGCGCCGCTTCAGCTGAGCGCCGAGACTCGCCTCGCCCTCGCGGTCTGCCCGTGCCCGCGCGACCCTCAGCGCGAGCCACAGCGTCTGCGCGGACGGCTCGTAGGTGCTCAGCAGCCGCTTCGAGTAGAAGTGCGCGCGCTCGAGGTCGCGGCGCTTCAAGTACAGCTCGCCCAGGTTGAACATGGCGACCGCGTTCGACGGGTCGACCTGGAAGGCACGCTGGAAATAGCCCTCGGCCGCAGCCTCGTCGCCGAGCCGCATCGAGCAGATGCCGGCGTTGTGCAGCGGCTTGGCCGGCGTCGCGTACAGCGGATCCTTCAGGGCGCGCAGGAAGAAGTCGATCGACTTGCGCTCGCGGCCCGTCTGGCACAGGAACCAGCCGTAATTGTTGTTCAGGTCGGGGTCGCCGGGGGCGAGCTGCAGGCCGCGCTGGAAACTGTCCTCGGCGCGATCGAGATCGCCGAGATCGCGATAGACCAGGCCGAGCACGCCGTAGGCCGCCGCGTAGCCCGGGTCGACCTCGAGGGCGTGACGCAGCTCGTCGAGCGCCACGTTGAAATTGCCCTGCTGGTAGTAGTTCGCGGCCAGCTCGAGCCTGATGCGCGCGCGACGCCTCTGCTCGGTCTCGTTGGTCGACTGCGGAATCACCGCGGCGACCTGGCTGTCGGTCGGCGCCGGCGAGTTGCCGTCGGTCGCGCAGCCGGCCAGTGCGGCGCCGGCCAGCAGCACTGCCATCCATCGGGCCCCGACGAGGCCCTTGATCGTCCGGCCGGTCGTCGCCGTATTCATTGCGCCTCCGCTGGCTGCCTGCCGCGCTTGCCGGCCGGGCGCATCGCGCGTGCTTCCCGGCCGCCGGCGGGGACCGACCGGCCCGCGGCGCGGGCCGTGCGCTCGCCGAGCCGGGTGCGGTCCTGCACTTCGCCCGCGAGCTGCCCGCAAGCCGCATCGATGTCGTCGCCGCGGGTGCGGCGGATCGTCGTCACGATGCCGGCATCCGTGAGCCGCTGTGCGAAGCGCCGGATCCGCTCGGCGGGCGAGCGCCGCAGGCCGGAGTTCGGAAACGGATTGAACGGGATCAGGTTGAACTTGCACGGCACGTCGCGCACCAGCGCGAGCAGTCGCTCGGCATGCCGGTCGCTGTCGTTGACGCCGTCGAGCATCACGTACTCGAACGTGATGAAGTCGCGCGGCGCCCGCTCGAGGTAGCGACGGCACGCCGCCATCAGCTCGGCCAACGGGTACTTGCGGTTCAGCGGCACGAGTTCGTCGCGCAGCGCGTCGTCCGGTGCGTGCAGCGACACCGCCAGCGCCACCGGGCAGTCGTCGCGCAGCCGGTCGATCATCGGCACGACGCCGGAGGTAGACACCGTGACCCGGCGCCGCGAGAGGCCGTAGGCGTTGTCGTCGAGCATGATGCGCAGCGCGGTCAGCGTCGCCGCGTAGTTCTGCAGCGGCTCGCCCATCCCCATGAACACCACGTTGGTGATCGGACGCTCGCCGCGCGCGCGCTGCGCCGGGTCGCCGGCGCCCAGCGCCCGATTGGCGTGCCACAGCTGCGCGACGATCTCGTGCGCCGCCAGGTTGCGCGAAAAGCCCTGCTTGCCGGTCGAGCAGAACAGGCAGTTGACCGCGCAGCCGGCCTGCGTGGAGATGCACAGCGTACCGCGGTCGGCCTCGGGGATGTAGACGGTCTCGACGGCGTTGCCCGCGCCGACGTCGAGCAGCCACTTGCGGGTGCCGTCGGCCGACATGTTGTCGGCAATGACCGCCGGCGCGGCGACGCAGGCGCTGCGCTCGAGCACCTCGCGGAAATCCCGGGCGAGGTCGGTCATCGCCTGGAAGTCGTGCTCGCCGCGCTGGTGGATCCAGCGCATCAGTTGGCGCGCGCGGAAGGGCTTCTGCCCCCAGTCGGCGCAGCGCTGCGCCAATCCGTCAGCGTCCAGCCCGAGCAGGTTGACAATCTCGCTCATCCGGACTCGCTCGTCATGGTGACGCCGGAACAGGGACTCCCGCGAGCTTAGCGCGAATGGACGTCGAGCGCCGCGAAGAAGAACGCCACTTCGGCGCGCGCCGTCTCGGCGCCGTCGGAGCCGTGCACCGCGTTGGCGTCGATGCTGTCGGCGAAGTCGGCGCGGATCGTGCCCGGCGCGGCCTTCTTCGGATCGGTGGCGCCCATCAGGTCGCGGTTCTTCTGGATGGCGTTCTCGCCTTCGAGCACCTGGATCATGACCGGCCCGGAGGTCATGAACTCGACCAGGTCCTTGAAGAAAGGACGCTCCCGATGCACGGCGTAGAAAGCCCCCGCCTGCTCGCGGGACAAATGCATCATCCGCGCGGCGATGACCTTCAGGCCAGCGCCTTCGAAACGCGAATAGATCTGGCCAATGACGTTCTTGGCCACGGCATCCGGCTTGATGATGGAGAGGGTCCGTTCGACAGCCATTTGGTTTCCCGAAGGTCGGAAGTGGTGAAAATCGCTGGACTGATATCCGGGGAAGCGCCGCCCACCCGTCCCGGCCGGCGGCTGCGGCCTCGGCGCTCGACGGGTCGCCGGCCCCCGAATGAAACAGGTCGCAGACTGGTCAGGGCCTGGAATATCCAGCAAAAATATCAAGCAAAATGAGTGACTTGGGTCACTCAATTATGCCAGTTTCTCAGCATTTGGCCAGCGTTTGGCCATACTTTGGCCATACTCAAGTTAACTTGTAAGTTTAACACAGCCCGCTGACAAAAGCTCTGTACCGGGCAGCGGCCGGCTGGCATGATGCCGGACGTTGCGGCAGGAGACCTTCGTCCCCATGTCCGGTCGAGACTTACTGGCCGACGCCGGCCGCTTATCTGGAGGCAACACGCATGGCATACGAGCAAAACCAACTGGGCACGCGCGGGTTCGGCGCAACGGGAGGCGTCCTCGAGACCGCCAGCAGCCGTAACCGGGTTCTCCGCAATACCTACTGGCTGCTCGCGCTGTCGATGGTTCCCACGGTGCTGGGCGCCTGGATCGGCGTGCAGACCGGCTTCCGGTTCTTCGCCGGCTCGCCGTTCGTCGGCCTGCTGGTGTTCCTCGGCGTCGCGTTCGGCTTCTTCTACGCGATCGAGCGCTTCAAGAACAGCGGCATCGGCGTCGCCCTGCTGCTCGGCTTCACCTTCTTCATGGGCCTGATGCTGTCGCGGCTCGTCGGCGCGGTGCTCGGCTTCTCGAACGGCGCCAGCCTGGTCATGACCGCATTCGGAGGCACCGCAGCGATCTTCGCCGTCATGGCCACCGTCGCAACCGTCTCCAGGCGCGATTTCAGCGGCATGGGCAAGTGGCTGTTCATCGGCTTCATGGTGGTGTTCGTCGCCGCCATCGCCAACATCTGGCTGCAGATGCCCGCCCTCACGCTCACGATCTCCACGCTGGCCGTGCTGATCTTCTCGGCCTTCATCCTGTACGACCTGCAGCGCGTGGTGAACGGCGGCGAGACCAACTACGTCAGCGCGACGCTGTCGGTCTACCTGAGCATCTACAACGTGTTCAGCAACCTGCTGATGCTGCTCGGCGTCCTGGGCGGCGACCGCGACTGACGCGGCCCCTTCCCGCTTCAGGCCGCCCACCGGGCGGCCTTCGCATTCCGGGGATCGGCGGCGCGGGGTGCGCGGCCGGTCGGCCTGGCGCCGCGGCCGCCGCGTGCGGGGGCGGCCACGCGCAACGCCTCGCGCCGGCCGGGCGCGGCGAGGCCCGGCCCGCTGCGCGGCCCTCGACAAGCCGAGCGCCACCGAAAGCAGGCTTGCGGGACCCGACGCCGTCGGGCGCGCAGCGCCCGTCGGCCGCGGGTGCAAGCCTGCGAGGTGGGCGAGGAAGCCCCGCGAAGCGGGGCCGCAGTCGTGGGCCGCGCAGCGGGCCGGGCCTCGCCGCGCCCGGCCGGCGCGAGGCGTTGCGCGCGTGGCCGCCTCGCACGCGGCGGCCGCGGCGCCAGGCCCGGCCGGCCGCGCGCCCCGCGCCGCCGATCCCCGGAATGCCGCCTACGCCGGCCCGCTGGACGGCTCGAACACCGCCATGGACTCGACGTGCGAAGTCTGCGGAAACATGTCGACCGCCCCTGCCGCCGTCATGACGAACCCGCCCTGGTGCACCAGGATCGCCGCATCGCGCGCCAGCGTCGCGGGGTTGCACGACACGTACACCACCCGCACCGGCTTGCCGGGATCGGCGGCGAGCGCCTTGGCCACCTCGAGCGCGCCTTCGCGCGGCGGATCGATGAGCACCCGGTCGAAGCGACCGAGCGCACGAAACCCGGCCGCTCCCTCGTCGAACAGGTTCGCGGCGCGGAACGTCGTGCGATCGCCCAGTCCGTTGAGGAGCGCGTTGCGCTGCGCGCGCCGCACCAGCGTCTCGCTGCCCTCGACGCCGACCACTTCGCGGGCGCGCCGCGCCAGCGGCAGCGAGAAGTTGCCGAGCCCGCAGAACAGGTCGGCGACCCGATCGTCCGGTTGCGGCTCGAGCAGGCGAATCGCCCGCGACACCAGCACCTCGTTGATGCGGTGGTTGACCTGCGTGAAATCGGTCGGCCGAAACGGCATCGCGACGTCGAACTCGCGCAGCCGGTAGGCGAGCTGCGAATCGCCGTCGCTGTCCGCCGGCCGGCCGTCGGCAGTGCACAGCAGTTCAATCGAGTCCGGCCCCTTCGGCTGCAGCCACAGCTCGACGTGCTCGCGGGCCGCGAACTCCAGCAGGCGCGATCGGTCCTGCGCGCCGGGTGCGTCGAGCACGCGCAGCACCAGTGCGACCAGCAGGCCTGCATCGTGCTCGCCCACCGCCACTTCGACCTGCGGCAGGCGCTCGCGCAGGCTCAGGCCGCCCACGAGTTCGCGCAGCGGGAGGAGCAGATCCGACACGCGCGACGGCAGCACGTGGCACTCGCGCATGTCGGCCACGTAGCTCGATCCGCGCTCGTGGAAGCCGACCAGCACGCCGCCCTTCTTCGGCACGTGGCGCACCGACAGGCGGGCGCGATAGCGATAGCCCCAGACCGGGCCGGCGAGGGGCCTCAGGATCGACCCGGGCCGCACCTTGCCGATGTGCCAGAGCTGGTCTTCGAGCGCACGCTGCTTGATCGCCAGTTGCGCGCCCGGCTCGAGGTGCTGCATCGAGCAGCCGCCGCAGACGCCGAAATGCGGGCACCGCGGCGCCACCCGGGAAGGCGATTCGCGCAGCACCGCGACGGTCTGCGCGACGTCGAAGCGCGGCTTGCGGCGCACCAGCGTCGCGTGCACGCGCTCGCCGGGCAACGCACCGCGCACGAACACCACCTTGCCCTCGTGATGAGCGACGCCGTTCGCCTCGAGATCGAGCGAAGCGATGTCCAGCGTCAGCGGCTCGCCGGCCGCGCTCACGCCGCCGGCCACGCTTGCAGGAACTCGCGCCAATGGGGCGCCTGCTCGCCCTGCCCCTGCAGCGTCTCGCGAAGCAGCGCGAGCTCGCGCCGGTAGTGCTCGGCGGTCCAGAGTCCGCGCATCCGCTGGAACCTGCAGAACATCAGCCAGGTGTTCGCCACGTCGGTCTCGCAATACGCGCGGATCTCGGGCAGGCGGCCGTCACGGTATGCGGGCCAGACCTGCGAGCCGTCCATGCCGAGCTTTCCCGGGAATCCGCACAGCTTCGCCAGCTCGTCGAGCGGCGCATTCGCGCGCGGCGCGTACAGCGCCAGCACGTCCATCAGGTCGAGATGGCGCGAGTGGTAGCGACCGAGGTAGTTGTTCCACTTGAACTCGCGGTCCTCGTCGCCCTGCTCCCAGTAGCGCGCCGCCTGTACGCCGTGGACCAGCGCGCGGTATTGCAGCACCTGCAGGTCGAAACCGCCGCCGTTCCACGAAACCAGCTGCGGCGTGTGGCGATCGACGAGCTGGTAGAAGCCCCTGACGAGCGTTTCCTCTTCGGAGTCCGGCTCGCCGATGCAGCGCACCTTCAGGCCCTCGTCGGTGCGCAGCAGAGCGCCGACCGCGACCACGCGGTGCAGGTGCAGCGGCAGGAAATCGCTGCCGGTCTGCTCGCGTCGGCGCGCAAAGGCCTGCTCCGCCACCGTGGCGTCGTCGATCGTGTCGTCCAGCCCGTGGATGACCCGCAGGCCCGCCACGTCGGGCACGGTCTCGATGTCGAAGCACAGGACGGGAACCATCGCCGGGGGCCCGCCTCGTTCAGCGAGCCGGCAGGTACTTGCGCGGATCGACGGGCTTGCCGTCCTTGCGGATCTCGAAGCGCAACTGCGGGCTGTCCGCGCCGGAACTGCCGAGTTCGGCGATGCGCTGGCCGCGCTTGACGCTCTGGCCTTCCCTCACCAGCAGCGTGCGGTTGTGCCCATAGACGGACAGCGTCTCGCTGGCGTGCTTGAGGATCACGAGATTTCCGTAGCCGCGCGGCCCCGGTCCGCTGAAGATCACCCGGCCGTCGGCCGCCGCGACGATCGGGTCTCCGGGCTTGCCCGCGATCGTGATCCCCATGCTGCGCGGCTCGGCGAAGCCCTGCACGACCTGGCCCGTGGCCGGCCAGACGAAGTTCTGTCGGAAGCGGCCCCGGGAGCCGCCGGAGCCGGCGCGGGCGCCGGCGGTGGTGTCGGCGCGACCGCGGGTGCCGGGGCAGTGGGCGGCGCGATCGCGACCGGGCCCGGCGTTGCGCCCGCGGGCGACGCGGCCGACTTCAGCTCCTCGAACAGTGAATCCGAGTACGGCTGCTTGGCGGCCATCGGCTCGGTCTTGAGCATGTTCGAGGACTGCGGCGGCGGCGGCGCGGCGATCGTCCCGCCCGGACCGGGCAACGGACGTGACTCGACGCGACTCGACGGCACCGGCGTGGTTTCGATCACGAGCGGCGCCGAGTCAGGGGCGACTGGAGCCGGCGCCGGCGGGGTCGCGGTCGGCGGCACGGGGGTGGGCGCGGCAGCGGGACGCGTGGCGGGCGTCCGATGCACGATCGGCGCGGGATGGGAGCTCGCGCACGCGGCGAGGATCGTGGCGATCGCAACGAGGAGTCCGACGCTGCGACCCCCGATGCGCGCCGGTGCGTCGGCCGGGCCGACGCCTTCGACAGGTTTCACCATGACTGTGTCGCGCCGCTGGGGCGCACTCGGTAGGCGGAGCATTGGCACTAGGAGGTGCCGGTGCGCAATGGGACGAATCGTACCGCATCGAGCACCGTAACCTGCCACTGCTCGCGCTCGACGCGCTCGACCAGATGCAGCGCCTGTCGCGTCGTGCCGATCGGCGCGATCAGCCGCGCGCCCACCCGCATCTGCTCGAGCAGCGCATCGGGAATCACCTCGCCGGCCGCGGCCATCACGATCGCGTCGAAGGGCGCGGCCTGCGCGACGCCGAGATGGCCATCGCCGAACACCAGCCGAAGGTTGCCCAGGCGCATCGCTCGCAGGTTGTTGCGCGCCTGCTCGTGCAGCCCGCGCACGCGCTCGACCGAGACCACCTGCCCGAAGACCCGCGCCAGCACCGCGGCCTGGTAGCCGCAGCCGGTGCCGATCTCGAGCACCTGCGCCGCGGCACGGCGCGACGGCGGCAACGACTGCGCGACCAGTTCGATCATCCGCGCAACCGTGCTCGGTTTCGAGATCGTCTGGCCGTGGCCGATCGGTAGCGCCACGTCCTCGTAGGCCCGGCTGGCCAGTGCCGCATCGATGAACGCGTGCCGGGGCACCAGCGACAGCGCATCGAGCACCTGCGCGTCGCGCACGCCGACGCGGCGCAGCGACTCGACCATGCTGGCGCGTGCGCGGTCGGAGGCGAGCCCGAGTCCACCCGGATTCTGCGGCAGCACCGGACGGCGCGTGCGCGCGCCGGCAGGCTGGGGCACCTGCAACCAGGCCGGGCGACGACTCATGGCCTGCCCCGCGCCCCGGCGGTGACGCGGCGCGCCGGCGGGCGGGCGATCATTGCTGTTCGAGCCAACCGCGCACCGGATCGAGCGAAGCCGCCGCGGTCAGGTCGATGTCGAGCGGCGTGATCGACGCCCAGCCCTGGTCGACCGCGTGGAAATCGGTGCCCGGGCCGGCCTCCTTGGCGGCGCCCGCCGGGCCGATCCAGTAGATGGTGTCGCCGCGGGGGCTCTTCGCGCGCACGACCGGCTCGGCGAAGTGACGGCGCCCGAGCCGCGTGACCTGGACGCCGCGCAGCGCCGACAGCGGGCACGAGGGCACGTTGACGTTGAGCAGCATCGGTCCATGCAGCGGCCGCCGCGTGAAGCGCTCGAGGAGGTCGCGCGCGACGCTGGAGGCGGTGGCGAGGTGCTCGTGACCGCGCCTGGCGAGCGAGAACGCGATCGACGGCACGCCGAGCAGGTAACCCTCCATCGCCGCGGCCACGGTGCCCGAGTAGATCGTGTCGTCGCCCATGTTCGCGCCGTCGTTGATGCCCGAGAGCACCAGGTCCGGCTTGTGGTCGAGCAGGCCCGTCACCGCAATGTGCACGCAGTCGGTCGGCGTGCCGTTCAGGTAGAGGAAGCCACTGGCGGCGACGCGCACCGACAGCGGCCGATCGAGCGTCAGCGAGTTCGAAGCGCCGCTGCGATCGCGCTCGGGCGCGACGACGGTGACGTCGCCGAACTCGCGCGCGACCTCGGCCAGCGCCTGGATGCCCGGGGAGAAGTAGCCGTCGTCGTTGCTGATCAGGATGCGCATTCGCGGATTCTAGCGAATCCGCCTGCGCTCAACGCTCAGCCTTCGGCGGGCCAGTCGCGGATGTAGGCCTTGAGCATCCGGTTCTCGAAGCTCTGCTCCTCGAGCACCGCGCGCGCCACGTCGTGGAACGAGATGACGCCGAGCAGCGTCTGTCCGTCCATCACCGGCAGGTAGCGCTGGCGCGTCTCGAGCATCACGCGGCGCAGCTCGTTGACGTCCATGTCCGGCGACACGACGAACGGATCGGTGTTCATCACGTCGCGCACGACGGTCTCGGCGACCGGCCCGGTCGGACCCGCCCGGTGCTCGAGCTGGCGACGCGCCAGCACGCGCAGGATCTCCCTGAACGTGAGCATGCCGACCAGGCGCCCGCGGTCCATCACGACCAGCGAGCCGATGTCGTGATCGGCCATCGTGATCACGCAGTCGGACAGCATCATTTCCGGGTTGACGGTGAACAGCGTGCTGCCCTTCACCCGAAGCACTTCGCTGACCTGCATGTCCCCTCCTGCGCACCCGTTGTCCGGCCCCGGCGGCCGGGGTACACGCGTCGATGCTATCCCAACGTAGCTGCGCGGGACAAGGGCGGCGGCCGGAATGGCTCCGGCACACGCGTGCACGCCGCTGCGCGGCCCCTCGTCCCGGGTCGCGCGCCACGGCCGGCCCGCGGCCTTTCCCGTCAGCGGCGGTGCACGAGTTGCGCGATGTGGCCGGCGAGCGCGTCTTCGGTGTAGGGCTTGGTCAGGAAGACGTCGACGCCCGCGTCGAGGGCGAGCCGCCGGTGCTTCTCCGACGAGCGCGAAGTGATCATGATGACCGGCACCGCGCGAGTGTCCGGTCGCTCCCGCAAGGCGCGCACGAACTCCACGCCGTTCATCCTCGGCATCTCGAGGTCCACGAGCACCAGCGCGGGCACGCGGCGCGCGACGCGCTC
The DNA here is from genome assembly GCA_046347945.1 of Burkholderiaceae bacterium. Classification (GTDB taxonomy): domain Bacteria; phylum Pseudomonadota; class Gammaproteobacteria; order Burkholderiales; family Burkholderiaceae_E; genus Zeimonas. The sequence continues at coordinate 93,526 of JAXMFB010000008.1, forward strand.
GAGCGCATCGATGCCGTCGGCGGCGCTGTCGACCTCGTAGCCGAGGTCGCGGGCGAACAGCTCCATCGTCCTGCGCACGCTCACCGAATCGTCGACGACCAGGCATACCGGCGCGGCGCGGCGCGCCGCGTCCAGCGCTGGCGCCGCATGCGCGTCCTGCCGCGCGGCGAGGAGCTGCGGCAGGTCGATGACCGGCGCGACCGCGCCATCGCCGAGCACGGCCGCGCCCTCGATGCCCGGAATCGGCGGCACGAACGACGCCAGCGGACGAACGACGACGTTGCGCGTCTGTCCGGCCTCGGCGACCAACACCGCCACCCGCTCGCCCCCGGCCATCCGCACCTGCAGCACCGCCGGCACGGCCGGCTCCACGCCCGGCGGCGGCGCGAAGGCGTCGACGGGCAGGCCCAACGCGTCCTCGAGCCGGACCAGCCGGATCGGGCCGGCCGTGCCGTGGAACCGGCGCACGCCGTCGGCATCGTCGAAGATCCGGTCGGCGGTCAGGATCTGCTCGACATCGCGCACCTCCAGGGCCAGCACGTGCGATGGCGAACGCACGACGATCACCGGCACCGCCGCCAGCCGCACCGGTACGCGCAATCGCACGCGCAGGCCCTGCCCCGGCGCCGAGGCGATGTCGAGCGACCCGCGCTGCTCGCGCACCGCCTGGTTGACGACGTCCAGGCCGATGCCGCGGCCGGACAGCTGGGTTGCGCGCGCGCGCGTCGAGAAGCCGGGAATCAGCACGAAGCGCGCGAGCGCCGCGTCGTCGCAGGGTTCGCCGGCCCCGAGCAGGCCCAACGCGGTCGCGCGTTCGCGCACCGCATGAGGATCGAGGCCGCGCCCGTCGTCGCTGCAGTCGACGACCAGGTCCGCGCCGTCGCGCGCGAACGCAAGGACGATGCGGCCCGCCGGGGGCTTGCCGAACGCCTGCCGCTGGGCGGGCGGCTCGATCCCGTGGTCGACGGCGTTGCGCAGAAGGTGGGCGATCGGCTCGATCAGCGACTGCAGCAACTGGGCGTCGATCTCGGTCGCCTCGCCATCGACCTGCAGGCTCACGTCGTGCCCGGCCATTCGCGCCGCCTGCCGCACGGTGCGCCGCCAGCGCGGCACCACCGTGTCGACGCGCACGGTGCGCGTCTGCAGCGCCGCCTCGCGCAGGTCGACCTGGATGCGCTCGAGCTGCGACAGCGAATCGCGCAGCGCCGCCACGTTGCCGCCGAGCTGCTGCTCGATCAGTCGCCCGTCGGCGCCCGACTCGGCGATGCGGCGCGACACGGTGTGCAGGTCGTTGTATTCGTCGAGCTCGAGCGCGTCGAAGTCCTCGCGCGCGCGTCGCTCGCTCAGGGCCGTGCCGCGCACGTCGACCAGCCGCTCGAGCTCGCCGGCGAGGTCCTGCAGCTGGTCGGTGCCGGTGCGCAAGGTCGCCCGGATCCGATCGACTTCGACCGCCTGCTCCTGGGCCTGCGAAAGCAGGATCGATGCCTCGTTGGCGAAGGCGAGCAGGCGCTCGATCAGCGAAGCGGGCACCCGCAGCCACTCCTGCGCGGCCTCGACGTGCTCGACGTGCTCGACGTGCTCGACGTGCTCCGCAGGCGCGACGGACTCAACGGGCCCCGCAGGCACCGCGGGCCCGACAGGCTGCCCAGCCTCGGCGGGCGCTTCCTCGGCGGCCGGTTCGGCCGCCGCTGCGGTCGCCGCCCGGGCCTCGGCGCGCGCTGCGATGGCCGCTGCGGGGTCCTGCAGCAGGCGATTGGTCCAGTCGCGCACCCGACGCAGCACCTCGAGCGCTCCCTGCGGCGCCGGCCCCAGCCCGGCCACCGATTCGCTCATCTCGGCCACGCAATCGGCGGCATCGGCGAGCGCGTCGAGCAACTCGGCCGCGAGCCCGCCGTCGACAGGCTCGAGCAACTGCAGAAGATCCTCGAGCTGGTGCGTGAGGACGGCGATGCCGCGCACGCCCACGGTATTGGCCGATCCCTTCAGCGTGTGGGCGACGCGCTGCGCCGACGCGATCGCGTCGCCCGAACCCGAGGCAATGCGGTCGATGCACGAGGAGAACTCGGCCGACAGCGTCGGCAGCTCGCGCAGCAGGTTGTCGACCACGCTTCGATCGGCATCGAGCGGGATCTCGAGCGACAGGTCGTGTTCGTCGACGGGCTGCTCGGCCGCGACCACCCGCCGCGAGGCGACGGTGGCGAGCGAGGCGAACTGGGCCAGCGCCGCATCGATCGACTCGCGGCGCGCCGGTATCGGCCAGGCCGGATCGCCGAGCGGGCCGAGCGCCTCGCGCGCCGCCTGCGAAGAAGGCTCCCGAAACAGCCGGACCCAGGCCGGTGCCACCTGCGCCAGCAGGCCGCGATGCCGGTCGCCGAAGCGGGCAGGCTCGCTCGCGAGCGCCTGCAGGGTCCGCGCGAACGTCTCGAGCACCGCTGAAACCGCGGCCAGGCCGATGTAGCCGACTGCATTGGCGAAACGCTCGATCGCGTCGGCGCCGGCTTCGAGGGAATCGGCGATCCGCGCCTCGTGCGCGGCGCGATCCGTCGCGCCGGCGTGCCCGGCGAGCGCCGGGGCGAACTCTTCGTCGAGCTGCCCGGCGGCCTCGGCGAGCATCGCCAGCTCGTCCGCGCCGACCGACAGAGGGCCAGGTCCGGCCGTCTCGAACGCCTCCTCGCCGCCCCCGCCCAAGGCGGCCGTGGGCGCAGCGCCCTCCTCCAAGCCTGGCGGCATCGTCGTGGGCTCACGCAGATCGTCGGCAGCCTCGAGCGCCCGCATTGCAGCGACAGTCGCCCTCGCGATGCGCTCGGCGTCCTGACGCAGTCGCGACGCAATCGGCGCGACCAGTTCGGGCGTCACCCGCGCGGCCAGCCCCGGCCAGTCGCGCAGCCGCTCGATCAGGCTCGAGGCCTCGTCGACGGGCAGCTGTCCGCTGCAGAAGGCGATCGTGTCCGACACCCATCCCTCGGCCGATGCGAGCTCCAGCGCCGCGTCGTCGGGCCGGGCGAGGCCGAGCAGGTGCGCGCGCAGCAGCCCGGCCGCGTGGCCCAGGCCGATCAGTTCGAGGTCGAGCGCGGCCTCGGCCAGACGATCGAGCGCGCTTGCCAGCCCGATGCGCCAGCCTCCCGAGGAGGCGCCCGGCCCCGTGCCGGCGGGCGCGGCGCTCCCCGGGCCCGCCGCCGCGGCCGGAGCCAGCCCGACCACGTCGGCGTCGGTGGCGTGGATCAGCGGCTCGAGCAGGCCAACCGCCGCAGCGTCGAGCGCATCGAGACGGGCGTCGGGCTTCGCCGCGGCGCCACGCGCCGATGCATCGGCTCCGATCGGGGTCACGGCGCGAACTCCCCGGTCACGCCTTCGGCGCCTTGAACACGCTGACCTCCTCGACCAGCGAGCGCGCGTACTCGACCAGCCGCCGCGTCTCGATCGACTGTGCGCGCAGCTGGCGCGTCGTCTCGGCGCTGGCCTCGCGGATCACGTCGGCACGCGCCTGCAGCGCCGAGCTCGCGCCCGCCTGCTCCTCGGACGTGGCGGCGATCTCGCGCACGTTGGCCACCAGCGACTCGGTCTCGAGCTGCGTGCGGCGCATCGCCTGGCCCGCGTCGTCGGCCATGCGGCTGATCTGGACCACCTGCGTGATCGCCTCGTTCATCGCGCGCACGGTCTCGTGGGCGCCGGTCTGGATTGCGTTGACCAGGCGCGAGATCCGCGTCGCCGATTCGCGGGCCGACTCCGACAGGCGCTTGACCTCGTCGGCGACGACCGCGAAGCTGCGCCCCGCCTCGCCGGCGGTCGCCGCCTTCATCGACGCGTTGAGCGCCAGGATGCCAGTGCGCTCGGCGATCGCCTGGATGATGCCCACCACCTGGCCGATCTCCTGGGAACGCTCGCCGAGCCGCTTGATCCGCTTTTCGGTCTCGCGGATCAGCTCGCGCGACTGCACGATCCCCTGGACCGTTGCCCCGACCACGCGCACCGCTTCGCCGGTTTCGGCGACAGCGCGCGCGGCCGACTCGTTGACCTGGCGCGCGCGATCGGCCACCGTGACGAGCGCCTGCGCCGCGTGCGCCAGTTCGCTCGCGGCCATGCCGACCTCGCGCTGCTCGCGCGCCGCGGCCTGGATCGCCAGGTCGGACTGGCCGCGCACCGCGAAGGTGGCTTGCGCGACGTCGCTCGACAGCGCCGCGACGTTGCGCAGCACGCGCCCGGTCTCCTCGGTGAGCAGGTTCAAGGCGTCCGCGATCGCTCCGGTGACGTTCTCGGTGACCGGCACCCGAATCGACAGGTCCTTGGTCGAGGCGATCGTGCCGACCGCCTGCATGATGTCGATCACCGAGTTGTTCAGTTCCTCGCTTTCCCGGATGGTGCGGTTCAGGCTCGCGACGCGATCGTCGAGCAGGCGGTCCAGCGCATCCGCGAGCCCGGCGAACTCGTCGCCGCCGCGCCAGCGCACCCGCGCGTCGAGGTCGCCGTCGGCGAGCGCCTCGAGCGTCGCCTGGATGCGCTCGATCGGCGCGCTGGCCGATCGTGCAAGCCGGCGGCCGTAGGCGAAGCCGCCCAGCGCGAGCAAGGCAGCCAGCGTCAGCACCACCGCCACGATCTCGAGCGCCTGCGTCGGCTCGAGCATCTCCCGCACGATCAGCCATGCGAGCGCCGCGGCGATCGCCGCCACCGCGAGCGGAACCGCCGCGAGCACACCGATGCCCAGCCGCAGCTTCTGAGCGAAGGATCGGGTCGCCATCGCTCAGCTCCGCGCCAGCGCCTCGAACAGGCGCTCGGGGTCGGCCTCGTACCACACCTCGCCCGCGTCGGCCCGCGGGCCCGGCTCGCGGTCGACGGCATCGAGGGCGGGCACGAATGGGCAATCGGGCGGCCGCTCGTGGCCCGCCTGCCAGCTTCCGTCGACGAGCGCCTGCGGCGGGCCGTCCACCAGCAGGGCTGCGGCCTGCGGCGGCTTGCCCACCACCAGCACGTCGCGACGGCGCATCGCCGTGGTCGCAACGGGCTCGGCCGAAGGGTCGAGCACGACCAGCGGCTGGCCGCGCAGGTGCATCAGGCCGGCGACCCGGGCAGGCGCCAGCGGCAGCGGATAGATCGCGGCGTCGGCGACGAACTCGAGCGGGGTGCCCGGCGGCAGCGCCACGCCGACGCCACCGAGTCGGGCGCCGAAGCGCGCGGCAGGCCGCCGCTCGGCGCCGGCATCGTCTGGCGATCGCGGCATCATCGGGCCGCGAACCTCAGTGCGTCGAGGACCTGGGCATCGCTGAACGGCTTGCCGATGAGTGCCTTGCCGCCCTGCATGCGCGCCCACACCTGGTCGGCGCGCTGGCACTTGGTCGAGACGAACACCACCGGTATGGCCCGCGTGAGCGGATCGACCGCGAGCTTGCGGCACGCCTGATACCCGTCCATGCCGGGCATCACGATGTCCATGAAGATGATCGACGGGCGCTCGGCGCGCGCCTTCTCGAGCGCCTCTGCCGCGCTGCCGGCGGTGCTCACGCGCCACCCGGCGTCAGCCAGGACGGTCGTCATGCGTTCGCGCGCGCTGGCCTGGTCGTCGACCACCAGCGCGGTGAGGGAACCGTCGTGCATGCCTGCCTTCATTGCCCGGCCGATCTCGGCGACGACCTGCCGACCTCGCCTTCGCGCACCGGCGGCGATGGCGGCCGCTGGGGCGGCGCCACCCGAGGCGGCGTGTCGCTGCTCAGCCGGATGAGCCCGCGCAGGTCGTCGATCGCCAGCGAGCGGCGCAACAGCTTGACGATCGCGGCCTCGAGCTGCCTGAGGGGCACCGGCTTGACCAGGTAGCTGCCGCAGCCGGCCAGCGCGCCGCGCGCGAGATCGAACGGCGAGGAGCGGCTGGTGAGGATGATCACCGGCGTGCCCGGGTACTTGCGCCGGATCTGCCGCGTGAGCTTGTGGCCGTCGACGCCGGGCATCACGACGTCGACCAGCGCCAGGTCGTAGTGATGCTCGTCGAGGCGCTGGAGCGCTTCCGCGGCGCTCGCCACGGCATCGCATTCCACCCTCATGCGCGCGAAGGCCAGCGACAGTTGCTTGCGCACCGTCGGGCTGTCGTCGACCACCAGCACGCGGACCTGCGGCGGCGCCGAATCTCCCGCGAGCGGAAACGCGACGAGGTTGGAGCCCGCCCGCGTGCCTGCTTGCGTCGCGGCGCCGACCGGCGGCCTCGCAGCGTGATCGGGCTGCGCCCGTTCGGCCGGCACCGCCGCCGTGCCGCGAGCGCTGTCGCCCTCGCGCGAGAGCCGCCCGGCCTCGCGAAGGAAGTCGCGCGTCGGCTGGTCGGCGCGGGATCGATCGGCACCGGGTCGGCCCGACGCCGCCCGCTGATCGGCACCGTCGCGGGTGGACGCGGTACCGCCGTTCGTGCCGATCGGCGTGGCGCCCGTCGCACCGGCCATCGAGCCGCCCGTCATCGAGCCGCCCGTCATCGAGCCGCCCGTCATCGAGCCGCCCGCCATCGAGCCGCCCGCCATCGCGCCGCCCGCCATCGCGCCGCCCGCCATCGCGCCCCCGGGGTACGGCGCCGCTTGCTCCGCTGTCGCCCGATCCGCTGTCGGCTGCGCGGCCGTCGGCTGCGCTGCCGGGCCGGCAGCCGCCATCGGCCGGGTATCGGGCGCCCGCATCTCCATCTCGACCACCCGGTTCAGGATCGGCAGCAATTGCAGTGTGAGGCGGTCGATCGAGATCGCATGTCGCGCGCTGCTGGGCGCGCCGCGCGGTACCGCCGAGATCACGGGCACGTCGCGACCCAGCGTGCGCAGTCGCGCCACTGCGCGCAGCCCCTCGGACTCGACCGGGTTGACGATCAGGAGGTCGACGGTCTCGGGCACGAGCCGCTGCTCGAGCACGAACTCGAAGCGGTTGTACTGGCTGTGCTTGAAGACGATCTCGATCAGCCGCACGTCGCGCGGATCGAGACCGGCCGCGGCCACGCGATAGACCGGTCTGCTGGGCATGGCTGTGGCGTCAGGGTCGTGGGTTGTCCGTCATTGTCGCTTGAGACGCGCCCGAACCCAAGTCGCCGCTCGGCGCGTGTCCCGCGCTCGCCACGCGCCGACCGACGGCCGGCACCGGCCCGGGCGCCGGCGGCGGCCCCGGAGGACCATGCTAGGATCGATGGCCCTCGTGCCCGCCTGCAGGGCCGCTGCCGGGCGTCATCTCACCGAGCGAGCACCGATGAGCCAGCGCGACTACTACGCCTTCGACACGCTGTCGCTGCACGCCGGAGCCGCGCCCGATCGCGAAACCGGCGCGCGCGCGACGCCGATCTACCTGTCGACGGCGTTCGTGTTCCGCGATTCCGACCATGCGGCGTCGCTGTTCAACATGGAGCAGTCGGGCCACGTCTACTCGCGGATCAGCAATCCCACCGTATCGGTGCTCGAGGAGCGCATCGCGGCGCTCGAGGCGGGCGTCGGTGCCATCGCCACCGCCAGCGGCCAGGCGGCGCTGCACCTGGCGGTCGCGACGCTGGCCGGAGCGGGGTCGCACATCGTCGCCTCGCGCGCGCTCTACGGCGGCTCGCACAACCTGCTCGACTTCACGCTGCGCCGCTTCGGCATCGAGACCACGTTCGTCGACCCTCGCAACCCCGACGCCTGGCGCGCGGCGCTGCGCCCCGAGACCCGCCTGCTGCTCGGCGAGACGCTGGGCAATCCGGGGCTCGACGTGCTCGACATTCCCACCGTCGCCGCGATCGCGCACGCGCACCGCGTTCCGCTGCTGGTCGACTCGACCTTCACCACCCCGTACCTGATTCGCCCCGGCGAACTCGGCGCCGACCTGGTGTACCACTCGGCGACCAAGTTCCTGTGCGGGCACGGTACCGTCGTCGGCGGCCTGCTCGTCGAGGTCGGGCGCTTCGACTGGGAGGCCTCGGGGCGCTTTCCCGAGCTCACCGAGCCGTACGCGGGCTTCCACGGCATGGTGTTCAGCGAGGAGTCGACAGTCGCGCCGTTCCTGCTGCGCGCGCGCCGCGAGGGGCTGCGCGACTTCGGCGCCTGCCTGAGCCCGATGAATGCGTTCCAGATCCTGCAGGGCATCGAGACGCTACCGCTTCGCATGGCGCGCCACGTCGCCAGCGCCGAGCGGATCGCGCACTTCCTGGCAGGGCATCCGATGGTGTCGCGGGTGTCGTATCCCGCCCTGCCCGACCACCCCGACCACGCGCTCGCGCGCCAGTTGATGCCGCGCGGCTGCGGTGCGGTCTTCAGCTTCGACATGAAGGGCGACCGTGCCGCCGGACGCCGCTTCGTCGAGGCGCTGCGCCTGTTCTCGCACCTGGCCAACGTCGGCGATGCGCGCTCACTGGTGATTCATCCGGCCTCGACCACGCATTTCCGGATGGACGACCAGGCGCTCGCGGCGGCCGGCATCGGCGAAGGCACGCTGCGGCTGTCGATCGGCCTGGAAGACCCCGGCGACCTGGTCGCCGACCTCGAGGCCGCGTTCAAGGCCGCCTCGCGCGCCCCCAGGGCCTGAGCGGCGTACGCCAGGCCCGACCTCGCGAACCGAGTTCCCGCCCATGCTCGTCGACGTCAACGCCACGCCCGCCTACGCCTACACTGGCGGCCGCCCCCTCGACCCGTCGCGGCCGGTCGTCGTGTTCATCCACGGTGCCGAGCACGACCACAGCGTATGGGCGCTTCAGTCGCGCTACTTCGCGCACCACGGCTTCGCGGTGCTCGCGCTCGACCTGCCGGGGCACGGGCGCAGCGCCGGCGCCGCCATCGGCTCGGTCGAGGCCATCGCCGATTGGCTGCTCGCGCTGCTCGACGCGGCGGGTGTCTCGCGTGCCACGCTCGTCGGCCACAGCATGGGGTCGCTGGTCGCCCTCGAGGCGGCCGCGCGCGCGCCGGCACGGATCGAGCGCGTCGCGCTGGTCGCCGTCGCATACCCGATGAAGGTCTCCGACGCGTTGCTCGAGGCCGCGCGCGACGACGAGCCCAGAGCGCTCGACATGATCAACTTCTGGTCGCACTCGACGATCAATGCGCGCCCCGGCGCCCCCGGCCCGGGTTTCTCGATCTTCGTGCAGAACCGCCGGCTGATGGAACGGCAGCGCCCGGGCGTGCTGCTCACCGACTTCGCCGCGTGCAATGCCTATCGGGGCGGACTCGACGCCGCCGACGCCCTGGCGTGCCCGGCGCTGTTCGTGCTCGCCCAGCGCGATTCGATGACGGCGCCGCGCCAGGCGCGCGAGCTGCTCGAGCACTGCCGCGCGCGCGCCGCCGCAGCCGGCCTGCCGGCGCCGGGCGTGGTCGAGATCGCCGACTGCGGCCACGCGATCATGAGCGAGCGACCCGACCTGCTGCTCGCGGCGCTGCGCGACTTCCTCGCTGCGCCGCTGCCCGCCGCGAGGCCTGCCGCCCAGGGCTGACTCAGGCCCGCGCGCCGTCGACCAGCGGCTCGTCGAGAAACGGGGCCGGGAACGGCCCCGCGCCGGCCGGCGCCGGCCCGCCCGGCTGCCAGATCTCCTCGAACAGTGCGCGCGCGGTCATCGTGCGCGGATCGTCGGCCCAGGCCCAGCGTTCCGACCAGATCGATTCGGCGTCGGGGCGCGCGGCAGACCAGCGCCGGGCCCATCGCAGCGCAAGCCGCGACCGGCGCGTCGCCGGCGCCTCGCGCGCCGCGTCCGGCTCGCCGATCGAGACGAATCGGGTGACGTAGCCGAGCCGCGCCAGCAGCAGCGCGACCTGGCTGGCGCGTTGCGGATCGTGATCGAGCAGCGGCGCCAGGCGCTGTACCGGCAGCGCGCCGTGGCGGTCGCCGCCGAGGGTGCTGCGCATCGCCAGCAGCGCGCCGTGCACGTCCTGAAAGCGCTCGGCCGGCGTGCGCGACAGGTGCGGTTCGCCCGGCTTTCCCCAGAATCGAAGGTTCGCGGCCAGCAGCGCGCCGGCGAGCAAGGCCATCCATCCGAGCGACAACCACAGCAGGAACACCGGGAGCGCGGAGAAGGTACCGTAGACGACCGTGTACGTCGGCAGGCGCGCCACGTACCAGCCGAGCAGGTTGCGCAGCAGCTCGAAGATCATCGCCGCGAGCAGCGCGCCGGCCAGCGCCTCGCGCCAGCGCACCGTGGCACTGGGCAGCAGGCGATAGAGCAGCATCAGGCCGCCGACCGTGGTGATCCAGGGCAGGACCACGAACCAGACGCTGCGCAGCTCGCGCAGGTCGGTGCCGCGCAGCCAGGCCGTCGCCACCATGCCGTGCACCGCCAGGTAGGCGCCCAGCAGCAGCGGCCCGAGCGTGAGCAGCATCCAGTACAGCGTCAGCCGGTTGGCCAGCGGCCGGGCCGGTCGGCGCCCCAGATCCGGTTGAGCGCGCGCTCGACCGTGACCAGCGCGACGAAGGCGGTGAGCAGGAACGCCACCGTGCCGATCAGCGACAGCTCGCTGGCCTTCGCCGCGAACTGGTTCAGGTGGCCGATCACCGTGTCGCTGATCGCCGCCGGGAACAGGTTGGACAGCAGGAACTTCTGCAGCGCCTCGCGCAGGCGGCCGAAGGCCGGCGACGCCGTGGTCACCGCGAAAGCGATCGAGAACATCGGCACGATCGCCAGCAGCGACAGGAAGGCCAGGCTGCCGGCGGCCTGGGGCAGTTGCAGCTGGCGAGCCTGGCGGCCCATGGCGCGGGCGAGCGCACGCACCGACTGCAGGAACGACCGGGCCGGGGGCTGCGCCGCGGCGACGTGGTTCGCGAGTGGATCCGTAATCGTCATCGAGCGTATCTATAATCGGCAACCATGCTGCTCGCCGCGCTTCGCCGCCTCGTGGCCGCCTCGTTCATCGCCCTGATCGCGCTCGGCCTCGCCTGGGAATTCTGGCTGGCGCCGCTGCGCCCGGGCGGCTCGGCATTGTCGCTGAAGGTGGTGCCTCTCATGTTCGCACTGCCGTCGCTGATACGCGGCCGCGTGCGTGCCTATCAGTGGTGGTCGATGCTGGTGCTCGCGTACCTCGCCGAGGGCCTCGTGAGGGCGACCTCCGATCGAGGCCCGAGCGTGCCGCTGGCGATCATCGAGGTCGGCCTTGCGACGCTCGCGTTCACTGGAATTCTTCTGTACGTGCGCGAGGCGCGCCGCTCGGCACGCGCATCGCCTGAAGCGCCCGCTCCAGGATCCGAGGGCCCGCAGACTCCAGCAGCGAAGGATCGCTGAGCGCGCGGCGCCACGATCGCGCCCCCGGCAACCCGTTGAACAGGCCGATCATCGGCCGCACCACGGCGCGCGCGGGCACGCCTGCCGCGACCTCGCGCGCCAGGTACGGCCGCATCGCATCGACCGCGTCCTCGCGCGTGGCGTGCGGCGCCGGTTGCCCGAAGTAGCGCACGTCCACCTCGGCCAGCATCCACGGGTTGTCGCAGGCCTCGCGGCCGATCATCACGCCGTCGACCTGCGACAGTTGCGCGAGCGCCGTCGCGTGGTCGCGCAGCCCGCCATTGAGCACGATGGTCAGGCCCGGGAAATCGCGCTTGAGCCGGGCGACCGTCTCGTAGCGCAGCGGCGGCACGGTGCGGTTCTCGCGCGGGCTCAGGCCCTTCAGCCAGGCGTTGCGTGCGTGCACGATGAACACCTCGCAGCCTGCCTGCGACACCGCTCCGACGAAATCGCGCACGAAGCCGTAGTCCTCGACCCGGTCCAGGCCGATCCGGTGCTTGACCGTGACCGGAATCGTCACCGCGTCGCGCATCGCTCGCACGCAGTCGGCCACCAGCCCCGGCTCGGCCATCAGGCACGCACCGAAGGAGCCGCGCTGCACGCGCTCGCTCGGGCAGCCGCAGTTCAGGTCGATCTCGTCGTAGCCGGCGCGCTCTCCGAGGCGCGCCGCCTGCGCGAGGTCTTCCGGCTCGCTGCCGCCGAGTTGCAGCGCGACCGGATGCTCGGCCTCGTCGAAGCGCAGCAGCCGCTCGCGCGGCCCGTGCAGCAGCGCGCCGGTGGTCACCATCTCGGTGTACAGCCGGGCGTGACGGCTCAGCTGCCGATGGAAGTAGCGGCAATGCCGATCGGTGTGATCGAGCATCGGTGCCACGCAGAAGCGGTGTGGGCTCATGGTCGACCGGGGAAAGCCCCCGGATTATGCCCTGCGCGGCGCTCGCCGCATTCAGGGCAGATCGACGAACGCGCGCAGCTCGGCCTCGCAGGCTTCGCCCAGCCGCGACTCCAGCGCCGCGTAGCGCGCCACGAGTGCTTCGCCGAGCGCCGTGAGCACCGCGCCGCCTCCGCCGCGTCCGCCGGCAACCGCGGCGACCACCGGTCGGCCGAAACCCTGGTTCAGCGAATCGATCAGCAGCCAGGCCCGCTTGTAGGTGAGGCCCATCGCGCGCGCCGCGGCGGAGATCGAGCGCTCGCGATCGACCGCGCGCAGCAGGTCGATCTTGCCGGGCCCGAGCGCGATCGACGCGCCGATCTGCACGCGCGGCCGCGCCATCACGGCCATTGCGCATGCACGTCCGTCGGCGCCCGCCATCTCACGACCGCCGGTCCCCGGGCGGGCACGATCTCCGGCGTTCACGCGCGATCTCCGTCCGCCTCGAGCAGCACCAGGTCGGCGGCGCGCAGGCACACCGTGATCTCGGCGCCCGCGCGCACCGCGTGCGTACGCAACGCGCGCGCCGGCAGGCGCATCTGCAGGCGCTCGTCCTGCACGCCGCGCGGACGCAGCCAGGCGAGCGCCTCGGCGCCGAGTGCAATCACCTCGTCCACCGTCGCGTCGATGAGGTTCTCGAGGTGATGCCGGGGCTTGTCGGCGCGCACCAGCAGCACGTTCGACGGCAGTACGGCCCAGCGAAGCGCCGCGCCGGCCGGCACCGTCGCGCCCGCCGCCGCGGCAGCACGTGCGGCCTCATCGAATCCGCAGCGGCTCGCCGGCACGCGTGCGTGGCATCGGCCTGCGCGTCGAACACGTTGGGGATGTCGAGCAGGCGCGCCGCCGCCTCGCTACGGGGACGCGTCAGCACCTGGTCGTCGGCCCGGCCTGCAGCAGGCGACCGTGTCGCACGAGCAGCAGGTGCGAGGCCAGTTGCGCGGCCTCGTCGAGGTCGTGCGTGACCAGCACGATCGTGTTGCCGAGCCGTGCGTGAAGGCGCCGCAGTTCGACGTACAGGCGCTTGCGGTGTTGCGGTCGACGGCCGAGAACGCTCGTCGAGCAGCAGCACCTTCGGCTCGCGCGCGCGATCGCCCGAGCGAGCGCCACGTTGCTTCTGGCCGCCGGAGAGCTCGTGGAAGCCGGCGCCGCTCGAGGCCGGCGACGGGTGCGCGAGCGCGATGTATTCTCTCGCCCGCTGCCTGCGTCGCGCGGCATCGAGGTGAAGGAGCGCCGTTTCGACGTTGGCCCGCGCGGTCATGTGCGGAAACAGCGCATAGCCCTGCGGCACGAGGCCGATCGGGCGATCGCGGGTCCTGCACGACCTTTGTGTCGTCCCACACGTCGCCGTCGAACGCGATATGCGCGCGCCTGACGCGCAGCAGCCCGGCGACGGCTCGCAGGATCGAGCGTCTTGCCACCCCGACGGCCCGACCAGCGCGGTGATGCAGCCGGCGGGCGCCTCGGCGACGAAGTCGAGCGGCGGCCCATCGTGATGCAGCGCGAGCGCCAGGCTCATGGCGCGCGCCCGCGCCACGACGGACGCCCGGCCAACCCGTAGCTGACCGCGATCGTCACCAGCGAGACCGCGAGCAGCAGCAGCGACATCGCCCCGGCCGCGGCATGATCGAACGACTGCGCGCTGTCGTAGATCGAGATCGACACCGTGCGCGTCTCGCCCGCGATGTTGCCCCCGACCATCAGCACGACGCCGAATTCGCCGAGCGTGTGCGCGAACGTCATCACCAGCGCCGAAAGGATGCCCGGCCACGCCAGCGGCAGCTCGATCCGCCACAACGCCTGTCCGGCCCCGAGCCCGCAGCAGCGCGCAGCCTCGTGGATCTCCAGCGGAATGGCCTCGAAGGCGCGCTGCATCGGCTGCACGGCGAACGGAACGTTGAACAGCACCGAGGCCGCGACCAGTCCCGGGAAGCTGAACGCCAGCGTGTGCCCGGACAGGGCCTCGAACCAGCCCCAGCGGCGAAGCGGTGCCCATCGCCATCAGCAGGTAATAGCCGATCACCGTCGGGGTGCAGTACGAGCGGCAGGCGCGCCAGCAGCCCCTCGATCCAGGGCTTGGCGCGCGAGCGCATGTGCGCGAGCCGGCGCGCGGCGAGGAGCGCGAGCGGGATCAGCACCGCCAGCGTCGCCAGCGCCAGCTCGACCGACAGCACGACCGCGGCCCAGTCGATCACTGCGACGGCTCCCGGGAAGCGCAAAGCCGTACCGCGCGAGGATCGCCCGCGCCACAGGGCCCTGCAGGTAGTCGTAGAACGTTCTCGCCGCCGCGCCTGCATGGCGGCGCCAGCACCATCCGCTGTCGCAGGGGCTCGCCGGCGTGCCAGTCGGCCGGAATCGTCGCGAAGGGCCCAGCGCCGCCACCGGTGGCGCCTTCGACAGCGACAGCGGCACGATGCCGCCCTGGCTCGAGCCCGACGCAGCGAACTGCAGCGCCTGCGACGCGCTCGCCGAGCACCAGCAGCGGTTCGATCCGCTGGTACCACAGGCCCGCGTGCCGCAGCGCCGCGCGCGCGGCGCGTCCGTACGGCGCGCGCCTGGGCCATGATCGCGAAGCGCCTGACCTCGCCGGCGTCGAGCGCCCGGCGCAGCCCCTCGAGGCGAGCGTCGACCGCCAGCGGCGAGCGGTGCGGCGCAAACAGCGCCACCCGCCCCACCGCATACAGCGTGCCGCGATCGCGAACTCCGGACCCGCGTCGGCGAGCTGGAACACGTACTGCTCGTCCGCCGACAGGAAGAGCTGAACGGCGCCCTGCGCAATCTGCTGCGTGAAGGTTCGACGAGCCGAAGGTGAGCTTCGCTGAATGGCCCGTGTCGGCCTGGAAGCGCGGCGCGATCTCCGCCAGGGCGAACTTCAGGTCGGAGGCGGCGGCGATCGCCGCGGCCTCGCCGGCCCGGGCCGGCCTGCGCCACGCGCCCGACAGCGCGATCGCCAGCGCGCCGGCCACGGCCTGCCGGCGACCGGGCGATGCAATCCGGAGCAGATCGGGCAAGGACACGGCGATCGGGGCGATGCGCAGGGCGGCTCGGCAAGCGTTATGACATAGAGAATATAACGCTTTCCGAAGCGCGGCAAATCGGGGGGCAGGTTCGGGGCAAACGGGGCGCCACCCGACCGGGGTTGCGCGCCCGAGCGCGGCGCAGGAGGCTAGGCCATTCGGCCGAGTGCGCCCATTTGATGCGCCGGTCGTATTGACGCGCCCGGGCAGCCCCCGTAAAAACGATCGTCCCGAAGAACCGAAACCTGGGAGAGCGATCATGGCGGTCTGCGTGCTGATCATCGACGACCATCCGCTGATGCGCGACGCCGTCCGCATGACGATGGACACGGTCGCCCCGGGCAGCCGCATCGACCTCGCGGCCAGCTTCGCGGAGGCGCGTCGGCTGCTCGCGCTGAACACCGCCTACGACTTCACGCTGCTCGACCTGAACCTGCCCGACAGCGCAGGCTTCGAGGCACTGAAGGCGCTGCGCGCGCAATACCCGCAACTGCCGACGGTGGTGCTCTCGGCCGAGGTCGACCGCGAGACGATCCTGCGCTGCCTCGACCTGGGCGCGGCCGGCTACATCCCGAAGACCTACCACGCCGACGTCATCACGCATGCGTTGCGGCTGATCGCGTCGGGCCACGTCTACGTCCCGCGGGAAGCCATCGACCCGCGTCGCGACGCCAACGAGCCGATCCGCCTGCGCAGCGCCGGCAGCGACCCGCGCGGGCTCGGCCTCACCGATCGGCAGTGCGACGTGTTGCGCCTCATCCTGCGCGGCCTGCCGAACAAGCTCATCTGCCGGCAACTCGACCTGGCCGAGGGTACGGTCAAGGTCCACGTCAGCGCCGTCCTGCGCGCGCTCGGCGTGCGCAACCGCACGCAGGCCGTGATCGCGGCGAGCCGGCTCGGCCTGCGGATGATCGACTGACCGGACGTCGTCTCTGGCGCGCCAACGCTGACGCAAGAGGGTCAGGACATCGCCTGACCACCATTGACGTCCAGACACGCTCCGGTGATGAAAGCTGCATCGTCCGAGGCCAGGAATGCGACCGCTGCAGCGACGTCCTCTACCTCTCCGTGACGGCGCAGCGGCACATCCTCGAGCACGCGCCTTCGCTCTTCCTCCGTGCGCCGCTGCGCCCAAAGCCCCTTGACCCGCTCGGTCATCACGATCCCCGGCTGGACGCAATTGACCGTGATCCCGCTCGTTCCGAACTCGAGCGCGAGTTGCCGGGTAAGCGCCGCGATCGCTCCCTTCGACGCCGCGTAGTTCGCGCCCGCAATCAGGCTCCCGTAGGCCCCAGCCTTCGAGCCGAGGTTTACGATTCGCCCGTAGCGAGCGCGCTGCATCCAGGGAATCGCACAGCGGCGGGCGCGCACCGCCCCCATCAGGTTCAGGTCCATGACCCGACGCCAGTCCTCGTCGGACTCGTCGAGAAACCGGTACGGCGTATGCAGCGAGCCTCCCGCATTGGCAACCAGGATGTGCAGGCCGCCCAGCTTTTCGATATGGCGCGCCAGCGACGCGTGGTCCGCGTCGCCGAGACTGTCGAGAACCAGCGTGCCGAGGGTGAAGCCGCGCTGGGCGCCGGCGCGCCTGGCCTCCTCCAGAGCGCCCGTATCGACGTCCGTGACGGTCACGTCGGCTCCCTCCGACGCCAGGCGCATCGCCGCTGCAAGCCCCAACCCTCGTCCGGCACCGGTGACGACCGCCTTGCGCCCAACCAACCGCCTGCACTCGCTCATGCTTCGCCCCGATCCGATCATTCAGCCTTGATGCCCGCGCTGCGAATCAGCGCCCCCCACCGCTCGGATTCGTCCCGCATGTGCTGCGCGAAGAACTCGGGACTTCCCCCGACGGGTTGCGATCCGAGCTGGATGAGCTTCTCCTTGAAGTCGTCGGTCGCGATCAGTCGATTGACCTCGGCATTGATCCGCTCCACCACGACGCGAGGCGTCCCCTTTGGAGCGAGAATCGAGAACCAGCCTTGGCTCTCGAAACCGGACATGCCCTGTTCTGCGAAAGTCGGAAGCTCGGGCAGCACCGGCGAGCGATTGCTCGTCGTGACCGCAATCGCGCGAAGCTGCCCCGATCTGGCGTACGGCAACGCCGACGGGAGATTGTCGAACATCATCTCGACATGTCCGGCGATCAGGTCGGCGAGTGCCGGAGCGCTCCCCTTGTAGGGCACGTGCTGGATATCCACGTTGGCGACACGCTTGAGCATCTCGCCCGTCAGGTGAGGCGTGCCCCCGATACTCGTCGACGCATAGTTGAGCCGTCCCGGGCTCTTCCTGGCGAGTTCCACGACTTCGCCAACCGTCCTTGCGGGTAACTTCGGGTTGACGACCAGCACGTTCGGCACACTCGCGATGATGACGATCGGCGCGAAGTCCTCCATCGGCCTGAAGTTGAGCTTGAAGAGATGCGGATTGATCGTCAGCGTCTGCGGCGAACCGATCACCAGCGTGTAGCCGTCCGGGGCGGCCCGCGCGACGTGCTCCAGCCCGATCGCGCCGCTTGCCCCGGCCCGGTTATCGACGACGAACGGTTGCCTGAACGTCACTGCCATCCGCTGGCCCACCTCTCTGGCGAGGATATCGGTGGTTCCTCCCGGCGGGAACGGCACCACGATGCGCACCGGTCGACTCGGCCAGTCGGCCTGTTGCGCACGCGCCGATCCCGGCCCCATGATCGCGGCCGAGAAAATCGCCAGGACGCACATCAGACGATTCGTCTTCACCATTCCCTCCCTCCGGACGAAAGCAATGCCCGCCCTCTCCGCGTTGCGAAGCCACGACGATCGGCCGCCGGGATGCAGCCTCTCATCCCACGATCGCCAGAGAAAACCAGGGAAAGACGATCACGGCGATCAGCGCAACCGTCATGGCGACGATGAACGGGACGGCCGCCCGTGCGACCTTTTCCAGCGGCAACCCGGTCAGGTTGCATGACACGAACAGGTTGACCCCGAGCGGAGGCGTGAGAAACCCGATCTCGCTCGCCACGACGAGAATGATCCCGAAGTGGATCGGATGAACGCCGATTTGAGTCACCATCGGCAGCAGGATCGGCGTCAGGATGATGATCGTCGACAGGGTCTCCATGAACGTGCCCAGGAACACGAGCAGCGCGCCGATCAGCAACAGCATCAGCGTGGGGTCGGTCGTCACCGCCAGCATCGCGCTCGCCAGGCGCTGCGGTACCTGGTTCAGCGCGAGCGACTCTCCGAACAGGATCGCCGTGCCCATGATCAGCACCAGCCCGCCGCAGATCGCGCTGGTTTCGCTCAGCGCCTGCCAGATCGCGGCAAGGCTCAGTGCTCGCTTCACGGCCAAACCGACCAGCAGCGCATAGACGACTGCGACGATCGCCGCTTCGACAGGCGTGAACACTCCGGCATAGATGCCACCGAGAACGACGAAGGGCATCGCCAGCGAGAACGCTCCCTGCCAGGCAGCCTTGCCAAGGGTCTCGTCGGCGGTCGCACCGACGGACGAACGATAGCCGCGCCTTCTGGCGATCCGGATCGACACCGCGATCAACAGGACTCCCATCAGGATGCCGGGAAGCACGCCCGCGATGAACAGGTCGCCAATCGAGACGCCGGCCAGCACTCCGTAGACGATCATCGGATTGCTTGGCGGAATCAGGATTCCCAGCGTCCCGCCCGACGAAGCCACGGCGGCCGCGTAGTCCTCGTCGTAGCCGTCGCGCGCCATCGCGGGGATCATCAGCGCGCCGACCGCGGCCACCGTTCCCGGACCCGAGCCCGAAATCGCCGCGAAGAACATGCACGCCAGGATGGTCACCGCTGCGAGACCGCCCGGCCTGGCGCCGACCAGCAGTCGCATGACCCGTACCATGTCGCCGGTGATGCCCGCTCGCGTCATCAGGGCGCTCGCAAGCACGAAACACGGGATCGCGATCAGCGGAAACTGGTCGACCCCGCTGTACAGCGTGTACGCGAGTGTTGCCAGCGGAACCGGTGAATAGAGCAATTCGCCCAGCGTCGCGATCCCGAGCGCCGCGAAGATCGGCACACCGATCGCCAGGCTCAGAATCATGAGGACGACGATCGTCACGCCTGGCCCCCTGTGCGCATTGCCCCCCGCGTGTCTGGTGCCCCCGTATACGACTGGACGATGCGCACGATCATCAGCGCATGCGCCACGGGGATCACCAGATACACCAGCGATAGCGGAATGAACAGCGAGGTCGAATAGACAGGATGGGTGATCATTCCCGTGATCAGAATGACACCGGAGACCACGACCAGCGCGTTGAAGCAGATCCATATTGCGTCGGCGACACGCAGCGCAGCACGCCTGACACGAGGCGGGAGAGCGTCGACGCCGACACTGACCCGGATGTGGGTACCTTGCTGCACCGCGTAACTCGCCGACACGTAGACGAATCCGACGAACAGGAAGCGAGAAACCTCCTCCGTCCAGGACAAGCCGGTCGCTAGCACGTAGCGAAAGAACACCTGCAGCGCCAGCACGACCACCAACCCGGCCAGCGCGAGGTTGGCGGCGTGCTTCTCGAAACTGTTCAGCAGAGAGCCCATGTGCATGTGCAGTACGGTCCGCAAGCGAGCGATCCGGCGGTCGGCGCTCCCGTGGGACGCCTTTCACCGGTTCGCGGGTTCAGTTCGGAAGCCTTCCCGTCTTCTTGTAGGCGAGCGTGGCGTCGACCCATTCCTTGCCGCCGCCCACGAGCCCATAGAGCGCCGGCCAGGTCGAGCGTGCTCTCCTTTCCCACTCATCGGCGTCCTTCAGCGTGCAGAACTTCGTGCCGTGCTTCGACTCGAGCTCGACTCGCATCGTCTTCTGCTGGCTGCCCACCCACTCGTAGTGCCACTGATCGTTCTCCGCGGCGGTCTTCATGATCAGTTCGCGATCGGATGGCGGCAGGCTCTGGAACCAGCGGTCGTTGACGATCAGGAGCGCCGCCTGTGGCAGGTAGCGTGTGTCGATGACGTACTTGATGTGCTTGTAGAAGCCCATCTTCGGAATCACGTCGAGCGGACTGTCGAAGGCGTCGACCACCCCCTGCTGAATCGCTCCAAAGGTCTCGGACCATGCGATCGGATACGTCGACACCCCCCAGGCACCCCACAATTGCTCCATCACGGGGTTTTTCGGCATCCGGATCTTCAGCCCTTTCAGGTCGGCAAGCGTCTCGACACACTTGTCCTTCGTGAACAGCTTGCGGAAATCGTTCGTGAACCCCCCGATGATCCGTACCGTGCCGGATTCCTTGAGGACGCGGCGATTCAATTCGTCCAGGTAAGGCCCGGGACGAAGCAGGCCCTTCGGGCCGAGCAGGTCCGACGGACTGCTGTTCAGGTATGGAAGCACCAGCACGTTCACCGACGGGGCCAACTGCGCAACGTTGTTCGACGTGACCGCGGCCATGTGCAGCGTTCCGATCTGCACCTTCTGTGCCATCACCTGCTCGTCGCCCATGACTCCGCCGTCGAGGTTCTTGACCGTGATGGCACCACCGGAGTTCTTTGCAAGTCGCTCGGCGAAGCCGTGCGCGTACATGCCATAGGCCTGATCGGGCGGACAGCATTGCGCCAGGTTGATGCTCAGGGTCGGGCCTGCAGCCTCGACCCGGGCTGTGAAGAACCCGAATGCCGCAGTAAGTCCGACAACGCAAACGAGCCAACTTGCGTACTTATCGAAGCGCTTCATTGACGTCTCCTCCTTGGGTATGCATCCATGCAGGGCGCAGCACCTCTGGTGCCTCCGGTCAGTTCATCCAGGTTCCGCCATTGACATCGAGCACGTGGCCCGTGATATAGGATGCCGCCGGCGTGCAGAGAAACCAGCACGCCTCGGCGACGTCCTCCGGCCGCCCCATGCGGCGCAACGGCACCTTCGCGGATATCTCGGCCCAGCGCTCCCGGGGAATCATGTCGCCCTCGATCGAGCCGGGCGCCACGCAGTTGACGCGAACACCGTCGGCTGCGAGTTCGACTGCCAGCGATCGTGCGAGCGAAATCACGCCGGCCTTCGACGCGCAGTAATGGGGCTTGGTGCCGCGGGGCGAGGGGTCGAGGGCGGCGTAGCCGACCCGCGCCGCCCTGGACGCGATGAGAACCGCGCAACCGCGCGATTCGCGCAGCGCTGCCACCGAGGCGCGCATCGTGTTGAACGCCCCACTCAGGTTCACGTCGATCACCTTGGCCCATTCGAGCGGATCGAGCTCCGCGAACGGCACTGGAGGCACCGTAATTGCCGCCGAATGAACGACGCAGGCCAGCGGTCCCAGCGAAACCGCCGTTTCGACCGCTCTGGCGCAAGCCGCGTAATCGCGAACGTCGACGCCCACCCAGCGAGTCTCCTTGGGGAGTTCGCATGCCGGGCGCTGGAGATCCGCGATCAGCACCGTGTAGTCGAATGCAAATCGCCGCGCGATCGCCAGACCGATGTTCCGACTGCCGCCTGCGACCAGTGCTACGGGCCGGGTCATCGCGGATCCTAATAGTCGGACGCCGGATGATGACTTGCGTCGGGATCGACCGCGACGTCGATCAACGCGGGCCGTTCCGACCTCTCGGCCTGATGCAGGGCATCCGCAATCTCGGACGGGTGACGTACGGCGAACGCGGCGCAACCCAGGCCGCGCGCGATGGTCGCGAAATCGGTGGGCGGGTAGTCGACCGCGATGCGCTTGCCGCGCATGTTGTCACGGACCATGCCCAGACCGGCATTGTTCGCGACTACTACCGTGACAGGCATGCCCTCGGCGATCGCCGTCGTCAGCGAAGAAACCGACATTCCCGCGCCGCCGTCTCCGGTCAGTGCAATCAGTCGGCGATCGGGTCGCGCAATCTTGGCGCCGATGGCCGCTGGAATGGCCCAACCCATTCCGCCGACCCCGCCCGGAACCAGCAACTGACCAGGCGTGCGTACCCGCATCGTCGTCGTGAGCCAGATCCGGTTGTTGCCGGCGTCCAGTGTGAGCATGTGACGGTCCGTGAGAAAGCCGTCGAGGGCCTTCAGGATGTCGGCGTTGTGGACGGTTCCCTCCCTCGCTGTCCACGCAGGTACCGATCCGTAGCCCATCCGCTCGTTATTCGAGGCGATCCAGCGAAGGCGCTCGACGCGCGCCGACTCGCCGGTGTCGTGTCGAGACAGGGCCGCAAGCACGTCGGCCGCGTCGCCCGTGATCGCGAGATCGACCGGATAGACCCACCCTGCGTTTCTTGGATCGACGTCGATCTGGGCAATTCGTTGCGCGCCTGGGCGCAGGAACCCCTCTTCGCAGAATCGCATGTAGTCCGGGCCGAGGCTGGCGCCGAGCGCGACGACGAGGTCGGCCTGCCTGACGGCCTCGTTGCCCGCCTTGCAGCCCCATGTTCCGAGCATTCCGACGCTGACTGGCGAGGTTTCGTCGAGGACGCCCTTTCCGTTGTAGCTGGTGGCAACGGCAATGCCCGCTTTCGTAGCCACATCGGCCAGAAGGCGCCTTGCGCCATCCGATTGCGCGCCCTGCCCTGCGATGATTAACGGACGCTTCGCCTGCCTGATCATCGCGGCGAGTTCGGCCACCGCATCTTCGTCGGGACGGGCCGGCGTGTAGGCAAGATGCCCGGCCGGGTCGAACAGACGCACCCGCGGATTCGGCACGAATTCACGACGGATGATCGGTGTCTTGAGCACCAGCGCCGCCGGACCCAGCCGCGGCAACGAGGCGTGCTTGAACGCCATCTGCAACCCGAATACCGCTTCGTCGACTTCGGTCGCATAGGCGCAGTACTTGGTCATGGTCCTGAGCACCGTCGCGACATCGGCTGCGCCGTAGTCTCCCGTCATGGTCTGGTAGACGCCGCGCATTCCGAAACCGTCGTAGCAAGAGGTATCGGTGATCACGACCATCGGCGTTCCGGCGAAGTGCGCCTCGAGGATTCCGAAGGCCCCGGTCGTGCTCGCGAAGGGCCCTTGACCCAGGAACACCGCCGGCTTGCCGAGCACCTTGCCGTAGGCCTGCGCCATGATCGATGCGAACTGCTCGCTTCGATTGAGGACCAGCTTGACGCGGTCGCGCGCCTCGTAGAACTCGTCGAGCATCCACGTCACGCCCAGCCCGGGCAACGTGAAGGCATGCGTCGCTCCGCATTCGGCGATCGTGCGGACTATCTCGTGCTTCGTTGCAGCCATTGCCCTCGTTCCGGTTCGTTCTCGATCGAGGCTTGCGAGTCATGCAAGCGGTTGCACAACGTTAGCCTTCGATCTGACCAGTGTCAATCCTCCATAGATCATGCAAGTTCCATTTCTATCTTCTGCAGTGCACAAGCGTTTGCACTGCATCGGTCGAGAAATCCCGCTACGATTCGCACATCGAACACTGTGCCGCCGCACATGCCACGCCGTCCTGCCGTCACTGCAAACCGGATGACCGCTCCCGGCGCAATCGCGCACGTTGGCCGGCCCGCATCGTTGCTCGATGTCGCCCAGTTGGCCGGCGTCTCGACCGGCACCGTTTCGCGCGCACTGCGCCACCCGGACATGATCAGCGACGCGACGCGGCGCCGCGTCCTTGCTGCGGTCGAGCGGCTCGGATATGTCGCCAATGGCGCCGCACGCGCCCTGGCGATGCGTCGCACCATGACCGTCGGCGCGATCGTCCCCCGGTTTGGCTCGTCGTCGTTTCCTACGATGATCCAGGGCCTCGAAACGGCCCTGGCCGCCAGGGGCTACACGCTGCTGCTTTCGGCACCCGCACACGAGGAGGCGCGCGAGCCTGCAATCCTGCGGGCGCTGATAGAACGGGGCATCGACGCTGTGGCGCTCCTCGGTTCGCGGCAGCCGCGACAGACATTCGCGACGCTTTCCGCGCATCGCATCCCGTTCGTCATGATGTGGGCCCTCGAGAGCGACGACGGCGATTGCGTCGGCTTCGACGAACATGCGGCCGCGGCCTGCGTCGTGGACCATCTGGCGCAACTCGGCCATCGCAGGATCGGATTCATCGGCGGACACACCGCCGACAACGAACGTGCCCGCAGGCGATACCGCGGAATCGTCGAGTCGGTCGCACGCCATGGAATGAGCCTTTGCCACCGCGCATTGATCGAAACCGATTACGGATTTCGCCAGGGCTTCGATGCCATGAATGCGGTCATCGCGGCCCGCAGCGAAGCCACGGCCGTGGTGTGCGGAAACGACTACCTGGCCGCAGGTGCCTTGTCGGCGCTCGACCGCGCCCGAATCGAAGTGCCACGAGACATGTCGATCGCCAGCTTCAACGACAACGAATTCGCGGCGTACCTGCACCCGCCGCTGACGTCGGTGCATCTTCCGATTGCGGAGATCGGCGAGCAGGCCGGGCGTTACCTGGTTGCACGCATGCGAGGCGAGAACCCTCCCCCCCCATCGCCTCTGCCATTCGACTTGATCGTCCGCTCGAGCTCCGGGCCCGTTCCCACCCGCTCCCTGGCACGCGTGCAACGCGGGCGGCGGCAACCCTCGAACAGGAGACAGACAAGTGAAAATCCGTGAGGTGGCGTCCGGCCTGCAGTTCCCCGAAGGCCCGGTCGCCATGGACGACGGCTCCGTGCTGCTGGTCGAGATCGCGCGCGGCACGCTGACCCGGGTCTCGCCCGGCGGGAAGGTCTCGGTAGTCGCGCACCTCGGCGGCGGGCCGAACGGCGCGGCCATCGGCCCCGACGGCGCGGTCTACGTCTGCAACAACGGCGGCTTTCGCTGGGTCACCGAAGCCGACGGCTGCGTGCGCCCGGTGGCGCAGGCCGACGACTACGACACCGGCCGCATCGAGCGCGTCGACCTCGCGACGGGCCGCAGCGAGCGCCTCTACGAGCAGGTCGACGGCCACGGGCTGCGCGGGCCGAACGACCTCGTCTTCGACGCCGAAGGCGGCTTCTGGTTCACCGACCTCGGCAAGGTGCGCGAGCGCGAGATGGACCGCGGCGCACTCTACTACGCCCGCGCCGACGGTCGCTCGATCGTCGCCGCCGCGCGTCCGGTGATGACCCCGAACGGCATTGCGCTGTCGCCCGACGGCGCCACGCTGTACTACGCCGAGACCGAGGGCGCGCGCGTCTGGGCGTTCGACGTCGCCGCACCCGGGCGATTGCGCAAGGACGCCTGGCCCTCGCCGCACGGCGGCCGCCTCGTCACCGCAGCGCCGGGCGGGCACTACCAGCGCTTCGACTCGATGGCCGTCGACGCGCTGGGCAATCTGTACGTCGCCACCCTGCTGCACGGCGGCCTCACGATCGTCTCGCCCGACGGCCGCATCTGCCGGCACCTGCCGCTGCCCGACCGGTACACGACCAACCTCTGCTTCGGTGGGCCCGAATTGCGCACCCTCTTCGTGACGCTGTCGGGCAGCGGGCGCCTGGTGGCCATCGACGATTGGGCGATCCCCGGGCTGCGGCTGAACTTCAACGCCTGAAGCGCCCCGCAGCCCCTTGAGTTTGCGTCGGCGCGCCCCATGTCGACGCCAGGCGGCGTAGCGCCACGGTGGCGCGGCGCGGCGTTCCCGCGTGCCGCCCCCGACCTGGAGCCCCGAGGATGTCCGACCCGATCCACGCCGTCTGCCCGCATTGCGGCAAGACCAACCGCCTGCCCGCCGAGCGGGTCGGCCAGCACCCCGACTGCGGCGCCTGCGGCGAGCCGCTCTTTCCGGGCAAGCCGGTCGAGATGGACGACGCGCGCTTCCAGGACTACCTGCGCCGCACCGACCTGCCGGTCGTCGTCGACTTCTGGGCCAGCTGGTGCGGTCCCTGCCGGATGATGGCGCCCCAGTTCGAGCAGGCGGCCAGGAAGCTCGCCGGCCGCGTGCAGTGCCTGAAGGTCGACACCGATGCGAACCCCGGGCTCAGCCAGCGCTACGCGATTCGCAGCATCCCGACGATCGCGCTGTTCCAGGGCGGTCGCGAAGTGCGCCGAAGCGCCGGCGCGATGAGCGCCGCGCAGATCGAAGCCTGGATCGACGCCTGAACCGGCCCCCGAAGTGGCCTCCGAGGGGCGAATCCGCCCCGGCTTGCGCCGGGACGGGGTGCGATCGCCGCGTCGCCTACGGCCGGATGTACGCCCAGCCCTCGCGCTGGCGTTCCATCAGCTCGACGACGCCGCCCGGCACGTAGCCGATGCCCGGGATCATGTCGGCCGTGGTGAGCTTCTGCGCGTGCATCGTGTTCTCGCAGGCCACGACCCTGACGCCGTCGGTCAGCGCTTGCGTGACGCGCGGCTCGACCTTCGATTCGGCCTTCAGCATCGCGATCCCGGGCCCGTAGACGACGAGCTCGGTCAGCACCTTGTCCTTGCCGATCGCCTGCTGGACATTGCGCAGGTTGTTCAGCGCCAGGTTCCAGTTCTTCGGGTCCGCCTCGCTGACCTGGAACACGACCTTTCTCATCTCGGACTGTGCGGTGGGGCCGGGCGCCATGGCGCTGCAGGCGCCGAGCGCCCCGGTGAGGATCGCCGCGCCCAGGGCGAGCGCCAATCTGCGTGGCATGTGTCGTCTCCTCGTTGGGCGCGGCGGACGGATGGCCCGCCTGTCTCCCGCTGTCTGGACGCTCGCGGCCGCGCCTTTATTCCGTCCCGGCCGCCCCGGGTGGCGGCGCGGGGCCGTCGGTGGAATACTGGCGGCTTCGCGCGCGTCTCACCGGACATGGATCTCAGAAGCCTGCTCTTCGGCGCACACTGCCTCCGGCAGGAGGTCGAGTCGTGGCGCCCCGCCCTGTACCGGGTCGCCTATTCGTGGTGCCACGACCGGGCCTTGGCCGAAGACCTCGTCCAGGAGACACTGCTCAAGGCGCTGTCGCGCCACGCGCAACTGCGCGACACCGAGCGACTCAAGGGCTGGCTGTTCGCGATCCTGAACAACGGCTTTCGCGACCACCTGCGGCGCCAGCGCGTCCACGACGACATCGACGAGCTCGCCGACGAGATGCCGGGCACCGCGCCCACCCCGGAAGACCAGCGTGCGACGGCCGAGATCGTCGCGCGGGTGCGTGCCGCCGTTGCGCGCCTTCCGCTCGGCCAGCGGCAGGTGGTCACGCTGGTCGACCTCGAGGAGCTGAGCTACGCGGAAGTGGCGCTGGCGCTGGGCATTCCGATCGGCACGGTGATGAGCCGGCTGTGCCGCGCGCGCGCCACGCTGCGCGACACGCTGACCGACGAGCGCGCGGCCGCGCAGGTCATCGCGCTGGGGAGCCGCCGATGAGCCAGCCGCAGCGCCTTTCCGACGAGATGCAGAGCGCCTTCGTCGACGGCCAGCTCGACGCCCGCGAAAGCGCCGAGTGGCTCGAGCGGATGGGCAGCGACCCGCGCCTGCGCGACGACGTCTGCCGCACGCGCCTGGTCAAGGAGATGGTTCGCGCGGCCTACCGCGACGCGGCGCCGCGCTCCGCGCCCCCCGAGCCGCCGCGGCGTCGCCCGGCCGCCGCGGCGCTGCTGGCGGTCGCGCTGGTCGCCGTACTGGTGGGCTGGCAGGCCCATCGGCGGCTGCCCGGCGGCCTGGCGAGCGCCCTGGCGTGGGCTACGGCGCCGGACGATCCGGTGCAGCGCGCCGGCCTGGTCGGCAGCAGCCTCGAAGCGGTGCGGCAGGCCTCGGCCAACCACGTGCTGGTCCACATCGCCTCCTCCGACACGGCCCACCTCGGCCCGGCACTCGACGGCATCGAGGGCCTGCTGCGCGACGCGCGCGCCGCCGGACGGCCGGTGGCCATCGAGGTCGTCGCCAACATCGGCGGCATCGACCTGCTGCGCGTCGGCGCATCGCCGTATCCGGCGCGCATCGCGGCGCTGCAGGCGGCGTATCCCGAGCTCTCGTTCATCGCCTGCGGCCAGACGCTCGAGCGGCTGCGCGAGCGTGGCGCCTCGGTTCAACTGCTTCCCGGCGTACGCCAGGCCAGCTCGGCGCTCGACCAGGTCGTGCGGCGGCTGCAAGCGGGCTGGGTCTACGTGAAGGCGTGATGCATCCCGAAGAACCCGACAGGACCTCCACCACCGACGACGAGCGCGTCTCGCAGGTCGTCGTCCTGCCGCCTCCCGAAGACCTGATCCGCTTCTTCCCGATCCAGGGAACGGATGTCGAGCGCATGGTCGGCGAATGCCGCACTGCCGTTCGCCGCATCGTTCGCGGCGGCGACGACCGGCTGCTGGTGGTGATCGGCCCGTGCTCGATCCACGATCCACGCGCCGCGCTCGAGTACGCGCAGCGGCTCGCCGAACCGCGCGAGCGCTTCCGCGACACGCTCGAAGTCGTGATGCGCGTGTACTTCGAGAAGCCGCGCACGACGGTCGGCTGGAAGGGCCTGATCAACGACCCGTACCTCGACGAGAGCTGCCGCATCAACGAGGGTCTGCGCATCGCGCGCTCGCTGCTGATCGACATCGCGCGCCTCGGCGTGCCCGCCGGAAGCGAGCTGCTGGACACCACGTCGCCGCAATACCTGGCCGACCTGGTCGCCTGGGGGGCGATCGGCGCGCGCACGACCGAGAGCCAGGTGCACCGCGAGCTCGCCTCGGGCACCTCGGCGCCGATCGGCTTCAAGAACGGCACCGACGGCAACGTGCGCGTAGCGATCGACGCGATCCTCGCGGCGCGCAGCCCGCACAACTTCCTCGGCATCCACAAGAACGGCCACGTCGCGATGGTGCGCACCAGCGGCAACCCCGACTGCCACCTGATCCTGCGTGGCGGTCGCGTGCCGAACTACGACCGTGCAAGCGTTGCCGCCGCATGCGAAGAACTCGAGCAGAGCGACTGCATGCCGTCGCTGATGATCGACTGCTCGCACGCCAACAGCGCCAGGCAGCCCGCGCGGCAGGTCGACATCGCGGCGGACATCGCAGCCCAGATCGCGGGGGGGAGCCGCAGCATCATGGGCGTGATGGTCGAGAGCCACCTGGTCGCGGGCCGGCAAGCGTTCACGCCCGGCAGCGACGATCCCGCGAAGCTCGCCTACGGGCAGAGCATCACCGACGGTTGCCTCGGGTGGGACGACTCGGTGGCGTTGCTCGAGACGCTCGACCGGGCCGTGAAGACCCGGCGCCTGGCGGATTCTTCCCGCACCCGCCATCGCGATTGAGCGCGCGATCGGCGTCGACCCGCGAGCCTTGCCCGCGGCTCGGCGCCTCAGGAAGCGAAGATCGCCTCGAGATCGACGTCGACGTCGCCGGGCGCGAGGTCGAGCGAATTCTCGATGTGGTCCAGGTGTTCGAGCATGAGCCGCTCGGCCCTCGCCGCATCGCGCTTGCCGATCGCATCGATGATCGCCCCGTGCTCGTCGGCGCGGCACGCCGCCGAGGTCGGCGTGTCGTAGAGCAGGATGACGAGACAGGTGATCGTCGTCAGCTCGCGCACCGTCTTCGCGAGGACCGCATTTCCGGCCAGTTCGGCGAGCAGGGTGTGGAACTCGCCCGACAGGCGAATCACCGAACGCTTGTCTTCCCGGCGACGGGCATCCATCTCCCGCTCCTGATGCTCGCGCAGCTTCGCGAGCTTCTCGGCCGTCACCGCGTCGACCAGACGCCGGATGACGCCCGGCTCGAGCAGCCTGCGCGCCTCGAATACGTTGCGCGCCCGCTCGGCCGATGGCTTGGCGAGGAACGCGCCGCGCTGCGGAAACAGGTCGACGATCCCCTCGTAGGCCAGGCGGGCGAGGACCTCGCGAATCCGCGCCCGGCTCACCCCGAAAATCGTTGCGAGCCGGTCCTCTCCGAGCTTCGAACCGGGGCTCAGTCGATGTTCGAGGATCGCGACGTAGATCCGCTCGTAGATTTCGTCGACCGAGGCTTCCCGCTTCGGCGCCCGACGAGGCTCGGCTTTGTTCCGGATGCTGGCCACGGCTGTCTCGTTGTGGACGCTCGATGTTAACGTAAATGTCGACGATATTGTTGACAGTCGTTCCGGCCGGGGGCATTCTTCGCTCGCTCCGGCAGCCATGACGGCCCGGACGGATGCCGGGTCCGTCGTCCGGCCCTGCAGCCAGCGGATTCTCCCATGAGCCGTCCCCTCCTCGATCTCGTCGTTCGCAATGCGCTGGTCTCGACGGCCGCCGACACGTTCGCCTGCGACATCGGGATTCGCGACGGCATCGTGACGATGCTCGGCCGCGACCTGCCCGGCGCAGCCGCCGGGATCGATGCCCGCGGGCGCCATGTCACTCCGGGCGGCGTCGACGGCCATTGCCACCTCGACCAGCCGATGCCGGCTCCGGTGCGCATGGCCGACGGCTTCGACAGTGGCACCCGCTCGGCCGCCTGCGGCGGCACGACGACGGTCATCCCGTTCGCGGCACAGGAAAAGGGGCAGTCGCTGCGCGAGGCCGTCGACGACTACCATCGGCGCGCGGGCTCGAAGGCGCACGTCGACTACGCGTTCCACCTGATCGTCACCGACCCCTCGCCGCGCGTGCTCCACGAGGAACTGCCGGCGCTGATCGCCGAGGGCTACACGTCGTTCAAGATCTACATGACCTACGACGACCTCAAGCTCGACGATCGCCAGATCCTCGACGTGCTCGAAGTCGCCCGGCGCCATCGCGCCATGCCGATGGTTCACGCGGAGAACTCCGAGTGCATCGCCTGGCTCGCCGATCGGCTGGTCGCGGCCGGGAACGTCGCGCCGCGCTACCACGCCGTCTCGCGGCCGATGCTCGTCGAGCGCGAGGCGACGCACCGGGCGATCGCGCTGTCCGAACTCGTCGACGTCCCGATCCTGATCGTTCACGTCTCCGGACGCGAAGCAGTCGAGCAGATCCGGTGGGCGCGATCGCGCGGGTTGCGGATCCTCGCCGAGACCTGTCCCCAGTACCTCTTCCTGACTTCGGCCGACCTCGGCATCGACGACGACTACCGCGGCGCGAAGTGCGTCTGCAGCCCTCCGCCTCGCGACGAGGCGAACCAGAAGGTGATCTGGGACAGCCTGTCCGACGGGCTGTTCACCGTGTTCTCCTCCGATCACGCGCCGTTCTCGTTCGACGATCCGGCCGGAAAGAAACCTGGCGGCCACGAAGTCGCGTTTCCGCACGTGCCCAACGGCATCCCCGGACTCGAAACCAGGCTTCCGCTGCTCTTCTCCGAGGGCGTGCTCGCCGGCAGGATCTCGATCAACCGCTTTGTCGAGTTGACCTCGACGGCCCCGGCGAGGGCGTACGGCCTGCATCCGCGCAAGGGGACGATCGCGATCGGATCGGACGCCGACCTGGTCGTCTGGGACGAACGGGAAGTGGTCGTGTCCAACGACCAGCTTCACCACGCGGTCGACTACACCCCGTACGAGGGCCGCCGCCTGCGCGCCTGGCCTGCGCTCACGCTGCTTCGCGGCGAGGTCGTGTGGGACGGCCAGCGCTTTTCGCCCGGCAGCGGCGGCAGGTTCCTGCGCTGCGGCAGCCCCAGCATCCTGCCCGCGCACGAAGCGCGCTGAACGCCGATGAGACACGGCGCCCGCGCCGCCGTGGCGTCAATGCGAACGGCGCCGCGCCAGCATTGCCGAGAGTGCCTGCGGCAGGCCGGCGTTGGGCTTCTCGGGCGGCGGGGCGAAGCTGCCGCTGCGAGCGCTACCCGGCCGCAAGGCTGCGAGCGATTCGGCATGGCGCACCGCGCTCGACACGCCATCGACGACCGGCACCGGGATGCGCCCCTGGAGCGCTCGCGCCAGTCCGGCCAGCGGGGCGCCAGCGAGAATGACGACGTCCGCGCCGTCCTCGTCGACTGCCGAGCGGCACAGTTGCTCGAGCCGCGCCGCGTGATCCTGCTGCACCGTTCCGATCGCCCGCAGCGGTTGATCCAGCGCCCGAATGCTCGCGAGGCGGCTGCCGAGATGGTTGTCTTCCACGCACTCGCGATACCAGGCCCGGATTCGGCCCGAAATGGCGACGATGGAGAAGCGCTTGCCCAGCAGGCACGCGCTGGCGAGGGCGGCTTCGGTCATCCCCACCACCGGAACGTCGAGCAGTTCGCGGAGTCCCGCGATCCCGGGGTCGCCGAATGCGGCGATCACCACGGCATCGTGGCCATCGAAACGTTCCGAAATCGCGCACGCCGCAGCGTAGGCGCCGATCAGCGCCTCGAAGCGCGTCTCGATGTACGCCATGCCGAATTGCGCCGTCGTGACCGTGACCTCGGTCCCCGGCGAAGCGGCGCGCGCCGCCTCGGCGCCGATCAGCGCGGAGACATCCTCGGAAATGTTGGGATTGACAACCAGTAGCCGCATGGGGCGCTCCAGAAATCGTCGGATGTCGGCAGGCCCTTGCGCCCGCAAAAAAAGGATGAATCCTCATCCGGATTGTGTCAACATGACTGTCGAACAATTTGTCGACAATCTTTCGGGCCGCCGGCAGCGAACCGCCCGAGCAAGCATGGAGGCAGACCGATGAATCATGAAATCCCGAATCGCCAGCGCCGCGCAACCTTCGCCTGGGCCGCAGTCGCTACCGTGTGCCTCGGCCTGGGCGCCGCCCCCGCGGGGGCCCAGGACACGCTGAGGATCGTCGGAAACTTTCCGACGAACCATTCGAGCAGCGTCGCGATGGCGCTGTTCGAGAGCCAGGTGGAGAAGGCCTCGAACGGGCAGCTCAAGGTCGATGTCTTTCCCGCCATGCCGCTGGGAGGCGCGCAGGAAAACGTCGACCAGGTCCGCTCGGGCTCGGTGTTCCTGACGTGGATCTCCACCGCGTACCTGTCGCGCACCGTGCCCGAGCTCGCGGTGCTCTCGATCCCGTTCCTGAACGGCTCGCGCGAGCAGGCGTTCCGGATGATCGACGGCAAGGTCGGCGATGCGCTCAGCGCCAGGCTCGCTGCCAAGGGCTTCGTGCCGCTCGGCTACATGGAGCTGGGCGCGCGCCAGCTGACCAACAATGTTCGCCCGGTCAAGTCGCTGGCCGACCTCAAGGGGCTGAAGGTCCGCCTGCAGCCCGACGAAACGCATCTCGCGACCTTCCGCGCGCTCGGGGCGAACCCGACGACGATGGACATCAAGGAAGTCTATTCCGCGCTCCAGCAGGGAGTGCTCGACGCGGAAGAGAATCCCTACGCCGTCATCCGTGACCGCAATTTCGACCAGGTCCAGAAGTACGTCAGCGACACGGGCCACTTCTTCGACTTCATCGTTCTCGTCGCGAACAAGCGCAAGTTCGACGCGTTGAAGCCCGAGTTGCAGAAGGTGGTTCGCGAGGCGGCCGCGCAGGCCGTGGCTGCGCAGCGCAAGCAGGCGGCACAGGAAGACCTGGCGGCCCTGGAAGACCTGCGCAAGCGCGGCATGCAGTTCGATCCGGTCTCGCCGGCGTTTCGCGACGAGATGCGCAAGGCGGCCGCCGGAATCGTCGACTCGGTCCGCAAGAAGGCCGGCAGCGAACTGGTCGACGCGGCACTGGCCGGCGCCGCGAACTGACTGACGGAAACCCGCGATGGACGAGCGCGATGGAACCGCGCCGACGGCACTGCTCGTGCTCGACAGGCTCAGCCGCTGGGCCATCGTCGGGCTGATGGCCGCGATGATCGCGGTCGTATCGATCCAGGTGGCGCTGCGCTACGCGCTGTCCGAGTCGATGGACTTCGCCGAGGAGCTGTCGCGGCTGTGTTTCGTCTGGGCCGTGTTCCTCGCGATTCCGCACGGTGTACCGCAGGCCGGCCACGTCGGCATCGACCTGCTGGTCGCGAAGCTTCCCGAGCCGCTGCGCCGCACGCTGGCGCGCGCGATCGCGCTCGCGTCGGCCGTCCTGATGGGCGTGGTCGGCTGGTTCTCGGCGGTGGCAGCCGCCGACAGCTGGGACCAGCTGATGCCCACGCTGGATCTCTCCAGCGGGTGGTTCTACGTCGCCGTCTGCGTCGGCGCCGCCCACTCGGCGCTGCACCTCGTGGTCCTCGCGCTACGCGCGCCGGCGACGGCCCCGACAGGGAGCCGGTCGTGACGACGGTCGTCGTCGTCGGCTTCTTCGCGCTCGCCCTCCTGGGCACGCCGCTGGCCTTCGCGCTCGGCTTCTCGGCGCTGGCCGCGATGTGGGTGGGCGACGTCGAGTGGCTGGTCTTCCCGCAGCGGATGATGTACGCGCTCAATGCGTTCCCGCTGCTGGCCATCCCCTGCTTCATGGTCGCGGGCGAGCTGATGGTCGAGGGCGGCATCATGGACCGCCTGATCGCGCTCGCGAACAGCCTTGTCGGGCGCGTCCGCGGCGGCCTCGCCCACGTGACGGTGGTTTCGGCGGCGTCGCTCGCAGCGGTTTCCGGCACTGCCGTGGCCGACGCGACCGCCCTGACGAGCACGATGATGCCGTCGCTCGAGAAGTACTACTCCCGCGGCTTCGGCGCCGCCCTGATCGCGGCCGCCGCCAACCTCGGGCCGATCATCCCGCCGTCGGCGGCGATGATCGTCTACGCCTACATGGCCGGGCCCAGCGTTTCGGTCGGCGCACTGTTCATGGCCGGCGTGGTGCCCGGCATCATCCTTGCGATCGCCATGATGGGCTGGAGCACCTGGGTCGCGCGCCGCGAGAATTTCCCTCCGACCGGCGACGCGTTCAGCCTGGTGCGCTTCCTCGCGACGCTGCGCAGATCGGCCATCGTGGTCGCGATGCCGGTGGTCGTGATCGGCGGAATCGTCGGGGGCCTGTTCACGGCCACCGAAGGGTCGGCGATCGCGGTCGTCTACGCGCTCGTGATCGGGCTCTTCGTCACGAAGCGGGTCAAGCTGTCGAGCCTCCCCGGTGTGCTGTTCCGGGCCGCGCTCACGACCGGTGTCGTCGGAGCGCTGATCGCGTTCGCCTCCGCCGTGACCTACCTGCTGACGATCGACATGGTCCCGGCGCGCCTGGCCGCCTGGGTCCAGGGCGTGACCTCGGACCCGACGATGTTCATCCTGCTGGTCATGTTCGTGCTGGTCGTCGCCGGCATGTTCCTCGAGTCGAATGCCGCGTACATCATGCTCGTTCCGCTGCTGGCGCCGATCGCCCAGGGCTATGGCATCGATCCGGTCTATTTCGGATTCCTGTTCGTGCTGAACCTGGTGATCGGAATGCTCACGCCGCCAGTCGGGGTGCTGCTCTTCGTCGTGAGCAGCGCGGCCGGCATCCGGATCGGCGAGCTGACGCGGCACGCATTGCCGTTCATCGCGATCCAGTTTGCCGTGCTGGCGCTGTGCATCGTGTTCCCTGCGGTGGTGACCACGCTCCCCCGCTGGCTCGGCTACTGAAGCGTCCCGCTTCGGCCCCAACCGCCCCGCCTCGAGCAGCAGCTGCCAGCGCGCAACCCAGGCGTCGACTGCCGATGTCGACGCCGCCAGCCGCTGCTCGTTGGCGAGCCTGCGCGCCGCCAGCAGATCGGCCAACGACCCCTCCCCCAGCTGGTAGCCTCGCGCGAGCCCCTGCGCGGCCTGTTCGAGCTTGTCCTGCGCGACGCGCGCGCGCTGCCAGCCGCCCTGAGCGAGCTGCGCTTCGCGCAGCCTGAGCCGCGCCTCGGTCTCGACGCGGCGCTGCGCGTCGTCGCGCTGCAGCGCCGCCGTGGCCGCCCGCGACGCCGCGGCGCGCACGCAGCCGCGCGGTACTCGCCGCCAAACGGGATGCTCAGCACGACGCCGACCACCTGTTCGCTGGCGTCGCGCGCCTGCCCCAGCCGCAGCCCAACCGTCGGATCCGGGCGACGCTCGAGCTGTTCGACGCGAAGCTGCTCCTCGGCGACCTGCAACGCGCGGCGCGCCGACTCCAGCTCGGGGGCGTGCGCGAGTTGCGCATCGATCCACGCGCCCTCGTGCGCAGGCAGTTCCGGCGGGCCGGGCAGGCTCGGGGGCTGCGGAAACGCCAGCCCCGGGAACTGCTGCCCGAGCGCCTCGCGCGCGGCCTGCGCGCGCCCTTCGGCGATCACGACCTGCGCCTGCGCCTGCGCGAGCGCCGCGTCGACCTGGACCTGCTCGATCCGGGCCGCGTCGCCGAGCCGCTGTCGCTTCGCCACCGCGCCGGCCTGCGCCTCGAGCAGCGCCACCTGCTCGCGCCAGGCCCGCGCCGCTTCGCGTTCGCGCAGCCATGCGCCGTAGCGCTCGATCAGCGCGCGCGCCTGCTCGCGCCACGCGAGGCTGCCCATCGCCTGCGCGAGCTCGACGCGCGAGCCGCCGAGCCGGTCGGCCGCGTCGCGCTTGCCCGGGCGGCGCAGCGTCCGATCGAGTCCGGCCTCCCATTCGAGGGTATTGCCCTGCGCGGAATCGCGGATCCGGCGCTGCGCAAGGTTGACGCTGCCGATCCACTCCTGCGGGCCGACGACCGCCTGCCGGCGCGCTTCCCGTTCGGTCTCGATCGCCTGCCGCGCCGCGCGCCACGCGGGCGTGCGCGCAAGCACTGCGGCCACCTCCCGATCGGCGGGCAGCAGCGCCTCGTCGCCCGCGTGCGCAGTCACCGCCACGGCCAGGCCGATCGCCGCCAGCGTGACGATGCGCCGCGATCGATGGCGCCTCATGCCTGTCCTCCCGCGATGGCCTGTGCCGACAGGTGGCCGAACGTATCGAAGCACTCCACCGGCAGCGTCCAGTAGCCGCCTTCGACGCCCTGCAGCAGCTCGCGCAGCGAGCTGACTAGCGCGAGGCACAGCTCGCGCTCGAGGATGAGCTTCACTTCGACCCGCTCGGCGAAGCCCTGCACGCGCTCGTCGGCGGCCGCCAGCTTCACCAGCGGGCCGCGCGCGGCCACTCGATGAACGCTGAACTCGATGCGCTCGTCGGAGCGTTCGAGCAGCCAGTCGACGACGCGATCCTCGACGCTCGTCGGAATCAGCAGGATCAGGCACACCAGCGGCGTCGGCGCGGTCATGGTCGAACCTCCGGAACGGGCGGGCGCGACGGCGGCACGCCGAAGCGCCGGA
This sequence comes from Burkholderiaceae bacterium, assembly GCA_046347945.1. GTDB lineage: Bacteria > Pseudomonadota > Gammaproteobacteria > Burkholderiales > Burkholderiaceae_E > Zeimonas. Next base: position 130,469 of record JAXMFB010000008.1, read on the forward strand.
ACATCAACGGCAGCAGCAGCAGCGTGAGCGCCGTCGACGAGACCAGCCCCCCGATCACCACGATCGCGAGCGGCCGCTGGATCTCCGAACCGGGCCCGGTCGCGAACAGCAGCGGCACCAGCCCGCCCGCGGTGATCGCCGCGGTCATCATCACCGGGCGCAGCCGGCGCCGCGCGCCCTCGACCACCGCCCGGTCGGGCGGCACGCCCTCAGCCAGCAGCTGGTTGAAGTAGCTCACCATGACGACGCCGTTGAGCACCGCGATGCCCAGCAGCGCGATGAAGCCGACCGACGCGGGCACCGACACGTACTCGCCGGCGATCGCCAGCCCGAACACGCCGCCCACCAGCGCCAGCGGAATGTTCGAGATCACCAGCAGCATCTGGCGCAGCGAACCGAAGGTGGAAAACAGCAGGAACGCGATCAGCGCGAGCGCCACCGGGATCACGAACGACAGGCGGCGCGCGGCGCGCTGCTGGTTCTCGAACTGCCCGCCCCAGGCCACCACGTAGCCGCCCGGCAGCTCGACCTGGCGGGCCACCGCCGCGCGCGCGTCGTCGACGAAGCCGACGAGGTCGCGACCGCGCACGTTGGTCTGGACCACCGCGTAGCGCTGCGCCTGCTCGCGGTCGATGCGCACCGGCCCGTCGGCGCGCCGCAGCGTCGCCACCGAGGCCAGTGGAATCGACGCGCCCGAGTCGGTCGTCAGGCGAAGCGCCTCGAACTCGGCCGGCGACGCGCGCAGCGACTCGCTGCCGCGAATGACGATCGGCGTGCGACGCCCGGCCTCGTGCACCACGCCGATCGGCTGCCCTTCGACCCAGCGGCGCAGGTCGGCCTGGACGCGCTCGGCGTTCAGTCCGACGCGGCCCGCGGCCAGGCGGTCGATGCCGACCTGCAGGTACTGCACGCCTTCGTTGCGCACGGTCAGCGTGTCGGTCGCACCCGGCAATGCCGCGAGCACCGCCTCGACCTGCGTGGCCAACCGATTGAGCGTGGCGAGGTCCGGGCCGTAGATCTTCACCGCGACGTCGCCGCGCACGCCGGTCAGCATCTCGGACACGCGCATGTCGATCGGCTGCGTGAAGCCGAACGCGACCCCGGGGAAATCCTCCATCACCTTGCGCAGCTCGCCGGTCAGCCACTCCTTGTCGGGGTTGCGCCACTGCTCGCGCGGCGCGAGTACCAGGAACGTGTCGGTCTGGTTCAGGCCCATCGGGTCCAGGCCCAGCTCGTCCGAGCCGCTGCGCGCGACGATGCTCCTGACCTCGGGCACGCGGTCGAGGATCCGCTTCTGTACGCGCAGGTCGAGCGCGACCGTGTTGTCCAGGCCGATCGACGGCAGCTTCTCGAGCTGCATGATGATGTCGCCCTCGTCGAGCACCGGCATGAACGACTTGCCGAGTTGCGTGAAGACGAACCCGGCGGCGACGAACGAAGCGAGCGCAAGACCGACCAGCCAGCGCTCGTGCGCCATCGCCAGCGCGAGCACGCGATCGTAGAGGCGACCCAGTTGCCGCACGAGCCAGGGCTCGTGTGCCGGCGCCGTGCGCAGCAACCACGACGCGAGCACCGGCACCAGCGTCAGCGACAGCACCAGCGAAACCGCCAGCGCGAACACGATCGTCAGCGCCACCGGCCCGAACAGCTTGCCCTCGAGCCCTTGCAGGCTGAGCAGTGGCAGGAACACGATGATGATGATCGCGATGCCCGAGGCGACCGGCGCCGCCACCTCGCGGCTGGCACGATAGACGAGGTGCAGCAGCGGCACGCGCCGCGCCTTGTCGCCGCCGGCCAGCGCGGTCTCGACGTTCTCGATCACCACGACCGCACCGTCGACCAGCATGCCGATCGCGATCGCCAGGCCGCCCAGGCTCATCAGGTTGGCCGAGAGCCCGAACTGGCGCATCAGCACGAAGGTGCCCAGCGCCGACAGCGGCAGCATCAAGGCCACGACGATTGCCGCGCGCAGGTTGCCCAGGAACGCGAGCAGCAGCGCAAGCACCAGCACCACCGCCTCGAGCAGCGCCTTGCCGACCGTGTTCACCGCGCGATCGACCAGCCCGCTGCGGTCGTAGAACGGCACCACCGTCATGCCCGCCGGCAGCGACGGCGCCAGCCCGGCCAGGCGCGCCCTCACGGCCGAAACCACCTGCCGCGCGTTGGCGCCGCGCAGGCCCAGCACCAGCCCCTCGACCGCCTCGCCGGTGCCATTGCGCGTCACGGCGCCGTAGCGCGTCAGCGCCCCGGTGCGCACCTGCGCGACGTCGCCCACCCGCACCACGCGGCCGTCGCTCGCGCGGATGACCGTCTGGCGCAGGTCGTCGAGCTCGCGCACCGCCCCTTCGGCGCGCACGATCAGCGCCTCCTCGCCGTTGTTCAGCCGCCCCGCACCGTCGTTGCGGTTGCCGGCGACGATCGCCTCCTCGAGCTGCGCGAGCGTCACGCCGCGCGCGAGCAGCGCCACGGGGTCGGGCACGACCTCGAAGGTGCGCACCTTGCCGCCGAGGCTGTTCACGTCGGCCACGCCGGGCAGCGTGCGCAGCGCCGGACGCACGACCCAGTCGAGCACGCGGCGCTTCTCGTCGAGCGACTGCGGGCCCTCGAGCGTGAACATGTACATCTCGCCCAGCGGCGTCGTGATCGGCGCCAGGCCGCCGCTCGCGTTCGGCGGCAGGTCCTTGATGGCGCCGGCCAGCCGCTCGCCCACCTGCTGGCGAGCCCAGTAGACGTCGGTGCCGTCCTCGAAGTCGAGCGTGATGTCGGCCAGCGCGTACTTGGACACCGAGCGCAGCATCACCTGGCGCGGAATGCCGAGCAGTTCCTGCTCGATCGGCATCGTGATCCGCGTCTCGACCTCTTCCGGCGTCATGCCGGGCGCCTTCAGGATCAGCTTGACCTGCGTGGTCGACACGTCGGGAAAGGCGTCGATCGGCAGGTCGCGATAGGCGAGGGTTCCCGCCGCCACCAGCATCACGGCGAGCACGAGCACCAGCAGCCGCTGGCGAAGCGAAAACGAGATCAGCGCGGACAACATCGCGGCACGCGCCCCGCTAGTTCCCGGCCGCAGGCGTGGCGAAGATCGACTTCAGCGCCGCCGTCCCCTGCACGACCACGCGGGCGCCCGCCTCGATGCCCGTCACGGTGGCCATCCCGTCGGCGCTGCCGCTTGGCGTCACCGGCACGCGACGGAAAGTGCCGGGCGTCTCCTCGATGAAGACCACCGGCACGCCGCCTTCGTCGGCCACCGCCGCTGCCGGTACCCGGACCGACGCGGCGCCCGGCACCTCGACCACCGCCACGACTGTCTGGCCCGGGCGCAACACGCCCGCGGGCGCGCGCACCTCGGCGCGCACGAGCAGCGTCTGCGTCGCCGCGTCGACGCTCTGGCCGAGCGCGATCACGCGACCGACGATCGCGGCCGCATCGGGCCGGCCCGCCTGCGGACCGGCCTCGACGCGCACGGCACTGCCGCGCGCGAGCGACGCGGCGTCGCTCGCCGGCGCCTGCATCTCGACCCACAGCGGATCGAGGGCCGCGATCCGGTACAGCGGCGCCGCCTGCTCGACGCGCTGCCCGACGACGGCCTGCTGCTCGAGCACGACGCCCGCGATCGGCGCGCGCAGCGTGATCTGCCCGGCGCCGCCGTCGGCGCCGACGCCGGCCTGAGCGAGCGCGCGGCGCCGCTCGAGCTGCTGCGCCTGCGCCTGGCGAGCCTGCGCGCGCGCCGCCTCGAGTCGCGACTGCGCGATCAGGCCTTCGGCGAACAACTGCTCGTCGCGCTCGAGGTTCCGCCGGGCGAGGTCGGCCTGGCTGTTCGCCTGCGCCACGTCGCGCTGCAGTTCGCTCGCCTGCGTGCTGCGCAGCACGGCAAGCACCTGCCCCGCGCGGACCTGGTCGCCGACCGCGACCTGCAGCGATTCGACCAGCGCGGGCAGCGGTGCGGCCACCAGCCGCTGTTGCGCGACCGGCACCACCACCTGCGCCGGGTAGCGCGCCTGCGAACCCGCATTCGAGCCGTCGGCGGGCTGGACACGGATGCCGAGCGCATCGACCTGCCGAGGAGCATCGTCCGGCGCTCGACGGAGGGCGGCTGCGCCGACGCCGCGACGGCGGCGGCCATGAGCACGGCAACGATGGCGGCCCTGCGGCCGCGGCAATCCGGTGGCGTCAAGTCGATCCTCGTCCGGGGTTTCGCGCCCGTCCCGCTCGCGCCCGAACGGGAGGGGCGAACGTAGTTTCGCGGACGCAGGCTGAAACCAAGATTAACGCCTCGCGCCAGCCTGTGCTCCCGCCAGCAGAAGTCCAGCGATACCTGCTGCGAGCAGGCCGATCACGCCCGGTTCGGGAACGTAGTACGGAAACTCGCTGATCCGCTGTCCCGAAGGTCGGCGCGGAGCGCGCGGCCTGCGGCGACCCGTCGCCGGGGCGCCCGACTCGGGTTGCCGAAAAGGTGGACCACTGGCGTGGATCCGGACGCAGCCAGAGCGGCCGCGTGCGCATCAGGGCTTGAAACCTGGCGTCCCGTAGGGGATTCGAACCCCTGTTACAACCGTGAAAGGGTCGTGTCCTAGGCCTCTAGACGAACGGGACTCGTCGTTGTTCTTCTGTTTCCGCGTGGTGGAGGTAAGCGGGATCGAACCGCTGACCTCTTGCATGCCATGCAAGCGCTCTCCCAGCTGAGCTATACCCCCCCGAAGAGCCAGCGAGTATATGACACGACCGTAGTGAGGCGCAAGTCGTCTCGGGCACCGTGCTAGACTCGATCGCGTTCCGGGCACGCCGGCGTTGCCGCGCGCGGCCCGCGCGGCCACCTCCCCACTTCCATCCGGACCGCACCGATGACCGCCAGGATCCTCGACGGCGCAGCCCTCGCCAGATCGATCCGCGCCGAGATGGCGCATCGCGCCGCCGCGCTCGCCGCTCGCGGTCACCCGCCCGGGCTCGCGGTCATCCTCGTCGGCGAAGACCCCGCGTCGACGGTCTACGTGCGCAACAAGGTCAAGGACTGCGAGGAATCGGGCATCCGCTCGACGCTCGATCGCATGCCGGCCGACGCCACGCAGGCGACGCTGCTCGCGCGCATCCGTGCGCTCAACGACGATCCGGCCGTGCACGGCATCCTGGTGCAGTTGCCGCTGCCGCCGCAGATCGACGCGCATGCGGTGATCGAGGCGATCTCGCCCGCCAAGGACGTCGACGGCTTTCACGTCGCGAGCGCGGGCGCGCTGATGACCGGCCAGCCGGGCTTCCGGCCGTGCACGCCCTACGGCGTGATGAAGATGCTCGGGCACGCCGGCGCCGTGCTCAGGGGCGCCGAAGCGGTCGTCGTCGGGCGCAGCAACATCGTCGGCAAGCCGCAGGCGATGCTGCTCTTGCAGGCCGACGCCACCGTCACCATCTGCCACAGCAGGACGCGCGACCTCGCCGCCCACTCGCGACGCGCGGACATCCTCGTCGCGGCGGTCGGTCGCGCGAAGATGATCACCGGCGACATGGTGAAACCGGGCGCGATCGTCATCGACGTGGGGATGAACCGCGACGCCGCCGGCAAGCTCTGCGGCGACGTCGATTTCGACAGCGCGCGCGAAGTCGCGGGCTGGATCACGCCGGTGCCCGGCGGGGTCGGCCCGATGACGCGGGCCATGTTGCTGGTGAACACGATCGAGGCGGCCGAGCGCGCAGCCCGATGAGCCACGCTGCAAGCCGCACGGCGCGCGCGCGACGAACCGACCGACTGAATCGATGGACGAACCCCTGACGATGCAAGCCCCTGCCCCCGCCGCGACGACCGCCGTCACCGTCAACCCGCTGCTCGACTTCTCGGGCCTGCCGCGCTTCGCGGAATTCGACCCGGCGCTGGTCACGCCCGCGATCGACGACCTGCTCGCCAATGCGCGTGCCTCGCTGGCTGCCGTCACCGATCCGGCGACGCCGACGACCTGGGACGCCTTCATCGAGCCGCTCGAAGACGCCACAGAGCGGCTCGGCCGCGCCTGGGGCATCGTCGGGCACCTGAACGGCGTCGCCGACACGCCGCCGCTGCGCGAGGCCTACAACGCCAACCTGCCCAAGGTCACGCAGTTCTGGACCGAACTGTCGCAGCACGAAGCGCTGTTCGAGAAGTACAAGGCATTCGCGGCGTCGGCGCAGTACGCGCGGCTCTCGCCCGTGCGCCGGCGCATCGTCGACCATGCGCTGCGCGACTTCCGGCTCGGCGGTGCCGAGCTGAAGTCTCCCGCGCGCGAGCGCTTCGCCGAGCTGCAGGACCGGCAGGCCGCGCTCGGCCAGAAGTTCTCCGAGAACGTGCTCGACGCCACCAACGCGTTCAAGCTGCGCGTCACCGACCCCGCCGAGCTCGCGGGCCTGCACGCGGACGCCATCGAGGCCGCGCGCGAGGCGGCGCAGAGCGACGGTCGCGAAGGCTGGACGTTCACGCTGCAGTTCCCGTCGTACCTGCCGGTCATGCAGTACGCCGCGCACCGTCCGTTGCGCGAGCACATGTATCGCGCATATTCGACGCGCGCCTCGCTGAACGCGCTTGCCCCCGAGGGCGAGGCGGCCGCGGCGCTCGACAACGCGCCGATCATCGACGAGCTGCTGGCCCTTCGCCACGAGGAGGCCGGCCTGCTCGGCTACGCCGACTTCGCACAGGTCTCGCTGGTGCCGAAGATGGCCGAATCGCCCGAGCAGGTGATGAAGTTCCTGCACGACCTCGCCGCTCGCGCGCGCCCGTTCGCCGAGCGCGACATGGCCGAGCTGCGGCGCTTCGCTGCCGACGAGCTGTCGCTCACCGAGCTGCAGGCCTGGGACCTCGCCTTCGCCAGCGAGAAGCTCAAGGAGGCGCGCTACGCGTTCTCCGACCAGACGGTCAAGCAGTACTTCCAGCTGCCGCGCGTGCTCGACGGCCTGTTCGGCCTGATCGAGCGGCTGTACTCGGTGCGCATCGCGCCCGACTCGGCGCCGGTCTGGCATCCCGACGTGCGGTTCTTCCGCGTCGAGCGCGACGGACAACTGATCGGCCAGTTCTACACCGACCTGTACGCGCGCGCCTCGAAGCGCCCGGGCGCGTGGATGGACGACGCGCGCTCGCGGCGGCGCCGCCACGCCGCGCTGCAGACGCCGGTCGCTTACCTGGTGTGCAACTTCCAGCCGCCGGTCGGCGGACGGCCCGCACTGCTCACGCACGACGACGTGACGACGCTGTTCCACGAGTTCGGCCACGGCCTGCACCACCTGCTCACGCGGGTCGACGACCTCGCCGTGTCGGGCATCTCGGGCGTCGAATGGGATGCCGTCGAGCTGCCGAGCCAGTTCATGGAGAACTTCTGCTGGGAGTGGGACATCGTCGCGTCGATGAGCGCGCACGTCGAGACCGGCGCGCCGCTGCCGCGCGAGCTGTTCGACCGGATGCTCGCCGCGAAGAATTTCCAGAGCGGCATGGCGACGCTGCGGCAGATCGAGTTCGCGCTGTTCGACATGCGGCTGCACGCCGGCTTCGAGCCCGGCGGCGCGCGCAGCGTGCAGGACGTGCTCGACGAGGTGCGTCGCGAGGTCGCGGTGGTCGTTCCGCCGTCGTGGAACCGCTTCCAGAACAGCTTTTCGCACATCTTCGCGGGCGGCTACTCGGCGGGGTACTACAGCTACAAGTGGGCCGAAGTGCTGTCGGCCGACGCCTATGCGGCGTTCGAGGAGGCCATGGCGCAACCCGACGCGCCGGCCCGCGTGGCCGAGACCGGGCGGCGCTTCCTCGACGAGATCCTGTCGGTGGGCGGGAGCCGACCGGCCATCGACTCGTTTCGCGCGTTCAGAGGGCGGGACCCCGAGTTGGATGCCTTGCTTCGCCATAATGGAATGGTCGAGGCATCCGCTCCGGAACCGTCCCATGCTTAGCCGCCAGACCGTCGTTGCCTTCCCCGTCGCGCTTGCCGGTCTCGCACTGGCCGCCGCGATCGCCGCGCCCGCCGCGCACGCCCAGTACAAGTGGATCGGCGCCGATGGCCGCGTGAACTACGGCGACCGACCCCCGCCGACCGACAGCCGCCGGATCGTGCGCGCGCCGACCGGCGTCCACTCGTCGGAGGCGCCCGCCAACGGCGACCCTCAGCTGCCCTATGCGCTGCGCTCGGCGGCGAGCCGGTACCCGGTCGTGCTCTACACGTCTCCCGATTGCGATCCCTGCGACCTGGGCCGCGACCACCTGGCCCAGCGCGGCGTCCCGTTCACCGAGAAGCGCGTCCAGACCGCCGCGGACGTGCGCGCATTCAACGCGCTGCAGCCGGGTACGTCTCAGTTCCCGGTGCTGACGGTCGGCACCGACCGGATGGTCGGGTTCGAGGCGGGAATGTGGAACCGGATGCTCGACGCAGCCGCGTACCCGCGCTCGTCGATGCTGCCGCCGAACTATCTGGCGCGCACGCTCGAGCCGATGAGCCCGCCCGAGGACAAGCCGAAAGCCAGCGCCGACGCGGGCCGGCCGAAGTCGGCGCAGGCCGACGCGGACGTCGGCGGCTTGCTGATTCCGGCGCAGCAGCAGCGTATCGAGAACCCGATCCGCTTCTAGCGTTCGCGAACCGGCCCCGGCCGCGCTCAGTCGCGCCGCAGTTTCGAGAACCAGTGTTCCATCAGTTTGCCGGCCGCCTCGCGGCCACCTAGTCCGAACGACAGCGCGACGGCGATCGCCACCGCGCCCAGCGTCAGCCCGAACGCCAGGTTGACGATCGAGTCGGCCACGCCCATCGAGCGCAGCCCCATCGCCAGCACCAGGCCGATGATGAGGACCCGCACCAGGCCGCCCAGCCACGGCGCGTCGCGGTGCTCGCTGCGGCCCACCGCCGATCCGAGCAGGTTGGCCAGCCACAGGCCGACCAGCAGCACCGTCGTCCCGAGCAGCACGTCGCCGCCGAACGAGACGAAGCTGCCGACCAGCTCGCTCAGCTGAACGATCCGCAAGCGGTTGGCCGCCTGCGCGACCGCGAACAGCATCGCGAAGAACACCAGCAGCCTGCCGATCAGCCGCGACAGCTTCAGCGCGCCGAGCACGGGTGCGAGGCCGAGCGTCTCGCCGAGCCGGTCGATCCCGGCGCCTTCGAGCAGCCCCGACACCAGGCCCGCCACGAAGCGGGCCACGTACCAGGTCACGCCCACGATCAGCGCCGCGGCCAGCAGGTCGGGCAGCGCGGCGACGAACTGGCTGAGCAGCAAGCGGGCCGGACCCGCAATCGACTCGATCTGCAATGCGTCGAGCGCCGAGATCAGCGCCGGCACGAAGATCGCGAAGAAGACCACCAACCCGGCCAGCGTGGGAAGGTCGGCCGAGCCGACGCCGATGCTGCGCCACAGCGCGCGCACGCGCGCGGCCACCAGCAGGTGCGTGACGATGCCCTTGGCGATCTTCGCCACGTAGTAGCCGACCACGGCGATGACTGCGGCGTGCATGAGGTCGGGCAGGAACGCGAGCAGCGCATCGAAGAGCCCGCGCACCGGACCGAGCAGTCCCTGCAGGCCGAGCGCGCCGAGGATCATCGGCAGGAACAGCAGCAGCACCACCCAGTAGGCGACGTTGCCGATGCTGTCGCTGATCGGTGCCATGCCGGCTTCGGCGCTCAGCCGCTCGTCGATCGTGGTGCGGTCGAGCAGCCTCGCGAGTCCGTTGCGCACCAGCAGTGCCAGCAGCCACCCGAGCACCGCCAGCACCAGCGCCGCGAGCAGTTGCGGCAGGTATCCGATCGCGGCGCCGATCATTTCGGCGAACGGTTCCGACACTTCCCGCAGGTCGAGGACCTTGGCCGCTACGGACAACGCCACGGCGAGAACGAACCAGAACACGAGCCGCGACGCGCCGGTCTCCGCGTCGAGCGCGTGGCCGAAGGCAGGTGCGAGCCTGCGATTGACCTGCGCGAGCGACAAGACGCGATGCACGCCTGCCGCCGCCACCAGCGCGAGCACCCAGCCCAGCAGCAGCAATGCCACCGCGACGACGATGCCGGGCAGCTGCGCGCCGATCGCGCTGCGCATCGCTTCCACAAAGCCCGTGTTCTGCATCTGCTTTCTCCGGCGCCGAAGCGGACAACCGAAGTCTAACCGGCCCGGAACGGGTATCCTCGGGCCCAGTGCCGCCGTTCGTCCGAGCCATGGAAATCGCCACCTGGAACGTCAACTCGCTGAAGGTCCGCCTGCCGCACGTCGTCGACTGGCTGCGCGCGAACCCGGTCGACGTGCTGTGCCTGCAGGAAACCAAGCTGCGCGACGAGCACTTCCCGCACTCGCCACTGGCCGAGCTCGGCTACGAGTGCGCGTTCGCCGGCCAGCCGACCTACAACGGCGTGGCCATCCTCGCGCGGCGCGACACGGTGGGCGACCCCTCGTCGGTGGTCGTCGGCAATCCCCTCTTTCCCGATGAGCAGAAGCGGCTGATCAGCGCCGACCTGTCGGGCGTGCGCGTCGTCTGCGCATACTTCCCCAACGGCCAGGCCGTCGGCAGCGACAAGTACGACTACAAGCTGCGCTGGATCGACGCGCTCGCCGAGTGGCTCGCCCGCGCCGCGCCGACACCGGTCGTCCTGCTGGGCGACTTCAACATCGCACCCGAAGACCGCGACGTGCACGACCCGAAGGCCTGGGAGGGCCAGGTGCTCTGCTCGGCAGCCGAGCGCGAGCGATTCGCAAAGCTGGTTTCGCTCGGCTTCGTCGATGCGTTCCGGCTGTTCGACCAGCCGCCGAAGACGTACAGCTGGTGGGACTACCGGCAGATGGCGTTCCGCCGCAACGCCGGGCTGCGCATCGACCTCATCCTGGTGCCGCAGGCGATGGCCGCGCGCGTGCGCGCTTGCCGCATCGATCGCGAGCCGCGCAAGCGCGACCAGCCCTCGGACCACGCGCCGGTGATCGCCCGGATCGACCTCGACGACGACGGCGAAGCGGTCGCATCGGCGCCGCGCCGCAGCGCAGACGGCACCGCGACCGAGGGGGCCTGAGGCCACGCGCTGCTGCGCTGCGCGGCGACGCCGCGCGCTGCGACGCGACGCTCAGGCCGCTTCGTCGTCCTCGAGCCGCAGTTCCTGGATCTTGCGCGTGATCGTGTTGCGGCCGATGCCGAGCCGCACCGCGGCATCGATGCGCCGTCCGCGCGTGTGGCGCAGCGCGGTGCGGATCACGGTGCCCTCGAACTCCCGGGCGAGCCGATCCATCAGGTCGCTGTGCATGTCCTCGCGCGCGGCCGCGGGCTGCGCAGCGAGTTGCGCCGACACTTCACGCTCGAGCAGTTGCGACCACGACTGAGCGCCGGCTGCGGTGCCAACAGAAGCGCCGACCGAGGTGCCTCGTGGCGATCCGGAAGCCGCCGCATGCGTCGCGAGGCTCGGTGCCGGCTCGGCGAGCTCGTGTGGCGCGGCCGACGCAGGCACGGCGCGCGGCGAAGCCTCGATCACCGCCACCCCGACCGCCTCGCGAATCTCCAGCGGCAGGTCCTTCGCGTCGATCACCTGCCCCGGCGCCATCACCGTCAGCCAGTGGCAGGCGTTCTCGAGTTGGCGGACGTTGCCCGGCCACGCGAATGCCCGCAGCACGCGCATCGCCTCGGCGCTCAACCGCTTCGGTTCGCCGCCCAATTCGCGCGCGCTCTTCTGCATGAAGTGCCGCACCAGCAGCGGGATGTCCTCGCTGCGCTCGCGCAGAGGGGGCAGGCGCAACCGGATCACGTTCAGGCGATGAAACAGGTCTTCGCGGAACAGCCCCTGGCGCACGCGCTCCTCGAGGTTCTGGTGCGTGGCCGCGATCACCCGCACGTTCGCCTTCATCGGCTGGTGGCCGCCCACGCGATAGAACTGCCCGTCCGAGAGTACCCTGAGCAGCCGCGTCTGCAGCTCGGCCGGCATGTCGCCGATCTCGTCGAGGAACAGGGTGCCGCCTTCGGCCTGCTCGAAGCGGCCCCGGCGCATCTGCTGGGCGCCGGTGAAGGCGCCGCGCTCGTGCCCGAACAGCTCGGACTCCAGCAGGTCGCGCGGAATCGCCGCGGTGTTCAGTGCGACGAACGCGGCCCTGGCGCGCGGGCTGTGCTCGTGCAGCGCGCGGGCGACCAGTTCCTTGCCGGTGCCCGACTCGCCGGTGATCAGCACCGTGACGTTGGACTGCGACAGCCGGCCGATCGCGCGGAATACCTCCTGCATCGCCGGCGCCTGGCCCAGCATGTCCAGGCCGCCTTCGGCGTGCTCCTCGACCGAGGCCTCGCGCTCGCTCTCCTCGACCGCGCGCCGGATCAGCTCGATCGCCGCGGGCAGGTCGAACGGCTTGGGCAGGTACTCGAACGCCCCGCCCTGGAACGCCGACACCGCGCTCTCGAGGTCGGAGTACGCGGTCATGATGATCACCGGCGTGCCGGGCCTGCGCTCGCGGAACCTCTGCAGCAGGTCGATCCCGCTGGCGCCCGGCATCCGGATGTCGGACACCAGGACCTGAGGCGCGTCGTCGTCGAGCGCGGCGAGGCATTCGGCCGCCGTACCGAACGCGCGCACCGAAAAGCCCTCGCGCGCGAGGGCCTTCTCGAGCACCCAGCGAATCGATTGGTCGTCGTCGACAATCCAGACCGCGTTCATCGTGTTCCCAGGTCAAGGCAGAGGCAGCAGGATCCGGAAGTCGGTGCGCCCCGGCTTGCTCTCGCATTCGATCAGTCCGCCGTGCTGCTGCACGAAGGTCTGCGCGAGCGTGAGCCCGAGCCCGCTTCCGCCGTCACGACCCGAGACGAGCGGGAAGAAGATCCGCTCGCCGATCTCCTCCGGCACGCCCGGGCCGTTGTCGATCACATGCAAATCCAGTGCCAGCTTCCACCGATGCCTGGCGATCGTCACCTGCCGGGCGATCCGCGTGCGCAGCAGGATCCGCCCGCGCCCGTGCATGGCCTGCGCCGCATTGCGCACCAGGTTGAGCAGCACCTGGATCAGCTGCTCCTTGTCGCCGCGGAACTCGGGCAGACTCGCGTCGTAGTCGCGGGCGATCTCGAGCCCCTGCGGGAATTCGGCCAGCACCACCGAGCGCACCCGCTCGCACACCTCGTGGATGTTCACGTCGCCGACGACGCGCGGGCCACGGTGCGGCGCGAGCAGGCGGTCGACGAGCACCTGCAGCCGGTCCGCCTCCTTGATGATCACCTGCGTGTACTCGCGCAGCGCCGGCGAGTCGAGCTCCGACTCCAGCAGCTGCGCGGCGCCGCGGATGCCGCCCAGCGGGTTCTTGATCTCGTGCGCGAGGTTGCGCACCAGTTCGCGCGTGGCTTTCGCCGAATCGAGCAGCCGCTGTTCGCGGTCGGCGCGCCAGCGCTGGTCGAACTCGCGGAACTCGACCAGCAGCACGCCCGGGTCGCCGCCCAGCGCCACCGCGGTCGTCGACAGGTGCTGCGGTTCGCGCCCGGGGCGCTCGAGCGTGAGCTCGCTGCGCCGCTCGTCGAAGGCGCCGATGCCCGCGTCGGCGCACAGCTGCAGCACGGCGCTGCCGTCGACGAACAGGCGCGCGAACGGCAGCCCGGCCACCAGTTTCTGCGAGACCTCGAAGAGCTGCTCGGCAGCCTGGTTCAGGAAGACGGTGTTGCCTGCGGCGTCGAGCACGACGACCGCACTGGCCAGAAGGTCGAGCCCGTCGAGCCTCGAGGAGGAATCGCGCCGGCGCGGCTTCCGGGCCGGTTGCGCGGACGACGCGTGCGTGCCGATTGCGGTCAGTCCCGGATCGCGCCGAGCTCGCGGCGGATCGAGGCGATGTTGCCCTCGGAGCGGCCGATGTCGTCCTTGAGCCGTTGCACCCGGTCGAGGTACTTCTGGTAGTTGCGCTCGTCGCCGAGCCGGTCGGGTTCGCCGTCCTTGTAGACCGCCTTCAGCTCGGCCAGGCGCGTCTCTTCCTTCCGGAGCTCGTCCTCGAGGATGCGGCGCCGCTCGCTGTCGCGCTCGCGCTGCGTCGACGCGTCGACCTTCGGAAAGCCGTTGGGACTCGGGCGCGCGGCGCCGCCCGCCTGTGCGGCGCCTGCAGCGGGCCTTGCTGCCGGCAGCTTCGGCGCCGGAATCGTGGTGAGCGGCGCGAGGTCGATCTGGCGGCAGTTGCGGCCATTCGGCGTGCCCTGGTAGACCGGCACCCCGCTGTCGGACTCGCAACGATAGACCTCGGCCGAGGCCGGCGCGGCCAGGCCCAGGCCCGCAACGGCGAGGCTGGCGGCGCGAAGGGTCGTTGCGAGTCGGTGCAATGTCATGGTGCAGGCGAAGGTCCGGGGCCAGTGTAAGTCAGCATGCACGGCGATTCAAACCAGACGAACGGCCGACCGATCTGCGGGGCGCAGGACCCGACCTGCGCCCTTCGGCGCGCCGCCCGCCGCCGCTCCAGCGAAAACGGGGCGGCCGCCCGCCGCTCCAATGAAAACGGGGCGGTCGCCCGCCCCGTTGACCCTCGCGGCCGGATCGGCCTGTCACAGGCTGTAGTACATGTCGAACTCGACCGGGTGCGTGGTCATGCGGAAGCGCGTGACCTCCTCCATCTTCAGCTCGATGTACGCGTCGATCATGTCGTTGCCGAACACGCCGCCGCGGGTGAGGAACTCCCGATCCTTGTCGAGGTAGTCGAGCGCCTGGTCGAGCGACGCGCAGACGGTCGGGATCTTCGCTTCCTCTTCGGGCGGCAGGTCGTACAGGTTCTTGTCGGCCGCCTCGCCCGGGTGGATCTTGTTCTGCACGCCGTCCAGGCCCGCCATCATCAGCGCGGCGAACAGCAGGTACGGGTTCGCGGTCGGGTCCGGGAAGCGCACCTCGATGCGGCGGCCCTTGGGGTTGCTCACGTACGGAATGCGGATCGAGGCCGAGCGGTTGCGCGCCGAGTAGGCGAGCTTGACCGGCGCCTCGAAGCCCGGCACCAGCCGCTTGTACGAGTTGGTGCCCGGATTGGCGATCGCGTTGAGCGCGCGCGCGTGCTTGATGATGCCGCCGATGTAGTACAGCGAGAAGTCCGACAGCCCGGCGTACTTGTCGCCGGCGAACAGGTTCTGGCCGTCCTTCCAGATCGACTGGTGCACGTGCATGCCCGACCCGTTGTCGCCGACGATCGGCTTGGGCATGAAGGTGGCGGTCTTGCCGTAGCTGTGCGCGACGTTGTGGATCACGTACTTCATCGCCTGCAGCCAGTCGGCGCGCTGCACCAGCGTCGAGAACTTCGTGCCGATCTCGTTCTGGCCGGCGCCGGCCACCTCGTGGTGGTGCACCTCGACCGGGATGCCCATCTGCTCGAGGATCAGGCACATCTCGGAGCGCATGTCCTGGAACGAGTCGACCGGCGGCACCGGGAAGTAGCCGCCCTTGACCGCCGGACGGTGCGCGAGGTTGCCGCCCTCGATGTCCTTGCCGCTCGACCATGACGCCTCTTCGGAATTGACCTTCACGAAGCAGCCCGACATGTCGACGTTCCAGGTCACCGAGTCGAAGATGAAGAACTCGGGCTCCGGGCCGAAGTAGGCGGTATCGCCGATGCCGGTCGACTTGAGATACGCCTCGGCGCGCTTGGCGAGCGAACGCGGGTCGCGAGCGTAGCCCTTGCCGTCGGACGGCTCGACCACGTCGCAGGTCATGATCAGCGTGGCTTCCTCGCGGAACGGATCCATGTTGGCCGTGGCCGGATCCGGCATCAGCAGCATGTCGGAGGCCTCGATGCCCTTCCAGCCGGCGATCGACGAGCCGTCGAAGGCGTGACCCGACGTGAACTTGTCTTCGTCGAACATCTTCGTCGGCACCGAAACATGCTGCTCCTTGCCGCGGGTGTCGGTGAAGCGCAGATCGACGAACTTCACTTCGTTGTCGGCGATCGTCTTCATCACGTCTTTGACGCTGGCCATTCTGGCATTCTCCTGGTCACGAGGGTCGAGGGTGGTTGGCGACTGCGCCCTGCCCGGCTCACGGCGGTGAGGGTGGCGAACGCGCGATTCTGGGCTGTTTCAGCCTCCGACTCAAACTAGCAGGTTCCGTGCCATGCCCCGAACCCGATGCACGGGTCCTGCAGGCGCCCTGCACCGCATTGCAGCGTCCCGGCAACCCTGGACGCACCAACATTGGGCGCCCCGATATCGTGCAAATCTCGCCTGAACGCACTATTTTGGGGCATTCAGGCGAGTGCTGACATCATCATCAGGTCTTCGGCCCGGGGTCGGACGCGGCCGGAGCCTCCGGCCAATGCCAAGCCGCGAAGCGTTCTCGCAAGCGCGACTTCCAGAACTTCCCGGTCGAGGTTCGCGGCACGGCGTCGATGAACTCGAAGGCGTCGGGCAGTTGCCAGCGCGCGAACTTCGGCGCCAGGAACTCGCGCAACTCGGCGGCGCTCACCGTGGCGCCCGGTTTCGTCACCACGCACGCCAGCGGCCGCTCGGTCCACTTCGGGTGCGCGATCGCGATCACCGCCGCTTCGGCGACCGCGGGATGCGCCATGATCGCGTTCTCCAGGTCGACCGAACTGATCCACTCCCCACCCGACTTGATCAGGTCCTTGGTGCGATCGGCGATACGGATGTAGCCGTTGGCGTCGATCGCGGCGACGTCGCCCGTGCGCAGCCAGCCGTCGGCGGTGAACTTGTCGGCGCCGGGCGCCTCGCCGTGGTACGAGCCGGTGATGAACGGGCCGCGCACCTGCAGTTCGCCGACGTCGCGTCCATTCCAGGCGCAGGCGCCGTCGTCGCCCATGATGCGCACCTCCACCAGCGGCCCGGGCACCCCGGCCATGGCCTTGCGCGCGAACCACTCGTCGTCGCCCAGGCGCCCGCGCAATTCGGGCTTCTCGAAGAAGAGCGACCCCATCGGCGAGGTTTCGGTCATGCCCCAGCCCTGCGCAAGGTGGATGCCGTGTCGTGCGAACTGGCGGATCAGCGCCTCCGGGACGGCCGCGCCGCCCACCATGCTGCGCATGCCGGTCGGCAGGCGCCAGCGGCCCGGGTGGGCCTCGAACGTCTGGATCAGTGCCAGCCAGATCGTCGGCACGCCGAGCGTGAGCGTCGGCGGCTCCTGCTGCATCAGGTCGAGCAGGTCCTCGGGATGCAGGTGCGGGCCCGGAAAGACCAGCTTCGACCCGAGCATCACGGCCGCGTACGGAATGCCCCACGAGTTCGCGTGGAACATCGGCGTGACGGGAATCACCGCGTCGCGCGAGGACAGCGCCACGTAGTCGGGCAGCGCGCAGCTGAGCGAGTGCAGCACCGTCGATCGGTGCGAGTAGACGACGCCCTTCGGCTTGCCCGTCGTGCCCGACGTGTAGCACATCGCCACCGGGTCGTCTTCGTGGTGGTCGGCGTAGTCGAACTCGGCCGGCGCGTGCGCGAGCAGCGCCTCGTAGTCGTCGATGGCCGGCTCGCCGCCGTGCGGATCGCCCGCGCTCGCCTGCACCGGCGCCCCCGAGAACGGGAACACGATGACCCGCTCGAAGCGGTGGTGCGCGGCGAACTGCCGGTACAGCGGCAGCAGGATGTCGTCGACGACCAGGAAGCGGTCGCGCGCGTCGTGGGCGATCCAGCCGAGGTCGTCCGGCGACAGGCGCAGGTTCAGCGTGTGCATGACGCCACCCGCCGCGGGCACGCCGAAGTAGCACTCCAGGTGCACGTGGTGGTTCCAGCACAGCGTGGCGACCCGGTCGCCCTTGCGCAGGCCGAGCTTCTTCAGCGCGGCGGCCAGCGCCCGCGTGCGCCGGTACCAGTCGGCGTAGCGGTGCCGGCGCAGCGACTTGTCGGGCAGCCGCGAGACGATCTCCGACTCGGGAAACAGCGTCCCCGCGTGCTCCATCAGCCGGTTCAGCGAAAGCGGCACCGGCATCATCGTGCTCTTGACCGAATGCATCGATCCTCCCCCCTTGTCCTTGTCGTGCCGGCCCGGCCGGCGTCAGTGCTTCAGGAACATCGCGACCAGGTCGTTCAGGAAGCGCAGGCCCAGCGGCGTGGCGCGGATGCGCGTCGGGTCGGCGTCGAGCAGCCCGCGCTCGACCGCCCTGGCGCAGTCGCGGCCGATCGCCGCCGGCGCCAGCCCGGTGCGCTCGGCGAAGAACGCCGACGGCACCCCGTCGGTCAGGCGCAGCGCGTTGAGCATGAACTCGAAAGGCAGCTCGTCCGCACCGGGGACGCGCTCCTCCTCGATCGCCGCGCCGCTGAGCGCCGCCTGCATGTAGCGCTCGGGATGCCGCAGCCGCGCCTCGCGCACGATCCGGTCGTGGAACGACAGCTTGCCGTGCGCGCCCGTGCCGATGCCCAGGTAGTCGCCGAACTCCCAGTAGTTCAGGTTGTGCCGGCAGCGCGCGCCCGGCTTCGCCCACGCCGACACCTCGTAGCGCTCGAACCCGGCCGCGCCGGCGGTCTCCTCGATCAGCGCCAGCATGTCCGCCGACAGATCGTCGTCGGGCAACGGCGGCGGCCGCTTCGCGAAGAGCGTGTTCGGCTCGATCGTCAGGTGGTACAGCGACAGGTGCGGCGGGCCGAAGGCCAGTGCGCCGGCAAGGTCGGCGCGCAGCGCGTCGAGCGTCTGGCCGGGCAGCGCGTACATCAGGTCGATGTTGAAGCTCGCGAAGCTGCGCGCCGCCTCCTCGATCGCCGCCCGCGCCTGTCGCGCATCGTGCACGCGGCCGAGCGCGCGCAGCGCGTCGTCCGCGAAGCTCTGCACGCCGATCGAGAGTCGGGTCACGCCGGCTTGCGCGAAGGCGGCGAAGCGCTGCGCCTCGAAGGTGCCCGGATTCGCCTCCAGCGTCACCTCGGCGTCGGGCGCGAGGCGCAGCCGCGTGCGGATCATCGTCAGCAGCCGGTCGATCGCGTCGGGCGAGAACAGGCTCGGGGTACCGCCGCCGATGAATACGGTCGAGACGCTGCGCCCCCAGACCTTCGGCAGCGACGTCTCGAGGTCGGCCTGCAGCGCGTCGAGGTACCGCGCTTCGGGCACCGAATCAGCGTCGCCGCGCCATTCGTGCGAATTGAAGTCGCAGTACGGGCACTTGCGCAGGCACCACGGCACGTGCACGTACAGCGACAACGGAGGCGGCGCCTGGACGCCCAGCGCGGCCAACGACGCGTCGGCCCCCGCGCGGCTCGCGCCGCGCTCGACGCGGACCGGAACGGATTGCAGGCGGGTCATGCGGGGCGATTCATGGCGCTCCGACGAGACGGTCGCGGCGCAGCCGCTCGACGAGCAGGCGAAGCGCCTGCCCGCGATGGCCGAGCAGGTTCTTGCGCTGCGGGTCGAGTTCGGCCGCGGTGCATTCCTCGTCGGGAAGCAGGAAATGCGGATCGTAGCCGAAGCCGCCGGTGCCGCGCGGCGTGTCGACCACTTCGCCGTGCCAGCTCGCGTCGGCGACGATCGGCTGCGGATCGTCGGACGCGCGCAGCAGCACCAGCACGCAGTAGTAGTGCGCGGCGCGATCGACGCAGGCGGCGAGGTCGGCGATCAGCTGCCGGTTGTTGGCCGCATCGGTGTCCGGGGGTGCGGCCGCAGCGCGATCGCCGTGACCGTCGGGCAGCGCCGATCCGGACGTCGCCGAGGCGGGTCGCCCGGGGCTACGCGCGGCCCAGCGCGCCGACAGCACGCCCGGGCGCCCACCCAGCGCATCGACGCACAACCCGGAATCGTCGGCCAGCGCAGGCAGGCCCGTGAGCCGGCTCGCATGACGCGCCTTGGCGAGCGCATTCTCGAGGAACGTCCCGAACGGCTCCTCGGCTTCGGGGACGCCGAGCGCCGACTGCGACTCGAGCTGCAGGCCCAGCGGCGCCAGCAGCGACGTCAGCTCGCGCAACTTGCCCGCGTTGTTCGAGGCCAGCACGACCCGCCCCAGTCTCATCGCACGCCGCCCGGATGGAGAATCGATCCGTGCACGCGCGTCGTCGCCGACCGGCCCGGTTGCCGCTCAGGCGCCGAGCGCGGCTTTCTGCGCCTCGACCAGGCGGCGGATGCCGCCCGCCGCGAGGTCGACCAGCCGGTCCATCTGCTCGCGGGTGAACGGGTCGCCTTCGGCCGTGCCCTGCACTTCCACGAAGCCGCCGGCGCCGGTCATCACCACGTTCAGGTCGGTGTCGCAGGCGGAGTCCTCGGCGTAGTCGAGGTCGAGCACTTCGCTGCCCTCGTACAGGCCCACCGACACGGCAGCGACGAAATCGCGCACCGGCGTGCGCTCGAGCGCACCGGCCGCGAGAAGCCCGCCGATTGCGTCGTGCGCGGCGACGAACGCGCCGGTGATCGCCGCCGTGCGCGTCCCGCCGTCGGCCTGCAGCACGTCGCAATCCAGCGTGATGGTGCGCTCTCCGAGCCGCTCGAGATCGAACACGGCCCGCAGGCTGCGCCCGATGAGCCGCTGGATCTCCTGCGTGCGCCCGCTCTGCTTGCCGCGCGCCGCCTCGCGGTCGGTGCGCGTGTGCGTCGAGCGCGGCAACATCCCGTACTCGGCGGTGAGCCAGCCCCGCCCGGCGCCGCGCAGGAACGGCGGTACCTTGTCCTCGACGCTGGCAGTGCACAGCACCCGCGTGTCGCCGAACTCGATCAGCACCGAGCCCTCGGCGTATCGCGTGAAGCCGCGGGTGATGCGCACCGGGCGCAATGCATCGGGCGCGCGCCCGCTCGGACGAATCGACATCGACGAAGTTCCCCTCAGGTGCCGCCCGCGCGCGAAATCGCCTCGCGGATCTCGCGGATCGTGCGCTCGATCTCGTCCTCGGTCATCGTGTCGCCCGGCGCCGTCTCGTCGATCAGCCCGACCGCGATCGTCGTGGTGATCGCGCCCTCGGGCACGTCGTCCGACGACAGCCCGGCACCGTCGGCCCCGTCCTCCCAGGTCATCGCGAGCGCCGTTGCGTTGTCGGCGATCGGCCCCGCGTGGCCGATCGCCTGCTGCACGAGTCGCGGCACCGCGGTCATCACCGATTCGGCGGAAAGCGATTCGACGAGATCGTCCTCGGGCAGCGCCGACCAGACGCCGTCGCTGCACAGCATCAGCGTGTCGCCGGCCTGGAGTGCGACGTCGCCGCCGATCTCGATCGTCGGCTCGAACGGCGAGCCGATGCAGTTGAGCACCTTGTTGCGGTCCGGGTGCGTGGCGCTCTCGCGCTCGTCGATCATGCCGAGGTCGATCAGGTTCTGCACCTTGGAGTGGTCGCGGGTGCGCAGCACGACGCGCCCGCCGCGCAACAGGTAGAGCCGGGAGTCGCCGGCGTGCGCCCACCACGCGCGCCCGTGCTGGACCACGCAGGCGACGATCGTCGTGCGCGGCGACTCCGGCAGGCCGTGCATGTCCTGGTAGCGCAGGATCTCGCGGTGCGCGCGACGCAGGGCGTGATCGAGGAATGCCGGCGGATCGGCGAGCGTCGGGCGCGCCTCTTCCTGGAACGTGGAAGCGGCGACCTGAAGCGCCAGGTGTGCGGCGACCTCGCCGCGCATGTGTCCGCCCATGCCGTCGGCGAGCAGCATCAGCAGGCTGTCGCGCGTATAGCAATACCCCATGCGGTCCTGGTTGGACGCGCGCGCGCCGATCGAGCTGTCCTGGTAGATCGAAAAGCGCATGCTGGCTCCGCGACGCCGGCTCAGCCGGGCAGCGTGAGACCCTCGCCGTCGCGTCGCCGGACTCCGGCGCGCGCGGCGAGCGTGTCGATCCAGCGCGCCGCCGTGCTCGGCTTGCTGGACGGCTCGTCGGGCATGCGGATGCGACGCAAGGCACGCTGCAGCGCGAACACGCTCTGCGGCCGCTCCAGCGGATCGAGCTTCAGGCACCAGGCGACGAGGTCGAGCAGCGGCCGCGAATAGTGCTCGGCCAGCGCATTGATGGCCTGCGGCAGCTTGTCTTCCAGCTCGCGCTGGTCGGCCGGCTGCGGCGGCTGCCCCGACATGCAGCCGAGCATGCTGGCGCCGATGCCGTAGACGTCGGTCCAGGGCCCGAGCTGCTGCGTGCGCCGGTACAGCTCCGGCGCGGCGAAGCCGGGCGTGTACATCGGGAACAGCTTCTGCGGCTCCGCGTCGAGCGTGCGCCGCGCCGCGCCGAAGTCGAGCAGCAGCGGCGTGCCATCGAGCCTCAGGTAGATGTTGGCCGGCTTCAGGTCGAGGTGAAGCAGCCGGTTGGCGTGCACCTCGCGCAAGCCGTTCATCACGAGGTTGAATACCCGCAGCACGTGCCGCTCCGGCAGCACCGCCTTGCCGCCCTGGCGCCCGCGATGGCGCAGCACGAGTTCCTGCAGGCTGCGTCCGCGCTCCCAGGCCATGACCATGTAGACGGTCTCGTTGGCGCGGAAGAAATTGACCACCCGCACGACGTTGGGGTGGAAGATGCGCGCGAGCGCGCGCCCTTCTTCGAAGAAGCAGCGCAACCCGTTGCGGAACGTGACCTCGCTGGCGGCCGGGATCTCGGGCACCAGCTGCCCGGCGCTGCGCTTGACCAGCGCGCTGGGCAGGTATTCCTTGACGGCGAACTTCCCGCCGGCCGCATCCTCGGCAAGGTAGACGATCGAGAATCCGCCGCTCGAGATCTTCCTTACAATACGGTATCCGCCGAGTTCGTGCCCTTCGGGCAGCGGCGCATTCGTCTGGGTGCCCATCGCGTCGGGGAATCCGTCCTGGCTGTCGGTGATGGCTCTCCGCGCATTCTAAAGACTTCCTGCCCTCGAAGAACGATCTTGAGCCAACGATCCGCCGAGCGGCGCCCCCTGCAGAGCATGACCGGGTACGCGCAGGTGTCGCGTGAAACCCCCGCCGGGCAGGTCAGCGTCGAGATCCGAAGCGTCAACTCCCGCTTCCTCGACCTCTCCTTCCGCATTCCCGACGAGTTGCGCCAGGTCGAGCCGGCATTGCGCGAACTGATCGCCGGCGCGGTGCAGCGGGGCAAAGTCGAGTGCCGGGTCGGTTTCCGCACGCTCTCGCGCGCCGACAGCGAGCCGCAGCTCGATGCGCGGATGCTCGCGCAGCTGGCCGGGCTGGCCCGCCGCGTCGCGCAGGCCGTGCCCGAAGCCGCCCCGCCGTCGGTGAGCGAGATCCTCCGCTGGCCCGGGCTGCTCGGCGAGCCCGCGGGTGCCGACGCGCTCGCGCCCGACGTGCTCGTGGCGGCGCGCCAGGCGCTCGACGAATTCGTCGCGAGCCGCGCGCGCGAGGGGGACAAGCTGACCGGCTTCCTGCGCGACCGCGCCGCCGCGATCGGCGCGATCATCGCGCCGCTGCAGCAGCGCAGCCCCGAGCTGTTGGCTGCCTGGCAGGCCAGGCTCGTCGAGCGGCTGCGCGCCGCCCTCGAGCAGACCGAAGCGCCCGTGCCGATCGAGGAGACCATGGCGCGGGTGCGCCAGGAGGTCACGGCGTACGGGCTGCGCATCGACGTCGCCGAGGAGCTGTCGCGGCTGCAGGCCCATCTCGACGAACTGGCACGCATCCTCGAGGCCGGCAGCCCGGCCGGCAAGCGGCTCGACTTCCTGATGCAGGAGTTCAACCGCGAGGCGAACACGCTCGGGTCGAAGGCTGCCGCCATCGACCTGACCGGCGCGTCGATCGAACTCAAGGTCCTGATCGAGCAGATGCGCGAGCAGGTGCAGAACATCGAATGAAGACCGAATCCGCGCCATGACCGACCCCGTCCCGCGCCCCGGCAGCCTGTTCGTCGTGGCGGCGCCCTCGGGCGCCGGCAAGACCTCGCTGGTGCGCACGCTGCTCGCCGACGCGCCGCTGATGCAGTTGTCGGTGTCGTTCACCACCCGCACGCCGCGCCCCGGCGAAGTCGACGGGCGCGACTACTTCTTCGTCGACGCCGCCGGCTTCGAGCGCCGCCGCGAGGCCGGCGAATTCCTCGAATGGGCCGAGGTCCACGGCAACCTCTACGCCACGTCGCGGGCCTGGATCGAGGACCGGATCGCGACCGGCGTCGACATCGTGCTGGAAATCGACTGGCAAGGCGCGGTGCAGGTGCAGCGGCTGTTTCCCGACGCGATCGGCGTCTTCATCGTGCCGCCGTCGATCGGCGTCCTGCGCGAGCGCCTCACGCAGCGCGGCCAGGACACCGCCGAAGTGATCGAGCGACGGGTCGTCGCCGCAGAGGCCGAGTTGAAGCAGGCCCACCGCTTTCAATATGTTATTATTAATCAAGACTTTGCGAGTGCCCTCGCCGATCTGCGCACGATCGTCGATGCGGCTCGCCTGAGGTTCACGAAACAGCAAGCCCGGCATCCGGCCACGTTCGCCGCGCTGGGCATCACCAAGCGAAAACAGGTGTGACATGGCCCGCATCACCGTCGAAGATTGCCTGAAGCAGATCCCCAACCGGTTCGAACTGACACTCGCCGCCACCTACCGCGCGCGCATGCTCGCGCAAGGCCACGCGCCCAAGGTCGAGTCGAAGGACAAGCCCACCGTGACCGCGCTGCGCGAAGTCGCCGCCGGCAAGGTCGGGGTGGAAATGCTGCGGCGCGTCCCGATCTGATGAGGTAACGGCCGGTCCCGCCTCGGTCGTCGCGGACATGGCCACCCATCACACGCCCCCCGTCACGCCGCCCGGCCGGCGCGGGCGCCGACAGCCTGCGGCACCCGTGGCGCCACCCACCGCGCTGGCCGACGGCGGCTTCGTCGCGGTGGCCGACGAACGGCAGGTGGTGTCGCTCGCGGGCCTGACCTGCAAGGCCGGCGCCTACCTGTCCGAGGACGACCTCAAGCGCATCCGCGAGGCCTATCGCTTCAGCGACGAGGCGCACCTGGGGCAGTTCCGCTCCAGCGGCGAGCCTTACATCTCGCATCCGATCGCGGTCGCCGAGATCCTCTGCGGCTGGAAGCTCGACGCCGATTCGCTGATGGCCGCACTGCTGCACGACGTGATCGAGGACACGACGGTCGCCAAGCAGATCCTCATCGAGCGCTTCGGTCCGCACGTGGCCGAACTGGTCGACGGCCTGTCCAAGCTCGAGCGCGTCGAGTTCGCCTCGAAGGAGCAGCAACAGGCCGAGAGCTTCCGCAAGATGCTGCTGGCGATGGCGCGCGACGTGCGCGTCATCCTGATCAAGCTCGCCGACCGGCTGCACAACATGCAGACGCTCGACGCGGTACCGGTCGACAAGCAGCGGCGCATCGCGCGCGAGACGCTGGACATCTATGCGCCGATCGCCAGCCGCCTCGGCCTGCACGAACTCTTCCGCGAGCTGGTCGACCTGTCGTTCAAGCACCTGCACCCGTGGCGGCACCGCACGCTGCAGAAGGCGGTGCAGGCCGCACGCGGCAACCGCCGCGAGGTGATCGGCAAGATCCTCGAGACCGTGCAGAAGACGCTGCCCGAGGCCGGCGTCAACGCCGAGGTGTTCGGGCGCGAGAAGACGCTGTACGCGATCTACTGCAAGATGCGCGACAAGCGGCTGTCGTTCTCGCAGGTGCTCGACATCTACGGCTTTCGCGTGCTGGTCGACACGGTGCCGCAGTGCTATCTCGCGCTGGGCGCGCTGCACGCCACCTACAAGCCGGTGCCCGGGCGCTTCAAGGACTACATCGCGATCCCCAAGATCAACGGCTACCAGTCGCTGCACACGACGCTGGTTGGGCCCTTCGGCACGCCGGTCGAGTTCCAGATCCGCACCCGCGAGATGCAGCGGGTCGCGCAGGCGGGCGTGGCCGCGCACTGGCTCTACAAGGCCGAGAAGGAGAGCTTCACCGACCTGCAGAAGCGCACGCACGAGTGGCTGCAGTCGCTGCTGGACATCCAGAGCCAGACCGGCGACTCGCTCGAGTTCATCGAGCACGTCAAGGTCGACCTCTTCCCCGACGCCGTCTACGTGTTCACGCCGCGCGGGCAGATCCGCGCGATGCCGCGCGGCGCCACGATCATCGACTTCGCCTACAGCGTGCACACCGACATCGGCGACCAGGCGGTGTCGGCGCGCGTGAACCAGCGGCAGGTGCCGCTGCGCACCGAGATCCAGAACGGCGACGTGGTCGAGGTGGTCACCGACCCCGATTCGAAGGCCAACCCGAACTGGCTCAGCTTCGTGCGCACCGGCAAGGCGCGCGCCGGCATCCGCCAGTGCCTGAAGACGCTGAAGTACAGGGAGTCGGTCGAACTGGGGCGGCGGCTGCTCGAGCAGGCGCTGGCCACGCTGCGCATCGAGGCCTCGGGGCTCGACGCAGCGGCGATCGACCGCGGCGCGCGCGATGCGGGCGCCAAGAGCAGCGAGGAACTCTACGCCGACATCGGCCTGGGCAAGCGCCTCGCGCCGGTGATCGCCCGCACGATCGCGCTGCAGTTCTCGGGCAAGCCGACCGGCGCGACGCTGATCCTCCCGCGGCCGGCGCCGATGCAGATCAACGGAACCGAAGGCGCGGCCGTCACGTACTCGCCGTGCTGCCACCCGCTGCCGGGCGACGAGATCATCGGCCACCTGCGCGGCGGCCACGGCCTGTTCGTGCACCGCGCCGACTGCAAGGTCGCGCATCGCCAGCGCGAGAAGGACCTCGAACGCTGGATCGACGTCGACTGGGCCGACGACGTTGCCGGGCAATTCCGCACCGGCATCGAGGTCCAGGTGCGCAACGACCGCGGCGTGCTCGGCAAGGTCGCGGCCGAGATCGCCGCCAGCGAGGCGAACATCGTCCACGTCGCGATGGACGAGGAGCCCGCCGAGTCGGCCGTGCTGCGCTTCGCGATCCAGGTGCGCGACCGCGTCCACCTGGCGCAGGTGATGCGCAACCTGCGACGGCTCTCCGAGGTGGCGCGGATCACGCGTAGCTGACGCCCGCCCTCCGACGGTTCAGCCCGTGATGGTCTGCGGATGCCCCGGAAGGTAAACCGCCTGCACGTCCTCGGGCACGTGCGACAGGTCGCTGCCCCGCAGGTAGTCGCCGATGGCGGAACCCGAGCTCTTCGAGTCGACGTTGGGTGCTCCTGCCAGCGAGCGAAGATCGTCCACGTGGACCGTCCGGAAGTCGATGCTGAACCGTGTCCGGCCGGTCCGGTTCGGGATCGACGAGTGCAGATGCGCGCCCGAGAAAAGCAGGACCCCGCCCGGCGGCGCCACGACCACGGTGCTGGGGTCCATCTTCACCGGTCCGGTCGCCCGCGGCTGCCGGCGCGTATCCTTTCCGACGTGCTGGGCGGCCGAGAAGCGCGAGGTGGCATTCCAGGCCTGGTAGTCGTAGCACTCCGAGTCGTTGTCGACCGGGTTGTCGAAGTGGTACGGGTGAAACGCCATCGCGTTTCCGGCCTCGATGTCGAAGATCGGAATCCACCAGTTGATCTGGCACATCGGCGCCGAGTACCAGGTATCCCGGTGCGGATGGAATGCATAGGCGATGCCGGTGGTCAGGTACCCGTGACTGGTCGAACTGCGCATCCGGGGAACGTCGAAGTAGACCCTGTCGAGATCGCATCCCAGGCGGGAAAGGATCCGTGGCACCAGCCGCTTGCACTCCGGGTGATGGATGAACTCCGGCTTCACCCGGGCCAGGATTCCGGCGTACCTGTGAACGTCGATTTCGTGCTGCGCGATCTCGGGATCGATCCCGTCGAACGCCTTCGAAAGCAGGTGGCGCGCGAGCGCAACCAGTTCCAGCGATTCGGAACTGGGCGAATACACGAACAGGTCGCCCTCGTAGAGGCGCGCACGCCGCTCGTCGTCAGGGATGCTGCGGTCGAAAAAGATGCCGCCCACGATCGAAAGTCTCCTTGCGGGCATTCGCGCCCGACGTGCATCCTGCACCGAAACGGCACCGTGACGCGGAAATTCCGCACACCGGGCGCGCGAACCGACTCCGGCGCCGTCACGCGTAGCTGATCGACAGCACTTCCAGTTCGTCCTGCCCGTTGGGCGTGCGCAGCGTCACCACGTCGCCCTCGCGCGCCTTGAGCAGCGCCCGGGCCACCGGCGAGATCCAGCTCACGCAGCCGTGCGCGGGATCGACCTCGTCGATGCCGACGATGCGCACCGTCTCCTCGCGGTCGCCGTTGCGCAGGTATGTGACGGTGGCGCCGAAGAACACCTGGTCGAGTTCCTGCTGGCGCGTGGTATCGACGACTTCGGCGGTGTCGAGTCGCCGCGTCAGGAAACGGATGCGCCGGTCGATCTCGCGCAGGCGCTTCTTTCCGTAGAGGTAGTCGCCGTTCTCGGAGCGGTCGCCGTTGGAGGCGGCCCACGACACCACCCGCACGACCTCCGGCCGCTCGACGTCGATCAGGTTCAGCAGCTCGGCCTTGAGCCGCTCGTAGCCCGCGCGCGTGATGTAGTTGCGCCCGCCCGGCGCCTGCGGCGCCGCGTCCTCGGCGGCGTCGATCTCGTCGGCCTCGTCCGCCGCGTCGTCCTTCAGGAATGCCTTGCTCATCGCCTGTGTTCCGGAATCGGACATCGTTCTCGTTGCACGCCACCGTCCGGCGGCGGGCCAACGCCGTCCGTGACGCAGTTCCTCGGCGCGCATCGTCGCGAATCCGACGATGCCAGCATACCCGCTACCGGGTTCCATCCGACCGAGGCGCCCTCATGACCGATCGTCGATTGCTCCGCCGCTACCTGGCCCTGGTGCGCCACGCCGACGAACTGTTCGACGAGTGCGAGGAGTCCGAAACCGCGACCGTGCCGGTACCGGCCGAGGCGGTGGCGCTGCTCGACGACCTCGCCGCGTCGCTCGAGCCGGTCGTGCGCGCGATGCCCGAACCCGCATTCGACCCCGAGGAAGTCCGCCGGCACCTGGCCGGCTGGGTGCACTGAAGCCTGCGCGCGGACACCGGGTCGCGACCGGCGGTCGGGCAAGCCCCGCTCAGCTTCCTGCGACCGCCATCTCGTCGATCAGCACCGAGCCGCTGCGCTTGGTGCCCCGCGTGATCTCGTCGGCACCGATTGCCACGATGCCCCGGAACATCTGCCGCAGGTTGCCGGCGATCGTGATCTCCTCCACCGGGTGGCGGATCTGCCCGCCCTCGACCCAGAAGCCGCTCGCGCCCCGAGAGTAATCGCCGGTCACGTAGTTGACGCCCTGCCCCATCAGGTCGGTGACCAGCAGGCCGGTGCCCAGCTTCCCGAGCATCTTCCCGAACGAGTCGCCGCGCCGCGTCGCCCGGCTCGCGAACCACAGGTTGTGCGAGCCGCCGGCGTTACCGGTGCTGCGCATGCCCAGCTTGCGCGCGGAGTACGTCGACAGGAAGTAACCCTTCAGTTCTCCTGCCTCGACCACGTTTCGCCGGCGCGTGCCCACGCCTTCGTTGTCGAACGGCGTGCTGCCCGATTCGCCGATCAGGTGCGGATCCTCGACGATGTCGACGTGCTCGGGAAACAGCGCCTGGCCGAGCGAATCGACCAGGAAGCTCGCCTTGCGGTACAGCGCGCCGCCACTGGCGGCCTGGACGAAGTGCCCCAGCAGGCCGCAGGCCAGCGGCGCCTCGAACAGCACCGGCACGCGCCGCGTCGCCAGCCTGCGCGCGCCCAGCCGGGCGAGCGCCCGTTCGGCCGCGTAGCGGCCCAGCGCCTCGGGATCGGCCAGTCGCTGCGGATTGCAGTGCGACGAATACCAGTCGTCGCGCTGCATCTCGCCGCGCCGCCGGGCGATCGGCGCGCAGGCGATCGAGTGGCGGCTGTAGCGGTAGCCGCCGGCGAAGCCCAGGCTGTTGGCCGCGACGAAGTGGCCGTGGCTCACCGTGACCGACGCGCCCTCCGAATTCGCGATCGCGGGCGACGTGTCGAACGCGGCGCGCTCGGCGCGCCTGGCGATCTCGACCGCATCATCGACCGTGATCGGCCACTCGTGGAAGACCTTCAGGTCGGGCTGCGAGGTGGCGAGCGTGTCCGGATCGGGCAGCCCCGCGCACGGGTCCTCGGCAGTGAAGCGCGCGATCTGCCACGCCGCGTTCACGGTTTCGCGCAGCGCCGCGGCCGAGAAATCGGTGGAGCTCGCGTGGCCCATCCGCTGGCCGGAATAGACGGTGACGCCGAGCCCCTTGTCGCGGTTCTGCTCGATCGTCTCGATCCGCCCCTTGCGCACGTTCACCGACAGGCCGCTGTTCTCGGAGACGTCGACCGCAGCGCCGGTGGCGCCGAAGTCGCGCGCAAAGCCGAGCGCCGCCTGGGCGATCTCGCGCAATCGCGCCTGATCGTACTCGAACATCGCTCGGCTCTTCTCTGGTGGGTGCATCGCTTCGGCCCGTGGACGGGCGGGTATCATAGCAGCGCAGTCCGCGCCCCACGCCATGAGTTCGCGCCCCCGAGATCCCGTCAGCGCCGAGGAGCCCAGCAAATCGCAGCGCAAGCGCGACATGCTCGCGCTGCAGGCGCTCGGCGAGAGCCTGCTGTCGCTCGCCGACGACCGCCTCGAGCGCCTGCCCGTCACCCCCGAACTGATCGACGCCGTGCGCATGGCCCGCTCGATTCGCGCGCATGAGGGCCGCAGGCGCCAGCTCCAGTACGTCGGCCGCCTGATGCGCGACATCGACGCCGACGCGCTGCGCAAGGCGCTGGCCGACGAGACCCGCGAGCATCGCGTCGCCACCGCCGTGCTGCACGCGGCCGAGCGCTGGCGCGAGCGGATGCTCGCCGACGACCAGGTGCTTCGCAACTGGCTCGAGCAGTATCCGGACACCCGCGACGGCGTGGAGCCGCTGGTGCCACGCGCGCGCCACGAGCTCGCGTCCGGTGCGGCGGGCCGCGCCTGCCGCGAATTGTTCCGCAGGATTCGCGACCGGCTCGGCTGAGCCCGCGGCCACTCGAGGAGAAGCTTCCCATGAGCGACCCCGCACGCCCGATCCGGATCGGGCTCGTGTCGATCAGCGACCGCGCGTCGCAGGGCGTGTACCAGGACCAGGGCGTCCCGGGCCTGCAGGAATGGCTCGCGTCGGCGCTCGCCACGCCGTGGGAACCGGTCGTGCGCCTGATCCCCGACGAACGCCCCGAGATCGAGCGCACGCTCGTCGAACTCGTCGACCGCGAAGGCTGCAGCCTGGTGCTGACGACCGGCGGCACCGGTCCGGCACCGCGCGACGTCACGCCGGAGGCAACGCTGGCGGTCGGCGAGCGCGAAATGCCGGGCTTCGGCGAGCAGATGCGCCAGATCAGCCTGAACTTCGTGCCGACCGCGATCCTGTCCCGCCAGGTGGCGGTCATTCGCGGGGCATGCCTGATCGTCAACCTCCCCGGCCAACCGAAATCGATCCGCGAAACGCTCGAAGGGCTGCGCGATGCCGAGGGTCGCCCGAAGGTCCACGGCATCTTCGCCGCGATCCCCTACTGCCTCGACCTGATCGGCGCGCCGTACGTCGAAACCAACGAGGCGGTATGCAAGGCGTTCCGCCCGAAGTCGGCGCAGCGCCCGCCGGGGCGCTGACCGGGCGGCGACGCGGCGCCTCGGCACCGGGCCTGGCGCCTCGGGGCACCGGGCCTGGCGTCTGCGCGCCTGGCTCAGCGTCTGCGCGCCTGGATGACGCCGTTGACGTCGCGCACTGCCGCGAGCGTGCGCGCGAGTTGGGTCGCGTCGGGCACCTCCACGGTGAAGCGCATGCTCGCCAGCTGCTGCCGGGACAGCGTCTGCACCGCGATCACGTTGAGCCGATCGCGCGCGAACACCTCGGTAATGTCACGCAGAAGCCCGGGCCGGTCCGCAGCCCGCACCTCGACGTCGGCCGGAAAACGCCGCAGCCGGGCGTCGCCCCCGCGAAGGGCGTCCTCCCCCCATGCCGTCTCGATCACCCGTTCGGGGGCGCGATCGGCCATCCGGCCGAACGTCGGGCAGCCGTCACGATGCACCGAGACGCCGTGGCCCTTGGTCACGAAGCCGACGATGCCGTCGGGCGGCACCGGCCTGCAGCATCGGGCGAGCTGGGTCATCAGCGAGTCGATGCCGACCACCAGCACGCCGTCGCCGCGCCCTGTCGCCTCGCGCGCGCGCCTGCGCGGCGCCAGCACGGCCGGCTCGCCGGAGGCCGCGGCCGGCGCGCCCGCTGCCGCCGGGCCCGGCGCCGGCCCCCGGACGGCCTCCTCGAGCTGCCGCGGCCCGATCTCGTCGCGCGCGACCGCGACGAACATCGGCCCCACCGCCTCGAAACCGAGCCGGCGGGCCAGTTCCTCGAACGCCAGGGCGGTACGCCCCTCACGCTGCAACACCCGCTCGACCCGCTCGCGCCCGGCCGCGGTGGCGCGCTCGAGCTCCAGCGCGTTGAACCACTGGCGCACCTTGTTTCGCGTCCTGGGGCTGCGCACGTAACCGAGCTGCGGATTGAGCCAGTCGCGCGACGGCCCCTCGTGCCCGGTCTCCTTGGCCGCGATGATCTCGACCGTCTGCCCGCTCTGCAGCGGCGTGTTCAGCGGCACGATGTGGCCATCGACGCGCGCGCCGCGGCAGCGGTGCCCGAGGCTGGTGTGCACGTGATAGGCGACATCGATCGGCGTGGCGCCAGCCGGAAGCTCGATCACCCGCGCCTGCGGCGTCAGCACGTAGATGCGGTCGTCGAGCATCGGCTGCGCCGACGGCTGGCCCGCAGCGCCCGCCTCGCCCGCCGCCCGGGCGCTGCCCAGCGCCTGCCCGACCTCGCGCTGCCACGCCAGCAGCTGGCGCATCCAGGCAATGCGCTCGTCCTGCCCTGCTTCGGCCGCCCGCGCCCCGCGCGCCGGTGCGCCCACGGCGCGCTCCTTGTAGCGCCAGTGCGAAGCCACGCCGTACTCGGCGAAGCGGTGCATCTCGGCGGTGCGGATCTGCACCTCGAGCGGCCGGCCGTCGTCGGCCAGCACCACCGTGTGCAGCGAACGATAGCCGTTCGGCTTGGGCCGTGCGATGTAGTCGTCGAACTCCTGCGGCACCTGTGTCCAGATCGAGTGGACGATGCCCAGCGCGGCATAGCACTGCGCGACCGTGTCGACGATCACCCGCAACGCGCGCAGGTCGCTGATCTCGTCGAGCGCGCGCCGCTTGCTGCGCATCTTGCTGTAGATGCTGTACAGGTGCTTCGGCCGGCCGCTGACCTCGGCGCGCAGCCCGGCTGCGGCGAGCTCGTCGCGCAGCCGCCGCATCGCCGCGTCCACGAAGGCCTCCCGCTCGGCACGTCGCTCCTCGAGCTGGCGGGCCAGTTCGCGGTAGGTGTCCGGGTCGAGGAACCGGAACGCCAGGTCCTCGAGCTCCCACTTGAGCTGCCACAGGCCGAGCCGGTTGGCCAGCGGCGCGAGCACCTCGAGCGTCTCGCGGGCGATTGCCGCGTCGGGGGGACGCCGCTGCGCGGCGTGGTGGCGCAGCGTGTGCAGTCGCGAGGCGAGGCGCAGCAGCACGACCCGGATGTCCGCGGCCATCGCCAGCAGCATCCGGCGCAGCGTCTCGGCCTGTCCCTGCGCGGCAGCTCCAACCACGGAGTGCAGTTCCCGAAGCCGCTGGATCTGCCGCATGCTGTCGACCAGCCGCTCGACTTCGTCACCGAACGCGGCCCCGATCTCGCGCAGCGGCAGCCGGTCGGGCGGGGAAATCAGCGCCGCCGCCGCCAGCACTGCCTCGTCGACCCCCAACTCGCGCAGGATCGCGATCGTCGCGCGCGCGTGGTCGAGATAGCGCTCGCCGCTGCGCCCGCGCGCCTCGCCCGCGCGGTCGGCCGCCCAGGCCAGCGCCCGCTGCGTCAGGTCGCCCGGCGTGGTGCTAAGCTCCGCCCCCGACTCGCCGACCGCGACCGGCTGCGTGCCCATCGTCGTTGCCTCGCGCTTGATCGATCCGCTGTGTCCGTCCGATTATAGGCAGGCACGCGGCGCCCTCCGAAGCATTCCTGCCCCGACATGCTGCGAAAACTGCTGGGCCTGTCACGAAACTCACCGATCGACGCGGCGCACTGGCGGCGAATCGCCGGCGACCTGCCGTTCCTGCGTCACCTCGACGAAGACGAGCGCAACCTCCTGAAGACCCGGTGCGAGGCGTTCCTCTGCGCCAAGCAGTTCAGCGGCGCCGCCGGCTTCGAGGTCGACGACGACGTGCGGATCGGCATCGCGGTCCAGGCCTGCCTGCCTGCGCTGCACCTCGGCTTGTCCGCGTACCGCGATTTCGTCGAGATCGTCGTCTATCCGGACCGCTTCGTGGCGCCAAGACGGCAGGTCGACGAGATCGGCGTCGTCCACGAATACGACGACGAACTGGCAGGCGAAGCGATGGAAGGCGGTCCGGTGGTCCTGTCCTGGCCCGACGCCGATCCGGCCGCCGGCCACGTCGGCTACAACGTCGTCATCCACGAATTCGTCCACAAGCTCGACATGCTCGACGGGGCGCCCGACGGCGCTCCGCCGCTGCCCGGTGCGATGCGCCCCCGCTGGACGCGCACGATGACCGAGGCCTACGAAGACTTCTGCACGAGACTCGACGAGGTCGAGGCCGCCATCCCGCGCCACGTCGACCCGGAATCGCCGGCGGCCGACGCGTGGTACGAGCGGCTGCCGCTGGACCCCTACGCCGCGACCGACCCGGGCGAATTCTTCGCGGTCGCCACCGAAATCTTCTTCACCGACCCGGCCGCGCTGCACGACGCCTACCCGGCCCTGTATGCACTCTTTCGCGACTACTTTGGTCAGGATCCCTTGACAGCCCACGCTGCGCCGTATCCGGATCCGGCGGATCGCGCGCAGCGATCGCGGTGAGCACGATCCGGGGGGTGCACGCAAGGCCGGACTCGCCTATCCTTGCACGTTCCGGCGGGCCGGCGCGTCGCAGGCGCAACAGGCGGAGCGCATCGTGAGGAATGTCATAACACCCACACGATCGCCGCAGCAGCATGGAGCGTGCGACAGACCCGAACGGCCCCAAGGCAATACATGATCCGCATCTTCAACCACTACCTCTCGCTGCGCGTCCTGCTGCTGACGCTGCTCGAGACGATGGTGCTGTTCCAGGCGATGGTTCTCGGCTTCGAGATCCGTTTCCTGAACCAGGCCGTACCGCTGCCGCTGCTGCAGGCGGGGCTGTTCACCGTCGTCATGCTGCTGATGATGACGGGCCTGGGCCTGTACCAGTCGCAGGCCGAGCCGTTCCGCGTCACGATGCAGAGACTGGTCGTCGCCTATGGCCTCTCGCTGATGGTGATGAGCGTCGTGTTCTACCTGTTCCCCGACACCTACGTCGGGCGCGGCGTGTTCGCGGTGACGTCGGTGTTCGCGGTGGCCGGCGTGCTGGCGATCCGGGTCATGTTCTTCCGGGTCACCGACATCGGGTTGCCGAAGCGCCGGGTGCTGGTGCTCGGCAACGGCGGCGAGGCCGAGGAAGCCATCCGCTTCCTGCACGAGGCCGGACGCGGCCGCTCGATCCAGTACGCGGGCCTCTATCCGGTCATCGCCGACCGTGATTCCCCCGAGGGCGAGCGCCGCTTCAATCATGAGCAGCTGCTGCGCACCGTCAATGACCTGCGCGTCTCCGAGATCGTGCTCGCGCTGCGCGAGCGACGCGGCGGCGTGCTGCCGCTGCGCCATCTGCTCGACTGCAAGCTCAAGGGCGTGAAGGTGATGGACCTCACCTCCTTCTACGAGCGCGAGCTGGGCGTGCTGAAGATCGACAACCTGCGCGCCAGCTGGCTGATCTTCAGCCGCGGCTTCGACCAGGGGCTGTTGCGCGACATGATCAAGCGCTCGTTCGACGTCCTGGCCAGCCTGTCGCTGCTCATCCTCGCGCTGCCCGTTCTGGCGCTGGCGATGCTGGCGATCGTCCTCGAGAGCGGCAGGCCGATCTTCTACCGCCAGGAGCGCGTCGGGCAAGGCGGCGTGCCGTTCATGATCCTGAAGCTGCGCACGATGGTCCAGGACGCCGAGAAGGACGGCCAGCCGCGCTGGGCCGGCCAGAACGACGCGCGGATCACGCCCGTGGGCCGCTTCCTGCGGCGCACCCGCATCGACGAGCTGCCGCAGCTCTTCAACGTGCTGCGTGGTGACATGAGCTTCGTCGGGCCGCGCCCCGAGCGGCCGTTCTTCGTTCGCCACCTGCTCGAGGACATTCCGTACTACGACGTGCGCCACAGCGTGAAACCGGGCGTGACCGGCTGGTCGCAGGTGCGCTATCCGTATGGCGCCTCGGTCGAGGACTCGCTCGCCAAGCTGCAGTACGATCTCTACTACGTCAAGAACCATTCGCTGTTCCTCGATCTGCTCATCCTGATCGACACTGTCCAGGTCGTGCTGCTGGGCAAGGGAGCCCGGTAAGCGTCGATGGACGCGCGATCGCTGGGAATCCTCGGATTCGCGGCGGCTGGGCTTGCGTGGCTGGCGCTCGCCGGCCTGCTCACCGCGCGCCGCACGGCCGGCGACCGCACCGGTCGCCTGCTGCTGGCAGCGGTCGGCGTCCAGGTCGCGTGGGCCGCGTCGTTCGCGCTGGCCATGGTGCCGATCAGACCGGCGATCCTCGCGGCCAGCGTCCTCGAGGAGGTCCGCAGCGTCGCGTGGATCGTCCTGTTGCTGTGGCTCATTCCGTCCGGCCGCGCCGCCCCCGGCGCCGACGACCCGGTGGAGCGCGGCCGCAGGACGGCCACGGTGGTCGTCGCGGCGCTGGCCACGGCCTCGCTCGCCGTCGACTTCGTCCACGTCGATCCCGTGCTCGTCTACACGACGAACACCGTGATGGCGGTGGCCGGCCTGGTGTGCCTCGAACAGGCCTACCGGAACACGCCGCACACGCGGCGCTGGGCGCTGAAGTTCATGGCGATCGCACTCGCGGCGATGTTCGGATTCGACTTGCTGATGTACAGCGACGCGATGCTGTACGCGCGGATGAACGCCGCCTGGTGGGTCGCGCGAGGCTTCGGCAACGCGCTGCTGGTGCCGCTGATGGCGATTGCCGCCGCCCGCAATCCGCAGTGGAAGCTCGACATAGCCGTGTCGCGCCAGGCGGTGTTCCACTCGGCGGCGCTGTTCGTCGCCGGCGCCTACCTGGTGCTGGTGGCCGCGGGCGGCTACTACGTCCGCTACTTCGGCGGCGAATGGGGCGCCGTCGCCCAGACGGTCATCGTCTTCGTCGCACTGCTCGGCCTGGTCGTGGCGCTGGCCTCGGGGGTGATCCGCGCGCGGCTCCGGGTGTTCCTCTCCAAGCACTTCTTCTCGTATCGCTTCGACTACCGGGACGAGTGGCTGCGGCTCACGCGCACGCTGACCGAGGCCGATGCGCCCGGCGACGGACCCGACCTGCCTCACCGCGTGATCCGCGCGCTGGCCCAACCCGTGGAGAGCCCCGGCGGAGCCATCTGGCTGCGCGAGGGCGACGCATTCGCCTGTGCGGCCGCCGCGAGCTATCGCGGCCCGCGGCCGATGGTCGACGCCGGCGAGCCGCTGATCGCGTTCCTGAGGGAGCGCGAGTGGGTGATCGAGATCGCCGAGTGGTGGGCGCACCCGGAGCGCTACGACGGCCTCGCGCTGCCCGCCGGCCTGCAGGCGCAGGATACGGCCTGGCTGATCGTTCCGCTGCTGCTCGGGCACGAACTGCTCGGCTTCGTCGTGCTCGAGCGCCCGCTGGCGCCGCTGCCGCTCGACTGGGAAGTTCGCGACCTGCTGAAGACCGGCGCGCGCCAGGCTGCCAGCTACGTCGGCGTTCAGCGCGCCGTCGAGGAACTGGTGCAGGCGCGCCAGTTCGAGTCGTTCAACCGGATGTCTGCCTTCGTCGTGCACGACCTGAAGAACCTGGTCGCGCAGCTCGGCCTGATGACCCGCAACGCGCAACGCCACCGCGACAATCCGGAGTTCCAGGCCGACATGCTCGCCACGGTGGAAAACGTCATGGAACGGATGCAGGGCCTGCTGCTGCAATTGCGGGCCGGCGCACGCCCCGTCGAGCAGCCGGCGCAGGTGCCGGTCGCCGGCGCACTCGCAGGAGCCGTCGCGGCCCGGCGCGGCGTGCGCCCCGAGCCCGAGGTGGCGGTCGACGAGTCGGTTGCGCAGGCGTCGGTGCTCGCGCACCGCGACCGGCTGGAGCGGGTGATCGGCCATCTGATCCAGAATGCCGCCGAGGCGACCGGCCCATCGGGCATGATTCGGGTGCGGGCGCGTCGCGACGGCGCGCAGGCGCTGATCGAGGTCGAGGACAACGGGAAGGGAATGAGCGAGGATTTCATGCGCAGCCGGCTGTTCCGGCCCTTCGTGTCGACGAAGGCGCACGGAATGGGCATCGGTACCTTCGAGAGCCGCGAATACGTGCGCGAACTCGGGGGATCGCTGGACGTGCGCAGCCGCGAGGGTGCGGGCACGGTGTTCACGATCCGCCTCCCGCTGACGGGCGGCGATCGGCCGCAGGAATCGGGGGGCGTGAATGGCTGACGAGCGGCCCCTGCTGCTGATGGTCGAAGACGACATCGGCCTGCAGAAACAGATGCGCTGGTCGTTCGACCGCTTCAACCTGATGTTCGCGGGCGACCGCGACACCGCGATGGCCACGCTGCGGCGCCACGAACCGGCGGTGGTCACGCTCGACCTCGGCCTGCCCCCGGATGCGGACGGCACCTCCGAGGGCTTCGCGGCGCTGCAGGAGATCCTGGCGTTCGCGCCCGCCACGAAGGTGATCGTGCTGACGGGGCAGAACGACCGCGGCAACGCGCTGAAGGCGGTGGGCATGGGCGCCTACGACTTCTTCGCCAAGCCGTTCGAGGCCGAGATGCTCAACACGGTCATCGACCGGGCGTTCCGGCTCGCCGACCTCGAGCGCGAGAACCGCGAGCTGCACGCGCGCCAGACCGGCGAGATGCCGCTCGACGGCCTGCTCACGCGCGACCCGGGCATGCTCAAGATCTGTCGCCAGGTCGAGCGGCTCGCGCCGACCTCGGCCACGGTGCTGCTGCTCGGCGAGTCGGGCACCGGCAAGGAAGTGCTCGCGCGCGCGCTCCATCAGCTCTCGCCGCGCAGCGGCAAGCGCTTCGTCGCGATCAACTGCGCGGCCATTCCGGAGGCCCTGCTCGAATCCGAGCTGTTCGGCCACGAGAAAGGCGCTTTCACCGGTGCGGTCAAGCAGACCCCCGGCAAGATCGAAGTCGCCGACGGCGGGACGCTGTTCCTCGACGAGATCGGCGACCTCCCGCTGCCTCTGCAGTCCAAGCTGCTGCGCTTCCTGCAGGAGCGCAAGATCGAGCGCATCGGCGGGCGCAGCGAGATCGGCGTCGACGTTCGCGTGGTCTGCGCGACGCACCGCAACCTGCGGGAGCTGATCGCGCAGGGCACCTTCCGTGAAGACCTCTTCTACCGCCTGAGCGAGATCGTGATCACGATCCCGCCCCTGCGCGAGCGCGCCGGCGACGCCGCGCTGCTCGCGCACTCGTTCGCGCAGCGCTTCGCCAAGCAGAACGGGCGCGACCGGCTCGTGCTGGGCGAGGATGCGCTCGACGCGATCGCCCGCCACCGCTGGCCCGGCAACGTGCGCGAACTCGAGAACTGCATCAAGCGCGCCGTCATCATGGCCGACGGCGCGGCGATCCGGGCCGAAGACCTCGGCCTCGAGGCCGGCGACGAGCAGCCGATGCTGTTCAACCTGCGCCAGGCGCGCGAGGAAGCCGAACGCCAGGCGGTGCTCAAGGTCATGGCCTACGTCGACGGCAACGTCGCGCGCGCCGCCGACCTGCTGGGCATCAGTCGGCCGACGCTGTACGACCTGCTGAACCGCTTCGGGCTGCGCTGAGCGAGGCCGCTCCCACATCCATGGAGTCGATCCGATGAGAATCACGAAGCCGATTGCGCGCACCGTTGCCGCGACGCTCGTCGTCGCGGCCTTCGGCGCGTGTTCGGGCACCGAGAAGCCCGAGGCGCTGCTGGCCAAGGCCCAGGCGTCGATCGCGGCCTCCGACCCGAAGGCCGCCGAGATCCACCTGAAGAACCTGCTGCAGCAGGACGAGAAGAACGCCGAGGCGCGATTCCTGCTGGCCGGGCTCTACTCCGCGGCCAACGACCCACGCTCGGCCGAAAAGGAGTATCGACGTGCACGCGACCTCGGCTTCGACCGCGACAAGGTGATGCCGCCGCTGCTCGACGCGCTGTACCGGACGGGCCAGTACAAGGAAGTGGTGGCCGAAGCACGGGGAATCGCGCTCGGCGACCCGGCCGCGCAGGCGCAGGCGCTCACGACGATGGGCCGCGCGCAGGTCCGCCTCGCGCAGACCAACGACGCAGGCAAGACCTTCGCGGCGGCACTCGCCGCGAAGGCCGACTACGCGCCCGCGCTGGTCGGTGCCGCGAGCATCAAGGCCCTCACCGATCGGCCGGGCGCCCGTGCGGCGGTCGACGCCATCCTGCAGCGCAATCCCGAATCCGTCGATGCGCTGCTGCTCAAGGGCGACCTCGAGGCGGCCGACCGCAAGCCCGAGGCGGCGCGCACGCTCTACGAGAAGGTCGCCGACCGGTCCCCGTACGACCTCGAAACCCGCGCCAAGATCGTGGCGCTCGCGCTCGAACTGAACGACCTGCCGCTGGCGCACCGGCGGCTCGACGAACTGCGCAAGCTCGCTCCGTCGGCGCCGGGCACGCACTACCTGCGCGCCGCGGTCGACGCGCGCGAGAACAAGCTCGCGCCGGCGCGCGAGGCGGTCCAGGAGGCGCTGCGCCTGGCGCCCGACTACCTGCCGGCGATCAGCCTGGCCGCCGGCCTGAACCTGTCGCTGAACGCGCTCGAGCAGGCCGAGCGCTATTCGCGGATGATGGTCGAGCGCGCGCCGAACGATCCGATCGGCTATCGCCTGCTCGGCGCCACCTACCTGCGGATGAAAGCGCCCGATCGCGCGCTGGAGGCGGTGCGACCGGCGCTCGAGCGCACGCCGCCCGACCCGGTCCTGCTGTCGATCGCCGGCGAAGCGTCGCTGAAGCTCAACGAGCCTGCGGTGGCGGCCGGCTACTTCGAGCGCGCCTCGAAGATCAACCCCGAGGACGCACGCTCGAAGACCGGGCTGGCGCTGTCGCACTTGGCGCGCGGCGAAAGCGAACGCGGCATCGGCGAACTCGAGCAGGCAGTCGAACTCGACTCGACCAACCTGCAGGCCGACGTCGCGCTGGTGATGGCGCAGGTGCGCGAGCGCCAGTACGACAAGGCGCTGGCCGCCGTGGCGCGCATGGAGCAGAAGGCACCCAGGAGTCCGATGCCGCCCGGGCTGCGCGGTTCGGTGCTGGCGGCCAAGGGCGACCTCAAGGGCGCCAGGGCTGCCTACGAGAAGGCGTTGACGCTCGATCCGACCTACTTCCCCGCCGCGGCCAGCCTGGCCGCCTTCGACCTGCGCGAGAACCGGCCGGGCGACGCACGCCAGCGTTACCAGGCGATCCTCGCGAAAGACCCGAAGAACTCGCAGGCCGCCGTGGCGATCGCGACGCTGACCGCGCGCACCGGTGGCCCTCGCGAACAGGTGCTCGACGAACTGAAGAAGGCGCGCGAGGCCAATCCCGACGCCGTGCTGCCGATCCTCGCCACCGCCCGCTACCTGATCGACACCAACGCGCCGAAAGACGCGATCCCGATGCTGCAGGAGGCGGCCAACCGCAATCCCGAGAACACGCAGGTGCTGGACCTTCTCGCCATGGCGTTCGTGCGCTCGGACCAGCGCGCGCAGGCGATCAGCACCTGGGAGAAGCTGTTGCGCGTCAACCCCAAGGCCGGTGCCGCGCAGTTCCGCATCGGCGAGACACAACTCGCCAACGGCGAGCGCGACGCCGCGCTGGCGAGCTTCCGCAAGGCGGCGCAGATCTCGCCCGACGCGGCCGAGCCCCAGATCGGCATCGCGATGGTCCTGTACCAGCAGGGCAAGAAGGACGAGGCAATGCGCATCGCCACCCGGATGAAGGCAGGCGACAAGCTGAAGGTGCCCGGCACGATCCTCGAGGGCGATCTGTTCGCGGCCGACGGCAAGTGGGGCGACGCCAGCGAACGCTACCGCGCGGCGTTCGCACAGCAGCGCACGATGCCGACCGGCTTCAAGCTGCACCGCGCGCTGCGCGCCGCCAAGCGCGACGACGACGCAGACAGGTTCCTGCGCGACTGGATCCGCAGCGAGCCCGCCAACCTGGCGCTGCGGCTCTACGCCGGCGAATCCGAGACGTTGCGCCAGCACTGGAAGCAGGCATTCGAGCAGTACGCGGTCGTCCTGGAGAAGGAGCCGAAGAACGCGCTCGCGCTGAACAACGCGGCGTGGGCGCTGCACGAGTTGAAGGATCCGCGCGCGCTCGACCACGCACGGCGCGCCTGGGAAGCGTCGCCCAAGTCGCCGGCGATCCTCGACACCTACGGCGTCATCCTGAACGCGAGCGGCGATCGCAAGGGGATCGACATGCTTCGCCAGGCGGTCGAGCTGGCGCCGAAAGACCCGCAGATGCGCCTGCACCTGGCCGAGGCGCTGGCCGGCGCCGGCGACAAGGCCGGCGCGAAGGCGCAGATCGACGAAGTGCTCAAGGCGGCGCCGACCGGCAAGACCGCCGATGCGGCGCGTGCCCTGCAGGACAGGCTGTAGCGTGCTGAGGGAGGCGCTTCAGCGCTTCCCGACGTAGCCGACGTACCAGCCGATCGAAGCGGCCAGCCCTTCGTCGATCCGGTGCGTCGGCGCGTAGCCGAGCAGCGCGCGCGCGCGACCGATGTCGGCCAGCGAGTGGCGCACGTCGCCGGCGCGAAAGTCGCGCAACTGCGGAGCGACCCCTGCCAGCCGACCGGCCAGCGCCGGATCGCCGGCGATCATGGCCTTGCGGATCGCCTCGAACAGCTCGAGAAGCGTCGTGCGATCGCCGACGGCGACGTTGAACACCTCGTGCGGCGCCGGCAGCGAATCGACCAGGCCAGCGCGAAGGTTCGCCTGCACCGCGTTCGCCACGTAGCAGAAGTCGCGACTGGTGAGACCATCGCCGTTGATCCATACGGGCTCGCCCGACAGCAGCGACGCGACCCAGCGCGGCACCACCGCCGCGTAGGCGCCGTCCGGGTCCTGGCGCGGTCCGAACACGTTGAAATAGCGCAGCCCGACGCAGGTCATGCCGTAGACGCGCGCCCACGTGTCGGCGAACAGCTCGTCGGCGGCCTTCGTCGCCGCGTACGGCGACAGCACCCGGCCGACACGGTCCTCGACCTTCGGCAGCGCCTCGTGATCGCCGTACACCGAGCTCGACGACGCGTAGACGAAGCGCTTGACGCCGGCGCTGCGCGCCGCGTCGATCAGCTTCACGAAGCCGTCGACGTTGGCCTCGAACGAACGCAGCGGTTGCTCGATCGAGCGGGGCACCGATCCGAGCGCCGCCTGGTGCAGCACGACGTCGACGCCCTCGCCGGCCGCCCCTCTCATCGCGTCGCGGCACGCAGCCTGGTCGCAGAGGTCACCTTCGACGAAGCGGAACCGCGCCCATGCGGCCTCGCCCACCGCCCGGCGCACCTCGTCGAGGTTGCGGCGGAAGCCGGTGGCAAAGTTGTCCAGCCCGACCACCTGCTGGCCGCCGCGCAGCAGCGTCTCGACCAGGTTCGAGCCGATGAAGCCGGCCGCGCCGGTCACCAGCCAGCGGCGCGACGCGCCGCGCAGCAGTTCGAGGTTCGCGTCGGTCAAGGGGGTGCCGGCAGGCGCGTTTGCGGACATGAGGTTCGCCGGCGCGCTCAGAGGCGCCAGAGCCGAAGCCCCGCGGCGGCCACTGCCGCCGGATCGAAGGCCGACTTGACGTCGGTGA
Organism: Burkholderiaceae bacterium; assembly: GCA_046347945.1. Classification (GTDB taxonomy): domain Bacteria; phylum Pseudomonadota; class Gammaproteobacteria; order Burkholderiales; family Burkholderiaceae_E; genus Zeimonas. The sequence continues at coordinate 174,006 of JAXMFB010000008.1, forward strand.
ACACCGCGCCGCGCTCGCCCTTGGCGGCGAGCGCCTGCAGCCCGAGCTCGCGGTATTTCGCATGCGACACCGCGGCGACGATCGCCGTGGCCCTGGGCAACTCGTCCCAGGACGTGAGCGACACGCCGTACTCGTGCCTGGCTTCGTCGGCCTCTGCGACCGGGTCGTGGATGTAGACCTTCGCGCCGTAGCTCTCGAGCTCGCGCACGACGTCGATCACCTTCGAGTTGCGAAGGTCGGGCACGTCTTCCTTGAACGTCAGTCCGAGCACGATCACCGGCGCGTCCTTGACCTGGAACCCCGCGGCGATCATCTCCTTGACCGTGCGTTGCGCGATGTACGCGCCCATGCCGTCATTGATGCGCCGGCCCGCGAGGATCACCTGCGGGTGGTAGCCGAGCATCTCGGCCTTGTGGGTCAGGTAGTACGGGTCGACGCCGATGCAGTGGCCGCCGACCAGCCCCGGGCGGAACGGAAGGAAGTTCCACTTCGTGCCGGCGGCCTTCAGCACCTCGAGCGTGTCGATGCCGATGCGGTCGAAGATCATCGCCAACTCGTTGACCAGCGCGATGTTCAGGTCGCGCTGCGTGTTCTCGATGACCTTGGCTGCTTCGGCGACCTTGATGCTGCTGGCCTTGTGCACGCCGGCCTTGATCACCGCGCCGTACAGCGCGGCGACCGCGTCGAGCGTCGCGGCATCGTCGCCGGAGACGACCTTCACGATCCGCGGCAGCGTGTGCTCCTTGTCGCCGGGGTTGATCCGCTCGGGCGAGTACCCGACGTGGAAGTCCTTCAGCCACTTCATCCCCGAGTGCTTCTCGAGCACCGGGATGCACACCTCCTCGGTCGCCCCGGGGTAGACGGTCGATTCGTAGACCACGGTCGCGCCGCGCTTCATGTGGCGACCGCAGGTCTCGCTGGCCGATACCAGAGGGAAGAAGTCGGGATTGTGGCCCGCGTCGACCGGCGTCGGCACCGCGACGATCAGGAAGTCGGCACGCGCCAGGTCCTTCGGGTCGCTGGTGACCGTGAGTCGCTTCGCGGCCTCGAACTGCTCGCGCGAAACTTCACCGGTGGGGTCTTCGTGGCGGCGGAAATGGTCGATCTTCGCGGCCGACAGGTCGTACCCGATGGTCTCGAGAACCTTGCCGAATTCCACGGCCAGCGGGAGGCCGACGTAGCCGAGGCCGACAACAGCAACGATGCTCATGGTTTGAAGCCGAATTCCGGTGTGTGGGAGACCCGCACTTTAGGGGCGCGCGACGCGGGGCACGAGGAATTAATTCATTGCCCTTCGAGGCGGCGATCTTACAATACGCGTTCGCCAGTTCAGGACTCCCGATGTACCCCCGCTGCCGCCTGGCACTCCCCGCATTTTTCCGCCCGATCTCGACGCCCGCGTTCGTCGCCGCGTGCGTGGCGGTGGGCGCGCTCGGGTGCGCCCTCCCGGCCCTCGGCGCCGATGCCGTGGCGTTCGCCGACGCGCTGCCGGCCGGCGCCGATGCCGGTGCCGGCGCCGATGCGCCGCGACCCGACCCGGCGTCTCCGCAGGCCCCTGCGCGCGGCGCCGCCGACCAGGCGATCGCCGCGCGGGCGCGCGAACTCGTCGAATCGGCCATCCGCTACGAGCACGCCGAAGGCATGACCCGCGACTACGCCAAGGCGCAGGCCTTGTACTGTGCGGCGGCGCGGCTCGACTACCCCGATGCATTGCTGCGAATGGGTTGGATGTACGCGAACGGGCGCGGTCTGCCCCGCGACGACTCGATCGCCAACACGCTGTTCCGTCGCGCCGCCGCAGCCGGAAGCGAGATGGGCGCGCGCCTGGCACAGCTGATCCACGGCGACGGCGAGAAGGTCCCCGATTGCCTGCGCGCACCGGTCCAGGTCGCGACCGATGCCGACGCCCGTGCAGACGCCGGCCCGACGCCGGTGGTCGACCAGCCGGCCGAGTTCCGCGCCGCGCCCGCGTCGATCGACCGCCGCAAGCTGGTCCAGACCGTCATCGCGATGGCACGTGAATACCGGCTCGATCCCCGACTGGTGTTCGCGGTGATGCGCACCGAATCGAACTTCGATCCGCTGGCGCGCTCCCCGAAGAACGCCCAGGGCCTGATGCAGCTCATTCCGGAGACGGCCGAGCGCTTCGCCGTGCGCGATGTCCTCGATCCGGTCGAGAACCTGCGCGGAGGCATGAGCTACCTGCGCTGGCTGCTGTCGTACTTCCGCGGTGACGTCGTGCTCGCGCTGGCCGGCTACAACGCAGGCGAGGGAGCCGTGGACCGCTACCGGGGCGTGCCGCCCTACGGAGAGACGCTGGCGTACGTGCAGCGGATTCGCGCCCTCTATCCGCGCGACAGCCACCCGTACGACGCGCGGCTCGTCGGCCCCTCGCCCTGGATGCAGGAGCGGCCCAAGACCGCCCTCGTCGGCGAACGCCCGGCTTTCACCAAGTGAAAAATTTCCTCGCATCGGGCGCCACTGCGTTGCAATCTTGACAAGTCCGACGAACGGCCCGACCCGGGGCCCGAAGTCGCAATAAGCTTGAATACTCGCCTGAACCGGAACGACAGGAGCCCTCCCGATGTTTCGCATTCTCGTCGCGCTGCTGGCCGCGGTCATCGTAGCCGGCTGTGCCTCCAGCAACCCCCCGGCACCCGTCAAGGCTGCCCAGCCCGACTACAAGTACATCATCGGTCCCGGCGACACGCTGAACATCGTCGTCTGGCGCAACCCCGAGCTCTCGACCTCGGTGCCGGTGCGCCCCGACGGCCGCATCACCACCCCGCTGGTCGAGGACATGGTCGCGCAGGGCAAGAACCCGAGCGAACTGGCGCGCGAAATCGAGACGGCGCTGAAGAAGTACCTGCAGGATCCCGTCGTGACGGTGGTCGTGCAGAACTTCGGCGGCGGCAACTCCGAGCAGGTGCGCGTCCTCGGCCAGGCGGTCAAGCCGGCCACGCTGCCCTACCGGCAGAACATGACGCTGCTCGACGTGATGATCTCGGTCGGCGGCCTCACCGACTTCGCCGCGGGCAACCGGGCCGTGCTGATCCGCGCGGCCGAGAACAACAAGGCGTACAACGTGCGCCTGGCCGACCTGATCAAGCGCGGCGACGTCGGCGCCAACGTACAGGTGCTGCCGGGCGACGTGATCATCATCCCGGAGAGCTGGTTCTGAGGCCGGCGCAGCGAACATGCTCGAAACGATTGCCTACCTGAAGTCGATCCTCCGCGGTATCTGGTTCTACCGCTGGAGCGCGCTGGTCATCGCGCTGGTGGTGGGCGCCGTGGGCGCCGTCGCCGTCTGGCGGATGCCCAACCAGTACCAGGCGACCGCGCGCGTCTTCGTCGACACGCAGACGATCCTGAAGCCGCTGCTCAGCGGACTGGCGGTCGAGCCCAACGTGAACGAGGTCGTCGGCATGATGGCGCGCACCGTCGTCAACCGCCCGAACGCCGAGCGCGTGGCGCGGGCGGCCGACCTCGATCTTCGCGCCCAGACCAACGCCGAACGCGACCTGATCGTCGACAGGCTGATGCGCGACATCCGCTTCGGCGCCGTGTCGGGCGCGAACAACCTCTTCACGATCAGCTACGTCAGCGACCAGCCCGGAACGGCGCGCAACGTGGTGCAGTCGCTGCTGAACATCTTCGTCGAGTCCAGCCTGGGCACGAAGCGGCGCGACACCGAGCAGGCCCAGAAGTTCATCGACGAGCAGATCAAGTCCTACGAGAAGAAGCTGCTCGACGCCGAGAACGCGCTGAAGGACTTCAAGATCCGCAACATGCGCCTGATGCCGGGCCTCGAGCGCAATTACCTGACCCAGGTGGCCGAGATGGAATCGAAGCTGCGCGAGGCGCGGCTCGAACTGCGGCAGACCGAGAACTCGCGCGACGAGTTGCGCCGCCAGCTCACCGGCGAGGCGCCGCTCGTGGCCGGCCCGCCGGAAATCGTCGTCGGCGGCCCGACCGGGTACGTTCCGGACGAACCCACCGAATTCGACGCGCGCGTCGAGGCGCAGCGCAAGCGGCTGGACGAGCTCCAGCTCCGCTACACCGCCTCCCACCCCGACGTGATCGCGACCAAGCGCGTGCTCGCCGAACTGGAGGCCCAGCAGGCCAAGGCGCGCAAGCCCAAGGCGGAAGGCGGCGCCGGCGGACGCACGACCACCATCGTCAACCCGGTGTTCCGCGAGCTGCGCATTGCGCTGGCCGACGCCGAGGCGCAGGTCGCCGCGCAGCGCACCAAGGTGGCCGAGTTCGAGAGCCGGCTGCGCGAGGCGCAGCAGATGGCGCAGGCCGTCCCCCGCATCGAGGCGGAGTACACGCAGCTGAACCGCGACTACGCGGTCAACAAGGAGAACTACGACAAGCTGCTGGCGCGCCGCGAGTCGGCGCAGATGTCGGGCGACCTGGACGCGTCGGCCGGCATCGGCGACTTCCGCGTGGTCGACCCGCCGCGCGTCGACCCGTCGCCCATCGGGCCGAACCGCCCGGTGCTGCTGGCCGGCGTGCTGCTCGTCTCGCTGGCCGCCGGCATCGGCGTGGCCTTCGCCCGCGACCAGCTCAAGCCGACCTTCCTCGACCTGCGCAGCCTGGCGCACGACACCGGGCTGCCGCTGCTGGGCGGCGTCTCGTACATCGCCACGGCTGCCGAGCGCGCCCGGCGCAGGATGGGCGTGGTCGCCTTCTCCGCGTCCACCGCAGGCTATCTCCTGTTGTTCGGCGCCGCCATCGCGTTCTACGCGCTCAAGCCGCTTGTGAAGTAAGGGGTCCCATGAGTCTGATCGAACGCGCGGTAGCCCGCCTCACGCAGGGCGACACCGATCCCCCGGGCGGCGCCGAGCCCGCGGCCTCGACGCCGCGCAACGGCACCGATCGCAAGACCACGATCGAGGCCCTGGCCGACCGGATGGCCGCCGAGCCGGTGGTCGTCGCACCCCAGCACGCCGACGAGCCCGCCCGCGGGCAGCCGTCGGCGCAGGCGCGGCCGCATCCCGCGGCCCACGCCGCCGCCCAGGCCATCTCGGGCGCAGGGGCCGTCGAGCCGGTACGCATCCACCTCGAGGCGCTGCGCGCGCGCGGCATGGTCGTGCCGAGCGGCACGCCCACCCCCACCGCCCACGAATTCCGCATCATCAAGCGCCCGCTGCTGGCCAACGCGTTCGGACGCAACGGGCAGCCCGCCGCCCGCAACGGCAAGCGCATCATGGTCACCAGCGCCTTCCCCGGCGAGGGCAAGAGCTTCTGCGCGGTGAACCTGGCGCTCAGCATCGCCGCCGAGCGCGACCACGGCGTCATCCTGGTCGACGCCGACGTCGCGCGGCCGTCGATTCCCCGCGAGCTGGGGTTCGACGCCCAGGCGGGGCTGATGGACTGGCTGGTCGACGGGGCCCCCGACCTGTCCCGATTGGTGCTGCCGACCAATATCGATACACTGTCCATCCTGCCCGCGGGGCGACGCCACGAGCACGCGACGGAACTGCTGGCGAGCGAGGCGATGGGACGGCTGCTCGGGCAGCTCACCGAGCGATATCCCGACCGCATCGTCATCTTCGACTCGCCGCCGCTGCTGGTCACGACCGAGGCTCGGGTCCTGGCGTCGTACATGGGGCAGATCGTGATGGTCGTCGAAGCCGGCAAGACCCCGCGCGATGCGGTCACCCAGGCGCTGTCGACCATCGAGTCCAACGAGATCATCGGGCTGGTCCTGAACAAGGCGGACAAGATTGAAACCAGCGGCTATTACCAGGGTTACGGGTACGGGGCAGCCTAGCGCGCCCGCGATCACGGTCCTGGCCGGCGCGATCGCCGGCCTCTGGGTCGGCGCGGCCGCGGCCCAGGGCACCGGCATCACGCTGCCGATCGAGCGCCCGATCCTCACGCCGGGCATCCGCGCGTCGGCCACCTACAGCGACAACGTCCTGCTGTCCGACGGCAACCGCAGCAGCGACGTCGTCGTCGAGGCATCGCCGTACATCACCGCGCAGTCGTTCGCCCCGCGCGCGAGCTACAACGTCTTCTACCAGTTGCGCAACTTCTGGCGGGTGCGCGACGGCGACACCAACTTCTTCCGGCACGCGCTGAACGCGACCGGCTCGTTCGCGCTGGTCGACGACCGGCTCTGGCTCGACCTGTCCGGCTACATGGGAACGATCAGCGCGTCGGCGGCAGGCCCGATCACCATCGACCCCGCCGCTTCGTTCACCAACACCGCCAACGTCCGCACGTTCACGATCTCCCCGTGGTATCGCGACCGGCTCGGCAGCTCCGCGACCTACCAGATGCGCTATGCGCTGACGCACGCCGCCGGCACCAGCAGCTTCGCCGTGGCGAAGCTTCACCACGTCGCCAGCGGCTCGGTGGACGGCGTCGAGCGGCAGCTCTCGCCGTGGAACTGGCGCGTGCATGGCTTCTTCGACCGCCGCGAATTCGACGGCGGCATCGAACTGAACCGCCGCCAGTCCGGCGTGATGGTGTTCTACCGGGTCAATCCCACGCTGCGGGTCAACGGCACCTACGACTACGAACAGATCGACGAGGTTCGCGTCGACGGCGACAACTTCGGCTACGGCCCCGGGGCCGGCTTCGACTGGACGCCGAACTCGCGCACCAGCGTGGCGGCGTCGGTGTCGCGCCGCTATTACGGCACGATCGGCAACGCCCGGGCCGCCTACACCACGGCGAGGTCGTCGACAGGCATCCAGTTCTCGCGTTCGATCGTCACCAGCGCGGGCAGTTCGCTGCTGACCCTCGATCCGCTGGCGCTCACGTCGACCACGGGCACCCCCAGCAGCTCGGTGCTCTCCAGCCTGATCGCCAGCGGCGTGGTGCTCCCGGTGGGCACCACGCTCACGCAGAGCCTCTTCACCGACGCGGCGACGCTGGATCGGCGCGTCACTGCGTTCTGGGGCCTGCACGGCGCCCGCAATTCGCTGGCGTTCTCGGCCTATGCGTCGACCCGCGAGTCCACCACCGAAATCGTGTCGACCACCGCCATCTCGGGCATTCGCGGCAGCAGCGTGGCCGGCGGCGTGTTCTCGGGCGAATTGCGCGAGCGAGGCGCCGCGGCCACCTACCAGCACCGCCTCGACGCGCGCTCGGCCATCGACGTCACGCTCGATCGCAGGAACACCAAGTCCAGCACCGCCAGCTTCGACACCCGCCTGACGACGCTGCGGGCCGGCTACACGACGCAGCTCACCAGCGACACCGCCGCATTCGCCGGCTACCGGCACACGCGGCAGTCCGGCTCGGGCGGCTCGGCCAGCTACGACGAGAACGCGATCTACGGCGGCATCGACATGCGATTCCGATAGGCTCTCAGCGATGTACGAGTCGTTCTACGGACTGACCGCCAAGCCGTTCCAGCTCAGCCCCGATCCCGAGTTCTTCTTCGGCAGCCGCGGCCATCGCCGGGCCATGGCCTATCTCGAGTACGGCCTGCACCAGGCGGAAGGGTTCATCGTGGTCACCGGCGAGGTCGGCGCCGGCAAGACCACGCTGGTGCAGCAACTGCTGCGACGGCTGCCGGTGAACAACGTGGTGCCGGTGCAGATCGTCACGACGCAACTCGAGGCCGAAGACCTGGTTCGCATCGTCGCCAGTTCGTTCGGGCTGCCCACCGACACGCCGGACAAGTCGACGCTGCTGATCCGCCTCGAGCAGTACCTGCGCCAGCTGCACGCCGAGGGCAAGCGCGCGCTGCTGATCGTCGACGAGGCGCAGAACCTGGGCGCGCGCGCGATCGAAGAGCTGCGCATGCTGTCGAACTTCCAGGTCGGCACCAAGGCAATCCTGCAGAGCTTCCTGCTCGGCCAGCCCGAGCTGCGCGACCTGATGCAGCGCCCCGAGATGCGCCAGCTCAAGCAGCGCATCATCGCGGCCTACCACCTCGGCCCGCTCGACCGCGCCGAGACGCAGCAGTACATCGAGCACCGCCTCGCGCACGTCGGCTGGAAGAACGACCCGACGTTCGACACGGCCGCGTTCGACCGCATCTTCGCCGTCACCCACGGCATTCCCCGACGGATCAACTCGCTTGCCGACCGGCTGCTGCTGAGCGGCTTCCTCGCCGAACGCCACCAGCTGGGCGAGCAGGACGTCGTCGAGGTCGCCGACGAACTGCGGCTCGAGCTGGGCCCGCGCCGTGGCTTCCTTCGAGACGCTACGGCGACGCCCGCCGATGGCGAGCACGCATCCGCCGATGCGCTCGAGGAGTTCGGCGACGAGCTCGACGCCGTCTCGACGTCGACCGGCCTGAACAGCTCGCACGGCGGCGCCGACCGGATCGCGTTGTCGGGCAAGGGAGTGAACGGCAGCGGGCGCCGGCCGTCCGAGGCGTCATCGGGCCGCCTCGCAGACCTCGAGCACCGCGTCGAGATGCTCGAATCCGCCACCGGCATGATCTTCGGTGCGCTGAAGAAGGTGCTGCGGCTCCTTCGCGGCCGCGCTTCGGGTGCCGAAGCGACGGAGCGCGACTCGCCGTGAACGCCCGACAGCCCGTCAACGCAATGTCGATCGACGTCGAGGACTACTTCCAGGTCGCCGCGTTCGCCCCGTACATCGAGCGCCACCGCTGGGACGGCATCGAATGCCGCGTCGAGCGAAACGTCGCACTCATCCTCGACCTGCTCGACCGGCACGCGACGAAGGCCACATTCTTCACGCTCGGCTGGATCGCCGAACGCTATCCTGCCCTGGTGAGAGAGATCGTCGCACGCGGACACGAGCTCGCCAGCCATGGCTACGGCCACCTGCGCGCGAGCGACCAGACACCCGATTCGTTCCGCGAAGACCTGGCCGTCGCCAAGGCCATCCTCGAGGACATCGGCGGCGTCGCGGTCACCGGCTATCGGGCGCCGAGCTTCTCGATCGGCGAAGACAACCTGTGGGCGCACGACGTGATCGCCGAGACCGGGCACCGCTACAGTTCGAGCGTCTACCCGATTGCGCACGACCACTACGGCATGCCGGCCGCGCCGCGGTTCGCGTGGCGCACCGACTCGGGCGTGGTCGAGATTCCCCCGAGTTCGCTGCGGCTGCTGGGCCGCAACCTGCCGGCCTCGGGTGGCGGCTATTTCCGGCTGCTGCCGTATCCGGTGTCGCGCTGGAGCATCCAGCGGATCAACCGGCAGGACGGCCAGTCGTGCATCTTCTACTTCCACCCCTGGGAAGTCGATCCGCATCAGCCGCGCATTGCGCAGGCCGGCGCGAAGTCGAAGTTCCGCCATTACCTGAACCTCGACCGGATGGCCTCGCGGCTCGACCGGCTGCTGGCCGACTTCCGCTGGGACCGCGTCGACCGCGTCTTCGCCGAGCACCTCGCCCACTGAACCGCAGTATCCGGTGGCTCCCGACATGAACGCAGTGACCGAAGCATGGCCCGTCGAATCCGCGCCGCCGGCGGCCGATGCAGAGCCCGTCCAGGTCGGCGTCGCCGGCGACGCCGACGCACGCGACTGGCAGGACTGGATCGAGCGCCATCCGCAGGCGACGATCTACCACGACTGGGCGTGGCGCGGCATCCTCGCGAAGGCGTTCGGCCATCGCCCGCACTACCTCGTCGCGCGGCGCGGCGAGCGCGTGGTGGGCGTGCTGCCGCTCGCGCAGGTGAAGACGCTGCTGTTCGGCCACGCGCTGGTGAGCCTCCCCTTCTGTCCGTACGCGGGCCCGCTCGGCGAGGACCGCGAAGCGCTCGACGCGCTCGACCGCCACGCCGAGGCGCTGGGCCGCGAGCTCGGCGTCGATCACCTCGAATATCGCAGCCTCGGCGAATCGCACCGCGGCTGGCCGTCTCAGGACCTCTACGTCGTGTTCCGCAAGCCGATGAGCGCGGACCACGAAGCCAACATGAACGCGATCCCGCGCAAGCAGCGCGCGATGGTGCGCAAGGGCATCAAGGCGGGCCTCGTCAGCGAGGTCGGCGACCTCGACGCGTTCTTCCGCCTGTTCTCGGACAACGTGCACCGGCACGGCACGCCGGCGCACAGCCGCCGCTTCTTTGCACTGATGCTCGAGGCCTTCGGCGAGCGTGCCGACATCCTGGTCGTCCGCGATGACCAGGGCACGCCGGTGAGCGGCGTGCTCAGCCTGTATTTCCGCGACGAGGCGCTGCCGATGCACGCGGGCGACGACGTTCGCGCGCGCGAGCTGGCCGCCAACGACTTCAAGTACTGGGAGCTGATGCGTCGCTCGGTCGACCGCGGCTACCGGGTATTCAACTACGGACGCAGCAAGCGCGGCACCGGTCCGTTCGACTTCAAGAAGAACTGGGGCTTCGAGCCCACGCCGCTCACCTACGAATACCGGCTATTCAAGCGCGACGCGATCCCGCAGAACAATCCGCTGAACCCGAAGTACCGGCTGATGATCGAGACCTGGCGCAGGCTGCCGCGCTGGCTGGTCAACGCGATCGGCCCGTACCTGGTGCGCGGGCTGGGGTGAGGAGCGCCGCCGTGGCGAGCCGGATGCCGCACGACGCGCCCGACGCGGTCTCCGGCCCGATGGCACGAGCGGCGCCGTCGCGGCGCTGGGTGCCGGTGTTCGCCGCGTTCGTCTTCGCGTGCCTGCTCTCGATCGCGGCATTCCCGGACGCCTGGTTCTCGATGGCCTACGTCTGGTGGACGTCGGACACCTTCGCGCACGGCTTCATCGCGCTGCCCTGCGCGGCCTGGATGGTCTGGCGCCGGCGCGACGACTGGGCGCAGGTCGAGCAGCGCGCCTGGTGGCCGGGGCTGGCGGCGGTGCTCGGCTGCGGCGCGCTGTGGCTCGCCGGCCGCCTGGGCGGGGTCGCCTCGATCGAGGAAATCGCGGCAGTCGCCGCCATCCCGGCGACGCTGCTGCTGCTGGCGGGCCCCGCGATCGCCCGGGCCCTGGCGTTTCCGCTGGCGTTCCTGTTCTTCGCGGTGCCGCTCGGCGAGTTCCTCACGCCGATCATGATGGACTACACCGCCGACGCCACGGTGATGGCGCTGCGCTGGTCCGGCGTGCCGGTCTATCGGGAAGGTCTGCACTTCATGGTGCCCACCGGGCGCTGGTCGGTCGTCGAGGCGTGCAGCGGGCTGCGCTACCTGATCGCGTCGGTGGCGCTGGGCGTGCTCTACGCGTACCTGCAGTTCCGCACGCTGCGCTACCGGATGATGTTCATCGGCGTGGCGGTCGTCGTGCCGATCGTCGCGAACTGGATTCGCGCGTACATGATCGTGATGCTCGGCCACCTGTCGGACATGAAGATCGCGACCGGTGTCGATCATCTGGTTTACGGCTGGCTGTTCTTCGGCATCGTGATGGCCGCGATGTTCTGGTTCGGGTCGCGCTGGCGCGAGCCGGCGGCAGTCGAGCCGGCACGTCCGGCCGAACCTTCGGGCCGCGGGTCCGGCTCGCACCGACTCGCGCCGGCCGGTTTCGCGGCGCAGGGTGGCCCGGCCGCGCGCCGCCCGCTCGTCGTCGCCGCGCTCGTCGCCACGGCTGCCGTGCTGGCCTGGCGCCCCATCGCCGGCACGATGCTCGGCGCGACCCACCCGATCCAGGTCGGCGCCGCCCTGCGCGCCGCGCTCGCGGCCTTCCCGGAGGCGCCCGCGCTGCCCTTCGAGCCCGCCTACTTCGACGCGCGCGAGGCGGTGCGGCTGTCGCGCAGCGTCGACGGGCAACCGGTCGACGTGCACGCGTTCTACTACGCGCGCCAGCACGAATCGCAGGAGATGATCCACGCGCGCAACACGCTGGTGAGGCTGGACGACCCCAGGTGGTCGATCCGTTCGAGCGGCAGCGAGTCGACGCCGTTCGGCCAGGTCGGCACCTATCGCCTCGCCGGCCCCGCCGGCGCGACGCTCCTCGTCTGGCACTGGTACGCGGTAGGCGGCCGGCAGTCGCCGAGCGCCTATCGCGCAAAGGCCGCCACCGCGTGGTCGCTCGCCACGGGCCACGGCGACCACTCGCTGGCGATGGCGCTGGCCACACCGGTCGGCGACGAGGGCGGCGCTGCCGCGCTGCAGGCCGCGCGGTCGCGCCTCGCGAAGGCCGCCGCGGCGCTCGCACCGGCGGTCGACGCCGCCTCGCGCGGTCGTGCCGCGACGGCGGATGCGCAATGAGGAAGGACAGCCGCATGGACGCCGCCCGCGCCCACATCGTCCACGTCGTGCACCGGCTCGACACCGGCGGCATGGAGAACGGGCTGGTCAACCTGGTCAACCGGTTGCCTGCGAACCGATTCCGGCACACGATCGTGTCGCTGACCGGCGTCGGTTCGATCGCCGACCGGATCGCCAATCGCGACGTCGACGTGGTGCGCCTGGACCGGCGTCCGGGACCGCTGTCGCGCGAATTGCCGCGCCTGTGGCGGCTGTTCCGATCGCTGCGCCCGGCGCTGGTGCACACCCGGAACGTCGGCACGCTCGAAGCGCAGATCGCCGCGGCGTTGGCACGCGTGCCCGCGCGGGTTCACGGCGAGCACGGCTGGGAAGTGCACGACATCGTCGGCAGCAACCCGTCGCTGCTGCGGACGCGTCAATGGTTGCGCAGGCTGGTGCACGCGCAGGTGGCGCTGTCGACGCCCACGTTCGAGTTCCTTCGCGATCGGGTCGGCGTGCCGCCCGACCGCCTGGTGTCGATCTGCAACGGCGTGGATACCGAGCGGTTCCGCCCGCGCGACCCGGTGCACGAGCCGCCGCGCGACTTCGCCGCGCTCGGCGGCCCCCCGTGGCGACCCGACTCGGTCGTCGTCGGGTACGTAGGACGGCTGGCGGACGTCAAGAACCCGTTGCTGCTGGTGCGCGCGTTCGAGGCGCTGGCTGCCCGATTGCGCGCGAGCGACCCGGCGCTGGCCGCGCGCCTGAAGCTCGCAATGATCGGCCACGGCCCGCTGGCCGGCGTGCTGCGCGAGCACCTGCAGCACATGCCGCTGCGCGATGCGGTCTGGATGGCCGGCGACCGACAGGACATCCCGGTGCTGATGCGCGCATTCGACCTCTACGCGCTGCCCTCGCTCGCCGAAGGCATCAACAACACGCTGCTCGAAGCGATGGCCAGCGGCCTGCCGGTGATCGCCTCGCGGGTGGGCGGCAACGCCGAGCTCGTGGTCGACGGCGGCTGTGGTGCGCTGTTCGAATCCGAGGACCCGGCGGGGCTCACCGCCGCGTTGTCGGCCTACGCGCTCGACCCCACGCTGCGCGCGCGCCACGGCGCGCAGGCGCGGCAGCGCGCCGTCGGGCGGTTCGGGCTCGACAGGATGGTCGACGCCTACGAGGATCTCTACACCCGGCTGCTGGTGCGTCGCGGCGCGATGCCCAGGGGCTGGGGCGACGCGTCTGCCCGGCACGCCGCGGCCGGTGCCACGGTCCCCCAATTCCCCACGAACTGACGCGCCCATGTGCGGCATCACCGGCATCTTCGATTCGCGCGCGCCGCGTCGTCCGGACGAGGCGCTGCTGCGCCGGATGAACGACATCCAGTTCCACCGCGGCCCCGACGAGGGCTCGGTGCACGTCGAGCCGCACCTCGGCTTCGGGCATCGGCGCCTGTCGATCATCGACGTGGCCACCGGCCAGCAACCGCTGTTCAACGAGGACCACAGCGTCGTTGTCGTCTTCAACGGCGAGATCTACAACTTCCAGGCGCTCGCCGCCGAGCTCGAGGCCGCCGGCCACGTCTTCCGCACGCGCAGCGACACCGAGGTGATCGTCCACGGCTGGGAGCAGTGGGGCGAAGCCTGCGTCGAGCGCTTCCGCGGCATGTTCGCGTTCGCCCTGTGGGACCGCAACCGGCAGACGCTGTTCATGGCGCGCGACCGGCTCGGCGTGAAGCCGCTGCACTACGCGGTGCTGCCGGACGGACAGCTGCTGTTCGGCTCGGAGCTGAAGACTGTCGTCGCGCACCCGGGCTTCGGCCGCGAACTCGACGACCACGCGATCGAGGACTACTTCGCGTTCGGCTATATCCCCGATCCGCGGACGATCTACCGCGGCGCGGCCAAGCTCGCGCCGGCGCACACGCTCACCTGGCGCGTCGGCGAGCGCGCGCCGCGCGTGCGCCGTTACTGGGACGTGAGCTTCGAGCCCGACGCCCGCATCACGCTGGACGACGCCTGCGCGCAGTTGCGCGAGAGGCTGGCCGAATCCGTGAAGCTGCGGATGATCTCGGAGGTGCCGCTCGGCGCGTTCCTGTCCGGCGGCGTCGACTCGAGTGCGGTCGTCGCGGCGATGGCGGGCCTTTCGGACTCGCCGGTCAAGACCTGCTCGATCGGCTTCGACGTCGCCTCGTTCAACGAGTCCGAGTTCGCGCAGCGGGTCGCCGAGCGCTACCGCACCGACCACTACACCGAAACGGTGCGCAGTGACGACTTCGGCCTCATCGACCGGCTGGCCAGCCTCTACGACGAGCCGTACGCCGACAGCTCGGCGATTCCCACCTACCGCGTGTGCGAACTGGCGCGCAAGCGCGTCACCGTCGCGCTGTCGGGCGACGGAGGCGACGAGACCTTCGGCGGCTACCGGCGCTACAAGTTCCACGTGCGCGAGCAGGCGCTGCGCGACCGGCTGCCCGCGGGGTTGCGCCAGATGCTGTTCGGCACGCTGGGCCGCGTCTACCCGAAGTTCGACTCGCTGCCGCGGATGTTCCGCGCGCGCGCGACCTTCCAGGCGCTCGCGCGCGGCGCGGTCGAGGCCTATTGCCATTCGGTGTCGATCGTGCGCGACGACGACCGCGCGACGCTGTTCTCGCCCGAATTCCGGCGCCGCCTCGGCGGCTACCGCGCGCGCGAGGTCTTTGCCGCGCACGCGCTGCGCGCGCCCACCGACGACCCACTGTCGCTGATCCAGTACCTCGACTACCAGACCTACCTGCCCGGCGACATCAACACCAAGGTCGACCGCGCGAGCATGGCGCACTCGCTGGAAGTGCGCGAGCCGCTGATGGACCACGAGCTGGTCGAGTGGGCCGCTCGCCTGCCGTCGTCGCTGAAGCTGGCCGGTGGCGAAGGCAAGCTGGTGCTGAAGAAGGCGATGGAGCCGCTGCTGCCGCACGACGTGCTGTACCGGCCCAAGATGGGATTCGCGGTGCCGCTCGTCGACTGGTTCCGCGGGCCGCTGCGCGCCGAGGTGCAGCGCGTGCTGAAAGGCGAGGCGCTGGCCGGCACGGGGGTCTTCGATCAGCGGGCGCTCTCGCGTATCGCCGACGAGCACCTGTCGGGACAGCGCGACCGCAGCGCGATGATCTGGAGCCTGCTGATGTTCGAACGCTTCGCCGCCGGCCTGTCGCCGTCTGATTTCGCGCAGCGGTCGCCGGCCGAGCCGCAGCAGAAGGAGACCGCGCTCCATGCGTGACGTCATCCTCACGCTGATCCTCGTCGGCCTGATGCCGGTGTCGCTGCGGCGGCCGTTCATCGGCGCGCTGATCTTCGCCGTGATCGGGCTGGCCAACCCGCATCGCTTCACCTGGGGCTTCGCCTACTCGATGCCGTGGGCGCAGGCCTACGCGGGGGTGACGATCCTCGGCATGCTGTTCACCGGCGAGCGCGCGCTGGGCGACAGCATCAAGCGCTACTTCCCCGTGCTGCTCTACGTTGCCTGGATGGGTGTGACCACGCTCTTCGCGATGGAGCCGGCGGACGCCAGCCACCGCTGGGTCGAGGTGATGAAGGTGCACGTCATGTGTCTGGTCACGCTGAGCCTGCTGACCGACTGGGAGCGCGTCAAGCAGCTGGTCTGGGTGGTGGTGTGCAGCATCGGCTTCTTCGGCCTGAAGGGCGGCGTCTTCACCATCACCAGCGGCGGTGACTTCCTGGTCTGGGGCCCGCCCGAGAGCGCCATCCAGGACAACAACCACCTCGCTGTCGGCCTGGTGGTCACGCTGCCGCTGATGTACTGGCTGTTCACGCAGGCGAAGCGGAAGTGGCTCCGCGTCCTGGTCGCGTTCTCGGCGCTGATGACCGTGGTCTCGATCTTCGGCTCGCACTCGCGCAGCGCGTTCCTCGGCATCGCCGCGATGTCGGTGTTCCTGCTTCTGAAGAGCCAGCACAAGTTCGCGGTGGGCGCAGTGGGCGTGATCGTCGCTGCCGGGCTGGCCTCGTTCATGCCGGCCGAATACTGGGGTCGGATGGAGACGATCAAGACCTACCAGGAAGACGCTTCGGCGATGGGCCGGATCAACGTCTGGCACACCGCGGTCAACATCGCCAACGACCGCATCACCGGTGCCGGCTTCGAGTACTACGGACCGCGCGCCTTCAACCGGTACGCGCCGAACCCCGAGGACATCCACGCGTCACACAGCATCTACTTCCAGGCGCTCGGCGAGCACGGCTGGATCGGGTTCGCGATATTCGTCTTCATCTGGCTCTACGTCTGGTCGCGGTGTCGTCGCATCATCCGGCAGTCCGACGCTTCGGAGGACGGAGTCGCCATGGCGCTGCTGGCCCGGATGATCCAGGTGAGCCTGATCGGCTTCGCCGTCGGCGGCGCCTTCGTGAACATCGGCAACTGGGACATGATGTACTACCTTGCGATATCGGCTCTGGGCACCGTGCGAGTCGTGCAACTGGCTGCGCGCAAGCGTGCGGACGAGCTTCGCGGGACCGGCGCGCGCGCCAGGCGCGTTGCGCTGCGCCCGATCCGAAACGCGACGGAGGCGTCGTGATGGCGGTCGACCCGTCCGTTTACGACGAGATGTACCTCAACGACGACCGGACCTACGAGGACCCGGTCAACTCGCCGTACTATCCGGTCTTCCAGGCCGTCGTGGCCGAGGCCAGGCGCCTGCAATCATCGAACGTGCTCGAGGTCGGCTGCGGTTCCGGCACCTTGGGAAAGATGCTGATCGACGCCGGGATGACCTACCGCGGATTCGACCTGGCGAAGGAAGGCGTGCGCAAGGCGGCGGCCCGGGCGACGGGCGCGACGGAGATTTTCGTCGGCGACGCCACCGATCCCGCCGCCTATGCCCGCGACTACGACACCATTGTCTGCGTCGAGGTGCTCGAGCACGTCGAAGCGGACCTCGAGGCCGTCTCGCACTGGAAGCCCGGCTGCCGCGTGATCTGCTCGGTGCCCAACTTCGACTATGCGACTCACGTTCGCAAGTTTCTCGACGAAGGCGAAGTGCTTGAGCGCTACGGCAAGCTGATCCGGATCGACCGGATCACCCGAATCCGCAAGAAGATCTGGAGCCACGGACTCACGGTCGGCGACTACCTGCGCCGTCTGCGCTGGAGCAGGAATGAGCCGACGCGGTTCGCAGGACTGCTGGGGATCCGCCAGTTCGACTGGCACGGCGGCTGGTTCCTCTTTTCCGGCGAACGCACCGACGCGCGCTGAAGGTGCCGTCGCTAGGCGACCAGCCGCGGCAGCAACCGCTTCAGCACGGTCCTTTCCGGCGACAGCGGCCGTCCGGAGGCCGTCCACAGCGCCAGAAGTGTCGCCGTGTAGACCATGGCGCCGACCCCACCCTTCAGGGCAAGCTCGACGAGGGGCGATTCGACGCCGCCGTCCAGCCAGGTCAACACGCCCGCCATGGCCAGCGCCGACGCCAGCGGTCGCCAGGCCACCGCGATGAAGTCCCGCGCTCCGATCAGCCGTTCGCGACGGACGAGCCACCAGACTGCGGCCGTCAGCGAGACGGCCACCGCAGCGCGACCGATGGAGAAGGCCCAGGTCATTTCGTGCGATCTGGACAGAGCGAACGACAGGGCCAGGAATCCGCCCGCGTGCAGCGTCGTGACCAGGGCGTAGGGGCGCACCCGCTCGAGTGCGATCAGCGCAGTCCCGCAGTAGTGCATCAGCGACTGCATCATGAAGAAAAAGGCGAACATGCGGACGTAGGGAACGGCCGGTCCCCATTGGGCGCCGAGCAGCACGGCCACGAACTGCTCCGCGACCAGCATCAGGCCAATGCTCACCGGAAAGATCAGCAGCGCGACCAGTCCGAGCGAGGCCCGCAACATGTCACCCAGTTGGCCCGAATCGTGCCGCACGCTGGCAAAGCCGACGCCGAGCGTCCGCGCGACCGGCAGGACGACTTCGGAAACGGGCAACTCGGAGACATCCGCGGCAACCTTGTAGTAGCCGAGGACCTGCGGCGTGACGAAGCCCGCGAGCAGCAGCCTGTCGAAGGCCAGCAACGCGTACTTGCCGATATTGAGCACGAGCATCCAGACCGAGAAGCCGAGGAAGGTCCGCCATCGGCCCAACGACCAGCGCGGACGGAAGGCCTGGACGCGATACGACCACGCCACCTGGAACGCCTTCGCCAGGATTCCGGCGACCAGGATCGCGAGGTAGCTCCGCAGCAGCCACGCGCAAGCCACGGTCAGCACCACCGACACGACACGGCAGGCCAGCAGGTAGCCGGCATCGCGCTCGAAATCGAGATCGAGCCGGAACGCGATGACGCCGATGTTCTCGGAACCCTGGATCGCCGACGCGATGCCGACCATCGTGAAGATCAGGTAGTAGCGCTCGTCGCCGTAGAGGTGCGACGCGACGACGCCGCCGATCACAAGGAATGCGGCGATCAGCAGACCCGACGAGACCCTGATCGACCAGGCCGTGTTCCAGTCACCCGGATCTCGCGACCTCCGCGAGATCAGCGAGGTCTCGGCGCTCGCATCGAAGACCATCTCGAGCAAAGCGGCCACCGCGAGGGCCACTGCGACGAGGCCGAAGTCGGCCGGTGACAGCAGGCGCGCCAGCACCATCGCGCTGGCGAGACCGAGCGCCCGCGAGACCCAGCGCAGCACGACCATCAGCACGGCGCCGCGCGCCAGTCGGCTTCCAAGGGACATGGTCTGTTCCGACGGCGCTCAGGCGCCGACGATCCCCGCCTTCTCGCCTTCCCTCTGGATCAGCAGCGCGTCGACGAAGAACTTGGCGGCCCAGTTCGGAAAGCGCCAGGTCATGTACTCGCCGTCGAAGGGGAACGACCCCGGGATGCCGCCCAGCACCCCCTGATCGTCGCTGCGCAGGTCCTGCACCGACATGTTGAACGCGTTGGCCTTGCGCGCCCATTCGAGCGGCTGCGAATCGCCGGTCAGGTGCGCGATGCGGGCCCAGTTCAGCGCCATCTGCGCGTTGCCGGTCACGCAGCTCCAGCGCGCCAGCGGCCGCCAGGCGGGCGAAACGTAGCCAGGCAAGCTCCCATCGACGCGCTGCAGCCTCGCCGTCGAGGCCGCCAACTCGACGCCGCGCGCGACGAGATCCTTGCGGCCTGCCGCCGCACCGACCTCGAAGATCCCTCGGATCGCATAGGCCAGTGTGTGGGTCAGTGCGCGGTCGTCGGCGTGCTGCGACAGGCAGTTGCCGGGCAGCCAGCCGTTGGCGCCCGACTGCGAAACCGCCCAGTCGACATTGCGCACCGCCGCCTCCAGATAGGCGGCTTCGTCGAGCGTTTCCGCTGCCCGGGCCAGCGCGAAGGCCGACCGGGTGTTGTAGGTCCCGACCTCGGTCGTCGTGAACGGCGACGGGAACCGACGCCAGCAGCCGTCCGGATCCTGTGCCTGGACGAGCCAGCGCGCGGCGGCGTGCGCGGCCTCGCGCAGCGCCTCGTCGCCGGACTCCTTCCAGGCCCTTGTGAGGCCGAAGAGCACCTGGCCGGTGTTGAAGATGGTCGGAACGAGCGGATCCGCGCCGACCACCCCGGCCTGGATGCCACCATCCGGCATCTGGATCGATGCCTCCCAGCGCGCCATCCGCAGGGCCCGCTCGGCGAGGTCCGGCTTGCCAAATACGCGCGCCACGTCGAACAGCGTCGGGATGATGTAACCGGTCGTCTCCGGATATGACGGCAGCCAACTCCCCTCTTTCAGATCGTAGCTGTGCGGCACGCCGTCGTCGGCGGACGCATCGTGCGCACGGCAGATCCAGTCAATCGCGCCGAGCAGGTGGGCATCCGGATCGCCCGGTGGGCGCCTGCGGCCGATCCGATCGGCTACGGCCTTCACGAAATAACGCATCAACACACTACTCCATCCGAATCGAACCCAGCGTCCCCGCGAGGGTTCGCAGACGCGCGGGCGACCAGGCCGCACCGAGCGGAATCTCGAACAATGTACCGAACGGAAGCGGCTCGTCGTGCCGCATCTCGTACCCGGTGCGTATCGCCATGCCGGCCGCTGCCCCAATCCGTCGAATTTCCCCGATCGAAAGTTTCGACCGCACGCAGAGCGCCAGCCGCGTGAGCCGCTCAGGCCGCTCGCGATGCGGAAACCAGTAACCAGGCCCGTCCGGAACCGCCGCGAGAATGTCCCGGATGCGGGCCGCCCTCTCCGATCGCGCGACGCCTCGCACCTGGATCTGTTCCAGCGCGAGCGACGCATCGGCCTCGCTCATCTTCTGCGCCGACCACGGGTCGATCGCGCGGCGCGAGAAGCCTTCCTGGATTCGCGCCTGGAGGCGCCACGGGAGGCGCCGGAACAGGGGCTCCCACAGGCAGGTCGTGACGAAGTTCAGGTCGTCCCACACCGACGCGGCGCAGGCTTGCAGACCGCGATACCGGTCCGCGACACCTTGCAGCAGGGATTCGTCGTTGACGACGAGCATGCCCCCCCTTCCCGAATAGCCGTTCGATACTGCCTTCGACATGGCAAAGCTGTAGAGGCCAGCGCTTCCCCCCGTGCCGGGCGCCTCAGGCGCCGGATCGCCCGGCATGCAGTGTGCCGCGTCGTCGATGACCCGGACGTTGCGGCCCTCCACCATCCGTTCGATCGATGCGACGTCGGCCGGAAAGCCGTAAGTATGGACCGCGACGATCGCAAGCACGTCCGCCCCGAGGCACCGCGCAAGCGCGCCCGGGGTCGGGTTCAGGTCCCGGCCGATCGGCGCAAAACGCGGCTCCAGACCCGATCGCTCCACCGCCGCGACGACCGATGGGCAGACATACGCCGGCACCACGACCACGCCGCGCCCCGCATCGGATTCGCGCATCACCGCCAGCGCCGTCATCAGCGCCGCACGCCCCGAGTTGAGCAGGAAGACGCGCTCGGCGCCGAGCCGCCCGGCCGCGATGCGGCGCAGCCGGTCCGGCGCGTCGGCGCTGGGTCGCAGCCGCAGCGACAGGTAGCGGGCCCAGCCCGTGTCGGAATAACGGATCGGCACGTCCATCCGTCACCCGGCCCGATCAGCCCTGCGGCCCCACGCCGAGCCGCCGCCCGATGCCGCGCAGGCGCGCCATGAACGGCCGCATCCTGGCGTGCAGCGCCGGCAGCGGGTCGTTCCACCTGAACAGCGCGTCGACGGCCGGGGCCTCGACCAGGTCGATTCCTGCCCGCTCCTCCCGCGCCCGGGCCTGCCGGACCGACTGCGCGTCGTACCAGACGACCGGCGGGTCGGCGTAGCGCGGCGGTTCACCGCGCAAGCCCAGCTCCGCGTCGAACACGCGCAGCGGGATGTTGGCGCCGTTCACTGTGGCCACCTCCTGCTGGAAGTCGGTCCGCCCCACCGTCGGCTCGACCATGTAGAACTCGCCGTCCCGGCGATCGCGCTTGAACTCCATGCTGCCGACGCCGAGGAACCCGACCGCGTCGAAGAACGCGAACGTGCGCCGCGACAGCTCGTCGTGGAATTCCGGCGCGGCGACGCAGGACGCAGTACCGCCGATTCGCGGGGGCCACGAGCGCAACTTCCGCCCGACGAAGGCGATCCGGTCGCCCGGATCGCGGGCGCAGTAGGTCAGGCAGAAATAGATGTCCGAGTCGTCGCCCTCGATCCACTCCTGCACCATCAGATCGTTGCAGGTCGGCATGATCCGCTCGACCCATCCGGCGAGTTCCTCGAGACTCGCGCACTTGTATGCCTTCGCGAAGTGCTTGGCGTACTCGTAGTCGCGTACCGTCGGCTTGAGGATCACCGGAAAGGCGAGCGTGCGCGCAGCCTCCGGAAGCGTCGCCGAACTCAGGTGCAGCGAGCGCGGAATCGAAGCGCCGGAGCGCTCGGCCATCTGCTGGAACTCGTTCTTGCGCAACAATGCGCGAAGGACGCCCGCATCGGGCGCCGTATAGCGATAGCGGCACTTGATCTCCGGGAGGTGCTCGCAGACCGTGTCCACCCCTTTTTCTTCGGTGAGGAACAACACGGGCCTGTCGCCATCGGGAAACCGGTCCGCGAAGGATCGGAGCGCCTGGACCAGTTCCGTGCCGGCGAGTGCGGCGCACGGCGTCTTGATGCCGAAGCGCGACCAGCCGACCGGCGAGGATCGGTCCGACACGAGGGCGTAGCACGCCACACCGCCCGCGGCGAGGCTGCGCAGAACCCCCAAAGCGTTGATGTCCTGCCCGACCACGACGGCCACGGCCCTGTCGCGCATCGCCTCAGACACCGGCATCCTCGATCCGGCTCGTTGCGCGGCCTGCCTGCCCCGGTACCACTGCCGCGTGCACCCCGCGCGCCCTCGATGCGACATCGAGCAGGATTGCGTCGAGTTGATCGACGCGCGCGCTCCAGTCGTTCATCGCCGCGATCGCCTGCCTGCGCCGTCGCGGTTCGTCGGATCGCTCGTCCAGAACCCTTGCGATCGCCGTCGCCCAGCCGCCGACCGTCGACGCGACGTCGATCACGTCGCGAAACCCGGCGACCGAATGCAGGTCGCTCGACACGACCGGCACCCCGGTCGCCAGGTACTCGTGCATCTTCAGCGGATAGGCGTAACGGATCCAGCCGCGGTCGATCCGGTAGCACATCAGGTTCGCGTCGTTGGCCGCCATGTAGCGACCGAGGTCGCGCTGGTCCTTCGCACCGAGGAAGAACACATTGGGAAGGCTCCTCAATTGCCCGTACGCCGCCTGGCATTCGTCGTCCAGGTCGTGCACCGGGCCCACCATCACCAAGCTCCACCCGGGACACCTGCGCGCCAGTTCGGCCAGCAACGGTAGATCCACCTTCTTGTTGATGCGCCCGACGTAGCCGATGCGCGGGCGCGGGATGGCGGCCACGTCCTCCGGCACCGGGCCCGACGAGGCCGCCGCAAAGGACCGGTAGTCGACGGCGTTGAACACGCGGCTCACTGGCTTGCCGCCGACGCTCTCGAGGTAGACGGCCTGGTCGTCCGACGAGGCGATCACCGCGTCGGCGCGCGCCAGCAGTTCGCGCTCCATGGCAGCGAGCTCCGGGGTCCAGCCGGGCTGCGCCGCATACAGGTCGTAGGCATGATAGACGACGGCATCGGGCCGGATGCCTTCGAGGTAGACAAGGTAGGACGGGTAGAAGAGATGCGCGATCAGCGGCCCGTCGAACCGGGCAAGCGCGCGCCGCCAGCGGCGGCCGGCGTGCCGGGTCACCATCCGGTCCAGCAGCGGGCTGGTCTGCCAGCGCACCTCCAGGCATCCCGGATCGTCGACCTCGACGTTGCAGTTGCGCACGGTGCGCCCCCGCAGCGGCGACGCGAACCACGCCTGGCTGGGAACCCGCCAGGAGTCCCAGACGCCGCTGGAATACAGCACCGGCCGAGTCGCGCCCAGACGCGACAGCAGCTGTTGCCGGTTCATCCACATGCCGTTCCATGGATTCGGCGCCAACGCGACCAGCTTGTACATCTCGACGGAAGCCCCGGCATGCAGATGAGGCCGAAGTCTGACAGATCGCCGCAGCGTTGCGCGAGAAAACGTCACGATCCGGCCCTGTGGCGAGGCGCGGCGACACCGCGGCCTAACGCCTCAGCAGCGCGCGCGCACGCTGCAGCACCCACTGTTCTGCGCCATCGGGCCTGCCCGCCAGGTGCCAAAGGCCGGCCAGCGCCGCGGCGTAGACGACGGCTCCGCTCACCACCTCGGCAACCAGCCGCACCCAGACCGGAAGGACCGCGCCGGCAGCGTGGATGCCCGCCACCGCCGCCGCCATCGTGGCCGTGGCCAGCACCGGCCGCGCCGTCTGCCGCAGCATGTCCGCAAAGCCCACCCCTGGCAGGTTGCGCCGCACCAGAATCGCGACGGCGGTGACCCCGACTCCGCCGAGCGCGATACGGAACCACGCGATTTCCATCGCCCCGGATCGTGGAAACGCGACAAAGACCAAGGCAGCAAGCACGGCGACCATGCCCCACTGAAGCGATGCCTGGGTCCGGAACGCGCCGAGACTCACGAGCAGGTAGTTCCCGGCGCTCGTGAGCGAATTCGCCCCGTAGGCCAGCGCAAGCGCCACCATGATCGGGACGACCTGGCCCCACTTCTCGCCCAGCACCACCGGCACCATGTCCGCAGCCACCAGCGCGAGCCCGACGCTGGCCGGCAGCGCCAGCGAGCTCTGAATGCCGAGCGCGGAGAGGTAGATCCGGCGCAGCCGGGGTCGGTCGTCCTGGCTGGCCGCCATCGCCGGGAAGAGCGCCCGGCTGGTCGGCGCGAGCAACTCGCTCGCCGGCATCGCCGACACCTGGTCGGCGATCGAGTAGGCGCCCAGCGTCGTCGCACCGTCGCGGTGACCCACGACGAGCTTGTCCAGCTGCGACGTGGCGTAGCTGCCGATGGCCCGCAGCGTGAGCCAGGACGATGCCCCGAAGAATTCGCGCCAGCGCGACAGCGTGAAGCGCGGCGCCTCGCGATGCATCGCGTAACTCAGCACCACGCCGACGACGTTGGACAGCACGGTTCCCGCGACCAGGGCCCAATAGCTGCGCAGCCAGAACGCAAGCACGACCGTGACGGCGAATCCGGCGGCCCGCTTGGACATGAAGAACGCGACCTCGCGGGCATACTCCTGGCGCTTCTGGAAGATGACCGGCCCGAAGCCGGTCAGGCCGTCGAGCAGGTAAGCGAACGCGAGCGTCACGATCACCGGCGTAAGCCTCGGGTCGTGATAGTAGTCGGCGATCCACGAACTCGACAGCGCCAGCGCCGTGGCGACGGCCGCGTTCTGCAGCAGGCGCAGGGTCCAGGCTGTGTTCAGTTCATCGCGATCGATGTTGCGCCGCTGGACCACCGTCAGGTTGATGCCGAGGTCGAGCAGCACCACGGCAAGCCCGAGTGCGATGCTGGCCAGCGCGACGATTCCGAAATCCTCCGCGGTGAGCAGACGTGCGAGCACGATCGTGCTGACGACGCCGATCGAGCGGTCGAACCATCGCATCGCGATGTACAGCGCCGCGCCCGAAGCCACCGACCGGCTCCGGAGCAGCCTCGAGAACAGGCTGCTCATCGCGCCGGCCGC
Organism: Burkholderiaceae bacterium; assembly: GCA_046347945.1. Lineage (GTDB taxonomy): Bacteria > Pseudomonadota > Gammaproteobacteria > Burkholderiales > Burkholderiaceae_E > Zeimonas. The sequence continues at coordinate 199,130 of JAXMFB010000008.1, forward strand.
TGGCCGGCCAGGTTGCGCCACGCCCTCAGGCCGAATCGCCAGCGTGTCCGGTCCCAGGGCGTGAAGCGCGGCAACAGGAATCGCCCGGAACTGCGCACCGCGGCGCCGGGCTGGGTCGTGAATGCGTAGCGGGCACCAGCGCGCTCGACCATCGCGGCATGGCGCTGGTCGAAGTCGCCGCCGGGCTTGCCGTTCGGATAGGCGAACAGTTGCGGACGCTCGCCGATGATCGCAGCCAGGTCGTCCAGCCCGCCGCGTATTTCGCGCTCGGCCGCGGCGTCGTCCAGCTTCAGCAGGATCGGGTGGGTCCGGGTGTGCCCGCCCACGCGCATGCCGGCACGATGCAACGCCGTGACGTCGTCGGGTCGCATCATCGTGCCGGTAGTCGCATCGACACCCGCCGCGCGCTCGAGTTCGAGCACGCGGCGCAACCGCTCGTCGGGTGGCAGGTGCTTGATCGCAGCGAGGATCCGGTCGATCGCATCGCGCCGCCGGGCGTCGTTGCCCAACATCAGCTCGGCGCCACCACCGGGCAGGCGCAGCGAAGCGCCTGAGCAGTGCCGCACCGCCTCGATCACCCGGTCGTTGAACATCGCCCCGCCCTCGAGGAAGCCGGTGGCCACGAAGAACGCCGCCTTCATCCCGTGGCGTTGCAGGATCGGCAGTGCGACCGTGAAGTTGTCGCGATAGCCATCGTCGAAGGTGACCACCGCCGGCCGCGACGGCAGCGTGCCGTCGAACAGCCGATCACAGGCCTCCATCGGATCGAGCACGCGGAACTGCGCGCCGATCCAACCCAGCATCCGGTCGAACATCCGGGCGTCCGGCTCGAACGGCAGCAGCGGATCGGGTTCGGCCAGCGCGCGGTGAAAGTAGAACACCGACAGCCGGCTGCGCGCCCCGGCGGGCGCCGCGAGCGCGGTGAGTGCACGCAGGATCACGCGCGCTCCCGCCGCGCGGCCAGCGCCGCGTAAACCGCCTCGTAGCCCTCGACGCTACGCGCCCAGGTCCGCTCGGATTCGACGAAGCGCCGCCCGCTGGTGGCGAGGCGGTCACGTAAGCTTGCGTCGCCCAGCAGCCGCAGCACGGCCTGCGCCAGCGCGCTCACGTCGCCAGCCGCGAACAGCAGGCCGGTGCGGCCGCTCTCGATCAGCTCGCGGTGGCCGCCCACATCGGAGGCCACCAACACCTTGCCCTGCGCCATCGCCTCGAGCGGCTTGAGCGGGGTGACCAGCTCGGTCAGGCGCATCGAGTGGCGCGGGAACGCCAGCACGTCGATCAGGCTGTAGTAGCGATTGACTTCGGCGTTGGGCACGCGCCCGGTGAACATCACCCGGTCGGCTACGCCGCGCGCCTGCGCCTGGGCTCGCAGCGCCGCGTCCTGCGGCCCGCCGCCCACCAACAGCAGCTTGGTCGTCGGCCGGCTCGCCACGATCTGCGGCAACGCGTCGATCAGCAGGTCAAGCCCTTCGTAGCCGTAGAAGGAGCCGCAGAAGCCGACGACGTCGCAGCCCTCGAGTCCGAGCGCGCGTTCGAGCTCGGCGTCCACGCCCTGCAGCACCGGAAATTTCTCGATGTCGACGGCGTTGGGGATGACCGTCACCTTCCCGACCGGAATGCCTCGCTTCAGGATGTCGCGCCGCAACCCGTCGCAGATCGTCGTGATCGAATCGACTTGGCGAAGCGCGCGCGTCTCGAGCACCCTTGAGGCCCGGTAACGCAGGCTCTCGGAGGTCGCGGTGCCGTGGTCGACCGCCGCATCCTCCCACAGCGCGCGCACCTCGTAGACCACCGGGATTCCCAGCGCGCGGCCCACCCGGATCGCCGGCCACGCGTCGAGCACCGGTGAGTGCGCGTGCAGGATGTCGGGCTCGAGATCGCGCGCGAGCTGCATCAACCTCGCTTCGGTGGCGCGCATCTGGTCCAGCGGCCACAGCGCCGGCAGCTTCGCGAGCAGGCCGGGCGCATACGGCGTGCGCAGGAACTCGAAACCCTCCGCCGATTCGCGCTCGACGTCGCCCGCGTTCTGCTTCGGCCCGGTGAGATGGAAGGTCTCCCAGCCGCGCCGCCGCTGCTCGCGCAGGATCGACAGCGTGCGGAACACGTAGCCGCTGTGTAGCGGCGCCGAGTGATCGAGGATATGCAGGATTCGCATCAGTCCTGTCCCACTCGAAGGTCGGCGAGCGGAGAGGCCCGCAGCCACAGCTCGAAGATCATCAGGACCCACACCATGGTGCCGAAATAGCTGGCGTGCCCCGAGGCGAGCTGCGCCAGCAACTGCTTCAGAAAGGCTTCTCGGATCACGCCGCGCGCGGCCAGCGAGCGCAGCGCGTCGTCCGCCAGCGCGCGCAGCCGCTCGTGCGTGAGCAGCCAGTCTCCGAAAGGCATGCCGAAGCCGTGCTTCTGCTTGGCGATGATCTCGTCTGGGAGGAAGCCGCGCAGCGATTCCTTGAAGAAGTGGCGCAACTTGCGGCCCTTCAGCTTCTCGTCGGGGCGCAGCCGCAGCGAATGCTCGACCAGAGCGCGGGTGAGCATCGGGAACGCCACCTCGACCCCCGCCGCGCCGCACATCCGCGTCACCTTCGGCAGGTCGCTGTCGGCCAGCGTGAACTTGAAGTCCCAGGCGAGCAACTGGTTGATCTGCGACATCGGAAGACGCGCGGCCCGCGCGCGCACCCAGACCTCCCGTTCGAGCTCGAGTGGCTGGCCGAGCGACACCTGGCCGAGCACCGCGTCGGTGAAGACCTCGCGCGCGCCGAGCCGATTCAAGAGGTTATAGCGGCTCTGCAAGCGGTCGGGCAAGGGCTCGCGCGCCTGCTCGACGTAGCTGCGCGCCTTGGCCAGCACGCCGGCGTCGAGTCCGCTCAGCGGACCGAACAGCAGCGGTTCGAGCAGTCCGCCGCGCAGCCAGCCTGGCACCCGGTCGTAGATCGCAAACACTGCCTGCTTCGCGTAGCGCTCGTTGCCGCCGTAGAGCTCGTCGCCGCCGTCGCCGCCCAGCATCCTGACGACGCCAGCCTCGCGCGCGATGCGCGCGCAGAAGTAGGTCGGCACCGCCGACGAATTGCCGAACGGCTGTTCGTACTGCGTCGCGACCGCCTCGACGCCGGCCAGCACGTCGTCGGGCGTGAGGAAGTACTCGGTGTGCTCGGTGCCGAAGTGCTTCGCGGCCAGGCGCGAATACATCGTCTCATCGTAGCCGCCTACATCGAAGCCGATCGAGAAGGTGCGCGCCGGCGCTTCGTACTGCCGCGTGACCAGCCCCGCGATCGTCGAACTGTCGGTGCCACCCGACAGGAAACATCCGACCTGATCGCGTTCGAGCCCTGCGGTGCACTCGGCCACGCCGTCGCGCAGCGCGCCGAGGAAGGCCTCGCGCTCGGTGGCGAATGCGAAGGGCCGATGCTCGTCGAACACCGGGTTCCAGTAGCGCAGCACGTCGACGCGCCCGTCCGCGATTCGAAGGGCTTCGCCCAAGTCGAGGCGCCGCACGCCCTCGAAGATGCTGAGCGGCGCCGGCACCATGTGGAAGTACGCGTAGGCCAGCGCAGCCTGCGGGTCGAGACGCGCGCCTAGCCCGGCCAGCGAGGCCGCTTCGGCCGGACGCGCCGAGAATCCGATCGTGCCGCCCTGCTGCGCCCAGAACAGCGGATAGGTCGAGAACCGGTCGACCGCGACGAGCGCGCGGCCGCGCGCCTCGTCCCACAGCGCGACCAGGAACTCCCCCGCGAGCGCATCGAGCACCGCGTCGCCCCGATCGAGCCAGCGTCGCAGCATCGAGTCTGCCGGGTCGGCCGGGGCGCTTTCAACCGGCTCGTCGGCGAAGCGCAGGCGGCCGAAGACGATGGCGCCGGCGCGCTCCCGACGTGCCTGCGACAGCCCCTGCGCCGACGCGCCCTCCGAAACCAACGCGGGTACTTCGATCGCCCGGTCCGCCGCCAGCGGCAACCGTCCGAGGAACGGAATCGGCAGCAGCGAGCGAGTCAAACCAGCACCTCTGCCGGCGCCGGATGGCTGAGGAAGGCCGTCGGACTCGCGGTGAGGCCGTAGGCGCCCGACTGGAACACGGCGATCAGGTCGCCCGGCTCGGCGTGGGCGAGCTTCATCCGCTCGGCCAGGATGTCGAGCGGCGTGCACAGCGGCCCGACGACCGACTGAACTTCGTCTGCCGGTTCGTCCAGGCGATTGGCGACCGCCACCGGGTAGTTCTTGCGCAGCACCTGGCCGAAGTTCCCCGACGCCGACAGGTGGTGGTGCAGGCCGCCGTCGGCGACCAGGAACACCTGTCCGCACGATTCCTTGCGATCGACGACACGGCACACGTAGACGCCCGCGTGCGCGACCAGGTAACGGCCGAGTTCGATCACCAGCGGCGCGCCGAGATCGGCGCTGGCGCGCGCACACAGGCGCGTGAGGTTCTCGGCCAAGGGACCCAGGTCGAGTTCGGCCTCGCCCGGAAAATACGGCACGCCGAAGCCTCCGCCCAGGTTCAGCCAGTCGACCGGCCCGCCCCAGCCGCGCAACAGGGACAGCCCCAGTTCGTAGGTCTTGACCTGCGCGTCGACGATCGACTCGGCGCGCAGGTTCTGCGAGCCGGCGAAGATGTGCAGCCCCGACAGGTGCACGCCGTTCTCGCGCACGCGATCGAGCACCTCGGGCACGCGCGCCTCGTCGATGCCGAACGGCTTCGGGCCGCCGCCCATCTTCATGCCCGACGACTTCAACTCGAAGGCTGGATTCACGCGCACCGCCACGCGCGGCCGAACGCCGATCGCGGCGCCCGCCTCCACCGCCTGGTCCAGCTGCAGCGGCGATTCGACCGTCACCGTGATGCCGGCCGCCACGGCGCGCCGGATCTCGGACGCCGACTTGCCCGGCCCGGCGAAGCTGACGCGATCCGGGGCGACACCGGTGTCGAGCGCGACGGCCATCTCCTGGGCCGACGCGACGTCGAGCCCGTCGGTGATCGCGGCCAGATGCTGGACCACGGCCGGCATCGGGTTGGCCTTGATCGCGTAGTGCAGGTGCAGCGCGCGCGGCAGCGCGGCTCGAAGCGCGGCGATGCGCGCGTCGATCGCGCGACGGTCGTAGGCGTAGAACGGCGTGCGCCCGACCCGCTCGGCCAGTCGCCGCACCGGGATGCCGCCCGGGGCCAGTTCCCCGCCGACGACGGGGAAGGCCGCGACCGGCGCATGCTGGGCGAACTTCACGGTGCCGGCGGGCGGGGTTATCGCGGGGGAAGACATCAATGTTTCTCGACGGATCGGTTGGGAAGTGAGTCTGGGAAACGCAGCGCGCTCGCCAACTGCGGAGCGAGCGAACGGCTGAAGGTTGCGGTCAGGTGATGCGAGTCCGAGTACAGCACCATGCCATGCCTTTCGGTATCGCACATCCGTTCCGGGCACACCAGTCGCGTTGGGTCGAACAGGCGGACGTTCGAGAGCCCGAGTTCGCCGATCGGCCACATCCGGTCGATGATCCGCTGCGACGCGTCTCCGACCTCGAACGCGCACGCAAGCTCGGGATCGCGGCCGCGCCACTGGGCCCGCGCCAGACAGAGAGGCACGGCGAAATCGGGGCGCGGCGTGTCCTTGAGGATCACGACCTCATACGAGGCGCCGCTCACCCGTTCAAGGAGGTCGCGCACGCCGCGGTCCCATGCGTCCATTGCGGCGGGTCCCGCGTCGGTGAACGCCGAGTTCTTGCGCGACGTGGAGATCACGAGCAGGGCGGGATGCAGGTCGCGGATCCGCTGCAACGCCCGCTCCCGCCAGCGCGTGCACTCGATGTACGCGCGCCCCAGGTTCGGGTCGAGCGGCTCGTACACGGGCGCTGGGCATGCCGATTTCGTCAACGGGATCAGCCGCCAGCCCGCTTCGAGAGCCACCTGCTCGATCGCCGGAAACCATTGCGCGGCGTGCGAGTCGCCGAACAGCACGACCGTCCTCGTCGAGGCTGAATCACCGAAGACGCAGTTCGACGGCTCCTCCTCGAAATACTCGGCGTGGCATCGCTTTCGGTAGACCTCTGCCTGGTCGGAGGCGGCGAGCTCGTAACGACGCTGGTCACGATCCTGCAACGACACAGCCGACATCGCCCGCACCTGGAACGTGGCAGCCAGCGCCGTCACGGTCAACGCGCCGGCGAGCCACAGCGATGCGGCTGGCCGGGAAACGAGCGGACGGGCGAAACGGATCGGATTCTCCACCAGTGCATAGGTGACCCAGGCCAGGGCCAGCGACAGTACGACGGCCAGCGCGGTCGCGCCCACGCCGGCGTACCCGAGTACGTCGCGCGTGAAGGTCAGCACTGGCCAGTGCCACAGGTACCACGAATACGACAGATTCCCGAGCCACGTCATCGGGCTCACCGACAACGTTCGCGACACCGCGCCGTCGTGACCGGCGACCGCCGAGACCAGTAGCGCGCAGGTCGCCGCGACCGGCAGCACCGTAGCGAGCCCGGGATACGGTGTCGCCGACGAAAAGTAGAGCGCCGCGAACAGCAACGAGCCCAGTGCGACCCACTGCTCGACGCGCGGGCGCCCGGCCGCAGGCACCACGCGACCCGCCCACAGCGCCACCAGCGCGCCGGCGGCGAACTCCCACGCGCGCGCCGGCGAGCCGAAGAACGCCCACGGTCGCAGGTACCCGGCCAGCGCCAGGCACAGCGCGAGCGATCCGATGGTGACCGCGATGAACACGGCCCGTGCGCGACCGTGCGCATCGGCGGGCGAGCGTGCGGCAAGCCTGAAGACCAACCAGATCAGCGCCGGCCAGACCAGGTAGAACTGCTCCTCGACCGACAGCGACCACGTGTGCAGCAGCGGATTACCGTGCGCGTCTTCGGCCAGGTAGTCCGTCGACTGGTGCGCGAACCAGATGTTGCTCAGGTAGACAAGGCTCGCGACGGCGGAGGAGGTCAGCATCTTGCGCTCGAGCGGCGCATGCAGCATCGACGACGCGGCCATCACCGCGACCACCACCAGCACCAGCGCGGGCAGCAGGCGCCTCAGGCGGCGCGCGTAGAAGGCGACGAAGTCGATCCGGCCGTTCGCTTCGGCTTCGCGCAGCAGCAGCCGGGTGATCAGGAAGCCCGAGATGACGAAGAACACGTCGACGCCGACGTATCCGCCCGGCACGATCGCGGGCCAGGCGTGGAACAGCACTACCAGCAGCACCGCGATCGCGCGCACGCCCTGCACGGCCGGCAGGAATCGCCCAGAAACGGCGACCACGGACGTCATGTCGCGCCGGCGTTCGTGAACAGCGCGGCACGCTCGACCGCCAGCGTCTTGCGGTCGATCTTGCCGTTGGCGTTGCGCGGCAGCGCCGCATCGAGCCAATCGACGTGCGCCGGCACCATGAAAGCAGGCAGCTGCGCCCTGCAAGCGTCGACCAGCGCCTTCGTGTCGGCGACCTTGCCTTCCGCGGGTTGCGCCACCAGCACGATCGCCTGGCCGAGCGCCGGGTGATCGACGCCGAAGGCAGCCACCTCGGCCACCAGCCCGGATCGATAGACGACCTCCTCGATCTCGGTCGGGCTGACGCGATAGCCCGAGGTCTTGATCATCTCGTCGCGCCGGCTCACGAAGTAGAGGAAGCCCTCCTCGTCGCGCTTCACCGTGTCGCCCGACCACACGGCGAGTTCGGTGAGCACCAGTTCGCGACGCTGGCCCGGCAGCGGCTTGAATCGCTCGGCGGTCTTCTCGGGATCGTTCCAGTAGCCCATCGACACGAGCGCGCCGCGATGGACCAGCTCGCCCGGCTCGCCCGGCGCGCACTCGCTGCCGTCTTCGCGGACGACCAGGATCTCGGCATTGGGGATCGCCTTGCCCATCGAGGTGGGCCGGCGGTCGACCTCCTCGGGCGGCAGGTAGGTGGAGCGGAATGCTTCGGTGAGTCCGTACATGAGATACGGCTTTGCGCGCGGCGCGCGGCGGCGCAATTCGGCCAGCGTCGCGGTGGGCATCGCGCCGCCGGAATTCGTGAAATAGCGCAGGTGCTCGTCGATCGATGCCGGCCAGTCCAGCGCGGCCAGCTGGATCCACAGCGGCGGCACGGCGGCCAGACCGGTGATGCGCTCGCGCGCCAGCGCGCGGATCACGTCCTGCGCCAACAGGTAGTTGTGTAGCACCACCTTGGCGCCCACGAGAAACGACGTGGTGAGCTGCGACAGCCCGTAGTCGAAGGACAGCGGCAGCACCGCCAGCAACCGGTCGTCGGGGGTGTTCTCGAGGTAGGTCGAGACGCTGCGCGCCCCCTCGACGATGTTGCGATGTGACAACACGACGCCCTTCGGCTTGCCGGTGCTGCCGGAGGTGTAGAGGATGCCCGCCATGTCGACGTCGATGATGCGCGGCAGCCGCGCCGACGGGTTCGCACCCGACAGGAACGCCGGCCAGCTCGACACCTCGACGCCAGGAAGCGCCGGCTCGGCGCCGGCCTCGACGCCGACCACGACGAGATGCCGAAGGTCCGGGCACTGCGCCAGCGACGCAGCGAAGCCGGCGACCCGCGGCGCGTTGGTGATCAGCAACTCGACATTGCAGTCCCGCGCGATGTAGGCCGCCTGCTCGGCCTTCAGCAGCGGATTGATCGGCACAAAGACGCAGCCGGCCCGGGCCGCGCCGAAGATGGCCACGGCGATCTCGATGCGCTTTTCTAGCCAGATGCCGACGCGCGCACTGCGCTGCAGTCCGAGCGACACCAGCGCAGCGGCCGTGGCCTCGATCGCGGCGCCGAGTTGCATATAGGTGAGCGTCTCGGCCGCGAACCCGAGCGCGGGACGCTCCGGGTGGCGCTCGACGGTGCGAAGGGGCAGGTCGCCCAGCAGGTTCGACATGCGGGGAATTCCGGTCCGTTTTCCAGGCCGTCAGTCTAGCCGCGGTGGATGACAGCGCGCGTTAGCTATTGCACTTTTCCGACTGGCGGCGCGCGCTACACTCCACGCGAACCCCGCAAGGTGCCCCGGCCATGACCCTTCCGCAAGACGAGCCGCTGGTCAGCGTCGTCGTGCCGTTCTACAACACCGCGAAGTACCTTCGCGAGTGCCTCGAGAGCGTGCTGGCCCAGTCCTACGGGAACTTCGAGCTCATCCTGCAGGACAACGCCAGCACCGACGGTTCGACTGCGATCGCACTCGAATTCGCCGGCAAGGACCCGCGCATCCGGTACTTCCGCCTCGCGAGCCTCGTGCCGCAGGTGCCGAACTACAACCTCGCGCTCGAGCGGATCAGCCCCGACAGCGCCTACTGCAAGATCGTGCAGGCGGACGACTGGATCTACCCGGAGTGCCTTCGCAGCATGGTCGCGGCGGCCCGAAGATCGCCACGCGTCGGCCTCGTCAGCTCCTACCGACTCAAGGAGACGATGCTGCTGGGCGAGGGAATCGCATACACCCAGGCAACGGTTCCCGGGCGAGAGGTTGCCAGGTCGCATCTGCTGACCTGGGGGCTGTTCCTCTTCGGCTCGCCGACCACCGTCATGTATCGCAGCGACCTCGTTCGACAGCGCCGGCCGTTCTATGCGGAGCACCGTCTGCACGAAGACACCGAGGCATGCTACGAGATCCTGCGCGAATCGGATTTCGCGTTCGTGCACCAGGTGCTCAGCTTCTCGCGTGCCGATGCCGACTCGATCTACGGGCGCACCGGAACGTTCGACGCCGGCATCCTGGACCGGCTCATCGCATTCCGGCGCTACGGCCCCGAGTTTCTTTCGCCGGCCGAGCACGACGCCCGCATGGGCGAAATCGAACGGCGCTACTACCGGCAGATGGCCTGGTCCGCGCTGTCGTATCGCGAGGCGGCCTACTGGCGGTACCAGCGCGAAGGCCTCCAGACCCAGGGCCTGCGCATGGAACCGCTCAAGTTCGCGCGCGGGATGCTCCGAGTGCTTGCCGAGGTCTTCACCTGCCCCCGCCAGGCGCTCGGCCTGGCGCGCGAATGGCGGCGGCGACTGCGTCCCGCCAACGGGGGCGGCTAGGCAGCCGCCGGACCCGGGCCCGAGCGGCCGCCTCGCGCACCTGCCGCGGGCGCACCGCTCGTCACGGCGACGCCGCCGCCGGTGACGCCCGCCACCGAGGGCCCGCCGAGGTGGTGTTATCCTCGATGCCATCCGGAGGCGAGCGGCCGATCATGAGGAACAGGTCCATGCTGCGTCGACCCGTTCGAGGAATCCGCATGCCGCGGATTCCGCCACTGGCGATGCTGTGGCTTGCCGCGACTCTGGTCAGTTGCGGCGGTGGTTCCGACTCGACTTCGGTCGTGTCGTCGGACGTTCTCACTCCCACCACTCCACACGCACCGGCACCTGCTCCGGCGCCCGCTCCTGCTCCGGCGCCGGGTGTCACCGACGCTGCGTTCCCGCTGCACATTGCCGCCAGCAAGCGCTACCTGGCCGATGCCGCCGGCACGCCGTTCCTGATGCAGGGCGATTCGCCCTGGTCGCTGATGGTGCAACTGACCCGCGAGCAGGTCGACCAGTACCTGGACGATCGCCGCGCGCGCGGCTTCAACACCCTGCTCACCAGCCTGATCGAGCACTACTTCGCCAACAGCGCCCCCAGGAACGCCTACGGCGACGCCCCCTTCCTGACCCCCGGCGACTTCAGCACCCCCAACGAGCGCTACTTCGCCCACGTCGACTGGGTGCTGCAACGGGCCAAGGCCAAGGGCTTCCTCGTGCTGCTCGTGCCCGCCTACCTCGGCTACAACGGCGGCAGCCAGGGCTGGTACTCCGAGATGCTCGCCAACGGCCCGACCAAGCTGCGCGAGTACGGCCGCTACCTCGGGCGACGCTACGCCGGCTACGGCAATATCCTGTGGACCCACGGCGGCGACTTCAACACCCCGGACCGCAGCATCATCAACGAGATCGTCGCCGGCATCCGCGAGTTCGACTCCGCAGCCCTGCACAGCGCCCACTGCGCCCCCGAGAGCGCTGCCACCGTCTGCGCCAGCGGCGAACCCTGGCTGCAGGTCGACAACATCTACACCCGCGGCTCCGTGCGCGCCGCCTCGCTCGCCGAGTACAACCGCACCGGCACCCTGCCGTTCTTCCTGCTCGAGGGACGCTACGAGAACGAGGGCGACGGCACCGAGCAGCGCGTGCGCCAGCAGGCCTACCAGGCGCTGCTCTCGGGCGCGATGGGCCAGATGTTCGGCAACAACCCGATCTGGCACTTCGACAGCCCCACCGGCCTGTACCCGGTCTCGATCACCTGGCAGCAGGCGCTGGGCAGCCGCGGCGCCCAGAGCATGACGCACCTGCGCACGCTGTTCGCCGCGCGCCCCTGGTGGACGATGGAGCCCGACGCCGCCAACACCACCCTCACCAGCGGCCTGAGCAGCGGCAACGACCTCGCCGTGGCCGCGCGTGCCACCGACCGCTCCTTCGCCATCGCCTATCTGCCCAGCCTGCGCACCATCACCGTCAATCTCGGCCAACTCGCCGGCCCCAAGGTCACCGCCCGCTGGTACGACCCCGCCAACGGCACCTACGTCGCCGTCCCCGGCTCGCCCTTCCTCGCCAGCGGCTCGCAGTCCTTCCGTCCCGCCGGCAACAACGCCTCCAACTACGGCGACTGGGCCCTCGTGCTCGAGTCCTCGCAGTAGCGCGGCTCGTTCGGGTCTGCGGCCATACACTCTGCCGGTGCCGGAACCTCATGGCTCCAGCACCGGCGGAGTGTTAGCTAATGCACCCCTCCGCCGCGAAGCGGGGGCTACAATTGCCCCGTCATTCCTCGACACACCAGGAACATGGATCACGCTGCAGCGCTAAGCAGGATTCTCTCGGCCCAACTGGGCAAGTCATATCCACCGTCGTACTTCCGCGCCGACACCGAGTTGCTGGGCAGCGTTCCCGAGTTGGATTCGATGGCTGTCGTCGGTGTCCTGACGGCGATCGAGGAGGAATTGGGAATCGAGATTCCCGACGACGAAATCGGCGCCGAAACGTTTGCCACCTTCGGGACCCTCGTGGAATTCGTGCGCTCGAAGGCAACGGAGTGACTGGAAGATGAGCCGGTCCATCGTCACCAGGCTGGGGCCGTCGATCGCGGCGTTAGCCCTCCTGAACGCAACGCCTCCCGCGCACGCGCAGGGCGGATCGATCCCCGAGTCATCGGTGATGGGTCTTTGCGGAACCGTCCCGGCTCCGGCGCCGAGCGGCCCATGGGACTACCGGACTGCAACGAGGGAACAGCGAACGCTGGTCGAGTCGTTCCACTTCACGCACTCGGTCGAGACCCTCTCCGCGGGCGCCACCGGGGCTATCGGCGGCGACCTCGACTATACGTTGAACAAGTTTCCGAACCACCTTCGCGCGTTGTCAGCGATGATGCGGCTCTCGGAAAAGACCCGCAGCATGAAGCCGGCCGGTGCGAAATACCCGGTCGAATGCTATTTCGATCGCGCCCTGCGATTCGCGCCCAACGACGCCCAGGTTCGCGCTCTATACGGGTTCTACCTGATCCAGGGCAAGCGTGAGAAAGAGGCCCGGATACAGTTGACCGCCGCCGAGCAACTCGGCCCCCCGGATGCGCAACTCGCCTATAACCTCGGGCTCGCCTATTTCGACTTGCGGGAATACGACAAGTCCCTCGCGTTCGCCAAGCAGGCCTATGCTGCGGGAATCTCTGTTCCGGGCCTGCGCAAGAAGCTCACCGACGCCGGCAAGTGGCACTGAAGTGCGCGGCGCCCGCGAGCGTCGACGCATGACAAGACCGACTTTCCTCGACGACATCCGCCGCATTGGCGCGATTGGCTGGCTGGCGTATGCCTGTGACCGCGCCCTGTCCTCGGTCTTCGCCGGGCGGGTGCGCTTCACCGCACTGTGGTTCTATGCTCAGCCGGTCGACCGCATTCCGACGATCGAGCCGCGCGCCAGCGACCGGATGCAGATCAGGGTGATTGCGCACGACGAGATCCCGGAGGAGGCGTTCGGTCGCCCGCCCGGCGCAGTCTCGGAGCGCTTCGCGCACGGCGGCGTATGCATTGCAGCGCTGAAGGACTCCGAACTGGCCGGCTTCATGTGGCTGCAGTTCGACGAGCTTCGCGAGCGACTCGTACGCTGCGATTTCGTTCCTCGCCCGCACGGCAAGGCCTGCTGGGACTTCGACTTCTTCGTCGCGCCCCAGTACCGACTCGGGCGCACGTTCGGCCGGCTTTGGAGCCATGCGAAGGCGTACCTCGGCGCACGCGGCGTCGAGACGACATTGAGCTGGATTGCGTTCGACAACGCCGCGTCACAGCGAGCGCACGAGAGAATGGGCGCCAAGCCGGTCGGGTGGGCCCTGGTGCTGACCGCCTGGAAGCTCCAGCTGGTCCTCACCTCGGCCCGGCCCCACGTCAGCCTCGGGCTATCCGACACACACCGCACGCGCCTGATGATCGAGGCGAGATAACCGATTGCGTCATCCGGGCGCCGGAGCAGCGAGGCCCCGGGGGCCTCGATCACTCGACCGCGAGGAACCAGACGCCCGATCCACTGCGAGGATAGTAGGCGTAGCCACCCAGATTCGGGAGGCGCTGCCAGCGCGTCTGCACACCGTTCATCGCATCGGGCAGGCTGCCGCCGCCGGTGGTGCCCACCTGCGCCACCGCGAAGGTCTGCGGATCGATCTGGTACACCTTGTCGCCGACGGTGGTCTTCAGCAGGAAGCGGCCGATCTTCGCCTCGTACCACGCGTAGTGATACGCCTGCGCCGTGATGTCGCCAGCCGATCCCGTGAAACTGATCCGCGAGATCGAGTTGGTCGCCGCGTCATAGACCAAGCCACCCGCCGGCACGCGATAGGCGTCCCCGAAGAACACTACGCGGTTGCGCACCGGGTCGACCGCGCACGCACGCGCGTAGACCGCAGTCGAATTGTCTGGCCAACTGGTCAGGGCCGAATAGGTCCCGGACGAAGGATCGAAGCGCTTCAGACCGGCAGGGGTCGCAACGTAGACCTCCTCGGTGTACGGGTTCTTGCAGATCGGCGCCGCGATCGCATTGCCGCGGGTGGGCATCGCATCGGGCCAAGTGCCGGCCGAGTGCCAGTCGCCGCTCGCCAGCGAAAAGGCGTCGGTCTTCCAGTTGCCTTCGTTGCCGGTGCCCCACAGCGATCCGGCCGCGAACTTGAAGATCGCGTTGCGGCTCGCGATGAACTGCAAGGCATAGTACGTGTGCGTCGACGCCGGCCGACCATCGAGGTAATAGTCGTGGTAGATGCCCTTCGTGTAGTCGGAAGCCACGATGCTGGCCGCCGGCGTGGGAGCGCGCAGCATGCGCCAGCCGGGCGTCGCGCCTGACAGGTCGAGCTCGACGACCTCATTGCCCGAGTAATCGGCATGACCGCCATTGGCCGCCGAGTAGAGCCGATTGTTGCGCGTGTCGGCCGCGAGCCCGTTCCAGGCATCGATTCGTGTGGACAATGAGCCAGGCACCGACGGGCTGGGAACCACCGACGACAGATCGGTGCCCGGAAGCTGCTGCCACTGCCAGCGGCTCATCGCCTTGCGCCAGGCCGGCCAAGTGGCGCTCGCAGATGGCTCGCCACCGATCACGGGCAGCGCGCTGGCATCGTACGGCGCCACGGTCGTCGACAACGGCGGCGTACTCGTCCCGGTAGACGTGGTCTTCGTCGGAGTCGTCGTCGGAGTCGTCGTCCCGGTGGTCGAATCGTAGGGCTTGGTCGTCGCCGTCTCCGACGCGAGCCGCAGGTCCGACATGGTCGCCGACGTATCGGTCCCACCCGCTCCGCCACAGCCCGACAGCGCAACGGCCAGACAACCCACTACGAGCCCCAGTTTGCGATCAAGCATGAGTCACCTGTGCTGCGAAGCTAGGATGGTGGAGATGAGCGCGGAAAGTCGGCCCGAGAGGGATTGGAGCGCGGAAAATGTCACACGCGAAGGTCATTTCGGCTGAGCGGCGCTGCGGCTGCGATGAGCGGTACGGTGAAGTGCATCGGCGGTCTGGTCCTTCTTTCAGGCCCCTTGGGGGCCGCTACAATATCGATCGGGCCGCATTGTGCTCCAAACCGGCGGCCGCCCTGGCGTGGCGCCGCGACGTCGAAACGCAACCGGATTGCGGCGAATCATGACATTCTGCCGGCCTGGGGCGGCCGCCGATCGGCTTACAGTCGTGTCAAAAGTTTGATCTGACTGCCGGGCGCTAGAATCGCGCCCACCGTGCGCCTCGTTCTCCTGATCGCCTACCACTTCCCGCCACTGTCCGGCAGCAGCGGCCTGCAACGAACCCTGCGGTTCGCGCAATACCTGCCGGAGTTCGGCTGGAAGCCGATCGTCCTGACGGTGCTCCCCAGCGCCTACGAACAGGTCGATGAGCGTTCGCTCGTCCAGATTCCCCCGGGTTGCGAGGTGGTGCGGACCCGCTGCTTCGACGCCGGGCGCCACCTTTCGGTCAGGGGCCGCTACGCCGCATTCACCGCGCTGCCCGATCGTTGGGCCAGCTGGCAACTCTGGGGCGTCCGCGCAGGCGAGCGGCTTTGTCGCGAGCGTGGAATCCGCGCACTCTGGAGCACCTACCCGATCGCCACCGCGCATAAGATCGGCGCCGCACTGGCCGAGCGCACCGCTCTGCCCTGGATTGCGGACTTCCGCGATCCGATGGCCCAGGATGGCTACCCGTCCGACCCGCGGCGCTGGCGCGAGTTCAAGCGCATCGAGGAATCGGCAGCTTCCACGGCAGTTCGGCTGGTGTTCGTGTCGCCATCGGCGCTCGCCATGTACCGCGAACGCTATCCCGAGACGCCCGCCGAGCGATTCGTCCTGATCGAGAACGGCTTCGACGAGCCCTCGTTCGAGGGACTTCCGGACGCGGGCACTCCGCATCGCGTCGGGCCGCCGGTGCTCCTCCACAGCGGGATCGTCTACCCCTCGGAGCGCGATCCGGGCGCCTTGTTTGAGGCATTGGGCCGGCTCGTCGCCAGCGGGCGCATCCGGCCGGGCGACGTCGTCGTCCGCTTTCGCGCGTCGGTGCACGAGGATCTACTGCGCCGGCTCGCGAGCGAAAGACGAGTCGAGGCCTTCGTGGAGATCCTGCCGACCATTCCGTATCGTGATGCGCTGCGTGAGATGAAGGAGGCCGATGCGTTGCTGGTCATGCAGGGCGCCAACTGCAACGAGCAGATACCGGCCAAGCTCTACGAGTATCTGCGCGCCGGGCGACCAATCCTCGGTCTCGCCGATCCACGGGGTGATACCGGGCGCACCTTGGGCAACTTGGGGTATCCGTTCGTGACGAGCCTGGAATCGGCCGACGCGATCGCGGATGCCCTCCCGGCGTTCCTCCAGGCGCTGCGCACCGGCACGCTGCCGGTGGCCGGCCGAGAGGTCGTCGATCGCTACTCGCGCCGCGCGCTCACCGGCCGGTTTGCAGGACTGCTCGATGCAGTCTCGGGCACGTGAGCGCCAAGTTCATGGAGACGGCAATGAATTCGACTTCCGGCCCGGACACCCGGCCCTGGCGGGGCACGCGCCTGCGCGCCGGTGACTGGGTGGTGGTGCGGTCCGCCGACGAAATTCTCGCGACACTGGACGAGTGCGGATGCCTCGACGGACTTCCGTTCCAGCCGGAGATGCTCCATTGGTGCGGACGTCGGATGAAGGTGCGAGCCAGCGCGCACAAGACCTGCGATACAGTCGCCAAGACCGGCGGACGGAGCATGAACGACGCGGTCCACCTCGAGGGCTCCCGGTGCAACGGGGAGGCTCACGGCGGCTGCCAGGCCGATTGCTCGTTCTTCTGGAAGGAGCAGTGGCTGCTGCCAGACGGCGCCGGCTCCCGGAGGCCCGAGGTTGGCGAATCCGGCAGCAGACCCGCCCGCTACACGCTGGCCGACTTGGAGCGCGCCACCCGGCGCGAAACCGCAGCCGAAGGCAGCGAAACCTGGGTCTGCCAGGCGACGCGCCTGCTGGACGCCACGCAGCCCTTGTCGGGGTGGAACGCATGGCAGTACCTGAGGGATGTCACCAGCGGCAACTGGCGCCCCTGGGAGTTGGCGAAGGTGCTGATCTTCGCCGGCTATCGGCAGCTCCTGGCACTGGGCGTCGGGTACCGCGCGCTGACCTGGGCGTACGAAGTCGTGCGCCGCCGGACCGGCGGCCTTCCGCTGAAGCGCGAGGGCGGTCCCATTCCGGTAGGGCAGCCGACGCCCACCGAAGATCTGAACCTGCAGCCAGGGGAACTCGTGGAAGTCAAGGCGCTCGACGAGATCGTCCCGACGCTGAACCAGCGAAGCTACAACCGCGGAATGCGCTTCGACAAGGAGATGGCTGCCTACTGTGGTCAGCAGTTCCGCGTCCTGCGCCGCGTCGATCGGATCATCGACGAGGCGACCGGCAAGATGGCGGTGATGAAGACGCCCTGCATCCAGCTCGAGGGAACGGTCTGCCGCGCCTTGTGTTCCGCAGGACGCCTCGGCTGCCCGCGGGCGATCCAGGAGTATTGGCGCGAGATATGGCTGCGACGGGTCGCCTGACCGGCACCGGGGCGGCCGCGGAGCACCGGCGGCGCACCCGGTGACAACCGCGTCAGGCTCTTCGTGAAGGGGTCGGGCGCGCGCGTCGGTATATTGCGCGCCAACGTCGACCCGCCGCTACCATGCCCGCCACGATCCGACAGTGACTTACTCCATGCCTGTCCAGCACTTGCTGCCACTCATCGACCGGCGCTGGCCTTCCGTCCATGCCGCCGATCCCTTCGCTCCCGCACCCCCGGACAATCGACCGGGCGCCACCCCATCATCGAGCCGCCCATGAATTCATTCCGTCCTGCGCGCCTCCGCCTCAGCTCGCTCCTCGCGCTGACCACCATTGCTGCAACCCTCGGACTCGCCGGATGTGGCGCCGGCGGCGCGGCCAGCTCGCTGACGACCGACGCCAAGGCGGGAGACCCGGCGGGTGGCACCACCACGCTCCCATCGGGCAATTCGAGCAGTTCGGTGACGAGCCTGCCGCCGCCTTCGCCGGTAACCGGCTCTTCGACGCTGCGCCTGACCGGAGCTTCGAACGGAACCGGCCTGCCGTTCTCGGCCGGCTACGCGTTCCGACAGGGCGACATCCCCTCCGGGAAGTACATCACCGCCAGCAATGGCAACCTACGGGGTTTCCAGGCGACGGTGAAGAACCGCTGGCGTGACGGATCGGTGAAATTCGCCGTCGTCTCGGGACTGATCGACCTGCAGGCGAATGTCGAACAGACAGTGACAATCGGCTGGACCGACGCGGCCCCGTCGGGCGCGAACCTGAGCCTCGCGGACCTGAAGGCGGCTGGCATCTCCGCGTCGTTTTCCTATGGCTCCTATGGTTCAGCCTCATGGTCCGGCGCCGCCTGGGACACCCCGTTCCTGTCGCCGGTTTCAGGCCCGGAGATGTCCTCCTGGGTCTATCGGCAGGCGATCGGCTCGGACCCCCATCTGGTCGGCTGGATGGAGGTCCGCCTCTATCGCAGCGGCGCCGTCGAGATCGTGCCCTGGATCGAAAACGGCTACCTGCTTCGCGCGGCGCCCGGCGAACGTTCCGGCACTGCAACCTTCGCCATTAACGGCACCACGCGCTTCAGCGGCAGCCTGACGCTCTACAACCACACGCGGGCGGTACTCGCCAGCGGGATGACGCTGTCGCATTGGCTGAACGGGGATCCGGGGATCACGTTCAGGCACGACATGGGGTATCTGCAATTGACCGGGCTGGTGCCTGCATACCGCGGCGTCACGGCTGCCGGGTCGGCTGCCTTGAGCAGGCAGGTGACCACCTATACCCCTCTCGGCCAGGCCAATTACCCCAACGGGATGGGTGCCGCAGGCTTCCATCCGTCAATCGGCCCGCTGCCGGAATGGGATGTCGTGTACATGACCAGCGATGGCAACCCGAACGCATGGCGTTCGGTGCAGGTCAATGGCTACTCGGCCGGCCGCTACGGCTATCACTACCGGGACGAGAACACCAATCGCGCGCCCCGGTTGTCCAGCTATCCGAACCTCGTGCTCGGATCGGGGTCCGGCATCTCGGACATCGGCGATTCGTCAAGGGCACAGTTCACACCGGCTGCCAGTGGCGGCGCCCCGCCGGCGTTCAAGAGCTCCCATATGCCCGCGATCGGCCTGATGGCCTACCTGGTGACGGGACGCTGGTACTTCCTGGACGAAATGCAACTGCTGTCCTCGGCGATGTTCCTCAAGCAGTCCGACACGAATCGCCAGAACGCGCAAGGCATCATCCTGAGCTTCGTCGGAACGAACACGACCCGTGGTGCCGCGTGGACGCTGCGCGCGCTCGCCGACGTCGCTTCGATGACGCCCGAGGACGACGAGCCGATGAAATCCGAGTACGTCGGCAGCGTGCAGCACAACATCGACTGGCATTACGGACGATATGTCGCGCAGGCGAGCAATCCGCTCGGCCTGATGCAGCCCTACAGCGACTACACGACCGGCGACGGCAAGATCGACTCCGCCATGTGGATGGAGGACTTCCTGACCTGGTCGTTCGGCAACATGAAGTCAGTGCAGGCCTACGGGGCCGCGTACGACGGCAAGCTGGACCAACTGCTGGCCTGGAAGTATCGATCGATCGTCGGGCGTTTGGGGCCCAATGAGGCTGGTCAGTGGTCGTACCGAAATGCGGCCGCCTATACCGTGCCGTACGCTCCGTCGGAGACGGTGGACTGGGCTGGTGGAACCGGACCCTGGTACGCGAACTGGGGTGCCTCGTACGCGGCGGCCGGCCTCACGTATTCGGCGGGCAACACCCTGCTGGGCTCCTACATCGACGGCGACGGCCTGTCCTCCAGCTACTGGGGCAACCTGCAGCCGGCAATCGCCTATGCGGTGGAGCACAACGCGGCGGGAGCGCTCGACGCCTACAATCGGATGGTGGGAGCTGCAAACTGGCTGTCGGCGGCGGCCTACTTCAATACGGACACCCCGGTCTGGAGCGTTCGACCGAGGAACGTCGCCTACTGAAAAATGTCACGGCGGGCCGGACACTGTCGGTCCATCATCGGGCACACTATCCTGGCTCGGAATCCCAGCCAGACAGTGATGCAGGGCCCCGCCCGATGGAAACTCCCCGACCGAGTCCGCCCGAAGCGCTGCAGATCCCGTCGAACCGATCGTTCGGATTCGTCTTCTGCGGCTTCTTCGCCTTGGTCGCGGCGTTTCCCCTGCTTTCAGGGGCACCCTTCAGAGGCTGGGCGGCGATCATCGCGGCGGCGTTCGGCGCCGCTGCTCTCTTCATCCCGTCCGTACTCGCGCCGTTGAACCGGCTCTGGATGCGCTTCGGCGCTCTGCTGCATCGCATCGTCAGCCCAATCGTCCTGGCCATCCTCTTCTTCGTCGTGATCACGCCGTTCGGGGTCGTCATGAGGATCTTCGGAAAGGACCCTCTGAAGCTGCGCTTCGAGCCCTTGCAGACCTACTGGATCGACCGCGAACCTCCGGGCCCGAAGCCGGAATCCCTGAACAACCAGTTCTGAGGGCACCATGATCGACCTCGTCAAGGAGCTCTTCTCCTTCATGGCCGCACGCAAGAAGTTCTGGCTCTTGCCGATCCTGCTGGCCATGTTGGTGCTGGGCGGCCTGCTGGTCCTCGCACAAGGCTCGGCGATCGCGCCGTTCATCTACACGCTGTTCTAGTGCCGCCGATGTACGTCCTCGGCATCTCGGCCTATTACCACGACAGCGCCGCAGCCCTGGTGAGGGACGGCGAGATCCTCGCGGCGGCTCAGGAAGAGCGGTTCACCCGAAAGAAACACGATGCGCGTTTTCCCGTCAACGCGGTCGCCTATTGCCTGCAACATGCAGGCATCGGACTTTCAGACGTCGAACGCGTTGCGTTCTACGACAAACCGTTCCTGAAATTCGAACGGTTGCTCGAGACCTACCTGGCCTTCGCACCACGCGGGTTCAAATCGTTCGGGGCGGCGATCCCCGTGTGGCTCCGGGAGAAACTCTTCCTCAAGGATCTCCTCTGCCGCGAGTTGAAAAAGATCGAAGCGAAGTTCCCGGCGCGCGAGCGCCTGCGATTTTCCGAGCATCATCTCAGCCACGCGGCGAGCGCATTCTTCCCATCGCCCTTCGAAGACGCGGTGGTACTCACGATGGACGGCGTCGGCGAGTGGGCCACGACTTCACTCGCGGTGGGCCAAGGCGCAAACCTCGAAATTCACAGGGAAATTCATTTCCCGCACTCGATCGGTCTGCTCTACTCGGCATTCACGTATTACACCGGATTCAAGGTCAATTCCGGGGAATACAAGGTGATGGGGTTGGCCCCGTACGGCGAGCCCCGCTATGCGCCGGCGATCTTCGAGCACCTGATCGACGTCAAGGCCGACGGCAGCTTCCGCCTGAACCTCGACTACTTCGATTACTGCACCGGGCTCACGATGACGAACGATCGGTTCAATGCGCTGTTTGGCGGGCCGCCGCGCCATCCGGAGCGTGACCGGCTGTCGCAGCGCCACATGGATCTGGCGGCATCCATCCAGGCAGTCACCGAGGAAGTCGTCCTGCGGCTCACCCGATCAATTGCCGGCGAAGGGCGAAGCGGCAACCTGTGTCTGGCGGGAGGCGTCGCGCTGAACTGCGTCGCAAACGGCAGGATCCTGCGCGATGGCAAGTTCGACCATATATGGATCCAACCGGCTGCCGGCGATGCGGGCGGCGCACTCGGGGCGGCACTGATGACCTATCATGGTCCGGAGCAGGGAGCCCGGGTCGTTGCGCCCGGGCACGACGCAATGAAGGGCGCGTATCTGGGTCCCGTGTACGCCCAGGACGACATCGAATCGCGGCTCTCGGCCGCCGGCGCTCGATTCCAGGTTCTCGATGGGCGGGACGTCGTCTCGACCTGCGCCCGCCATCTTTCCGAGGGGCGCGCGCTCGGTTGGTTCCAAGGGCGCATGGAGTTCGGTCCACGTGCGCTCGGTGGCCGCTCCATCCTCGGCGACGCACGCTCGCCGAGCATGCAGAAGACTCTGAACCTGAAGGTCAAGTATCGCGAGTCTTTCCGCCCGTTCGCGCCGTCGGTGCTTCGGGAGCACGTTCAAGACTGGTTCGAGCTTGACGGCGACAGCCCGTACATGCTGCTGGTGGCGGACATCGTGAGTCGCCGACGAAAGCCGATGACGGCAGACGAGCAGGCGCTCTTCGGCATCGACAAGCTCAACGTCCCGCGCTCCGATATCCCGGCCGTGACGCACGTCGACTATTCGGCGCGCATCCAGACCGTGCATCGTGAGACCAACCCGCGGTATCACGCGCTGCTCTCGGAATTCCATCGACTCACCGGCTGCCCTGTCCTCGTCAACACCAGCTTCAATGTGCGCGGCGAACCAATCGTCTGCACGCCCGAGGACGCGTTTCATTGCTTCATGGGGACGGAGATCGAGACGCTCGCGGTGGGGGACTGCATCCTGTTCAAGGAGGATCAGGATCCGGCGCTGAAGCAGAACTACACCGAGAAATTCGAGCTCGACTGAGGGCTCGATCCATGAGCACGGCGATGCGTCTTTCCGAGCGAGCAAAGACCTTGCTGGCGATCGGATTCGTCGCGCTCATCCTGATGCTCCTTGCTGCATCTGCCGAACTCGCCGTTCGGATCCGGCAGTCGATCAAGTACGGCTACGCTGGCAGCCTGGACCAGGTCTACGAGGTCGATGCGAAGACCGGACTTCGCGTGCCGAAGGCTGGCGCGGTCTTCGGTCCGATCCGGATCAACAGTCTCGGATTTCGAGGCCCCGAGCTCGAAGTGCCGAAGCCACGCGGCACGGTCCGGATAGCGTTTCTCGGCGCGTCGACCACCTTCTGCGCAGAGGCCACTTCGAACGACGCAGTCTGGCCGCATCTCGTCGTGGAAGCATTGCGCAGGCGTCTCGCCGAGACTCGCTTCGACTATGTGAACGGGGGTGTTCCTGGGTACACGGTCGAGAGCTCGACGAAGAACCTGGAACTGCGCGTGGCGCCGCTACAGCCAGACGTCATCGTGATCTATCACGCAACCAACGATCTCTCGGGCGAACTGCGCCGCATCGCTGCGCAGCGATTCGAGGGCGCGACGATTGCCCCCCCGGAGACCTCCTGGCTGGCCCGGCATTCCCTGTTGTGGAACCTGGTCAGCAAGAACATGCGTCTGCTACTTGCGCGATCGAGTGCCGAATCGGGCGCGAGATCGCCCACGAGGATCGGGGCTGAAGCGCTCGGCGCGAGCTTCCGCAGCGAATTGACGCATCTGGTTCGCGCTGCGAAGGCAGTCGGCGCGACGGTGGCGCTGGTGACCTTCTCGACTCAGCTTCGTGCCGCACAGGACGACGAAGCCCGCCGCCAGGCAATGCAATCGGCCATTCTGTACATGCCCGGATACAGTTCTGACCAGTTGCTCGCCGCCTATCGTCGATACAACGAAATCATCCGCGAAGTCGCCTCGAGCGAGCAGATCTTGCTGGTCGGGGGGGGAGGACGAGATCCCGGGCGACCCAGTACATTTCAACGACACGGTGCACTTCACCGACGCCGGAAGCAGGGTCCAGGCAAGGCGCGTGGCAGAAGCACTTGCCGCATCGCAGGAAGTACAGTCACGCGCGAAGGGGCCCTGAGCCCCTGGGGCGTGTCGCTCGCGCGGTCTCAGAGCCGCGCGAGCGTCGATACCGTATCGTCGATGGCCGTCTGCCAGTTGACCGGAGCAGAAAACGTGTGATCCGCCTCCTCGAGCCGCAGCGTCGTGGCCGAGGTTCGCTGGAGAATCCCCGTCTTCCCCATCGCCATCTCGAACTCCGTCGCCGTCAGGTCCCGACCGCTCAGTTGCAGGCGCACTGCCTCGCGCGGCGCCGCCAGCGCCCGCGCGAGCCGTGCCGGCAGGCCCTCGCCCGCCAGGGCGCCGTTCGACGCGGGCGGCCGCGAACGCGCGCGCATCAGATGCCCGAATGCCTCGCGCGCGGCGCCGAGCACGTCGATCCGGCCGCTGAACAGCTTCTTCCAGAACTCGGCCGAGCGCAGCCGCGAACCGTAGTGGTCGACAACCAGTGCGGCCGAGCGCGTGGCGTCGCTGCGCGCCCACGGATTCGCGGCAACGACCGCGGCGATCCGCTCGTCCGTTGCCGCGTGGAACAGCGCCGCCGTCGCGCCGTCGCACAGGCCCCAGAGCGCGAGCCTCGTGCAGCCCGGCGCCGCTGTCATCAGCGCATCGCAGGCCCTGCGGATGTCGGGGCCGGCACGCTCGAAGTCGGGCCTCGGCCCGGGGCTGTCGCCCATTCCGGCGTAATCGAAGCGCAGGCACGGATACCCCGCCCGCGCCAGGGCCCGGGCCATCAGCACGAACTGGCGGTGCGAGCCGACCCGCGTCTGCGGGCCGCCCACGACGATCACGACGCCCACCGCCTTCGCTGCGCGCTCTTCCGCGGGCCGCGCGAGCACGCCGACCAGTTCCGTACCCGGCGGGCCGATCACGACGACCGACTCGTCGATGTCCACGGAAGCGGCTGCGGCGCTCATGGGCCCGCTCCCGGCAGCGTTGCACCGATTGCCGCCGTGACAGCGTCGACCGTCGCGTCCACGAGCTCGGGCACGTCGACCAGGTCGGCGACGTTCCAGAACGCCGGGCCCGCCACCGCGCGCGCCACCGTCGGCACGCCCTGCCCGGTCCAGGCGGCCGCGCGCTTGGCCATCGCCTCCGACGCGGTAACTGCCTCGCCGCCAACGGGCGCGCGCAGGTCGAAAAGCACGGCGCTCGCCACCGCCGGCGGGGCCGTGGCGTCCAGTGCCTCGAGTTGCTCGGCCAGTTCGTGCGACACGGGATAGCCGGCGAGCATCGCCACCCGCCCTTGCGCCCACAGCGCCTTCGGATCCGGGCTGATGTCCTCGGGCCGCTGCAACCGCGCGATGCTGGCTGCGCGCAGCATCGCAGACAGTTGCTGCCGGCCCTGCAACACCGGCGCCCAGGCGACGAGCACCGCAGGCTTGCGTGGCAACTCGTGCGAGACGCGCGCCGCCAACGCCGCGCCCAGCCGGCATCCGATCAGCGCCAGCGGCGTCGGTTCGGGAACGTCCAGCCGCTCGACCATCGCCCGGCAATCGGCCAGCCATCGCTCGACTGTCGCGTCGGCGAAGTCCGCGCTGCTGTCGCCGGTGCCGTAGAGGTCGAAGGTGCAACTGGCGACGCCGCGCTCCGTCAGCGCCTCGGCCGCCAGCTTCACCATGCGTCGCATCTGGTTCATCTCGTCGCCGAACGCCGGCACGAAGAGCGCCCGCGCGCGCGGCGCCGCCGGCGGTTGCCAGCGCACGACCACGCTGCGGTGGCCGTCGAACGCCTCGAAGCGCGCATCGAGCCGGCGCGAACTCACGGCTTCAGCTCCCGCGAGACCAGTTCCACCGACATCGCCCGCGCCAGCGATGCGTCGTCGGGAAGCCGCGTCAGATCGAGCACACCGTCGAGCCGCCACTCGCCCGGCAGAAGCCTGCGGTAGCGCGCGATCGTCTCGTCCGACGCCCGCAGCTTCCGTAGCCTGCGGCGCGCGGCGTTGATCAGCGGACGGGCGAACACGGGACGCATTCCGGTGCTCCACTCCGTCCACCGCGCGCGCAGGTTCGGGCCGTCGCTGAAGCGGAACCCGTAGGCCGAGGGGCGGCTCGCGATGCCCCGGTGCAGCGACGTGATCAGCCGGCTCTCGAACAGGCCGGCGTTCTTCCAGGCGAGCGGCAGCATGCACGCGGCCCGCACCGTCTGCAGGTCGACCAGCGGCGTGGCGAACTGCCCGTGACGCAGGGCGATGCTGTTGTTCAGGCCCATCCAGTGGTGGCAACGGAACAGCGGGTAGACCAGTTCGGTCTGCTCGCGCGCGAACAGAT
This sequence comes from Burkholderiaceae bacterium, assembly GCA_046347945.1. GTDB lineage: Bacteria > Pseudomonadota > Gammaproteobacteria > Burkholderiales > Burkholderiaceae_E > Zeimonas. Next base: position 224,984 of record JAXMFB010000008.1, read on the forward strand.
TGCCGATCTCGCCGCCGCCGAGCCCGACGGACCGGCCGATCGACGCGATCATGCCGGCTTCGTACGCCGCCAGCCCGTCGCGTCGGCGGAGGACGCCCGGGTCGAAGCCGCGGTAGAACGCGCGCACGATGTCGCGCGCGCGGAAGCGCCGGTCAGGCAGGTGGAAGAAGTTGCGGAAGATCTCGCCGCCGCCACCATTCAGCGCCAGCATCCCGGCCGCGCTCTGCTCGATCCGCGTGTTGCGGTCGGCGCCACGATCGTCGATGCCGTCGTTCGACAGCCCGTCGAAGAACAGCGCGCAGCGCACGAGTTCTTCGAGACCCGCCTCGGGCAGCTCGCGGTTCACCGCATCCTTGTCGACCGTCCTGATCGGGATGCCCTCGGCACGGGCCACCTCGTTGGCGATCGGCACGTCCTCGGAGTCGGGCTTGCCGTAGACGAACAGCGTCGGGCGTTCGCCCTGCGCGAGCAGGCCTGCGACGATCAACCGCGAATCGAACCCGCCCGAAAGCGCCGCACTCGTGCGCCCCGGAAACGCGGAGACGATCTCCGCGAACACGGTCCGCAAGTGCGCCTCCAGCGCCGAGGCCGCCGCGCCGAAGGAAACGAAGGCCTGTGCGCCGCTCCAGATCCCCATCGCGAAGCGGGAGATCGCCCTGCGCTCACCGAGGTCGATTGCATGGCCGATCGCCAGCTTCGTGACCGAGCGCGCCACGGTCTGCTCCGAGTGCGGCGCCCCGAGCAACACGTATTCGATCGCCGCCGCCTCGTCGATCTCCGCATCACCGGTATACGCACGCGCGGCCAGCCAGCTCGTGCTGTGGAAGCGCCCGTCGCGGCTGCCGTAGAGGCGCGCAAAGCCCAGCGCGTCGTTCAACAGCCACGCGCGCGCACCCTTCTGAAGGAACAGCGCGAAATTGCCCCGCAGCTTCGTCTCGTCGATGCTCGGCAGCGGGTCGGCTTCGCCGGCCTCGTCGAGCAGTCGCCGCAGTGCCGCGACCCCGTACGCCCCGCGATACCAGATCGGACCGACGCAACAGGCCGCGCCGTCGGGCGTGCGCACGAAGCAGTCGGCCGTGTCGCCCTGCGCGGGCTGCGACCACGCCTGCAACTCGCCGCCTTGCCACGCCTGGCGAACGGCGGGCGCCATGCCCTGCCGCTCCATCGAGCGAGTCGCGCGCAGCACGCCCGCGGCGTCGCCGCCCAGCGAGACCGACAGCACGCTCAGCATCGCGCGATACCCCTGAACACGCTGCGCTTCATCGCTGGAACGCACCGGCAAAGAGCGGGCCGCGTGCCAGGCGTGCAACTCGCCGCTCGTGCACGTACTGGAACCCCGGCGTCAGCGCGAACGGCAACCGCGTCGCTTCGGGGCGCAGCGGGCCGGAGGCTGCGGGACGGTAGTCATGGCGCGGCGCATCGCGGAAGGCCTGGATCGTCACGGCGAGATTGCCGTCCTCCTTCGTCGCCACCGGCAGGTCGAGCGCGCCGCCGCCCACCCAGAGGTTGTTCAGGATCATCGTGCTCGCCGGGCCGGGCGCAACACGCACCATCGTGGCCGCACCGTGCGCGCGATTGACTATCGTATTGTGGGCCATCGACAGCTCGTTCACCGGCCACCGGTAGCCCTCGGCGCCGAACGACACGATCGTCCGGTTCTGCGTCGTGGCGCCCTGCTCGATCAGGTTGCCCACCACGCGCGCCTCGCCCCCGTTGGGCAGTTCGAGCTCGTAGCTCGCCGTACCGCCCTCGTCGGTCAGGCGGTTGTAGAGAACGTGGCTCTCCCGCGCACGCGACTTCAGCAGGTGCCCGCCGCGCGCGTGGTGCGACCAGCTGCCGGTGACCGTCACCTTGTCGATCAGCCCGACGTAGAGGTTGTGGTACCAGTGCGTCCCGTCCCTGGGCCCGGCGAACTCGCAGCGCTCGACGACCAGTTCGGAGACGGCATCGTTGTTGGTCAGGATGCCCATCTGGTTGTCGATGAACTTCGAGTCGCGCACGGTCAGGCGGCCGCGCTCGAAGCGGATGCCGGCCCCGTTGCCGCCCTCGACGCGCGCGCCGGCGAAGTCGAAGCCTTCGACGACGAACTCGCCGTTGCGGATTACCCAGATGCACTTTCCCTCGGCCGCCTTGCCATCGGCGATCACCCTGGCCCGCCCGCCGACCGCCCGGATCGTCAATCGCCGCTGCTCCCAGACAGCGACGTCGCCGACGTAGTCGCCCGCCTGCACTTCGACCGTGTCACCGTCGCCCGCCAGCGTCGCGGCTTCGGCGATCGTCGCGACCTGACCGGCCGGCCCGACCCGGATCACGGCAGGCGCCTGCGCCGTGGCCGGATTCGAGGAACCCTGCGCCAGCACGAAAGCAGCCAACGCGCACTGCCCACGCCAGGCCCGAAGCGGCCGATGCCGCGATGGCGCGAGGCTCATCGTTCCGCCCCTTTCACCGCCAGTTCGCGGAACGCCGCGACCAGCCGCCCGACGCGATCGTCCCAGGTGTTCGAGCGCGCGTAGGCGACGATGCGCTCGCGGTTCCATTCGCGCGCAAGGGCCCGGTCCACCGCTTCGCGAAACGCATCCGGATCCCACCAGTCGACCAGTTCGCCCAGCGCCGCGTCGGTCACCACCTCGGCGTTGCCGCCGACGCGCGTGGTGACGACCGGCAGCCCGCAGGCCATCGCCTCGAGCAGCACGTTCGACCAGCCTTCGAACTCGGTCGCCTGCGCGAAGACGTCGGCGGCGCCGTAATGCCACTTCAGCGCCTCCTGAGGCTGACGGCCGCAGAAGCGCACGATGTCGGCTACGCCATGCTCGCGCGCCAGCGCCTCGAGCTCGCCGCGCTGGTCGCCCTGCGACGAGCCGCCGCCGACGACCAGGTAGACCAGCCCAAGGTGGCGCCTGCGCAACTCCGGCAGCAGCGGAATCACCCGGTGGAAGCCCTTGGTCGGGATCAGGTTGCCGACGCCGATGATCACCTTCGCGTCGGCCGCGAGGCCGAGGCGACGGCGCGCCTCGGCACGATCGACCGGCGCGAACTTCTCCAGGTCGACGCCGTTGCCGATCACGGTGACCTTGGACGCGTCGATGCCCAGCCGCTGCGCGACGTCGCGCGACAGCGCCTCGGACACCGAGAAGAGGCGCGTCGCCGAGCGCATCGCCTCGACCAGGAAGCGCTCGCGATCGGTGCCGATCAGCCACTCGTCCTTGCTGCCGCGGATCGTGATCGTCACCGGCAGGCCCAGTCGCCGTGCGATCCGGGTCGCCGCCAGGCCGTCCGGATACAGGAAGTGCGCGTCGATGATCGACGCGCCGAAGCGCCGGGCCAGTCGGCGCACGGTGGGCAGCGTCGACTGCGCCATGAACCAGCCGTCGAGCCGCTTGAGCACGCCGGGCAGGCAGAAGAAACGCGGCCGGTGGACCTCGATGCCGTTCATGGTCTCGAGCGCCGGCGCCACCGGCCGAAACGTCGGCCGGAACCGGCGCACCAGCCAGTCGAACGGCGACCAGGCCTGAGGCGCCACGACCACGATCGGGAGTTGGCGCGCCACACGGAACATGCGCTCGCGAATGAAGGTGCCAGCGGCGGGCGCCGCGGCGCTCGGGAACAGGCTGCTGTAGACGATCAGGCGCGGCTCGCTCATCGAACTCACGCCTGCAGCATGCGGTCCAGCCGCTGCAGGTGCGCATCCCAACTGTAGTGCTCGAGCACGTAGTCGCGCGCCGAGGGCCGCCCGGCCGGCTGCCGCAGCGCCTCCACGGCCAGTTCGGCGAAGCGCCCCGGATCGTCGACCACCTGCGCGGCCAGCCAGTCGGCCGGCCGCAACCCCTCGGCCGCGCCGCTGGTCATCAGCACCGGCTTGGCCATCGACAACGCCTCGAGCACCTTGTTCTGGGTGCCTCGCGCGATGCGCATCGGCGCGACCGACAGCGCGGCGTGGCGCAGGTAGGGGCGCACGTCGGGCACCCGGCCGGTGACGATCACGCCTGGCTGGCCGGCCAGCGCCTGCACGTCCGCGCCCGGGCGGCTGCCGACGATCGCGAATCGCGCTCCCGGGACGCTTGCCTGCACCCGCGGCAGGATCTCGGTCGCGAACCACTGCACCGCGTCGACGTTGGCCCAGTAGTCCATGACGCCGGTGAACACGATCACCGGCCCGCCGACCGCATAGGGATCGTCGAACGCGATCTCCGGATCGAAGTAGGCGGTGTCGACGCCGTTCTCGATCACGCCGACCCGCTCGGCCACCTGCGGCGCGAGCGTGCGGAACAGCTCGGCATCGGCCTCGGTGACGAAGGCGGTCGCCTCGACCTCGCCGGCCATGCGCGCCTCGAACGCCAGCAACCTGTCGGCCTCGCGGCGGTAGACCCAGCCAAGGGGGCCGCGATGAGCCGCCGCGTACTGCCGCCACTTCTCGGAATCGACGTCGGAGAAGTGCGCCACGCGGCGCAGACCCCGCCCGTCCTCGCCGGCCACGTACTGGACCACCGGCGACGAGTAGAGCACCGCGTGGCCGATGCCGTGCTCGCGGATCGTCCGGCGGACCCAGTCGCGCATCGGCCGGTCGCGGTAATAGACGGCAGAAATCGATTCTCCTGTCAGGAAGGCCGACAGGCTTCGCAGGCGGCGCAGCCTGGGGTGGATCGGCCGCAGCAGCACGTCGACGCAGACGCCGCGCACCTTCGCCTCGTACTGCCAGTCTTCAGGGTCGTCGACGAACGAGCCGAGGTAGACCTGATGGCGCGCCGCGAGGTGCCGCAGGATGTGCCAGGTGGCGATCTTGTCCCCCTTGTCCGGCGGATAGGGGATGCGGTGCGTGAGATAGAGGACCTTCGCCACGGGGAGAGAATCGGTCGAATCGGGGATTCCGATGGTAGCCGAGCGAGCCGGCGGAGATAGTAAGATTGCCGCAGTTCAACGATCGCGTCCGGAATTTCTTCATGCAGGGGCCCCCGATGGACAAGGAAGGCAGCACTCCGTCGCGTGGCTTCACCTGCCGGTTCTGTGGCGCGGGACTGCGCCACAGTTTCGTCGATCTCGGCATGTCGCCGTTGTGCCAGACGCACATCGCGCCGGAACAATTGCACGAGATGGAGCCGTTCTACCCGCTGCACGCGTACGTCTGCGGCGAATGCTTCCTGGTGCAGCTGCAGGAATTCGTCTCGCCGCAGGACATCTTCGGCGAGTACGCGTACTTTTCCTCGTACTCGAGCAGCTGGGTCGAGCATGCCCGCCGCTACGTCGAGATGGCGATCGTTCGCTTTGGACTGGGCCCGCACAGCAAGGCGATGGAAATCGCCAGCAACGACGGCTACCTGCTGCAGCACTTCGTCGCGCACGGCATCCCGGTGCTCGGCATCGAGCCGGCCGCCAATGTCGCACAGGCGGCGATCGGCAAGGGCATCCCGACGCGGGTCGCCTTCCTCGGACGCGCGAGCGCCGAAGAGATTGCCGCCGAGCACGGACAGGCCGACCTGCTGCTCGGCAACAACGTGCTCGCGCACGTGCCCGACCTGAACGACTTCGTCTGCGGCATGCGGCGGCTGCTCGCCCCGCACGGCGTGATCACGATGGAGTTCCCGCACCTTCAGCGGCTGATGGCGGAGAACCAGTTCGACACGATCTACCACGAGCATTTCAGCTACTTCTCGTTCGTGGCCGTCGAGAAGGTGTTCGCCCATCACGGGATGACTCTGTTCGACGTCGACGAACTGCCGACCCACGGCGGATCGCTGCGCATCTACGCGCGCCACGCCGACCATCGCGACCTGCCGGTGAGCGCCAGCGTCGAGAGCCTTCGCAGGCGCGAGATCGACGACGGGTTCCTCACGCTCGAACGCTACCGCGGCTTCGACCAGCAGGTGCGCCGCACCAAGCGCGCGCTGCTGTCCTTCCTCATCGACGCCAAGGAGCGCGGCAAGCGCGTCGTCGGATACGGCGCGCCCGGCAAGGGCAACACGCTGCTCAACTACTGCGGCATCCGCACGGATTTCCTCGACTTCACCGTCGACGCCAATCCGTACAAACAGGGCAAGTTCACGCCAGGCACGCGCATCCCGATCCTTCCGCCCTCGGCGATCCGCGAGGCGCGGCCCGACTACGTGCTGATCCTGCCGTGGAACCTGAAGGACGAGATTTCGCGCGCCGCCGGCTACGTCTCCGAGTGGGGCGGGAAGTTCGTCACACCGATTCCCCGGGTGCAGGTGCTATAAGCTTCCGATGAAGATCCTCGTCACCGGCACCGAAGGCTACATCGGGGCGCGTCTCGGGCCCCTTCTCCATGCTCGCGGCCACGACGTGGTCGGGCTCGACACCGGGTTCTACCGCGACGGCTGCCTGTACATCGACCCCATCGGCATGCCCTGGGCCCCAGCCACCGAGGCGAAAGACCTCCGCGCCATGACGTCGGCCGACTTCGAGGGCGTCGACGCGGTCGTCCATCTCGCCGAGCTGTCGAACGACCCGCTCGGGCAGAACCGCCCCGAGATCACCTTCCAGATCAACCACGAAGGCACGAAGCTGATCGCGCGCGCGGCCCGCGAGGCGGGCGTGCGCCGCTTCGTCTACGCATCGTCGTGCAGCGTCTACGGCCTGGGCTCGGGCGAGTTTCTCGACGAGACGGCGCCGGTGAACCCGCAGACCGCCTACGCGAAATGCAAGACGCTGGTCGAGCGTGACCTCCTCCCGATGGCCGACGGCGACTTCTCGGTCGTCTTCCTGCGCAACGCCACCGCCTACGGGCCCTCGCCGCGCATGCGCTTCGACATCGTGCTCAACGACCTCTGCGCGCTGGCCTGGACGCAGAAGCGCATCGCGATGGTCAGCGACGGCAGCCCCTGGCGACCGCTGGTGCACGTCGAGGACATCTGCGAGGCGATGCGCTGCGCGGTCGAGGCGCCCGAATCCGCCGTCAACGGCGAGGTGTTCAACGTGGGGCGGACGTCCGAGAACTATCGGATCCGCGAGATCGCCGCGATCGTCGCGGAAGCCTTCCCGGGTTGCGAGGTCAGCGCCGGGCCGCCGAGCCAGGACAACCGCAGCTACCGGGTGGCGTTCGAGAAGATCGCCTCGAAGCTGCCCGGCTTCGAGGCGCGCTGGACCGCCAGGCTCGGCGCCGACGAACTGCGCCGGCTGTTCGAGCGCATCGACTTTTCGGCCGAGACCTTCGGGTTCCGCGCGTTCACGCGCCTGAAGCAGTTGAAGTACCTGCAACGCACGGGCCAGGTCGACGACGACCTGTACTGGAGCCACCGGTGATCTTCGAGGCGACGCCCATCGATGGAGCGTTCGTCGTGCGCCTCGAACCCAGGATCGACGAACGGGGATTCTTCGCCCGCACGTGGTGTCGCGACGAGTTCGCCGCACACGGCATCGCGATCGACATGGTGCAAGCCAGCGTCTCGCACAACCGCACCGCCGGCACGCTGCGCGGCATGCACTACTCGGCGCCGCCGTCGCACGAAGGCAAGCTGGTGCGCTGCGAGCGCGGCCGCATCTTCGACGTCATCGTCGACCTGCGGCAGGACTCCGCCACGTTCCTCAGGCAGTTCAGTTTCGAGCTCGACGATCGCCGGCGCGACGCGCTCTACATCCCTCCGCAGGTCGCGCACGGCTTCCAGACGCTGGAACCCGACAGCGACGTGCTCTACATGATGAGCGACCGCTACGCCCCGGAGTTGGCCCGCGGCGTGCGCCACGACGACCCGCGACTCGCCATCCGCTGGCCGCTTCCGGTTTCGGTCATCGCCGAGCGAGACCGCAGCTGGCCCGACTTCGCGGCCGGGATCGCGCACTGAGCGCGCCATGGTGCTGGAGCGACTGCAGGCGG
>JAXMFB010000009.1:0-160770 GCA_046347945.1 Burkholderiaceae bacterium
TGAGTAGCTTCGGGAAGGGGCTGGCCAACGGCTTCTCGGTGTCGGCGCTCGTCGGGCGTCGCGAACTGATGGAGCTGGGCGGCCTGGGCCACGCGCGCGAACGGGTGTTCCTGCTCTCGACCACCCACGGCGCCGAGACGCACGCACTCGCCGCCGCGCTCGCAACGATGCGCTTCTACCGCGATCACCCGGTCGTCGAAACCCTGCATGCGCGCGGCGCACGCCTGCGCGAGGGCATCGATCGCGCGGTGGCGGAGAACCGCCTCCAGGGCCACGTCGAGGCGGTCGGCCGCGACTGCAACCTGCTGTTCGCCACGCGCGACGCCGCACGTCAGCCGAGCCAGGCGTTCCGGACGCTGTTCATGCAGGAGCTGATCCGGCGCGGCATCGTCGCCCCCTCTTTCGTCGTCAGCTACTCGCACAGCGAGCAGGACATCGACCGCACCCTGTCGGCGGTGGCCGAGGCGTTGCGCGTCTACCGGCGTGCGCTCGAAGACGGTCCGGAGCGCTACCTCGAAGGCCGGCCCGTGAAACCGGTGTTCAGGCCCTACGCCTAGCAGATCGAGCGCGACCGTGTGCGGAATTTCCGGCGTGGTGGGGCTGGGCGGCGCGCCCGTGGCGCGCGACGCGCTGCAGCGGATGATCGATTCGATCCGCCATCGCGGTCCCGACGCCTCGGGCCTGCACGTGGAGAACGACGGCACGGTCGGCCTCGCTCACGCCCGCCTGAGCATCATCGACCTCGCCTGCGGCGGCCAGCCGATGGCCGGCCGCGGCGGCGAACTGCAGATCGTCTTCAACGGCGAGATCTTCAACTACCTCGAGTTGCGCGCCGAGTTGCTTCGCAAGGGCCACCGCTTCGTCACCGAATCGGACACCGAGGTCATCCTGCGGATGTACGAAGAGCATGGCGACGACTGCGTGCGCCACTTCAACGGCGACTGGGCGTTCGCGATCTGGGACGCGCGGCGCCGCCGGCTGTTCCTGTCGCGCGACCGGGTGGGCGTGCGGCCATTGTTCTACGCCCGCACGGCCAGCCACTTCGTCTTCGCCTCCGAGGTGAAGGCGCTGCTGCGCCATCCGGGCGTGACACCTGCGATCGACCTCGAGGCGCTCGACCAGGTCTTCACCTTCTGGTGCCCGCTGGCGCCGAAGACGATGTTCGAAGGCGTGCACGAACTGCCGCCGGGCCACTGCATGGCGGTCGAGGACGGCCGCGTGCGCAGCTGGCAGTACTGGCAGGTGGCGTTCCCGACGTCGTTCGCGCCGATCGACGAAGAGGAGGCGTCCGCGCGGCTGCTCGAACTGCTCGCCGACGCCACCCGCGTGCGGCTGCGCTCCGACGTCCCGGTCGGCGCCTACCTGAGCGGCGGGCTCGACTCGTCGGTGGTGACCGCGCTGGTGCGGCGCGCCTCCGGCTCCAGGCTGCGCAGCTTTTCGGTCACCTTCGACCAGGGCGAATTCGACGAGAGCGGCTACCAGGACGAGGTGGTGCGGCTGCTCGCCACCGAACACCAGGCCGTGCGGTGCACGCTGGACGACATCGCGCGGGTGCTGCCCGACGTGATCTGGCACGCCGAGAAGCCGCTGCTGCGCACCGCGCCGGCGCCCCTGTTCCTACTCTCGGGGCTCGTGCGCGACGCCGGCTACAAGGTCGTGCTCACCGGCGAAGGCTCCGACGAGTTCCTGGGCGGCTACGACATCTTCAAGGAGGCCCGCATCCGCAGGTTCTGGGCGCGCAACGTGCAATCGCGGTTCCGGCCGCTGCTGCTGCGCAGGCTCTACCCGTACCTGGGCTCGCTGCAGGCGCAGTCCGATGCCTACCTGCGGCGCTTCTTCCGCGTCGATGCGGCGGATCTCGACAGCCCGTTCTTCTCCCACCTCCCGCGATGGGAGATGACCGCCGGGGCCAAGCTGTTCCTGTCGGCCGACGTCAGGCAGCAGCTCGCCGGCCGCGATGCCTATCGGGAAGCCCGCGAGATGCTGCCGGCCGGGTTCGCGGCCTGGGACGAGGTCGCGCAGGCGCAGTACCTCGAAGCGACCATGCTGCTGCCCGGCTACATCCTGTCGTCGCAGGGCGACCGGATGGCGATGGCCCACTCGGTGGAGGGCCGGTTTCCGTTCCTCGACCACCGGGTGATCGAGTTCGGCTGCTCGCTGCCGCCGCGGCTGAGGATGCGGGTGCTCGACGAGAAGTACCTGCTCAAGCGCGCGGCCGGCCACCTCGTGCCACCGTCGGTGGCGAAACGTCCCAAGCAGCCCTACCGGGCCCCCGACGCGGCGGCGCTGTTCGACTTCGAATCGGGACTTCCCCGGAGCGCGTACGTCGACGAATTGCTCTCGGAGAACAATGTCCGGAAGACCGGCCTCTTCGACGCCAGGGCGGTCGGCAAGCTGGTGGACAAGGCACGTCGGGGGAATGTGACCGGTGCCCGCGACAACATGGCGCTCATTGGTATCCTGTCGATGCAACTGCTCGTCGAGCAGTTCGTCACACGTTCGGGAAGCCAGGAGCAATGCAGGACGTAGAGCAGACCATCAGGCAGTTCGTCGTCGAGAATTTCCTCTTCGGGCAGGAAGACCGCCCGATCGCCGGCGGCGACTCCTTCCTCGAGCACGGCGTCATCGACTCCACCGGCGTGCTCGAACTGGTGAGCTTCCTGGAGACCCGTTTCGGCCTGCAGATCGCCGACTCCGAGCTCGTGCCCGACAACCTCGATTCGATCGACGGCGCCGCCGCCTTCGTGCGGCGCAAGTCGCAGCGGCTGGCGGGCAATGCGTAGCGATCCCGCGTTTTCGCCAGCGGCGCTCGAACTCGACGCCGCCCGCACGGTCGAAGGCATCCGCACGGCGATCCGTGACGGCGTCGCGCGCGACCTGCGGCGCAAGGGCATCGTGCTCGGGCTCTCCGGCGGCATCGACAGCAGCGTAGTCGCCGCGCTGAGCGTGCTGGCGGTCGGACGCGAGCGGGTGCTCGCGCTGCTGATGCCCGAGCGCGAATCGTCGGAAGACAGCACGCAGCTCGGTCGCATGGTCGCCGAGAGCCTGGGCATCGAAACCGTGGTCGAAGACATCTCGGGCACGCTGGAGGCGCTCGACTGCTACCGTCGCCGCGACGACGCGATCCGCACGGTCATTCCCGAGTACCGCTCGGACTTCAAGTGCAAACTGGTCCTGCCCGCGCTCGAGGACCAGGCCGCCTACCGGATCTCGCGCATCGTCGCGCAGGCACCCGACGGCCGGCAGTTCACGGCGCGGCTCACGCCGCAGGCCTACCAGGGCGTGGTCGCAGCGACGAACTTCAAGCAGCGCGTGCGCAAGATGCTCGAGTACTACCACGCCGACCGGCTGAACTACGCGGTCGCCGGCACGCCGAACCGGCTCGAATACGACCAGGGGTTCTTCGTGAAGAACGGCGACGGTTGCGCCGATCTGAAGCCGATCGCCCACCTGTACAAGTCGCAGGTCTACCAGATCGCGGAGTTCCTCGGCATCCCCGACGAGATCCGGCGCCGGCCGCCGACGACCGACACCTGGTCGCTCGCCCAGTCGCAGGAAGAGTTCTACTTCTCCGTGCCCTACGACAAGATGGACCTGTGCCTGTACGGGATCAACCACGGCATTGCCGCCCCCGACGTCGCACGCGCGTCCGGACTGACGCCGGAGCAGGTCGAGCATGTCTACCGCGACATCGGCGCCAAGCGCAACGCGACGCGCTACCTGCACCGGCCGCCGCTGCTCGTCGAGGCCGTCGGGGACCTTCCGGCTTGAGCGAACGCGCGCGTCGCGGCGGAACCTGACCGATGCCCCTTTCGAGGCTCCCGCGAAGATGGAAGGCACGGCTGCGCGCCGGCTACCGCGACGCGCGGCGGCTGCTCGTGGGGGCCCTGCTCTCCTACGATCCACCGCGCCTGCGTGAAGGCCTGCGCGCGCTGGGCGTACGACCCGGCGACACCGTCATGCTGCACAGCGCCTTCGGGCCCGAGTACGGCTTTCGCGGATCGATCGACGACCTGACGCGCGTCTTCCTGGACGCGCTCGGCCCCGAGGGCAACCTGCTGATGGTGTCCCTGCCCTACCGTTCGTCGTCCCTGGAGTACCTCAGCAGCCTGAAGTCCTTCGACGTGAGGAAAACTCCCTCCATGATGGGGCTGGTTTCGGAGTACTTTCGTCGTCGTGCCGGCGTGCTGCGCAGCCTGCACCCGACGCATCCGGTGCTGGCGCACGGGCCGCGCGCCGAGGCGATCGTCGCCGGCCACGAGCGCTGCCTGTATCCGTGCGGACCGGGGACTCCGTTCGAGAAGCTGGCCGACCTCGATGGAAAGGTGATCTTCTTCAATGTGCCTTTCGCCACGTTTACCTTCTTCCATTACCTCGAGCACCTGGTGAGCGCGCAGATGCCGTTCTCGCTGTACACGGACAGGCCGTTCGAGGTACCGGTCGTCGACCGGTTCGGGCAGCGATGCACCGTGACCACCTACGTGTTCTCGCCGGACGCGATCCGGCGCCGGCGCTTCGAGCGCCTCGAGAAGGAATTGCGCCATCGCGGACTGATCCGCCGCGGCCGGGTGGGCAACAGCCGCATCGAGCTGATCCGCGTGCGCGACGCCATCGACTGCACGCGCGACATGCTCGCGAGGCAGCAGTATTTCTACGACGTCGCCGAGGAACCGACATGACCCAGGCCCGCGTCCGCGCCCCGAAGATCCTCGGCGTCGCCACCTGCGTGCCGTCGCGCCGCTTCGACAACGTCGCCGACACCACCGAGTTCACCGCCGACGAGGTGCGCAAGGTCGTGGGCATGGCCGGCGTAACGGCACGGCGCGTAGTCGACGGCGACACCTGCAGCAGCGACCTGTGCTTCGGCGCAGCGCAGAAGCTGCTCGACGAGCTCGACGTCGACCGCGACACGATCGACGTGCTGATCATGGCCACGCAGACCCCCGACTACGTGATGCCGTCGAGCAGTTGCCTGCTGCAGCAGCGGCTCGGACTGTCGACCCGCTGCGCCGCCTTCGACCTGAACCTGGGCTGCTCGGCCTACGTGTACGCGCTGTGGCTCGCCTCGTCGCTGCTGGCGGCGTCGCCGTATCGCCGCATCCTGGTGCTGAACGGCGAGACGCCCACGCGCTACGCAGACCGCGCCGACCGCTCGGTCGCGCTGCTGTTCGGAGATGCCGGCTCGGCGACGCTGCTCGAGCGCCGCGAGACTGGCGACGACGCCCCGGACTGGTCCTTCGTGCTGCATACCGACGGCGCCGGCGCCGACGACCTGATCATCCGCGCCGGGGGCTTTCGCGACCGCTTCTGCGCGGACACGCGCCAGCACTACGTGTCGATGAACGGATCGGGAGTGTTCAACTTCACCATCCGCGTGATCCCGCCGCTCGTGCGCGACACGCTCGAGCTCGCGGGCATCGAGAAGGACGACGTCGACTGCTTCATCTTCCACCAGTCGAACCGGTTCATCATGAACCACCTGATCAAGAAGCTGGCGCTGGCCGCAGAGCGCGCGCCGATGATCCTCGAGGAGTTCGGCAACACCGGTGGACCGTCGGTGCCGTTGACGATCACGCAGAGCGGCTTCGCGCGTCCGGCCGATCGCGCGGCGCGGCTGATGTTGCTGGGCTACGGCGTGGGCCTGTCGTGGGGCTCTGCGCTGGTCGACGTCGAGCCGGATGCGCGGCTGGTGCACACCGAGTGGCCGGCCCATGGCTGAGATCGACTCGCTCGCCGACTTCGCCGGCCGCTGCGTGGTGGTCACCGGCGCATCGTCCGGAATCGGCCGAGCGATAGCGATCGAGCTGTCGCGGCACGACGCGCGCGTCGTGCTGGTTGGACGCAACGAGGAGCGGCTCGCCGAGGCCCTGGCTCGCCTCGCCGGCAGCGGGCACCGGACGCTCGTGCTCGACCTCGCGCGGCACGACGCGATCGCCGACGCGATCGTGCAATCGCACCGATCGACCGGACCCCTCTACGGCATGTGCCACGCCGCCGGCGTCGTCGCCACGCGCCCGCTGCAGGCGAACAAGGTCGACGTGATCCAGGCGCAACTCGACGTCAACCTGCTGGCGGGCCTCGAGCTGGCACGCGCGGTCTGCCGCCGCGACCTGATGACCGCCGGCGAAGGCAGCCTTCTGTTCGTGTCGTCGGTCTACGGCCGCGTCGGCATGCCGGGGCAGATCGGCTACTGCGCGACCAAGGGCGCGGTCGCCGCAGCGACGCGGGCCATGGCGCTGGAGCTCGCGCGCCGCAACATCCGCGTGAACTGCCTGTCCCCCGGCCTGGTCAGGACCGACATGACCGACCACGCGCTCGGCCTGCTCTCCGACGAGCACGTACGCCAGCTCGAAGCAGCGCATCCACTGGGCGCGGGCCGGCCCGAAGACGTCGCTCGCGCCGCCGCGTTCCTGCTGTCGCCGAGCTCGCGCTGGATCACCGGTGCGGACCTTGCCGTCGACGGCGGATTCACCGCACAGTGACCATGCTGACATCTCGCCAACGGAGTTCGAACATGAAGACCGAAGACGCCCTCAGCTGGATCGCAGAGGTATTCGAGGAACCGCCCGGGCAGATCGCCGCGGATACCGCGCGGAAAAAGATCCCGGGCTGGGACTCGCTCGGCACGCTGACGCTGATCGCGGCGCTGGACGAGCGATTCGACATCCACCTTTCCGAGAAAGACATGGAGGGGATGCAGCAGGTGAAGGACATCCTGGAGATCCTGCGCCGCAACGGCGCGCTGGAAGACGCGTAGGCGATGCGGCAGGCGCCACCCGCATGCGCTTCATCCTGATCGACCGGATCGTCTCGCTCGAACCCGGCGCGACGATCGTCGCCGCGCGCGCGGTGAGCCCCGACGACGACTATTTCCGCGACCACTTTCCGGGCTTTCCCGTCGTGCCGGGCGTGCTGCTCGTGGAGATGATGGCGCAGACCGCCGGAAAGTGCCTGGATGCCGAGCGGCGCCCGCGCGGCAAGGCGATGCTGGCGCGAATCCTGTCAGCGAGTTTCCGGCAATGGGTGCGCCCGGGCGACGACGCGCTGATCCACGCGGCGGTGATCGCCAACGACGAACGCTACGCCACGGCCGACTGCCGCGTCGAGGTCGCGGAACGCACGGTCGCGCAGGCGAAGCTGTTCTTCTCGTTCCTGCCGGTGGACAATCTCGCCGGGAACTTCCGGGACGACCTGCTCGAAGACTTTCTCGCGGGGCAATCACGATGAGCGATCCGTTCGCGCTGGACGGCATGTCGGTGCTGGTCAGCGGCGGCACGCGTGGCCTGGGCGCTGCGATCTCGCTGCGGCTGGCGCGCGCGGGGGCGACCGTGGTGGCCAACTACGCACGCAACGACGACGCCGCGCAGGCGCTCGCTGCTCAGGCCGGGGCCGAAGGGCTCGCACTCGAAGTGCTGCGCGCCGACCTCACGCTGGCCAAGGGCCTCGCGCTGGTGAAGGAGCGGATGGATCAGGCCGGCAGCGACACCGTGTCGGTCGTGCACTGCGCGGCCACCGGCGTTCACCGGCCGTTCGAGCAGCTCACGGCGAAGCACCTCGACTGGACGATGGCGCTGAACGCCCGCGCGTTCTTCGAACTGGTGCAGGCGCTGCTGCCGAGGCTCGGCGAGGGCTCGGCGGTGGTTGCCATGTCGTCGGCCGGCGCGGTGCGCGCGGTGCCGGCCTACACCGCTGTCGGCGCATCGAAGGGCGCGCTGGAGGCGATGGCGCGCCACCTTGCGGCCGAGCTCGCGCCGCGCGGCATCCGCGTGAACGTGCTGTCGCCGGGCAGCGTGGCAACCCACGCCTGGGATTCGTTCCCCGATCGCGAAGAGCGGCTGGCCGAGGCGCTGCGCCGCTCGCCGCTGGGACGCCTGGTCAGCGTCGACGAAGTGGCCTGCGCCGCGCAGTTCCTGTGCAGCGCCGCGTCGCGGGGCATCGTCGGACACACGCTGGTCGTGGACGGCGGCGCGCGGATCGTGGAGTAGTGGCGCGCGCATCTTGGGCGACGACCTGCGGGGCCGAGACGTGACCGACCAGGCCACCTGCCCCGCGCTTGCTCTCGACCACCCGCTGCGCCTGTTCCTCGGCGCCGAACCCGCGCTGCTGCTCAGGTGGCCGTCGCAACGCTCCCGACTTCCGCGCAAGGCCGATGCCGGGTCGATCCTGGTCGTCGTCGAAGCAGGCGACTCGCCCGAAGTCTCGTTGGACCAGTTCCTCCGCCACTGTTGCGGCGCCCTGCGCTCCGACGGCCGGATCGCCGTGCTGCTGGAGGGCCGCGCGCACCGGCTGTTCGCCGGCTCGCTGGCCCGCCTGCGTGCGCGACTGCGCGGCCAGCGCGGCGCCGGGGGACATTCGGCCGCGGGGGGCGCGCGGGGCGCGATTCCACCCACGTTGCGCAGCGTCGTCGCCGCGCTGCGCGCCGGCGGGTGCCGGAGCGTTGCGATTCATTCGGCGGCCCCATCGCTGGCCGATCCGCACGAGATCCGGCCTCGGGCCTGGCGAGCCGGCTGGTTCGCTCCGGCGTGGCTGGTCACTGCGGGGCGCGGCGCCCCCCACGCGGTGCCCTTGCTGGAGGCGATCGTCGCGGCCATCGATCGCTCGCTCACCGGCGGCGCACCGGCCGCGCGCGGCAGTTGGCATCGCGTGGCCAATTCGCCGCGCGGAAAGTCGGTCGCGCTGGCGACGAGCGGCGACACCGAGGTCGTGATCCACCTGCCGCGCTGGCCGGTCGCGCAGGCGGACGAAGCCGAGGCGCACCGGCTCTTGCGCGACCTGCAAGCCAATCCCCGCATCGCGGCACGCGTTCCACGTCCGCTGTCCTCGGGCACGATTGCCGACCAGCCGTTCTACGCCGAGACGCGGCTCGAAGGCATTCCGTTGGGCGCCGAGTTGTCGAGGAACGGCTCGCGCTCCGCGCAGCGGGCGTGGCTCCATGAGGCCGACGCCTTCCTGCGCGCGCTGAACCCGGTTCTGCCGCAGCGCGCGGCGGCGCCCCTGACTGCCGGCGCTGCGGGCAACGACTTCCGGGCGATGTTCGACCGGATGCTCGCGCACATCGCCGACAGGGGCCTGCGCGAGGCGACGCTGGCGCTCTTCGAAGCGTCGCTGGACGGCGCCGCGAGCCGGATCGGCCTGGTGCATGGCGACTTCGCGACGAACAACATCCTCGTGGCGAACGGCGCCATCAGCGGCGTGATCGACTGGGAGGCGGCGCGCCGCGCGGCGCCGCCGGTGCTGGACGCCTTCAACTACCTCGACGGCGTTCGACGATGCTGCAGTCCGGGCCTGACGATCGTCGAAACCATCCCGATGCTCGCCGATGGCGAATGGCCGGTCGGCGAGGAACTCGATTTCCTGCGCAGCTTCTTCGACTACTGCGGGATCGACTTCCGGTTCCGCAAGGGCTTCGCGCTGCTCTACTTCCTGTTCCACGTCGGGCCGCAGTTGCGCTTCGCGGCGCACGAACCGGGTCCGCAGCGGCGCATGGAGCAGGTGCTTCGGCAGCTGCTGCGGCGGGCGTAGACTGCACTGGCCGCGCCCCGGTTCGACCGACCGGCGGCACGGCCCCCCCGCCCGCACCGCACCGATACAATGCCCCGCGCAACTGAACCACGACTCCCGGGCGCCCGCTCGATGATCCAGCACACAGCGCCCGGCGCGGAGACCGTCGCCCGCATCGAGGCGACGCAACTCGACGGCTTCGACGGCGGCCCGCGCTTCGGCGTCTGGTGGTTGCCGCCGGGCCGCGAGCCGCTCGGCGGGGTGCTGTGCGTGCAGCCGCTGGGCGACGAGCGATTTGCCGCACGGCACGCGCTGGCGGCGCAGGCCTGGCGGCTCGCCGAGCGCGGCTGGGCGGTCCTGTCGATCGACCTCCATGGCACCGGCGATTCGCCTGGCGTGCCGGCCGATGCGACGCTCGAAGGCTGGCGCAGCGACCTGCTGCGTGCCGCGATGATTGCGCGCCAGCGCCACGGCGGCCCGAACGTCCTCTGGGGCGCCCGCGACGGCGCATTGCTGGCCGCCGACATCGCCGTGGCGCTCGACCAGCTGGTCGACGCCTACGTCTTCTGGCAGGCCCCCGACTCGGGCCGCCACATCGCCGACACGCGCTGCGAAGGCGGGCATCTTTCGCAGGCCCTGCTGGCCGACCTGCGCGACCTGCACATGCAGCCGCCACCCGTCGCAGAGCATGGCGAGCCGCCCGCGGCGCTGTTCCTGGAGTTCGACGAGCAGGCTGGCGGCCACGCCGAGTTGTCGCCGCTCACCGCAAGGCTCACCGAAGCGTGGCTCGCGGCCGGCTACCTCGCCACGCCGCGCGCGGCCCGTTGCGCGCGATTCTGGCTGCCCGCGGCGCCGTCACCGCTGAGCGGGGCGCCGGGCTCGCCCGAGATGCCGCAGGCGCGCGAGCGCGCGTTGCCGACACCTGCCTGGTTCGCGACCGAGGAGTTCCTGGAGGGCGTGCGATGAACGCCGTCGCCGGGACGGTCGAGGGGCCCGTCGAGATGCCGATTCCGATCGCCGGCGCGAGCGGCACCTCGATCGGCATCGCCACGCAGGCTGCGCGGGTTGCCGACGTTGCGGTGCTGATCCTTCCTGCGGCAGGTGAGCCGCGCACGGGACCCGAACGGCTGTACGTGCGGCTCGCGCGCGAGTTGTCCCGCGCCGGCCTTCCGTCGCTGCGATTCGATGCGTCCGACGGGGGCGATTGCTCACCCGGAATGGGCAGCGATCCGCGCTACGACGAGGACGCCGTCGCGGCCGCCCGGCAATTGCTGGCGTTGCACCCCGACGCCTTCGTGGCGGTGCTGGCGATCGGCCGCGGCGCCGTGCGGGCCGCGCATGCCTGGCGCGCACTGGCGCGCGCCGACCTGCCGTTGTCAGCCCTGTGCCTGATCGATCCGCAGATCGAGATGGCTCTCGACGCGCCACGTCCGGGGTGGTGGCGACGCATGTTCGGTGCGCGCGCGGCGGCGCCGTCGCTTGCTGGCGCGAGCGACGGTGGTCGCGACACCGCGCAGCTGTGGCGCGCACTGCCAGCCGCGGTGCATGCGGCACGCTCCCGCTTGCTGGTGGTGTCGCGCGCGCAGGCGGCGTCGAACCCCGCCCTGTCCGCGCTCGCTCGCGGCGATCGCGACTGGCGCAGGGCACTGCGGCGTTCACGCGGCTGGCTGCAGGTCGAGGGCGCCGAAGCGGGGTTCACCGAGTCCGCGGAGTGGCGCGAGCTGACTGCATGGGTGGCCGCGCGCCTGGCCGTCTAAGGCGTGTTCACACGACGATCGTCCCCGCGTCACGAGCACGCCCCCGGCACCGAGAAGGTTCGCTCGCCGCCGATGCTCAGCCAACCGCTGTCACGGCGCGAGATGCTGCCATCGTTGCCGATCGTGGCGGGGATCGTGCCCGGGGGGCCGTCCGCTGCCGGTTGAAGCGCCGCGCCGGCAGCCAGTTCCGGAACAGGCGTCGCGGGACCACGCTTCGCAGACGATGCCAACTGCGTGACGTCCTGCGTCGCACCTTGGGTCGAACCCGTCACCGCCGTCTGCGATCGCGCCGGCGTCATCGCGCTGCGCCGCGCCGCGCTCTGCATGCGGATCGTCGCGCCCGCGCGCACCGGCCACCGGGGCACCGGCGCACCCGACGCATCCGGCGCCAGGTACATCGCGCAGGCCCACGCGCGCGGCGTTGGCGCCGGCGACGGCGTGCCGAGGTCGACCGCGCCCAGTCGCCGCGCCGAAGGCGCGGCGCAGCCGTCGGCGATGCGCATCACCCAGACCGCGATCCGGCCGACCAGCGGCACCGTCATCGGCACGCCGTAGCGCAACTCGAGCTTGAGCAGGTTGGCGTCGGTCAGCGTCTGCTGCGAGCGTGCGCCGATCGGCTCGTCGCCGCGCAGGCCCGCGACGCCGCCCGCTGGCGGGCGCAACGAGCTCCACTGCAGGCTGTCGTTGGGAATCTCGACGAGGCCCGGTACCGGATATCCGGCCGCGTCCCGCGCCGGTTCGCCCCAGTCACCGAAGCCCTCGACGGTCGGGGCGATCTGGCGCCAGGCGACCCAGCCCGCTGCGAGGCCCTGGCGCAACTGGACGCCGGAGGCGCCCACCGCGACCGCCCACGGGCGCGTCGCGTCGACGCCGAACCAGAACGGCATCAGTCCGCGGGCGAGCCCGGCCTCGATGGCATCGGGCCGCGCCTGCGCGACGCTGCCCGCGCGCGCTCCCTCGAGCAGCGCGTACTCGAGTGCGGTGCGCGCGTGGAACAGCATGGCCCACTGCAGCGCGCCCAGGCCGAGCAACAGCACGATCGGCACCGCGAGCAGCGTCTCGACGAAGGCAGTGCCTCGCTGCGGCGTGTGCCCCCGCAGGCGCATCGCTGTCATGGCCGCGGCGCCCCGCGGATGTAGTCGATCCGCGGCAACTCGGGCTCGGAGGCATTGGCCGAGGCCGCCGCGCGCGAAGGCCCCGCGCGCGAAGGCGTGGCGCGGGAGGGTGCCTGCGGCGCAGGCGCGAGCGAAGTCGCCGGAGCCGGCCTCGCGGCGGCCCTCGTCGGGTGCTGCGAGGGCTCCCCCGGCGGCGCGAAAGCCTCGAGCCGACGACGCGCAGTCGCCACCGCCGCCGACAGCGGCTCTCGCGGGCCCGCAGCCGTCGCGGCAGGACCCATCCGCTCGAGCGTGCGCAGCGTCTGCTGCGCCAACTCGAGATTGATCATCGCGAGGTTGTGGAGCGCCTTGGCGCGCAGCGCCGAATCGATGCCTTCGCCTGCCGAGCGCGCGGCCACCCGCCGATAGGCCGCGAGCGCCTTGAACCAGTCGCGCCGCTGCTGATGGAGGTTGCCGATGCGCAGCCAGGCCAGCGCATGCCCCGGGTCGAGCGCCACCACGCGCTGGAACGCGGCGAGCGCCTCGTCGGTGTGTCGGGCACGGTAGGCGGCCTCGCCTTCGGCCAGCAGGCGCGGCAGGTCAGCGCGGCTCGTGGCGCCCGTGTCGGGCGGTGGTGCGCCGTCGGGCACATCGAAGGCGTCGACGATCTCGTCCGGCAGCGCCGGCGGATCGACCGGCGCTGCCTGCGCGGCGCACGCGCCGATCGTGGCGGTGGCTGCCGTCGCGGCCCACAGCACTCCTTGCGCAATCAATACCCGGCCCCGGGGCGAACAGGTTGGCGGCCTCATCGTTTCCCTCCCGTGGATGGTCGATATCGATACTCGAACGCCCGCGAGGCGCGTTCCCACTCGAGGCGCAGGCCGACGCGCAGTCCGATTCGCCGGGCCTCGCCGGCGCGCAACTCGAGCACGGCGCGTGCCCCCGGCCCGATGCGCACGCGCCGCGGCGGCACGGCCGCCTCGATGCGCTGCACGACCATGCAGGCGGACACGAAGACGAGATCGAGCGGGTCGCGCACGCCGAACGTGTGCACGGCCGCGCACGGCTCGATCCAGAGCCCCTCGCCGGGCTGCGGCGCAGGCCGGCCGATCAGTCCGCGCAAGCGCGCCACGAAGCCGCGCGCCGAAGTCACCCGGAGCCGGCCGCATCCGCCATCGGCGCCAGCGAAGCGCAGTGCGCGCCCGTCGTCGTGCGCGCTGCCCGCCGGTTCTGAACCCGCCGCGCGCCCGGCGGCGCGCAACGCGAACAGCCGATGCGGATTCGGCCTGCCCCTCACAGCACGCCCTCGCGCAACAACTGGTGCACCACCGGAAACAGCAGGATCGCGAAAGTACCCGGGAAGATGCACAGCACCAGCGGAAAGAGCATCTTCACCGGCGCCTCCATCGCGAGACGCTCGGCGCGAAGGAAGCGCTCGTTGCGTCGCTGCTCGGCCTGCGCGCGCAGGATCGGCGCGAGGCTCGCGCCCTGCCGCTCCGCGGCGATCAGCGCCGCCACCAAGGTGGACACCGCAGGCAGCGCCAGCCGCGCGGCCAGCGCGTGCAGGGCTTCGTGACGAGGCTGGCCGGCGTGGACGTCGCGCAGCGCTCGCTGCCATTCGTCGCGCAGCGGCCCCGGCGGCCCGTGCCGAGCCGCCTGCCCCAGCGCCGCGCCGAGATTCAGCCCCGCCTCGATCGACAGCGTGATCAGGTCGAGGTCGTGCGGAAGGCGGCGCAGCACGGCGTCACGTCGCCGGGCCGCGCGATCGCGCAGCGCGATGCGCGGCAGCATCGCGCCGAGCGCAACCGCCGGCGCCGCGGTCCAGGCCGACACCGCGCCGCTGCCCCACGCACCCAGCGCGACTGCGCACCCGAGCACCGTCGCCGCCACGACCTGCGCCGCCACGACGTGCTCCGCGGACATCGCGCGATCGAGCCCGGCGCGCCCGAGCAACTCGCGAAGGCGCTCGCGCTGCTGCGCGCTCAACCACGGACCGACCGCATGAGCAAGCCGGCGAACGAGCGGCCACGCGGCCCGCCACGCCGGAGGCAGCGGCGCAGGCCGCGCCGGCTCGGCCGGCAGCGCCACCGCCCACGCTCCGGACGCCGCGGCGACCAGCGCCACGGCCGCGACGAACATCGCGGCCAGCGACATCAGCAGCCATGAGCTCACTCGAGCGTCCTCCTCATACGTCGATGGAGACGATCCGGCGAATCAGCGCGACGCCGATCGCCTGCAGCACGACCACCACGGCCGAGACGACCCATCCCTGCCAGGTGTCGACGAGCGCACGCATCGCGGTGGGTTCGACCAGGAACAGCAACGCGGCGAGCACGGCGGGAAGCGCACCCATCACCCACGCCTGCAGGCGCCCCTGCGCGGTGAGCGCGCGGATCTTGCCCTCGATGGCCAGCTTGCGACGCGTGGCGTCGGCGAGCGACTCGAGCGTCGCCGCCATGCTGCCTCCGGCTTCGGCGCCGATCCGCAGAGCCGATGCGAACAGCGTCGTCTCCTCGATCGGGACGCGGCGTGTGAGCCCGGCCAGCGCATCGTCGAGCCCGACGCCGAGGCGCTGTTCGCGCAGCAGCAACCCGAGCTCCTGGCGTGCGGGCAGCCCGATTTCGGCCGCGGCCTGCGCGAGCGCCTGCCCCAGGCCGCTGCCGGCGCGCAGCCCGCCCGCCACCAGCATCAGCAGGTCGGGCATCTGCTGGCGAAACGCTTCGAGGCGGCGCCGCCGCAGTCGCCGCAGCATCAGCGACGGCAACGCGCCGGCCGCCAGCGCGACGAGCAGCGCGACCTGCCAGCGGCCGGTCAGCGTCCACGCGGCGAGCGTGGCCAGCGCAGCGAGCAGGTGCTGCAGCGCGAACAGCCGGGACGGGTCGACGAAGAGGAACGACTCGCGCATCCGGGCCCCGACGGCGCGCTCGAAGCGCTCGCGATGCCGCTGCGCGTATCGCCGGCCCACCAGCGTGCCCAGCGCGAGCAGCGCCGCCGCGCCGGCAAACACCGCGGCCAACACGGGCCACAGCGGAAACGACGACGTCGAGCTCACGCCGGCCCCCGGAAGATCGACAGGTCGGGCTCCAGGCCCTCGTCGCGCAGCGCCTCGTAGAACTGCGGCACGTTGTTGCAGCCGGCGAAGCGCCCGCCGTATCCATCGGCCGATGCGCGCCGGTCGAAGCGGAACAGCGGTTGCATCAGCACGCGCTGCCCTTCGAGCCCGGTGAACTCGACGATCTCGACCACCCGCCGGCGCCCGTCGGCCATCCGCGCCTGGTGCACGACGACGTCGATGGCGGCCGCGATCTGCTCGCGAATCGCCAGCACCGGCATCTCGACGTCGGCCATCAGCACCATGGTCTCGAGCCGCGAGACGACATCGCGCGGGCTGTTCGCATGCACGGTGGTGAGCGACCCGTCGTGGCCGGTGTTCATCGCCTGCAGCATGTCGATCGCCTCGCCGCCGCGACATTCGCCGACCACGATGCGATCGGGGCGCATGCGCAGCGAGTTGCGCACCAGGTCGCGGATCGTGACCTGGCCGCGACCCTCGGCGTTGGCGGGTCGCCCCTCGAGGCTCACGCGGTGCGCGTGCGCCAGGCGCAGTTCGGCGGCGTCCTCGATCGTGACGACGCGCTCGCCCGGAGGAATGAGGTTCGACAGCAGGTTCAGCAGCGTCGTCTTGCCCGACCCGGTGCCGCCGGAGACGACGATGTTGCGACGCGCGCGAACGCAGACCGCGAGGAAGTCGAGCATCGCCTGCGACAGCGAGCCGATTCTGACCAGGTCCTGCGGCCCGTACAGGCGATGGTTGAAGCGGCGGATCGTGATCGCCGGACCGCGGATCGCCAGCGGCCCGATGACGGCATTCACGCGAGAACCGTCGGGCAGGCGCGCATCGACCATCGGCGAGCCTTCGTCGACCCGCCGTCCCACCGGCGTGACGATGCGGTCGATCGTCGCGCGCACGGCATCCTCCCCGGTGAAGGCGGCCTGCGCGCGCTCGAGGCGCCCATCGCGCTCGACGTAGATCTCGTCGGGGGCGTTGACCATGATCTCGGTGATCGTGTCGTCGCGCAACAGCGGCTCGAGCGGACCGAGCCCGATCGCCTCGTCGAGCACCTGGCCGACGAGCCGATCGCGGTCGATCTCGGGCGGCAACGCCCGCTCGTCGGCGAGCAGCTCGCGCAGCAGGTGCTCGACCTGCTGCCGCAACTGCTCCACGCTCAGCTGGCGGATGTCCTGGCGACGCAAGTCGATGGCGGCGAGCAGCCGCCGGTGCAGCAGGCGCCGCCACTCGAGGTCGGTATGGCCGGGATGGCCGAAATGACCGGGATGGCCGCCCTGGCCCGGTCGGCCGGCAGTGCCCGAATGGTCGGCGTGACCCGCATCGCCGGGAGGGTCGGCCTGGCGGGGACCGTCGGGTTGCTGCGCGGCCCCGGCGGGCTCGACGCCGGCCACCTCGTCGTTCGCCGATTGTCCCGGCGACGACGAGCGCGTGCGGCCTGCCGGGAGCGCGACGTGCGGACGGCCCGCCGCTTCTTCGGCACGCGGGTGAACCCGCAGCCGATACCCGGCGATCGCGATCTCGTCGTCATCGCCCAGCGGCGCGTACTCGACGATGCGCTCGCCGTTGACCCAGGTGCCGCCCAGGCTGCCGCGATCGACGAGCTTGAAGCCGCGCTCGATCCGGTGGATTTCCGCGTGCAACCGGGCCACGCGCCAGCCCGCGAGACGCACGTCGCTGTCGGCCTGTCGGCCGATGCGGCTCGGAAATCGGGCGAGCCGCAGCGCGCGCGGCGTCTCGCCGTCGGCCTCGACGATGAGCGTCAGCATTTCAGTCGGCCATCCGGACCTGCTCGCGCACCTGCTCGAGGCGCTGCGCGCTGCGCTCGATCGCCTCGCGCTGCGTCGGGCTGGCCGGCCCGACGAAGCGAGGCGTGATGAAGACGACGAGATCGGTCTTGCGGTCGCGGAACTCGCGCGAACGGAACAGCTTGCCGAGGATCGGGATCTCGCCCAGCCCGGGGACGCGATCGATCGCCTTCGACGACTCCTCGGTGAGCAGGCCTGCAATGACGAGCGTCTCGTTCTCGCGCAGGTTCACCTCGGTTTCGGCGCGCCGCTTGAGCAGGCCGGGAACGTCCTGGACCTGGATCTCGAAGTTGATCGCCGAGATCTCGGTGGCGATCTTCGCGGCGATGACGCCGGACTCGCTGGCCACCGGGCTCACGTCGAACTTGACGCCGTACTCCTTGAAGCCGACCGACACGGTGCCCAGGCCGCTTGCGAACGGCACCGGCAACTCGCCGCCCGCGATGAACCGGGCCGAGCCCCCGCTGCGGCACGACAGGCGCGGCTCGGCCAGCACCACCGCGTCGCCGTTCTGCACCAGCAGGTTGATGATCGAGGAGATCGAGCTGGCCAGGCCCAGCACGGTGGCGAACGGCGCCACGCGCGTGCGCGCCTCGAGGCCGGCCTCGGCGGCCGCGCCGCCGGGCTGGAACGCGCGGCTGCGCTGCAGGTCTCCCAGGATGCCGAAGCTCGGCCCCTGCATGCTGCCGCTCCAGCGCACGCCGATGTCCTCGAGCAGGTCGCGGCGGATCTCGAGCATGCGCACGTCCATCTCGATCATGCGTTCGAGCCCGACGCGGCTGATCAGGTTCACCACCTGCGGATAGCGGCGCGCGATCTCCGTCATGCGCGCGGCCTCTTCCTCGGAGAGCTCGCTGCCCTCGAGCACCACCTTGTCGCCGACGATGCGCGCACGCACGCGGCTGGAGTCACCGAGCATCGCGCGGATCTCGTCGAGCAGGCGATTGGCGTCGGCCGGCACGACGCTGATCGCGAAGCTGGTCTCGGTGCCGTCCTTGCCCCACAGGTGCAGCGTGCTCTGGCCCGCCGCCTCGGGGATGACGAGGACCTGACCGCCGTCGAGCGCGGTGGCCTGGATGACCTTGCCGTTGCCGACGGCCACCCGCTTGAGCTCGCCAGCGCGAATGAGGTGCACCTGCCCGACGTAGAGCTCGACGGGAATCGGCGGCAGCGTCGAGTCGGCCGCCGCAGCCGCGTCGCCGGGCCCCGAGGCGACGCAGCACAGCGCCGTCGCGAGCATGGCCATGCGCTGCCTTGAAGTGGAGCGGTTCATTCCGGCTTCGCCTGTCTGGTGGCCCCGGTCGGGGCGAATCGATGCAGCGACCACTCGGAGGCCGGCGCCAGGCCAGCCGGCGCGGCGGGGCCACGGGGCTCGGGGACGGCGTGAGCCTCCGAAGGCTCCGGCGCCGGCGCACGCATCGCGACCAGCGTGCCGCGCCCGCCGACGATGATCTCGGGCCCCGGAGCCGGCGGTCGCACCTGCGGCGGCAGCTCGGGCCTCGCGATGCCCAGCAGCGCATTCAGGTCGAGCGCGCGTGCGCCGAGCGGCCGCCGGTCGTCCGGGTGCCTGAGCATGGCGGTGAGCTTGCCGGTGCGCTGCGCGACGATCAGCTGCTGCGCCTGCTCGGGCGAGACCTCGACCGTGATCGCGGTGAAGTGGCGCGGCCCGCTGCCGTCGTCGGCGCCTGCACGCACCTGTCGTCCGGTGGCCAGCACGGCGAGGTCCTGCATCAGCGTGGCCGTGACCTCCTGCGCGGGCGGCTGCCCGGGCGCAACTGGAGGACGCACGGAGAACAACAGGTCGATGCGGTCTCCGGGCTGCAGCATGCCCGACACCGAATTGACCTCGTCGACCAGGATCGACATCGCGCGGATGCCCTGCCGGATGCGGCTGGAGAAGCTGCCGGCGTCGGACCCGACGATGGCGCCGGAAAGCAGCGGCTCGCCGCTGCGCATCGGCTGGTCGAGGCGCGAGCCGACATGGTGCTCGAAGCGCTCCGGGCGTACCGCGGTGCCGGGCAGGTAGTCTGCCGGCACCTCGCGCACGGCCATGTTCTCGGGCGCGACCAGTTCGCCGCGATCGAGGTCGCGTCGCGCCACGACGACCTCGACCATCGCCTGCTTCGGCGCGAGCCGCGCCTTCTCGACCTCGAGTCGCTCGGCGATGTACCCCCGCGCGCCGAAGACCGCGAGCGCGCCGAACGACAGCGCGACGGCGAAGAGCAACAGGCTGCGGTGGCCAAGCGTCCAGGACCAGGCCCGGCGCAGCGGAGCGATCGGCATCTTCATGGCATCGACATCGCGTGAGTGAAGCGTTCGTATCGGTCGCCGAACGCCTCGAACAGTCGCTCGAGCGGGCTGCGCGGGCCGGCGGTGAGCGCCAGGACGAAGAGCATCAGCACGATCAGGTACTCGACCATCGACTGGCCTCGCTGGGTGGAAGGAATCATGTCGCCTCCTTCATCGCGCCGAGCGGACGTGATAGACGACGACGCCGGTGCCCTGCGGCTGGGCGTGCAGCGTGACCAGCAGTTCGACGCCTGCGGCGCGGAAGAAGCGCGCGCGATCGTTGCGCCAATCGAGGTCGCGCGGCGCGCCGGGCGTCGGCACGGGGACGAAGCCCTTGCGTCCCAGGTGACGCTCGATGCGCCGCTCGGCCTCGTCGATCGAGTGCGCGAGCCGGCCGATCAGCGTATCGGCCGTGCGCGAACCGCCCTCGGCGCCATCGTGCGACGTGAGCTGGCGCACCGCCTGCGCGTCGTCGGGCAGAAGGCCCGGCAGGCCCGCCGGCAGCGTCGCGCTGCCCGCCCGTTCGCGCCACTGCGCGAGCAGGCCCTCGGTGCCGCCGCGCGCGGCGGGCCGCAGTTGCAGCGTGTCGTAGCCGCGGGCGGTGCGCCGGGACAGCACCGACCAGCCGCCGCTGTCGGCGCGCAGCACGACGGCGCCATCGCCTTCACGCCAGTGGCGCTCGACGCGGGCCAGCGCCTCGGACGGATCGAGTCGGCTGGACACTTCGCTGACCTCCACCGCGTGGCCGGCCAGTTCGCCGCCGGGGACCACGACGCGTCGCGCGTCCAGCCCCGGGATCGGGGCCGGCGCTTCGGCGGCCCTCTCGTGCGCGCCCGCGGACAGCGAGGCCGGACCGCTCGCGGCCAGCGGCAGCGCCAGCATCAGCGCAACGCCGGAGGGCATCGCGCGACCGCGTCGACCGGCTGCCTGTTTCATGGCGCGATCCGGTCGGCCGGCACGCGGTCGACGTCGACCTGCTGCGGCGTGAACGCACCCGCGCTCGGCTCGAGCCCGGCCAGGTGCATCAGGTCGAGCGTCCAACGCGTGAGTCCGTAGCCCACGACGACCTGCGCCTGGTGCACGGGGTCGAGGCGACTGCCCTGCTCCACCCGCGACTCGACGCGCCCGGCGGCGTTTCCGTACGGGCCCGATGCGCTCCACGCGTCGGTCAGTACCGCCGTTCGCGCCAGCATCGTGAGCGGCAGCGAATCGAGTCGCGCGAGCCGTTCGTTGCCCGCTTCGCTGGGCGAGACGAGGGCCTGCACCCGCGCGTCCACGAGGCCGCCGGTCATCGACAGGCCGAATCGCGACGGCCCCGCGAGTCGGTCGAGCAGGCCGACAGCGCCACCCGCCGCGCGCCCGATCGCAGTCGAACGCCCGGCGTCGAAGCGCGGCGTGGCCAGCGCGACATCGACGTCGGCGAAGCGCTCGAGCAGCGGTTGGCCGCGCCGATCGACCCACAGCGGATTGCGCTCGGTCGTGGGCGCCGGGTCGGCAACGACGTCGTTGCTCAGGATCTCTCGATCGATGCGGCCGAAGTGCCGACGCCGGACTTCCTCGGCCAGCAGCGCGTGCGAGCCGGTGTCGGCGCACGCGCCCGGTCGCACGGTGCACTCGAACGCCAGCGTACGGGACGCGGCGATCGTCGCCTGCTGCATCGACTGGACCTTGCCGAGCAGCACCGCGAGCAACGCCAGCGGCACCAGCACCAGCGCCGCCACGAGGGTCTCGACCAGCGCCTGTCCGCGCTGGCCGCGGCGCTCAGTGCACATAGGCCACCGCCGCCGCGCGCTGCGCGACCGTGGGTTCGGCAAGGCGCGCCTGCCAGTACGGGTTGTACAGGCTCGCGTATTCGATACGGTCGGGCGCCCCGGGTGGCCGGCGGAAGTAGACTTCGCCGACCGCCATCGCCCAGAGGCGATTGCCCGCGAAGCGCTCGAACAGGCGCAACCGTCCGGTGCCGACGTTCAGCGCGTTGGCGGTCCGCACGTCGCGACCCTCGCTGCGCGCCAGCACGACGACCTGCGTGACCGGGAAGCGCTGGTCGGCGAGCGCGGCGTAGTCGAGTTCGCGCACGCGCTCGATGCCGCTGTAGCGCTCGAACCCGATGTAACCATGGCCGACCATCGACGCGGCGGCCAGCCAGGTGGCGGCGCCGTTGTCCCGGGTGCGCCCCGGATTGCCGAGCACGGCGTTCAGCGGCGCGCTGTCGGTGGCCTCGGCGCTGCCCCAGCCGACCGGCAGCCACTCGCGCTGCCGGCAGCTCGAGAAGAACCGCCCGCGGCGCCGGTAGTCGTGGATCGACGCAGTGTCGACGGCCTGCCAGCGCTCGAGGTCCGGCGACATTTCGGTGCCGCCGCGCTTGCGCCAGTAGCGGAACCAGCGGCTGAAGCTGGTCGTGGTGCCGAAACACGACGACGGCAGCAGCACCAGCCGCAGGTCGTCGCGGCGCGGCCCTTTCACGAACGGATCGAGGGAATCGTTCACGACGCCCTGCAGGCGGCGGCGATCGTCGTCGCTCGCATGGCGGCGCGTGAAGCGGCCGAAAGCCCCCGAGTCGCCGAGCGCGAAGGCGAAGAAGCCGGGGTCGTTGGCCCGCGCGACCTCGTTGGCCACCGCCCCCATTCCGAAGGTATCCGCTGCGAGTTGCAGGGCCTCCTGGCTGCGCTGCAGCAGCGACTTGTAGCCGGTGCCGGGCGCGGCGCGCGCTTCGATCTCGTCGGACGCGGTGCGCTCGGTGAGGTCGCGCGCGGTCGTGGCCACCGACGCCGCGGCCGACAGCACCGGCGCTGCCGGTGGCCAGGCAGCGGCGAGCACCCTCGCGTTGTCGGTGAAGCGTTCGAAGTACTTCGCCCACGAGGTGAGCGTGACCGCCTGTGCAACCGCCACCTCCTGGGCGACGATCGCACGATTGGAGTAGGCGTGGAAGTTCAGGACGCGGGCACGCCACACGGTGGCGCTGTAGGCCGCCGCGTCGGCGGCGTTGTTCAGCCGTTGCTTCGACGCCGATACCTGGCCGGTTCCGAACATGAAGAACAGGCCCAGCAGCCCCGCGAACATCAGCACCAGCGCGAGCACCAGCGCCTGGCCTCGCTGGCCTCGCAGTGAACGAACGCGTTTCATCGCAGCGGCTCCGAGTGTCGGACGTGGCAGCCCGGTGTCTCGCGCTAGCGGTTGTTGGCGTCGTAGTTGTCGAGCCCCTTGCGAACGTTGGCGTTGGTCGACGCGGTGGTCGCGTTGGTCTGCGCATTGCCGATCGCCGTCGAAGCGGTCTGGCCGGACACCTCGAGCGCGAGCCCCGCCGTCTGGTTGCGGATCGTCTGCCCGAACAGCGTGTAGACGCCGATGGCCGCCACCGCGATCAGCGCAACGACGATGATGTATTCGGTCATGCCCTGGCCGGCCAGGCGGCGAGCCTTGCCCCGCCGTGCGGGACGGGCGGCAGCAGCGAAGCGAAACGTGCGGTCTGCGTTCATGTCGATCTCCTGTGCGTGTGACGAGAGGCGCACGGAGATTTATAGGCGCGAGCGCGCGCCGCGAACATTCGACGCAGTGCCTAGCCCTTCGGTCGATCCTCGATGGCCGTCGGAGGGCTTGCGTCGCGCACCGGACGAGACGAAAGAAAAGGCCGGCTCATCGCCGGCCTTTCTCGACCGGGCCGGCCATGCGCCGGCCTTGCGAAACCGCGAAGGCGGCCGCCGCGCGGCGGCCTGCCCTCGCCGAAGGTCAGCCGATCAGGCAGCCTTCTTCGCGCCCGTCTTCGCGTCGAAGAACTGCGCGTCTTCGGTCGAGCCCTTGAGCGCCGCCGTCGAGGCCTCGCGCTCGACCGTGGTGGTCACCGCGTCGAAGTAGCCGGTGCCCACCTCGCGCTGGTGCTTGACCGCGGTGAAGCCGCGCTCGGCCGCCGCGAACTCGGCTTCCTGCAGCTCGACGAACGCGCTCATCTGCTTGCGCGCATAGCCGTGGGCCAGGTTGAACATGCTGTAGTTCAGCGCATGGAAGCCGGCCAGCGTGATGAACTGGAACTTGTAGCCCATCGCGCCCAGTTCGCGCTGGAACTTCGCGATCGTGTCCTCGTCGAGGTTCTTCTTCCAGTTGAACGACGGCGAGCAGTTGTAGGCGAGCATCTTGCCCGGGAACTGCTTGTGGATCGCGTCGGCGAACGCGCGCGCGAAGTCCAGGTCGGGCGTGCCGGTCTCGCACCAGATGAGGTCGGCGTACGGCGCGTAGGCCAGGCCGCGCGAGATCGCCTGCTCGAGGCCGTTCTTCGCGCGGAAGAAGCCCTCGACGGTGCGCTCGCCGGTGAGGAACGGCCTGTCGTTCTCGTCGACGTCGGACGTGACCAGGTCGGCGGCCTCAGCGTCGGTACGCGCCAGCAGGATCGTCGGCACGCCGCAGACATCGGCCGCCAGGCGCGCGGCGACGAGCTTCGCCACCGCTTCGCGCGTGGGCACCAGCACCTTGCCGCCCATGTGGCCGCACTTCTTGACCGACGCGAGCTGGTCCTCGAAGTGAACGCCCGAGGCACCGGCGTCGATCATCGACTTCATCAGCTCGAACGCGTTGAGGACGCCGCCGAAGCCGGCTTCCGCGTCCGCGACGATCGGCGCGAAGTAGTCGACGAATCCGGGGTCGGACGGATTCTTGCCCTCCATCCACTGGATCTGGTCGGCGCGCGTCAGCGTGTTGTTGATCCGGCGCACGACGGCCGGCACCGAGTTCGCCGGATAGAGCGACTGGTCGGGGTACATCTCGCCGGCCAGGTTCGCGTCGCCCGCGACCTGCCAGCCCGACAGGTAGATCGCCTTCAGGCCGGCCTTGACCTGCTGCATCGCCTGGTTGCCCGTGAGCGCGCCCAGCGAGTTCACGAACGGCTCTTCGTTCAGCAGCTTCCACAGTTTCTCGGCGCCGCGCTTGGCGAGCGTGTGCTCGGCCTGCAGCGAGCCGCGCAGGCGCACGACGTCCTCGGCGGTGTAGCCGCGCTTGATGCCGCGCCAGCGCGGGCTTTCTGACCATTCTTTCTGCAGCTTCTGCGCTTCGAGTTCACGGGAAGACATGGACAGGCTCCTTGAGCGTCGTGAGTTGGAAATCGTCGCGAGCGTGGCCCGGCAACGAGCCGGGCATCGCGCGCATGGACGTCAGATTACCGAAGATGTGCGGCAACGCAACAGATATCGATCAAGGCTTTCGTGCGGTTCTTTTCGATTTTCATTCAATAGCTTGGGTCGGCTCTACCACGATGTGGAAATCATGTTACCGCAATGAAAAATGAGGATGGTGCATTGCGGCGCGTCAATTTCTTATCGTGGAAAACTATTTGCTCCCACAAAAATCGACGCAGCCTGCGCCACTTGCCGCGAGGTCCGGGCGCCACCGCCCCCTGCCGGCGCGCGGATGGTTGACATCCGGACCACAATGAATGAACATTCATTCAGTCAGTCAATCGAAGCACCGACATCCGGATCGCGGTCCGCCAGAGAGGAATCCCAGATGAAGCTCAACGACAGCATCGCCATCGTCACCGGAGCCGCCTCGGGCATCGGGCTGGCCACCGCGCAAGGACTCGCGCAGGCCGGCGCCACCGTCGTGCTCGGCGACATCGCCGACGACAAGGGCGAACAGGCCGCAGCGGCGATCCGGGCCGCGGGGCAGCGCGCCGAGTACCTGCGCTGCGACGTCACCGACCCCGCCTCGGTGAACGCGTTTCGCGATGCGGTGCTCGCGCGGCAGGGTCGCGTCGACATCGTGGCCAACGTCGCCGGCTGGGGGAAGATCCAGCCCTTCCTCGACAACGACGACGCGTTCATCGCCCGGGTGATCGAACTGAATTTCATGGGCACGGTGCGCGTCGTGCGGGCGTTCCTGCCCGGCATGATCGAGCGCAAGCACGGCAAGATCGTGAACGTCTCGAGCGACGCGGGACGGGTCGGCAGCACCGGCGAGACCGTCTACTCCGGCGCCAAGGGCGGCGTGATCGCGTTCACCAAGGGGCTCGCCCGCGAGATGGCGCGCCACAACATCACCGCCAACTGCGTCTGCCCCGGCCCCACCGACACGCCGCTGCTCAACGCGGTGCCCGAGAAGCACCGCGAGGCGTTCCTGCGCGCGATCCCGATGCGCCGCTTCGCCAGGCCCTCCGACATCGCCGACGCGGTGGCATTCTTCGCGAGCCCGCGCTCGGACTACGTCACCGGGCAAGTCCTCAGTGTCAGCGGCGGCCTCAGCATGGTAGGGTGACGCGCCGCTACAATCGCGCACTCGTTCGAACGATCCCAAGTGGAGGAGACCACCATGACGAACACCTCTAGACGCAACGCGCTCCAGGCCGGTGCAGCGCTGGGCCTGGGTCTGGCCGGGCTCGGCCGGACAGCGTCCGCGCAGGAGCCGGTCAAGCTGCGGATGTCGCACTTCCTGTCGCCGATGGCGCCGATCCAGACGAAGCTGTTCGCCCCCTGGGCCGAGCGCGTCGAGAAGGACTCGGGCGGACGCATCAAGTGCGAGATCTATCCCGCCATGCAACTCGGCGGCAAGCCGCCGCAGCTGTTCGACCAGGCGCGCACCGGCGTGGCCGACATCGCGTGGGCGCTGCCCGGCTACACGCCCGGCCGCTTCCCGATCTCGGAAGTGTTCGAGCTGCCCTTCATGACGGCGCCCACCGCCGAGGCGACCACCCAGGCGATCTGGGAGTTCTACAACAAGCACATGAAGGACGAGTTCAAGGACGTCCACGTGCTGCTGATGCACTGCCACGCGCCCGGCCTCGTCCACATGAAGGACAAGCTGGTCACGAAGATGGAAGACCTGCAGGGCAGGAAGATCCGCCTTCCCACCAAGCCCGTGGGCGACGCGCTGAAGCTGCTCGGCGCCACGCCGGTGGGCATGCCCCTTCCCGAGGCCTACGAGGCACTGTCGCGCGGCGTCGCCGATGGCGTCACCGTGCCGTGGGAAGTCATGCGGCCGCAGCGCCTGAACGAGCTGGTGAAGTTCCACACCGATACCGGCCTGTACACGACCGTGTTCATGGTCGCGATGAACAAGCAGAAGTACGAGAGCCTGCCTGCCGACCTGAAGGCCGTCATCGACAAGAACTCCGGCTCGAACATCGTCAAGGAGATGGGCAAGGCCTGGGACGACGCCGAAGTGCCCGGCCTGCAGCAGGCCAAAGAGATGGGCCACACCTTCGGCACGCTGTCGCCCGAGGAGAAGGCGCGCTGGCGCAAGGTCACGCAGCCGGTGACCGACGCTTGGATCGCCAAGACGCCCAACGGCAAGGCGCTGTACGAAGAAGCCGTCGCGCTGATCAAGAAGTACGAGAAATGAGCGAGGGCGGCAGCCGCACCGGCGACACCGGTGCGGCGGCCCGTCCCGGGCTCGAACGCGCGCTCGAGCGCGCCTGCACATGGCTGGCGGTGGCCGGCGGCATGGTCATGCTCGCCTTCACCGCCGCCTCGGTCGCGAGCATCGTCAGTCGCTCGGTGTTCGGTTCGCCGCTGGTGGGCGACTTCGAGCTCACCGAGCGCGGCACGGCCATTGCAGTGTTCGCGATGCTGCCCTACTGCCACCTGCGCGGCGGCAACGTCGTCGTCGACATGTTCGTCGGCATGTTCCCGGATGCGCTGCGCCGATTCCTCGCCGTGCTGTGCGACGTGCTGTTCGCGATCGTCGCCGGCCTGATGACCTGGCGCCTGGCGCTGGGCGGCATCAACCAGTACCAGTTCCACGACATGTCGATGATGCTGCAGATCCCCACCTGGTGGATGTTCGTGCCGATCGTCGCGTCGATGGCGCTGCTCACGCTGGTCTGCGTGGCGCGCGCGGCCCGCGGCGGGAAGGAATTCCGATGAGCGGGATGGAGATCTCGCTGCTGATGTTCGGCGTGCTGATCGGGCTGCTGGT
This sequence comes from Burkholderiaceae bacterium, assembly GCA_046347945.1. Taxonomy (GTDB): domain Bacteria; phylum Pseudomonadota; class Gammaproteobacteria; order Burkholderiales; family Burkholderiaceae_E; genus Zeimonas. The sequence continues at coordinate 27,413 of JAXMFB010000009.1, forward strand.
GATCGGCGTCAACGTCGGGCTGTCGCTGCTGCTGGTGGGCGGCGTCGGCTACATCTGGGTGTCGGGCCTCGATCCGATGCTCAACTACATGAACACGGCCCCCTACTTCCAGACCGCGAGCTACTCGCTGTCGGTCATCCCGCTCTTCGTGCTGATGGGTGCGTTCGCGACCGCATCGGGCCTGTCCACCGGCATCTTCAACGCGGCGGCCGCGTGGCTCGGCCATCGTCGCGGCGGCGTCGCGATGGCCGCGATCGGCGCCTGCGCGGCATTCGGCTCGATCTGCGGCTCGTCGCTGGCCACCGCCGCGACGATGGCGCACGTGTCGCTGCCCGAAATGAAGCGGCTGAACTACTCGGGGCGCCTGTCCACCGGTTCGCTGGCCGCGGGCGGCACGCTGGGCATCCTGATTCCGCCCTCGGTGGTGCTGGTCATCTACGCGATCCTCACCGAGCAGTCGATCGGCAAGCTGTTCATCGCGGCGATGGTGCCGGGCATCCTCGCGGCGATCGGCTACATGATCGCGATCGCGATCACCGTGCGCATCGACCCCGAGTCGGGACCGGCAGGCCCCGCGGCCACGCTCGCGCAAAAACTGAAAACGCTGCTCGAGCTGTCCCCGGTGATCATCGTGTTCGTCGTGATGATGGGCGGCATGTACGGCGGGTACTTCACGCCCACCGAAGGCGCCGCCGTCGGCGCGGCGGCCACCGGCGTCATCGCCTTCGTGCGCGGCGGCATGCGGATGAAGGGGCTCATCGAGTGCCTGCTCGGCACGGCGAAGCTCACCGGCATGATCTTCCTCATCCTGATCGGGGCGGACCTGTTCAACGCGTTCCTCGCGATCACGCAGATGCCGACACAGGCCGCGACCTCGATCGCCAACAGCGGGTTCTCGCCGATGACGGTGCTCGCGCTGATCCTGCTGATGTACCTGGCGCTCGGCTGCGTGATGGACTCGATGTCGATGATCCTGATCACGATCCCGGTGCTGTTCCCGATCGTGATGAAGCTCGACTTCGGCATGACGCCGGAAGACACCGCGATCTGGTTCGGCATCCTGGTGCTGATCTGCGTCGAGGTCGGGTTGATCACGCCGCCGTTCGGCCTCAACGTCTTCGTGATCAATTCGCTGGCGCCCGAGGTGCCGATGGCCGAGTCGTTCCGCGGCGTGATGCCGTTCCTGCTGAGCGACTTCATCCGCGTGCTGATCCTGATCGCGTTCCCGATCATCACGCTGGGCGTGCTGCGAATACTGGGTTAGCGCGGCGCGAGGCGCGCGAGGCACGCCCGGCGCCGGCGCTGCCCGGTGGGCCCGTCAGGGCGCGGCGCCCGTGTCGTCCTCCAGCAGCTGCGCGCTGGTCGTGTCGGGCAGCGACTCGACGTCGCGCAGCTTGCGCTCGATCGCCCGCGTGCGCACTGCCGCCGTGCCCAGCGTCGTGCTCGCGCGGTCGATCTGCTCCTTGGTCTTCGCGAGCACGTCGCCGAACTTGCCGAACTCGGTCTTGACCGCGCCGAGCAGTTGCCAGACCTCGCTCGAGCGCTTCTCGACCGCCAGCGTGCGAAAGCCCATCTGCAGGCTCGACAGGATCGCCGCCAGCGTGCTCGGCCCGGCGACGACGACGCGCCAGGTGCGCTGCAGGTCGTCCATCAGCCCGGGGCGGCGCACGGCCTCGGCGTAGAGGCCCTCGGTGGGCAGGAACATCAGCGCGAAGTCGGTGGTGTCGGGCGGCGAGATGTACTTGGTGCGGATCGTCTTCGCCTCGAGACGCAGGCGCTGTTCGAGCTGGCGTGCGGCGGCCTCCGCCGCGGCCGGGTCGGCCTTCTCCTGCGCGATGACCAGCCGCTCGTAGTCCTCGCGCGGGAATTTCGCGTCGATCGGCAGCCACACCGGCGCCTCGTCGCCGCGCCCCGGCAGCCGGATCGCGAACTCGACGCGCTCGCCCGATCCCGGCACGGGCGCCACGTTGGCGGCGTACTGCTCGGGCACCAGCAGCTGCTCGAGCAGCGACGCAAGCTGCACCTCGCCCCAGGTGCCGCGGGTCTTCACGTTGGTCAGCACGCGCTTGAGGTCGCCGACGTCGGAGGCCAGCGCCTGCATCTCGCCCAAGCCCTTGTGCACCTGCTCGAGCCGGTCGGACACCTGCTTGAACGAGGCGCCCAGTCGCTGCTCGAGCGTCGCGTGCAGCTTCTCGTCGACGGTGCGGCGCATCTCCTCGAGCTTCGCCGCGTTGTCGCCCTGCAGCTGGCGCAGCTGCCGTTCGAGCGTCTCGCGCAGCGCCTCGAGCCGCAGCTCGATGCCCTCGCGCAGCGCGTTCAGGCGCTGCTCGTTGCTCTCGCGCAGGGCGCCCAGCCGCTGCTCGTTGGCTTCGGTGAGCTTGGTGAGCTGCTGCGCGAACGCGTCGATCTGGTTGTTCTGGACGCCGGCGATGGTGCCCATCTGGTGCGTGAGGTTGCGGCCGAGTTCGGCCAGCGACGCCGACAGCTCGATCCGGTTCTCGCGTGCCTGCGAGGCGGTCTCCTCGCGAAGCTCGCGCTGCTGCTGCAATTGCGCCTGGTTCAGCCTGGCGAGCTCGTCGAGCGCCGGCGCCGGATCGGGGGCGCGCCGCAGCGCCAGCACCAGCAGCAGCACCACGGCAACCGCCGCCAGCACGACAGTGGCGATCGGAAGGACTTCGGTCACAGACAAGGTCGGTTCGCTCGCTCAGGCTTGTCGAAAAACACGATATCCGCGAGCATACTTGGGAGTCGGTCGGCTCCCAAACGCGGAATTCCCGTCAGGAGGCCCTCATGAAGTTCCCTGTCAGCAGGTTCCCCGCATTCGCCTCGCTCGCCCTGTCCGCCGCCGCGCTCGCGGCGCTGCCGGCCATCGCCGCCGCCGCAACCAGCGCGCCGACGGCCGATGGCGCAACCGTGTTTCGTTGCGCGACGAAGGACGGCCGCACGGTGTTCTCCGACGAGCCCTGCGTCGGCGCCAACCGCGTGCAGGTCTGGAAGCCGAAAGTCGTCGCCTCGGGCATCGAGCGCTCGGGCGGGCCGGCCGGCGCGCCGGCGCCGCTGCGCGCCACCGAGGCGCCGCGACACGATCCGTTCGTCGACTGCCAGCGTCGCGGCGAGCACTTCGACCTCGCCGCGCGCATCTGCAAGCTGCCCGACGACGCTGCGCGGCAGATGTTCCGGTCGCAGTAGCTCAGGCGTCGCGCAGCCGACGTCGCGCCGAGCGAGGGCACCCGCAGCACGCTGCGCAGGCTGAGCCAGCCGGCCCATAGCGCCAGCCCGGCCCCGATCGCCGCGCCGGCCGGCAGCACCCACCAGCGCGGCTCGTAGGCGAAGCGGAACACCTGGTCGGCAAGCACCCAGCCGATCGCGATCGACCCGGCGGCGGCCAGCACGCCGGCCAGCGCGCCGCTGAACGCGAGCTCGATGAGTTGTGCGGACGCCAGCTGGCGCCCCGACGCGCCCAGCGCGCGCATCAGGCCCGCCTCGCGCACGCGCTCGTCGCGCGAACTGGCGAGCGCGCCCCGCAGCACCGCCACGCCGGCGGCCAGCGCGAGCACGAACAGCACCTGCACCGCGCGGATCACCTGGTCGAGCATCGCCTGCACCTGCCGCAGCAGGTTGCCGGTGTCGAACACCGTGAGGTTCGGGAAGCGCTGCACCAGCTGGCGATCGAGCGCGGGCGCGGACGCCGGCTGGTGGTAGGCGGTGATCATCGTCTGCGGACGATCGGCCAGCGCCGCCGGCGAGAGGATCATGAAGAAGTTCACCTTCATCGAGTCCCAGGCGACCTTGCGCACGCTGGTCACGCGGGCGGTGACGATCTCGCCGGCCACGTCGAAGCCCAGCTCGTCGCCCAGCGACAGGCCGAGCGTCTGCATGATGCCCTGCTCGGCCGACGCCTCGCGCGCGCCCGGCGCGAACCAGCGGCCTTCGACGATCGCGTTGTGCCCCGGCAGCCGGTCGGCATACGAAAGGTTGAACTCGCGATCGACGAGCCGCTGGGCGCGGTCGCCTTCGTAGTCTTCCGGGCGCACCGGCTTGCCGTTCACCGTCACCAGGCGGCCACGGATCATCGGATAGAGGTCGGGCGCGCGCACGCCGGCGGATTCGAGCGCCGCCTGCACCGCCGCGGTCTGGTCGGGCTGAATGTTGACGATGAAGCGGTTGGGCGCATCGGGCGGGCTCGCGCGCCGCCAGCCGTCGACGAGATCGGTGCGCGTGACCGTCAGCAGCAGCAGCGCCATCAGCCCGACCGACAGCGCCACGGTTTGGGTGACGGTCATCGCGCGTCGCCGCGACCACGACGCGAAGGCCAGGCGCAGCGCCGGGCTGCCGGCGACGAAGCTCGCGTGCCGCATCGGCTCGAGCAGCCGCACGGCGGCGAACACGACGACGACGAACGCGAGCGCGCCGAGCGCGAAGCCGCCGATCGACACCAGCGCCAGCCGCGGGTCGCGCGCGAACCAGAACAGCAGCCCGCAGAAGGCCGCCGCCGCCAGGCCGACCGCGATCCACGCCGAGGCCGGCGCGGCGGCGACTTCGCGCCGCAGCACGCGCAGCGGTGGCACCCCTGCGAGCCGCAGGAACGGCCAGGCGCCGAAGCCCGCCATCAGCACCAGCGCGACGATCAGGGCCTGTGCAGCGGGCAGCCAGCCGGCAGCGGGCAACGGCACCTCGATCATCGGGGCGATCGCCGCGACCAGCCCGAAGTGCACCGCCCAGCCGAGCGCGATGCCGAGCAGCGCGCCGGCCAGCGCGACCCACAGCAACTCCATGCCGAGCAGGCCGAGCAGGCGCCGCTGGCCCAGGCCCATCGCCTTCATCACCGCGCAGCCGTCGAGGTGTCGCTCGGCGAAGCGGCGCGCCGCCAGCCCGATCGCCACCGCCGCGATCAGCGCCGACAGCAGCGCCACCAGCGACAGGAACTGCCCGGTGCGGTCGAGCGTCGCACGCAGTTCGGGCCTTCCGCTCTCGAGCGACTCGATGCGCTGGCCGCGTCCGAGGCGGGGCTGCGCCCACTGCGCGAAGCCGGCCACCGCGCGTGCGTCGCCCGCGAACATCAGCTGCCAGCGCACGCGGCTCGCGGGCTGCACGAGGCGCGTGGCCGCCAGGTCGTCGAGCGAAAACATCGCGCGCGGCGCGAAGTTCACGAAGCCGGTGCCGCGATCGGGTTCGAGCGTGATCAGCCGGGTGACGCGGAAGCTCGCGTCGCCGAAAGCGACGCTGGCCCCGGGCACGACGCCCAGCGCCTGCGCCAGCTGCGGATCGAGCCAGACCTCGCCGTGCTTCGGCGCGTGCTCGGCGGCGGCGTCGGCCGCGCCGGGCGCCTCGGCGACGCGCACGCGCCCGCGCAGCGGGTAGTTGTCGCTGACCGCCTTCACCGATGCGAGCTGCGGCAGGCCGCCGGCCAAGGCCATGCTCGGAAACACGACGCTGCGCGCCAACTGGAGCCCGCGTCGCGCGGCTTCGGCGGCGAGCGTCTCGTCGGGGGCCGCGTCGGAGCCGATCACGAGGTCGGCGCCGAGCAGTTGCGTCGCCTCCTGCTCGAGCGCGCCGCGCATCCGGTCGACGAAGAAGCCGACGCTCGCGATCGCCCCCACCGCGACCACCAGCGCCGCCACCAGGAGGCGGAGCTCGCCTGCGCGCCAGTCGCGCCGCGTCAGCCGGAGCGACAGCAGCAGATCGTGCATCGAGTGCCTAGAGCTTGAAGGGACTGAAATCGGTGTCCCGATCGTACCAGTCCTCGTGCTCGGCCCGCTTCAGGAACCCGACCACCTTGTAGGTCACCGGCGTGAACGCCACCTCGACCAGCGTCTTGCCGATCCACTGCGACACCATCAGCTGCGGGATCAGCTCGTTCGGGATGATGCCGCTGTTCCAGAACGCCAGCGGGTAGAACAGCGACGAATCGACGCCCTCGCCCACGATCGTCGAGCCGATCGTGCGCGCCCACAGGTGCCGGCCCTCGGTCATCAGCTTCATCCTGGCGAGGACGTACGAATTGACGAACTCGCCGCAGAAGTAGGCGGTGAGCGACGCCAGCACGATGCGCCACGCGTTGCCGAACGCGATCTGGTAGGCGTCCTGGTGCGGCCAGCCCGGCGCCGGGGGCAAACGGACCACCGCCCAGGCCATGAACGCGGCGAAGCTCATCGCGGCGAAGCCGGCCCAGATCACGCGGCGCGCCTTCGCATAGCCGTACACCTCGGTGAGGATGTCGCCGAAGATGTACGAGATCGGGAAGAACATGACGCCCGCGCCAAAGGTGGCGGCGCCGATCACCGGCAGGTGCACCTGGACGGCCTTGGCCGGGCCGATCAGGTTCGAGCAGATGTAGACGGTGACGAAGCCCGCCATCACCAGCTCGTAGTAGCGGTAGCTGCGCTGCGGCGCTGCCCGCGACGACGCGCCGTCCGACCGAGGTTTTTTAATCATGGTTGCGCCTCGAACATGAAGCGCGAAGCATAGCCGATCGCCGCCCGCCCCATCCGCACCGAAGGCCCCGCAGGGTCGGCCCGATTGCTACCATCGGTGCACCGAACGGAGACCCCCATGCCCGACTCCCGATTCCGCCTCGAGATCGCCGACCGCGTCGCGCGCCTCACGCTGGACCGCCCCGCGCAGATGAACGCGATCGACCCGCCGTTCTGGCGCGAGCTCGACGACATCCTGGCGACGCTGCAGCGCGATGCGCCGGCGCGCGCGCTGGTGCTCGACGCCACCGGCAAGCACTTCTGCGCCGGCATGTCGCTCGACGCATTCAGCTCGTCGATCGCGCTGGACGACTCGAGCGCCGCCGCGCGCGCCAACATCGCGCCGATGCTCGCCGACATGCAGCGCACGCTCGACCGGCTGGCCGAGTTGCGCATGCCGGTGCTGGCCGCGATCCAGGGCGGATGCGTCGGCGGCGGCGTCGACCTGGTCTGCGCCGCCGACATGCGGTATTGCAGCGCCGACGCGTTCTTCTGCATCCAGGAGATCAACATCGGCATGGCCGCCGACCTCGGCACGCTGCAGCGGCTGCCGAAGCTGATTCCCGAAGGCATCGCGCGCGAACTCGCCTACACCGGGCGCCGGCTGCCGGCCGAGCGCGCGCTCGCGCTGGGCCTGGTGAACGAGGTGTTCGACGACGCCGGCGCGCTGCTGGCCGGCGTGATGCAGGTCGCGCGCGAGATCGCCGCGAAGCCGCCGGTGGCGGTCTGGGCGAGCAAGCAGGCGATCGACTACGCCCGCGACCACTCGGTGGCCGACGGCCTGCGCCAGATGGGCTGGCTGCAATCGGGGCTGTGGGACACCGCCGCGGTCGCCGAGGCCATCCGGGCGCGCGCCCAGAAGCGCGAGCCGTCGTTCCCCGACCTCGTCCCGCTGCGCTACTTCACCGACGCGGCCACCGCGGCCGACGCGCCGCATCGCTCCGGTGCCGACACCGACCCGGCGCGCCGGTCATGAAGACGGCCTCCCTCGACTGGTACTTCGACTTCGTCTCGCCGTTCTCGTACCTGCAGAGCGCGAAGCTCGACGCGTTCGCGGCGCACGCGACCCTCACCTGCCGGCCGGTGCTGTTCGCCGGGCTGCTGCAGCACTTCGGCAACGTGGGCCCCGCCGAGATCGAGCCGAAGCGCCGCTGGACCTTCGAGCACGTCGCCTGGCTCGCGCGCGAGCACGGCATTGCGCTCGAGCTGCCGCCCGCGCACCCGTTCGTGCCGCTGCGACTGCTGCGGCTGTCGATCCTGCTGGGCAATTCCGTCGACGTGGTGCAGCGGCTGTTCGCGTTCGTCTGGCGCGACGGCCAGTTGCCCACCGACGACGACGCGTTCGGCCGGCTGCTCGACGAGTACGGCGTCGCGCTGGCCGATCTCGACGCGCCGCAGGTCAAGCAGGCGCTGCGCGCGAACACCGAGGCGGCGGTGGCCGCCGGCGTGTTCGGCGTGCCGAGCGCGGTGATCGACGGCGACGTGTTCTGGGGCTTCGACTCCACGCCGATGGTGCTCGCGCGGCTGCGCGGCGACCCGTTCTTCGCGTCACCCGCGCTCGAGGCCGCGCGCAACCTGCCGCAGGGCGTGCAGCGACCGCGCTGAGCGGGGCTCAATTGCGCGGCAGGATCACCACCTTGCCCTTGACCCTGCGCTCCATCACGTCGCGCAGCGCCTGCGCGGCCTGCTCGAGCGGATAGGTCTTGGTGATCGGCGGGCGGACCTTCTTCGACAGGTACAGCGCGAACAGTTCGTGCATGTGCTCGCGCGTGCGCTTCGGGTCGCGCTGCACGAAGGCACCCCAGAACGCGCCGACCAGCGAGGCGGTCTTCAGCAGCGGCAGGTTCAGCGGAAGCTTCGGGATCTCGCCGGCGGCAAAGCCGATCACCAGGTGCCGGCCCTCCCAGGCGATCGAGCGGAACGCCTGCTCGGTGTAGGGGCCGCCGACCGGATCGTAGATGACGTCGGGGCCCTTGCCGCCGGTGAGCACCTTGATTCGCTCGCGCAGGTCTTCAGTGGCGTAGTCGATCGTCTCGTCGGCGCCGTGCTCGCGGCACAGCGCGAGCTTGTCGGCGCTGGACGCCGCGGCGATGACGCGCGCCCCCATGGCCTTGCCGATCTCCACCGCCGCGATGCCGACGCCGCCGGCGGCGCCGAGCACCAGCAGCGTCTCGCCGGCGGCGAGCTTCGCGCGGTCCTTCAGCGCGAAGAGGCTCGTGCCGTAGGCCAGCACGTACGCCGACGCGGTGGGGAAGTCCATCCCGTCGGGGATCGGCACCACCCGCGCGGCATCGGCCACCAGCTCCTGCGCATAACCGCCATAGGGCACGTTGGCGATCACGCGATCGCCCGGCTTCCAGGGCTTCACGCCCTCGCCCACCGCGCCAACGATGCCCGCAACCTCGGCGCCCGGCGAGAACGGCAACTCGGGCTGCACCTGGTACTTCTTCTGGATGATCAGCGCGTCGGGGAAGTTCACGCCCGCCGCGTGCACTTCGATCAGCACCTGGCCTGCGCCGGGCACCGGCGTCGGCACCTCGTCGATCACCAGCGACTCCGGCGGCCCCCAGGCCTTGCACAACACGGCTTTCATGCGATCGCTCCCCGCGAAAACGACGGGACCGGCGCGAGGCCGGTCTCGATCAGGTCCCCGACAGGCGATCTTAAGGCAGCGCGGGCTCCCCGTGCACCGGCTCAGGGAAAGACGAAGTCGACGCCGGTCGCGTCGGCCGTCGAGACGTCCACCAGCGCGCTGTCCTGCGTGGTCGCGCCGTCGGTCGCCCGCACCACGTACTTGCCGCCGTTGACGGCGGTGGCCAGCAGCGCGCCGAGCGGCGCCACCTTCGCCGCGCCGGCCGGCACCGACACGGCGTAGCCCCCGGTCATCGCGTCGGCATTCGCAAAGGCGGCCTCGATCACCACGTCGAGCGCGTCGTCGGTGTCGTCGACCACCTTCTGCAGCGCCTGCACCGAGCCGGTGCCTGCCGCGGTGGTGACTCGTCCGTCGATCGCGCGGGCGGTGCTCGTCGACAGTGCGACGGCCGGCACCGCCGTGACGGCGCCGCTCACCACCGGCACCTTGGTGTAGACCACGTTGCCGTAGCCGGGCGCGCCGATCACGAGCTCGTAGCCACGGCTATCCGTCGTGACGGGAACCGGAGACAGCGTCCACGTGCCGACGTCCTTGCCGTCGGCGGCCACGAGACGCACGCCCGTCGCGCGCACGACCGACACGACGCCGGTGGCCGGGTCGAAGCGTTGCAGCGACACCCAGGCGCCGGCCCGTGCAGCCTCCGGCGTCACGGCCCCGCCTTCGATGCTCCCGACCAGGATCGGGATCACCGAGACGACCGGCTTCAGGTTGTAGCGGGTGCTGGCGCCCGCCTTGACGATCGACTTGCAGGCGTCGAAGTCGAGCACCAGGTCGGCCGTCTCGCCCGCGGCGACGTCGAACCCGTGCTTCAGCTTGAGGCCGCTCTGCTGCGCGCTCGGCGTGTCGAGGTCGACCACCGACTTGTCGCTGGCCAGCACCAGCTGGTTCGCGCCCCGGCCCCGCTGAGCACCAGCCGGACCTGCGTGTAGTGGCCCTCGGGCAACGCCGTCTGGCCCAACTCGGCGAGCACGCCGTTCTGCAGCGACGCAGGTCAGTCCGGCGACCGTCGCTGCCCGGATCGGCTGACGGCCACCTCGGCCCAACCCGGACCGGCGTCGCTCGCGGTGTCGGACTTGTGCACCCGCACCTTCGTGACGGTCACCCAGACGTGGTCGTAGCCGCACGCGGGCGCGTCGGTCATCTTGACGCTGAGCGTTCCGGTGCCGACGGAATCGGCACCGCCACCGCCGCCGCAGGCGGCGAGGATCGCGGCAGCCGCGATCGCTGGAAGGAAAAGTCGATGGACGCATCTCGAAGGGTCTCCTGGCAGGGGCAGCAAAGCGACCAGTGGCGGTCAGCCGGCGCTCTCCGGTCGGCACGTGGACGGATTGTCGCGCCGACAGGACCGGACCTCGGTGGGCCATTCGACGATCCGCCGCACCGACAGGCGGTCGGGCGGCGGGAACCGGCGGCGGCCGCCGCTATACTCGGAGGCCTCGGAAGCGTGGCCGAGCGGTTTAAGGCACTGGTCTTGAAAACCAGCGACGGGGCAACCCGTCCGTGAGTTCGAATCTCACCGCTTCCGCCACCTGCCGCCCGGGCAGCGGGGCCGCGGCAAGCTCCACCCGCAATCGGGTTATCGTTGCGCCGGCATCGGACGCAACGCAGGTGTGGCATGTCGGTGGCAGCAAGGCGGGATTCGGGCAAGTCGGTCGTGCAGGTCGCGCGGTTCGCGCGCATCGCGCTGGTCGCGGCGAGCGTCGCCGCCTGCGGAAGCGGCGCCAGCTCGTCGGACGGCGCCGCCACCACCGCGCCGGCCCCGACCGCAGCCGCCGGCCCCGACCGCAGCCGCGCCGGCCGCGACCGCGGCCGCGCCGAGGCCACCGTGCTCAACGCGTCGCTGTCGAGTCCCTGGAGCCTCGCGTTCCTGCCCGACCGGAGGATGCTGGTGACCCAGAGGGGCGGCACGATGCTGATCCTGAGCGCGGACGGCGCGCGAACCGAGGCGACGGTCAGCGGGCTGCCCGCCGTCGTCGCATCGGGCCAGGGCGGCCTGCTCGACGTCGCGCTCGACCCCGGGTTCGACGCGTCGACGAACCCGTGGATCTACTGGACCTACTCCGAAGCCGGCGCCGGCGGCAACGGCACCGCCGTGGCCCGCGGGAAGCTGGCCGGCACGACGCTGACCGACGTCACGGTGATCTTCCGGCAGGCGCCGAAGGTCGCGGGCGACGGGCACTACGGCTCGCGGCTCGCGTTCCGCGCCGACGGCACCCTCTTCGTGACGCTCGGCGAGCGGCAACAGGACGACCCGTCCGGTCCGGGCCTCGACCATGCACAGAACGTCGGAAACCACCTGGGCAAGGTGGTGCGCATCCGGCGCGACGGCAGCGTGCCCGCCGACAACCCCGCCTTCGGCACGAGCGGCGCAGTGCCCGAGCTCTGGAGCTACGGCCACCGCAATCCGCAGGGCGCCGCGATCCATCCGGTGACCGGCGAGCTCTGGGCCACCGAGCATGGCCCGCAGGGCGGCGACGAGTTGAATCGCGTTCGAGGCGGCGGCAACTACGGGTGGCCGCTGAGGAGCTACGGCTGCCCCTACGGCGCGCCGGTGGGCGACGCGTGCCGCGTCGGCGGCGGCACCCACGCACCGGCCTACGTCGAGCCGGTTTCGTACTGGGTGCCGACCTCGATCGCACCGGCGGGGCTGATGTTCTACACCGGGGCCGGGTTCCCCGAGTGGCGCGGCAGCGCCTTCACCGGGGCGCTGGCCGGGCAGGCGCTGTGGCGCATCGCGCTCGACGGCAATCGAGAGGCGTCGCGCGAGCGGCTGTTCGCCGACCTCGGTGAACGCATCCGCGACGTCCGGCAAGGCCCCGATGGCTGGATCTACCTGCTGACCGACAGCGGAAAGCTGATCCGGATCGACCGGTAGTCTGCGTCTTTACTTCAATAATCAGCTGCAACTCATTGTTGTATATGGTTTTTTATCGTGACATTCCTGCTGCGGAGCCGCACGCGCCGGGACCCTTCAGGCACGAGGTTCGTCCGCCTTCGGTGGCTTCCCGTCGATTTCATGAATTACGCGAAGATCATCGCGTAACCCATTGCCAGATCTACGCCCTCAGGCCCGCTCGAACGCCGGCCACGGCCATGCGCCCGAGAAGATCCGCTCGAGCCAGAACGTGACGATCTGCGTCTTCACGTCGGTGAGACGCCCCGCCCGCAGCTCGTCGACCAGCCAGCCCAGCGTGACGATCTCGATCTCGAGAAACTCGCCGTCGTCGAGTGCCTGCCCGGTGGCGACCAGGTCGCGGCACAGGAACACGTCGATCGCCTCGTCGGAGAAGCCGATCGCGGTGTGCAGTCGCGTGAGGAACGCCCACTCGTTGGCGCGATAGCCGGTCTCCTCGACCAGTTCGCGCCGCGCCGTGTCGAGCGCGCTTTCGCCCGGATCGAGCTTGCCGGCCGGCACCTCGACGAAGGTAGCGCCCACCGGATAGCGGTATTGCCGCTCGATCAGGATGCGCTGGTCGGGGAAGATCGGCACCATCGCCGCGGCCCCGGGGTGCACGACGAACTCGCGGTTCGTGGGCCGCCCATCGGGTAACCGCACGCGGTCGCGGCGCACTTCGAGGAAGCCCCCCTTGAACACCACTTCCGAGTCGATCCGGGTTTCGCGCAGGTTCCTGGCCATCGACCCGCTCAGCTTGCGAGCGCCTGCCGGATCGCCTCCAGGCAGGCCGCCATCAGCGGCCCCGGAACGATACCCAGCCCGAGCACCAGCGCGCCATTGAGCCCCATCGTCGCACGGGCGGCGGCCGACGGCTCGATCGGCGCCTGGTCGGCCGGCGGATCGAAGTACATCACCTTGACCACCCTCAGGTAGTAGAAGGCGCCGACCAGCGAGAACAGCACCGCGACCACCGCCAGCCAGACGTGGCCGGCATCGATCACTGCCTTGAGCACCACCAGCTTCGCGTAGAAGCCCACGAACGGCGGAATGCCGGCGAACGAGAACATCATGATCAGCATGACCAGCGCCATCCACGGCCGGCGCCGGTTCAGGCCCTTCAGGTCGTCGATCTCGTCGGCCTCGAACCCGTCGCGCGCGAGCAGCAGCACCAGGCCGAAGGTGCCCAGCGTCGTCAGCACGTAGGTGACCATGTAGAACAGCGCCGAGCCGTAGGCGCCGTTGGCCGTCTCCATGCTCCCGTCCACGACACCGGCGAGCAGCCCGAGCAGCACGAAGCCGACGTGCGACATCGTCGAATAGGCGAGCATCCGCTTGAAATTGGTCTGCGCGATCGCGACGATGTTGCCCAGCGCGAGCGACGCCACCGCAAGCACCAGCAGCATCTGCTGCCAGTCGGCGGCCACGCCGACCAGCGCCTCGACCAGCAGCCGGAACGCGATCGCGAACGCGGCGAGCTTGGGCGCCGCGGCGATGAGCAGCGTGGCCGCGGTGGGTGAGCCGTGATAGACGTCGGGCAGCCACGCGTGGAACGGCACCGCGCCGAGCTTGAACGCCAGCCCCGCGACGACGAACACGACGCCAAAAGTGAAGACGGTGCGGTTGAGTTGCCCACCGGTGAACGCGGCGGCGATCCGCCCGTGCTCGAGCGAGCCGGCCCCGCCGTAGATCATCGACATGCCGTAGAGCAGGAAGCCCGACGCGAGCGCGCCCAGGACGAAGTACTTCATCGCCGCCTCGCCGGAGAGCGGCGAATCGCGGCGCATCGCCACGAGCGCGTACAGCGACAGCGACAGGAGTTCCAGGCCCAGGTAGACGACCAGCAGGTTGTTGGCCGAGATCATGACCATCTGGCCGAGCAGCGACATCAGCGCCAGCACGTGGAACTCGCCCCGGTCGAGCCCGCGGTCGCGCATGTAGCGGCTGCCGTAGACCAGCGTGGCCGCCACCGCGAGGTACGCGCACAGCTTGAGCAGGTGCGACAGGCCGTCGGCGACGTACATGTTCGAGAACGCGTACCGGGTCGGCGAGCCGACCTGCCACAGCGTGGCCGCCAGCGGCGCGAGGATCGCCAGCAAGGCCAGCGCCGACGTCGGGGGGCGGCGCCGCGCCGGCACCAGCACGTCGACGAGCAGCACCGCGCAGACTGCGACCAGCAGCGCGATCTCGGGAAGCGCCGCCAGCAGGTTCAGGGATTCGGGTTTCATCGTTCGTTACTTGATCTTCGAGACGGCGACGTGCTCGAGGAGCGCCTTCACGGACGCCTCGGTCATGTCGGTCACCGGCTTCGGATAGATGCCCATGCCCAGCACCAGCAGCGCCATCGCGGTCAGCATCCAGAACTCGCGGCGGCCGATGTCCTGCAGCTTCGCGACGTGGTCGTTGGCCACCGCGCCGAAGATCACGCGCTTGTACATCCACAGCGAGTACGCGGCGCCCCAGATCAGGGTGCTGGCCGCCGCCAGCGCGACCCAGAAATCGAACTGCACCGCGCCCAGGATGACGAGGAACTCGCCGACGAAGCCCGAGGTGCCCGGCAGGCCCGAGTTGGCCATCGCGAACAACATGAACAGCGCCGCGAACTTCGGCATCGTGTTGACCACGCCGCCGTAGTCGGCGATCAGCCGCGAGTGCATCCGGTCGTACAGTACCCCGATGCACAGGAACATCGCGCCCGAGACGAAGCCGTGCGAGATCATCTGCACGATCGCGCCCTGCATCCCCACGTGGTTGAACATGAAGAAGCCCAGCGTGACGAAGCCCATGTGCGCGATCGACGAGTACGCGACCAGCTTCTTCATGTCGGCCTGCACCAGCGCGACCAGCCCGACGTAGACCACCGCGATCAGCGACAGCGCGACGATCAGGCCGGCGAGCTCGTGGCTGGCGTCGGGCGCGATCGGAAGCGAGAACCGCACGAAGCCGTAGGCGCCGAGCTTGAGCATCACGGCCGCCAGCACCACCGAGCCGCCGGTAGGCGCCTCGACGTGCGCGTCGGGCAGCCAGGTGTGGACCGGCCACATCGGCACCTTGACGGCGAACGCGGCCAGGAATGCGACGAAGATCAGTACCTGCTCGTGCAGCGTGAGCGGCAGCGCGTGCCAGTCGAGGATCGCCCACGAGCCCGACTTCATGTACAGGTAGACGATCGCCACCAGCGTGAGCAGCGAGCCGAGCAGCGTGTAGAGGAAGAACTTGAACGCCGCGTAGACGCGGTTCGGGCCGCCCCAGACGCCGATGATGATGTACATCGGGATCAGCGTCGCCTCGAAGAACACGTAGAACAGCAGCCCGTCGAGCGCCGAGAACACCCCGACCATCAGCCCGGAGAGGATCAGGAACGCGGCCATGTACTGCGCGACCTTGTCTTCGATGACCTCCCACCCCGCCACGACGACGAACACCGTGATGATCGCGGTGAGCAGCACGAACCACACCGACAACCCGTCGACGCCGAGGTGGTAGTGCGCCGACAGCGCGTCGATCCAGCGCGTGCGCTCGACGAACTGCATCGCGGCCGACGCGCGGTCGAACTCGGTGAACAGCGGCACGGTCGCCAGCAGCCCGAGCAGCGCGCCGACCAGCGCCACGCTGCGTACGACGGCCGCGTTGCGATCGTTGCCGAGCGCCAGGAGCGCGACGCCGAACAGGATCGGGATCCAGATGGCGGCGCTGAGGATCGGAAAGGAGCTCATGTTCTTGGGTCGTCTTCTTCGCGTTTCAGCGCCGCACGAGCGGCAGCACGACGAACAGCAGCAGCAGCGCGACGCCGACGATCATCGTGATCGCGTAGCTGTTCAGGCGCCCGGTCTGCACCAGGCGCAGCACCCCGGAGAACCAGCCCACCAGCCGCGCACTGCCGTCGATCGCGATGCCGTCGATCAGCGCCCGGTCGCCGCCCTTCCACAGGCCGCGCCCGAGCAGGCGCGCGCCGCCGGCGAACACCACTTCGTTGATGCGGTCGAGGTAGTACTTGTTGTCGAGCAGCCGGTAGACGCCGCCGAACGTGCCGCGGATGGCGGCCGGCACCCGCGGGTTGACCATGTAGCAGTAGTACGCCGACGCGACCCCGGCCAGCGCCAGCCAGAACGCCGGCGCGCGCACCGAGTGCAGCCCCATCGCCCACCAGCCGTGGAACTCGCCCGCGAGCTCGGCCATCGCGGGGTGGCGCTCGACGACGGCGATCACGCCCTTGAAGTAGTCGCCGAACAGCATCGGCCCGACCGTGTACAGGCCGATCAGCACCGACGGAATCGCCAGCAGCACCAGCGGAATCGTGACCACCGCAGGCGATTCGTGCGGCTTCTCGCCTGCGGCGAGGCCGTGATGGTGATCGCCGGCGTGCGCGTCGTGGCCGTGGCCGTGGCCCGCCTTGCCCCAGCGCTCCTCGCCGTGAAACACCAGGAAGTACATGCGGAACGAGTAGAACGCGGTGACGAAGACCCCGGCCAGCACCGCCCAGTAGGCGAAGCCGGCGCCCGGAACTTCGGCGTGCCTGGCGGCCTCGATGATCAGGTCTTTCGAGTAGAAGCCGGAGAAGAACGGCGTGCCGATCAGCGCCAGCGAGCCGACCAGCGACGTGATCCAGGTGATCGGCATGTACCTGCGCAGGCCGCCCATGTTGCGGATGTCCTGGTCGTGGTGCATGCCGATGATGACCGAACCCGCGGCGAGGAACAGCAGTGCCTTGAAGAACGCGTGCGTCATCAGGTGGAAGATGGCCACGCCGTAGGCCGACGCACCCAGCGCGACCGTCATGTAGCCCAGCTGCGACAGCGTCGAATAGGCGACCACCCGCTTGATGTCGTTCTGGACGATGCCGAGGAACCCCATGAAGAGCGCGGTGATCGCGCCGATCGTGATCACGAAGCCGAGCGCCGTGTCGGACAGCTCGAACAGCGGCGACATCCGCGCGACCATGAAGATGCCGGCGGTGACCATCGTCGCGGCGTGGATCAGCGCCGAGATCGGCGTCGGGCCCTCCATCGAGTCGGGCAGCCAGACGTGCAGCGGGAACTGCGCCGACTTGCCCATCGCGCCGATGAACAGGCAAATGCAGGCCACCGTCAGCAGCGACCAGTGCACGCCGGGGAACAGTTCGACGGTGCGATCGGCCATCGTCGGCGCCACCTTGAACGCCTCGGCGTAATCGAGCGACCCGAGGTGCGCCAGCACCAGCCCGATGCCCAGCACGAAGCCGAAGTCGCCGACGCGGTTGACGAGGAACGCCTTCAGGTTCGCGTAGATCGCCGTGGGCCGCGTGTACCAGAACCCGATCAGCAGGTACGACACCAGGCCCACCGCCTCCCAGCCGAAGAACAGCTGCAGGAAGTTGTTCGCCATCACCAGCATCATCATCGAGAAGGTGAACAGCGAGATGTACGAGAAGAAGCGCTGGTAGCCGGGGTCGTCGGCCATGTAGCCGATCGTGTAGACGTGCACCATCAGCGACACCGACGTCACGACGCACATCATCGCCGCGGTGAGCGTGTCGACCAGGAACCCGACCTCGAGCTTCACGCCGCCCACGGTCGCCCACGAATAGAGCGTGCCGTTGAAGGTGTTGCCCTGGAGCACGTCGGCCAGCGTCCACATCGACGCGAAGAACGCGACGGCGACGCCGAGGATCGTGACGGTGTGGGCGCCGGCGCGGCCGATCGTGCGGCCGAACAGGCCCGCCAGGATCGCGCCTGCCAGCGGGGCGAATGCAGCCAGGAGATAGGCAGTTTTCATTGTTTCGCTCAACCCTTGAGCCGGTCGAGGTCCTCGACGTCGATCGAGTCGAGCGTGCGGAACAGCACGACCAGGATCGCCAGGCCGATCGCCGCCTCGGCCGCCGCCACCGTCAGGATGAAGAAGACGAACACCTGCCCCGCGGCGTCGCCGAGGAAGTGCGAGAACGCGATGAAGTTCATGTTCACCGCCAGCAGCATCAGCTCGATCGCCATCAGCACGATGATCACGTTGCGCCGGTTCAGGAAGATCCCGACGACGCTGATCGCGAACAGGATCGCGCCGAGCACCAGGTAGTGGGCGAGCGTCAGGCTCATGGCTGGCTCCGGTCGCGCGGCTGCGCGGGCATCTGCACCAACCGGACGCGGTCGCCGCGGCGCGTGCGCACCGCGACCGCCGGGTCGTTGTTGCGGCTGTCCTTGCGGCGCCGCAGCGTGAGCGCGATCGCCGCGACCATCGCCACCAGCAGCAGCACGGCGGCGATCTCGAACGCGTAGACGTACTCGGTATAGATCAGCTTGCCCAGCGCCTTCGTGTTGCTGTAGTCGGCGGGCAGCTGGGGCACGTCGGCCTGCCGCACGCGGAAGCTGGTCATCAGCACGATCGCGAGCTCGATCACCACCACCACGCCGACGAACAGCGCCACCGGCAGGTTGCGCCAGAAGCCCTTGCGAACCTGGTCGAGGTTGATGTCGAGCATCATCACCACGAACAGGAACAGCACCATCACGGCGCCGACGTAGACCAGCACCAGCGTGATCGCCAGGAACTCGGCCTTGAGCAGCAGCCAGATGCACGCGGCGCTGCAGAAGGTGAGCACCAGGAACAGCGCGGAGTGCACCGGGTTGCGGGCGGTGATCACCCGCAGCGCAGAGAACACGGTCACGGCCGCGAAGATGTAGAACAGGACAGTCCTGGCATCCATGTGTGTCGTCTCTGGATCGGCTCTCGGGCTCAGCGGTAGCGGGCGTCGGACTCGCGGTTGGCGGCGATTTCCGCCTCGTAGCGGTCGCCGATCGCCAGCAGCATGTCCTTCGTGAAGTACAGGTCGCCGCGCTTCTCGCCGTGATACTCGTGGATGTGGGTCTCGACGATCGAGTCCACCGGACAGCTCTCCTCGCAAAAGCCGCAGAAGATGCACTTGGTGAGGTCGATGTCGTAGCGCGTCGTGCGCCGCGTGTTGTCGTCGCGGCACTCCGACTCGATCGTGATCGCCAGCGCCGGGCACACCGCTTCGCACAGCTTGCAGGCGATGCAGCGCTCTTCCCCGTTCGGGTAGCGCCGCAGCGCGTGCAGGCCGCGGAATCGCGGCGACATCGGCGTCTTCTCCTCCGGGTACTGGATCGTGATCTTGCGCGCGAAGAAATACCTGCCGGTGAGCCTGAGCCCCTCGAGCATCTCGCGCAGCATGAAACTGGAGAAGAAATCCCTGACCGCTTCCATGTTCGCCACCTCTCGACGCGCGCTGCCGGTCGTCACTTCCAGATGTTCCAGGGCGTCTGCATCCAGACCGCCACCACCACGAGCCAGAACAGCGTCACCGGGATGAAGATCTTCCAGCCCAGCCGCATGATCTGGTCGTAGCGGTAGCGCGGGAACGACGCGCGGAACCAGATGAACATCGACACGACGCAGAAGGTCTTGATGCCGAGCCAGATCCAGCCCGGGATCCAGTTGAACAACGCCGAGTCGAGCGGCGCGTACCAGCCGCCGAGGAACATGATCGAGGCCACCGCCGACAGCAGGATCATGTTCGCGTATTCGGCCAGGAAGAACACCGCGAAGCCCATCCCGGAGTACTCGGTCATGTGGCCTGCGACGATCTCGGATTCGCCCTCGACGACGTCGAACGGGTGGCGGTTGGTCTCGGCCACTGCCGAGATCACGTAGACCACGAAGATCGGCAGCAGCGGCAGCCAGTTCCAGGACATGAAGTTCACGCCGCGCGACGCGAACCGGCCCTGCCCCTGCCCCTGCACGATGTCGCTCATGTTCAGGCTGCCCGAGACCATCAGCACCACGACCATCGCGAAGCCGATCGCGAGCTCGTACGACACCATCTGCGCGGACGCGCGCATGGCGCCCAGGAACGCGTACTTCGAGTTCGACGCCCAGCCGGCGATGATGATGCCGTAGACCTCGATCGAGGTGATCGCCAGCAGCAGCAGCAGGCCGGCATTGACGTTGGCCAGCACGAGATCCGGGCCGAAGGGAATCACCGCCCAGGCGGCCATCGCCGGCATGATCGTCATCACCGGCCCGAGCAGGTAGAGCCCCTTGCTCGCCTGCGAGGGGACGATGATCTCCTTGAACATCAGCTTGAGCGCGTCGGCGATCGGCTGCAGCAGCCCCTTCGGCCCGACGCGGTTCGGCCCCAGCCGCAGGTGCATGTAGCCGATCATCTTGCGTTCCCACAGCGTCAGGTAGGCCACGCAGGCGAGCAACGGCACGAGCACGACGACGATCTTCGCCAGGTTCCAGACGACCGGCCACGCGGCGCCCAGGTTGCCCGCGCCCCAGCTCGTCACGGCGTTCAGCAGGTTCCCCATGGCGATCAGGCCTTCTCGATCGAGATCGCGCCGAAGGCGCACACGAGACCCGCGGTGCCCGGCTGCGCCGCGGCCACGCGCACCACGCCGTCGGCCAGCGCGTCGTCGCGCTCGAGCTCGAGCGCGGCCTCGCCCGAGACGCCGCCCGCCGACTGGCGGACGCGCACCGCGTCGCCCACCGTCAGGCCCAGCCGCGCGATCGTCGCGGCGTTGGCGCGCGCGCGCGCCGGACGCGCGTCGCGCGTCTTCTGCAGGCTCTCGGCGCGCCGCACGACCGGGTCGCTCGCATAGATGGGCACGTCGGCGAGTCGCTCGAGCGCCCCGGGCGCGTCGGCACGGCGCGCCCCCCGCGGGCGCGGCGTCCGACAGCGCATTGTCCAGGTGCCCGGCGACGTCGGGCGAGAGCGCCTCCGCGCGCACCGCCTCGGGGCTGTCGTGCTCGAACCCGCCCAGGCCGAGCAGGTTGCCCAGCACGCGCAGGACCTTCCACGCCGGGCGCGACTCGCCGGCCGGGCGCACCACGCCGTTGAACGACTGCACGCGCCCCTCGCAGTTCACGAAGGTGCCCGCGGTCTCGGTGAACGGCGCGATCGGCAGCAGGCAGTCGGCGTAGTCGAGCAGTTCCGGCGAGCGGTAGGCGGTCAGTGCGATCACCGATTCCGCCTTCGACAGCGCAGCCCGCGCCGCTGCCGGCATCGCGTGGTCGAGCGTCGGCTCGTTGTTCAGCAGCAGGTACAGGCCGCGCGGCTGCTCGACCATCGCGCGGGCGTCGAGCCCGCCGGCCGAGGGCACTGCCCGCGCGAGGTAACCGCCGACCGAGTTCGCGGCGTCGCCGACCTGCCCGAAGCGGGTGCCGGTGGCCGCGGCGATGGCCTGCGCGAGCCGCGCGATGCGGGCGTAGTCGGGGTGCTGGACCGCGGCATTGCCGAGTAGCACCGCGCCGCGCTCGCCCGACGACAGGCTGGCGGCGATCGCCCGGGCGGCCTCGCCCGGCACGATCGCGGCGAGGTCGATCGAGACCGCTGCGGCGAGCCCCGCCGGCCGGCCCTGCGCCTGCAGCGCGGCGGCCAGCACTTCGGCGAGCACGCGCGTCCACTGCGACGGCGCGACGATCGCCTTGTTCGCCAGCGGCATCAGCAGGTCGTCGTCGGCCGCGTGCACGATCGACACCTTCGCGCCGCGCTTGGCAGCCTGCCGGATGCGCGCGGCGAACAGCGGGTGGTCCTTGCGCAGGAACGAACCCACCAGCAGCAGCCTGTCGAGCGCGCCCGCCTCTTCGACGGACATGCCGAGCCACGGCACCCCGGCGCGGGCGCCCTCGGCGGAGAAATCGAGCTGGCGCAGCCGGAAGTCGACGTTGTCGCAGTCCAGGCCGCGAATCAGGCGTCCGAGCAGGTGCAGCTCCTCGACCGTGCTCTGTCCGGAACCCAGCGCGCCGAGCGCCTGCGCGCCGTGCTCGGCGCGCACCGTGCGGATCGCGTGCGCGGCGTAGTCGAGCGCCGTCTTCCAGTCGACCTCGCGCCACTGGCCGTCCTGCCGCACCATCGGTGCGAGCAGCCGCTCGTCGCTGTTCAGGCCCTCGTAGGCCCAGCGGTCGCGGTCGGAAAGCCAGCACTCGTTGACCGCCTCGTTCTCCAGCGGCACGACGCGCATCACGCGGTCGCCCTTGACCTGCACGACGAGGTTCGAGCCGAGCGAATCGTGCGCCGAGATCGACTTGCGGCGCGCGAGCTCCCAGGTGCGCGCGCTGAACCGGAACGGCCGGCTGGTGAGCGCGCCCACCGGGCAGACGTCGATCATGTTGCCCGAGAGCTCGGAGTCGACCGAGCGGCCCACGAAGCTCATGATCTCGGAGTGCTCGCCACGGTTGGCCATGCCGAGCTCCATGATCCCGCCGATCTCCTGGCCGAAGCGCACGCAGCGGGTGCAGTGGATGCAGCGCGTCATCTCGTCGGCCGAGATCAGCGGGCCCATCGACTTGCGCAGCACGACCCGCTTGGGTTCGACGAAGCGCGAGGCCGAATAGCCGTAGCCGACCGAGAGGTCCTGCAACTGGCACTCGCCGCCCTGGTCGCAGACCGGGCAGTCGAGCGGATGGTTGATCAGCAGGAACTCCATCACGCCCTTCTGGGCGCGCACCGCCATGTCCGAATGCGTGCGCACCTTCATGCCGTTGGCGACCGGCGTCGCGCAGGCCGGCAGCGGCTTGGGCGCCTTCTCGACCTCGACCAGGCACATCCGGCAGTTCGCGGCGATCGAGAGTTTCTTGTGGTAGCAGAAGTGCGGCACGTAGATGTCGAGCTTGTCCGCCGCGTGCATCAGCATGCTGCCTTCGGGTACCTCGACTTCCCTGCCGTCGATCTCCAGCTTGACCATCTCGTATCCGTCAGTCGTTCGTTTCGGGGGCGCCGGCGCTCAGAGGTAGGCCGGCACCGCGCAGGTCTTGTGTTCGACGTGGTGCACGAACTCGTCGCGGTAGTGCTTCAGGAACGCGCGCACCGGCATCGCCGCCGCGTCGCCCAGCGCGCAGATCGTGCGTCCCTGGATGTTGAACGCGATGCGGTCGAGCTCGTCGAGGTCGCGCATCGTGCCCTGGCCGTGCTCGATGCGGTTGACGATGCGCCACAGCCAGCCCGTGCCTTCGCGACACGGCGTGCACTGGCCGCAGGACTCCTCGAAATAGAAGTACGACAGCCGCAGCAGCGACTTCACCGCGCAGCGCGTCTCGTCCATGACGATCACCGCGCCCGAGCCGAGCATCGACCCCGCCTTGGCGATCGAGTCGTAGTCCATGTCGGTGGCCATCATGACGTCGCCCGGCAGCACCGGCATCGACGAACCGCCCGGGATCACCATCTTCAGCTTGCGGCCGTAGCGCACGCCGCCGGCGAGGTCGAGCAGCTTCGCGAACGGCGTTCCCATCGGGACTTCGTAGTTGCCGGGGCGCTCGACGTCGCCCGACACCGAGAAGATCTTGGTGCCGCCGTTGTTCGGCTTGCCGATCTCGAGGTACTTCGCCCCGCCGTTGCGGATGATCCAGGGCACCGCCGCGAACGTCTCGGTGTTGTTGATCGTGGTCGGCTTGCCGTACAGGCCGAAGCTGGCCGGGAAAGGCGGCTTGAAGCGGGGCTGCCCCTTCTTGCCTTCGAGCGACTCGAGCAGCGCCGTCTCCTCGCCGCAGATGTAGGCGCCGAAACCGTGGTGCGCGTGCAGCTGGAACGAGAAGTCCGAGCCGAGGATGTTCGAGCCGAGATACCCGGCCGCCCTCGCCTCCTCGAGCGCCTCCTCGAAGCGCGCGTAGGTGTCCCAGATCTCGCCGTGGATGTAGTTGTAGCCGACCGTGATCCCCATCGCGTAGGCCGCGATCGCCATCCCCTCGATGACGATGTGCGGGTTGTAGCGCAGGATGTCGCGGTCCTTGAACGTGCCCGGCTCGCCCTCGTCGGAGTTGCACACCAGGTACTTCTGGCCGGGAAACTGCCGCGGCATGAAGCTCCACTTCAGGCCGGTGGGAAAGCCCGCACCGCCGCGGCCGCGCAGCGCCGACGCCTTGACCTCGGCGATCACCTGCTCGGGCGTGAGCTTCTCGTCGACGATCCGCCTGAGCGCCTTGTAGCCGTCGCGCTGCTCGTAGTCCTTCAGCCGCCAGCCGTCCGGCGAGGCCAGGCCCGCGTAGATCTGGGGCTGGATGTGGCGGCCGTGAAAGCAGGTCTCCTGCACCTTCGCGTCGATCGTCAGGTCGTTCGCGCCCATCATTTCGAGTTCCGCAGCTCGGCGAGGAGCTCGTCGAGCTTCTGGTTGTCCATGAAGCTGCACATCCGCTTGTTGTTGACCAGCAGCACCGGCGCGTCGCCGCACGAGCCCAGGCACTCGCTTTCGCGCAGCGTGAACAGGCCGTCGGCGGTGGTCTCGCCGAAGCCGATGCCCAGCTTGCGCTTGAGGTGCTCGGCCGCCTTCTCGCCGTCGCGCAGCGCGCACGGCAGGCAGGTGCACACGGCGAGGTGGAACTTGCCGCCCGGCTGCGTGCGGTACATGTTGTAGAAGGTCGCCACCTCGTGCACCGCGATCGGCGGCATGCCGAGACAGGCGGCGATCTCCTCGATGACCTGCTGCGACACCCAGCCGGTCTCGTCCTGGGCGATCGCCAGCGCCGACATCACCGCCGACTGCTTCTGCTCGGGGGGGTACTTGGCGATCTCGCGGTCGATGCGGGCGTAGGCCGCATCGCTGAGCATTCGCTGGGGCTGGGGCACGGCGCTCATGGGTCGGTGTCGTGGGGTGGTTTCCGGGCTGTTCGGGCTCGCGCCTTCAGCGGTCGATCTCGCCGAACACGATGTCGAGCGTGCCCATCAGCGTGGTCACGTCGGCCAGCATGTGGCCGCGCGCGAGCTCGTCCATCGCCTGCAGGTGCGCGAAGCCCGGCGCGCGGATCTTCAGGCGGTACGGCTTGTTGGCGCCGTCGGACACCAGGTAGATGCCGAACTCGCCCTTCGGGTGCTCGACCGCGGCATAGGCCTCGCCCTCGGGCACGTGCATGCCCTCGGAGAACAGCTTGAAGTGGTGGATCAGCTCTTCCATGTTCGACTTCATGTCGACGCGCGAAGGCGGCGCCACCTTGTAGTTGTCGACGATGACCGGGCCCGGGTTGTTGCGCAGCCACTCCACGCACTGCCGGATGATCCGGTTGCTCTGGCGCATCTCCTCGACGCGCACCAGGTAGCGGTCGTAGCTGTCGCCGTTGCGCCCGACCGGGATGTCGAAGTCGAGCAGGTCGTAGACCTCGTACGGTTGCGTCTTGCGGAGGTCCCACTCGACGCCCGAGCCGCGCAACATCGGGCCGGTGAAGCCGAGCGCCTTGGCGCGGTCGGGGTCGACCACGCCGACGCCGACCAGCCGTTGCTTCCAGATGCGGTTGTCGGTGAGCAGCGTCTCGTACTCGTCGACGTAGCCGGGGAAGCGGTTGGTGAACGCCTCGATGAAGTCGAGCACCGAGCCCTGGCGGTCGCGGTTGAGCTCGTCCATCGCCTGCGCGTTGCGCAGCTTCGACGCGCGGTACTTCGGCATCGCGTCGGGCAGGTCGCGATAGACGCCGCCCGGGCGGTAGTAGGCCGCGTGCATCCGCGCGCCCGACACCGCCTCGTAGACGTCCATCAGGTCTTCGCGCTCGCGGAACGCGTAGAGGAACACCGCCATCGCGCCCACGTCGAGGCCGTGCGCGCCGATCCACAGCAGGTGGTTCAGGATGCGCGTGATCTCGTCGAACATCACGCGGATGTACTGCGCGCGAAGCGGCGGCTCGATGCCGAGCAGCTTCTCGATCGCCATCACGTACGCGTGCTCGTTGCACATCATCGACACGTAGTCGAGGCGATCCATGTACGGCACGCTCTGCAGGAACGTGCGCGTCTCGGCGAGCTTCTCGGTGGCCCGGTGCAGCAGCCCGATGTGCGGGTCGGCGCGCTCGACCACCTCGCCGTCGAGCTCGAGCACCAGCCGCAGCACCCCGTGCGCCGCCGGATGCTGGGGGCCAAAGTTGAGCGTGTAGTTCTTGATGTCAGCCATACGCACGACCCGAGGCAGTCAGCGGACTGCGCTCAACTTCGGCGAAGGCTGACCTGCGCGAAGCGCAGGTCAAGGCCGGCAAAGCCGGCCGGCCGAAGCCAAAATTGAGCGTGTAGTTCTTGATGTCAGCCATTCGCGCGCGCCCCTACTTCTGCCCGCCCAGCCCCACGTCCGGCCGCTCCGCCCCGTACCGCTCGTCGCGGATCACGCGCGGAACGATCTCGCGCGGCTCGATCGTCACCGGCTGGTAGACCACGCGCTTCTGCTCCGGGTCGTAGCGCATCTCGACGTGGCCCGAGATCGGGAAGTCCTTGCGGAACGGATGGCCGATGAAGCCGTAGTCGGTCAGGATGCGGCGCAGGTCGGCGTGGCCTTCGAAGACGATGCCGAACAGGTCGAAGGCCTCGCGCTCGAACCAGCCCGCGGCAGGCCAGACGCCGGTGACGGACTCGATGACCGGCATCTCGTCGTCGGCGCAGAAGCTGCGCACGCGCACCCGCCAGTTGTGCGCGACCGAGAGCAGGTGCATCACCACCGCGAAGCGCGGTCCGCTCCAGCCGCCGCCGTAGTCGCGATAGTCGACGCCGCACAGGTCGATCAGCGTATCGAAGCGCAGCGCGGGGTCGTCGCGAAGGCGGGTTGCGGCCGCGACCTGCGATCCGGCGTCGACCACGACGGTGATCTCGCCGAGGCGGACGACGAGCGAGCGCAGCGCATCGCCGAGCGAGGCGCGCAGCGCGGCCTCGAGCGTTTCGAGCCGGGTGGCCGGCGTGTTCGGGGACGAGGACATGTCGGGGTGGTGGACGCTGTTCGGTGCGGGCGGTCGAGGTCCGCGCTAGCGCGCGATCGTGCTGGTGCGGCGGATCTTGGACTGCAGTTGCATCACGCCGTAGATGAGCGCCTCGGCGGTGGGCGGGCAACCCGGCACGTAGACGTCGACCGGCACGATGCGATCGCAGCCGCGCACGACCGAGTACGAGTAGTGGTAATAGCCGCCGCCGTTCGCGCACGAGCCCATCGAGATCACCCAGCGGGGCTCGGCCATCTGGTCGTAGACCTTGCGCAGCGCCGGCGCCATCTTGTTGCACAGCGTGCCCGCGACGATCATCACGTCGGACTGGCGCGGGCTCGGCCGGTAGAACACGCCCATGCGGTCGAGGTCGTAGCGCGATGCGCTCGCGTGCATCATTTCGACCGCGCAGCACGCGAGACCGAACGTGACCGGCCACATCGAACCCGTGCGCGACCAGTTCACCAGCTTGTCGAGCTGGGTGGTGACGAACCCCTGGCTCAGCAGTCCTTCGATCGCCATTACGCTGCTCCGAACATTGCCCCGACGGGCGCGCCGACCGGGATCACTCCCAGTCGAGCGCCCCCTTCATCCACTCGTACACGAACCCGACGACGAGGATCGTCAGGAAGATCATCATCGACACGAAGCCGAAGAACCCGATCGCATCGAGCGACACCGCCCACGGAAACAGGAACGCGATCTCGAGGTCGAACAGGATGAACAGGATCGCCACCAGGTAGTAGCGAACGTCGAACTTCATGCGCGCGTCTTCGAAGGCCTCGAAGCCGCATTCGTAGGGGGAGAGCTTTTCCGGGTCGGGGCGGTTCGGGCCGAGCAGCTTGCCGATCAGCAGCGGGCCGACGCCGACGGCGATGCCGACGAGGATGAACAGCAGGACGGGCAGGTAGTTGTCGAGAATCACTTCGTTCGGCACCCGAATGTTCTTCGCTCGGACCTCTGTCGCTCGGGCCTCTTCGGCCAGAAAAAAGTCCGCCCGGACTTGCGCCCAGAGCGGACCTCCTCATCAGCTCTCCGCGCTCCGCGGCTCGTCACGCCCCCGACTGCAGCGCCCGAACCTCCTGTTTCCCCGCGGTTTCCCCACCTCGCGCTCGCGGGCGGATGTCATCGTGTTGGTGCCGACGGCGAGACTCGAACTCGCACAGCTTTCGCCACTACCCCCTCAAGATAGCGTGTCTACCAATTTCACCACGTCGGCAGGGTTCGTCAGTTCGTCAGCCTGCTATTCTACTTCGGAATGTCGCTCGCCGCGCCGGATTTGGGTGCGGCCTGGCCCGTGGCTTGACCTGCGTCAGGCGCCGGGCCGGCTGCCGGAGCGGCGGTGCCCGTCGCCGAAGGGACCGTCCCCGTCGCCGGAGGGACAGTCCCGGAAGCAGGCGCCGCGGCACCGGGCCCGGCCGGCGGAATGTCCGACGGCGCCTTCGGGGCTGCCGCGTCGGCGGGCGCGGTCGGCGCACGCTCCATCACGCTCGCCGGAGCCTGGATCGAACGGTGCCCGATCAGCGCCAGCGCCAGCGTGATGACGAAGAACAGCGCCGCCAGCACCGCGGTCGTGCGGCTCAGGAAGTTCGCCGAGCCGGTGGCGCCGAAGAGGCTCCCCGACGCGCCGCCCCCGAACGCCGCGCCCATGTCGGCGCCCTTGCCATGCTGCAACAGCACCAGGACGATCACGCCGAGCGCGGTGATCACCTGGAAGATCATCAGCAGATTCGTCAACCAGTTCATCGAAACCTCATCGAAACGCCTTCGTGCGCCCGTCGCGGCTTGCCGCCGCAGGCGCGGTCCGCCCCTCGGGGCGGGATTCGTGTCACGCCACGGCCGCCGCCCGGCAGATCGCCAGGAAGTCGTCGGCGACCAGCGATGCGCCGCCGATCAGCCCGCCGTCGACGTCTGCCATCGAGAACAGGCTCACCGCGTTGCCCGGCTTGACGCTGCCCCCGTAGAGGATCCGCGTCGCGTCGGCGTGGCCGTAGCCGCGCTGCGCGAGCCGCTCGCGCGCGAAGCGATGCGCGGCCTGCGCGATCTCGGGCGACGCAGTGCGCCCCGTGCCGATCGCCCAGACCGGCTCGTAGGCCAGCACTGCGCGATGCGGCGGCAAGGCCGGCGCCGAGCCCACGAGCGCCGCCGCGATCGCGTCGACCTGGCGACCGAGCACCGCTTCGGTCTCGCCTGCCTCGCGCTCGTGCAGCGTCTCGCCGATGCAGGCGATGACGCCCACGCCGTGCGTCATGCACATCGACACCTTGGCCGCGACCTGCTCGTCGGTTTCCCCGGCCAGCTGGCGGCGCTCGGAATGCCCGATGATCGCCCACTGGCAACCGAGGTCGACCAGCATCGCCGCCGAAACGTCGCCGGTATAGGCGCCGTTGGGCAGCGCCGACACGTCCTGGGCGCCCCATGCGATGCCGGTGTCGCCCAGCCATGCGGCCGCCTGCCCCAGGTACGGGTACGGCGGACAGACGACGACGTCGACCTGCGACAGCGACGCGCGCTCGAGCTCGGCGCGCAGCGCCGTGAACAGGTGTTCGTTCGAAACGATGTCGCCGTTCATCTTCCAGTTGCCGGCGACGAGCGGCTTGCGGGCCTTCATCGAGGTGAGCCGAGGTCGGGTAAACCCGTCATTGTACGGGCCACGCCGAATGACGGTCAATTTCCGCGCCGGCGCGCGCGTCCGCCGGGCTCGTCGGGCTCGTCCGCATCGTCGAGGTCGTCGTCGGCGGCCTCGGCGCCCGCCGTCTCCTGCCACGGGGGCGTGCCGCCGCGGCGCCAGCGCCAGAACCAGAGCACGTAGCCCGACATGCCGTAGAGCAGGAACAGCGAGAACAGCACCACCGGCGGATCGGAGGACACCAGCACGAACAGCAGCACGATGCCGATCACGAAGATGAACGGCACGCTCTTCTTCAGGTTGATGTCCTTGAAGCTGTAGAACGGCGCGTTGGAGACCATCGTGATCCCCGCGTACACCGTCAGCACGAAGCTCGCCCACGCGAGGTCGGCGCCCGACGCGGTGATCCACCGGGTCTGGCGCAGGTCGGTCACGATCCAGACCAGGCCCACGACGAGCGCCGCCGCCGCCGGGCTCGGCAGGCCCTGGAAGAAGCGCTTGTCGACCACGCCGATGTTGGTGTTGAAGCGCGCGAGCCGCAGCGCCGCACCGGCCACGTAGATGAACGCGGCCAGCCAGCCCCACTTGCCCAGGCCGCGCAGCGACCACTCGTACATGATCAGCGCGGGCGCCGCGCCGAACGACACCATGTCGGACAGGCTGTCGTACTGCTCGCCGAACGCGCTCTGCGTGTTGGTCATCCGCGCGACGCGCCCGTCCAGGCTGTCGAGCACCATCGCGACGAAGATCGCGATGGCCGCCACCTCGAAGCGCCCGTTCATCGCCTGCACGATCGCGTAGAAGCCGCAGAACAGCGCCGCGGTCGTGAACGCGTTCGGCAGCAGGTAGATGCGCCGCGAGCGCCGCGGCGCCAGGCCTTCCCGATGGCGATCGTCATCCATGCGCTTTGGCTCCCTCGGGCTGCAATTCGGCCAGGACGCTGGTCGTGGCGTGGACTTTCTCGCCGATGGCCACTCGCGGGCGCGCCGAGAGCGGCAGGTAGACGTCCACGCGCGAGCCGAAACGGATGAACCCGAAGCGCTGGCCACGGGCCAGCCGGTCGCCCGCCTGCACGTAGCAGAGGATGCGGCGCGCGACCAGGCCGGCGACCTGCACGCAACTCACCAGCGAGCCGTCGGCGACCCGGATCAGCAGCGCGTTGCGCTCGTTGTGCTCGGACGCCTTGTCGAGGTCGGCGTTGACGAACTTGCCGGGAAAGTACGTGACGCGCTCGACCGTCCCGTCGACCGGCGCGCGGTTCGAGTGCACGTTGAAGACGTTCATGAAGACCGAGATCTTCAGCGCCTCGCGCTCGCCGTACGGGTCGCGCGTCGTCGCGATCGCGATGACCCGACCGTCCGCCGGCGACAGCACCAGCCGCTCGCCGGCAGGCACCGGGCGCGCAGGATCGCGGAAGAACTGCAGCACGAACACGGCGACCAGCCAGAACGGCAGCGACCACCACCCGCCGAATGCGGTGACGACGAGCGCCGCGGCCGTGGCGAGGCCGAGGTAGAGCCAGCCCTCGCGGGCGATGACGGGATGCGGATAGGACGACATGGATCGCTTCAATTCGGGGGGCGGTAGGGCGACTGGCGCAGCCACTTCGTGGCGATCCACTTCTCGCCGCGCCTCACCGGGGCTCCGGCGTGCAGGCATCGCGGATCGACCTCGCCGTGCCGGTCGCAGTATTCGAAGTAGGCGGCCGAGCCGACGCGCGGCCGGATGGACAGGCGCAGCGACGGAAACAGCGTCTCGCCGCCCTCCTCGACGTCGGCCAGGTAGACGACCACCGTCGCGATCCGCTGTCCGCCGCAGCGAAGGTGCGCCGCCGAGCCTGGTTCGGCCGCAGGGAAGTAATCGTGGTGCGGCCGGTATTCGCCGCCCGGCAGGTAGTGCAGGACCTGCAGCGGCTCGCCGTGGTCGATCGGCACCCCGGTGAGCGCGGCGATGCGCCGCTCGAGGCAGTCGACGACCGGGTTCTCGCCAAGGGCGAAATGCGCGCCTTCGCTGGTGCGCAGCCCGCTCGACTGCGCCTCGCCGCTCGCGCGGTCGACCACCTGCGAGCGCTGCAGCCGACCCGTCGCCAGTTCGACCAGCCGCCGGCATTCTTCGGGCGACAGCAGGTCGTCGAGCAGCGCAACGTTGGGATCGTGCAACGCGAAGCCGATCGAGACCTCGCGATCGTGCGCCCGAACCCGCGGCGCCGGCGGCAAGCGGATCGGATCGCAGGGGAGGCGTCGGGAGCCGGTCGCGACCGCCTCGTCGCCGGGCGCGACGACAGCTGCGCCGGGCGCGTCGCCCGCCGTGCGCGCGCGCTCGACCATCGCGCGAACCGTCGCGACGATGACGCGCGCCTGCGCCGCATCGAATCCGTTGTCGGCCATGACCGACGCCAGGTCGGCGTCGGCACACCCGCGCGCGATGTCGGCGACCAGCCAGTCCTGCCACTCGGCAGGCAGAGGCGCCACGACAGGGGCGCTCAGCGCATCGTTCATGCGCCGAAGTATAGCCGCGGGGGGCCGCAAGCGGCCCGTCGCGCCCCGCTACGGCGGCGACGGCGCGAGGCCGTCGCCCAGCCTCAGTTGCGCGACTTGTCGACCAGCTTGTTCGCCTTGATCCAGGGCATCATCGCGCGCAGCTTCTCGCCGACCACCTCGATCGGATGCTCGGACATCATCCGGCGCCGCGACAGCAGCGTGGGCGCGCCCGCGCGGTTCTCGAGGATGAACTGCTTGGCGTACTCGCCGCTCTGGATGCGCTCGAGCGCGGCCTTCATCGCCTTCTTGGTCTCGGCCGTGACGATCGTGGGCCCGGTCACGTACTCGCCGAACTCCGCGTTGTTCGAGATCGAGTAGTTCATGTTCGCGATGCCGCCCTCGTAGATCAGGTCGACGATCAGCTTCAGCTCGTGCAGGCACTCGAAGTACGCCATCTCGGGCGCGTAGCCCGCCTCGACCAGCGTCTCGAAGCCGGCCTTGATCAGGTCGACGGTGCCGCCGCACAGGACGGTCTGCTCGCCGAACAGGTCGGTCTCGGTCTCTTCGCGGAAGTTGGTCTCGATGATGCCCGCGCGGCCGCCGCCGATCGCGCACGCGTACGAAAGCGCCAGGTCGCGCGCAATGCCCGAGCGGTCCTGGTGGACAGCGACCAGCATCGGCACGCCGCCGCCGGCCGCATAGGTGGAGCGCACGGTGTGGCCCGGCGCCTTGGGTGCGATCATCACGACGTCGAGGTCGTCGCGCGGCACGACCTGGCCATAGTGGATGTTGAAGCCGTGCGCGAAGGCGAGCGTGGCGCCCTTCTTGATGTGCGGCTCGATCTCGTCGCGATACGCCGCCGCGATGTGCTCGTCGGGCATCAGCATCATCACGAAGTCGGCGCCCTTGACCGCGTCCTTGATCTCGGCGACCGAGAGCCTGGCCTTCTTCACCTTGTCCCACGACGGGCCGCCCTTGCGCACGCCCACGGTGACCTTGCCGCCCGAGTCGTTCAGGTTCTGCGCGTGCGCGTGGCCCTGCGAGCCGTAGCCGATGATCGCGACCTTGCGACCCTTGATCAGCTTGATGTCGCAATCCTTGTCGTAGAAGACTTTCATTCGCTGGTTCTCCGTTTGGTTGTCTCGTCTCAGGCCTTCAGGACCCGCTCGCCGCGGGCAATGCCCGAGGCGCCGGTGCGCACGGTCTCGAGGATCGCGGTGCGGTCGAGGGCGTCGATGAAGGCGTCGAGCTTGGTGCCGTCGCCGGTGAGCTCGAT
This sequence comes from Burkholderiaceae bacterium, assembly GCA_046347945.1. Taxonomy (GTDB): domain Bacteria; phylum Pseudomonadota; class Gammaproteobacteria; order Burkholderiales; family Burkholderiaceae_E; genus Zeimonas. Next base: position 60,472 of record JAXMFB010000009.1, read on the forward strand.
CGTGTAGGTCTTGTCGGTGACGTCGATGATGCGGCCGCGGAAGATGTCGGCCATCCGCTTCATCTCCTCGCGCTCCTTGCCCACCGCCCGGACCTTGATCAGCATCAGCTCGCGCTCGGTGTAGGGGCTCTCGGTGAGGTCGACCACCTTCACGACGTCGATCAGCCGGTTCAGCTGCTTGGTGATCTGCTCGATCACGTCGTCCGAGCCGCTGGTGACGATCGTCATCCGCGACAGCGACTTGTCCTCGGTGGGCGCCACCGTGAGCGTCTCGATGTTGTAGCCGCGCGCCGAGAACAGCCCGACCACCCGCGACAGCGCGCCGGGCTCGTTCTCCATCAGGATCGAAATGATGTGCTTCATCGCCGGCTCCTCAAAGATCTTCCGAGCCGAGAATCATCTCGGTCAGCCCCTTGCCGCCCTGCACCATCGGCCAGACGTTCTCGGTGGCGTCGGTGATGATGTCGAGGAACACCAGGCGATCCTTGTACTTGCCGAACGCGTCGCGAAGCGCCGGCTCGACGTCGGCGGGCTTGTCGACCCGGATGCCGACGTGGCCGTAGGCCTCGGCCAGCGCGACGAAGTCGGGCAGCGCGTCCATGTACGACTGCGAGTAGCGGCTGCCGTACTCGATCTGCTGCCACTGCCGCACCATCCCCAGGTAGCGGTTGTTCAGGTTGACGATCTTCACCGGCAGGTTGTACTGCTTGCAGGTGGAGAGCTCCTGGATGCACATCTGGATCGAGCCTTCGCCGGTGATGCAGGCGACCTGCGCCCCGGGGTTCGCCAGCAGCACGCCCATCGCGTACGGCAGTCCGACGCCCATCGTCCCCAGCCCGCCCGAGTTGATCCAGCGCCGCGGCTTGTCGAACCGGTAGTACTGCGCCGCCCACATCTGGTGCTGGCCGACGTCCGACGTGATGAACGCGTCGCCGCCGGTGACTTCCCAGAGCTTCTCGACCACCGCCTGCGGCTTGATCACCTCGTTGCTCGGCCGGTACTTCAGGCACTCGCGCGTGCGCCACTCGCCGATCTGCTGCCACCAGGCCTGGAGCGCGCGCGCGTTGGTCTTCTGGCCCGCCGCGAACGACTCCTCGAGCAGCGCGGTCAGGTCGCCCAGCGTCTCGCGCACGTCGCCGACGATCGGCACGTCGACCTTGACGCGCTTGGAGATCGACGACGGGTCGATGTCGACGTGGACGATCTTGTGCGGGTTCTGCGCGAAGTGCTTCGGGTTGCCGATCACGCGGTCGTCGAAGCGCGCGCCGATGGCGATCAGCACGTCGCAGTGCTGCATCGCCATGTTCGCCTCGTAGGTGCCGTGCATGCCCGGCATGCCGACGTACTTGTCGCTGCTCGCGCGGTAGCCGCCCAGGCCCATCAGCGTGTTGGTGACCGGGAATCCGAGCAGGTCGACGAAGCGGTTCAGCTCCGGCGCGGCGTTGGCGAGGATGATGCCGCCGCCGGTGTAGATCATCGGCCGCTCGGCGCCGAGGATCAGGTTCAGCGCCTTCCTGATCTGCCCCTGGTGGCCGCGCGTGACCGGGTTGTACGAGCGCATCGACACCGTCTTCGGGTACTCGAAGCGGCACTTGTTGCGCGTCACGTCCTTCGGGATGTCGACCAGCACCGGCCCGGGGCGCCCGCTGTTGGCGATGTGGAACGCCTTGCGGATCGTGGTCGCGAGGTCCTTGACGTCCTTGACCAGGAAGTTGTGCTTCACGCACGGCCGCGTGATGCCGACCGTGTCGCACTCCTGGAAGGCGTCCTCGCCGATCGCGTGGGTCGGCACCTGCCCGGTGATGACCACCAGCGGAACCGAGTCCATGTAGGCGGTCGCGATGCCGGTGACCGCATTGGTGACGCCCGGCCCGCTGGTGACCAGGCACACGCCGACCTTCTGCGTGGACCGCGAATACGCGTCGGCGGCATGGACGGCCGCCTGCTCGTGCCTCACCAGGACGTGCTGGAACTTGTCCTGGTTGAAGATCGCGTCGTAGATGTAGAGAACCGCGCCGCCCGGATAGCCGAAGACGTGCTCGACGCCCTCTTCCTGGAGACAGCGAACGACAATTTCCGCGCCTGTGATTTCCATCGTAAGTAGTCCTTTCAAGTCCAGGGAGCCCGTCCGCCGGCGCCATGGGCCATCGCCGCGCGGGTACGCGTCGAATCGCCACGACGCAGGCCTCGGCACGGGGCCTGCGAGTTTGATCGGATGCGCCTGCATGCCTCTCGTGAAGGCGCTCGGCGCACGCAAAGACAACGCCCCGTCCGCGCTGATCGCCGCAGCCACCAGTCCCGGAAGGGGCGCTCTAGGGGTAGACGAGCAGGATACTGCACCGCAACAGGGAGGGTCAAGGCGCACCGGCCCGCAGGGGGCGCTGCCGGCAGGCCTTCTGCTAGCATGCGCAGCGTCTTCTCTCCACTTGCCGCCGAACCCGACCCGAATGGCCACCCGGCAGGAATTGTCCGATTTCCTCGCCGCGGCCGAGCGCCGAGCGTTCAAGCAGGCGGTCTACGCGGTGCGCGACCAGGAGGTCGCCCTCGACGTCGTGCAGGACGCGATGCTCAAGCTCGCCACCCGCTACGCCGAGCGCCCGCCGTCGGAGTTGCCGCTGCTGTTCCAGCGGATCCTGCAGAACGCGATCACCGACCACTTCCGGCGCCAGAAGGTCCGCAACCTCTGGACGACGCCGCTGTCGGCGCTGGCCGGCGACGCCGGGGAAGAGGCCGGCGAGCGCGACATCCTCGAAGCCCTGGAGCCCGAGCCGGGCAGCGCGGCCGCGGCCGACGGGGCCGATCGACTCGAGCGCGCCCAGCTGCTTGCCATCCTGGACGAGGAAATCGGCAAGCTGCCCCGACGTCAACGCGAAGCCTTCCTGCTGCGTTACTGGGAAGATCTCAACGTGGCCGAGACCGCCGAGGCCATGGGATGCTCGGAGGGCAGCGTCAAGACGCACTGTTCCCGTGCGGCCCACACCCTGGCGGACGTGCTCCGGGCGCGCGGAATTGCACCATGAACGAACAACGAATTGCCCAACTCGCCCGCGAGGCGCTCGACGAATCCGCCGAGCACCTGCCGTGGCGCGTCACACACCGGCTGGCCACCGCCCGCGAGGCGGCGCTCGCCCGCATGCCCAGGCAGGCCCAGGTCGCCGTGCCGAAGCCGGCGACGGCCCAGGCCGCGCACGCGATCGTGGTCGCGGCGGCCGCAGGCGGCCGCCCGTCGACCGGCGGCGGCCCCGACGGACGGCGGCGCTTCGGGCTGGGCCTCGCGGCGGTCGTCGTGCCGGTCGCGATCGTCGCCGCGGTGCTCTACGGCATCTCCGAATGGGACAGCCGCCTGCGTGCCGACGACATCGCCGACGTCGACGCAGCGGTGCTCGTCGACGAGGTGCCGATCTCGGCCTACGCCGATCGTGGCTTCGGCGTGTTCCTGCGCAACGTCGCCCAGGGAGACCGCGAGTGAGCCGCGAGCAACTCGCCGCCGCGATCGTCGCCGCCCTGTGCGTGGCGCTGGCGGCGGCCGTCGTGCCCGTGCGCGCCGAGAACGAGCCGGCGGCGCCGCGGGCGTCGCTGCTGCCGCTGGTCCGCCCGCTCTGGAGCGAACTCACCCCGGCGCAGCAGGCCGTGCTCGGCCCGTTCGCCACGCAGTGGAACAGCTGGTCGGCGCAGGAAAAACGCATCTGGGTGTCGCTCGCCAGCCGGGTGCCGCGCATGGCTCCCGATGCGCGCGAGCGCGCGCACGAGCGCATCCGCGAATGGGCGGCGCTCACGCCCGATCAGCGCAGGCTCGCACGGCAGAACTACCGGCTCGCCAAGCGGCTGCCCCCCGACGAGCGGCAGGCGCAGTGGGAGCGCTACCAGGAAATGACCCCCGAGCAGCGCTCGGTGCTGCGCACCGCCGGCTGGACCAGCAACACCGCCGCGCGGCACGCCGGCGCGCGCACGGGCCTGGCCAAGGAAGCCGCGCAGCCGTTGTCCGACCTCGCACGCCGCACGCCGAAGCGCCCGCCGCCGCGCCCGAAGCAGTTCTGATGCAGGGTTCGCCGGATCCGGCTGCCGATCCCTGGCGCCGCCTGATGGGCATCGCCTACGAGGCAATCATCCTCTTCGGGGTGCTCTGGTTCGCCGACTACGCGTTCTCGGCGCTCACCCAGTTCCGCGGCCATCCCGGCGCACTGCGCACGGCCTTCCAGCTGTTCACGCTGGGCGTGCTGGGCGCCTATTTCACCTACTTCTGGAGCAATGGCCGTCGCTCGCTGCCGATGAAGACGATGGCGCTGCAACTGCAGACGCGCGACGGCGGCACGGTCACGCCGGCGCGCGCGCTTGCCCGGTTCGCCGCCGCGTCGGGCCTGGCGATCGGCGCGCTCGCCGCCGGCTACTACCTGCACCGGGGCCTGAGCCTGCTGCTGCTTGCGCCTTTCGCCTGGACCCTGTTCGATCGCGATCGCCGCGCGATCTACGACGTTCTCGCGGGCACCCGGCTCGCGCACGTCATGCCGCCACCGGCAATGCGCTCGATCGACGTCTGAGCGCGCGCCCGGCGTCGCTTCAGGCCCTCAGCCAGAGGCCTTCACGCAGTCGACGTAATAGCGGTCGACGCCGTTCTCTCGCTCGACGACGAGCCCGTGCACGTCGGTCTCGAAGCCGGGGAAGCGCGCGTTGAAGTCGCGCGCGAACTTCAGGTACTCGACGATCGGGCGGTTGAAGCGCTCGCCCGGAATCAGCAGCGGGATGCCCGGGGGATACGGCGTCACCAGCATCGTCGTGATCCGCCCCTCGAGTTCGTCGATCGGCACCCGGTCGACCCTGCGGTGCGCCAGGCATTCGAAGGCCTCCGACGGCTTCATCGCCGGCTGCATGCTCGACAGGTACATCTCGGTCGTGACCCGGGCAATGTCGTACTTGCGGTACTGCTCGTGGATCTGCGAGGCCAGGTCGCGCAGCCCCACCCGCTCGTAGGCCGGGTGCGCCTGCACGAACTCGGGCATCACGCGCCACAGCGGCTGGTTGGTGTCGTAGTCGCTCTTGAACTGCTGCAACTCGGTCACCAGCGTGTTCCAGCGGCCCTTGGTGATCCCGATCGTGAACATCACGAAGAACGAGTACAGGCCGGTCTTCTCGACCACCACGCCGTGCTCGGCCAGGTACTTGGTGACGATCGACGCCGGGATGCCCCAGGGCGCGAACTTTCCGTTGATGTCGAGGCCCGGCGTCACGATGGTCGCCTTGATCGGGTCGAGCATCGTGAAGTTGGTGACCAGCTTGCCGAAGCCGTGCCACTTGTCGCTCGACTTCAGGAACCAGTTCTCGCGCTTGCCGATGCCCGTGTCGGCGAGGTCCTTCGGGCCCCAGACCTTGAACCACCAGTCTTCGCCGAACTCGTCGTCGACCTTGCGCATCGCGCGGCGGAACTCGAGCGACTCGAAGATGGATTCCTCGACCAGCGCGGTGCCGCCGGGCGGCTCCATCATCGCCGCCGCGACGTCGCACGACGCGATGATCGCGTACTGCGGGCTGGTCGACGTGTGCATCAGGAACGCCTCGTTGAAGCGATGGCGGTCGAGGCGGTTGTTCTCGGAGTCCTGCACCAGGATCTGCGAGGCCTGCGACAGCCCCGCGAGCAGCTTGTGCGTGGACTGGGTGGAGAAGATCATCGCTTCCGCGCTGCGCGGCCGGTTCAGGCCGATCGCGTGGAACTCGTGATAGAAGGGGTGGAAGGTCGCGTGCGGCAGCCAGGCCTCGTCGAAGTGCAGGTTCTCGATGTAGTTGCCCAGCGTGCGCTTGATCGTTTCGACGTTGTAGACCACGCCGTCGTAGGTCGACTGGGTGATCGTCATCACGCGAGGGCGCGCGCTCTTGTCCTTGATCAGCGGGTTCGCGTCGATCTTGCGCTGGATGCTCGCCGGGTCGAACTCCTCGAGCGGGATCGGCCCGATGATGCCGAGGTGGTTGCGCGTGGGCTGCAGGAAGATCGGCACCGTGCCGGTCATGGTGATCGCGTGCAGGATCGACTTGTGGCAATTGCGGTCGACCAGAACCACGTCGCCGTTGCCCACCGTCGAGTGCCAGACGATCTTGTTCGACGTCGACGTTCCGTTGGTGACGAAGAACAGGTGGTCGACGTTGAAGATGCGCGCGGCGTTGCGCTCGCTCTGCGCGACCGGCCCGGTGTGGTCGAGCAGCTGGCCGAGTTCCTCGACCGCGTTGCAGACGTCGGCGCGCAGCATGTTCTCGCCGAAGAACTGGTGGAACATCTGCCCCACCGGGCTCTTCAGGAACGCCACGCCGCCCGAGTGCCCGGGGCAGTGCCACGAGTACGACCCGTCGTGCGCGTAGTTCACCAGCGCCTTGAAGAACGGCGGCGCCAGCGAATTCAGGTAGTTCGTCGCCTCGCGAATGATGTAGCGCGCGACGAACTCCGGCGTGTCCTCGAACATGTGGATGAAGCCGTGCAGCTCCTTCAGGATCTCGTTCGGGATGTGCTGCGAGGTGCGGGTCTCGCCGAACAGGAAGATCGGGATGTCGGCGTTGCGGCGGCGCGTCTCGTGGATGAACTTGCGCAGGTCGGAGACCGCCTTGCTTTCGGCCCCGTCGTCGCCGAGTTCCTCGTCGTCGATCGACACGATGAACGCCGAGGCGCGCGCGGCCTGGTTGGCGACCATCGACACGTCGATGTAGGTGAAGCCGCCGACGACCTCCCAGTGCTGGTCCTCGATCGCCTTGGCCAGCGCGCGGATGCCCAGGCCGCTGGCGGAATCGGCCTTCCAGTCCTCGTCGATGACGACGATCGGGAAACGGAATTGCATGTCGGGGAACCCAGCGATGGCGGTGACGACGGGCGCGGGGGCCGCGCCGGAAAAGGTGCAAGTTAAGCACAAATCGAGGCACGGGGGCGGGTCGCTCGGCGAGAGCCAGACGTCGGCTCGACCGGGATCGCCTCGACCCGTCGCGAGACGGTCGCGGCAGTCGGCCCGTCCGGGGCGGTGACCGTGAAATCGACCACGCAGCCGCGCTACCATCGGCCACCGACATCACGACATCGACGGATCACCCATGCAACGAGACTCCTGGCCACGCGTGGCCGTGTACGGCGCCGGCGCCGTCGGCTGCTTCTTCGGAGCGAAGCTGGCCGAGGCCGGCGCGCCGGTCACGCTGATCGGGCGGGCGGCGCACGTCGAGGCGATCCGGCGCGACGGGCTGCTCTTCGACAGCCCGGGCGCGACGCGCCGCGTCCGGATCGCCGCCGACACCGGGCCCGAGGCAGTTCGCGAAGCCGACCTGGTGCTCTTTTGCGTGAAGACGCGCGACACCGCCGACGCGGCCGGCGCGCTGGCGCCGCTGCTGCGCGCCGACGCGGTGCTCGTCAGCCTGCAGAACGGCGTGGACAACGTGCCGAAGCTGCGCGACGCGGGCATCGATGCGCTCGGAGCAGTGGTCTACGTGGCGACCTCGATGCCGGCCCCGGGCCACCTGCTGCACGCCGGTCGCGGCGATCTGGTGATCGGCGAATACGGCGCGCGGCCCGAGTTCGCGCGCGACGACCGCGCGCCGGGCGAGGCCCCGGCGAAGCAGGTCGCGGCGGCGGCGCAGCCGTCGGCGCGCGCCCGACAGGTCGCTGCCTGGTTCGAGCGCGCCGGCGTGCCCTGCCGGCTCGAGGCCGACGTGCGCGGCGAACTCTGGACGAAGCTCGTCATGAACTGCGCGTTCAACGCGATCTCGGCGCTCGGCCGCTCGCGCTACGGGGCGATGGTCGACGATCACGAGGTTCGAGCGCTGATGCGCGAGGTGATCGCCGAATGCGTCGTCGTGGCCCGGGCCGAAGGCGTATCGATTGACGATGCCGATGCCCAGTTCGAAGCCGCGATGCGGCTGGGCGAGGCGATGCGCGAGGCCAGCTCGTCGACCGCGCAGGACCTGGCCCGCGGGCGCCCGACCGAGATCGACTCGCTCAACGGCTACGTGGCGCAGCGCGGACAGGCGCTCGGCGTCGCGACGCCGGCGAACCGGGCGCTGACGACGCTGGTGCGGCTGCTGGAGCGGGCGGCGACTGCCTGAGCCGGCGATCGGCGGCCGATTCTTCCCCGACCGTCTGCCCCTCTACGATCGCCGCAGCGCCCGCGACAGTGCGTCGCCCAGCGCGGTAGGCTCGCCGGCCCGGCCGCGCCGGTCGTCCGCCGCGCGGCGCGTGTCCCCCGACCGACCGCGTGGCCGGCCGCCTGCGTCGGCCGCGGCGCCGCGCACCGCGCGCTCCGGCTGCGCCCCGCTCTTCATCGACAGCGCGATACGCTTGCGCGCCGCATCGACCTCGAGCACCGTCACCGACACCACCTGCCCGGCCTTGACCACGTCGCGCGGATCCTTCACGAAGCGGTCGGCCAGCTGCGAGACGTGCACGAGGCCGTCCTGATGCACGCCGACGTCGACGAAGGCGCCGAAGTTGGCCACGTTGGTGACCACGCCCTGCAGCTTCATTCCGGGACGCAGGTCGGCGATCGTCTCCACCCCTTCCCTGAACGACGCGGTGACGAACTCGCCGCGCGGATCGCGGCCGGGCTTCTCGAGCTCGGCCAGGATGTCGCGCACCGTCGGCTCGCCGAAGCGCTCGTCGACGAACTGCCGCGCCTCGAGCCCGCGCAGCGCGTCTCGATTGCCGATCAGCTCGCGCGCGCTGCGCCCCACCCGCGCCAGGATGCGCTCGACCACCGGATACGCCTCCGGGTGCACGGCCGAGGCATCGAGCGGGTCGTCGCCGTCGCGGATGCGCAGGAAGCCGGCGGCCTGCTCGAAGGTCTTCTCACCGAGGTAAGGCACCTTGCGCAGCGCCTCGCGGCTACGAAACGCCCCGTTCGCGTCGCGGTAGTCGACCACGCGCTGCGCGACCGTCGCGCCGAGCCCGGAGACCCGCGCGAGCAGCGCCGCCGACGCGGTGTTCACGTCGACACCCACCGAATTGACACAGTCTTCGACCGCCGCATCGAGCTGGCGCGACAGCGCGTGCTGGTTCACGTCGTGCTGGTACTGGCCCACGCCGATCGACTTCGGGTCGATCTTCACGAGCTCCGCCAGCGGGTCCTGCAGCCGCCGCGCGATCGACACGGCGCCGCGCAGGCTCACGTCGAGCTGCGGGAATTCCTTCGCCGCGAGTGCGCTCGCCGAATACACCGAGGCGCCCGCCTCGGAGACGACCAGCTTGCGCAACCGCAGTTCCGGGTGCCGCCCGATCAGGTCGGCTACCAGCCGGTCGGTCTCGCGCGAGGCGGTGCCGTTGCCGATCGCGACCAGTTCGACCGAGTGCTTCGCGGCCAGCGCCGCGAGCGCCGCGATCGATCCCTCCCAGTCACGGCGCGGCTCGTGCGGATACACCGTGGCGCTGTCGAGCAGCTTGCCGGTGGCGTCGACCACCGCCGCCTTCACGCCGGTGCGGATGCCCGGGTCGAGCCCGAGCACCGCCCGTGGCCCGGCCGGCGGCGCGAGCAGGACGTCCTTCAGGTTGGCGCCGAAGACGCGGATCGCCTCGGCCTCGGCGGCCTCGCGCATCCGGCCGAAGAGCTCGGTCTCGAAGTGCGGCAGCAGCTTCACGCGCCAGCACCAGCGGCAGGCCTCGGCGAGCCAGGCATCGGCGGGGCGCACCGGCTCCCGCGCCGCGGACCCGCCTTCCGGCGAGACCGAAGCGGAGGACGCGGCGGATGCGGCCGCCCGCACCGAGCGGCCGAGCCCCACTTTCGCCGCGAGCAGCGCGACGCACGGATGCGGGAGCTGCTGCTCCAGCGCGGGTTCGAGCCCCAGCTTCAGCGACAGCACGCCCTGCTGGCGCCCGCGCAGCAGCGCCAGCGCGCGATGCGAGGGCACCTTCGCGATCGGCTCGGCGTGGTCGAACCAGTCGCGGAACTTCTCGCCCTCGGCGGCCTTGTCGTCGTGCACCTTGCTCGAGATCCAGCCCTCGGTCCACATCCGCTCGCGCAGTGCCTCCAGCACGTCCGCGCGCTCGGCGAAGCGCTCGGCGAGGATGTCGCGCGCGCCGTCCAGCGCGGCCTTCGGGTCGGGCACTCCGTGCTCGCCGTTCTCGTCGGGGGCGCGCAGGTACTTCGACGCTTCGAGCTGCGGGTCGAGCATCGGATCGGCGACGAGCGCGTCCGCGAGCGCCTCGAGGCCGGCCTCCTTCGCGACCTGCGCGCGCGTGCGGCGCTTCGGCCGGTACGGCAGGTACAGGTCTTCGAGACGCTGCCGGGTGTCGGCCTCGACGATCTGCGAGGCGAGCGCATCGGTGAGCTTGCCCTGCTCCCCGATGCTGGCGAGGATCGTCGCGCGGCGGTCTTCGAGTTCACGCAGGTAACCGAGCCGTTCGGACAGCGTGCGTAATTGCGTGTCGTCCAGGCCACCGGTGGCTTCCTTGCGGTAGCGGGCGATGAACGGGACGGTCGCGCCGGCGTCGAGCAGGCTGGCCGCGGCCTCGACCTGGGCGGTGCGCACCGCGAGTTCGTCGGCGATGCGGGCAACGATCCGGCGGGCCGGATCCGGGTTCACGGAGTGCATGGGCGATTCGACGGCGCGCGCTGCGAGGCCGGGGATTCTGCCACGACTGGCGGCCGGGCACGCCGTCGCCGATCAGCGCAGGCTACCGGGTTCGTCCGGCGATCCCGCTCGGCAATTCGATCGCGCCTCGCGCCACGCCTTCTCAGTGCACCACCCTCTCGAACGTGAACCCCCCGTTCACGTAATCGACCGGGATCACGTCCTTCGGCCCGAACTTCCCTTCGAGCACCAGCCTCGCCACCGGATTCTCGATGCGCTGCTGGATCGCGCGCTTCAGCGGCCGCGCGCCGTAGAGCGGATCGAAGCCCACCTTCGCGAGTTCGGCCAGCGCGGCGTCGGACACCTCGAGCCCCATCTCGCGCTCGGCCAGCCGCTTGCGCAGGCCTTCGAGCTGGATCTTCGCGATCGACGCGATGTGTTCGGCGCCCAGCGCGTGGAACACGACGATCTCGTCGATGCGGTTGATGAACTCCGGCCGGAAGTGCTGGCGCACCTCGACCATCACCGCGTCCTTGATGATCTCGGGGTCGTTCATCTTCGGGTCGGCACCCAGGCGCTGGATCTCGTGCGAACCCAGGTTCGAGGTCATCACGATCACCGTGTTGCGGAAGTCGACGGTACGGCCCTGCCCGTCGGTGAGCCGGCCGTCGTCGAGCACCTGCAGCAGCACGCCGAACACGTCGTGGTGCGCCTTCTCGACCTCGTCGAAGAGAATCACGCTGTAGGGCTTCCTGCGCACCGCTTCGGTGAGATAGCCGCCCTCCTCGTAGCCGACGTAGCCCGGCGGCGCGCCGATCAGCCGTGCGACCGAGTGCTTCTCCATGAACTCGCTCATGTCGATGCGGATCAGGTGCTCCTCGCTGTCGAACAGGAACTCGGCCAGCGCCTTGCACAGCTCGGTCTTGCCGACGCCGGTGGGCCCGAGGAACAGGAACGACCCGTACGGGCGCCGCGGGTCGGCGAGCCCGGCGCGCGAGCGCCGGATCGCGTCCGATACCAGCCGCACCGCCTCGTCCTGGCCGACCACGCGCCGGTGCAGGTGGTCTTCCATCTTCAGCAGCTTGTCGCGCTCGCCCTGCATCATCTTGCTCACCGGAATGCCGGTGGCGCGCGAAACGACCTCGGCGATCTCTTCGGCGCCGACCTGCGTGCGCAGCAGCTTCGGCTTGCCGTCGCCCTTCGCGGCGCGGCCGGCCTCGGCCTCGCTCGCGCTCTTCAGGCGCCCTTCGAGCTCGGGGAGCTTGCCATACTGGATCTCGGCCAGCTTGTCGAACTGGCCCTTGCGCTGCAGCTCGGCCATCTGCGCGCGCAGCTGGTCGATCTCGGCCTTGATCTGCGCCGAACCCTGCACGACCGCCTTCTCGGCGCGCAGCACCTCGTCGAGGTCGGCGTACTCTTTCTCGAGCTTCGCGATTTCGGCCTCGATCAGCTCGAGCCGCTTCCTCGACGCTTCGTCGGTTTCCTTCTTCACCGCTTCGCGCTCGATCTTGAGCTGGATGATGCGGCGATCGAGCCGGTCCATCGACTCGGGCTTGCTGTCGATCTCCATCTTGATCCGCGCGGCCGCCTCGTCGATCAGGTCGATCGCCTTGTCGGGGAGGAACCGGTCGGTGATGTAGCGGTTGCTGAGCTCGGCCGCGGCGACGATCGCCGGGTCGGTGATCTCGACGCCGTGGTGCAGCTCGTAGCGCTCCTGCAGGCCCCGCAGGATCGCGATCGTGTCCTCGACGCTGGGCTCGCCCACCAGAACCTTCTGGAAGCGGCGCTCGAGCGCGGCATCCTTCTCGATGTACTTGCGGTACTCGTCGAGGGTGGTCGCGCCGACGCAGTGCAGCTCGCCGCGCGCCAGCGCGGGCTTGAGCATGTTGCCGGCGTCCATCGCACCCTCGGCCTTGCCGGCGCCGACCATCGTGTGCAGTTCGTCGATGAACACGATCGTGCGGCCCTCTTCGGCGGCCAGCTCCTTGAGCACCGCCTTCAGGCGCTCCTCGAACTCGCCGCGGAACTTCGCCCCGGCGATCAGGCCGGCCATGTCGAGCGACAGCACGCGCTTGTCCTTCAGCGTCTCGGGCACTGTCCCGTCGACGATGCGCTGCGCGAGGCCCTCGACGATCGCCGTCTTGCCGACGCCGGGCTCGCCGATCAGCACCGGGTTGTTCTTGGTGCGCCGCTGCAGGATCTGGATCGTGCGGCGGATTTCCTCGTCGCGCCCGATCACCGGGTCGAGCTTGCCCTCGCGCGCGCGCTCGGTCAGGTCGATCGTGTACTTCTTCAGCGCCTCGCGCTGGCCCTCGGCCTCGGCGTTGTCGACGCTCGCGCCGCCGCGCACCGCGTCGATCGCGGCCTCGAGCGACTTGCGCGTGAGCCCGGCCTCCTTCGAGATGCGGCCCGCCTCGCCCTTGTCCTCGGTGAGCGCGAGCAGGAACATCTCGGTGGCGACGAACTGGTCGCCGCGCTTGAGCGCCTCCTTCTCGGACAGGTTGAGCAGGTTGACCAGGTCGCGGCCCACCTGGACCTCGCCGCCGGTGCCCGACACCTGCGGCAGCCGCTTGATCGCCGCGTCGGCCGCGTTCTTCAGCGACGCCGCGCGCACGCCGGCGCGCTCGAGCAGGGTGCGGCCCGACCCGTCGGCCTGGCCCGCGACCGCCGCCAGCAGGTGCACCGGCTCGATGTACTGGTTGTCGTTGGCCAGCGCCAGGCTCTGCGCATCGGCGAGGGCCTGCTGGAACTGGGTGGTGAGCTTGTCGAGACGCATGGCTTCCCTGGGATCGCTGAACTGGCGGCGCCGGCCGCACGACTGGCAAGCATCTGCGGGCGCCGCCGGGGGTTTTCAAGGGCGGGCACCGGCGCCCCGGCAGGGCGGCGGCGCCGGATGAGCGACAATGCCTGATCCTCACACGACAGTCACCGATGTCACAGCTCTTCACCCCGTTCCGGCTGCGCTCGCTCACCCTTCCGAACCGAATCGTCGTCTCGCCGATGTGCCAGTACTCGGCGGTCGAGGGCCGCGCGCAACCCTGGCACACGGTGCACCTCGGGCAGCTCGCGCTCAGCGGCGCCGCGCTGGTGCTGATCGAGGCGACGGCCGTCGAGCCGGCGGGCCGGATCTCGCCCGGCTGCCTGGGCCTGTTCGACGACGCGACCGAGGCGGCGCTGGCCGAGGTGCTGCGCACGGTGCGCAGCGTCAGCCGCACGGCCATCGGCATCCAGCTCGGCCACGCGGGCCGCAAGGCCTCCACCGGCCGCCCGTGGGAAGGCGGCGCGCAGATCCCGGCCGACGCCGGCGGCTGGACGCCGGTGGCGCCCAGCGCCGTGCCGATGTCCGACGCCGACGCGCCGCCGCACGCGCTCGAGCGCGACGAGATGGACGCGATCGAGGCGCGATTCGTCGACGCGGTGCTGCGCGCCGACCGGCTCGGGCTCGAGGCGATCGAAATCCACGCGGCGCACGGCTACCTGCTGCACCAGTTCCTGTCGCCGATCGCCAATCGCCGCGAGGACGAATTCGGCGGCTCCCTCGAAAACCGGATGCGCTGGCCGCTGAAGGTGTTCGCGTCGATGCGCGCGGCATGGCCCGCGCACAAGCCGATGGGCCTGCGCGTCTCGGCGACCGACTGGCTGGAGCACCTGCCGGCCGCGGAGCGCTTCGACCTGCCCGACGCGATCGAGTTCGCGCGCCGCTGCGCGGCGCTGGGCGCCGACTGGATCGACGCGTCGAGCGGCGGAATCTCGCTGCAGCAGAAGCTGCGGGTCGGTCCCGGCTACCAGGTGCCGTTCGCCGAGGCGATCCGCCGCGAAGCGAAATTGCCGGTGATGGCCGTCGGGCTGATCACCGAGCCGCAGCAGGCCGAGGCAATCGTCGCCTCGGGCAAGGCCGACATGGTGGCGCTCGCGCGCGGGATCCTCTACGACCCGCACTGGCCCTGGCACGCGGCGGCTGCGCTCGGCGCCAGCGTCGAGGCGCCGCGCCAGTACTGGCGCAGCCAGCCGCGCGAGCACCCCCAACTGTTCGGGCCCGCCGCGTCCGGCCCGCGATGAGCACGCACCGGGCGGTCGTCTTCGACATGGACGGCCTGATGATCGACACCGAGCGCGTGGCGCTCGAGTGCTGGATCGAGTCGGCCCGGGTGTTCGGCTGGGAGATCTCGCGCGAGACCTGCCTGTCGCTGGTCGGCCTCGGCCAGCGCGAATCGCGCCAGGCGCTGCTCGACCGGATGGGCGGCAAGTTCCCGCTGGCCGAAGTCTCGGCGCGCGGCCGCGAGCGCTACCTGCAGCGGTTGCGCAGCGAAGGGGTCGCCGTCAAGCCGGGTCTGGTTCCGCTGCTCGACTGGCTTGCCGAGCGCGAGGTGCCGGTGGCGGTGGCCACGTCGACCCAGCACGCGCTCGCACTGGAGAAGCTCGCGCTGGCGGGCCTGCGCGAGCGCTTCGACACGATCGTCTGCGGCGACCAGGTGCCCAGGGGCAAGCCCGCCCCGGACGTCTATCGCGAGGCGGTCGCCCGGATCGACGCCGACCCCGCCCGGTGCATTGCGCTCGAGGACTCCGAGATCGGATTGCGCGCCGCGCACGCCGCCGGCCTCGCCTGCATCGTCGTGCCCGACCTGCTGCCGCCGTCGCCCGAGTACGAACCGCTTGCCCACGCGATCGTGCCCAGTCTGCGCGAGGCACACATCCTTCTGGACGCCCTGCTCGGTGCCGGCGCCGGCTGAGCGCACGCCGCATGCTTGCAGCCCGCCCCCCCGGTGCGGCCGGCTGCTCCGCTCATGGCCCCGCAAGCAGCAGCCAGATCACGCCCCCCACCATCATCGCCATGCCGGCGGCCTCGCGCGCGGTCGTTCCCTGGGCGAACAGCCGATGCGAGACGGCCTGCGCGAACAGGATCTCGACCAGGCCGACGGTGCGCACCGCGGCAGCGGCCTGCAGCGAGAACGCGAGGAACCACAGTTGCGAGGCGAGCGCGCCGGCGGCACCGGCCAGCAGCGACGGCCGCCACAGGCGCAGGATCTCGCGCAGCACCGCGCGTTCACGCCACAGTAGCCAGACGGTGAGCAACGCGGTCTGCATCGCGAGCGAGGTGGCGAGCGTGGCGGTGGCGCGCAGGTAGAACGGGCCCTCGCCGAGCGCGAGGATCGCGCCGCGAAAGCCCACCGCCGACAGCGCATACATCGCGCCCGAGAGCACGCCATACAGCGCCGCGCGCGGCACGCGGCCGACCCCGGGCAAGCGAGTCGCCGGGACGCCGCCCGACGCCCGCTCCACGGCGGCGCCCGCGACGCCAGCCGGCATCGACATCCACAGCACCCCGACGGTCGCCACCAGCACCGCCGCGCTGGCCTGCAGGCTCAACCGTTCGCCGAGAAAGACCAACCCGAACAGCGCGATCTGCAGCGGCTCGGTCTTCACGTAGGCGATGGACACCACGAACGAGCGCTCGCGCATCGCGGCGAGCATCAGCACGGTGCCGAGGATCTGGAACACGGCACCCATCAGCGCCCACGCGGCGTACGAGGCCGACGGCCGCAGCGATGAAAGGCCGGTGGCAGCGGCCAGCCCTGCGAGGAACAACAGGCCGAACGGCAGGCCGAACAGGAAGCGCACGTGCGTGGCACCAACCGTGCCGAGCCGGCCGGTGAGACTGCGCTGCGCCGCATTGCGCGCGGTCTGCACGCCCGCGGCGGCGACGGTGCAGGCGACCCAGAGCCAGGCCGGCGGATCGGTCGCCAGACTCACTGCCGCATCGCCGTGCCGGTCATGTCCCGAAAGCCCGAACTCATGCCAGCAGGCTGACGCCGTCGACTTTCGAGGCGGCCCTGTCGAAGGTCCACAGCGGCTGCTCTCCGGCTCGGGCAGCCAGTGCCGCGTGGACACAGTCCGAATAATCTGCAGACGCCTTGCGGTAGAGCAGTAGCGCATGCTCCAACGCATCTTCGGATTCGAACGACAGCTCGGCCGAGGAAAGCAGCTGCGAAAGGATCTCGATCACCACTTCCTTGCCGAAACCGAAGTTCGCGCGCAGCACCCACTCCAGTTCCAGGGATACCGACACGGGGATGTACAGCGTTCGCCCTTCTTCGACGCATGTGCGAATCAGCCGCCTGGCCGATGCGAGTCGAGTTGCATCGTCGCGCACGAGATAGCGCACGAGGACGTTGGTATCGAGTGCAGCCATCAGCGCCAGGCGTTCATCGCTTCGACCGGCACGTGCCTGCCCTTGGGAGCTTTCACGATGCCCTCGAGGTCCAGAATGGACTTCGTCTTGGCGCGCACGATGACGCTGCCGTCGGGCATCACATGCCAGACGAGGCGCGTGCCCGGCACCGCCCCGATCCGTTCGCGCACCTGTGCCGGCACGGTCGTCTGCCCCTTCGCGGTGATGGTGGATTCGGCCACGGCGGCTCCTTACATTCATGGAAATTGTAATGAACCCGCAGCTGAACGGCAAGCGCTGCTCGCGCCACCGTTGCTCACCAGCGCGCGGCCGCCTCGTCGTCGGCGTCGCGCGCCTCGACCCAGCGCTCGCCCTGCGGCGTGCGCTCCTTCTTCCAGAACGGCGCCTGCGTCTTCAGGTAGTCCATGACGAACTCGCAGGCGGCGAAGGCCTCGCCACGATGCGCCGAGGTGACGACGACCAGCACGATCTGGTCGCCCGGGGCGAGATCGCCATATCGGTGGATGACCAGTGCGTCGAGGATGTTCCAGCGGCCGCGCGCCTGGGCGCAGATGTCTTCCAGCGCGCGTTCGGTCATGCCCGGATAGTGTTCGAGCGCCATCGCCGATACGCCGGCGCCTTCGTTCAGGTCGCGCACCGTACCGATGAAGGCGGCCACCGCGCCGACGCTCAGGTTGCCGGCGCGCAGCGCGGCGATCTCGGCGCCTGCGTCGAAGTCGTCTTGCTGGACACGGACGGGCATGGTCAGACTCCGGCGATGAGCACGTCGAGCGCCGCCACGATCTCGTGACGATGCGCGGCGAGCGAGCCCACGTGCGCGCCGACGGCCTTGCGCGGAATGCCCGCGATCTCGGGCGTGCGCATCACCACGCGCCGGCCGCCCACTTCGAAGACCGGCATCAGCCGCGCGATCGGCGTCGTGTCGTCGCCGGCGGCACCGAGCGGAACGACCACCCGAGTGGCCAGCGACTCGAGAAGATCGGACTGGATTTCGAGCAGGAACGGAAAGCGCGCGCTTGTCGAGGCATCGGGGTTGCGATAGACGTCGAACTGCGACACGGCACTGTCTCCAGCCGAGACACGCTAGAAGCTGCGCAGCGAGTCAGCGAAGCAGCCATCGCGCTCGACCTCGCGGTTGTAGGCGTCGATCGCGCCGCGGTTCTCGGCCAGCCAGCGCTGCCGGGCGCGTTCGGCCACCTCGATCACGAGCGCGGATTCGAGCGTCTGGGAAAGATTGACGTCGAGCTCGCGCGCGCGCCGCAGCAGGTCGGCGTTGACGGTGACGTTGGTAGCGCGCCGCGGCGCGCTGACGTCGTACAGCACGCTGCGTTCGCGGACGACATGTTTCATGCGCATAACCTATGCGCATCTGAAGGCGGCGTCAACCCCCGGTGACCGGCGGGAAGAAGGCCACTTCGGCGCCGGCGCCGAGCGGCGTGTCGGGGCGCGCCATCGCCTGGTCGATCGAGACGCGGACGGCGCGGCCTTCGGCCAGCGTCTCGGCCCAGGCGCCGCCGCGGCTGCGCAGCCACGCGCGCAGCTGCGCAGCGGTGCGCACGCCGGCCGGCAGGTCGATCGTCTCGCGGTGGGTGCCGAGCGCCTCGCGCAGCCCGGCGAAATAGAGGATCGTGATCGTCATTTCGTCAGCTCCGAAAACGGCAGGAAACGCACGATGTCGCCGCGCGCGATGGCGTGCTGCGGCGGATTGTCGATCAGCCCGTCGCCCCAGACGGTTGAGGTGAGCACGGCGGAGCTCTGGTTCGGGAACAGATCGAGCCCGCCGTCTGCGTTGAGCTTCGCCCTGAGGAACTCGCGGCGGCGGTCGGGCTTCGGCCAGTCGAAGTCGGCGCGCATCGGCAGCGCGCGCGGCGCCACGTCGGCCATGCCCTGCAGCCGCTGCACGAACGGGCGCACCAGCAGCAGGAAGGTGACGAAGCTCGACACCGGGTTGCCGGGCAGGCCAATGAAGTGCGCGACGCCGGCGTCGGGCGCACCGCGGCGCACACGCCCGTAGGCGAGCGGCTTGCCGGGCTTGATCGCGATCTGCCACATGCGCAGTTCGCCTTCGGCCTCGACCGCGGGCTTCACGTGGTCTTCCTCGCCCACCGACACGCCGCCCGAGGTGACGATCAGGTCGTTGCCCTGCGCGGCGCGGCGCAACGCCTCGCGCGTGGCAGCCAGCGTATCGGGCACGTTACCCAGGTCGACCAGCTCGCAGCCCATCGAGTGAACCAACGCGCCCAGCACGTAGCGGTTGCTGTTGTAGATCGCGCCCGGGCGCAGCGGCTCACCGGGCATCGCCAGTTCGTCGCCGGTAAAGAAGCACGCCACGCGCACCGGTCTGCGCACCGGCAGGCTGGCCAGTCCCACCGAGGCGGCCAGGCCAGTGGCCTGCGGCGTGAGCCGCGCGCCGGCCGCGAGGATCACGCTGCCGTTGCGGATGTCTTCGCCGGCGCGCCGGATCCATTCGCCGGGCGCCGGGCATTGCGGGAACGACACCGTGTCGCCGTCGACGGTGGCGATCTCCTGCATCACGATCGCGTCGGCGCCTTCGGGCACCAGGCCGCCGGTGAAGATGCGCGCGGCCTCGCCGGGCGCGAGCGGCCGGCCCACGTGGCCGGCGGGAATGCGCTGCACGACGGGGAGCCGCACCGGACGATCGGGTGCGGCCTGCAGCAGGTCGGCGCGACGCACCGCGTAACCGTCCATCTGCGTGTTGTCGCACGGCGGCACGTCGAGCGTGGAGCGGATGTCAGTGGCCAGCACGCGTCCCGCGGCCGCCGCGGTGTCGACGGTTTCGACCTCTTCGATCGGCGCGGCCTGGGCGAGCAGCGCCGCCAGCGCGTCATCGAACGGCAGCAATCCTGGCTTCATGGACACGATCCAGATGGTCGATGATGAAGTCGGCGATCTCGTCGGGCCGGTTCAGGTCGAGCAGCGGCAGCCGCGTGTCGATCGCCGCATCGGTCGCGACCGCCACGATGTTGGGGTCGTCCGGGTGCAGCAGCGGCCTGGCGAGCCCCGGCCGGTGCACCTCCAGTTTCGGGATCACCGCGTGCTTGTAGCCCTCGACCAGCACGAGGTCGCACGGCGAGAAGCGCACGAGCTGCTCGTGAAGCGACGGCTCGGGCTCGCCGCGCAGCTCGTGCATCAGTACCCAGCGCTGGTCGGAAGTGATCAGCACCTCGGAAGCGCCCGCCTCGCGATGCCGGTACGAGTCCTTGCCCGGCTTGTCGATGTCGAACAGGTGATGGGCATGCTTGATCAGCGACACGCGCAGGCCGCGCAGCACGAAGCGCGGGATCAGCTGCTCGATGAGCGTGGTCTTCCCGGAGCCGGAATAGCCTGCGAAGCCGAATACTTTCATGTCGATCCGAGGGTACCCGAAGCAGTGCAGCGCCGCAGCGGTAACCTGCCACGCGGAGGGGCTCAGCGGGCTCTGGGGGGCCGCGGGGCGCTCAGCGGCTCGCGGTCGGCATCCCCGGCCCGCAGCGCTCGGCGATGTAGTGCTTGAGCGCGTCGACGTCCGCGGCCATCCGCTCGAAGCGCTGGGGCCGGACCTCGAGGTCCTCGAAGCCGGCCGGGCGCGGCGCTTCCTCGCCGATCGCCTCGCGGATCGTCTCGGCGAACTTGGCCGCCTGGGCGGTCTCCAGGCAGATCATCGGCACGCCGGGTTCGCGCCAGCGCCGCGCGACGAACACCCCGTCGGCGGTGTGCGTGTCGATCGTGACGCCGTAACGCTGGCGCGTCTCGCGGATCGTCGCCAGCCGGTCGGCGTGGCGGCTGCACCCCGAGGCGAAGCCGAACTCGCGCAGCCGCTCGAACTCGGGCGTGCCGGCGATGTCGAACTCGCCGCGCCCGTCGAGCGCGCGCCACATGGCCGCCACGCGCGCCGCGTCGCCGCCGACCAGGTCGTGGACGAAACGCTCGAAGTTCGACGCCTTCGAGATGTCCATCGACGGGCTGCTGGTCTGGTGGGTCTCGGCGGTGCCGCGCGGACGATAGCGCCCGGTGCGGAAGAACTCGTCGAGCACGTCGTTCTCGTTGGTGGCCACGACGAGCTTCGAGATCGGCAGGCCCATCATCCGCGCGATGTGGCCGGCCAGCACGTTGCCGAAATTGCCCGACGGCACCGCGAACGACACTCGCTGGCCGTCGTGGTCGGTCGCCGCGAACCAGCCCTTGAAGTAGTAGACCACCTGCGCGACCACCCGCGCCCAGTTGATCGAGTTGACCGTGCCGATCGCGTAGCGCTGCTTGAATGCGAGGTCGTTCGACACCGCCTTGACCATGTCCTGGCAATCGTCGAAGACGCCGTCGACCGCGATGTTGAAGATGTTCGGGTCGTCGAGCGAGAACATCTGCGCGGTCTGGAACGGGCTCATGCGGCCGTACGGCGACAGCATGAACACGCGGATGCCGCGCCGGCCGCGCATCGCGTACTCGGCGGCGCTGCCGGTGTCGCCCGAGGTCGCCCCGAGGATGTTGAGCTCCCTGCCCTCTTTCGCGAGCACGTACTCGAACAGCTGGCCGAGCAGCTGCATCGCGACGTCCTTGAAGGCGAGCGTGGGCCCGTTCGACAGCCGCAGCAGGTGCAGGCCCGGTTCGAGCGTGTGCAGCGGCGTGATCTCCTTCGAGCCGAACACCTGCGCGGTGTAGGTGCGATCGACCAGCGCGCGCAGGTCGGCCTCGGGCACGTCGTCGGCATAGAGCCGCAGGATCTCGAACGCGAGCTGCGGATACGACAGCTTGCGCCAGCGCGCGAGCGTCGCCGCGTCGATGCGCGGATAGCGCTCGGGCACGACCAGGCCGCCGTCGGTGGCGAGGCCACCCAGCAGGATCTCGGTGAAGCGGGCCGGCGGCATGCCGCCGCGGGTCGACAGGTAGTTCATCGGGGCTCGGTGCGGGATCAGTTCAGCTCTTCGAGTCGGATACGGGTCGCCTTCGACAGCACCGTCGGCAGCGCCTCGATACGCGCAATCGCGGTGATGATCTGGCGCTCGACCGTGCGGTGCGTGAGCAGGATGATGTCGGTCTGGTTCTCGCCCTCGGCCGGCTCGCGCTGCAAGGCGGCGTCGATCGAGATGCGCGCGTCGGCGAGGATGCGGGTGATGTCGGCCAGCACGCCCGGCTCGTCGGCCACCCTCAGCCGCAGGTAGTACGCGGTCTGCACCGACTCGATCGGCAGGATCGGCTCGTCCGACAGCGACTCGGCCTGGAACGCGAGGTGCGGCACGCGGTTGCCCGGGTCGGCGGTGAAGGTGCGCGCCACGTCGACCAGGTCGGCAATGACCGCGCTGGCCGTCGGCTCGGCGCCTGCGCCCTTGCCGTAGTACATCGTGTGGCCGACCGCGTCGCCCTTGACCCAGACCGCGTTCATCGCGCCCTCGACGTTGGCGATCAGCCGGCGCGACGGAATCAGCGTCGGGTGCACGCGCAGTTCGATGCCCGCCTGCTCGCCGTCGCTGCCGTCGCGGCGCCGCGTGATGCCGAGCAGCTTGATCCGGTAGCCGAGCTGCTCGGCGTAGCGGATGTCCTCGGCCTGCAGCTTCGTGATGCCTTCGACGTAGGCCTTGTCGAACTGCATCGGCACGCCGAACGCGATCGCCGCCAGGATCGTCGCCTTGTGCGCGGCGTCGACGCCCTCGATGTCGAAGGTGGGGTCGGCTTCGGCGTAGCCCAGCCGCTGCGCTTCCTTCAGCACCGCGTCGAACGGCAGGCCCTTGTCGCGCATCTCCGACAGGATGAAGTTGGTGGTGCCGTTGATGATCCCGGCGATCCACTCGATGCGATTGGCGGTGAGCCCCTCGCGCAGCGCCTTGATGATCGGGATGCCTCCGGCCACCGCCGCCTCGAACGCGACCATCACCCCCCTCTTCGATGCGGCGAGGAAGATCTCGTTGCCGTGCACCGCGAGCAGCGCCTTGTTGGCCGTGACCACGTGCTTGCCCTGCTCGATCGCCTCGAGCACCAGCGTGCGCGCGATGCCGTAGCCGCCGATCAGCTCGACCACCACGTCGATCTGCGGATCGTTCACGACGTCGCGCGCGTCGCCGACCACCTGCACCGAGTCGCCGACGATCGCCCGCGCGCGCGCGACGTCGAGATCGGCCACCTTGGTGATCTCGATGCTGCGCCCGGCCCGCCGCCGGATCTCGTCCTGGTTCCGGCGCAGCACCTCGAAGGTGCCGCCGCCCACCGTGCCGATTCCCAGCAGGCCGACCCGCACGGGTCCGAACTTCTCTTTCTTCATGTCAGATGCTCCAGCGCGAATGTCGCGGCGTGCGACGCTCGGAGGGTTGGCGCGGGCAAAGGCGCGGGCCGTCGGCCCGCACCTTGCCGGCACCGTCGTAGTGCTCGTGAGCAAGGGCCGCGACTTCGGTTCGAGCACCGATGACGGTGCCAGAGCGGCAGGCGGCGGCGGGCCGCGTTGGGAGCCCGCAGCGCGCGGGCACGGCGGGGTGGCGCGGCGCGCAGCGGCCGCGCGTAGCGGGGCGATGTCGGCGGCGCCGAGCAGCACGCGCGTCGGGGCCGGCGCGCGAAGCGCGCACCTCGTCCATCGTTCTCGCGGCGATTGTTCGAGCGCAGCGCGCGAAGCGAGTTTCGCCGCGCCACCCCGACGAGAGCAGCGGAGGGAAGTCGGTGCGAAGCACCGACCGCCGTCGTCATCGCCCCGCTACGCGCGGGCCGCTGCGCGCCGCGCCGCCCCGCCGTGCCCGCGCGCTGCGGGCTCGCCAACGCGGCCCGCCGCCGCCTGCCGCGACCGCGCCAACAGCGGACATCTGGACCGTAACCGGAGCGAACGACTCGCACGTCAGGCCGCGATCCGGATCAGCCCGTCCTTGCGGAACATCTCCTTGATGCCGCGAACCGCCTGCCGGATGCGCTGTTCGTTCTCGATCAGCGCGAAGCGCACGTGGTCGTCGCCGTACTCGCCGAAACCGATGCCCGGCGACACCGCCACCTTCGCGTCGACCAGCAGCTTCTTGGCGAACTCCAGCGACCCCATCGCGCGATACGGCTCGGGAATCTGCGCCCAGATGTACATCGACGCCCGCGGCACCTCGACGTCCCAGCCGGCCTCCTGCAGCCCCTTGGCCAGCACGTTGCGCCGCAGCTGGTACTTCTGGCGCGCCTCCTCGACGCACTCCTGCGGGCCGTCGAGCGCCGCGATCGCCGCAACCTGGATCGGCGTGAACGTGCCGTAGTCGTGGTAGCTCTTCATGCGCGCGAGCGCGGCGACCAGTTCGGCGTTGCCGACCATGAAGCCGATCCGCCAGCCGGCCATGTTGTAGCTCTTGCTCATCGTGAAGAACTCGACCGCCACCTCGCGCGCGCCGGGCACTTCCATGATCGAGGGCGCGCGATAGTCGTCGAACACGATGTCGGCATAGGCGAGGTCGTGAACGACGATGATGTCGTGCTCGCGCGCCAGCGCAACGACGCGCTCGAAGAAGCCGATGTCGACGCACTTGGCGGTGGGGTTGCTCGGGAACCCGAGGATCATCATCTTCGGTTTCGGCGAGGTCTCGTGCACCGCGCGCTCGAGTTCCTCGAGAAAATCGACTCCCGGCGTCATCCGCACCGAGCGCGTCTCGGCGCCGGCGATGACCGCGCCGTAGATGTGGATCGGGTAGCTGGGGTTCGGGACGAGCACCACGTCGCCGCGATCGAGCGTCGCGAGCATCAGGTGCGCGATGCCCTCCTTCGAGCCGATCGTCACGATCGCCTCGGTCTCGGGGTCGATGTCGACGGCGTAGCGCCGCCTGTACCAGTCGGAGATCGCCTTGCGCAGCCGCGGGATGCCCTTCGAGACCGAGTAGCCGTGCGTGTGCGGCCGCTGCGAGGCCTCGACCAGCTTGTCGATGATGTGCTGCGGAGCCGGGCCGTCCGGATTGCCCATGCTCATGTCGATGATGTCCTCGCCGCGGCGGCGCTCGGCCATCTTCAGTTCCGCCGTGATGTTGAAGACGTAGGGCGGCAGGCGCTTGATGCGCGAAAACTCGCGGGGCGAACTCATGGGTGGACTCCGGTCAGACCATTAATGTAACATTTTCAGTGGCTTAGCGCCCCTCGCGCGATGCCGGAAACGGAGTCCCGATGAAGCTTCACGCCGCCGCGACGACGGCGCTCAACACGTTCACCGCGTACGGGCCCGGTTACGTCGAGATCAACCGGCAACGCTTCGTGCATCCGGTGCTGGTCGCCCCGGAGGGCGCGGTCGTCGCCTGGGAGGTCGACGGCTTCGAGTCGCTCACGCCGGCGCACTTCGAGTCGCTGCTGTCGCGCGAACCCGAACTCGTGCTGCTGGGCACCGGAGAGCGCCAGCGCCTCCTGCACCCGCGGCTCACTGCCGCGCTCGCGCAGGCGCGCGTCGGGATCGACGTCATGGACACGCGCGCGGCGTGCCGCACCTACAACATCCTGATGATGGAGGGGCGGCGCGTGCTGGTCGCGCTGCTGATGCAGTGACGCGGGTCTGTGATATGTTGCAGGCAGGTATACCGAATTGCCTGCAGAGGGTTCGTTGAGCGTCGCGATCGGCAGGAAAGTCCCCGATTTCAGCGCTGCCTCCACCGGCGGCGAAGTCAGACTGTCGAAACTGAAGGGACGCAAGCTCGTCCTGTTCTTCTACCCGAAGGACAACACGCCGGGCTGCACCAACGAGGCCGGCGACTTCCGCGACCTCCATGCCGCGTTCGCCGGGGCGGGCGCGGTCGTGCTCGGCGTGTCGCGCGACAGCCTGAAGTCGCACGAGGGCTTCAAGGCAAAGCTGGGCTTGCCCTACGAGCTCGCCTCCGACCCCGACGAAGCGTTGTGCGAGCAGTTCGCGGTCATGAAGCTCAAGACGATGTACGGCCGCCAGGTTCGCGGCATCGAGCGTTCCACCTTCGTCATCGACACGGCCGGCAAGCTCGCGCACGAATGGCGCGGCGTGAAGGTGCCCGGCCACGTTGCAGAAGTCCTGGAGGTCGTGCGATCGATCTCCTGATCCTCCCCTCCCGATCGATCCCACCATGCCGCTTCCCAAGCCGCCAGGCAAGCCCGCCACCCTGCTCGACATCTCCAGCGCCGTCGAGGCGCGCGCCACACGACCGGCCGCCGAGCGGCCGCCGAAATCGGCGCCCGCCGTTGCGCACGAAGTCGTGCCGATGAGCGCCGGGCGCGCTGCATCCGCCCAGCCTGCGCCGGTCCCGGCAGTCGCGCCTTCGGCGCCGCTCGCCGAGCCGCCGGCGGCCCGCGTGCCGGCCGCCCCGCGCGCCGCCGCGCCGCGCGCAGGCACCGTGACGCGCCGCGAGCCCCGGCGCCAGGCGGCTCGCCTGCCCAAGCTCTTCGTGCTCGACACCAACGTGCTGATGCACGACCCGAGCAGCCTCTTCCGCTTCGCCGAGCACGACGTCTACCTGCCGATGATGACGCTCGAGGAGCTCGACAACCACAAGAAGGGCATGTCCGAGGTCTCGCGCAACGCGCGCCAGGTCAGCCGTTCGCTCGATGCGCTGATCGCCACCGGCGGCGACATCGAGCAGGGCATCTCGCTGTCGGCGCTCGGCAACCGCGACGCGCAGGGCCGGCTGTTCTTCCAGACGCAGGCGATCGCGCCGATGCTGCCGTCGAGCCTGCCGATGGGCAAGGCCGACAACCAGATCCTCGGGGTGGTCCGCGCGATGCAGGACCAGTTGCCCGATCGCCAGGTGGTGCTGGTGTCCAAGGACATCAACATGCGGATCAAGGCCCACACGATGGGCCTGCCCGCCGAGGACTACTTCAACGACCAGGTCCTCGAGGACACCGACCTGCTCTACACCGGCGTGCTGCCGCTGCCCGCCGACTTCTGGGAGAAGCACGGCAAGGGCGTCGAGTCGTGGCAGCAGGGCGGGCAGACCTTCTACCGGATCAGCGGCCCGCTGGTGTCGTCGCTGCTGCTGAACCAGTTCGTCTACTTCGAAGGCGACATGCCGCTGGTGGCGCAGGTGCGCGAGATCACCGGGCGCACCGCGGTGCTGCAGACGCTGCGCGACTACGGCCACCACAAGAACGCGGTCTGGGGCATCACCGCGCGCAACCGCGAGCAGAACTTCGCGCTGAACCTGCTGATGAACCCCGAGATCGACTTCATCACGCTGCTCGGGCAGGCAGGCACCGGCAAGACGCTGATCGCGCTGGCCGCGGGGCTCGTGCAGGTGCTCGAGACCAAGCGCTACACCGAGATCATCATGACGCGCGCCACGGTGCCGGTCGGGGAAGACATCGGCTACCTGCCGGGCACCGAGGAGGAGAAGATGCAGCCGTGGATGGGCGCGCTCGAGGACAACCTCGAGGTGCTCAACCAGAGCGACCCTTCGGCCGGCGAATGGGGGCGTGCGACCGCCAACGACCTGATCCGCAGCCGGGTCAAGGTCAAGGCGCTGTCGTTCATGCGCGGGCGCACGTTCAGCAACAAGTACCTGATCATCGACGAGGCGCAGAACCTCACGCCGAAGCAGATGAAGACGCTGGTCACGCGTGCGGGGCCCGGCACCAAGGTGGTTTGCCTGGGAAACATCGCGCAGATCGACACGCCCTATCTGACCGAAGGCTCGTCGGGCCTCACCTACGTCGTCGACCGCTTCAAGGGCTGGCCGCACGCGGGCCACGTGACGCTGCAGCGCGGCGAGCGCTCGCGGCTGGCGGACTTCGCCACCGACGCGCTCTGACTCGGGGTGAACAGACCCTAGACGCCGGCGGTGAAGTTCTCGAACTTCGTGTACTGACCGACGAAAGTCAGCCGCACGGTGCCGATGGGCCCGTTGCGCTGCTTGCCGATGATGATCTCGGCAACGCCCTTGTCGGCCGAATCGGGGTTGTAGACCTCGTCGCGGTAGATGAAGACGATCACGTCTGCATCCTGCTCGATCGCTCCGCTTTCGCGAAGATCGGACATCACCGGCCGCTTGTTCGGGCGCTGCTCGAGCGAGCGATTGAGCTGCGACAGCGCGATCACCGGGCAGTCGAGCTCCTTGGCCAGCGCCTTCAGCGAGCGCGAGATCTCCGAGATCTCGGTGGCGCGGTTCTCGCCGCTGCTGGTGGCCGACATCAGCTGCAGGTAGTCGACGACGATCAGGCCGAGCTTGCCGCACTGGCGCGACAGCCGCCGCGCGCGCGCGCGCAGCTCGAGCGCGTTGAGCGCCGGCGTCTCGTCGATGAACAGCTGCGAGTCCTGCATCTTCTGGATGGCGCTGGTGAGCCGCGGCCAGTCGTCGTCGACCAGCCGTCCGGTGCGCAGCCGCTGCTGGTCGAGCCGGCCGACCGAGCACACCAGCCGCATGGCGAGCTGCGTCGCGCCCATCTCCATCGAGAACACCGCGACCGGCAGTCCCTGGTCGACCGCGACGTGCTCGGCGATGTTCAGCGCGAGGGAGGTATTGTGCGTCACCACGTAGTCGTCGGTGATGTAAAGCCTGCTCGGGTGCGACACCGCGATGCACTGCACTGCAGTGCGCCGGCTGACCTCGATCGACTCGATCACCGGCAGCTTGCGGCGCACGCGTCCCTGCGCCACACGCGCCACTTTGTCACCGAGCAGGAACAGGCTCGCCGGCTCGGGATGGCTGATCGTGCAGACGAAGGCCGGCAGCCCGTTGCGTCGCTCGCCATCGACACGGAACGTAGGGCGCTTGCGCTTGATCGAACACCAGCCGCCGAGCGAGCGCACCAGCGACTGGAGATCGAGCGCCAGGCGCTCGCTGGCGGTGGACAGGCGCACTGTGCCCCAGCGCTCGACCCAGCCGTCGGTATCGAGCACCCCCCGCAGGAGGTCGAGCCTCGCCTGCCGGCCTGCGTTCAGGTAAACGTCCGGGATGAACTTGTCGTGCGAAGACCGCCCCCAGAGTCCGAGCGCTTCAAGCTGCACCTTCAACGGATTCGGATGCCGGCCGGCATGACCGGCCACTGCGCCGCGGTTGGGCTGCACGATCCGCCAGTCGTAGGCCGACGCATGCTGCAAGACCAGTTCGCTGCCGACGCGAGCACGCATGCGATCGAGCACTTCCGCGGCGGCATTCGAGAACATCACCGAGTTGTGCCGCAGGCAGCCGTCGCCCAGCAACGCGCCGAGCACCCACGGATCGACCGGCAGCGGATCGTCCGCGCCGAAGTCCCCCGACGGCATGTCGATCCAGAGCCGGCTACGGTATCGCACCCGCTCGAGCATCTCGCGCAGCCGCGCCGTGCTCACGACGCGCGGCGCGACCCAGTCGCGATACCGGACGCGCCATAGGTGCTCATCGCAGCACTCGGTGCTGCGCCCATCGGAGAACCGTATGCGATAGACCTGTCGCTCGCCTTGCGGAAATACGCCGGTGACGATGGACGGCGCGCCGTCGATCGACGCCAGCGCGTCACCGACCGCAATCTCACCCATGAGCTTCCAGCCGGTGCGCAGGCGGATCTTCGCGTCCAGCGGCTGCGCCTTGCCCATCGACGGGCGTCCGGCCACGATCACCAGGTCGCCCGGCTGAAGGCCCGAGGTCATCCGGTCGAGGTCGACGTAGCCGGTGGGCACGCCGGTGACGTCGTTCGGGTTGTTCTGGTTGTACAACTCGTCGATGCGCTCGACGACCTTGCCGAGCAGGTCGGGCAGCGGCTGGAAGCCGGCCTGGCCGCGCGAGCCGTCCTCGGAGATCTGGAACACCTTCGACTCGGCCTCGTCGAGCAGCTGGCGGGTGTCCTTCCCCTGCGGATTGAGCGCCGAGGTGGAGATCTCGTCGGAGGTGGAAATCAGCTTGCGCAGGATCGAGCGGTCGCGGACGATCTCGCCGTAGCGGCGGATGTTGGCGGCCGACGGCGTCTCCTGCGCGAGCGAGTTCAGGTACGCGAGCCCGCCGGCCTCCTCGGCCTTGCCCAGCGACTGCAGCGCCTCGTAGACGGTGACCACGTCGGCCGGCTGGCTGCGCTCGATCAGGCGCGCGATCTGGTGCCAGATCAGCCGGTGGTCGTGACGATAGAAATCCTCTTCGCGCAGCACGTCGGCGACGCGGTCGAAGGCGGTGTTGTCGAGCAGCAGGCCGCCCAGCACGGCCTGCTCGGCCTCGATCGAATGCGGGGGCACGCGCAACGCGGCGACCTGCGGATCGTGATCCGGCAATGAACTGGGAACGGCGGACATCGATGCTCGGAGGGGCTGCGAGGGGGCGGGAAGCGGGTCCCTCATCTTAGAGAATTTTTCCGGCGACGGCGCTGCGCACCGGAAGAAAAAACGGGGCGCCATCGCGCCCCGTCTCGCCGGTCGGGCGAAGCAGCCCGATCAGGCCGTCTCGCCGGCGACCGACACCGTGATCTGCACGACCACGTCGCCGTGCAACGCGACGTCGACCGTCGCGTCGCCGATCGTCTTCAGCGGCCCGGCCGGCATGCGGACCATGCCCTTCTCGACCGCGAAGCCCTGCTTCTTCAGGTTTTCGGCGATGTCGAAGTTGGTGACCGAACCGAACAGGCGGCCGTCGACGCCGGCCTTCTCGGTGATCCGGATCGTCGCGCCGTTGAGCTTCTCGCCCAGCGCCTGCGCGGCGGCCAGGCGGTCGGACTGCGCCTTCTCGAGCTCCGCGCGGCGCGCCTCGAACTCCTTGATCGCCGCATCGGTGGCGCGACGCGCCTTGCCCTGCGGAATCAGGAAGTTGCGCGCGTAGCCGTCGCGGACCTTCACGACGTCGCCGAGCTGGCCCAGGTTGACGAGTTTTTCGAGCAGGATGACTTGCATCTCGTGATTCCCCGGCTCAGTGGTTGTCGGTGTACGGCAGCAGCGCGAGGAAACGCGCGCGCTTGATCGCATCCTGGAGCTGGCGCTGGTAACGCGCCTTCGTGCCCGTCAGGCGCGCCGGGATGATCTTGCCGGTGTCGGTGATGAAGTCCTTCAGCAGGTCGATGTCCTTGTAATCGATCCACTCGATCTTCTCGGCCGTGAAGCGGCAGAACTTCTTGCGCTTGAACAGCGCGCTCTGCGACGGACGGCGAGGTTTCTTGTCCTTGGAACCGCGGCGAAAGGTGGCCATGGTGTTCTCTCTTTCCCTGTCAATTCAATTCGTTGATCGGTGCGGCGACGCGAAGTCGGTGACGTGCAGCACGAGCGATTTCGACTGGCGGCGGCGCGGCGCGAGGAAGCCGGTGACGAGGACCTGCTCGCCGAGCGCCAGCCGGTCGGCACGCGCCGCGATCGAGCCGGCGAAGCGCACTGCCACGTCGAACTCGACCTGCCTCGGCTGCCCCGCCTCGCGCACTTCCGAGCCGTGGCTCAGTCGCGCGTTCAGCATCGCGATGCCCGCCGGCGTGTACCGAAGCGCCTCGCGCTCGACCAGCACGCCGGACAGCTCGACCCGGTTGGCTGCAACGGGGTCGGCCGCAATGGGGTCGGCCGCAAGTGCAACCTTGCCGCCAACTGCGCTCCCGGCCTCGCTGCCCACGGTCGCTGCCCACGGAATCGGCTGCCGCGACGCCTGCGCGCCGTCAGGCCTGCGTCGTCTCGGAAGCGGCCTTGCGGGCCTCTTCCTTCTGGATCTGCTTCCACATCGGCGAGGCGCCCGTCTCGGCCTTCTTCATCGCGACGATGAGGTGGCGCAGCACCGCGTCGTTGAAGCGGAACGCATGCTCGAGCTCGTCGAGCGTGGGCTTGCCGCATTCGATGTTGACCAGCACGTAGTGGGCCTTGGACACCTTCTGGATCGGATAGGTCAGCTGGCGCCGACCCCAATCCTCGATCCGGTGGACCTTGCCTTCCTGGGCTTCGATCATCGCCTTGTACCGCTCGATCATCGCGGGCACCTGCTCGCTCTGGTCGGGGTGGACGATCAGCACGATTTCGTAGTGACGCATCGGTTCTCCTGGTGCGGACACCCTCGCGACGACGCCACGGCCAGCCACCCTCGGCCTGCCGGCCGACGGCTGTCGTGACGCGTGCCCGTCGCGCGGGCGTACCTTGTGGACAAAGGCCGCCGGCGCCATAGCGTCGTTGCACCGTGCGGCAAGGAACCGGTGATTATAGCGAAGCCGGGAGCCCTGCTCAAGCCGGCCGCCCTGGCTCAGGCCTGGGGGCTCTCGCTCCAGCCTGCCCGCGCCCCCGCGTAGAGCGCCTCGAGGATCGCTCGCTCGCGGCTCTCGATGCGCCCGAGGAAGTCCGAGGCGCCGCCGATCGCACGAAACGCCTCGAACCCGCGCACGAGGAAATCGTGCATCTGCGACACGCCCGCGACGCGCGCCGGCCCGGCCATCGCCTTCAGCAGGCGCCCCAGCATCGGGTGGCGCACCAGCCGGTCGAGCGAACGGCCGACGGTCGCGATCAGTTCGAGCTGATGCTCGCGCTCGCGCCGCGAACCGGTGCGCCGATAGGCGTCGGCGTACGCGGCCTCGTCGATTCCCAGCGGATCGGGTTCGCGAAGCTCGCGGGCCAGGCCGAGATCGAGGCGCTCGGACAGCGCATCCATCTCGATCGCGTCCGCGATCGTGGCCAGCGCCGCATCGGGCAGCAGGCGCACCAGCATCGGCACGATGCGCGCCAGCTCGGCGTCGCGCTGGGAGAAATCCTTGGCACCGTACAGGTCCTGCAGGAAGAATCGCGCCGCCGCGCCGTGGCGAGGTTCGGCCAGCAGGTCCCGGTGCGTGCGGGCAAGCCGGTGTGCCTGCCAACTCTTGGTCGCGTGCGCCCATGCGCGCGCCTGCGCATCCGATGCAATCGATGCGCGCAGCTGCGCCACTTCCTTCGCCGCCTGCTGCAGCCGCTCTGCGTGATCCATGAGCACGAAGTCTGCCGCAGCCCGGATGCGACTCCAAGCGGCCGGCGCACGCGCGCCCCGCTTTAGAGATGGATCTCTAGCGCGCTCCCCTAGAATCGATCCATGGTTCGACGTCGCACGTTCCTGAAACTCGGCCTGGCCGGGGGCGCCTTGCTGGTCATGGGCGGCACTGCATCGTGGCTGGCGGGGCGCGACTCCGTCGCCAACCGCCGCGACGTGCTCGCCGGCGTCGTGCCCGCGATCCTCGACGGAGCCCTGCCATCCGATCCCTCGCAGCGCACGCTGGCGCTCGGCCAGGCGAGCGCAGCCGTCGAGACCGCGATTTCGGCGCTGTCGCCCGCCGCCCAGGACGAGCTCGCGCAACTCTTCGCGCTGATGGCCATCGCGCCGACGCGCCTGCTGCTCACCGGCCTGACCGCCTCCTGGCGCGAGGCCGGCGTCGCCGAGGTCGCATCGGTGCTTCAGGCCTGGCGCACGCACCGGCTCGAACTGCTGCAGAGCGCCTATCACGCGCTGCACGACTTGGTCACCGGAAGCTGGTACGCCGAGCCTTCGCACTGGGCGGCGATCGGCTACGACGGGCCGCCGCGATTGTGACCTGCCGCGGCCTCGTGCCGAGCCGAATTTCCGACGGAGCACCCGCCCGATGAGCAGCTTTCCCGATCCGGTCGCAGAGGGCCTTGCACGCGGCTGGAAGGTGCTGGACGCCACCGCCGCGGCCCTGCCCGGGCAGGTCGACTGCGACGTGGCGATCGTGGGCACCGGCGCCGGGGGCGGCATCACCGCCGAGATCCTCGCGCGCGCCGGCCTGCGTGTAGCGATGATCGAGGAAGGCCCGCTCGCGAGCTCGCGCGACTTCCGGATGCGCGAGGCCGACGCGTATCCGCAGCTGTACCAGGAGTCGGCGGCGCGCAAGACCAAGGACAAGGCGATCAACATCCTCCAGGGTCGTTGCGTCGGCGGGTCGACGACGGTCAACTGGACATCGAGCTTCCGCACGCCGGCGCCGACGCTGGCCTGGTGGCGCGAGCACTACGGCCTCGACGACTACACGCCCGAGGCGCTGTTCCCCTGGTTCGAACGCGCCGAGCGGCGGCTGTCGATCGGGCCGTGGCTCGCGCCGCCGAACGAGAACAACGACCTGTTGCGGCGCGGGGCAGGAAAGCTCGGCATTCCGGCGCCTGCGATCCTGCGAAACGTTCGCGGCTGCCTGAACCTCGGCTATTGCGGGATGGGCTGCCCGACGAACGCGAAGCAGTCGATGCTCGTGACCACCGTGCCCGCCGCGCTGGACGCCGGCGCCACGCTGTTCACGCGAGCCCGGGCGGCGCGCCTCGAGCTGGCCGGTGGGCGGGCCGACGCGCTCGAGGTGCACTGGCTCGACGCAGAGGGCCTGCGGCCGAGCGGTCGCGTCACGCGGGTCCGCGCGGCGCACTTCGTGCTGTCGGGCGGCGCCATCAACAGCCCCGCCCTGCTGCTGCGATCCAACGCCCCCGACCCGCACCGCCTGACCGGCGCGCGCACGTTCCTGCACCCCGTCGTGGTGTCGGCGGCGACGTTCGAGCAGCGGGTCGACGGTTTCTCGGGGGCGCCGCAGACGATCTACAGCGATCACTTCCTCGACGGCCAGCCGATCGACGGGCCGATCGGCTACAAGCTCGAGGCGCCGCCGATCCATCCGGTGCTGTTCGCGACCACGCTGCAGGGCTTCGGTCCCGGGCACGCCCGGCAGATGAAGGACTTCGCGCACACGCACGCACTGCTCGCGCTGTTGCGCGACGGCTTTCACCCGCAGGCTTCGGGCGGCCGCGTCGAGCTGCGCGCGGACGGCTCGCCGGTGCTCGACTACCCGCTGACCGACTACGTCTTCGACGGCGCGCGCCGCGCGCTGCTGACGATGGCGCAGATCCAGTTCGAGGCCGGCGCGAAGGTCGTCTACCCGGTGCACGAACTGGCCGGCGGCTACCGCAGCTGGCCCGAAGCGCGCGCCGCGATCGGCGAGCTGCCGATGAAGCCGCTGCTGTTGCGCGTCGTCTCCGCGCACGTGATGGGCGGCTGCGCGATCGCCGGCGACGAGCAGCGCGGCGTCGCGCGACCCGACGGCGTTCACTGGCAACTGGCCAACGTGTCGGTGCACGACGGCTCGATCTTCCCGACGTCGATCGGCGCCAATCCGCAGCTCTCGATCTACGGCATCGTCGCGCGACTGGCCAGCGGCCTGGCCACGCGGCTTACCGGCCGCGCGGCGCCCGGGCTCGCCGATCCGGCGGGCTGACGGCGATGATGCAGCGGCTGCTGGGCGTGCTCGTGGCGGCGATCGCGCTCGGCGTCGTCGAACTGGCGCTGTGGCTTCACCGGGCGCACGACTGGCATCCGGCGCTGGCGATGCTCGGCGCCGCCGCGGTTCCGGTGCTGGCCGACGCGGCGATCCTCGGGCAGCAGTTTGCCATCGGCGCCTGGCTGCGGCGGCGCACCCGCCCCGAGCTGCACCCCGGCCTTGCCGCCGCGCTGCGCGCGTGGCTCGGCGAAATCGTCGCCTCGTTGCGCACGTTCTTCTATGCGCAGATCCGCTACGGCGCCCGGCCCCTGCCCAGCGGCACCGGGCGCGACCGCGTGCCGGTGCTGCTCATCCACGGCTACTTCTGCAATCGCGGCATCTGGCGCCCGTTCGCGCGCTGGCTCGCCGAGCGCGGGCACGCCGTCGATTCGGTCAACCTCGAACCCGTGTTCGGCTCGATCGACGATTACGTCCCGCTCGTCGAGGCCGGCGTCGAGCGCCTGCGCGCCCGGACCGGCACCGAGCGGGTCGCGGTGGTCGCCCACAGCATGGGCGGGCTGGCGGTCCGCGCGTTCCTCGCGCGACACGGCAGCGGCGCGATCGGCGCGGTGGTCACGCTCGGCACCCCGCACCGCGGCACCTGGCTGGCGCGCTTCGGATACGGGCGCAACGTCGCGCAGATGCGCCTGGACAGTGGCTGGCTGCACGAACTCGCCGCGCGCGAAGCCGGGCAGCCCCGCGCGCCTTTCACGGTCGTCCTCTCGCACCATGACAACATCGTCGCTCCGCAGTCGATCCAGACGCTCGAGGGCGCGCGGACGATCGAGCTCACCGCCCGCGGGCACGTCGAGCTGGCTTACGACCGCGGGGTGTGGACGCGCGCGCTCGAGGCGATCGAGACGTCGGGACGCAGCTGAGGCGCCGCCAGGCGCTAGAAGTGGATGCCGCGCATCAGCTGCTGGAACGCCACCTGGTCGGCACTGAGCTGCGGCGGCCTGCCCGCCGCGTCCTTGGCCCCCTTCGCCGCGTCGGAGTCCGGGAACATCCGGAAGGACGTGTTCATCACGATCTGCATGATCCTGGGCATCAGCGCGTGCAGCACCTCGCCGGTGATGCCCAGGCGCGTGGCGATGCGCACCGGCTTGTAGACGATCGCCTGGCTCACCAGGTCGGCCGCCTCCTCGGGCGACAGCGTGGGCACGTTCTGGTAGAGCCGCGTGGGCGCGATCATCGGCGTGCGCACGAGCGGCATGTTGATGGTCGTGAACGTGATGCCGACGTCGGCGAACTCGCTGGCCGCGCAGCGCGTCCAGGCGTCGAGCGCCGCCTTCGACGCGACGTAGGCCGAGAAGCGCGGCGCATTGGTGAGCACGCCGATCGAGCTGATGTTGACGATGTGCCCGCGCCGCCGCTCGATCATCTTCGGCAGCAGCCCCATCGTGACGCGCACGGCGCCGAAGTAGTTCAGCTGCATCGTGCGCTCGACGTCGTGGAAGCGCTCGAAGCTCGACTCGATGCCGCGCCGGATCGAGCGGCCCGCGTTGTTGACCAGCACGTCGACGCCGCCGAACTCGTCGACCAGCCAGCGCGTCATGCGATCGGAATCCTCGGTGCTGGCGAGGTCGACCGGGAAGGTGACCAGCTTGTGGCCGTCGGCCTCGACGATGCGCCTTGCCTCGTCGAGCTTGCTCTCGTCGCGCCCGCAGATCACGGTGGTCGCGCCGGCGGCGGCGATCCTGCGCGCCGCCGCCAGCCCGATGCCCGAGGACCCGCCGGTGATCAGCACGACCTTGCCTCCCACCTGGCCCTTCAGCGTCCGGTCGATGAAGAGGTCAGGATCGAGGTGCCGCTCCCAGTAGTCCCACAGCACCCAGGCGTAGTCGTCCAGGCGCGGGCACTCGATCCCGCTGCCCTTGAGCGCCGCGAGCGTCTCACGGCAGTCGAACCGCGTCGGATAGTTGACGAACTGCAGGATGTCCTCGGGCAGTCCGAGGTCCTTCATGATCGCGTTGCGGATTCGCCGCACCGGCGTGAGCGCCAGCAGCCCCTTCTTGACGCTCTTCGGGATGAACCCGATCAGCGCGGCGTTCACCCTGATCGACATCAGCGGCGCATGCGCGGCCTTCGCGAACGCGTTGAGCAGGTCGCCCACCCGCATCGGCTCGGGGTCGACCAGGTGGAAGCAGCCGCCGTCGAGCCCCCTGGCGTGCGCGATGTGATCGAGCGCCGCGACGACGAAGTCGACCGGAACGATGTTGATGCGTCCACCCTCGATGCCGATCGTCGGCATCCAGGACGGCACGATCTGGCGCAGGCGCTGGATCAGCTTGAAGAAGTAGTAGGGGCCGTCGATCTTGTCCATCTCGCCGGTGCGCGAGTCGCCGACCACCAACCCCGGCCGATAGACGCGGAACGGCACTTTCGCCTCGCGACGAACGATCCCCTCGGACTCGTGCTTGGTGGCGTAGTACGGGTGCTCGAGGTTCTCGGCCTCCTCGAACATGTCCTCGCGGAACACGCCTTCGTAGAGCCCGGCCGCCGCGATCGACGACACGTGGTGCAGGCAGCCGACCCCGATCGCGTTGGCGAACGCGACCACGTTGCGCGTGCCCTCGACGTTCACCGCCACCTGCTCCTCGGCGCCGGCCTTCAGGTCGTAGATGGCCGCCAGGTGGAACGCGTGGCGGACCTTGCCGTCGAGCCGCTTGCGATCGGCCGCGCGGATGCCGAGCCCCGGCTGGGCGATGTCGCCGACCACCGGGATGGCGCGAGTCGCGTCCACCCCCCAGGCGGCATGGAGCGGCGCCAGCTTCTCGGGGGACGCGTCGCGAGCCAGGAAGTAGACGACCGAGCCGCGACGCTCGAGCAGCCTGCGTACCAGCCTGCGGCCGATGAAGCCCGTCGCCCCGGTGATGAAGTAGTTCATGGGTCTCCCCCGACTCCAGCGTTGGTGGTTCGCCGCGCACGCACCGCGTGCGCTGTCCGCGCCGGCCATTGTATCGGCGGCCGCGCGCCTTTAGTGTGCCGGCTCTAGCGGCACTGCCTAGACTGCGGATGCAGGCGAGGGCCTGAACGGCAACCCCAGCGCCGGCCACTGTGCCGCCGCATCAACGACGAGGAACAGCGTCATGGTGAAGAAACTCAAGGCAATGGCGGAGAGCAAGTCCGAGGGCAAGCAACTGGCCTCGGCGATCCGCGACTCCGCGCAGCAGATCTGGCTGGCCGGGCTCGGCGCGTTCTCGAAGGCGCAGGAAGAAGGCGGCAAGGTGTTCGAGGCGCTGGTCAAGGAAGGGGTCGGCATCCAGCGGCGCACCCGGGCCATGACGGAAGAGAAGATCGGCGAGGTGACCGGCAAGATGACCAAGGCAGCGGGCGACATCACCAAGCAGGCGACCCATTCCTGGGACAAGCTCGAACAGGTCTTCGAAGACCGCGTTTCGCGCGCGCTGACGCGCCTGGGCGTTCCGACGAGCAAGGACATCCAGTCGCTGATGAAGCGGGTCGAGGCGCTGAACGACAGCGTGCAGGCGTTGAGCGGCGCGGCGCCGGCGAAGGCGCGCAAGGCCCCGGCGAAGAAGACGGCGCGTCGCGCGAAGGCCGCGTCCTGACCACGGCGGCGAGGTCGCGCGGCGCGGCCCGGGCGATGGCGAACGAACCCGCACCACCAGGCACGCCGGGCCGCATCGGCCTGGCGCTGGCCGGCGGCGGGTTCCTGGGCGCCGCCTACGAGCTCGGCGCGTTGTGCGCGCTGGCCGAGGCGATCGACGGCCTCGACCTGACCCGGCTCGACGCCTATGTCGGCGTGAGCGCCGGCGCCTTCATCGCCGCAGGGCTCGTCAACGGCGTCTCGCCGCACCGGATGGTGCGCATGTTCGTCGAGGACGACGACGCCGAGACCGCGTTCGATCCGGCGCTCATGCTTCGCCCGGCCTACCGGGAGTGGCGCCGCGCGCTGCGCGCGGCCCCGTCGGGCGTCAGCGCATCGGTCGGTGCCGGACTGAACGAGGCGTTGCTGGGCCCGCAGGCGGCGTTCTGGCGGGCCGTCGAGCGCGGGCTGCGCATGCTGCCCAACGGGCTCGTCGACGGCAGCCCGGCCGAGCGCAAGCTCGCGCACCTGCTCACCCAGCCGGGGCGCACCAACGACTTCCGCCACACCCGCGCGCCGTTGCGCATCGTCGCGACCGACATCGACTCGGGCGATCCGGTGGAGTTCGGCGCACCCGGGCACGACCACATCCCGATTTCCAGGGCGGCGATTGCGTCGAGCGCCGTCCCCGGCCTGTTCGCGCCGGTGCGAATCGGCACCCGCCACTATCTCGACGGTGCGCTGAACAAGACGGTGCACGCGTCGGTGCCCCTGGAGTACGGCGTCGGCCTGGTGCTCTGCGTCAACCCGCTGGTGCCCTACCACGCAGGGCATGCGGGGGCGCGCCGCATCTCGCGCTCGGGTATCAGCACGGTGATGGCCCAGACGATCCGCACGGCGATCCGCTCGCGCATGACCGTCGGCCTGGCGAAGTACCGCGTCACGCACCCGGGGTCGGACGTCGTGCTGTTCGAGCCGCGTCGCGACGACGCCGACACCTTCTTCACGAACATCTTCAGCCTGTCGAGCCGGCGCCGGCTGTGCGAGCACGCGTACCTGGCCACCCGCGCCGACCTGCTCGCGCGCCAGGCCGAACTCGACCCGGTGCTGCGCAGGCACGGCCTGTCGATCAATGCCGCCGTGCTTCGCCATCCCGCGCGGCGCCTCGTTCGCGAGCTGCGCACCGACGCGCACGCACGGCTGACGCGCACCGGCGCCGCCCTCGATCGCCTCGGACGCACGCTGGACGACCTGGATCGCGCGATCGAGATCGTGAGCACGCGCAAGGCCGGCACGGTGGCCTGAGCCGGCCCCTCGCACCCGAGCGCCGGGCGCGGTGCGTCGCGTCGGGCGCGTCCGGTCACGGTAAGATCGCGCCCAGGGGATGCGCGGCGGGCGCCGCGGATCACGGCCCACGCGCCGCACCGCGGCCGATCACCCGACGGAGGAAGCATGCAGCGAAAGCCGCCGCGGCGCACCCGTGAGCGCATCCTGGAGCTTTCGCTGCGGCTGTTCAACGACCTGGGCGAGCCCAACGTCACGACCAGCGCGATTGCCGACGAGATGAACATCAGCCCCGGCAATCTCTACTACCATTTCCGCAACAAGGACGACATCGTCGGCGCGCTGTTCGAGCAGTTCGAGCGCGAGATCGACCCGTTGCTCGACGGTCCGCTGAAGCGCGAGATCCACTTCGAGGACGCCTGGCTGTTCCTTCACCTGCTGTTCGAGTCGATCTGGCGCTACCGCTTCGTCTACCGCGACCTCAACGACCTGCTGTCGCGCAACCGCCGCCTCGAGATGCACTTCCGCTCGATCGTCGACCGCAAGACCGCCGCCGCGCGCGCACTGTGCCAGTCGCTCGCGGCGAGCGGTTCGCTGAGCGGCGCGGGCCGCGAGGTCGAGTCGCTCGCCACCAACATGGTGGTCGTCGCGACCTACTGGCTGTCGTTCGAGTACATCCGCAACGCCCGGCGCTTCGGAGAGGCCGACTACCAGAACGCGGCGATGGCCCGCGGCGCCTACCAGGTGCTGTCGATGCTCGCGCCGTGGCTCGAGCCCGAGGGTCGCGAGCTCTTCGCCCGCCTGTCGAACGAATACATCCGCAGCTGAACCCCCGAACCCGCAGCAGGAGCCGACCATGGCCAGATGGAACGCCTTTCCCCACGCCGACAAGAAGTACGAATACACGCCCGCCACGCTGAAGAAGCACTGGGCGCGGCTGCACCGCGGTGACTGCGAGCCCTTCCCGAAGGACGACGCAGTCATCGCAGCGTGGATCGACTACCACGCGGGCCGCTTCCAGCAGGCTGCCGAAACGGGCCTGAAGGCCGGTGCCGCCGGCCTGAGCGTGGCGAACAAGGCGACCAACATCTACGCGAACTACCTCGAGAAGGCCGAGAAGAAGAAACTCGACCTGTTCCAGGAGGTCGGGGCCCGCTGCGAGGCGCAGCAGGCGGCCGATCCGAAGAACCCCAACGCCTACTACCACTACGCCTACGCGATCGGCCGCTACGGCCAGGGCATCTCGGTGGCCAAGGCGCTCGCGCAGGGCCTCGGAGGCAAGGTGCGCGACGCGCTGACGCAGGCGATCAAGCTCGCGCCGAAGCACGCGGATGCGCACATCGCGCTCGGCGCCTTCCATGCCGAGGTGATCGACAAGGTCGGCGCGATGATCGGCGGCATGACCTACGGCGCCAAGCGCGACGAAGGGCTTCGGCTTTTCCGCAAGGCGCTCGAGCTCAACCCCGACTCGGCGATCGCC
The DNA here is from genome assembly GCA_046347945.1 of Burkholderiaceae bacterium. Lineage (GTDB taxonomy): Bacteria > Pseudomonadota > Gammaproteobacteria > Burkholderiales > Burkholderiaceae_E > Zeimonas. Next base: position 101,575 of record JAXMFB010000009.1, read on the forward strand.
CGGGTCGAGTACGCCAACGGACTGGTGATGCTCGAAGGCAAGAAGGCGCTGAAGGAGGCCGAGGCGCTCTATGCCGAGGCCGCCGCATTCGACGCGATGGACGCGATGGAGCGGCTCGACGTCGAGATGGCGCGCAGCGAGCTCGAATAGCCGCCCCCGCCATGAACCTGCATCGCATGCTGCGACAGCGCGCCGACGAAGGCCGGCCGCTGCGCATCGGGCTGATCGGGGCCGGCAAGTTCGGCTCGATGTACCTGTCGCAGGTGCGCCGCACGCCCGGCGTCCATCTGGTCGGCGTCGCCGACCTCTCTCCGCAGCGGGCGAAGTCTGCGCTGCTGCGGGTCGGCTGGCCGGCCGCGGCGCTGGGCGCCCGCTCCCTGGCCGAGGCGGCCCGCAAGGGCACGACCCGGCTGCTCGACGACGCGCAGGCGCTGATCGCGGCGCCGGAGGTCGAGATCGTCATCGACGCGACCGGCAATCCGTCGGCGGGAATCGCCCACGTGCTCGCCTGCTGCCGGCACGGCAAGCACGTCGTCATGGTGAACGTCGAGGCCGACGCGCTGGCGGGGCCGCTGCTCGCGCGCCGCGCGCGCGAAGCGGGCATCGTCTACTCGCTCGCCTATGGCGACCAGCCGGCACTGATCTGCGAGATGGTCGACTGGGCGCGCGCCGCAGGCTTCGAGGTCGTCGCCGCCGGCAAGGGCACGAAGTACCTGCCCGAGTACCACCGCTCGACGCCGGACACCGTCTGGCCCTACTACGGCCTGAGCGCCGAGGACGCGAAGCTCGGCGGCATGAACGCCCAGATGTTCAACTCGTTCCTCGACGGCACGAAATCGGCGATCGAGATGGCCGCGGTCGCCAATGCCACCGGCCTGCGGCCGGCGGCCACGGGGCTGGCCTTCCCGCCATGCGGCGTCGACGACCTGGCGCAGGTGCTGTGCCCGCGCGAGGACGGCGGACAGCTGCAGCATCGCGGCCAGGTGGAGGTGGTCTCGAGCGTCGAGCGCGACGGCCGACCGGTGTTCCGCGACCTGCGCTGGGGCGTGTACGTGACGTTCGCCGGCGATTCCGACTACGTGCGCCGGTGCTTTCGCGAGTATGGCCTGGTCGCCGACCGCAGCGGCAACTACACGGCGATGTACAAGCCGTACCACCTGATCGGGCTCGAACTCGGCATCAGCGTCGCGTCGGTCGGGCTGCGCCGCGAAGCCACGGGCGCGGCCGATGCCTGGCACGGCGACGTGGTCGCGACCGCCAAGCGCGACCTGAAGGCCGGCGAGACGCTCGACGGAGAAGGCGGGTTCACCGTCTACGGAAGGCTGATGCCCTCGGCCGACTCGCTGGCGATCGGCGGCCTGCCGCTCGGCCTCGCGCACCACGTACGGCTGAAGAAGCGGGTGGCGGCCGGCCAGCCGGTGCGCTGGAGCGACGTGAGCATCGACGCGAAGGACGCAGCGGTGGCCTTTCGCCGCGAGATGGAGCGCGCGTTCGGGGAACCCGGCCTCAGCCGCCGTCGCTGACCTGCTCGACCTGCTGGCACTCGTAGAAGATCCGCGCCGTGCAGCGGCGGCAGATCTCGGGGTCGAGCCGCGTGAAGATGTCGGCGATGGCGACGCTCTTGCTGGCGAACACGCGCCCGGGACCGATCGCCCCGATCGCGTCGCCGCGCGCCAGGAACTCTTCGACCTGCGGGCGCAGGCCGTACAGATAGAGCGCGCCGCCGTCGGCGACCCGGCGCCTGGCCTCCGAGACCAGCAGGTCGGCGCCGGCGACGTCGACGAAGTTGACGTTCCGGGCCACCAGCAGCAGGTGCTTCTGCGCGGGGGCGAACTCGCGCAGCGTGTCGAAGTGCGTGGCGACGTGGTTGACCGCCCCGAAGTAGATCGAGCCCTCGACGCTCATGATCTTCAGCTGCGGGCACTCGCGTCGGTCGGCCTCGACCTGGACCAGCGCCCGCTCGGAGGTGCGGCCGTCGGGAACCAGGCTTTGCATCGTCGGTCGCGAAGTGCGGTTCAGGTACAGCACCAGCGACGTCGCGACGCCGACCAGCACCGCGACCTCCAGGCGCATCACCAGCGTCGCGACCATCGTGAGCAGCAGCACGCCGCCTTCGGGGCGGCTCATGCGCAGCGTCGCGCGGATCCGCGCGACGTCGATCAGCGACCAGCCCGCCAGGCAGAGCACGCCGGCGACCGCCGGCAGCGGCAGCCACGCGACCAGCGGCGCGAACAGCAGCACGATCACCGCGAGCAGCATGCCGGCGAACACCGCGGCCAGCGGCGTGACGGCGCCCGCCTCGAGGTTCGGGCCCGAGCGGTTCACCGAGGCGCTGGTCGGAAAGCCCGAGAACAGGCCGGCCGCCATGTTCGACAGCCCTTGTCCGATGAACTCCTGGTTGCCGTCGATGCGCTGGCCGGTGCGCAGTGCAATGGCCTTGGCGATGGAGATCGACTGCGTCAGCGAGACGATCGCGACGGCGACCGCGACGCCGCTCAGCTGCCCGAGCGCGCCCGGATCGAGGTGCGGCCACGAGAACGGCGGCAGGCGGCGCTCGATCGGGTCGAGCATCGTGATGCCGGTGTGGTCGGCGCCGAACGCGAGGTTCAGCGCGATCGCCACCGCCACGCCCGAGAGCATCGCGATGACGACACTGGGCCAGCGCGGCCGCAGTCGCCGCACGCCCCAGCTGACGCCGATCGTGACGAGCGCGACCGCGACGATCGCCGGCTTGATGTCGCCCAGCCCGCGTGCGACCAGCGCAAGCGTGCGCGCGAACGACGCTCCCTGCGGCACCGGGATGCCGGTCAGCGGGCCGATCTGGCTCACCAGGATCAGGATGCCGGCGCCGGCGGTGAAGCCGACGATCACCGGCTGCGAGATGAAGTTCACCAGCAGGCCCAGGCGCAGCGCGCCGAGCGCGAGCATGCAAAGGCCGGTGAGGAAGGCCAGCGTCGCGGCCATCTGGAGGTAGTCGGCCGAGCCCGGCGTGGCCAGCGGCGCGAGCGCCGCGAACGTCATCAGCGACAGGGCGTTGGTGGGGCCCGACACCGTGTGCATCGACGAGCCGTACAGCCCGGCGACGATGGTCGGCACGATCGCGCAATACAGGCCATAGGCGGGCGGCAGGCCGGCCAGGGTCGCGAACGCAATGCCCTGCGGCAGCACCATCAGCGCCCCGACCAGGCCGGCAATCAGGTCGGCACGCACCGTGTGCCGATCCACGCGCGGCCACCAGCGCAGGAACGGGAAGAGCCGGTGCAGGAGCAGCTGGTTCATCGGCGCCCGGCAAGCTCGACCAGCCGCTCGGCCAGCCGGCCGTGGCGCCGCGTGGGGCGCCGCGCGGCCTCCTCGATCGCCTCGCGCGAACCCCAGACACTCAACCGGCGACGCGCACGGGTGACGCCGGTGTAGACGAGCTCGCGGGTGTTGAGCGGGTGGCCCGAGGGCGCCGGCACGAGCGCCACCGAATCGAATTCCGAGCCTTGCGACTTGTGCACCGTCATGGCCCAGGCGTCCTGGCAGGCCGGCATCTGAAGGACCGGGAACAGGCGTACGCCCTGCGCGCCGTCGAATGCCACGACGAGGTCGACGTCGCTCGCGCCGCGCCCGGGATGCGGCAGGCACACCCCGACGTCGCCATTGAACAACCCGAGCCCTGGTTCGTTCTTCGTCACCATCGCGAGCCTTCCAGCATACCAGTCCTCGTATGCCGACCCCGGCCCGAGCCGGCGCACGCGCGCCGCGATGGCCGCGTTGATCGCGTCGACGCCGTGAGGCCCCTCGCGCATCGCGGCGAGCACGCGATGACGGTCGTAGGCGGCGAGCACCTGCTGTGCGCCGGCCCCCGATTCGATCGCATCGAGCGCGTCGCGCCACGCCGCCAGCGCCTCGTCGACGATCTCCGGCGTCGCGGGCGGCGCCAGCGCGATCGTGGCCGGCCAGTCGATCGCGGCGCCCGAGCCTGCGGCGAGCCCGCGGATGCCCGCGGCCAGCGCGCCGATGTCGGGGGCTTCCTGCTGCCGATAGTTGCGCTCGAGCACGATCACGCCGCCCAGCGGCGCGGCGCACAGGTCGGCGAACACCGCGCCCGCCTCGACCGAAGCGAGCTGGTCCCGATCGCCGGCGAGTACCAGCCGGGACGTCGGCGTCAACGACTCGAGCAGCTGCGCCGCGAGTTCGATGTCGAGCATCGACGCCTCGTCGACGATCACCAGGTCGTAGTCGAGCGGCGCGCGGCCGGCGGCCTGGCCACGCGCGCGCGCGCCGAGCAACCGGTGAACGGTCTGGCCTGCGGCGGGGAGCCGTGCACGCAACTCGCCCGCCGGATCGAGGCCGGGCAACTGCGCGGCCAGCGACTGCGCGAGCCGTGCCGCAGCCTTGCCGGTGGGAGCGGCGTAGACGATGCGCGCCCGCGGGGCTGCGCGAGCGAAGGCGACCAGCAGGCGCGCGAGCGTCGTCGTCTTGCCCGTGCCCGGACCACCCGACAGCACCGTGAGCCCGCGCGCCAGCGCGCACGCGACGGCGCGCTGCTGAGGATCGGCCGGATCCGCGCGCTCGAACACGCCGCCGACCGCGCGCGCGACGCCACCGTCGAGCACCGGCGGTACGCCGGCATCGAGCGTCTGCACCGCACGCGCCAGCGCCGTCTCGGCTCGCCACAGACGCTGCAGGTACAGCGCGCCGCGATCGAGCACGAGTGGCAGCGGCTCGCCGGAAGGGCCGACCACCGGACTGGCGCCGAGCGCTGCCCGCTCGGACTCGTCGGGCACGTCGACGCACACGTGCCCCGCATCGGCCTCGCCCCAGGCCAGCGCCGCCAGGCGCCCGACCGACGCAGCCTGCCCCGCGTCGCCGCCCATCCGCAGGTGCAGCGCCTGCATCGCGCGGCCGAACTCGCGGGCCACCCTCGCCCCGGGCTCGAATGGCCGCATCATCGCTGTCCGCCCGGCGGCGTGGTCGCGAACAGGCGATCGAGCGCGTCGATCAGCCTCATGCTCGGGCGGCTGGCATGCACGCCCGCCCCCTCGACGCCCGACGCCTCGAGCCCCGCGCCCCGGAGGAACACGTAGAGCGCACCGCCGAAGTGGCGCTCGTAGTCGTAGCCACGAAGACGTCGCCGCAGCCAGCGATGCAGCGCCAGCGCGTACAGGCACGCCTGCAGCGCATAGGCGTTCGCGCGCATCGCCGCCGCCAGCGGGCCCGGCGCATAGCGCGAAACCGAGTCGCCGAGATGATTGCTCTTCCAGTCGAGCAGGTAGTACCGGCCGCCGTGCTCGAAGACCAGGTCGATGAAGCCCCGCAGGAAGCCGCTCCAGCGCGCGGCGCCCGCGGCAGCATCGATCGCGAACTCCGTCCCCACCGTCTCGACGAGCGCTCGATCCGACACCGCGTGGCCACAGAGCAGGAAGTCGAGCTCGCGCACCTGTCGCGCCATGGGCACTTCGGGCAGCCGGATGGTTTCGCCTTGCGCGGCACGCATCGGCGCGGCGACGGCCTGCTCGAGCCACTCGGCGACCTGCCCGGCGTCGAGGCGCCGGTAGCCGCCGCGCAGCAGCCGATCGGCGACCGCCCGGCGATCGAAGCGCGCGTCGAAACGCGCATCCTCGAGCACGCCGTGCAGGCAGACACCGGCCTGCGCGCCGGACGGGAAGCGAAACCGGATCGATGCCTCGCCGCCGGCGGGCGCCTCGTCGAGCGGCGTCGGGCGCTGGTCGTGGTCGGGACGCTCGACCGCGTCGTGCGCCCGCGCGCTGCCGCCGTCGTCGCAGTGCAGCGCCGCCACGATGGCGCTGAAGCTGGTCGTCACGAGCGGCGCCGCGATCGCCGTGCGCCACGGTCGCGCCGCGAGCGCCTCGGGGCGCACGTCGGCGAGCGCGCGTCGCTCGTCGCGAACGACGCCCTCGTCGGCCTGCGTCGGGCCGCGTCCGGCCGCCAGCGCCGGCGCATCGACGACGGCCATCGCCGCGGGATCGCTCGCGTTGGCGCGCTCGCGGCAGGCGTCGAGCCCCCGGTCGACCGACTGCGTGTCCAGTGGCTGCAGCGCCTTGAAGCCGGGACGCCAGTCCTTCTGGACGGACGGGTCGATGCCGGCCAGCAGCCACGCCAGCGGCGAGAACTGGGCGCCCGCCGCGACCCCCCAGAACAGGTAGCAACGCTGCTCGGCGCGCGTGAGCGCGACGTACATCGCGCGCAGCGCCTCGGCGTGCGATTCGGACGCGCACTGCCGGGTGGTCTCGGGCGTCGGCGCAAAATCGAGCACCGCGCGCCAGTGGCCCTCGGGAGCGCGCTCGTGCCAGGCCTGCGGAGTCGCCAGCCTGGGCGACTTCGACGACCAGGCGTAAGGCAGGAAGACGACGGGGAACTCGAGTCCCTTGCTCTTGTGAACCGTGAGGATGCGCACCAGGTCCTCGTCGCTCTCCAGGCGCAGTTCCTCGGTCTCGCGCTCGTCCGCCTCGCCGGCCAGCCGGCGCCGCGCCCACGCGCGCAGCGCCTGCTGCGGCCCGCGGCGGGCCTCCTCGTCGTCACCGAGCAACTCGACGAGATGAAGCAGGTTGGTCAGTCGCCGATCGCCGTCGCGCGTCGCCGCCAGCCGCGGACCGACGCCCTCCTCGCGGATCAGGCGGCGCAGCGCCGCGATCGGGCCATAGCGTTGCCAGTCCTCGCGCGCCCGGGCGAAGCGCGAGGCGGTGACCAGCGCGCCGCCGGCGTCGGCGTCGGGCGCGCGCAGGCTGCTTGCATCCTCGCCCAGCAGCGTGGTCGCCAGCGCCGCGCGCAGCAAGCCGGGGTCGGCGGGATCGGCGATCGCGGCGACGATCCGCATCAGCTCGTTGCACTCCAGCGTCGCCAGCACGCTGTCGCGCGACACCTCGGCGGCACCGATGCCCGCTGCGGCGAGCGCGCGCTTGATCTCGGTGCCCTGCCAATGGGCGTTGACCAGGACGGCGATGTCGGCAGGGCGCAGCGCGGAGTCGCCCAGCCGCGCGCCGCTGCCGAGGAGCCTGTCGATCTCGGCCACGCACGCGTCGACGGCCTGGCGCCGCGCGGCCGCAGCGCCCAGCCAGCCGGACTCGGGATCGGCCTGCAACCGCACCACGGTGAGCGCGGCGCGGCTCGCGCCGTCGCCCGTTTCGAGCGGCCGGCGCGGCCGCGCCCCGACGCCGGCCTCGGAAAATCCGATCTCGTCGACCAGGAACGGCCGCTCGCGCAGGAAGATCGCGTTGACCGCCGCGACCAGCGCGCGGCTCGCGCGCTGGTTCTCGCCGAGCCGATGGATGCGATGCACCGCGTCGCGAGCGTCGAGGTACGAGTAGACGTCGGCGCCCCGAAACGCGTAGATCGCCTGCTTCGGGTCGCCGACCAGCACCAGCGCGGGAGGCGCCTGTCCGGGGCCGGAGGGCGCGTCGTCCACGTAGATCCGCCTGAAGATCGCCCACTGCAGCGGGTCGGTGTCCTGGCACTCGTCGATCAGCGCCATCGGATAGCGCTCGCGCAGTGCCCTCGCCAGCGCCACGCCCCCGTCGCGATCGACGAGCGCGTCGTGCACCAGGCGCAGCAGGTCGTCGAAGCCGAGCGCCTGCGCCTTCGCGAGATCGTCGTGGCGCTCGGCGGCCGCGACGGCCGCGATCTCCTGCGCGATCCATGCCGGAAGGCGCGCGAGCGATGCAGCGAGCGTCGCCAGCCGCTCGCAGATCGCGGGGACCGTCGACGGCGGCTGGCGATCGCCGAAACGCGGCGCGGCGAGCTTCCCGATCGCGTCGGGCCACTCCGCGGGATGCGGGTCCGCGCAGAAGCGTCGTAGCGCATCGAGCCATTTCGCCACCGACGCGACCCGGAACCGGTTTCCGTCCGCATTGCCCTTCACGCCGATCCAGTCGAGCAACGCGTCGCCTTCACGCCCGAGCGCCCCGGCGAGCTCGTCACGCAGTGCGGACAGCTCTCGCTCGACCGACCGCCAGTCGCCTGCGGCGGGCTCGACCCGGGCCAGCGGATTCGAGGCAAGCGCCTTCACCGCAGCGTGCAGCGCATCGGGTGTGAGCCCTGCCAGCCCGAACGCGAGCAGCCGTTGCGGCGACGCGTCGCGCCCCTGTGCGCGCCACCAGTCCGCGAGCCGGGCGAGCTCGGGCGCAGCGCTGTCGGCGCTCACCGGCAGGCCGCTGGGTACGCCGATCGACAGCGCGTGCTCGTCGACGACGCGCTGGCAGAAGCCGTGGATCGTGTGGACGGCCATCTCGTCGACGCGGGCCAGCGCGATGCGCAGCGCCGAGCGCGCGCGCAGCGCCGCGGCGTCGTCCAGGCCCGCCGCGAAGGCGACGCAGAAGGGCTCGTCGACCGCCGTGGCGCGCGCCTCGATCCGATCGTCCAGCAGGCGCTCGAGTTGCGCGATGCGCTGCCGGATGCGGGCGCCCAGCTCGGCAGTGGCCGCATTGGTGAAGGTCACTACCAGCAGCTGCTCGATGCCGAGCTCGCGCTCGAGCAGCGCGCGAACGACGAGTCCCGCGATGGTCCAGGTCTTCCCCGTGCCGGCGTCGGCCTCGAGCAGGTGCAGCCCCTCGAGGATGCCGGCGTCGAAGACCGGATGCGCGGACAGGCTCGTGCTCACGCCGGCTCCTCGTGCCGGGGCTGAACGGCCAGGTCGTCGAGCATGGGCCGGTAGACGCGCTCGCCGAGCGCCAGCACTGCCTCGATGTCGGGCTCCGCGTCGCGGAACAGCGCCTGCGCCGCGGGCCGGGCCAGCTCGGGCGTACGCCCGCCGAACTCGCCCCCGGCGAGCACCTCGCGCGCGCGCTCGCGGGCGGCCGCATGGCGCGAATCGGGCGACTGCGGCGCACTGGCGCGCGGCGACCTGGCGAGCGCCAGCGCGTAGCGCAGCCAGCTGCGCGGAAACAGCGCCAGCGGCTCGCTCCTGATGCGCGCAGTCCAGCCGAGCGCATGCCGCAGGCTGCGCTGCGGGTCGGGGCAGCGCAGCTCGACGAGGTAGTCGGGCGAGACCAGGTACGCCGGCGAACCGTCGCCGCGCACGGCGCGCCAGATCGCGGCGCGCAGCCAGGCATCGACCAGCGCGTGCGGGCCCAGCGGAAACGCGGTCACGAAGGCCGGCGCATTCCCGCCGAGGGCTGGCACCAGGGCCGACACCCGGACGCCGTCGACCGCGGCCACCAGCGGCAACGCCGCGGCGCCCGCCGCCGAAGCGCCCACGGCGGACATCGCTTCGGCGACCAGCGTGCGCGCGCGGCGCACGGCCGATTCGGCGTGGAGGCGGCCCGGCGTGCCCGCAGCAGTCTGCGGCGCCATCGCCAGCTCGCGGGCGACACGGCCGTCGTCCTCGCCGGCCAGCAGGCGATCGACGCACGCCTGCACCAGCCCACGGTCGTCCTCGTCGGTCCACAGGGGCTCGGCCTCGTCGGGCGGCGGGCGCTCGCGCACCAGGCGCAGCCCCAGCGCATCGCGCAGCCAGCTGCCCACGGGATCGACCAGCGCGTCGCGCAGCACCTCGATCGGCATCGTCGCGGCGCCCGGCGGCTGGCCCACCCCGTCCCCTTGTCCGAGCGCGTCGGCCGGATCGACGAGCGCGCCGATGCCGGGCGCCCGCTCGGGCAACGGCCGGGCCAGCTCGCGCGCGGTGGCGAGCCACTCGTGCGCGTAACTGCTGCCGGCGACGAAGTTGCGCGTCGAAAACGGATGCAGCGGATGCTCGACGAGCGCCGGCGGACCTCCGGGTTGCGGATGCCGCCGGCGGCTCGCCTCGAACGACGCTTCGGCCGCCGGGTCGAGTCGCGCCGACAGGTAGGCCAGCAGCTCGCCCACCAGCGGCGACGGATTCAGCGGCGTGTCGTCGCGCGCGTTGCGGCTGCGGCACAGCACCAGCAGGCGGTCTCGCGCCGCGAGCACCGCGTCGAGGAAAGTGCCGCGATCGTCGATCCTCGCGAGCCGATCGCCGAAGCGCGGCGCGCGGCGCATCAGGTCGAGTTCGTCGCGCGCGCCCTGGCGCGGGAACGCGCCTTCGTCCATGCCGAACAGGCAGACGACGCGGAACGGCACGCCGGGAAGGCTGCCCAGCGGGCACACGGTCACCGCGCCGCCGGGCATGGCGGCGGTGGCGCCGCGCGCCAGCGCATCGACGAGGACGTGCTCGAACGCGGCGGCGTCGAGCGTGACCGCCGGCAGGTCGGAGGCGCTCGCCATCAGGTCGGACAGCGCGTCGCGCACGCGCTGCAGGCCCGGCGCGTGCTGCCGCACGCCGGCGAATACCGTTTCGACCGAGTCGCCGAGCGCCGCGCACCACTCGGTCAGTGGCCGCGGCGAACACGCCGCGAGCCGCAGCTGCGCGAGCGCGTCGCCGACGGGTAGCCAGGCCTCGAGGATCCGCGCGCGTGTGCCCTGCGCGCCCGGTATTGCCAGCAGGTCTCCGACGGCCGCCGACTGGCCCAGCGCCGCGCCTGCCAGAAGCCGATCGATCGCCGCGCGCAGGCTGTGCTTGGGCGAGCCGTCCTCGTCGTCGAGTCCGCGGCGCGCGCCCGCCGCCTCGAACCACCCCGTCAGCAGCTCGACCTCGGCGGCCTCCAGCCCGAGCGCCTCCATGACCGCGGGATTGCGCAGCCACGCATCGAGCGCCCGCGCGGAGACCGGCTGCACCGTCATGTCGAGCAGCCCCTGGACCGCCGCCACCAGCGGGTCGGCCCGCGGCGCGCGGCCGCTGATCGCGAACGGAATCCGGCGCGCCGCGGGCTGGCTGTCGAAGACGCCCTCGATCGCGGCCCCGGCCGACTCCAGGTCGGCGCAGTAGACCACGACGTCCGAAGGCGCGAGTCGCGGCAGGGTTTCGAAGCATTCGAGCAGGCGTTCGTGCAGGACCTCCGCCTGCCGGACGAATCCGTGCGCGCCCAGCACCGCGATCGAGCCGTCGTCCCGGTCGAGCGCGCGCCACGGCTCGTCGCTGCGCAGGAACACCGCAGCCTGCAGCGCCTGCAGCGTGCCCGTGGCCGGCGTCTCGCCGCGCGCGCCGAACGGCCATGCCTCGTCGCGGCCCGGCGCTTCGGCCTGCGCCTCGAACTGCTCTTCGAGCGACAACACTTGCGCGACGAAGTCGCGTTGCGCCCTTCCCCAGTTGCCGAGCAGCGTCGGCTCGCCTTCGTACAGCCAGGCGACGTCGGGCTGCTGCGCGCGGATCTCGGCGAGCCGCCGCGAATCGAGCATGTCGGTCCAGAGCTCGCGGCACGGATCGGGCGCGAACAGCGACACGTCGATCGACGCCGACAACTGCCCGAACAGCGCGAACTGCTCGGGCGAGAGGTCGATCCGGCCGAACAGCGCAATGCGCGTCCCGCCGAGCGCGCGCCGCACCGATTCGCCGCCGGACTCGAGCTGGCGCGCGAACTGGTCGTACGGATGCTCGTCGCGAATCCCCGGCAGGCGCTCGAGCAGGCGCTGCCACATCCAGCGCTGCCAGGCCTCGTGCGCGCCCAGCGGCCGATCGCCGCTCGCCCACCGGCCGCGCTGCCAGCGCGCCAGCCAGTCGCGACGGTACGCGAGATAACGGTCGAACCGCGCCGCCAGCGCGTCGGCGAGCGACAGCCTCGCGAGCGACCCCTGCTCGCGCACCCGCTTGCGCACCAGCGCGAACTCCGGGACGTCCGGCAGTTCGCCCAGCAGTTCCATGAGCAGCCAGCGCACCCGTTCGGGCTCGAACGGGGAGCGCTCCGGAAGGCCGGGCAGCGTCGCTCGCATCGCCCGCCACAGCCATCGGCCGGCGAACTCGGGGCGCAGTCGCGTGCTGACCCCGTGACGGCTGGCGTCGCGGCGTTGCAGCCACCGGCCGACCCCGACACTGGGTACGATCACCGTGCGCTCGGCGAGCGGGTCGCCGGCGCCCGGCGCGGGATCGTGCTCGAGCGCATCGAGCAGCGTGTCGGCGAGCCGGTCGACGCGGTGGTCGAATCGGATGCGCAGCGCCACGGCCGCTCAGGCGCGCATGACGGTCGCCCGCGTCACAGGCGACTCAGAAGCGCGAGCCGGGTTCGCGCAGGAACGCCTCTTCCCCTGCGGTGGACGGCCGCCCGAGAATGGCGTTGCGGTGCGGATACCGGCCGAAGCGCTCGATGACCTCGTGGTGGCGCACGGCCCACGTCCACGCGCCGCCGGCCAGCGGGTCGTCGCGCAACTGCCCGAACAGGCGCAGCGATTCGCGCTGGTCGTCGAGCGACTCGGAGTGCTCGAACGGCAGGTAGCAGAACCAGCGCCGCAGCGAATCGTAGCCGCGGTCCCAGCCTTCGGCCACGATGCGTCGCGCCGTTGCGAGCGCCGTCGCATCGCCGGCGAACATCCGCGGCGTGTCGCGAAACGCGTTGCGCGTGAACTGGTCGAGGACGAGCACCAGCGCCGGCGCGGTGCCGGCATCGAGCGCCCAGTGATCGCAGTGGCCGGCGAGGGCGCGCTCGATCAGCGCGCCGAACGAGCGGCGGATCTCGTCGTCGAAAGCCGGGTCCTTGCCGAACCACTCGCCGCGCGCGCGACCGCGTGCCGTGCCGTCGGGCCCGTCGAACCAGAACGCGAGCACGCGCTGCGCGAGCGCGTCGTCGGCGTCCGGGTTCATGCGGCCTCCAGCAGCAGCGCGTGCTCGAGCTCGCCGGGCGCCAGTTCGCGCCCCATCAGGAACCCGTTGGGCAGCATCGCGAGCACCAGCACCAGCCGCTCGAACTCGGGTGCGAAACCGTCGATGATCGCCTGCGGGTCGGGGCACAGCTCGACGTCGCTCATCACGCCGAACTGGACGCCGCCGGCGTAGGACAGGATCGACACGCCGATGCCGATGTCGCCCGACTGGGGCACCCAGAACATCATCCGTGACAACGGCACGCCCGCCATGTTGATCGTCTCGGCAGGCCCCGGAACGTTGGTCATCACCGCGCTGCCCTTGTTGCCCAGGTATTCTAGGATCTGCGTCTGCAGCGCATGCGGCAGGACGCCTGCGGCCCCGAGCATCACGTAGGCGACGATCGGCTGGTAGCTCGCCTTCAGGTCGGCCATGCGCCGGCGCACCTCGCTCACCCTGGCGACCGGATTGGCGATGCCCACCGGCAGGCACAGCGGCACCAGCCCGAATCGATTGCCGAGCTCGTGGATGGGCCCGGATGCCGGCCGCAGGTTCACCGGAACCATCGCGCGGATCTCGCAGTCTTCGGCGACCTCGTCGCCGCGACCCAGCAGGTAGCGGCGCAGGGCGCCGGCGACGCAGGACAGCAGCACGTCGTTGACCGACGCGCCCATCGCCCTGCAGACCGCCTTGACCTCGTCGAGCGGCAGCGGATCGTTCCACGCGAAGGCCTTGCGGCCGCCCGGCGTGCCCTTGAGCCGCGTGTGCGTGTCGTCGGACATCAGCAGGATGGCGAGCGTGTCGCGGACGACCTGGCTGCCCACCTGCGCGTAGTCGACCAGCCGATCGGGATGCGCGACGACGTCGAGCGACCGCGTCACCAGCGTGCCGGTCGCGTCGATCGCGGCGACGGCTCCGCGAGTGATCGGCTGCAGCCAGGGCTCCCAGGGGTTCGACTCGAGATCGGCGGGATCGTCGGCCGGCTCCGAAGCCTGCGCCGGGGCCACGGCGTCGGTCAGCGACAGCATCACGCGGACCAGGGCGATCCCGTCGGCGATGCAGTGATGCATGCGCGTCACCATCGCGCTGGTGCCGTCGTAGTTCTCGACCAGGTGGAACTGCCACAGCGGATGCGCGGGATCGAGGGGCTGCACCGCCAGCCGCGCGGTGAGGCGCTGCAGCTCGCGGTCGCCGCCGCCGCGGCGCAGCCGCGCCCGCTCGACGTGGTGCCGGATGTCGAAGTCCTCGTCGTCGACCCAGTAGTGGCCGACGGCGTCGGATTCGATCCGCTGCCGGAAGCGCCCGAACTTCAGCAGGCGCTCCTCGAGCAGCCGCGCGATCTCCTCCCACGACACCCGCCGCGCGAACACGAACACGCCGACGATCATCATCAGGTTGCGCGAGCTGTCCATGCGCAGCCAGGCGGTATCGACGCTCGACATCCTTTCGCGGGCCATGGCTCCTCCGTGCGCGCGGCGGATCGGCCGCTGGGGCGTTGCTATCATACTTGGCCAACCACCCGAGGAGGAATCATGGCCGACCTGAGCTCGCAATTCGAACAGGCGGTGGCAGACTCGAAGAACCTGCCCGAGCGCCCCGACAACATGACCCTGCTCAAGCTGTACGCGCTGTACAAGCAGGCTTCCGCGGGCGACGTCGACGGCAAGCGCCCGGGCTTCACCGACATGGTCGGCCGAGCGAAGTGGGACGCGTGGAACGAGTTGAAGGGCACCGGCCGCGACGACGCGATGAAGCAGTACATCGCGCTGGTCGACAGCCTGAAGGGCTGAGCAACCGCCCTGCTGCCCCCCGGCACGGGGCCGCTGTCCCTTTCCGGGGGCGGCCCCCTCCGGCGCGGTCCGGCGCGGTCCGGCGCGGTCCGGCGCGGTCCGGCGCGGCCGATGCCGGGCGGCCCCGTGCCGGGCGCTTCAGATTGCGCGGAACGCGGCGATCGCGACCAGCGTCGGAACCAGCGCGGCCGCGAACAGACCGAGCGCGCTGATTTCCTCGTCCTCGAAACTGCCCTTCAGGATCGAGTACCCAGCCGGGTTCGGCGCGTTGGCGATCACGGTCAGGCCGCCGCCGGTCACCGCGCCGGCCACGAGCGAGTACTTGAACTCGTCGGTCAGCCCCTGCACCAGCGAGCCGAGGTAGGTGAGCGCGGCGTTGTCGGTGATCGCCGTGAGCGCGGTCGCGCCGTAGTAGACGGCGGTCGGGCTCATCCGCTCGAGCAGCGACTGCAGCCACCACTGCTGCTGCCCGCCCAGCACGACCAGGCCGGCCAGGAAGAAGGCCACCAGCAGGCCTTCGCGCAGAATCAGCCGGTCCTGGTGGCGGCTGTAGCCGTGCGCGATGCCGAGGAAGAACAGGAACAGCCCCATGAACACCACCGGGTGGTGCGCGAACACGACCACGCCGGTCAGGAACAGCAGGTGCATGACGATCAGCGCCGCCGGAACCGGCTCGCCGACCGCCCCCCCCGATTCGGGGACATTGCGCAACTCGGCGCGAAAGAGCAGCGTCGCGCCGAGCGCGTTGACGATCACCGCCAGCGCCGAACGCCAGCCGAAATGGGTCAGCATGTGGGCGAGGTCCCAGTTCCAGGTGCCCGCCACCATCAGCACGGGCGGCGCCGCGTACGGCGTGAGCGTGCCCCCGATCGAGACGTTGACGAACAGCACGCCGATCGTCGCGTACTTCAGCCGCGTCGACAGCCCCTTGCTGTAGAACCGGTCTCGAAGCAGCAGCGCCGCCAGCGTCATCGCCGCCGGCTCGGTAATGAACGAGCCCAGCAGCGGAACCAGCGACAGCGCGACGAAGTAGTCGGCCATCGACGCCGGCATCGGCACGATGCGCGCCGTCCAGCGCACGCAAGCCAGCGCGAGCCGCAGGATCGGGCGGCTCGCCGCGATCACCATGATGACGAACACGAACATCGGCTCGGTGTAGTTGCGCGACTCGAGGTAGTGCAGCGCCTGCCCGCCGCCTCCGGCGAGCGCCATGTAGGCGATCAGCACCATCGCCCAGAATCCGAAGACGACCTCGACCTCGCCCAGCAGGTGCCAGATGCCGGCATGGGCCGGTTGCGCGTGCGCGAGCCGCTCGAAGAACTTGGCGGAGAACGTGTGGACGACGGCGATCGCGAACAGGATCGCGCCGCCTAGCTGGATCGCAGTGGGAGTCACGTCGGGCTCGCGGAAGGAAGGTTCAGGCGAAGTAGCGGTCGAAGTCCTTCTCGAGCCGCTCTTCGATGCGGGGCTTGAATGCGGCGAGCAGGAAGCCGAGCTTCGCATCGAGCACGACCTGGTCCTTCGACACGGTCAGGCTCCCGGACACGCCGGAGCGCGAGAAGCGCAGCTCGTTGCCGTCCCACTCGCTCTCCATGTCGAACGATTCGGCCAGCTCGTCGGCGACCTTCTGGGCCGCCTCGCGGGCCTTCTTCAGGCCGAGCTTGTGCTTGCGATGAAGGTGGATCTCGGACATCGTCGCCTCGGCGCCGGCTTCGCGAATCAGGCCGTGGCCACCGGCGTCGGCAGAGCCGCGCCGGTGGCGAAGGCCACCAGGTTCCCGGCCGCCAGCATCGCCATGCCGACGCGCGAGCTGCGCGTGGCACTGCCGACGTGCGGCGTGAGCACGACGTTGGGCACCGTGAGCAGCCCCGGGTGAAGCGCCGGCTCGTTCTCGTAGACGTCCAGGCCGGCCCCCGCAATGCGACCTGCGCGCAGCGCGTCGACCAGCGCCGCGTCGTCGACGATGCCGCCGCGCGCGATGTTGACCAGCGTCGCCGTCGGCTTCATCGCGGCCAGCTCGCGCGCCCCGATCGCGTGATGCGTCGCCGCGGAGTACGGCAGCACCAGCACGACGTGGTCGGCTTCGCGCAGCAACTCGTCGAGCCCGACCCGGCGCGCGCCCAGCTCGGCCTCGTTCGCCGCGCGGCTGCGGTTGTGGTAGAGGATCTTCATCTCGAAGCCCCGCGCCCGGCGCGCCACCGCCGAGCCGATGCGGCCCATGCCGACGATGCCCAGCGTCGTGCCGTACACGTCGGCACCCAGCCACTGGTCGAACGCCCAGCGCCCCCACTTGCCGGCGCGCAGCCAGTGCTCGGACTCGCAGACGCGGCGCGCGGTCGCCATCAGCAGCGCCCAGGCCATGTCGGCGGTCGCCTCGGTGAGCACGTCCGGCGTGTTGCTCACGGCGACGCCGCGCTCGCCGCAGGCCGCGAGGTCGATGTGGTTGTAGCCCACCGAGCCGGTGGCCACGATGCGAAGGCGCGGACACGCCGCGAGGAGCTCGCGGTCGACGCGGTCGGAAGCGACGACGAACAGCGCGTCGCGGTCGGCCGCCCGCGCCAGCAGCGTGGCGCGCGACCACTCGTCGTCGTCCTGGTTCGAATCGATGTCGAAGTACGGAGCCAGGCGCTCGATGACTTCGGGAAAGACCTTGCGGGTGATCAGGAGTTTCGGTCGCGGATTCATCGGGCGGATTATAGCGATCAGCCCTTGATGTCGAAGACCTGGCGCAGGTATTGCAGGTAGGCGACGTCGTCGCACATGTTCTTGGCCGGCGTATCCGAGAGCTTGGCCACCGGCTGCCCGTTGCAGCGCACCATCTTGATCACGATCTGCAGCGGCACGTAGCCGAGGTCGTTGGTCAGGTTGGTGCCGATGCCGAACGCCACCCGCGTGCGGTTGCGGAAGCGCTTGTACAGCTCCACCATCAACGGGAAGGTCAGCGCGTCGGAGAACACCAGCGTCTTGGTCTTCGGGTCGACGCGGTTCGCCTCGTAGTGCGCGACCAGCCGCTCGCCCCACTCGTAGGGGTCGCCGGAGTCGTGGCGCGCGCCGTCGAACAGCTTGCAGAAATACATGTCGAAGTCGCGCAGGAACGCGCTCATCCCGTAGACGTCGGACAGCGCGATGCCGAGGTCGCCGCGATACTCGCGCGCCCACATCTCGAAGCCGAACACCTGCGTGTCGCGCAGGCGCGGACCGAGCGCCTGGCAGGCCTGCAGGTACTCGTGCGCCATCGTGCCCAGCGGCGTGACGCCGTGCTGCATCGCGTACATCACGTTCGAGGTGCCCGCGAAGATCGGCCCGAGCTTCGCCTTGCAGACCTGCAGCACTTCCTCGTGCCACAGCCGCGAGAAGCGCCGCCGGGTGCCGTAGTCGGCGATGCGGATGCCTTCGAGCTCGGGGTGGCCGGTGATCAGCGCGATCTTCTCGTCGAGGCGCCGGCGGCCTTCGGCGTAGTCGGGCACGCGCACGATCTCGCGGAAGTAGATCTCGTTGACGATCGCCAGCACCGGGATCTCGAACAGGATCGTGTGCAGCCACGGGCCGCGGATCACGATGTCGATCTCGCCGTTGTCCTTCGGCGAGGGCATCACCGTGATGTACTTCGAGTTCATCTGGAACAGGCCGAGGAAGTCGACGAAGTCGCTCTTGATGAACCGGAAGCCTCGCAGGTAGTCCAGCTCGCGCTGGCGAAAGCGCAGCGAGCAGAGCCCCTGGATCTCCTCCTGGATCGCTCCGACGTACGGCCGCAGGTCGATGCCCTCGTTGCGGCACTTGAAGCGGTATTCGACCTGCGCGCCGGGAAAGTGATGCAGCACGACCTGCATCATCGTGAACTTGTAGAGGTCGGTGTCGAGCAGCGAGGTGATGATCATCGGCGTGCCGGGGAAGCGACTCGTGATTGCCGCACGCACGGTCGGCGCGCGGGGGCATCCATCATAAGCGATCGCGTCCGGCGCGGACGTAGCCGCTCACCATCCGCGCGGCCTCGACCCAGTAGCGCTCCAGGCCCTCGGGCTCGGCCATGTCGCGGCCGAGCACCGCCGACAGCGTGTGCCGGTTCGACAGCCTGAAGTACCCCAGCCCGGCGATCGCGACGTACAGGTCTACCGGATCGACGTCGGCGCGGAACAGGCCGCGGGCCTGGCCATCGGCCAGCAGTTGCGACAGCAGCCCCACGACCGGCCCGACGAGTTCGTCGAGGCGACCGGATTTGCGCAGGTTGCGCGCGCGGTGCAGGTTCTCGGTGTTCAGCAGGCTGATGAACCCGGGGTGGTCGGCGTAGTAGCGCCAGACGAAGCGGCAGAACTGCTCGAGCGCCCGGGCCGGGTCGTCGGGGTCGAGTCGAACCGCCCGCTCCGCGTCGCGCAGCGATGCGTACGCGCCCTCGAGCACCGCGCGGAACAGCCCGTCCTTGCTGCCGAAGTAGTAGTAGACCATGCGCTCGCTCGAGCGCGCGCGCCGGGCGATGCGATCGCCGCGGCCGCCCGCGAAACCGTGTTGCGCAAACTCGATCGCGGCCGCCTTCAGGATGCGCGCGCGGGTCGCCTCGGCGTCGCGGCGGCGTCGCGGCGGCGGCGCCGGCCCTGCCGGCGCTGCAGTCCCGGCCGGCCCAGCCGGGGCAGTCGCCGCGCGCCCGGTCGTCCCCGGCACGGCGCGCTCGCGGCTCACGCGACGATCGCCGGCACCTCGACCGCCGGCGGCGTGTTGCGGCTGCGCTGGCAGCGCACGATGCCGTCGATCATCACCATCCCGACGCCGGGAATGTCGCCCAGCCGCACGCTCTCGAGCAGGTCGCGCCCCGCCGAGTGCTGCGCCCGATCGAGGAACACGAAGTCGGCCGGGCGCCCCGGCTCGACGAGGCCCTGGCTCAGCCCGCGCATGCGAGCGGTGTTGCCGGTAGCGAAGCCGAAGCAGATCTCGGCCGGAATGTCGGCCATGCTGGAGATCAGCGCGATGAGCCGCAGGATGCCCAGCGGCTGCACGCCCGAGCCCGCCGGCGCGTCGGTGCCGAGGATCACCCGGTGCGGGCACTTCAGCTCGATCGCATGCCGCGCGGTGAGGATCGCGATGCGCTCGTTGCCGTTGTGCACGATCTCCATCGCGCGCGGGCTCTTCTCGCACAGCGTGCACACCGCCTTGTACGACAGCGAGGTGTGGCCGCCGTTGATGTGGCCGATCACGTCGGCGTCGGCCTCGAGCACCACCTGCTCGTCGATCAGGCCCGAACCCGGGATCGACGGCCCGCCGGTGTGGATCGTGCTCTGGATGCCGTGGCGGCGTGCCCAGGCGACCATCCGCGCCGCCTCGTCGCCGGCCTTCACCGACCCCAGCCCGATCTCGCCGAGCAGGCGGACACCGGCCGCAGCCATCTCGGCGAAATCGGACTCGACCATTCCCTTCTCGAGCACCGGCGCGCCGGCGAGCACCTTGACGCCGCCGCCGACGCCGGCCGCGCGCATGCCGTCGAAGGCGCGCTGCGCGGTGATCGCCAGCGCCTTGACGCCGACCACGTCCTTCGGGCGGCCCGGCAGGTGCACCTCGCCGGCCGACACCATCGTCGTGACGCCGCCGTGCAGGCACGACTCGATCCAGCCGAGCTGGTTCTGGCGCGGCGTCCAGTCGCCGAAGACCGGATGCACGTGCGAGTCGATCAGGCCGGGCGCGAGCGCGGTCCCCTTCGCGTCGACGACGCGCGCGGCGGCCCCGGTGTCGCAATCCTTCTCGCGGCCGACCGCGGCGATCAGTCCGTCCTCGACGACGACGGTGTCCGCGTCGAGGATCGGACGGTCGATGTCGCCCGAGAGCATCGTCCCGACGTTGCGGATCACGACCTTTCCGGACTTCTCAGCGCTTGCGGCAGTCGCCATGGCGTTTCCTCCTGTGCCTGCGTTCGACCCGCGGCGCGCCGCCCGCGGCGGCGCCCCGCTTCATAAGGCGAGATACTGGCGGCGCACGGACTCGTCGTCGTCGAGTTCGGCCATCGTGCCGGCGAACTTCACCTGGCCCTTCTCGAGCACGTAGGCCCGGTCGCTCACCGCCGAGGCGAACGCGACGTTCTGCTCCGACAGCAGCACCGACAGGCCTTCCTGCTTCAGTTCGACGATCATGTCGGCCATCTGCTCGACGATCACCGGCGCGACGCCTTCGGACGGCTCGTCGAGCAGCACCAGCCGCGGATTGCCCATCAGCGTGCGCGCGACGCTGAGCATCTGCTGCTCGCCCCCGCTCATCCTGCCCCCCGGGCGATCGGGCATGCGGCCGAGGTTCGGAAACAGCTCGAACAGCCGCTCGACGGTCCAGGCCGGCGCGCCCGCGCGCGGCGGGCGCCGGCCGACCTCGAGGTTCTCGATCACGGTCAGGTCGGTGAAAATCCGCCGGTCTTCCGGGACGTAGCCCAGGCCCGCGCGGCTGATCCGGAACGCCTCCAGTCCGTCGATGCGCTCGCCGCCGAAGGCGATCTCGCCCGCGCGCGAGGCGAGCAATCCCATGATCGCCTTCATCGTCGTGCTCTTGCCGGCGCCGTTGCGCCCCATCAGCGCGACGACTTCGCCGTCGCCGACCTCGAGATCGACGCCGAACAACACCTGCGCGCGCCCGTACCACGCGTCGAGCCCGCGCACCGCGAGCAGCGGCCCTTTCGTGGCGATGCCGCTCATCGCGCGCCCGCGGCCGCGCCGCCCGCGGCGCTCCCGCCGGACCGCTCCCCGGACCGCTCCCCAGCGCGCGCCGCCCGCACCAGCCGGCCGCTGCCGAAGTAGACCTCGCGCACCTGCGCGTCGTCGCGGATCGCCTCGGGCGTGCCCTGCGCGATCAGTGCCCCGCGCGCCAGCACCATGATGCGGTCGGCGTGCGCGAACACCACGTCCATGCTGTGCTCGGTGAACAGCACGCCGATGCCGCGCTCCTTGACGAGCCTGCGCGTGAGCTGCATCAGCGCGTTGCGCTCCTGCGGGGCCATGCCCGCGGTCGGCTCGTCCATCAGCAGCAGCGACGGCCGGTTCGCCAGCGCGATCGCCAGCTCGACGGTCTTGATGTCGCCGTAGGCAAGCGTGCTGCACGGCTCGTCGGCGCGGTCGCGCAGCCCCACCGCCGCCAGCAACTCGAGCGCCTCGCCGCGATGCCGCGACGCCGCGCGCGGCCAGACCCGGAACAGCTCGCCGTGGTGCGACAGCAGCGCCATCTGCACGTTCTCGGCCACCGTCATCGACGCGTAGGTGGCCGCCACCTGGAACGTGCGCCCGACCCCGAGCCGCCAGATCTCGCGCGGTCGGCGCCCGGCGATCTCGCGTCCGGCCAGCACGACGCTGCCGGCATCGGGAGCGAGCTGCCCGTTGATCATGTTGAAGCAGGTCGACTTCCCGGCGCCGTTCGGGCCGATCATCGCGAGCAGCTCGCCCGCGGCCAGATCGAAAGCGACGTCCTGCACGGCCTGCACGCCGCCGAACGCCTTGCGCAACCCCCGGACCTGCAGCAGTGCGCTCATCGCCGTGCCCCCTGCGCGCCGCGCCAGCGCCAGCGCTCCCACGCCGCCGCGAGCCCGCCGACGATGCCCTGCGGAAAGGCGAGCACCAGCCCGAGGATCGCCAGCCCGAGCAGCGCACGCCAGTAGTCGGTCGCGCGGCTCACCGAATCCTGCAGCCAGGTGAACACCGCGCTGCCGACGATCGGGCCTGCCAGCGTCTGCACGCCGCCGAGCAGCACCATGACCAGTCCGTCGATCGAGCGCCCGACGTGGATCGTCTCGGGCGAGATCGAGCCCTTGCCGAACGCATAGAGCGCGCCGGCCAGCCCGCAGAACAGCGCGGCCGCCGCGAAGCCCGCCCAGTGCACGCCGATCACGCCGATACCGGTGCTCTCGGCGCGCAGCGGCGAGTCGCGCCCGGCCCGCATCGCGTAGCCGAACGGCGAGAACAGCATCCGGCGCAGCGCGAAGACGCTGGCGCCGACCAGTGCCAGCGTCAGGTAGTAGTACGCGGTCTTCGATGCGAAGCGCTCCGACGGCCATATGCCCACCATTCCGTTGCTGCCGCCGGTCACGTCGTCCCACTGGAAGACGATCGACCAGACGATCTGCGCGAAGGCCAGCGTCAGCATCGCGAGATAGACGCCCGAGAGCCGCACTGCGAACCAGCCGAAGAGCAGTCCGCCGGCGAGCCCGGCGAACGGCGCCAGCACCAGCGCGAGTTCCATCGGCAGCGCCAGACCCTTGAGCAGCGCCGCCGCGCCGTACGCGCCCAACCCGAAATACGCCGCGTGCCCGAACGAGTGCATGCCGCCGGGGCCCATGATGAAGTGCAGGCTGGTCGCGAACAGCACGGCGATCAGCACGTCGATCATCAGCACGGTGAGGTAGGGAAGCGAGTCGCCCAGCAGCGGCAGCGCGAGCAGCGCCGCCGCGAACGTGATCACCGCCCCGACGCCCGCCCGCGACATCGGCCGGATCGGCGCCTCGGCGGCGGCCGCGCTGCGCACCGTGCCCTGCGGCTTGCCGAGCAATCCCCATGGGCGCCAGATCAGCACCGCGGCCATCACCAGGAACTCGACGACCAGCGTCAGCTTCGAGAACGAGAAGCTCGTGCCGAGCACCTCGACGGTGCCGATCCCGTAGCAGAGGGCCTTGATCTCGGCGATGAGCAGCGCGGCGAGGTACGCGCCGGGAATGCTGCCCATCCCGCCGACGACCACTACCACGAACGCATCGCCGATCGTCGTCATGTCGAGCGCGAGGTTGGCCGGTTCGCGCGGCAGTTGCAGCGCGCCCCCGAGCGCGGCCAGCGCCGAGCCGAGCGCGAAGATGCCGGTGAAGAGCCACGCCTGGTTGACGCCCAGCGCGCCGACCATCTCGCGGTCCTGCGTCGCCGCGCGGATCAGCACGCCGAGCCGGGTGCGTCGCAACAGCAGCCAGAGCAGCGCGAGCACCGCCGGACCCACGAAGATCAGGAACAGGTCGTACTGGGGGAACCGGCGACCGAGCACGTCGATCGCCCCCTTCATCCCCGGCGCCTTGGGTCCGAGCAGGTCGTCGGGCCCCCAGATCGCGAGCGCCGCGTCGCGCAGCATCAGCACCACCGCGAACGTGGCGAGCAGCTGGAACAACTCGGGCGCGCCGTAGATGCGGCGCAGGATCAGGAGCTCCACCAGTGCCCCGAGCGCGCCCACCGCGAGCGCGGCGAGCAGGATCGACAGCCAGAACCCGAGCGCGCCGCCGCCCAGCGCCGGCATCAGCCACTGGGTCGACGAGTACGCGACGTACAGCCCGACCATGAACATCGAGCCGTGCGCGAAGTTGACGATCCGCGTCACCCCGAAGATCAGCGACAGGCCGACGGCGATCAGGAACAGCGTCGACGCGCCGGCCAGCCCGTTGAGCAGCTGGACCGCGAATCCCGAGACCATTCAGCGACGACCGCTTTTCAGTCGGCCGCGCGCAGCTTGCGGGTCTCCTCCGCATTCGGCAGCACCGACGCCCCGTCGACATAGCGGTAGTCCTTCATCACGCCCTTGCCGTCGCGCACCGTGGTCACGCCGACGTAGGCGCCCATCGTCGACTGGTTGTCCTCGGGTCGATAGACCATCGCGCCGAACGGCGTGTCGACCTTCAGGCCCTTGAACGCGGCGATCAGCTTCTCGGTGTCGGTGCTCCCGGCCTTGCGGATGCCGGCGGCGACCGACATCATCGACGAGTAGCCGACGATCGAGCCGAGCCGCGGATAGTCGTTCCAGCGCTTCTGGTAGGCCTCGAGGAAGCGCTTGTGCTGCGGCGTGTCGATCCCGTACCACGGGTAGCCGGTAACGATCCACCCTTCGGGCGCCTCGTCCTTCAGCGGATCGATGTATTCGGGCTCGCCGGAGAGCAGGCTCACCACCGAGCGGTCCTTGAACAATCCGCGGGTGCTGCCCTCGCGGACGAACTTGGCGAGGTCGGCGCCGAACAGCACGTTGAAGATCGCGTCGGGCTTCGCGTCGGCGAGCGCCTGCACCACCGCGCCCGCGTCGACGCGACCGAGCGCCGGCGCCTGCTCGGCGACGAACTCGACGTCGGGTTGCGCGGCTTTCAGCAGCTGCTTGAACGTCGCCGCGGCCGACTGTCCGTACTCGTAGTTCGGATAGACGATCGCCCAGCGCTTCTTCTTCAGCTTCGCCGCCTCGGGCACCAGCATCGCGGTCTGCATGTAGGTGGTCGGGCGCAGCCGGTACGTGTAGCGGTTGCCGTTCTGCCAGGTGATCTTGTCGGTCAGCGGCTCGGCGGCGAGGAAGAATACCTTGCGCTGCTTGGCGAAGTCGGTGACGGCCAGGCCGATGTGCGACAGGAACGTGCCGAAGATCAGGTCGACTTTCTCGCGCGACACCAGCTCCTCGGCAACGCGCACCGCGTCGCCGGGATTGCCGTTGTCGTCACGCGAGACGACCTCGACCTTGCGGCCGATCAGCCCGCCCGACGCGTTGATCTCTTCCACCGCCAGCTCCCAGCCCTTCTTGTACGGGTCCAGGAACGCCGGTTGCGCCTTGTAGCTGTTCAGCTCGCCGATGCGGATCGGCGTCTGGGCCTGCGCGCCGGCGCCGAACACGCACGCCGCGAACAGGGTGGCTGGCAGTCTCTTCTTCATGCTGGTCTCCGTCCTGTGGTCTCTGCATTGTCTCTACGACACACCCGAATCGAGGCCCTCGCCCGAGGCCCCCCCGCCGGTCGCGCGTTCAGCGCAAGCCGTCCTTGCCCTGGCTCTCGTGCTTCTGCAGCCCGCCGATGCGCGCCAGTGGCCGGCCGCTGTCGGTGACCGCGACCGCGACGACGATCTCGCCGGCGCGCGGCGCATCGGGCACGCGCGCCTCGATCGCGTCGAAATGACTGCGCACGTAGGCCGCGTCCTTGTGGCCGAGCGGCACGTCGATCGCGGTGCCCGGTCCGCCGATCTTCTTCGCCGACGGCACCAGTGCCGCCCCCTTCTCGACCGCCTTGCGCAACGGGGCGCCGAGCTTCGGGTGAAGGATCGCCGCCGCGTGCTCGAGCTCGCCCTTCTCGCCGACGATCGCGGCCTTGCCGTAGCTCTCGGCCTGGCCCGGCGCGATGCCGAGCGCCTCGACGCAGCGCGCGCCGAGCAGGCCGCCGAGTTCCTCGCCGATCGCGACCAGTTCGTCGAGCTGCTCGACGTAGCGGCCCGCGCACGGGTTGGCGATCACGGCGATCGCCAGCGCGCGCCGCGTCGGCGGCTCGACCTTGCGGCCCATTTCGATGCGCGTCTCGTCGACGGTGACGATCAGCTTGCGGATGTCGGCCGGCATCGGCTGCTCCTGTCGGTTGCGAACGGCCCGCGCTCAGCGCAGCCCGTCCTCGCCCCTGATCTGGTCGGCGCGCAGGCCGCCGACCCGTTCGTGAATCCGCGGACCCGTGCTCATCGCGAGGAAGAACACGATCTCGTCGCCCGCGGGCGCGCCGGGCACGCCGACCTCGATCGTGTCGAAGTGGCTGCGCACGTAGCTGGCGTTGACGTGGGTCATCGGGATGTCGATGTGCGTGCCGGGCCCGCCCACCTTGGTGTTCGACGGCACGATCGCCTTCGTGCCGACGCCGCGGCCCTCGAGCAGTTCGCGCATCGCGTAGCCGCCGGGCACGTGCCACAGGTGGCCGTGCTCGGACTCGCCGTCGACACCGACGATGCCGCCCTTGCCGTACGACTGGATCGCCGCCGGCTCGAGCTTCATCGCGGCGAGCAGCCGCTGCGCGAGTTCGACCCCGACCGGCTTCAGCGCCTCCATCATCGGCACGATGTCCGGCTCGTAGCGGCCCGAGTACGGATTGGCCAGCACCACCGCGAGCACGCCCCGTCGCTGCGGACGCGCGCCGCGCGGCCCGAACTCGTGGAAGACGTCCTCGACCTGCGTCCAGACTCGACGGATCTCGATCATGCCAGCGCCTCGATGCGGTGATCGGCGACGATACGCGAACGCCCCTGCAGCGACAACATCGCCTGCGAGACCAGCCCGAGGTCGATGCAGCGTCGCGCGAAGCGCTCGCCGCGCCCGAGCGCGGCCGCGACCGCGTCGGCCGGCAGCGCGCCGACCGAGACGGTGACCAGCCGCTCGCCGAGGTCGCTGTCGTCGCGCAGCGAGGACGCCGGCGCGCGCTGCACCGCCGGGTGATCGACGTCGACCGCGTTGGCGATCATCGTCGCCGCGGCGTCGGCCATCGCGGCGGTGTCCGCCAGCACCGTGACCGCGTCGGCCACGCCGAGCGAGAAGCTGCGGCCGCGCCAGCCCGAGGTGGCGATCCCGCGCGGCGCGTCGGTGTCGGCGATGCGAAGCCGGCTGTCGATCGACGGCGCGGCAAGGTCGGTGACCATGCCGACGTCGACCGACGCGCCGTCGGCGAGCCACAGCGCGATGTCGCCGCCGTTGTTGACCCACGCGCGGCGAATGCCCGGGCGCGCAAAGTGCGCGACGATCTCCTGCGCGACGCTGCCGGCCACCGCCGCCATCGGCGTCACGAACAGCCCGAAGCGCGCGGCGTACGGGCGGCAGGCGTCGGCCATCCGGCGCGCGATCGGCCCCCGGGGCGCGACGCCGTGCGCCACCGGCGCGCACGGCGCGCGCAGCAGCGCGAGTTCTCCGACCAGCTCTTCGAGCACCCCCGCGAAGCGGGCCCAGGCGGATGCGAGCGCGAGCCCGACCGCCGCCGTGTCGCCGTCGACGCCGATGACCAGGTCGATCGGCCCGTGCTGGAAGTGCCAGCGCCCGTCGCCGAAGCGGGCCCAGGCCGCGCCGCCGTTCATCGCGTGTTGCTCCCCGGCACGCCGGCGAGCGGCCACGGATTGATCGGGAGGGCGTCGACGATCCGGTGCCACTCGGTCGCGACGACTTCCTGGACCGGTCGCACGCGGTCGACGTGGCCGCCGAGCGCCGCATAGACGTCGCGGCGCATCGTGAACTCGATCGGCGCGACGATCGCCGGCGTCGGCACGCTGCCGAACGAGTTCGCCGGCATCCGCGTGACGTCGACCATCACCGTGATGCCGCCGCCGGGCCAGACGTAGGCCGGCGCGCCGCCGCAGGTGACGTTGGCGAGCAGGTCCTTGATCGAGCGCGTGAGCAGCACCGGGTTCTCGGTGACGCCGGCGCGCAGGCTGCCGCCGGCACCGCCGACGAAGAGCACGGTGGCGAGCGCGGGCTCGCAGTTCTCGCCGATGCGATCGACCACCGTGCGCACGGCGGCCGGCATCGGCGCGCGCTGCGGCCGCAGGGCCCCGTCGAGTTCGAACCACTCGGCGTGCTCGCCGGTGGTCGACACCATCAGAAGGCGCAGGCCCGGGCGCGCCACCTTCGGGTCCCAGCCCTCGACGATCGACAGCGGATCCTCGATGCCGGTGCCGCCCCAGCCGGTGCCCGGCTGGGCGACCTGGAAGTAGCGGCCCGGCGTCGACTTGCGCCCGCGAATGCGGATGCCCGAGGGCGGCATGTCGAGGCAGCGCCCGGCCTGGTGCTCGCTCAGCACGCCGGTGATGTGGTCGTCGACGACCACCACCTCGTCGACGTGGCCGAGCCACTGGCGCGCGAAGATGCCGATCGTCGCCGAGCCGCAGCCGACGCGCATGCGCTGCTCCTCGACGCCGTTGATGCGCGGCGCGCGACCGGCCTGCACCGTGAGCTGCGCGCCGCCCTCGATCTCGAGGTCGACGGCATGGCAGTTGCCCAGCGCCATCATCAGTTCGCAGGTGATGCGGCCTTCCTTCTTCGAGCCGCCGGTCAGGTGGTGCACGCCCCCCAGGGACAGGAACTGCGAGCCGTACTCGATCGTCGTCACGTGGCCGACCGCCTCGCCGCGGTGCCGCACCGTCGCCTGCTCGGGACCGAGATAGCGATCGGTGTCGATCTTCACCTTGAAGCTGCAGTAGCTGAAGATGCCCTCGGTCACGACGGTGACCATGTCGACGCCCTCGTGACGGCTGCCGACGATGAACGGCGCGGGCTTGTAGTCGGGGTAGGTGGTGCCGCTCGCGACGCCCGAGACGAACACCGGCGCGTTGTTCAGCAGCGCGCCGTCCCAGGCTTCGACCGTGCTCGGGACCACCTCGGCGCCCGGGCGCCTGAGCAGCACGACCGGATCGGTGCGGGTGAGCACGCCGCCGACGTTGCCCCAGCGATCGCAGGCGCCGAGCCGGCCCTCGCTGATCTGGCACAGCACCGGACACGCATCGCACTGGATCTTGTTCGCCGCCATCTTCTCGGGCGCGCGCGCTGCGACGATCTCGCCGGCGGGCGCCGACGGATCTTCCGGCGCGTCGAACTGCTCGCCGATCGCGTTCGAGCCGATGGGCTGGGTCATCGGGTATCTCCCTGGCGCAGCGCCGCACGCAGCCGGTCCGGCGTCACCGGCACCTGGTCCATGCGCACGCCCGTCGCGTGGTGGATCGCGTTGAGGATCGCCGGCGCGGTCGCGACCAGCGCCGGCTCGCCGACGCCCTTGGCGCCGTAGGGGCCGAGCGGCTCGGCGTCCTCGACCAGGTGCACGACGATCGGCGGCACGTCGCCCGCGGTCGGGATCAGGTAGTCGTGAAGGTTGTCGGTGCGCCCGGCGTGGTACTCCTCCATCAGCGCGAGACCGAGCCCCTGGGCGATGCCGCCGTGGACCTGGCCTTCGACCTGGGTCGGGTTCACCGCCCGGCCGACGTCGTGCGCGGCGTGGATCGCCAGCACCCGCACGGTGCCCAGCGCGACGTCGACCTCGACCTCGGCGAACTGCGCCGCGAAACCGTAGGTCGCGTAGGGCACGCCCTGCCCGTCCGCGTCGAGCGGCACCGTCGGCGGATCGAAGTGGCCGCTGCCGAGCGCGACGTCGCCGCGCTCGTCGGCCGGCAGCGTGCCGAGGTCGGCCGAGGCGCGTCGCCCGTCGGCCTCGCCCCGCAGCCACGCGCCGTCCAGCCAGAGCCGCGCATGGGCGGCGAGGCCGAGCATCCCGAGCAGGCGCGCGCGCAGGTCGGCCCCGGCAGCCTTCGCCGCGTTGCCCGACACGAAGGTCTGCCGCGACGCCGAGCTCTTGCCCGCGTCGAGCGTCAGGTCGGTGTCGGCGACCGTCTGGTCGATCAGCGACACCGGAACGCCCAGCGCGTCGGCGCAGATCTGCGCCATGATCGTGTAGGTGCCTTGCCCGATGTCGACCGCGCCGTTGTAGAGCATGAAGCGGCCGTCGCGACGCAGCCCGACCTGCATCGACGAAGGATTGGCGATCACCGTGTTGCCGATCCCGTACCACATGCAGGCAACCCCGACGCCGCGGCGCTTGTGCGACGCGTAGCGGCCATGCGGGTCGCTGGAACCGGCGTCGGCGAGCGCGCCTCGCAGTGCCGCGCACCCGGCGACGGCCTGGTCGGCATTGAACGCTTCGGCGCGCGCGCGCGCCGCGCGCCACTGGGGTCGCAGCGCGTCGAGGCAGGCGCGCATCCCGACGCTGGCCGCGAGCCGCTGCCCGGTCGGCGTGGTGTCGCCTGCGCGAAGCGCCCGATCGAAGCGGAACTCGAGCGGATCGGCGCCGAGCCGCTGCGCCAGCATGTCGACCAGCATCTCGACGAGCAGCGTCGCCTGCGGCACGCCGAAGCCGCGGAACGCGCCGGCGATCGCGTTGTTCGTGTAGACCGCCCGCGTGAGCGCACGCACCGTGTCGACCCGGTACGGCCCGCTGGCGTGGATCGGCACGCGATTGGCGACCGTGGGGCCCCACGACGAATACGCGCCGGTATTGAAGTCGCCGTCGAAATCGTAGGCGAGCAGGCGCCCCTCGCGGTCGGCCGCCAGCGTCGCCCGCATGCGGGCCGGATGCCGCTTGGTCGTCGACGCCATCGACTCGGGCCGCGTGTAGACGATGCGCGCCGGCCGGCCGAACTTGCGCGAGGCCGCCACCAGCAGCGGCTGGATCGAGATGTCGAGCTTGCCGCCGAAACCGCCACCGACGCCGGAAGGCACGATGCGCACCTGCGCGGGCTTCAGGCCGAACATCCAGGCGAGCTCGTCGCGATCCATGTACGGCGTCTGCGTGCAGGCGAACACGGTGACGCGCTCGACGCCGTCGCCGCGCGACCACTGCGCGTAGCCCGCCTCGGGTTCGATGTAGGCGTGCTCGACGTACGCGGTGCGCATCGTGGCGTCGATGACGAGCGGCGCGGCGGCGAGCGAGGCGTCGACGTCGCCGCGCACGACGCGGCCGCGGCACAGCACGTTGTCCGGCCAGCGCTCGTGCAGCGCCGGTGCGCCCGGCGCGAGCGCCGCTTCCGGCTCCTCGATCGCCGCCAGCGGCCGCCAGCGAATCGGCACCGACGCAGGGTCGATCGCCTCGACCGCGTCGCGCCCGCCCGCCAGCACCAGCACCGCCTCGCCGCGCAGGCGCACCCGTCCCTCGGCGATCGCCGGCTGGTCGCGCAAGTCGGGAAAGATCGCGAAGCGGTTGTTCGGGATGTCGGAGGCGAGCACGACGCCCAGCAGCCCGGGGTGCGCGGCGACGAAGGCGTCGAGGTCGCCGTAGTCGAACTCCGCCGACGGATGCAGCGATCGCACGACCTTCAGCCAGCAGGCATCGGCCGGCGCGCGGTCGGCACCGTAGGCGAGCCGGCCGTCGACCTTCTCCGCCGCGTCCAGCCGCGGCAGGCGTGCACCGACGGCACAGCCGACACCCAGCGATTCGAGCGGCTCCGCGACCGCCGCCGGCGCCGGGCCGGGCTCGCGGGCATCGCGGCCGGCGGCGCCCTGGGTGCCCTCGGCGCCGGCCGCGACGACCGCTTCGACGATCTTGCGGTATCCGGTGCAGCGGCACAGCACGCCGCCGATTCCGTCGAGCACCTGCTGCTCGGTCGGCTGCGGGTGACGGCGCAGCACGTCCAGGCCTGCCATCAGCATCCCCGGCGTGCAGATGCCGCACTGCGCCGCGCCATGGTCGATGAACGCCTGGCGCAGCGCCGCGGCCGGCGAGCCGGGCGCAAGCGTCGCCAGCGATTCGACCGTCGTGACCGCGCGCCCCTCGCACTGGCCGACCGCCACAAGGCAGGCGCACACCTGCTCGCCGTCGAGCAGCACCGTGCACGCACCGCAGTCGCCGGCGTGGCAGCCGATCTTCGTGCCGGTGAGCCCGAGTTCGTCGCGCAGGCAGTCGGAGAGCCGCGTGGCGGGCGCGGCGCGGACTTCGACCGCGCGCCCGTTGACGTCGAGCCGGATCGCGCGAGCGATCGGAGGCGATCCGGGGGGTTCGCGGCGATTCATCGGGCGGCCTGCCGATCGGCGGCGATCTCGGCGAGGACGCGGCGCACCAGCTCGGCCGCCGCCTCGCGGCGATAGGCGGCCGTGCCGCGCACGTCGTCGATCGGGGCGAGCGGCGCGAAGGCCGTTGCGGCGTCGAGCGCGTCGAGGCGCTCGCCGAGTTGCGCGCGCGGCGCCGAGGCGAGCGCACCCTCGACGGCCGGCAGGCGCACCGCCGCGGCCGAACAGGCGCCGACCGCGACGCCGCACTGCACGACGCGATCGTCGGCGTCGAAGTCGAGCGCCGCCGCGACCGCCGCGATCGAGATGACCAGGTAGCGCCGGTGGCCCAGCTTCAGGAAGCGCGACACCGCGCGCGCGGAGCGCCGCGGAACGATCACCGCCGTCAGGAGTTCGTCGGCCGCGATCGCGGTGCGACGATTGCCGAGCACGAACGCCGCCAGCGGCATCACGCGCACGCCTCGCACGCTGGCGAGTTCGACCTGCGCGTCGAGCGCCAGCAGGGCCGGCACCCCGTCGGCGGCGGGCGACGCATTGCAGAGGTTTCCGCCGATCGTCGCCTGGTTCTGGATCTGGATGCCGCCCACCTCGCGCGCCGCCTGCTGCAGCGCGCCCAGCCCGGGATCGAGCGGCGCGCGCGCCAGGTCCGACCAGGTCGTGAGCGCGCCGATGCGCCACGCCGGCGCGGCGCCGTGCGCGCCCGGAGCGATGCCGCGCAGCGCCCGCAAGCCCCCCAGGTCGAGCAGCGACTCGCATACCGGGCGACCGACACACGCCGGATAGAAATCGGTGCCGCCCGCGAGCGGCGTCCAGCCGCCTTCGGCGAGCCGGCGCAGCGCCGAGTCGAGATCGGCGGCGCGCTCGTAGCGCGGCGCGCCTGCCTGTTGCGGCGCGCCTGCGGCTTCTTCAATCGTGTGCTGCGGGCTGGTGGCCATCGCGACGGGGTCCCGGAAACATCGACACGACCTGCATCAATGAAGCAAGCGCTTCATTCGCATTGCGCAGCGAAATTACTCCACGCTAATATGCGCGTCAATACGTACCGATCCGGAATCGCGCGCCATGACCCACGTCGTCCTCGAATCCTGCATCCGCTGCCGCTACACCGATTGCGTCGACGTCTGCCCGGTCGACTGCTTCCGCGAAGGCCCCAACATGCTGATCATCGACCCGGACGAGTGCATCGATTGCGCGGTGTGCATCCCCGAGTGCCCGGTCGAGGCGATCAAGGCCGAGGAAGACGTGCCGGCCGGGCAGGAGTCGTTCGTCGCGCTCAACGCCGAACTGGCGAAAGCCTGGCCCAGCATCACGCGCACGAAGGATCCGCTGCCCGAGGCCGAGCAGTGGAAGGACGTGCACGAGAAGCTGCAGTACCTGGAGCGTTGAGCGCGGGCCGGGCTGGCGGCGCGGGGTCCGCGACCGTCAGGCGCCGAGAAGCCGGTGCGCGACCTCGGGCCGCGTAAGGCACGTGCAGCGCCTCCGGATACGAGGCGCCCGGCTCAGCCGGGCGCAGGCAACCCGGATTCCTGCCAGCGGGCCTCGAGCATGGTGCCGGTCGCATCGCCAAGCGCCGCCTCGCGCAGGCGCGCGAGCACCGCTGCAGCATCCGGGCGACCAGCCAGCAGGTCGGCGGCCATCATCATCCGGTCGAAGCGACCACGGCCGCGGGCGTGCGTATCGCTGTACCCCTTGACGAGCCGGCGGCAACGGAGAATCTCCAGGCCCAGCGCCGGGTCGCTTGCGGTGGCCGCCTCGACGCGCGCCAGCCAGTCGTGCAGGTGCGCGCGCTCGCGCCGATGCCTCAATGTCGCCCGGCGCCAGCGCCGCAGCGCTGCGACCGCGCGCAACTGCAGATACCCCGACACGGTCGCCGACTGCACACGTCGACCGCGGTCCAGTCGCCGCTCCAGCCAGCCACGAAGCCGTGGCGCGTCCTCGGCCCAGGCCCCGAGCCGCGCCGGAAGCATCGAGCAGACTTCTTCGAAGCGGGGGTGGAAGTACTCCTCGGTAGAGACCGGATCGTCGGCCCCCGCGCCGACCTCGGCGCGGATGCGGTCGAAGCGCTCCGTCCGGGTCTTCAGGTCTGCCACGCGGATGATGTCGTCGTAGGCCATCGCGACGGCGACCTGTCGGGCCGCTTCCCGCGTCAATGCATGCGGCTCCGCCGCCAGGGGCGAACGTCGCTCCCAGTCGAGCACCTGCTCGAGTCGATCGAGGTACTCGGCACCGTATGCGACATCCTGGAACTCCACGACGCGCGCCAGTCCGACCCCGACCATCGTCCACGTCGATTCCGGGAACACCCGGCGGACCCGCTCGAGCAAGGGCTGCATCGCCTCGCTCGCTGCCCGCTGCGGCAGGGGCGGCGGCGGCGTCACCAGCGAGTCGGCCCGCTGGAACTCCGGCGACCGGCGTGCAAGGTCCGCCGCGGCCCGCAACGCCTTCAGGCTGGACTCGACCCCGACCCCGCTTCGGCGCACGGTCTCCTCGAAGGCTTCCGGCGAGAACGGCAATTCGCCGCTGCCGGCCAATGCTCCGAACAGGCTGGCGGAGATCACGCTGCCCTGGCGCACGGCAAGCGCCTGCATGTCGGCCACGATCAGGCGCCGCGCCTGCGCGCGCACCACGTCGATCACGGCCGACGCGTCCGCGATGCCATTGCCGGGCACCGACTTCTCGTCCGCCGAGTAGTTGCGATGCGACGACGCGATCACGGCCGTGCGATCCAGCGTGACGAACCCCCGTTGCACGGCCCGGCCTGCCTCCATCAGTTCGGAGGCAATGACGACATCGACCTCCCCGGGCACGGGCATTTGCGCAAGAACCGGCTGTCGTCCGTCAGCGGGCAGCGCGCTGCGCGGCAGCATTTCGATGTAATAGATCGTCGCGCCGGTGCGCTGCGCCACCCCGGCGACCGAGGTCGACTGCGCGACGAATCCGTTGTGCTCGGCCAGGTCGACAATCCAGTCGACGAGCACGCCTCCCCCCTGCCCGCCGAGCGCCTGGATGGCGATCGCGATCGGCCAGTCCCGGTCGTCGGCGCGGCTCATGCCGGCGCGCCCGGGTAGAGCGCACGGCGGCGCAACCCATCGGCCTGCCGGCGCCGCAGCCACCCGAGCGTGCGCGCGCGCAGACGGTGCACGAGCCGCTCGCGCCAGGTGGGATTGCGCACCCAACTCGCCCGGTAGAACGACGGACATAGCACGGCCGCATCGGCCACCTCGCCGCAGTGCCCACAAGCCACGCAGTGCTCGTCCACGTGCGCGACCGGATCCTGCTTCAGCGGGTCGCCGCTCGGAGCCAGCGTCAGGCTCGGGCAGCCCGAGACGCGCATGCACGCGTGATCGCCGCTGCACACCGACGCGTCGACGCCGAAGCGCTCCTTGAGGACGCGACGCCCCTCGCGGGCCGCGGCCGCCGCCTTCGGGCGCTCGCGCCGCTGGCGATTCAGCATGCACTCACTCTGCGCGATGACGACTTTCGGTCCCTGATAGTCGGTAGTCAGCGCCTCGCGCAGCGTGTCGCGCATCCGCGCGACGTCGTAGGTGCGATCAACGGTACGCACCCATTCGACCCCGACTCCACGCACCGCGCGCTCGATCGGGTGCATCGTGCTACGCCGGGCGTTGATCGCGCGCGACGACAGGATGTCCTGTCCTCCGGTCGCAGCCGAATAGTTGTTGTCGACGATCACGGTGACGCCGTCGTTGCGGTTGAACACCGCGTTGCCGACGCCGCTCGACAGCCCGTTGTGCCAGAAGCCGCCGTCGCCGATGAACGCGATCGCGCGCCGGCCGCCCTTGACGTTGAAGGCCGACGCGCTGGCGACCCCGAGACCGTATCCCATCGTCGTGGCCCCGATCTCGAACGGAGGAAGGATCGAGAACAGGTGGCAGCCGATGTCCGCCGACACATGGTGCGCGCCGATCTCGCGCTCGACCAGTTTCAGCGACGAGAACACCGGGCGCTCGGGACATCCGACGCATAGCCCGGGCAGTCGCGGCGGCAGGATCGAGTCGAGGACGGCCGGGTCCGCCTGCGGCCGGACGTCGGTCGAGGCCGCAGCGGGCGTACGGGCCCGTGAAGGCATCCCGACCGGCACTGCCTCGACCAACGCCGAGGGGCGATAGCGCCCGAGAAAGCTGTTCAGACCCTTGCGCAGGACCGCGACCGAATAGTCGCCTCCCATCGGCAGCATGTCCTTGCCGTGCAGTGCCGTGTCGACGCCTGCGCGGCGCAGTATCGCATGCAGCGCCTGCTCGTGGAAGTCGGGCTGTCCCTCCTCGACGAGAAGCACCGCCCTCTTGCCGCGGCAGAACCGCAGCACTTCCTCGTCGACCAGCGGGTACGCCACGTTGAGCACGTAGAGCGGAATGCGCGATGCGCCGAAAAGGTCGGCCAACCCGGCCAGATGCAGTGCGCGAAGCGTGTTGTTGTACATGCCTCCCAGCATGACGATGCCAAGGTCGGAGATGTCTCCATCGAAGAACTCGTTCAGGCCGCGCTCGGAGATGAACTTCACCGCCGCCGGCCAGCGCCGCTGGATCTTGTCGCGCTCGTGCTGGAATGACGCAGGCGGCAGGACGATCCTGCCAGTGTCGCGCTGCGGCGACTCGAGCGCCTCGCGCAGCGTGAACGCCGGCCGGCGATTCTCGCGGGTCACGAAACTGCCGTGAAGGTGGCACGACCGAATGCGCAACTGTAGCATCACGGGGGTATGGCTGGCTTCCGACAACTCGAAGCCGTCGTGCACCGCCTGGACGATCGACGGGAGGTTGGGCCTCGGATCGAGCAGCCACATCTGCGACTTCATCGCGAACGCGTGCGTGCGCTCCTGCATGATCGACGAGCCTTCGCCGTAGTCTTCGCCGACAATGACCAGTGCCCCGCCAGTCACGCCGCCCGACGACAGGTTGGCGAGCGCGTCGGAGGCGACGTTGGTCCCGACGGTAGACTTCCACGTCACCGCGCCGCGCACCGGGTACATCACGGATGCCGAAAGCGTCGCGGCCGCGCAGGCCTCGTTCGCGGCGGGCTCGAAATACACGCCGAGTTCGTCGAGGATCGGCTGCGCGTCGGAGAGCACGTCCATCAGGTGCGAGATCGGCGATCCCTGGTAGCCGCTGACATAGGCCACGCCTGCCTCCAGCAGCGCCTTCGTGACCGCAAGGATGCCCTCTCCGCGAAAGACGGTGCCGGCCGGCACTCGGAGGGCCTCGACTTCGCGCGCGAAAGATCGCTCCGCCATCGCGCGCCCCCGTCAGGCCGCGACCAGCGCGAGCACGCGCAGCGGGCTGCCCGAGCCGCCGCGGATCTTCAGCGGCGCCGCGAACAGGAACGCGCCCTGCGGCGGAAGCTGGTCGAGGTTGTTCAGGCACTGCAGGCCAAAGCGATTCGCCCCGTGCATCAGCGTATGGCACGGACTCGGGAACTCCCAGCCCATCGACTGCCCCGCGTCGGTGTTGATCGTCTCGACGCCGAATCCCTTGACGTCGCGTTCTTCGATCATCCACTGGACGGCCTCGCGGTTCGGGCCGGGGGTGTGCGCACCGTCTTCGCGGACGTTGGCGAAAGCCCCCGGATCCGCCAGACGTTTCGACCAGTCGGTGCGGAACAGCAGCCAGGCACCGCGCGGAATGCGCCCGTGCCTCGTCTCCCATTGCAGAAGGTACTCGCGCGTGAGTACCCAGTCGGGGTTCCCGGCGACCATCGCGCTGGCGTCGACCACCACGGCAGGCCCGAAGAACCGGGCTGGATCGATCGTGTCGACGGTGTTCCGGGGGTGGTCCTTGCCAGTGACCCAGTGCGCCGGCGCGTCGAAGTGCGTGCCGGTGTGCTCGCCGCACGAAAAGTTGTTCCAGTACCAGTGCGGGCCGGCTTCGTCGTAGCGGGAGATGCGCTCCATGCTGAACGCCCAGACCTGACCAAACTGCGGCGGCAGCTTCAGCGGCGGGAAGTCCGGCGACAACGTATGGGTGAGATCGACGACCCGGATCGTGCCGGCGGCGAGGCCCTGGACGAGCTGCGACAGCGTGCTGTTCATGGTGTTCTCCAACGAGCAACCACGCGATCGTCGCACCGCCCGCGCGGGCCGGCTATCCGCTTTGTTGCGCTCAATGGCCGATTTCCATCGGCCGCCGCGGCGACGCTCAATGCCTGAGGGTGTCGGACGGCGATTCGCCGAACCAGCGCTTGTAGTCGGCCGCGAAGCGGCCGAGATGGGTGAAGCCCCAGCGCATGGCCACGTCGGTCACCGTCGCCCGACCGGACGAGGCGGCCTTCAACTCGTCGCGAGCGCGCTTCATGCGCACGCCCTTCAGGTACGCGATCGGGCTGGTGTTGCGGTACTCGCGAAACCCCGCGAACAATGTGCTGGTGCTGACGCCGACGTGCGCGGCGAGATCCGTGATCGTCAGCGGACGCTCGGCATGCGCGTCGATGAACTCCTCGGCGCGCTTCACGAAGGCCGGGGCGATCGGACGCGCCGGCCGCATCAGGTCGTCCCGGTAGACGTTGGGCTGCGCCAGCAGCAGCGTCGAGACGACCAGGTGCTCCACGTGGACCCGCGTGAGCGCGGAAGTGAACACGTTCGTCGGACGATCGAGCTCGGAGACGAGGTAGCGGATAAGCCCGCACCAGCTTTCCCCATCGCTCGCCGTCAGGTCCATGCCGAGCTGGAACTCCACCGGTCTGCGCAGCCCGTGGCCAAGATACTGCATGCAGTAGCGCTCGATCAGCCCGCGATCGATGCGGACCATGATCTGGTCGGCATCGTAGCGACTGCGCATCTTCAGCGGCAGCGTCGGCGATATCACCGATGCAAGTTGCGGCGTGGACCGGATCGACTGCCCGCCGCAGCGGATGTCGGACACCCCGTCCATCGGCATCATCACCAGCAGGAAATCGTTCGTGCAGCCGACGTCGATGTCGACCGTAGCGCCGTATCGCAGGCGATTGATCGACACCGCGCCCATGGATGCGTGACACAGGCACGTGTCCAGCCTGCGCTCCACGCTCGCCACGGTCAGTTCATGGGGCGAGAACACCCGCGACACGCCGTCGCGCGCCTCGTCGAGGTCGTTGGTGTGCAGAATCGAATACGCGTGCAGCGCGCTCCTGCCCGCGACCGTGCTCGTCGAAAGACCGGCCACGTGCCTCCCTCCCAGACCTTGCGCCTGCGTCGGCCCCCAGGCCGCCCTCGCGCAAATAGTTCAAGTCTAAAGTAATTGTGCCGGGTTCGATCGCGACCTGCAAGCAGGAATGCCATGCGCTTGATTCGCGTCAATCGGATCCGCAGGCGCTGCAGTCACGGTGTCCCGCGCATTTCCATCAGCGAGGGCAACCAGAGCGCGATCTGCGGCAGCCAGAGCACCAGGGCGAGGCAGACCAGCGCAGCAGCGACGAAAACGCCGATGTCACGGAAGATCTCCCACGTGCCCACGCCCGGAATCAGCGCCTTCACGATGAACACGTTCATTCCCAACGGCGGCGTCAGCAAGCCCAATTCGACGACGATGACGACGACGATCCCGAACCACACTGGATCCAGCCCGAGCGCCGAGACGATCGGAAAGAACACTGGAATCGTCAGGAAGATCATCGCCAGACTGTCGAAGAAGCATCCAAGGACGATGTAGACGGCGCACATCGCCACCACGATGCCCAACGGCGGGGCGTCGAGCGACTGGACCCATAGCCCGGCCGATGCGGTCAGCCCGGAGATCGTCAGGAAGTTGGTGAAGATTCCGGCCCCGATCGTGATCGTCAGCAGGCCGGCGGTCAGCAGCGTCGATTCCGACAGCGCCTCGCCAACCGCGCGGCGCGTGGCCCGCTTGCGGAGCACCATGAAGCCCAGCGCGCCGGCTGCGCCGATTCCGGCGCTTTCAGTCGGCGTGAAGACCCCGACGTACAACCCGCCCAGCACCACCAGGAACAGACCGAGCACCGGCGCGGTGCCGCGCAATGCGGCCAGCCGCTCGCGCCAGCTCGCCTCGACGCGCCGGCCAGCTTTCGCCGGGCTCGCCAACGCGACGACCCAGACCGCCACCATGTACAGCAGCGTCAGCAGCAGGCCGGGGACAACGCCGGCCGCGAACAGCTTGGCGATGTCGGTCTCCGTGAGGATCCCGTAGATCACCATCGGAACGCTCGGCGGAATCAGGATGCCCAGCGTGCCGCCTGCGGCAATCGTGGCCCCCGAGAATGCAGGGTCGTAGCCGTGCCTGCGCATCTCGGGCTCGGCCACGCGCGCCATCGTCGCAGCAGTGGCGAGCGAACTCCCGCAGACCGCGCCGAAACCCGCGCAGGCGCCGAGCGCCGCGTGGGCTAGGCCGCCGCGCAGATGCCCCAGCCAGCGCTGCGCCGCGCCGAACAGGTCGTCGGCCATCCCCGACTTGAAGATGAACGCCCCCATCAGCACGAACAAGGGAATGACCGACATTCCGTAACTCATCGACACGTCGACTGTCTGCTGCGCGGCCATCGCGAGCGCCGGCTCGATGCCCCGGTACCACGCGAAGCCGACGGTGCCGACCGCGATCATCGCGATGCCCAAAGGCACGCCTACGAACGCGAGCGCGAACAGCGCGATGAAGCCGAGGATCGAGACGAGCATCGTGCCCGGCGCCCCGTCAATGCGCCACGGCGTCGCGACCGCGCCCGGCCACGGCGCACGCAGCCTGCGCCAGGCAAACGCCGGCCGTCGCCATCGACAACACCGACATCAGGTAGGCGGCGAAGAAGGTGGGAAGCCGCAGGAATCCGATCACGTCACCCTGCTCGCGCATCGATCCGGCAGTCTCGAACAGCGTCCACGAAAGCACCGCCAGCACGACCGCGCAGGTCACGGCGATCAATCCTTTCTGGATCCTGCGCGCAGCGCCGTGCAGCCTGCCGTCGAGAAGCCCGACCGAGATGTGCTGTTCCTTCGAGGTGACCACCGGAAGCGCGGCGAACACGACGATCACCATCGCGTACTGGATCAACTCGATCACCCCGGCCAGCGGCCGCGCGAACAGGTAGCGCCCGAGCACGTCGGCAGTCGTGAGCGCAAGCATCGCGATCAGCGCAACGCCCGCGAGTCGCTCGAGCCAGCCCAGCCAGGAAGGGCGCATGGGATCCTCCCGCGTCCGCCGTGCTAGCGCGGCGCCGATCCGCCGCCCGTCACCTGCTCGCGATAGAACCGCAGCGCCGCCGCGCCATCGATACCGCGCTTGCCCGTCTCCCGAATCCATTCTTCGTCGAGGAACGACCACGCTTTCCTGAGTGCCGTCGTGAGTTCCGGACTCGCGTCGATGAACTTGACGCCGCCTTCGGCCAGCTTCTGCGTCGACGCGGCATTGGCCCGGTCCATCGCGCTCATCCGCGCGGCGAACGCCGCGCCCGACACCGAGTCGATCGCGGTACGGTCGCCCTCGGAAATCTCCTTCCACTTGCGCTCGCTCGTCACCAGCGCGAAGGATCCGGCGGTGCGAAGGTCGGGAAAGCGAATCGCGCACCGCGTGCTCGGAGCGAGGTTGAAGCTGATCACGTCGATCGGCGTCACCCCTGCATAGGCATCGACGATCCCCTTCGAGACCGTCTCGAAGAATCGCACCGCAGGCCCTGCAACGACGCCGCTGGTGATTGCGCCGTACTGGCGAGCAGCGGTTCCCGGAGTCGCCGCGATCTTCGCGGCGCGCAGCTGATCAACGGTCGTGTAGGGCTCCTTCACGCAGAACAACTCCTGCGGCGGAAACGCCACCAGCGCCAACAGATGCAGCCCCTTGTAGTGGTCGGCGCTTCGGAAATACCGCTCGTGGGTGCTCCAGAGCGCCTGCGACATGCGCGCCGAATCCGACACCGGACCGGGGAGCTCCGTGAGAAGTTCGAGCTGCAGCCGGTTCGGCACCACGCCGGCGAATTGCAGCGTCACGTCGGCGATCCCCTTCTGAACCATGTCGAGCTGCCCGGGCGGGGGTGCGAGGCTGCTCGCAGCGAATTCGATCCTCACCCGGCCCTGCGTC
This sequence comes from Burkholderiaceae bacterium, assembly GCA_046347945.1. Taxonomy (GTDB): domain Bacteria; phylum Pseudomonadota; class Gammaproteobacteria; order Burkholderiales; family Burkholderiaceae_E; genus Zeimonas. The sequence continues at coordinate 143,202 of JAXMFB010000009.1, forward strand.
GCGACTTCGACGTTCTTCGCCCAGGGGACCATTACGTCCGCATAAATCGGGTGCGTCGACGGGAAGAACGTGCTCAGAAGCAACTTCGTCTGGGCCAGCGCGACGCCCTGGGCGAGCAGCAGGCCGAGGACGGCCATCGAGAGCCTGATTCCGATTCGTGCCATCTCGGTCACCTCCTGTCGTTTCGAATCCTTGCCGCCAATCACTGAGTCGAACGTTCCCTCAAGCCCGGGCGTCGTGGTCCGTAGCGTCACCACACCCCGATGAACAGCCCGTTGCGCCGCCAGTCTTCGGTGCGCCGTTCGACCAGGGCGGCATCGACCGTCGCGCGCGTCTTGCGGTTCAGCGACCATTCCATCAGCCGCTCCCGCATCTCGGCCCGAACCGCGTCGTAGCCTGGCGCATCGCCCAGGTCGAGCAACTCGTCCGGGTCGTGGAGCATGTCGAACAACTGGGGGCGCATGCCCTTCCAGTAGACGTATTTCCAGCGCCGCGTCCGGGCCATCCAGCCGTAGCACCCATCCGCAGGCAGTCCCAGCGCGTGGCGCGCCGAGCGGAACGAGTAATCGAGCTCGCTGAAGACCGCTTCGCGCCAATGGACCTCGCCACGACCCTCGACAAGCCCCAACAGCGATCGGCCCTCCACGACGTGCTGTGCCGGATCGAGTCCGATGGCGTCGAGCACGGTTGGCACGATGTCGACCGACTCGACGAATGCGTCGATTGCGGTGCCACGCGTGGCGTCCGCGCCCGGACGCGGATCGACGACGATCATCGGCACGCGAACCGCCTGCTCGTAGAACAGTTCCTTTTCGCCGAGCCCGTGGTCGCCCAGATGGTCGCCGTGATCCGAGGTGAACACGATCAGTGTGTCGCCCATGCGGCGGTTTCGCTCCAGGCAATCGAGCACGCGCCGCAGATGGTCATCGACCTGTCGGACCAGCCCCATGTAGGTCGGTCGGACGTGGCGGACGACCTCCTCGCGCCCGTAGCTCATGCAGTCCTCGTGCGCCTTGCGATACGCCTGCAGGACCGGGTGCGGGTTCTCTGATCCGGGGTCGGCGCGAATGATCCTGCCGGTGTTCGAGGACCTGAACATGTCGTTGTAGGGCGCCGGCGCCATCAACGGCCAGTGCGGCTTGATGTAGGACAGGTGCAGGACCCAGGGTTCGTCGCCCTGCGCCTCGATGAACTCGATCGCACGATCGGTCATGTACGCAGTCTCGGAGTGCTCCTCGCGGACGATCGCAGGCAGGTGCGCGTTGCGCAGCAGCCAGCCGCTCGCCCTGTCGCCGTGCTCGTCCAGGGCAGTGACGACGTAGTCGGTCCACGGATCGGGTCCGTCGTAGCCATGCGCCCTCAGGTAGTCGGCATAGCCCGACTCGGCCCCCGGCGGCGCATGCCCGTCGTAGCGGTCGATCTCGACGAATCCGCCGTCGAGTCGCAGGCGACCCTCGGGCGACTCCGGCGCAATACCGAGCCGGCGCAGGCCTTCGCGGTCCGGCACGACATGAGTCTTGCCGGCCAGCGCCGCCCGACGGCCCGCCCGCGCGAGGTGATCGCCCAGGGTCTGCTCGCCGACCGCGAAAGGAACATGGTTCCAGGTCGTGCCATGGCTGCCGACGTAGCGGCCCGTATAGAACGACATCCGCGAAGGCACGCATACAGGGGACTGGACGTACGCGTTGTCGAAACGCACGCCGCGTGCGGCCAGCGAGTCGATCGCCGGGGTGTGAAGCGACGGATGCCCGTAGCAGGACAGGTAGTCCCAGCGCAACTGGTCGCACATCACGAACAGCACGTTGCGCAGCGGTTTTCGACTGGGATCCGACATGCGTCGCAAGAGGCTCGAGAACGGGGGCGATCCGGGACTATCCCAGCAGCGACGCCGCGGAGCCAATGAATGTTGCAGCGCCGTCGATAACCTTCCGGTAATCTCCGGTCGGTTCGACGAGGGCGGCCGGCGATGGCAAGACTGGACTGGTACATCAGAGCGAACCTGAAGCCGCGGCACATGCAACTGCTGGTCGCGCTCGACGACTTCCGGCACGTCGGCAAGGCCGCGGCTTTCCTCAACATTACCCAGCCGGCGGTCTCGAAGGCCTTGGCCGAGCTCGAACGGGGGCTCGAGGTCGCCCTGTTCGAACGCGGCTCGAGAGGCCTCGTGCCGACCGCCTACGGACAGTGCCTGGTCCGGGTATCGCGCTCGGTGCTGCGCGACCTCGAGGCCGCCCGCGACGAGTTGCGTCAGATGCGCTCGGGATCCACCGGCCGCGTGCGGATCGGCACGCTGCCGGTCGCGGCGCCGGCGCTGGCGCCGCGGGCGGCGATCCGTCTTCAGGCTCGTCGGCCCGGCACGGCAGTGAGCTTCCAGGAGGCCACCGCGGACCGTTTGCTGCCGCTGCTTCGCGAGGGGCTTCTGGACGTGGTCGTCGGCACCCTTCCGCCTGCCTCGATGTCGCTCGGCCTCGAGGCGGCCGAGCTCCACCCGGGAGATGGTGTCGCGGTCGTCAGCGGCATGGGCCATCCGCTCGCAGCACGGCGACGAATCACAGCCGCAGACCTGCTGCCCTACCCGATCGTGATGCCGCCGCTCAGGTCGATCTTCCGCGAGACCGTCGAAGGGGCGCTGGCGACGCTCGGACTGACGACGGCATCCGCGCTGGTGGAGTCGGGATCGATGACCGCCACCAATACCTACCTGCGGGAAACCGACGCGATCGGCTTCTACTCGCGGCACCTCGCATTGCACTACTCGCGCGTGGGCATGCTGCGCGTGCTGCCGATAGCCGTTCCGGGAGCCGCGCTCCCGATCGGTGCCGTGTGGGCCCGCCACACCGATGCGAGCCCGGCGGTCCTCGAGCTGATCGATTGCCTGCGCGAGATCGCCCATGAGGTGCTCGACGCGGAACCCGCGCATGGCTGAGCGACGCGCCGACAGGCACTGACTGTGCATCGGCGGCGCTCAGCGGACGATCCGGCGCGCGGCCAGATAGCCCGACACGCCGCCGAGGCCGGGACCGGGATGCGTCGACGCGCCGACGTGGAACAGGTTGCGATACGGCGTGCGGTGCCCGAACGCACCGCCCGCCCCGGCCAGCGGGCGCAACCAGAGGAACTGATCCGGCGAACAGGCCCCGGCGTACGGATCGCCACCCACGAGGTTGCAGTTCATCGCCTCGAGATCGGCCGGCGAAAAGGCGCGGCGCGCGAGGATCAGGCGGCGCAGCCCGGGCATCACCGATTCGAGCCGCGTCTGGATCCGGTCGGCGACCGCTTCGCGGACCGCCTCGGTCCATCGGCCGTCGGCGCCGACCTCGATCTCGCGGGCCGCGTCGCCGCGCAGGCGGGCCGGCATCTCGAGTGCCTGCACCCAGAGGATCCAGCCTCCGGGTGGCGTCCGCGTCGGGTCGATCGTCACCGGTTGCCCGACGGCAAGCGTGGGGGCGCGCGGCAGCAGTCCGTTGTTCGCCTCGGCAACCGACAGGCAGACGCCCTCGATGCCGTCGGCCACGTGAAGCAGCGGCACCTGCCCCAATTCGGCTACGTGCCAACGGGGCGCTGCCGACAGCGAAAAGTGCACCTGCATGTCTGCGCGGCCGAACCGGTATGCCATCGCCCTATGACGAACCGGCTTCGGCGCGTCCGGCAAGAGCCGTCCGTAGAGTTGCTGCGGCGTCACGTTGCAGACCACCGCCTGCCCGGCCTCGTATGATCGACCCGATGCGATGACCCCCGTGGCGCGATTGCCGTGGGTGACGACGCGATCGACCTCTACGCCGGTCAGGACGCGACCGCCACGACGCGCGATCGCCGACTCGAATGCGCTGACCACGGCGCCGGCGCCGCCTTCCGCGACCACGACGCCATGGGCGACCGTCGTAGCGAACGCGACGCGGCCCGTCATTCCGGAGCAGGCGTCATCCGGTCCGAGGCCCGTGTGAAGCACCCAGGGCGCCATCAGCGCTCGGGCAAGGTCGGAACGAAGCGACCGTTCTGCCCAGCAGCGGAACGTCTCCAGCGAGTCGGCGCAGAATCCCAGCAGCCCTTCGGTGCCGCGCCGGCGCCACTCGCGCGCCAGCAGGCCGATCGCCGACCATCGATGCGGATCCTCACCAAGAAGTCCGAAGGTGAGCGCGGCATCCGCGCCGAACAGCTGGCGTGCCATACCCCCGAACGCGGCGCCATCGCCCGGTGCGACTGCGTCGATCCGGTCGATGGCGTCGCCGACGCCGCAGCGCAAGGCCAGCCCGCGTCCATCCGGCATCGCCAGCCCGGTCGCGTAGTCGCCTTTCAGGAACCGGAGTCCGGCCTGGTCGAGTTCGGTCTTCAGCACCGCATACGCGGGCCCCTGCACAAAGAGCGGATACCAGGACGCCATGACGTCGTGCAGGTACCCCGGGAGCAGCTCTTCGGAACGAATGCAGCCACCCGCCACTCGATTGCGTTCCAGAACCGTGACCGAACGTCCAGCGGCGGACAACATCGCCGCGCACACCAGCGCGTTGATCCCGCTGCCGACGACGACGACATCGGAGACGTCGGCAGGCACGGCCGGATCACTCCGACGGGGTCAGCCCCGCCGACCGGGCCTGCTGTCCCCAACGACGGGCATTGACACGCACGCTTTGCGCGAACGAGGCGCCGGTTTCCCCCGAAACCTCCTGCCCCTGCGCTTCAAGCCTTGTCCGGACATCGGGATCCGCGTGCGCCGATGCCGCAGCCTCGACGATGCGGCGCAGCGTGTCTGGCGGCGTAGCGGCCGAAGCGAACAGTCCGAACCAGATCGTCGCGGTCAGGTCAGGATGGCCCAGCTCGGCAGCCGTGGGGACATCGGCGAGCAGCCTGAAACGCTGCGGCCCGGTCGTGGCGAGCGGCACGAGCTTGCCGGCCTTGATGAGCGCAGCCGCCGTCTGGATCTGGGCGAAGCCGAACGGCACCTCGCCGGAGGCGATGTCCGTGAGCTGCGCTGGCGACCCCTTGTATCCGACGTGGGCAAGCTCGACGCCGATCGCCTGGCCGAACCTGTGGCCGAGCAGGTGCGAGAGCGTACCGGGACTGTAGGAGGCATACGCGGCCCGGCGCGGATTGGCCTTCAGCCACGCAACGAGTTCGGCGAGACTCGTCACGCCGAGCCCGGCGTAAGCGACCAGCACCAAAGGCGCCTGCACCCCGCGAATGACTGGAACGAAGTCGTCGACCCGCCATCGCAGGGCCGAATAGACGCTGGGGGAGATTTCGGTCACGCCCTGATTGGCGACCCATAGCGAATAGCCGGCAGCGCCGGTGCGCAGCACCTGCTCGGCCGCGATGCTCCCCGTGGCGCCCGGTTTGTTGTCGACGACCACGCGCTGCCCGAGCGTCTTGCCCATCTGCTCCGCAATAACGCGCGCATACGCATCGGATCCGCTGCCGGCGGGCGCCCCGACGATGAGCGTCACGGGGCGTGTCGGCCAGGTCTCCGCGCCAACCGGCGCCGCGCCGCAGAGAACGCCCATGACCAGCGCCCACGCGTGTCCGATCTGCCGCAACTGCATCCTCTCCTCCTGTTCAGGCCCGATCGAATCGCTTCGCGTCAGGCCAGATGCGTCGGCAGCGGACTTCGATCGGCCATTGCGATCATCTGCTGCGCAAGCTGGCCGACCAGGTCGGCCCGTATCGCCGCCGCCGAGGGCGCGTCCCAGAGGTTGCGCATTTCGTGAGGGTCGTCGTCGAGGTCGTAGAGCTCGCCCCAGGCCGCTCCTTCGTAGACGCTGAGCCGATGGCGATCGGTGACGAGGGTACGCATGCGCACCGGACCATCGAACCCGAGGTAAGTTCGCTGGCCCTCCTCCTCGATCAGCACCGCATCATGATGCCGCGACCGGGAACCGGCGAGCACCGGCCCCAGCGAGGCGCCCTGCATGCCGTTGAATGGCGCCACGCCGGCCGCCTCGAGGATGGTCCGCGCCAGATCCAGCGTGCCGCACAGCGCGCTGCTGCGCCGGCCATGCTGTCCCGGATATCGAGGGTCCGCCCATATCAAAGGGGTGCGGATCAGCGACTGGTAGTGAATCGGCCCCTTGAGCATCAGCTGGTGATCTCCCAGGAATTCGCCATGATCGGTCGTGAACACAACGATGGTCGTCTCGGCGAACCCCAGTCGCTCCAGCGAATCGAGCACGGCGCCGACTCCGTCGTCGATCATCGCGATCATTCCGAAACTGAGCGCGAGCGCCTCTCGCGCCTCGCGTTCGGTGCAGGCATACACGGCCGGCGTGTGCCTGACCGCCAGACCGCCGTCGCGCTGGGCGCGAAGCCAGCGCACGTGCGGCGGCGCGGCCTCATGACCCTGCCGCCACGACTCAGGCAGCAGCACGTCCTGCGGGCTGTACATCTCGCGATAGCGTCCCGGCGGCGTGAAGGGATGATGCGGATCGGGAAAGGAGCAGTACAGGAGGAACGGCCGCTCGCCGCACGAGGCGAACTGCCGCAGCCGCGCGATCGCGCGTTCGGCGACCCAGCTCGTCGGGTAGAGATCCTCGGACAGCGGGGTACGCCACGATTGCTCCAGGGCCAGGCCCTCGCCGCGACGGCGCGGATCACCGAGCCGGTCGCGGTCGAGATCGGGAGCGCGCGAGCGCAGCCAGCGTCCGTAGTGGCCGTCGACTTCGTCACCGTGGCCGACCGCGAGATCCAGATGCTGGAATCCGTAGAACGGCAGCTCGGGCTCGAAACTGTCGTCGCCGCGCCAGCGCCCGAGGTCTTCCTGCAGGTAGTCCCCCGGTTGCTGGCGTCGCGCCTCCTGGAGCGCCGCCGGCGGCGGCAGGCCAGACACCGCCTCGCCGCGCCACACCGCAGGCATGCCGGTGAAATTCTGGAGGTGTGACTTCCCGACCATCGCGGTCGCGTAGCCCGTCGCCGCAAGCAGGTCGGCGAACGTGACGGACTGCAGTGACAGTGCGATGCCGTTGTGGCGCGCGCCGTGCACCGAGGGCATGCGTCCGGTCATGAGCGTCGACCGGTTGGGCATGCAGACGGGCGATGCGACGTAGGCGCGGTCCATCGCGACACCGCGCCGCGCGATCGAGTCGATGTTCGGCGTGTGCAGCCAACGGTTTCCGTAGCAGCCGAGGTGATCGGCGCGCTGCTGATCGGTCACGAAGACCAGGAAGTTCGGCCGGCGCACCATCGTCTCCGCCGCAGCAGCCTCGCTCATCGTCCCCTCGCTGCGGTCGGCCTGCGCCCCCTGGCTCCGGCTGACGCATCGTCGAGCATCGCCTGCGCCTCGTCGATCAGCACATGCATCGAGGTCTCGAGCGAATCACGCGCCCCGGGCGAAAGCCGCGACAGCAGCCGCTCGTTGCGCTGCACGGAAAGCCCGAAGACACGTCGCGCCAGTCGACTACCGCGCCCGGTCGGTCGAACGTCGACGAACCGCGCATCCCGCGCCTGCGAGACCCGGGTGAGCAACCCCTTCCGGACCAGCGACGCAACCAGCCTGGAGGCCAGGCCCGCGTCGAAGCCGGCCTCGTCCGCCAACTGCGTCAGCGTGACCCCGGGGTTACCGTGCAACCACGCCGCCGACAGCGTTCGCCATTCGTTCAGGGTGAGCCCGTAGTCGCGGCGGAAGATGATCGTACTAGCTCTCGTGTAGAGGACGTTGAAGCGGCGCACCTGCAACGTGAATAACCTTGCGAGACGCTCTCGATCTGGCACGGTCTGCTTCATTTTCGTCGGGGTCGACTAGATGCTTGACATCATCAATCGTTGAATTGATAGTGTCAAGCATTCAGCCAGGAGCGATCGTCTTGCCGGCGAACCTCCCCTTCCACCTGATGGCCAAGCCAGTCGGTCCGCTGTGCAACCTGCGGTGCCGCTACTGCTTCTATCTGGAGAAGGATGCGATCTTCCCCTCGCGCACGACGCGGCGCATGGACGACTCCATCCTCGAGGAATTCGTTCGTCAATACATCGAGTCGCAGCCCGGCGCCCACGTCGACTTCGCCTGGCAGGGCGGCGAGCCGACCTTGCTCGGCGTCGAGTATTTCCGCAAGGCCATCGACCTTCAGCGCAGGTTCGCGAACGGCAAGACGATCCGGAACGCGCTGCAGACCAATGGAACCCTGCTCGACGACGAATGGGGTGCGTTCCTCTCGGACAACGACTTCCTGGTCGGCATCAGCCTCGATGGCCCAAGAGCGCTCCACGACCGCAGCCGCATCGGTCCGCACGGGCGCGGCAGCTGGACGACCGCCATGCGCGGGCTGGCAGTGTTGCACCGCCACAAGGTCGAGTTCAATACATTGACTTGTGTGAGTCGCGCGAACGCCGGCGAACCGCTCGAGGTCTACCGGTTCCTGCTCGACGCCGGGTCGCGCCACCTGCAGTTCATTCCGGTCGTCGAACGCGTGCCCGGCGCCACCGAGCGCGAAACCGGCTTGTCGCTGGGGGCGCCGACGCCGGTCGCGCCCAGCCCTGCGCGGGCCACTGACTGGTCGGTCAACGGCGCCGACTGGGGCGCCTTCCTGATCGCGATCTTCGACCGCTGGGTCCGGCGCGAAGCCGGAAACGTGCAGGTGCAGCAGTTCGATGACGCGCTCGGCCGATGGCTGGGCCTGCCCGGCGGCGTCTGCGTGCATGGCGAGACCTGCGGCCGTGCGCTGGCGATCGAGCACGACGGATCGGTCTATGCGTGCGACCACTACGTCTACCCGGAGTACCGCCTCGGCAACGTGCGCGAGACCGCGCTCGCCCGGCTCGTCGACGACCCGCGTCAGGTCGCGTTCGGGTTGGCCAAGCGCGATCGGATACCCGATCGCTGTCGAGACTGTCCAGTGAGGTTCGCCTGCCACGGGGGTTGCCCGAAGCATCGTTTCGGCACCGGGCCCGAGGGTGAGCCCGGATCGAATCACCTGTGCGAAGGCTATCGCGCATTCTTCACGCACGTCGATCCGTACATGCGCCTGATGACGACCCTGTACCGGCACGGCCAGCCGCCCGGGCTGATCCGTTCCATCCTCGCGACCTCGCGCCGGCGTTGAGCACCGCCCGTCGGCGCGGCCCGGCGACGCCGATCCCGGCGCGCGCCGCGGCCTGACTTTGCCGCTCTGTCCGGATCAACCGCGGAGTTATCGGATAGCCGCTTGCCGCCCGCCGGAATAGCGTGTCGCGTACGCGGCATGGACGCCGCGCAGGATGGCGCGACGATGACGCAACCGATCGCCGGCACTCGCAAGACGGTGCCCACCTACTGCTACCAGTGCGTGAACGGCCCTGATCTCCTGAGGGTCGAGGTCGTCGACGGCGTGGCGACCAAGGTCGAACCCAACTTCGACGCGCGGGGTGTTCACCCGGCCGACGGCAAGATCTGCGTCAAGCCTTATGGGCTGATCCAGAAGATCTACAACCCGAACCGGCTGCTGCAGCCGATGAAGCGCACGAATCCGCGCAAGGGCCGCGACGAGGATCCTGGCTGGGTGCCGATCGGCTGGGACGAGGCGCTGGACACGATCGCGCAGAAGCTCGGCGCGATCCGCCACGCCGGCCTGCTCGACGAGAACGGCGACCCGAAGTTCGCGTTCAGCACCGGTGGCGCGGGTACCCCGCTCATGTTCATGGGCGCGTTCCCCGCGTTCTTCGCGGCCTGGGGCCCGATCGACATGAGCCTGGGCGCCGGCGGCACGGTCAAGTGCAAGCACACCGAGCACCTGTACGGCGAACTCTGGCACCGCGGCTTCACCGTCTGCCCCGATACGCCCCTGGTCGAGTACGTCGTGTCGTTCGGGCTGAACATCGACACCTCGGGCGGGGTCACCAGCGTGCGCCGCGGCGCCGACGCGCGCGTGCGGGGCATGAAGCGCGTGCAGATCGAGCCGCACCTGTCGGTCACCGGGGCCCAGGCCAAGGAGTGGATCCCGATCCGGCCGAAGACCGATTCGGCCTTCCTCTACGCGATGGTCAACGTGCTGCTGCACGAGCATCCGCTCGGCGATCTCGACGCCCCGTTCCTGAAGCACCGGACAGCGTCGCCGTACCTGGTCGGCCCGCACGGCTACTATCTGCGCGACCCCGAGAGCGACAAGCCGCTCGTCTGGGACCTGCTCACCGCGCGCGCCGTCGCGTACGACGCCGCCGGGATCGAGCCGGCGCTGACCGGCACCTTCAGCATCGACGCGATCGAGCGCGGTGCCGACGACGAGGTCTGGCGCCACGCAGGCGTCGACGCAGTGCCCGCGCACGCGAAGCTGATGGCGCACGTCGCGCGCCACACGCCCGAATGGGCCGCGCCGATCTGCGACGTCCCGGCGAGCACGATCCGCCGCATCGCCAACGAATTCCTTTCGCACGCGCGCATCGGCGAGACGATCGAGGTCGCAGGCCGCACGTTGCCGTTGCGGCCAGTCGCCGTCTCGATCGGCAAGTCGGTCAACAACGGCTGGGGCTCGTACGAGTGCGTCTGGGCGCGCACGGTCCTGATGGTGCTGGTCGGCGGCCTCGAGGTGCCCGGGGGCCTTCTCGGCACGACCGTGCTGCTGTCCAAGCCCTGGCTCGACCACGACCGGTGGGCGACGGTGTCCCCCGGCCCCGACGGCTTTCTCGACTACCCGTTTCATCCGACCGACCGGGAGCACTGGATCTCCAGGCCGACGGTGCGGCACGCGTACAGCACGCTGATTCCCGGCACCGGGAACGGCCCCTATGCGCAGGCCGTCGGCTCGACTTCGCTGACCTGGCTTCGGCTGCAGGGACGGGGCGCGCCGAGTTGGCCGGTGCCGAATCCGCCCGAAGTGTGGTTAGTCTATCGCTGCAACCCATTGATCTCGTTCTCCGAGACGACGCGCCTGGGCGAGACGATCGCGCGATTCCCGTTCATGGTCGCGTTCGCCTACACGCACGACGAAACCAATCATTTCGCAGACATCCTCCTCCCCGACCGCACCGACCTGGAAGGCACGCAGCTGGTACGGATCGGAGGCACGCGCTACGAGGAGCAATTCTGGGAGTCGCGTGGCTGGGTACTTCGCCAGCCCGTCGTGGAACCACAGGGCGAGACGCGCGAGTTCACCTGGATCGCCACGGAACTCGCGCGCCGCACCGGCCTGCTGCGCGAGTTCAACACGATGATCAACCAGGGTGTCTGCGGGCTGCCGCTCAAGACCGACACCTACGATTTCTCGCTCGACGCCGACGAGCCGCACGAGGTCGACGAGATCTGGAACGCGGTCTGCCGCGCAGCGAGTGTCGACGTCACCGATGGCGCTGCCTCCGACGGGCTGGAATGGTTCAAGGAGCACGGCTACCGCCTGAAGCCGTTCCCGAGGTTGAACTGGTACCTGTACCCGCGCATGGTCGAGCTCGAACGTCGCTTCGAGTTGCCGTACCAGGAGCGCGTGATGCGCATCGGCCGCCAACTCGCCAACCGCCTGCACGAGAACGGCATCGACTGGTGGGATCTGCAGGTCCACGATTACGAAGCGCTTCCGGAGTGGAAGGATCTCAACGCGCTGTGGGGCGAGGTCTACCGGCGCAACTTCCACGTGGACATCGCCGACTTCCCGTTCTGGCTGCTCACCGCGCGCAGCATGCAGTACGCATGGGGCGGAAACGTCGGGATCCAGCTGATGCGCGAAGTGGCCGAGAACGTGGCGGGCCACAGCGGGATCATGATCAACGCGCGCAAGGCCGAAGGGATGGGCATCGGCGAGGGCGACACGATCGAAGTCACGTCGCCGGTCGGCCAGACACGCGGGCGGGCGCTCCTGCGCCAAGGCGTGCGTCCCGACGTGATCGTCATGATCGGCCAGTTCGGCCACTGGAAGACGCCGTTCGCCAAGGACATCCCGATGCCGAGCCTGAACGACCTGGTTCCGATGTCGATGGACCTGATCGACGGCACCGGGTCGTCGATCGACGCGGTCCGCGTCCGCATCCGGCTCGTGGAGCGCGCCCGATGACCCGCTACGTGATGGTCGCGGACCTGCGGCGCTGCGTCGGTTGCCAGACCTGCACCGCCGCCTGCAAGCTCACGAACGCGACGCCCCCGGGCGTGCAATGGCGCAAGGTGCTCGACGTCGAGATGGGCGAGTACCCCGACACCGAGCGCGCGTTCATGCCGGTGGGGTGCCAGCACTGCTCCGATCCTCCGTGCCTCGACGTCTGCCCGAGCACCGCCACGCGCAAGCGCGACGACGGCATCGTCACGATCGACTACGACATCTGCATCGGGTGCGCGTATTGCGCGGTGGCCTGCCCTTACCAGGCGCGATACAAGGTCGAGAAGCCGGCGTTCGCCTACGGCGCGCCCACCCGGACAGAGGAAATGCGCTTCGACGACCGCCTGCTCGGGGTCGCGCAGAAGTGCACCTTCTGCGTGGACCGCATCGACGCCGGCAAGGCGAAGGGCCTGACCCCAGGCGTCGATCCGGAGGCGTCGCCCGCCTGCGCCAATGCCTGCATCGCCGATGCGCTCACGTTCGGCGACATCGAGGATCCGGACAGCAACGTCTCGAGACTGCTTTCGGGCAACCCATGGTTCCAGATGCACGAGGAACTGGGCACGGATCCGGGCTTCTATTACCTGTGGGACAAGGAAAGGACGTGATCAGGTTCGCCCGGATCCTGCAGCGGCACTGGGACTGGCGCGCCGCCTGCAATTTCGTGTTCGGCGGAACCGGCGGCGCGCTGCTTGCACTGGCTGTGTTCATCGACGGCGGCCGCGCCGTCGCCTCGGCGCTGCTGCTGCTGGCGCTGGCATTGATCGGCGCGGGACTGGGTTGCGTGTGGCTCGAGATCGGCCGGCCGTAGCGCATGCTCAACGTGTTCTGGCATCCGCAGAAGATCATGGATGACGCGCGAAGCCTTCGTCGCGTCGGCCACCTTCGTGCTCGCGGTCGCCGGCCTGGCGCTGGGTGTTCCCACGATGCTCGCGACATCCGGGGTCGGCGGGCTCGCCTTCCTCTACTGCCAGGCCCGGATCCTGCGGGCGGCACGCGGCGTACCAGCCTGGCGACAGCGGGCGATCGTCCCGTTCGTCCTCGCCACCGGTCTGGCCGAGGGTGCAGGACTCGCGTTCGCGCTTCTCGCGCTGTCCGGGCGGACACCCGCCTGGCTCGGGTGGCTGCTGCTGGGGTGCCTCGCAGCGCGCGCGCTGGCCTGGCACCGATACCGGGCGGCCTTGAAAGGCGACGGCGCCCCCGAACCGACGCTGGCGCTGGTCGCGCGCCTTCACGCGCCACTGCTCGTGTCCGGCACGGCGGTGCCCGTGATCCTGCTGGCTCTTGCGCTGACCACCGGCGGAGCCGTCACGACCGTGTCGAACGCCGCAGCAGGCGTCTTCGCACTGGTGGCGGGATGGGCGATCAAGTTCGTGCTGGTGACGCGCGCGGCCCACCTTCAGGGCTACGCGTTCGGCAAGTTGCGTACCGGCCATCCGCTAGCGCGCACGCGTTCCTGATCCCGCGTATCGACGGCTCCCATCCCCTTCCACCCTGCTCGACGAGAACCCGACATGACAAGCCCCCGCCTCCTGGCATCCCTGGCCCTGGCCACCGTCCTGGCCGCACCGGCCGCCACGCTCGCCGCCGACTGGTATCCGCTTCCGGTGAACTCGACCTCGGCCGACGGAAAGGTCTCGCAGGTCGACTACGTCGCGCTGCCCAAGGCCGCCGAGCCCTGGAACCTCTGCGTATCGTTTCCCCACCTGAAGGACTCGTTCTGGCTGGCCGCCAACTACGGGATCGTCGAGGAAGCGAAGCGCCTCGGCGTGCGCGTTGTCGTCCTCGACGCCGGCGGCTTCACCCAGCTGAACAACCAGATCTCGCAGATCGAGAATTGCGTGGCCGGCGGCGCCAAGGCGGTGATCGTCGGCGCGATCTCGCAGGACGGCCTCGGCAACCTGGTCGCGGAACTCAAGCGGAAGAACATTCCGGTGGTCGACGCCTACAACGGCATGACGTCGAAGGACGTCGGCGCCCGGTCGCTGACGCTGCCGCGCGACGAGGGCTACCGTGCAGGCCGCTACCTCGCCGAGAAGCATCCGAAGGGCAGCAAGACGGTCAGGGTCGCCTGGCTCCCCGGGCCGGCCGGCGCCGGCTGGGTCGAGTTGTTCAACAGCGGGTTTCGCGACGCGATCAAGGACAGCGCCGTCGAGATCGCCGAAACGAAGTACGGCGACACCGGAAAGGAGGTCCAGGCGCGCCTCGTCGAGGACATCCTGCAGACGCACAAGGACATCGACTACGTCGCCGGCACGGCGGTAACGGCCGAAGCGGCAGTGCCGGTCCTGCGCGCACGAGGCCTGAGCTCGAAAGTCAAGGTGGTGTCGGTCTACCTCACCCCGGGCGTGTACCAGGGCCTGAAGAACAAGTCGATTGAAGCCTCCAACATGGCACCGGTCGTGCTTGTCGGCCGCATCGCCGTCGACCAGGCTGTGCGGCTGATCGAGGGCAAGGAGGTGCTGCGCGACGTCGGGCCGATCGGACGGATGTACACGAAGGACGACATCGGCACGCTGAAGACCGACACGGTGCTCGCACCGGCGGGATTCAAGCCGGTGTTCAAGGTCGGGAAGTGATTCCGTTCGTCCGCGCAGTCCCGGGGACTGCGACCGCCGGGGCCAGAATGTGACGCCCGTCGCAACGGATCGTTGCGCCACCGTTGGGCACGCGTCGCGCACGAACGAGCCTGCACTGAGCGTTCGCGGGCTGAGCAAACGCTACGGATCCAACCTGGCACTGTCGCCGACCAGCCTCGACTTCATGGCCGGGCGGGTGCACGTGCTGTTCGGAGAGAACGGCGCCGGCAAGTCGACCCTGATCTCGATGATCGCGGGGGCCAACGAGCCCAGCGCCGGAACCATCGAGACCGGTTCGCATCGGGGCATATTCCACTCGGTCAGCGAAGCGCGCGCCCACGGTGTGCGCGCAGTGTTCCAGGAGTTCTCGCTGATTCCGCATCTCACCGTGGCGGAGAACATCACCCTCGGCGAAGAACCGGTCGGCACCACCGGGTTGTTGTCGAAATCGTCGGCTCGCGCCCAGGCGCGGCGCGTGATCGCCCAGCTCGGATTCGACCTGGATCCGGACACTCCGATCGAGCTGCTCGCGCGCGGCAAGCAGCAGATGGTGGAAATCTGCAAGGCCGTGCGGCAGGATCCGCGCGTGCTGATCCTCGACGAGCCGACGGCCTCGCTGTCCGAGCACGACACCAGGGCGCTGTTCGCGCTGATGGGGAGGCTGCGCGCGGGCGGCACCGCGATCCTCTACATCACGCATCGCATGCACGAGATCCCGCTGATCGGCGACGACGTGACGGTCCTGCGCGACGGCAAGCTGGTCGCCACGGTTCCGGCCGACACGCCGGAGTCGCGGCTGGTGGAACTCATGACGGGTCGAGCGCTGTCCGATATCTACCCGTCCTCGGTGCCGGTCGCAACACAGGCACCCGTCCGCCTCGCCCTTCGGGGACTGTCGACCGCGCACGAATCGGTCATCGATGCGAGCCTGGAAGTCCGCGCCGGCGAAATCGTCGGCGTGGCCGGACTCGTCGGCTGTGGAAAGAGCGAACTCGCGCAGGCATGCTTCGGCCTGCAGCGAATCGCCGCGGGTGAATTGCTGGTCGACGGACGAAGCCGCAGGTTTCGCCACCCGGCCGACGCCATCGCTGCGGGCGTCTGGTATTCGCCTCCCGATCGCAAACGCGACGGCCTTGTGATGATGCGCCCGGCACGCGAGAACATCGCGCTGTCCTCGCTGTCTTTCGGCCACATCGCGGGCCGCCTGCTGCGCCGCCGCCGGGAGTCGGAAATGGTCGGCCGGCTCTCGAAGCGGGTCGATTTCCCGATCGGGCGCGTCGGCGAGACCATCGGCAATTTCTCGGGCGGCAACCAGCAGAAGGCGCTGCTCGCCAAGGGCCTCGGCCAGGACGTCGGTGTCTACCTGTTCGACGAGCCGACGGTCGGCGTCGACATGGGCGCGCGTCATTCGATCTACGAGTACCTCGCAGGCCTGAGCGCCAACGGCGCAGCCATCCTGCTCGTCTCGTCCGATCTGCCGGAGCTGATGGGCCTGTCGCACCGCCTTCTCGTGATGCGCGGCGGGCGCCTTGCCGCGGAATTCGGGCGCGGCGATTACGACGAACAGCGCATCCTCGAACAGTTCTTCGAATGAAGATCGAAGTGGCCGCATCGATGTCCCCGCACGCCCCCGTTCGCTCCACGGCTCCTTCTCAGGCCAGCGCACGCGCCTGGCTCGCGACACACCGCGAGGCCATCGTGCTTCCGGTCCTGTTCGCGCTCGCGGTCACCGTGTTCTCGCTGGAGGCGCCCGGGTTCCTGACCGCCGACAACCTGATCAACGTGTCGCGCCAGTCGGTCTACCTGATGATCGTCTCGCTGGCGCAACTCGTCGTGCTGATCGGCGGGGGCCTCGACCTGTCGGTCGGAACGGTCGTCGCCCTGGCCTCGGTGGTCGGCGCGACCGTCATGGCCGCCGCGCACGCAGCCTGGCCCGAATCGCCGGGGCTGGCGATCGCCGCCGGCAGTGCGGCGGGCGTCGCGGTGGGCGTGGGGATCGGCTTGCTCAACGGCTTCGGCACCGCGGTACTGCGCATCCCGGCATTCATGATGACGCTGGGCATGTCGTCGGTGGCCTTCGGCCTGACCTTGCTGGTCAGCGGCGGCGTCCCGGTCTACGGATTGCCTCCGGCGTTCGGCGAGATCTTCGGCTTCGGCCGAATCGCAGGCCTTCCCGTGCCATCGCTGATCGCGGTCGCAGTCGCGATCGCAATCTACGTGCTCCTGGAGTGGACCCGCTACGGGCGTCACCTCTACGCGACCGGCGGAAACCTGCGCGCCGCCGAGCTCTCGGGCGTGCGCACCACGCGAGTGACCATCGGTGCGTTCGCGATCGCCGGCCTGCTCTCCGCGCTTTCCGGACTGCTCCTGACCGCCCGTCTCGACACGGGCGAATCGAACATCGGCGCGAGCCTGCCGCTCGAATCGATCGCCGCGTGCGTCATCGCCGGGGTGAGCCTGTCCGGCGGCCTCGGCCGCACGCTCAAGGTCGTGATCGGCACACTGCTGATCGTCCTGGTCCAGAACGGCATGAACCTGATGCAGGTAGGCGCCTATGCGCAAACCATCGCGATCGGCGCGATCCTGATCTTCGCAATGGCGCTGTCGCGCCGCTGACGCGCGGAAACGGCCGCCCGATCTACGGCATCAACTCGCCGCCCGCGATGACGATGCTCTGACCGGTGACCGACGCAGCGGCTTCGCTGCACAGCCAGCCGATCGTTTCGCCGACCTCCTCGGGCTGGATCAGGCGCCCCTGCGGATTGTGCGCCACCAGGTTCGAGAGCGCCTCGTCGCGCGAGCGACCGGTCTTCGCGGCGATGTTCGCGAGCGCGTCGCCGACGATGTCGGTATCGGAGTACCCGGGGCACACCGCGTTGACGGTGATCCCCTTGCGGGCAGTCTCCATCGCGAGCGCGCGCGTGAAGCCGACCAGCGCATGCTTGGCCGCGCAATAGGCGGTGACGTACGGCATGCCCGTCAATCCTGCCGTGGATGCCACGTTGACCACCCGTC